>CALVMW010000001.1 GCA_944349335.1 uncultured Bacilli bacterium
TCCCGAACTCGGAAGTTAAGCGCCGCGGCGGCGACAATACCTTTATGGGACGATAGCTTCTCGCCGCTTTTTTTGTGTCCTTTATTTAAATTTGTGGTTGAAAATTTTATTTCTTTCCTGTATAATTGTTATGTTGTATGGCCTCCAGAGCCTGCAACCGCTTAGAGATGGTATCTAACTCCCGAATGGGGACCATAATAGCGAGTAATCAAACATCAGAAAAGGAGGCAAATTAATGTACGCAATCATTACTACTGGTGGTAAGCAGCTTAAAGCTGTTGTTGGCGAAACTCTCTTCGTTGAGAAATTAGATGCTAAAGTTGATGATGAGGTTACTTTCGACAAGGTTCTTTACGTCGAAGGTGAGAAAGTCATCGTCGGTAAACCTTACATCGAAGGTGCTATCGTCAAAGGTAAAGTCGTTAAGAATGGACTTAAGGATAAGATCCATGTCCTTCGTTACAAAGCTAAGAGCAATCTTCGCGTTCGTCGTGGACATCGTCAACCTTACACTGCTGTAACTATTGAAGCAATCAGTTTAGCTTAAGGATGATAATTGTCGAGCTCCTCTATTCTCAGGATAAACTTATTTCGTTATCTATTGATGGTCATGCGTCGAATCTTATTTGTGCGGGAGTCTCCTCATGTTTTGTAGGAGCTATGAACGCCATTAAAGAGATCGATAAGTTCACAATAGACTTTCATTCGGGATTTGGTCATCTTGTTATGAATGAGGAATGTTCTTTGCATGATAAGATTGTGTTGGAAACGCTTGTCGTGCAGCTATATACAATAGCAGATGCTTACAAAGATGAATGTAAGATTCAGGTTTCCAGGAAAGAAGGGAAAAAATGAAATTAAGATTTACTCTCGATATTCAGCTCTTTGCTTCTCATAAAGGTGTCGCTTCCACAAAAAATGGTCGTGATTCAGCTGCTAAAAGATTAGGCGCAAAGTTATGCGATGGCCAGTTTGCTCACAGCGGTTCAATCATCTACCGCCAGAGAGGCACAAAGATTCATGCTGGTCTTAACGTCAAAAGAGCTGGTAATGACACACTCTTCGCTATTTGCGACGGATATGTCAAATATGAAAGATTAGATAGACATCGCAAAAAGGTTTCTGTCTATCCAGCTAAAGTTGAAGCTTAAGCTGAATGATATCGTATTATGAATGAGGCTTCTTAGGAAGCCTTATTTTTTTGGAGGTAATTGTGTTCGATAAGGTCAAAATTAAAATCGCTTCTGGTAAAGGCGGAGACGGTGCTATTTCTTTTAGAAGAGAAAAAAGTACAGCTAAAGGTGGCCCCTATGGTGGCGATGGTGGAAAAGGTGGAAGCGTCTATCTAGTTGCAGATAGAAATATGGAATCTTTTGTTTCCTATCGCTTTAAAAATAACTTTAGAGCCGAGGACGGAGAGAATGGTAAAACTAAGCTTTGTTCTGGAAAAGATGGTAAAGATCTTATTTTATATGTACCTCTTGGAACGATGGTTTTAGACGAAGAAGGACACCTTCTTTTTGATATGGTAGAAGATCAGAGGAAAGTCTGTATCTGTAAAGGTGGTAGAGGTGGAAGAGGTAATGCTTCTTTTAAGAGTTCAACTCTTCGTACTCCTAAAATTGCTGAGAATGGTCATGAAGGCGAAACTAAAGTTGTCTATTTTGAACTTAAGACTATCGCTGATGTCGGCTTAGTCGGTTTTCCTAACGCTGGTAAGTCGACTATATTATCCTCTTTAACTAATGCTCGCCCTCTTATAGCTGCTTATCCTTTTTCGACAACTGATCCGATGACAGGTGTCTCTATTTTAGATGATGGAAATAGGTTAGTTATCGCTGATATTCCTGGTCTTATAGAAGGTGCGAGTCAAGGTCGAGGAATGGGCATAACTTTTTTACGTCACATCGAAAGATGTTCTGTTTTACTTCATTGTATTTCTAGTGTCGATTCTCCTTCTTTAAATTTAGAAGAGGATTTTTCAAAAGTTATGCAAGAGTTAAATGAGTATTCTTCTAAGCTCGATGAAAAGAAGATGATCATCTGCATAACAAAGATGGATTTAGTTACTGATAGAACTGAGATAGATCAATTCATCGATAGGATGAAAGATAAGTATGAGATAGTCGAAGTTTCAGCCTTAGAAAAGAATGGCTTAGATAAATTAAAAGAAGTTTTAGCTAAAGCTGTTGAAGAAGAAAGTAGTAAAGTTAAGGTTGATGAAGAAGAAAAGATCTATTCTTATATCGATGAAGATAATAAGAAGATTCCTAAGTATGAAATTATAAAAGAAGGAGATCATACTTATCGAATTATTGGAAGTAGAGTAATAAAGACTAAGAGGCTTATCAATCTTTCAACCGATGAGGGTTTAGATAAACTTTTAAGATATCTTAATCGTATTGGAATCGATGAGAGATTAATAGAAGCTGGAGCTATAAATGGAGATACAGTCATCCTAGATGATTTTGAATTCACATTTAATTATTGACGTCTTATACTAAATAATAGTATCTATGTATTTTTATTTTCATGGCTTAATTGCGATGCATACTAAGAAGAGCATCGTCATCGAATGTAATGGTGTCGGATATGAGGTTATTGTCTCTCATCCAGAAGATTTTCCTATCGGGGAAAATATGTTTGTTTTTACATGCATGATAACTAGTGAAAATAGTTCGACATTATACGGATTTAAAACACTAGAAGAGAAAGGACTTTTCGATTCTCTTTTAAAAGTCTCAGGAATCGGACCAAAAATTGCTTTATCGATACTTTCTTCATCTTCTATTTCTAGACTTAAAAAAGCGATTGAAGAAAGCGATAGTAAATATTTGATGTCACTTCCTGGTATCGGTAAAAAGAATGCTTCACAGATCATACTAGATCTAAAAGGCTATTTAGAAAAAGAGAGCGAAATCTCTTTACTTGACGATGATAAGAATCATCTTGTTTATGAAGGTTTAAAATCATTAGGTTTTAAAGATAAAGATATCTATCGTGTTTTAAATGAGATAGAAGATAGAAATACTTTGAGTGCGGAAGAGATCATCAGTGAATGCTTGAAGAGGCTTAGTAGATGAGCGAAGAAAAAAGTGTCTCACTGATAAAGGATATGATTACGAAGGATGAAAATGAGGTGTCATTACGTCCTTCATCTTTTGATGATTATATCGGTCAAGATGAAGTAAAAAAAGAATTAGAAATAGCTATTCATGCTGCTAAAAAAAGAGAAGAAGCTCTTGATCATACTCTTTTTTATGGCCCACCTGGCTTAGGTAAAACAACCTTAGCTAACATTATCGCTCACGAGATGAATAGTGAGATAAAAACGACGAATGGTTCTTCTCTAACAAAGACCGGTGATCTAGCTAGCATATTATCTGTTTTAAAGCCAGGCGATGTTCTATTCATCGATGAGATTCATCGCTTGCCGAGTGTCGTTCAAGAGGTACTATATGGAGCGATGGAAGACTTTACTCTTTCGATCATCGTCGGTAAAGGTGTTGATGCTCGCGCTTTAAATATTCCTTTACCACCATTTACTTTGGTTGGGGCGACAACTAATTCGGGTTCTCTTTCAGCTCCTTTACGCGATCGATTTGGTATTTTACTATCATTAAATTATTATTCAGTTGAAGAGTTACTTCAGATTATTCTTCGAACTTCAATCTCCCTTCACTTTCCGATAGCTTTAGATGCTGCTTATCAATTAGCTTTAAGAGGTAGAGGAACTCCAAGAATTGCTAATCGTTTGTATAGACGTGTTAGAGACTATGCTACTTATGAAGGGAAAGAGGTGATCGACACTGATTCAGCTATAAAAGCGCTCGACTTTATGAAGATAGATTCATTAGGTTTAGATTCAACTGATCGAAAACTTCTCTCTTGTCTTATCTATCGCTATGAAGGAAAACCTGTCGGTCTCTCTTCTTTAGCCTCAGCTACAGGAGAGAGTGTTGAGAATATTGCTGATGTCTACGAACCTTATCTTGTTAAAATCGGCTTAGTTGATCGAACACCTAAAGGGAGAATTCCCACAAAAAAAGCTTATGATCATTTAAATGCTGTTATGCGCGATAAAAAGTTTTATAATATATAGGTTATATCCAATAAAGCATTGAAAAAAAGCTAGTGCTTTGATAAATTATTCAAGTATTATTTTGCTTGTGTTATTCTAGGAGGTATATATGCGCCGTATCTTTGCCTACTTGGTGATGATGGTTACGATGGTTGGTGTCATCATCTTCAATATTCAATCGACCTTAGATTTTAAAAATGATGCGATGGAGTTTGGTAACGCGACTGAACTTGTATATAAATTGGATAAGAGAGACGTCTCTAATTATAGTGGCGATAACTATCCGACCACTGTCGGTGAAGGCACTTTAGATTTAGCTGATATCGATATCGAAAGTGAAGTTATGTCACGTTTAGACGACGCTGGCGTCAGAAATGCTGAGGTTGAAGTTGTTCAAGGTGATATCGATAACCAAGGCTATGAACTTAGAGTTACACTCTCTCCTTTATCGACTACTGAATTAAATAATGTTAAGAGAATCATCTCTTTCACTGGCTCACTTTCTATTTCCACTATTTATGATGATTATACAATGTATGAAGAAAGAGGCGAGTTTTTTAACACAGATGGTGATATCGCTTCTTTGATTTATCAAGGAACTGACCCTTATCCTGTCATCAATGTTGGAACTGCTACTGACTTTGAAACGATGCAGGAGCAAGCTTCTCAAGCTGCTGAAAACCACGGTGAAGGTAATACCGGTAATACTTCTGAAGATGATCAATTAAATGATACTGATGAATCAAATTCTGGCAACCTTCTTTACGTTTGGATGAATAAAACAACTGAAGATACTTACGAAAAAGCTTTCGGTGTAGATGATACCCCTCAGATTCAATCTGTTCATGATAAAGTCGTCGCTATCTTAGATGTCAGTAATTATGACTCTCAAAACGGCTATATTACTGTCACTTCTGATGTTGACGATTCTGCTTTTACTATCTCTACTGCTCGCGCTTTAGTCGCTGCTTTAAATTCTGAAGATTACGGTTTTGATATCACTTTCCTTTATCAAAATTCTGTTCCTGCCGCTTTTGGTTCTTCTGCTTTAGATTATACATATATTGCTTATGGCATCACTTTACTTGTCGTCGCTATCTTATTGATTCTTATCTATGGCGTCAGCGGCGTGACTTCTACTGTCACTATGCTCTCTTCGACTTTTATATCTTTCCTTCTTGCGATGTTGCTCGGTTTTGAATTCTCAGTCGCTGCTTTAGGCGGTTTAATTGTCGTCATTGCTCTTTCTGTTTTCCTCAGCGCTAATTATTTCAATCATGTTAAGAAAGAGATATTTAATGGAAAATCTTTAGAAAAAGCTAATAGAGAAGGCTATCATAAATCTTTCTTCCTCTCTTTAGATGTCGCTATTATCAGCTTAGTTGTCTCTCTCTTTGGTTTCCTTCTTGCGACCGGTTCCTTCCAGACTTTCTTCGGTGTCATCATGATCGGAACCATCGTCACCTTCTTAGTTACTAATTATCTTAATAAATGGGCTACTTACTGGTTGACTAAAGATTCTAATAAAGATATGATTCCTTTCTTTGCTCTCTTTAAGAAAAAGGAAAAAGAAGAAAAGAAAGAACCTTATTCTTTCTTGAAAAAGGGTAAGAAGAACATTTTAATGCCAATAATCGGTGGATTTTCCATCGCTTTACTCGCTATCAGCTTACCTTTAACTTATTATTTTGCTCCTGGACAGAATCCGACCTTCTTTAATAACTCTGGTGCGTTTGAAGACGGATATACCTTAACTATATCTTATAGAATGGATTCTCAATCATATAGCCAATTAGAAACTACTGAAAATTTCTTACAGTATATTGTAAATATCGGTCTTGATCGTCCTGATGATTTTACTGACGATACTTATGAAGCTATCTCTAGCGAGGATAATATTGAAGCGACAAACCCGTATTACTTCATTTATTATCCTGAGAGTGCTAGCGTTAATGTTGTTGAAGCTATCGATGAAGATGAAACAACCTACTATATGACTTACTTCTCAGTTGATGTAGATAGAAATTTAACTGATATGGAGTTAGCTAGTGGTAGAACAACTACTAATTTAATTGAAGAAACTATCTTAAATGGTTCAGTTGAAGTCGACGATGTATTTATCCATCCCGGAAGTGATTCTCACTTTGTCTATGATAGCTTAGCTGTCGGTTCTTATTTAGTTACACCTACTAATATCAATCATACTTATGAGAACTTCTTCTTACTTACATTCATCATCTCTATCTTCGCTGCTATTTATGCCTTAGTTAGACATGGTATCTTAGTCTCCTTAACGGAATTAGTTGCTGGTAGTGCTTATGCTGCCTTATTAGTCGGTTTATTATCTGCTACAAGAGTCCCCTTCAATTCATACTCTGCTTTCGGTATTATGATATCTTTAATCTTTGTCTTATTTGCTATCTTTGCTTTAGTAAGCGGCAACAAAGATATCTTAAAAGAAAGAAAGCTCCGTAGAACTGATAATAATGATATCCGCTTAGAAATTGCCAATAATGTTGCTAAAGCTAATGTTCCTGCTGTCTTATTAACCTTGGCTTCTGCTTTTGTTTTATCTCTCTCCTTCTTTGTTATCTCTTCCTCCTTATATTCATTATCTTTGATTACTATCGTCTCTTTAGCCTTATCATTGTTATTTATCTTCTTTGTCATTCTTCCTCTTTATTATTTCTTTGCTTGCCATATTAATTTTAAAAAGTTACATAATTATATGGAGAAGAGAAAAGAAAAGAATGCTGCTGAGAAGAAAGAAAAAGTTCAGAATACCGGTATTGTCTATGTTGATGATGATATGCCTCATGAGACGATTATTCCTGGCTTAAATGAATTTAGACGCTGATGTCCTTCTTAGATAGATTATTAGAGCATTATCAAATTAATATTAAAGACCTCGACCAACGTAAAAAGTCGAGGTCTTTTACTGATTTAGTAAGACCAGAATGCTCTTCATATTTTGCTTTACTGAGAAACATTAAGGCAGCTATTTACGAAAAAGCTAAGATTGTCATCTATGGAGATTATGATGTCGATGGTATTTCTTCCACGGTTATCCTAGTCAAAGCTTTTAATAAACTTGGAATAAAGGTAGGTTATTTTATTCCATCAAGATATATTGAAGGTTATGGACTAAATAAAAAAAGGATCGATGATTTTTATAACAAAGGTTATAACTATATCATAACTGTCGATAATGGCATAGTATGTAATGAAGAGATTGATTACGCTCATTCTCTATCGATGAAAGTCTTAGTTATCGATCATCATAATCGCGGTGAAAAATGTCATGCAGATGCGGTTTTTCATTTCGATGATTTCCTTGATTATAATTGTTCCGCTGCCTCTCTTGCTTATTTTGTATATTGTGGTCTAGTTGGTAAAGATGACGAGTATTGTGCCTTTCTAGCTGGCCTTGCAGTTTATTCTGACGTCATGCCTCTTGTTAATAATAATCTTACTTTTTTGAAGTTAGCTAAGGATTTTTATAATAAGAGACATTATCCTAACATCTCTTCTTTCTTGCCATATAATGCTGAATATAGTGACTTTTCTTATAAACTTATCCCTTCTTTAAATGCGGTTGGTAGAATCATGAAAGATCAATTAGCTACTAATCGCGTAGCTCGTTTCCTTTTAGAAGAAAAGAAAGATCAAAGTTTATCTTCTTATATAATGGCATGTAATCTTGAGAAGAAGAGAATCATTTCCTTACTAGATATCGATGAAAAGAATAGTTTTGAAAGCGAATATTCATTTTCGACGATGACATCTATCGATGAAGGACTAACTTCTCTATTAGCAAATCGCCTCTTAAGAGAAAAAGAAAAAGCGACTCTTGTTTGTACAGAGAGTAAGGAAGATGAATTAGTCGGTTCATTAAGATCATTTAAGAATATAGACTTACTACCTTTTTTAGAAAATGAAAAAAAGATTACTATCAAATCTGGTGGTCATAAACAGGCCTGTGGAGTAACTATAAAAAAGAAAGATTATTATCGTTTTGTCACTGATTTTGCTTCGTATTGTAATAAGATGGCGATGAATAATAAAACAGGTTCAGATTATATAACGATCGATTTATCTTCTTTAAATAAAGAAAATTATGAGATTTTAAAAAGCTTTGAGCCATTTGGTAATTCTTTTGAAGAACCAAAGTTTTTGATTCACGTAGATAAAGATGAATTAGTTAGCAGCAAAAACAATAAAGCAATCTTTGCATATAGTGAAAATAAAGAAGGAAGAGTGATAATATTTAAAAATTCTGAAGATATTCTTCAAGAGCGATATACAAGTTTTGATCTTATCGGTGAGTTTACAAAATCTATATTTAATAATACAGTCACTTATGATTTAAAAGTTGAAAAAATAATTCCTTATTGTGATTAAGTTCTCTCTTCTTCCCAATAAAATCTAATCTTTAATGTGAGTATTTTCAAATAGTAAAAATATGATTAAAGTCTTCTTGGAGGGAGCAATATGTGGTACCAAGAAGATTATGTAAGAGAGTTAAAAGAGGAATGTAAAAAGAGGATTGACGCTGCAGATTATCTTCTTAATAAGTCGATCGCAGTCATCGAGGATGAAAACTCACTTCGTCCGCTCTTTGCCTTTATTTTTAAAGAAGAAAAATATTATTTTGCAATCTATTACAAGTATCCAGATCATAAGAGATTATTCGTATCAGATTTATATAATGAATATGATAAATGTCAACATGATGCCAGTGAATACTTACGTTATTATGCCCTTTTTATCTTTTCAAGTCGCAATGAATGTTGATAATAAATAATTATTCTTTATTATCAAATATTTTTAAGTTAAAATATATTGTGTTGAGGAGAATGTTACTTGGCAGCAAACAAATTACCCGATTCCCGATACACAGAGACGAGTGAAAACTACCTTTCTGTTGATGAAAAGCTAAAAAAGAGAAAGATTCAGAACCGGACGCTGAAAATTATCTTTGGTAGCATTTTATCGATAGTTTTGGTTTGGCTTGTCTGTTACTTTTCTCTCGATGCTTTTAAAGTCAAAAGTTTAAGAATCGACGGGTTAAGAAATTTGACAGCTGAAGAATTTTCAACGATCTGTCAACTCGATGAGAACGCTTCTCTACTTTATTTTGATGGCTTAGAGGTAGAGAAGAATGCCATAAGCCAATCTTCAGGCCTCATTTTGCAAGCCGATTTTAATTATTCACCTTTCGGTGGTGAGTGCTTTGTTACTGAAGATTATCCTTTAGCTTCTTATCATGACGAGATCTTTTACTCTTCTTTGCGTAGTAGTGATGAGGTAAATAGTGATTTAGCTTCTCTCCCTTTTGATGAAGGTCAGATAGAAACCTTACAAGAAAAGCTAGATGCTGAAAGAGAAACTTCTTCAACCATCTCTCTACACTTTCCTCTAACGATGAGTCAGAGCGACATCGATGTTGCTTTGAGCAATGATAATCGCCTGGCTTTAGCTTCAATCAGCTCACTAGATTATGAGTATGTACAATATGTAGAACACGTTCAGTTTAAATCGACAGACTTTTCTACTTTTGATGCTTGCTTATATAATCAAAAAAGAGCTGAAAGATATATTCTAGAGAACGTGGATATAGTGACACTCAATCTTCTTTTTGAAGAGAATTCACTATATTCTCTCGGTGTCTCAAGCGAAGATATGAATGAGACGACTTATAACTTCTTAGATGGAGGGAAGGTTCAAGCTTATTTATTTAAAGTTGAAGTAGCTGATGACGGCTATATTCAAATAATACAGTCGTGACCTTCAGGAGGTAAAAATGGCAAATTATGTGACGGCGATCGAACTATCTAGTTCAGGTATAAAGTTAGTGGTCGGTTATGTTTATCAAGATAAAGTTTATGTTATGCATGCTTCTGAAGGGGAACCTCTCTCGGTTGATAAAGAAGATTTAATCAATCAAAGTGAGGCTGAAAAATCTCTTTCTTCATTATTAGCAGAAGCAAGGAGAGTTATCGGCAATGACTTAGGTTCCTTTATCGCTTTACTACCGCCTGATGGTTTTAGAATGAAGGAAGACACAGAATCGACTATGACTGTCTCTTCCGATTCTAAGATTGTTCAACTCGATTATGCTAACTGCATCTCGATGATTAAAAAGGCAGTTAAAGAAGAAGGCTCAGAAGTTATTTATTGTGATCCTTTACATTTCGAAACTGACTCAAATGAATCGATGGCTTTCCCTTTAGGTGAAACATCCGATAAAATTTATGTTACAGCCGATGCTCACCTTTTACCTAAGTCTCGCTATAATCGCTATATTCAGATCTTGCGCGATTTAGATGTTTTCCCTTATCTAACTTTGCTTAGTCCTTTAGGTGGCCTTACGTTTATTAAATCAACAAATCCTCCAAAGGAATATATCTCTCTTGATATTGAAAGAGATTATTCATACATCACCCATATCAGAAATAACCATATGGTTGATTCTGGTCGAATTCCTTTTGGCATCGATAACGGAAATAAAAATGTTTCAATCATGCTTTCTACTACTTTGGATAGGGCGAGTGAACTTAGACATCTTTTTGGCTTCGTTGCTAAGAAAGAATGTATATCTAATCCAGTTCCGGAAGTGGCTGATGCTGAGGAACTTTATAATACATTTAGAGAATCTTTTTCACCTATTATTGAAGGAGTCGAAACCTTTATTAAAGGTAAAGCGATATCTGAAGGTGCTCCGATCGTTCTCTATGGTTTAGCTAAAGATGAAGAAGGATTAGACGCCTACTTAAAGAGTTCATTAAATCGTGCTATTTATACGATTAAAAATACAATTATAGGTGCGAGGAAACAGAGTTATATCAATTGTTTAGGTGGTATAATCTGTTCTTATTATCCGTTCCAGACACCAGCTAGTGATGTTAAAAGAGATATAAAAACAAATAGTTTTGGAAGAAATTAAATAAAGGAGAAATACTAAAATGGAAGAGGAAAATAAAGAGATGCGTCCTTTATTCGATGAAGAAGGACTTCAAACTAACGCTAAGATTAAAGTTATCGGTTGCGGTGGCGGCGGTTCTAATGCCGTCAATCAGATGATTCAAGACAAAAATGAAGATGTTGAATACTGGGTTTTTAATACCGATTGTCAAGCTTTAGCTAATTCAAATTGCGAAAATAAGCTCATATTAGGCCGCAATGTTACAAGAGGCTTAGGTGCTGGTGGTAAACCTGAACTTGGTAAGCAAGCAGCTATGGATTCTTATGATGATATTAAGCTTGTTGTTAAGAATGCCGATATGGTCTTCATCGCTTGCGGTGAGGGCGGTGGTACAGGTACAGGTTCCGCTCCAGTTGTTGCTAAAGCTGCTAGAGAAGAAGGTTGCTTAGTTTTAGCTATCGTTACTCGTCCTTTCACTTTTGAAGGTAAGAATCGTTCTTTAAATGCTTTAGAAGGTATCAATGAGCTTATGAAGAACGTCGATGCTTTGATCGTCGTCTCAAATGATAAGTTGATGCTCAACAATGGTAATATGCGTATTGTTGACGCTTTCGCTATCTCAGATAAAATCTTAGCTAGCTCTGTCAGCACAGTCACTGATTTAATCTTGCTCCACGGTATTATTAATCTTGACTTCGCTGATGTTAAGACTACTTTATCAGGAAAAGGTCTCGCTTTGATCGGTATCGGTTATGGTGAAGGTGAAGATAAGGCCATTATGGCTGCTACTAATGCCATCAACTCCCCGTTACTTGAAGCTTCAATTCAAGGTAGTAGATCGATGATCATCAATATCACTATCGGTGATGATACTACTTTAGATGATGCTCAGTATGCTGTCAGTTATATTACTGAAGCTGCTGGCGGTGATTCACAAAATGATGTCAATATTATTTTTGGTGTTCAACAGAGCGACTCTATGCATGGAAAGATGAAAGTCGCTATCATCGCTACTGATTTTACTAAAGAGATTGATCTTTCTAAGACTGGTGTCGCTTTCCCTAAATTCACTGGTGATAAAAAAGCTCCTATTAAAGAAGCTAAACCTTTAAGTGAAGGCGAGTCAAAAGCTGAGAAAGAAATCAAAACCCGCCGTGAAGAGGGTGTCTTACCTGATTATTTAAGACATTTCATTGAAGAACAAAAAGCTCGTAAGGCTGAAAACGAAAAGAAGGACTAAGATGAACTTAGAACAATTATCTCAGGCTATTGAAGAAGAAAGAAAAGTTTGTCTTGAAGAGATTAAAGAAGTCGATAATATTGATAAGCTTAACCTATTTAAAGGCAAACATATCGGTAAAAAGTCATTGTTGACTGAACTTTTCGCTTCGATGCGCAACGTCGATGCTAATGATAAGAAAGAATATGGAAAAATGTTGACTTCTTTTAGAGAAGAAGTTAATAGTTTGTTTGTAAATAAAGAAAAAGAATTAGCTGATAAAAAACTTTTAGAAAAGATCAATAACGAAAAAGTTGATATAACTTTACCTCCTTACTCTCTCCCTTTAGGTTCTTATCATCCTTTAACTTTAATTACGGAAGAGATGGTCTCTTTCTTTAAAGGGCTCGGCTTTGAAGTTGCAAGCGGTCCTGAAGTTGAGACAGAAAGAAATAATTTTGAATTAGTCAATATTCCCTCAGATCACCCCTCAAGAGATATGCAAGATTCTTTTGTTGTGGATAAGGGAATAGTTTTACGCTCACATACTTCGGCTGTTCAATCTCGCGTGATGCAATCCGCTAATGGTCAATCTCCTATCAAGATTATCTGTCCTGGTAAAGTCTATAGACGCGATAGCGATGCTACTCATTCTCATCAATTTGAACAGATGGAAGGATTAGTCATCTCTAGTGATGCTACTTTTGCTAATCTTTTAGAACTGCTTACTAAAGTTTTACGTCACTTGTTTGGTGAAAAAAGAGAAGTTCGTTTTCGTCCATCCTATTTTCCATTTACTGAACCTTCAATCGAAGCTGATATCTCCTGCTTTGAATGTAATGGTAAAGGATGTTCTCTTTGTAAACATACTGGTTGGATCGAAATATTAGGTGCCGGTATGGTTCATCCTAATGTTTTAAGATTGAACGGCTATGATGATAATAAAGTTCAAGGATTTGCTTTTGGCATAGGCATCGATAGAGTTGCGATGCTCAAATATGGCATAGATGATATTAAGCGCTTCTATCTTGATGATGTGAGATTCTTGCGCCAATTTAAGAAGGAGTAGTTATGTTATTTTCCTATAATTTACTTTCTGAGATCATCGATTTAAAGAATATTGACGTATCTACTTTAACTGAAAGATTGACTTTTTCAGGCTTTGAAGTTGAAGATGTCTTAAAGATGGCTAGTGGCGATAAATTAGTTATCGGACAAATTATTGAATGTAAGAAACATCCTGATAGTGATCATCTTCATCTCTTAAAAGTTGATTGTGGTGAAGAAGGAATATTACCTATAGTTTGTGGAGCCCCTAATGCCCGAGTTGGCTTAAAAGTGATCGTCGCTTTAGTCGGTTGTAATTTGCCAGCTTTAAACATTGTAATTAAGGAAAGTGAAATCCGCGGTTATGATTCTAAAGGTATGTGTTGCTCTTTAGTTGAACTTGGTGTCAATAAAGAATTTTTAACTGAAAAGCAGCTCAATGGTATTGAAGAATTACCTGAGGATGCCCCGATAGGCGAAAGAGATGTTCTCAGTTATTTAAAATTAGATGATACTATTTTAGATATTAATGTTTTGCCTAATCGACCCGACTGCCTTTCTTATTTAGGTATGGCTAGAGAGATCGCTGGTCTTTTTAATCTTGAATCTCCTAGTGTTCCTAAAGTTTTATCTAATGATTTACCTTCTATAGTAGCGGTCGGTTCTAATACTGCTCACTGTGTCCGCTTTGATATTCTTTCTATTCGTGATGCAGTCAGCGTAAAAAATACTCCCTTAAAGATTCGCAATTTCCTTGAAGCCTCAGGAGTAAGATCTATCTCTCCTTTAGTTGATTTAGGTAATTTTACAATGCTTCTTTCTGGTCAACCTATAAATGTTTATGATGCTGATAAAAACCCCTTCGGTAAATATATTGTTAGAGATGATTACGAAGGTGAATTTATCGCTTTCGATAATAAAAAATATGAGTTAAAAAAAGGTGATTTAGTTGTCTCAGATGGTGAGAGAAACCTTTGTTTAGCTGGTATTATGGCTTCTATTGATGCCCCTGTAAAAGAAAATACGACCAAGGTGGACATCGAGTTTGCTATCTTTGACCATGTTTCTATTCGTCACACTTCTTCCCGCTTAGGATTAACTTCCTTTTCTCAACAGCTCTTTTCTAAAGAGCGCAACCCTCTTTTGGTTAATGAAAGCATCGACATTCTTTTATCTTTGCTCCCTTATTTTTTAGAGTCATATACTATTACTTCTTATTCATCCTATGATGGTTTTAAACAGGAGAGAGTGAGAATACCTTTTTCACTTGAAAAATTGAATAAACGTCTAGGTTCTAGTTATACTGAGGATGAAGTTAAGAAAGTTTTTTCCTCTTATAGATTTGATTATGATGGTCATAGTGTATTACCTCCTATCGATAGAGTCGATATTTTGGAGCAGTGCGACTTAGATGAAGAGATCTTCCGCTATTATGATGCTAGTAAGGTTACACCTAGCATCGCTAATTTCCCTATATCGATTCCTAGTGACGATAGTAGAAGAGAGAATCTTAATATTATCCGCTCGATGTTAGTTTGCCGCGGTCTATCTGAATGTATATCATACACACTATTGAGCAAGGAAGAAGATCGTTCATTTAGAGTTTTTGATAATGATGAATCTTACAGAGTACTAAATCCGATGACTAATATTCATGAGTATGTTAGAAGTGATATTTTATCTTCGATGTATTCATTAATCGAATATAATAAGAGAAATCAAAATAACGATTTAGCACTTTTTGAAATTTCTGATGTCGATACTAAAAAAGGTGTCAAGACTTATTTATCTATCGGCTTATCGGATGATTTAAAGATGATGGATCAAGCTAAAGCTCACTCTTATTCTTTCTTCGATATAAAAGGACACATCTTATCAATCCTTGAAAAACTTAATATTAATCCTTCTCGTTATCGTTTAGTTCCTTCTAGCAATAATTCTTTCCATCCATATCAAAGTGCAGATTTATATATTGGAAAAGATTTAGTTGCTACCTTTGGTAAGATACATCCGAGCATCTCTAGTGATAATATTTACTTAGCTGAGATAAATTTAGGTTATTTACTTGATTTAAAGGGAATGAAAACTAAATTTGTCGCTTACTCAACTTTCCCTATCGTTAAACGCGACTTATCATTTAAACTCTATAATGGAGTAACATATGAAGCTATTAAAAAGTCGATAATGAAAATAAAGGATGAAAGTATTATCGATGTTCATCTCTTTGATTACTTTAGAGATAAAAAGACTAATAGCGATTATATCGGTATAACAATTTATTTAGGTTCAGATAAGAAAACTTTGAAAGATGAAGAGATAAATGCTTCTATTGAAAAAGTTATTCTTGCTGTTAAAGGTGACTTAGGATTAGTTTTAAAAGGACAAGATGATGAATAGAAATTATATTCTTATCGATGATAGTATCGAACGTGTAACAATCCCTGACTTTTTTGACAGGATTGCTTATATTGCCCATAATTGTTATCAAGTTGAAACTAAAGAGCATGATAAAAATATTGCCTTTATCATGAGACTGATAAACAATGGGCACTTAGCTATGATGGAGCATTATAGGTTCGTTATAAAAGTTGATAAAGAATATTATGATGAAGTTTTTTCAATCGGTGATCCTTTTTTAACTTTAAAGAAGATTGATGATGAGTATTATATCTCTTATTCTGTCCGTCCTTTGATCGAACATAGAAACGATGAAAGATATTATAAACTTATTTTGTCTTTACCAGCCGATGTAAAAAAAGAGATTTTTTCAATAGATGATTTATCTTTATATCCTCTAATTGATGATTTAAAAGGTGGAGACGAGTTATTCTATTATACTTATCATCTTATTACTGATAGAGGTGTAACTCATGAAATAGTCCGTCATCGTCTTTGTTCTTTCGCTCAAGAGTCTACTCGCTATTGTAACTATACCAAAAATAAGTTTTCTAACTCCTTAACTTTTATAAAGCCTATTGATTATGAAGAAAAAAAAGAAATCTACGATAATTATTATCATGTTTGTACAGAAACATATTTTGATTTAATCGAAAGCGGTTCAGCTCCAGAGATTGCAAGAAGTGTTCTTCCTAACTCCTTAAAGGCTTCGATAATGGTTACTTGTTCTATAAAAGAATGGAAGTATATATTTGATTTACGTACTTCAACTCATGCCCACCCTGATATTCGCAGAGTTATGAATAAAGTTCGTGATGACATGAGTAAAAGAGGTTTAATATGAAAAAGCTTGACCATATCTACATCGATCCCATAAATCTTCTTCATAAAAAAGATGGCGATGTTTTACCTGTTGAATTTACTGATAAAGATCTCTCCATCTTAAAAGGTGTTAATAAGGTCGAGGCTGAAATTGATGTACATATTTCTGGTGCTTCTCCAATATATGAATTATCGATCTATCTCGATGGTAAATTTATTTTTTCTGATGGAAGAATTGAAGAATTTAGTGATGATTGTGATTGCATAATCAATGAAGAAGATCCATCAGCGAGCGATATAAATTGTGATAAAAATAGGTTATACGATTTGAAACCTGTCGCTTTAGCTCTATTATATGACGCTTATAATTCTATGATGGAGAATAGCGAGTCTATTATTACTGATGATTATATTCTTGTAAGTGAAGAAGAGCATCAAAAGAGAAAGAGTGACTTATTTGCTGAATATAATAAGCTTCATGAGGATAAGTGATTTCTTTTAATAAATAGTCCGTTTATTAGAGAGGTCAATCCTCTCTTTTTTTGTGGCTTTATGGATTTTTATAAAAAATATTATAATCTTTATTTTTATGTATTAAAAATGTGATTTTAAAATAACATTTTATTTCATAAATCATTTATTTATCGATATAAATAATGATAGCAACTTTAATTATTAAAGATAATAGTTAATATACTGATTCTTAAATAAATTATGTAAAATGGTAAAAAGATTGCTTAAAGTGGTAATGTGGTGTATAATTATGGGCGAAAGTGGTAGATATATGTTTTACGGACAGAAAGAAGTAGTTATCGACGAAAAAGCTCGTTTGATGCTACCATCAAGTTATCGCGATGGATTTAAAGATAATATCTGTTATCTTTCACTAGGTCTAGATAACTGCCTTGAAGTATATCCTCAGAGCGTCTACGAAAAAAAAGTAGAGAAGATTACTTCACTAAATGATTTTGATCCTTCTGCACGTAAAGTTAAAAGAACATTTTTATCTAATACTTTCGAGGTAAATATCGACTCTCATCATAGAATTTTACTTCCTAAAAATTTGATGGTGAAAGTTGGTATTAAGCGTCAAGTTATCGTCGTGGGTATGTTTGATCGTCTAGAGATATGGGATTATGACAGATTCCAAGAAGAGTCTTTAGAAGAAGAAAAAAGCTTTGCTGACGATTCGATGAAATTGGTTCAAAATGAAAAATGAGTTTGATTTTCATCAGCCAGTATTGCTAGAGGAAGTTCTTTCATTTGTAGATCACAAAAAATGTACATTTATTGATCTGACATTAGGAAGAGCCGGACACTCCCTCGAGATTCTAAAAAAGATTTCAGAAGGATCTTGTTATGTCGGTGTCGATTACGATCAAAAGGCTATCGATTACTCTTCAAAATTACTTGAAAGCTACTCTTCAAAATGCTCTTTAAATTTTATTCATTCCTCTTATGCTAATGCCTTTAGTAAGATTTATGAGCTCGGTATTAAGAGCGCTGATTACATTTTAATGGATATCGGTGTCTCTTCACCACAATTCGATGATCCTGAACGTGGTTTCTCCTATCGCTATAATGCTTATTTAGATATGAGAATGGATCAAAGGCAGGAAAAAACAGCGAGTATAGTTGTTAACACATATTCTGCTGATGAACTTGAAGAGGTGTTTACTAAAACCCAGTGCCCATGTGCGAGAAGAGTTGCTAGACGCATAGTCGAGGAGAGAGGAAAAAAGGAGATTAAAGAAACCTTTGAACTTGTAGACATCATTCGTTCTGCACTTCCTTTTCATGAGTTAAACAAAAAAGGACATCCAGCTAAACAATTTTTCTTAGCTTTGCGTTATGAAGTTAATAATGAGTTAAAAGAGCTAGAAAAGGGTTTAGAAGAAAGCCTTGATTTTCTTTCTTTGAATGGTAGACTTATCGTTATTTCCTTTAATTATCAGGAAGATAAAATTGTTAAAGAACACTTTAATAGGAGAGCTAAAAAAACTCCTATCGATAAGAGAATACCAGTTATTGAGGAAGAAAAGTTATCTTATTTAAATCTTACAAAAAAGCCTATTGTTCCATCTGAAGAAGAATTAGAGAGGAATAATAGAGCTAAATCCGCCATTATGCGCGTGATAGAAAGGATAGATGATGAAAGATAGATTGACTAAATCTAACTGCAAAAAAGCAAACCATCGTTTAAAAAGAGCGGCTTTAGTCATCTTTTCCTTTTGCGTGACACTTGGAATTGTTTCACTTTCAATAATGCTGACAAAAGAAGAAAATCCAATTTTAACTGAGTTTAAAGGGCCTGTACAGATCGAGTACGTCCGTGTTCAAAATGATAAAATCTGATCACAGTAGATCGTGTGATAAAACCTCCTTTCATTCAAGATAAACTTGAAAACAAAAAAGACCAGTTCAGCCCTGGTCTTTTTTGATAGTTTAATTCTTTTTAGTCTTCGTAGGAACGAGTAAGATGTTTTTCTTTAATGTCAGCTAGGATGAGTTTTACAAACTGTTCTCTACTTATCATCTTAGTTCTCTTTTCACCATGGATACGATAAGTGACGAGATCTTCTTCATATTCTTTCTTACCGATAACTAGAGTGTAGGAGACCTTCATCTGTTGTGAGTCATGGATACGATAGGAGAGATTTTCATTACGCGAATCAACTTTTACTCTTATACCTAACTCTTTAAGTTCAGCACAGAGTTTTTCTGAATATTTTAATTGGCTTTCATCATTAGTAGCGACAGGTAAGATTCTTACTTGTTCAGGTGCTAACCAAGTAGGGAAGGAACCTTTGAAGTTTTCAGTGATAATACCGACGAATCTTTCGATAGAACCGAAGATCGCACGATGGAGCATAACAGGTTCTTTCTTGTTGCCATCTTTATCAACATAAGTGAGACCGAAACGATGAGGAAGTTGCATATCTAATTGGATAGTACCACACTGCCAGACACGATTAAGAGAATCACGGAATTTAAAGTCAAGTTTAGGTCCATAGAATGCACCATCACCTTCATTGATTTGATAAGGAATATTGTTTTCTTCTAAGCAAGTCTTGAGTTCTTTTTCAGCTTTATTCCAAGTTGAAATTTTACCGACATACTTATCTAAAGGGCGGGTAGAAAGTTCGATATGGTAATCAAGACCAAAGATCTTATAAACATTATCAAAAATCTTAAGCAAACGGCGGACTTCTTCTTCAATTTGATCATAGGCGATGAAGATATGAGCATCATCTTGAGTGAAGCAACGGACACGGAAAAGACCGTTTAAAGCACCGCTCGCTTCATGACGATGAACTAAACCTAATTCCGCAAATCTTAAAGGTAAATCACGATAAGAATGGAGAGAATTTTGATAGCACAAGATTGCGCCAGGGCAATTCATCGGTTTGATAGCGAAAGGCTTTCCGTCTATCTTTGTGATGTACATGTTTTTCTTGTACTCTCTCCAGTGACCGCTAGTTTCCCAAAGTTCACGAGAAAGAATCTCAGGAGTCTTAACGACATCATAGCCAGTTTCCATCATAAGATTCCACCAGAACTCTTCAAGTTCATGACGTAAAATCATTCCGTTAGGAAGCCAGAAGGGGAAACCAGGACCATAATCAGAAATCATAAATAACTGCATATCACGACCTATCTTCTTATGATCTCTTTCTTTTCTTTCTTCTAAAATCTGAAGGTAATCTTGAAGATCTTTTTCAGAGAAGAATGCAGTACCATAGATACGGGTCATCGTATCGTTATTTTTATCACCTTTAAAGTAGCAAGCTGAAAGTGACATCAATTTAACAGCTTTAATATCACCTGTTGAAGCCATATGAGGACCTAAACAAAGATCAGCAAAATCGCCCTGACGATAAATAGTTAATTTCTTTCCATCATCAGAAAGCTCATCGATATGGATAAGCTTATATTTTTGATCTTTAAATATTTCTTTGGCTTCTTCTTTGCTTACATGGATGCGTTCAATCTTTTGATTCTCTTTGATAATCTTCTTCATCTCTTCTTCAATTCTTGGAAGATCAGTTGTTTCTGAGATAGGAGAAGAGAAACGAATATCATAGAAGAAACCTTCTTCAGTAGAAGGTCCGTAACCAAATTGAGCATCGGGATAAAGATGTTTAACTGCTTCAGCTAAAAGGTGAGCAGCTGAATGCCTTAATACAGGTAAAGCTTTTTCATCTTTTTTTGTGATGATAGTAAGCTTGGCATTGTCAGGTAATATTTCATCTTTATCAAAATATTCATCATTAACAATGGCACAGATCATATTGTTGGCTAAAGAGAGTGAAATCTTCTTTGCAGCATCTAATGCCGTACTTTCGTCATTTAATTCCAAAATGGAGTTATCAGGTAGAATTATTTTTTTCATGATTGTATTTTTTATTTTTCGAGCTCGTATAATGCGAGACTTGCAGCACCAGCTAAGCCGACATCTTGCTTATAAGCAGCATCATTTAAGATGATAGGATTAAGATGCCAGTAGCTGATCTGTTCATTAGCTAACCTTTCTAAATCATTCTTAAAAACATCTTTAGATTTCCAAGCACCACCAGAGATAGCGTATGATTCAAGATTAAAGAGAAGTTGAAGATTGCTGAAGAACGTAGCTAAAAGGTGAATCCAAATATCATAGATTCGCATCGCATCTTTATCCTTTTTGCGGCAAAGATCAAAGAAAGCGGCGGCGTTTTCAACTTCTAAACCTTCAAGATGACATAATCTTTTAATACCGTTACCAGAGCAAAGGTACTCAGTCTCATATCTCTCACCTTTATAGTAGAGAGCTAGTCTTCCGCCTTCCATCGGTAAGTCAAGCATCTCACCATTAGTGACAATACCTAAACCGATACCAGATGAAATAGTAATAAAAGCTGAATCCTTATTTCCTTTATTAGCGCCAAAACGATATTCAACATAAGCAGAACAATTACCATCGTTAGCGATACGGATAGCTTTACCAGGATATTTTTCTTTGAAGAGAGAATAGAAGTCATATCCATTTTCAAGTTCAAGATTTCCGCAGCGACCAACTTTATTATGGTAAACGATACCGCAGATAGACATACCTATAGCATCAAATGATAAAGAGCATTCTTTTTGGCATTCATCGATAAGTTCAACGATAGTATCAAAAAGTTTTTTTCCATCTCCATGAACTGTCGGAACTCTTTTAACAGCATGAATATTAAGATTTTCGTCTAAAATAGCGACGCGGAGATTAGTACCTCCGCAGTCGATAGAAACTACATTTTTCATAATTAATCTGTTTCAGTAGCATCGTTATCATTGATAGATAAGACCTTGATAAAGTTAGTTTTACCGGCGCCGACAGGAGTACCACCAGTAAGGATAATCTTTGAACCCTTTTCAATATTGTAATCTTTAGCGATCTTTAAAGCTAAAACTTCCATCTCTTCAACAAATTGCGGGACCTTCTTAACAAGATAAGGATAATCAGCATAATAGAGCATGGAGTGAGCTAAGACATCGCGATCAGAAGAGACGACAAAGACAGGGCAAGTAGGACGTGTCTTAGAGATGCGGATAGCTGTTGAACCAGAGACAGAGAAGCAGACGATGAGCTTAGCGTTAACTAAGATAGCAGTATCAGCGACAGAAGCAGAGATAGCGTCACTAGTACTCTTGCCAGAAGATTCAAAAGCTAAGTGAGAAGCAGCTTCATAATTGAAGTGTTCTTCCATAGTCTTAGCGATACGAGCCTGCATTGAAACAGCTTCAACAGGATAGTCACCATTAGCAGATTCGCCAGAGAGCATAACTGAATCAGTACCTTCATCAATCGACCAAGCGACGTCGCTAACTTCAGCACGGGTCGGATAAGGATTACGGATCATACTATCGAGCATCTGAGTAGCAGTGATGACAGGTTTTCCTAACTTACGGCACTCTTGAATGATATATCTCTGATAAACAGGAACCATTTCCGGAGGAATTTCAATACCTAAATCACCACGGGCGATCATGATACCATCAGACTCACGGATGATAGCATCGAGATTTTCAATAGCTTCAGTATTCTCAACTTTTGAGAAAATCATGATATTATCGCCGCCATGTTCATGGAACAAAGCTCTAATTTCCTTAATATCTTGAACATTACGAACAAAGGAAGCTGAGCAAAGATCGACGTGGTTTTGGCAACCGAAGATAAGGTCAGCGCGATCCTGGGGTGAAAGATAATCCATAGATAAGTGAGCGCCAGGACAATTGACACCTCTCTTGTCGTTGCAGGTGTGAGTATTTAAGGCACGGACAATAAGTTCATGTTTTTCCTCATCTTTATCAATAACTTCAAATTCGAGGTTACCATCGTCTAAACGGATGTGAGAAGAGATATTTGCATCATCGTAAAGCTTAGTATAGGTGACACCGAAAGCTTTGTTGTTACCGACCTTTTCTGTTCCCATATAGATACGGCAAATATCGCCTTCAGTAAAAGTGGCCTTACCACCTTCAAATTTACCAGTACGAATTTCAGGTCCTTTTGTATCAAGGCAGATAGGAATAATAATATTTTCTTCCTCTTCAATCTCTCTTAGAGTGTTAATCTTTGCTAATTGTTCAGCATGATCACCATGTGAGAAATTTAGACGCATACAAGTCATACCAGCGCCGAGAAGCTTTTTAAGCATCTCTTTCTTCTGGGATGCAGGACCGATAGTACAGACAATCTTCGTTTTTTTGTCAATTCTGTAGTTCATGTTTCTCTCCTTCTTTCAGTACAGAACATAGTTCCACTTCATATAAGTGATGTAAAAACAACTCTAAATATTTTAATATTTCTTACATATAAAAGCAATTTTATAAAAGAAAAATATCAAGTCATTTTTCATCTTTATCTAGATGGTATTAAATAAAAAGGTTTATGTTATCATATATAAATACTGAAAGGATAAAAAGGTAAAAAATTGATATGAGATTTCTTGATAATGACTCTAGTTACTCCCTCGTAGCAGATTTTAATCTCAGTATGAATGATGAAGAAGTTTTATTGCTTCTCTATTTGCCGATGATGGGTGGTAAAGCCTATTCTCTTTATCGCTATTTTTTATCTTCGAGTCTATTAAAAGAAGAAGAATATTCTTTTTTAACAATAGACCTTCTTTCGGATTTAGATTATGATCAAGAAACCTTTTTAGATTCACTTCGTCGACTTGAAGCTTTAGGTTTGATCGAAACTTTTTATCGTCAAGCAAGCCAAAATAAAGATAGTCATTATATATATAAGCTTTTCCCGCCTGCCACTCCTCGAAAATTCTTCGATGATATTATCTTATCATCCCTTTTAAAGAAGATGGTCGGCGAAAAGAGGATGGCACGCTTAAAAATGATCTTTTTAAAAGCTAAGGATAAAAAACCTAAAGGTTATAGCGAATTAACTTCTTCTTTTAAAGAGGTATTTTCTTTAGAAGATATCGAAAAAGAAGAAGATAGTGAAATGATAAAAGATAAGAATTATAAAGCGATTGCGGAGATCGATTTAGCTACTTTAAAGAAAGCTTTAAAAGATAGGAAAATACCTTTATCAATATTTAGTAAAAATATAAAAGATGTCAGAGATTTAATCGCATTATACATGATTCCTTTAAATGAAGGAGTGGAAATTATTGAAAAAAACATTGATAGTGCCGGTGTTTTTTATTTCGAGGAATTTAAAAAGGATATTCGTTCGTATCGTTCATATTTAAGGGATGATAATAAAAAAGATGATAATTATAAAGGCGGTAAATTCTATCAGATATTGACTACTATCTCTCCAGAACAATATCTCTCTATTAGACTTAATGCTAAAGCTCCCGCATACATGTTAGATGAAATTGAAAAGATTAAAAAGGAAACTGGATTACCAAATGCTTTAATCAACGTTGTTTTAGATTACTCATTTAGAAAGACTGATAATCGTTTTGTAGAATTGTATATAGAGAAGGTTGCTTATTCTATTCTTTCCAATAATATAACTTCACCATATGAAGCGATGACTTTCTTAAATGAACAGGATTATCGTATGAAAAATGAAAAGAAAGTAAAGGTAGATAATAAAGGCGAGGAGAAAGATGATATCGATGTAAAGTCTCTCCTTGATAAGGTGATATCATGAGCGATAACTTTAGCATTCATAAGATTACTTTTAATAAGAAGATTGAGTTAGATAGTGAATCATCAAATCGTTTTGAAACTCAAGTAAAGGAGTTATTAAAAAAGTATCCATTAGCAAATAGAGCTATAAAAGACCTTTTGAAAACTGAAAAAACATTTAATAACTCACTCGGTTATATATATGAATTTTTAGAAGATTATGCTATTTGTAATTCTTGTGAAAATAAATTAAATCTGTGCCCTAAAAAGAGAGTGGGTTTTAAATATGAGCCTTATTATGATGAATATCAAGATATTATTCGCTTAAATGTCACTCCTTGTGTTCATTTAAAGTTAGTTGAAAGTATTTTAAAAAATATTGATCAAAGTTATGAGAATAAGAATTTAATTTATAAAGAAGGTATTTTATTTGCTAAAAGATTAAGAGAATATTCTAATAAATCTACTCTTTTAATTACCTTTAAAAAATTTGTTAGAGATTTAAATTCTTTAAAAGAAAATAAAACTATTAAAGGTCAAGCACTTTTCTTTATCAACGGTGAAAAGATAGAACAATCATTTTCATATTTTTTAGTTTACTATGCTGCCTCATTAGGAATTAAATCTTCGCTTATAACTTTTGTGGACTTCTTAAAAGATTTAAATAGTGAGAAATTTGAAGATCAAAATTATATGAAAAGATATGTAGAGCATTTAAAATATTGTCCATTTACTATATTTGAGAATATTGATTGTTTCCCTACTATCAGTGATAAAACGATGATGAATCATCTTATCCCTTTATTCCAATATCGTAAAAATAAAGGCTTACTTACTTATTGCACTTTATCAACTTCTTCTTCTCTTCTTACTATAGGTAAAAAGATAGGCCATTATAGTGAAACGGGTACAAAATTAGGTGAGATTTTTACTTCACTATTTGAAAAACAAAAGATAACAGACCTCGATATATAAAAAAATACCTCTTAGAAATCAAATATTTCTAGGAGGTAGTTATGGTATATCAAAGCGATAAGAATCAATGTGGTAAAGCAGTAGTTAGAACTATTTTAGTTATTCATAATGAAGATGAAAATTTTCAAACATCTATACTAGAATCGGATTGCTCAAATTTTTTAGAGATAAGAGATGAATTAGAAAGAAATGGGCTTTTTTATTCTGGCTATGAAATTAAAAGGGTTGAGCTTATAGAAAAAAGAAAATTACCAGCCATCGCACAAATTAAAAACGGTGAAAAAGATCATTTTGTTGTCATAAAAAAGATAACTAAGAAAAAAGTTAAAATATTTGACCCTGAATATGGCGACATCGATTTTAAACATGATGAATTTTTATCGATTTATAGTGGCAATATACTATTAAAAGAGCATGAAAGTGAAAAGAAAAAAGTTAAGAGATTATCCTTACTTAAAAGAAAAGAAAAATTATTGTATGGTTTAATCTTTTTAATTGAAACAATTTCTATGGCAGTATTTTTATTAACTTTAAATGAAAATATACCCTTATTTTCAATGATATCTTTATTTATGGCGATAATTGCTGTCTTTTTACAATTCATTTTAAACACAAAAGTCAGGAAGAGGTTAAATAAAGAGATATTTATTCCTTACATGAATTTAACTAAAAATAAAGAGGATTTCTTTTCTCTTTCAAAAATTTTAGATCTTGAAGTTAAAAGATTTTCAAATATTGTTTCCTATAGTGTTTTACTATTGAACTTGCTATTTTTATTTACAGCCAATGGAATATACGTTTTTTTGATTGCAATCGTCAGTTGTGTCTTAGTCCTTATCGAATTTATGACTAAAAAAGAAACTAATAAAGTTACTCGTTATTGTTCTATTAAAGAAGACACATATTTAAATATGTTAAGTACTGATCCATTTAATGCTAGCAAGTATTTTATGCTCGCAAGTGAGAAGTCAAACAAACTGCTTTTAAATAAAGTGGTAATGACTATTTTTGAAACAATTGTCTTAACTCTTTTTATTATCCTACAAATGTTTTTAGTCAACTCTTTCTCTATTGCCAATTTCCTCGTCCTTTTCTTTTTATCGTTTTCACTAATTCGTGTCAGTAAGAGTGTTTTATCATCTTATTTAGATGAGAGTGAGGAAGTTAAAAAGATAAATTCACTTTCTTTTCCATTAGAGAAATTCTTTAGTAATGATGCCCTTTTAAGTTATACTAATAATAGAGGTGGGCATTATGAAGAAAAAAAGTGAGGTCACATTAGATTATTTAGATGAATGTCACTTAGATAAAAGTTTAGAGAAGATGTTTCTTTTAGTCGCTAGTGAGACTTTAGAAAGATTTTCTCTTGGCAAATGCACTATATCATTATCGTTGATCAGTGAAAATAAGATGCGAAATATGAATAAAAAGTATCGTAATATTGATAGAACGACTGATGTTCTATCTTTTGCTTACTTAGAAAATGATGATGAAATGAGCGATATTAAGGATCTTGGCTGTATTTTAATCGATCCTAAACGCGCCAAAAAACAAGCCGAAGAATTTTCTCATCCTTTTAAAAGAGAATTATCTTTTTTATTCATTCATGGTATTCTTCATCTACTAGGTTATGATCATCAGAATGAGGAAGATAGTGAAAAGATGTTTGCACTCCAAAACGAAATCTTAAATAATTTAACTATCGATTTTTATACTGATCAAAAGAAATTAAAAAAAGAATTAAAAATCGCTCAATCGATGGCTATTACCCCTTATTCTCACTTTAATGTAGGTGCAGTATTGATCACAAAAAGCGGTGAATATATCCGTGGCTTTAATATTGAGAATTCTTCATATCCTGCGACTATATGTGCGGAAAGAGTAGCGATCTATTCAGCCTATTCTCGCGGTAATAACAAAGATGACTTTGTCGCTATGGGCCTTATCACTTCTTCAAATGAAACTTCCACATGCTGCGGAGTTTGTCGACAAGTTATGATCGAATTATTACCAAGTTATATTCCTGTTTACATTTATAATGATAAAATGGATAAAATGCTGAGGCTCACTGTCAAAGATATGTTACCTTATGCGTTTACGGATGAAGATTTAAAGTCATGAAAAAAGTAGGATATGTTTGCGTCTATGGACGCGCTAATGCTGGTAAGTCAACAATAATCAATGGTATTTTAGGTTACCAAATTCTTCCGGTTTCTTCTAAACCCCAGACAACTAGGGATCAGGTTCATATCATTTATAATGATGATGACTCGCAGATAATTTTTACTGATACTCCTGGTATTTTTAAACCTCATGGACGTTTAGGTTCAGTTTTATTAAGAGAAGCTGAAAGTGCAAAAGAAGGTGTCGATTTAATAGTTTATGTTATCGATAGTTCATTGCCTCCTGACTTTAGTTTAATCGATAAATTAAATAAACTCGATATACCAATTATTTTAGCGTATAACAAAATAGATTTAGTTCGCGCTAATATAGGAGAAGAGAGATTATCACGTTATCTTGACCATTTTGTAAAAAAACCTGAAGTTATCCACCTTGTTGCCAAAGAAAGATTTGGCTTGGATGATCTATTAAAGGCGATCAAAGCAAAACTTCCTGAGGGTGATATCTATTATCCTTTAGATATTGTTACTGATAGACCTAAAGAATATATTATCGCCGAGTTTATTCGTGAGAAGTGCTTACGACTTTTAGAAAAAGAGATACCACATTCTATTTATGTCGATATTAAAGGTGTGACTGAAAAAGAAAATGATATGGAAGTTGTCGCTGATATAATTGTTGAAAAAGAATCAGCAAAATCTATTGTTATCGGTGATAAAGGTAGAATGATAGCAAGAATTTCTCGCTATTCTGAAAAGAAAATATCTGATTACTTTGGAAAAAAAGTCTATCTAGATTTGCATGTGAAGTGCATACCTGATTGGCGCAATTCATTAGTTTATCTGCGCCGTTTTGGCTTCGATGAATAAAGAGATTGAAAATTCTATAGCTTTAGTTTTAAAAGGGACTCCTTATTTAGAAGATTCGCTAATAGTATCTTTAGCTTTTTCAGATGGCGTTCATTCTTGTTATGTTCCACATGTATTTAAGTTAAAAAGTCCTCTAAAACCTCTTCTTTTTGCGGGATCTATCATAAATATCAGTTATGAAAAGAAAGAAGATTTTTTACTAGCTAAACAGGCTACTATCATTTTTGATTCTTCAATGCTATATGGTGACAATAAAAAAATTGCTTTTTTATATTATTTGATTGAACTTTCTGACAAGTTATTTAATTATAGAAGCGATTATCCTCTTGTTGAAGTAAGGATGATATTAGAGAGTATGAAGAAGGGAGCTGATGTTCTTTCTCTCTCGTTGTTACTGACAGGTTTATTCTATAAAAAGCTCGGTATCAAAATGATCACTGATAGGTGTATTAGGTGCTCTTCTACACATAACATTGTTTCATATTCGATAAAAGATGGTGGTTTTTTATGCGCCGATTGCTCATCAGAAAAATTTCCTGTCAATGCTCTTTATATCTTTAAATTTTCCTTTATGGATATCGATGAGAAAAGTTTAATAAAAGTTGTACCTAATTTAGAAGGTAAAAAAGTTTTAAAAGAGTTAGCTGATCATCTAGCTAATTATTTTGAATATGGACCTTTTAATACATTAACTCAGTTAATAAATTTATGTTAAAATAGATGGGCTAAAAATGAGGAGAAAATTATGAGCGATAAAAAATATACTTTCGAAGAAATCGTCAATCACCTTGTCACTTCTGGATTTGTCTATAAAGGAAGTGAAATTTATGGTGGTCTTGCTAATTCTTGGGATTATGGTCCCTTAGGAACTTTATTAAAAAATCATGTTAAAGATGTTTTCCGCCATCATTTTATCCGCGGTATTGAATATAATGTTGAAATTGATCCCGCCATCATTATGAATCCTAAAGTTTGGGAAGCGACTGGTCATGTGGCTAATTTCCATGATCCTTTAGTAGATTGTAAATATTGTCACTCCCGTTATCGCGCTGATGACTTGATTAAGGAGCAAAGAAAAGATCTTGATGTCGATAATATGAATCAGGATCAGATGAACGAAGTTTTAGCTTCTAAAACTATAAAATGTCCTAGCTGCGAACACACCGATTTTACTCCTATCCGTCAATTCCAGATGATGTTTAAAACTTTTATCGGTGTAACTGAAGAAAAAACATCAACTGTCTATCTACGTCCTGAAACTGCTCAAGGTATTTTTGTTAATTTTAAAAATGTTTTAAGAACTACAAGACGCAAACTTCCTATCGGTATTGTTGACATCGGTAAATCATTCCGTAATGAAATTACTCCTGGAAATTTCACTTTCCGAACTCGTGAATTTGAGCAGATGGAAATTGAATTCTTCTTTAAGCCTGGAGAGGATATGAAGTGGTTTGAATTCTTTAAGGAAAACTGCAAAGAATTTGTGGAAAAACTTGGTTTAAAGGATGAAAAAGTCCGTTTCCGTGATCACGAAAAAGAAGAATTAGCTTTCTATTCTCAAGCTACTACTGATATTGAATATGATTTTCCCTCTATCGGTTGGGGTGAATTAATGGGTATTGCCTGTCGTTCTGATTATGATTTAAAGCGCCATCAAGAAATGTCAAAAGTAGATTTAACTTATCTTGATCCGGAAACAAATGAAAGGTATATTCCTCATGTTGTTGAACCTTCATTTGGTTTAGATCGCTTGATGCTCGCCTTACTTATGGATAGTTATGAAGTTGAAGAATTAGACAAAGGTGATAGCCGAATCGTTATGCATTTAGCTTATGACCTCGCTCCATATACTTTATCTGTTATGCCTCTTTCCAATAAACTTAACGAGAAGGCCAAAGAAGTATTTGATATGCTCAGAGTCGATTATGATTGCATCTTTGATACGACTGGTTCTATCGGTAAAAGATATCGTCGTGAGGATGCTATCGGTACTCCTTTCTGCATCACATATGACTTTGATTCATTAGAAGATCAATCTGTGACTATTCGTGAAAGAGATAGCATGGAGCAAAGAAGAGTAAAGATTTCTGAATTAAAAGAGACTATCGACTCTTTATTAAGGGCTAAGAAAACATATTGATGAAAGAAAATACCTTTGCTGAAATTAATAAAAAAGCTGATATCGTTAAAGTTGTTTCTTATTATTTAGGGAATCTTGTTAAACATGGAAAAGAATATTTAGCAATTTGTCCGTTTCACCATGATACTCACCCTTCTATGCACGTCAATCCAGAAAAGAATATCTATAAATGTTTTTCCTGTGGTGAAGGCGGACAACCTATCACATTTGTCAAAAATTATGCCAAGCTAAGTTATACTGAGGCCTTAAAAAAGGTTTGTGAAATCTGCTCTATTCCTGTTCCTAAAGATTTACTTGAGAAAAAAATTGTTGATGAAAAATATTTAAAGTTTGAAAAGGAATTTCAAGCTTTAGATTTCCTGACTAAATATTATGAATTAGCTTTAAAATCAAAAGATGGTGAAGCTGCAAGAGAATACTTACATAGGCGCGGTTTAGATGATAAGACGATCGCTCACTTTAAATTAGGCTATTCTCCTAAAGATAAAAAAGCAGCTATTGCAAGTTTAAAACAGGCTGGTTTTACTATCGATGTTTTAGAGAAAGCGGGAATTCTTTCACCCTCCTCTTTAGAAGATCGTTATTCCTCACGATTGATGTTTCCAATTTCTGATCTGTCAGGGCATACTATCGCATATTCTGGTCGTGTTTTAACGGATGAGAAACCTAAGTATATCAATTATCCGGAAACTTCACTTTTTAATAAAAGCCAGATTCTTTATCATATTGATGAAGCACTTAAAACTACAAAGGCTGATGGTTACCTTTATATTGTTGAAGGCTATATGGATGCTATCGCTCTTTATCGAGCAAAAATAAACTCTGTCGTTGCTTTAATGGGTACTGCTTTAACAGAAGAGCACGCTAGTTTATTTAAAAAGCTTAATGTTGAAATAAGGTTATTATTAGATAGCGATGAGCCTGGTCAACTAGGAATGGAAAGAGCTCTACCAATTTTAAATAAGCAGAATATTCGTGTTCGTTTTGTTAAACCATATCAAAAAGCTAAAGACTCGGATGAATATTTAAAATTATTTGGTGCTGATAAACTTGCTAAAAGAGTAAAAGCGACTTATGATCCATTTCTCTTCTTATTATTTAGAGCCTTAAAAGGTAGAAAAATTCTTATAAATAGTGATGAGATAAATAATTTTTTATCTCTTAGTCAACCATATTATGCAAAGTTAAGCTTAATTGAAAAGAATAAAGATGCTGAAATATTTGCTAAGATTTGTCAAATAAGTTCATTAGATGACGCTAAAAATATTTTAAATAATACTAAATCTACAATAGTTTCAACTTCCGATAATTATCCTGCAAAGTATCAAAAAACGAAGCTAGAGGAAATAATTGATTACGGTGTTAATCTTGTCGATGAGTATCAAAAACCTCAGTTAGAGAAAACTTTAGTTGATAGAGGAATATCTATTTTTGAACTAGATAAAGATCATGCAAGTATGTTTAGAGATGAAATGTATGTCTTATTGATGATTCCTCGAGCTTCAGATGCTTATTTTTTATGGGTAAAGGAAAGAGGCTTTTTCTCGCATGTCGGGTTTGACAATTTTGTTAAATCGATAGGTAATTTTTATATTCATGATATGAAAAAGACTTCACTCAGTGATTCAGACTATGATGCTTTAAATAATATGTTAGCTCAAGAAGAAGTAAACTTTGACGACGATGACGCCTTTGATTTAGACGGAATTGTTGAAGATGAAAAGATCGACGTCAATGATAGTGAAAGAGAATATCTTTTGGAAATATTAAATTTTTTAAAGAGATTCCCTGCTGAAAAATATGATGCAAAATATTTCCAAGGAAGGATAAAAGTTCTTGAAATTAAAAGAGAGCTTCTCGCTTTTATTGATGATATCAAAATTAGAAAAAATGGTATTTATAGCGATGAAGATTTTGTTAAAAAAGTAAGATTAGAAAAGCGCTTAAAAGAAGCAAAATCAAGTTTATAAACTTGAAAATAAGGTTTTTTTGTCTATAATTTCATGGAGGTAATATAAATGAGTGTAACTAAAACATCAAAGAGTAAGAAAACAAATATAAAAAAAGAAAAAGAAACTAAAAAATCTTCTGATAAAAAGATAGCTACACAGTCTAGTAAAAAGAGTAAAAGCGCCCCCAAAGAAGAAAAGAAAGATGTTTCTGTAAAGAAAACAGCTTCTAAAGCTAAATCACATAAGGAATCAGAAAAAACTGCTGTTAAATCTTCAAAAAAAGCTGAAATTAAAACTAATAAAAAGGTTTCAAATAAAGCAGCAGATAAAAAAGTTGTAAAAGCTGAGCCTAAGAAAACTGTGGAATCTAAAAAGGTAACTAAGAAGAGTAAAGAGGCTGAAAGTAAAAAAGCGACTGCTCCTAAATCTAAGAAAGTTGAAAAAGAAGTAGTCGAAGCTCTTGAAACGAAGGAAACTAAAAAGTCTAAGAAAAATAGTGTTCCTAAGACAGTCGGTGAATTAGCTTCTACTACTTATAATTTGATGGGTTTAGATGATATTAAAGCTAAATTATTAGAAGATAGTAAAAGCGGAGTAAAAGTTACTACCGAGACTATTTCTCAGCTCACTAAGCATTTATCATTATCAGATGATGATTTTGATGAACTTTTAGTTTATCTTCACGAGCATGATGTCATTGAGGATAATGACGATGATGTTTTGATCGATGATCAAGATTCTGAAGTTGTCACAGATGATGACGATGACTTTGAAGATGAAGAGATAGTTGATTATACTGCAGCAACCGATATTAAAAATGCTGACCCTGTAAAACAATATCTTCATGCTATCGGTGCCTATCAAGTTTTAAAGGATAAGAATGAAGAGGTCGAATTAGCTAAAAGAATTAAAGAAGGTGATAGCGATGCTAAGGACGAACTTATCCAATGTAATTTAAAACTTGTTGTATCTATTGCAAAACATTATGTTAATCGCGGAATGGACTTTTTAGATCTTATTCAAGAAGGTAACCTCGGATTGATGAAAGCTGTCGATAAATTTGATTTTGAAAGAGGATTTAAATTTTCAACTTATGCCACTTGGTGGATTAGACAAGCTATCACTCGTGCTTTAGCTGACCAAGCAAGAACTATACGTATACCTGTTCACATGGTTGAAACTATCAATAAAATCACCCGTGCAAGCCGTAAACTTACTCAAGAATTAAATAGAGACCCGACTGCTGAAGAGATCGCTGAAGAGTTAAAAAAGAGCTCAAATACTATTTTGACAGGTTCCAAGATTCGCGATATTCAACAGATGGCTTTAGACCCTCTTTCACTTGAGAAACCAGTTGGTGAAGAGGATGATTCACATATCGGTGACTTTGTTGTCGATAAAGATAATTTATCGCCTGTCGAATATGCTAATCAATCTATGCTCGCCGATAGGATCGATAAAGAATTATCCCAACTTACTGATCGTGAGGAAAGAGTTATCCGTTTACGTTACGGTTTAGATGATGGTAGAAATCATACTTTAGAAGAAGTTGGAAAAGAATTTAATGTTACTAGAGAACGTATTCGTCAGATTGAATCTAAAGCCATGTCTAAATTGCGTAAGAAGCATAAGAAAGTATTATTTGAAGATTATTTATGAGTAAGTTATCTTTTCGCTTAAACTATGCTCTATCTCTAAAAAAAGGTAATGTTTTTCTAGATGTCGGTTCTGATCATGCTCTTTTAGCTTTAGCCTTAGAAGAAGAAGGTAAAGTTTATGCGAGCGAAAATAAAATCGGTCCCTACTCGACTCTTGTAAATACTTTAAAGAGGAATGGTTCAAATGTCATTCCTCTTTTTCTTGATGGTATTAAAGATATTCCTGACGATATCGAATGTGTTTATATTCTCGGTATGGGTGGGAGAACGATCGAAAAAATTTTAAAAGAAGGTGAAGAAAAATTAAAAAAGATAAAATATTTAATAATTTCTCCACAATCAGATTTTTATCTACCTATTACTTTTCTTTATAATCACGGATTTATCGATGAAGAAGGGACATATATTTTTGAGAAACACTATTATCCAGTCTTGCGTTTTTCGCATTATGATAAAAGAATAGTTTATAATGATGATGAGAGTAAATATTCGATCAGTGCGATCAAAAATCGCGATGGTGGTTTAAAAAATTTGCTCTTAACTAAACTTGCTCTTTTTGAAAAAATTGGTGAAGATAAAGAAAACGAAATATTAGAATTAAGAAGGTTATTAAAATTATGGAATTAGGGAAATTTATTAGAAGTCTAGGTAGAATTTATCCTAAAAGAAACCAGGAAGAATGGGATTATTCTGGGTATCAAGCTGGTGAGAAGGACTTTAAAAGAGAAGTTAAGAAAGTTCTGCTCGTTTTAGATTTCTATGAAGATGTCGATAAAATAATTGCTCGTGAAAAACCTGATTTAGTTTTAACACATCATCCTTTTATCTTTGGAAGAAAAAAAGATGTTTTACTATCTGATGAAAAGAAGAAAGAACTATATGAAAAGGTGATGAACACTTACCCGTTTCCAATATATTCTTTTCATACTAATTATGATCGCTCTAATGGTGGTATGAACGATGTGATGATAAAGATGTTAGGTATCGATGAGTATGAAGTAGCTAGTGATACTTATATGCGCTTTGGTAAGTATAAAGAACCTAAAAAAATAGAAGAAGTGATCGATATTATAAAGAAAAACTTCAATTTAAATCATGTTTCTTATAATAAAGTTACTGAGAAAGTCAGATCTCTTGGTGTCATTGGTGGCTCTGGTTCTTCTTTCTTTTATGAGGCATTAAAGTTAAATTTAGATTTATTTATTACTGGTGATTCATCTCATCATTCTCGTCTTGATATGAAAAGATATGGCCTAAATTTTATTGAGCTTCCTCATGAGTGTGAAGAACTTGCTTTCTTTATCGGGATGGAAAAAGCTATACGTTCTATTTCCTCCGATATTCAAATTAAAAGAGTGCCTTTACAAAAAAGTATGGAGATTATGTAATGGAGAGTGAAAATAATATTTCTCAGTTTATAAGTGAACATCCAACATTAAGTAAGGAAGATACTTTAAATAAAATAAAAGAATATCAACTAACTAAAGATATCAATATCCGTAATGAGATAGTAGAAGGTAATCTCGCTTTAGTTAAGATGGTTGTAAATGAATTAAGAAAAGATATTAATCTTCCAGCAAATGATATGTTTTTAGAGGGCACACACGGTTTAATTAAAGCGTGTGATGAATTTGATCCTACTAGAGATATCTCTTTTTCAACGATGGCGACAGTCTATATTAGAAATGCTATTTTGAGCTATCTCAGCACTACTTCACGCATGATTAAAATTCCTAATTATATAATTACTAAAATTAAAAAAATTGAAAAAGCTAAAGATGAATGGCTAAAAGAACATGGTAAAGCCCCTAATATTGAGGATATTTATACTAAATTAAACGGTGAATATAAAAAGGACGATATCGCTAATGTTTTAAATTATGCAAACTCGGTTTTATCTCTAGATACAATCACGGAAAATCTTAACGAGAATGATAACAATAATACTGTTGACGATTATTTAAAGTCTGATACTCCCTCACCCTCTGATATCGCTAAGCAAGAAGAGAAAGAAAAAGCTTTTGAACAATGTTTACTTTCTTTACCTGAAAGAGAAAGAGATATACTTTTATCTCATAATATAGATGGCAGTAAGGTCACTTTAAAAGATTTAGCGGATAAGTATCATATTTCCATTGAAAGAGTAAGACAGATAGAAAGAAGTACGATTGAAAAAATTAAAGAACAATTATCAATTTACTGATAACTGATTATAGATATTTAATACTTTTTCCTTGCTAGCGCTTGTTGACGAAACTAAATAATAATCGTACCCTTCTTTTCTTATGGAGTCATCATACTCATTTATTATGAGAATTTGATGATTATTAAACCGTTTTTTAAGAGTATTATAAATTTCATTCGCATTTGAAGAAAGTTTATCACCTATAACAAGAATTAAAGAGTTATGTGGATCAGTATTTTCTAAAAATGTAATCGCTTCTTTTATTCGTTTTTTATAAAGAGGACAGATATCTAATGAATCGTATGAAATATTAAAAGTTTTTAAAATATTTTTTAAGGTGGAAAATTTATCTTCAGAAATAGTAGTTTGTGGAACTAAAAAGTATGATTTGTTTTTATCTAAATCGCTTACTACTTTTTGATAATCATCATTTTGATCAATTAAAATAGATGTTGGAAAATTACTTAAAAAGCCTTTAGTTTCTTGATGGTCTTTTTTACCAAAATAAAGTATATTATTTTTATTTTTAAGAAATTCCAGACGTTTTTTAATTAAGGGACAGGTCGCATCAACTACTTTAAATCCTTTATTTAAAAAATATGCTTCCTCTTCTAAGGTATGTCCGTGCGCTGATAAAACAATAGTGCCTTCTTTTTCACCATTATAGATGGATGCTTTACATTCCTTCATTAAAACTTCATTTTCATAAATGTTATGAATCAAAGGATGAGTAAGAAAAAGCGGAAAAGATGCGCTAGCTTTTTTTAAGATTTTGATGGCTTCATCAACTCCAAAACAAAATCCAAAATCAGAAATAATTTTAACCATAACAAAAGTTTACCATAGAATGGTTAAATAGATGATATAATTTATTGAGGGAAATAAATATGGATTATTCAAAATATATAGCTGTTACGCCTGACTTTCCAAAAAAGGGCATTTCATTTAAGGACATCTCACCATTATTAAGAGATAGTGAAGCTTTTCATTCTTGTATCGATGATATGGCTAAGTTAGCTAGTGAATTTAAACCTGACATCATCGTCGGACCTGAGTCTCGCGCTTTTATTTTTGGGGCTGCTTTAGCTTATAAGATGAATGTTGGATTTGTCATGGCTAGAAAAGGTGGAAAACTTCCAGGTGTTGTTTATCAGATCACCTATCAGTTAGAGTATGGAACAGCGACGATCGCTATTCCTAAAGATTCTTTTAAACCGGGACAAAGAGTTCTTTTAGTTGACGATTTATTAGCTACTGGCGGTACTTTTGTCGCTTTAAAAGAACTAGTTCAGATGGCTAATGGAAATCCAGTCGGTTGCGTCACATTGATCGAGTTAAAAGATCTCGATGGTGAAAAGAATATCGGCTTAAAATGCTCTTCTCTTTTAAAACTTTAAGATGAAAGTAATAAATGAAGTCTATACTTTTGATCGCTTAAAAGAAGAATATTCGAAGTATATTAAAAATACTGACGATCAAAAACTTATCGAAAATGCCTATATCTTTGCTAGAGATAGGCACGAAGGTCAAATGCGTAAATCTGGTGATCCATATATTACGCATTGTATTGCTGTCGGATATATTCTCGCTTCTTTAGGAGCAGGTCCGAAGACTATTTGTGCTGGCTTACTACACGACACGATTGAAGATACTGATACTACAAAGGAAGAAATAGCGACTAAGTTTGGTGATGACGTTGCTAATTTAGTAGAGGCATTAACTAAAGTTACGAGACTTTCTGATTATAAAAATGTCGAGTTTACTGCAGAAAATCACCGTAAAATTTTTGTTGCTATGGCTAAAGATGTAAGGGCGATTATCATCAAGTTAGCTGATAGGTTACACAATATGCGCACCTTGCAATACCAGCCAAGTGAAAAACAGAAGAGAATCGCTAAAGAAACTCTTGAAGTCTACGCTCCTATCGCTCATCGTCTAGGTATATTTTCGGTGCAGACGGAATTAGAAGATCTCTCACTATATTATTTAGAGACTGAAAAATATTTAGCTATTGAAAAACATATTGAAACTCTTTATTCCGATGCTCAATCTTCTTTAGATTCGTTAAAGAATCAATTGATTTCAATATTGACCCCTACTCATATACCCTTTAAAATTTCTGACCGCGTTAAATCTGTTTACTCAATCTATAAAAAGATGTATCAAAAACATTATAATTTTGATCAGATTTACGACATAATGGCTTTAAGAATAATCACCGAAAGTGAACAAAATTGCTATGAGATTCTCGGCTATGTTCACGCTACTTTTAAGCCTGTTCCTGGACGATTTAAAGATTATATCGCTATGCCTAAAGCTAATCTTTATCAATCCCTTCATACAACTATTGTTACAGATAGTGGTAATTTTTTTGAGATACAGATACGAACTGAAAAGATGGATGAATTAGCTGAATCTGGTGTTGCGGCACATTGGCGTTATAAAGAAGGATCAAGTTATGATCCGAAAAAAGAGCAAGTTGAAATTGAAAACCAATTGCATTGGTTTAAAGATTTCGTTTTCACTTCTGATGAGGAGGAAGGGCAAAATAAGAGTGCTAAAGAATACATCGATGCTCTCTCTCATGATATTTTTGAAGCTAATGTCTATGTTTTTACCCCTAAAGGAAATGTCATTTGTCTTCCTTCAGGTTCAACTCCGATAGATTTTGCTTATCGCATTCATTCTGATATAGGTGACCATCTTTCTGGTGCGAGAGTTAATTCGTTATTAGTTCCTATCACTACTGCTTTAAAAACTGGCGATATTGTTGAAGTTATCACTTCTAAAAATGCTTCGCCTAATAGTGAATGGTTAAATATTGCTAAAACTAATTTTGCGAGAAACAAGATCAGAAAGTATTTAGTTAAATCTAATGCTGATTACTCGAAGATAGAAGAAGTTAAAAAAGGTCGCAATTATCTTAGTGAATATATAAAAGAAAAGAAACTTAATACTGATATCAACAAATTATTATCAAAAAGAGTTTTAGATCAATTTAAATGTTCTACTTTAGATGATATTTTGTCTTTACTAGCTAATAGAACGATTTCTCCTGCTCAGATTATTGAAGCTAGCAATGTTCAAGTATCTCCTATCAGTGAGGAGAGCTTGACGAAAAAGATAAATTCTTCGAAGATAAAAAAGAATGTTTTAAATACCGTAGTTTTAGAGAATGGCGATCCTGTTTTAACTACTCTTGCTTCTTGCTGCATGCCTTTAAAAGGTGATGAGATTATCGGCTTTGTAACAACTGGGCAAGGAGTAAAAGTTCATAGGACAAATTGTCCTAATATTAAAAAGCTTCAAGATACTTCAAGGCTTATTAATGTAAAATGGAATGAAAATGCTGTTTCACGTGAATACATAGTCGATTTAGCGATTCAAGCTAATGATAGAGAAGGTCTACTAATGGACTTATTAAATACGCTTAAAAATGCCAATGCTAAACTATATAACGTCAATGCAAAATATCATCCTTCTAATAATACTACTACTATTTTAGTTTCTATAGCTTGCCGCGATTTAGAGAGTTTGAATCATTATTCTAATATCATTATGCAAGTTAAATCAATTTTCCAAATTGATAGAGTTATTCATTAGATTATTGTAAAATATATGTTTGAGGTTTTGATATGAAAGAGATTATAAAACGCCCGCGTGGCACGATTGATTATTATGGTGAAAATGGAAATTTGCTCTCTTCAGTCATGAAAATATTGCTTAAAGAGAGCGAGTTATATGGTTGTGAATATTGTGAAGTTCCCCTCTTTGAAGAGACACGATTATTCCATCGTTCTGTCGGTGAGGGTTCTGATATTGTTAGAAAAGAGACTTTTGACCTTGTAAAAAAGGGTGATAAAGATTATACCTTAAGACCTGAATTTACTGCTTCGATCAATCGCATGGTCATCGAGAATAAGATTTGGTCAAGTCCCGATTTACCTTTGCGCTTTTCTTATTTCGGACCTGTTTTCCGCTATGAGAGACCGCAATCTGGTAGACTTAGACAATTCTATCAATATGGCTGTGAGTTTTTTGATAATAAGATCGATATCGATGCTTCACTCGATGCTATTTTATTAGCCATCACTTCAGCTGAAAAAGTTTTAAAACATGAAATAACTTTAAAAATCAACTATCTCGGTTCACTTTCTTCTCGTGAAAATTATAAAAAAGCACTCTACGATTATTTTGCCCCGCAAATTTCTTCAATGTGTGAAGATTGTAAGGAAAGGTTAGTAAAAAATCCTCTTCGTATCCTTGATTGTAAGGTTGAAGAAGATCAGAAGCTTTGCCTTAATGCTCCGAAGATAACTGATTATTTAATTGAGGAAGATAAAGAAGAGTTTAAAAATCTTTTATCAGCATTAGATAGTGCTAATATTAAATATGTCTTAGATCCTTCTTTAGTTAGAGGCTTAGATTACTATACTGGTGTGGTCTTTGAATTATATGATTCATTAGATTTCCCAGCGATCGGTGGTGGAGGAAAATACTCCTCTTTGATGTCTGATTTGGGAGGACCTGATTTTGAAGGTATCGGCTTCTCACTAGGTGTCGATAGGCTTTTGATGCGATTAAGCGATGATGAAAAAGCCAAATTAGTGGGTGAGGACCTCGATATTCTTTTTATCGATATGAAGAAAGATGGTAAAGCTTTATCTTTAGTTAATAATCTAAGAAAGGCTAATTATTCTTTGCGTATCGCTTCTCTTTCTCGTTCTTTAACCGGCGCTTTAAAAATGGCGGATAGATTACATGCTAAGTATGTCATCATCTATGAGGATGAAATAAAGGTAAAAGACTTAAAGACTAGAGAACAAAGAGTAGTCAATGAAGAAGATATTATTTCATATTTAGGAGAAAAAGATGCTTAGAAATATTACTTGTGGTGAACTTAGTATCAACGATGTTAATAAGGAAGTAGTTTTATGCGGTTGGGTTGATACTATTAGAGATTTAGGCGCTTTAGTTTTTATTGATTTAAGAGATAAATATGGCATTACCCAACTTAATGTCGAACCTTCATTATTTAAGAAAGCTGACCTTCATCTAGAATATTGTATTCAAGCTAAGGGTATAGTTATAAAAAAAGAGGTCGAAAATAAAAATTTAAAAACAGGTGCCATTGAAGTCAAAGTTAGTGAAATTAAAGTTTTTTCAAAATCTGCTCCTACTCCTTTTGCAATTAAAGATGAATGCAATACGAGTGAAGATACTCGCTTAGTTTATCGTTATCTTGACTTAAGAAGACCTGTGATGCAGAAAAATCTTTATATCCGTTCACTTATTTCTCGCTATGCTCGTGAGTTTTTAGTCGCTAATGGTTTTATGGAGATTGATACGCCTACTTTGATACGTTCTACTCCTGAAGGTGCTAGAGATTATCTTGTTCCTTCACGTATACAGAAAGGTAAATTTTATGCTTTACCTCAATCCCCGCAACTTTATAAACAATTATTGATGATCGCTTCTTGTGATCGTTATTTCCAGTTAGCTCACTGCTATCGTGATGAAGATCAAAGAGCTGATAGACAACCTGAGTTTATGCAGATAGACTGCGAGATGTCCTTTGTCGAAAGAGAAGATGTTTTAAATATTATCGAAGGACTTTTAAAATACATCTTTAAAAATGCAATCGGTGTTACTCTTCCTGATTTTAAGAGGATAACTTATGCTGATGCTATCTCTTTCTATGGCAGTGATAAGCCTGATATGCGATATGAGATGCTTATTCACGATGTTACTGATATTTTAGCTGATTCTGGCTTTAAAGCTTATGAAGGTAAGAAAGTTGAAGCGATAGTTATCAACGGATCAAGTAAATTGATCTCTAGAAAGAAGATGGAGGAAGATAATCTCCTCGCTAAAAAATTCCGCGTCTTTGGTGTTTCTCACCTTAAGATGGAAAATAATGCTTTAACAGGTTCTATTGTTAAAAATATCGATTCAGATAAGCTTAGTTTACTCATCGAAAAATTATCTTTAAAGGATGGTGATGTTGTTATTATCTGCGCTGATAGTAATAAAGACAAAGCTTGCATCGCTTTAGGCGCACTTAGAACCCATTATGCTGAAGTCCTTAACCTTACTAAGAAAGATGATTATAAACCGCTTTTTGTTATTGATTGGCCGCTATTTGAAAGAGAAGATGATGGAACGATCGTCTCCTTATCTAATCCTTTTACAAGGCCGATTGATGAAGATCTTCATTATTTAGATACAGATCCAACAAAGATTAGGTCGACTTCTTATGATACTGTCTTAAATGGAGTTGAACTTTCTTCAGGTGCATTAAGAATCCATGATGGTGAAGTTCAAAAGAAAGTATTTGAATTATTAGGTTTGAGCGATGAAGATATTAAAGAGCGTTTTGGCTTCTTAGTTGAAGCTTTAAAGTATGGTACACCTCCAGAGGGTGGATTTGGTATCGGTGTTGAGAGATTAGCTATGGAACTTGCTAAGACTGACAATGTCAGAGATGTTGTCGCTTTCCCGAAGAACTTAAAAGCTGTTGAACCGATGTCAATGTGCCCTAGTGAGGTCCCTAAGGAGGATACCGATATCCTCGGTTTAGAGATTAAACATGACGAAGAATAAATTTTCATCCTTAAACTTAAAAAGTGAACTTGTTTCTTCTTTAGCAAAAGAAGGATATGAGTATTTAGCGAGCGTACAGCAAAAAACGATTCCGCTTCTTTTAAAATCTAACGCTTTAGTAGTTTCTCCAACTGGTTCAGGTAAGACTCTTGCCTATGTCGTTCCTATCCTTAATGATTTAGTAGTCGATGGAAAAGTTAAAGCTATTATTATTTCTCCGACTGTCCCGCTATTAAACCAGATTAAATCTGTCTTATTTAATCTTTTTGATGATTTAAATATTGATAGATCTAATCTAAAGTTAGTTCTTTCTAAAAAGGACTTAACTCGCTCATCTCCCTCGATTGTTTTAACGACGATCGCTATGTATCCTCTTATTCTTTCAAAATATCCGACCGACAAATTGCAGAGAGTTATTATCGATGAAGGAGATATGATTCTTTTTGATGGTTTTGATGAATATATACCTTATCTAAAAAAAGCTATTGATAATTCTTTAGTTTCTATTTTTTCAGCTTCTCTAAAAGAGCAAGATATAAAAAATATCAAAAAGGTATTCCATATTGAAAATGTTATTTTTGATAGGGAAAAGATAACTGCTAGTAATGTTTCCCATCATCTTGTTTTAAATAGAGTAAATGATTTATATCTTGGATTAAAGATTTTTCTTGATTCTTTAAAGCCCTATAAAACGATGATTTTTTCCTCAAGTAAGGATAGTATCAATGAAATTTATCACTCGATGAAAAAATATTATCCAGAGAGTCTACTTTTAACGGGTGATCTTGATAAAAGAAAGATTAAAAACGTCGCTAAAGAATTTTCTACTTCTAGTATCCTTTTCTCTTCTGATTATGCTTCAAGAGGCTTAGATTTTAAAGATGTAGATTGTGTTATTTCTCTTGATTTACCTAAAGATAGTTCTTATTATTTCCACAGAGCTGGTCGAACTGGTAGATTTGAAAATAAAGGTGATTCTTATATCTTCTATAAAGAGGATGATAAAGATCAGATCAACAGAATTAAAGAGCTGATTAAAAGAGGCGTTTCTTTTGATTCATATCTACTTAATAAAGATGGTTTAAAGGAAGCAAAAGAAAAGTATGAGTTTAGAAACCTCGGTCAAAAGGATCAATCTAATCCTAAATTACAAAAGCAAATTCGTCATGCGATCAATAAAGTAAAAACTAAAAAAGTTAAACCAAATTACAAAAAGAAGGTTAGAAAAGCTGTCGAGATCGTAAAAACTAAACATCGCAAAAAAGTTGTTTTAACAAATATTGCTAAAAAGGGTGGTAATGTTAAAGATTACCACGAAGATTAAAAATCTTTTAAAAACTGATCTAAGAGGGAAAGAGCGTCATCTCTATTATATAGACCGATGCTCTTTCCTTTTTTAAATGCGACATAAATATCTTTTTTACCAGAACCAGCTAAGCCAAAATCAGCATCTTTACCTTCACCGATACCATTGACAGGGCAGCCCATGATCGCTATTTTCACATCTTTAAAAACATAATCCAATTTATTTTGAACAACTCTTGCTAATTCTTTAACATCTACTTGTGTTCTTCCACATGTTGGACAGACGATCAAAGTGGGGAGATTAGGTCTTATCCCTGCTTCTTTAAGGAGAACTTTTAAGGCTCTAACTTCCTCTTTTCTCTCATCAGCTAATGAGAGACGAATAGTTGAACACATCCTATCTTTAATAAGTGGATACATAGCTATAGTCGAACGGATGACACCTGAAGTAGAAAAGCCAGACTCAGTTAATCCAAGATGCAATGGATATGGATAACGAGCGTAAGCTTTTGTATATAAAGAGTAAGTTTTTTTAACATCGGAATTTTTTAAAGATAAGACAAGCTTATCAAATCCAAGTGACTTAAAAGAATCGATCATTTCATCTAAGGCTAGAAAATAAGCCTCTTCAAAATCAGCAGTCTTAGTTAAATATTTATTTAAAGATCCTGAGTTTACTCCGATTCTAATAGGAATATCTTTTTCTTTTACTAAAGCGATAAATTCATTTAATAGAGAAGTCGAAGTATTACCAGGATTGATTCTTATTTTATCAGCACCATTTTCAATAGCTAAAAAAGCTAATTTTAAATCAAAATGAATATCAGCTATGATAGGAATAGAGACTTTCTCTTTTATTTTTTTTAAACTTATAGCATCTTCTTTATCAAGGATTGAAAAGCGCATCATGTCTAAGCCCATCTTTTCTAAATTATTCGTAAGCTTTATTGCATAGTTGACATCGCTTGTTTTTCTATCTCCCATAGATTGAAGAAGAATAGATGAATCACCGATTAACTTATTACCTATATAAAAACATTTTTTCATAAAATAATTTTAACATATTATCGATAGTTAATAATCTTTTTCTTGAAGAGAAGATAGTAAAACCATATAATATATAAGTTGTCTACAGGAGGTTTTAACTATGGCAGAAAAAAGAGTAGATATCATTCTTCGCTGCTCAGAATGCAAGAATGAAAATTATATAACTACTAAGAACAAAAAATTGCATCCCGCTCGTTTCTCTACTAAGAAATATTGTCCGAAATGCAATAAAACAACTCTTCACGAAGAGAAGAAGTAAGGAGAGGTGAAAAATGGCTGATATGGTCGATGCCGGCGAACTTGGACCGGGTAAAGTATTCCTTTATAAAGGCGATCTTCTTTCAGTAGTTGATATTCAACATAACAAGACCGCTATGGCGAAAATGAAGCACAAGATCAAAGCTAAAAATCTCCGTTCTGGTGCTATCATTGAACTCATGATTTTCTCTGGTGAAAAAGTTGAATTAGCTTACCTCGATAAGAAAATCATGCAATTCTTATACTCTGATGATTCTTTCGGTTATTTTATGGATAAAGAGACTTATGAACAAGTCGAATTACCGAAGGAAAGAATCACCTGGGAGCTTCAATTTTTAGCTCCAGAGTCTGATGTTACTATCACTTATTATCAGACTGAGATTTTGGGTATTCAACTTCCTTCTAAAGTCACTTTAACTATCGTTGATACTGATGATAATGCTATTGCTGGTGATACAGTTAATAAGGCTAGTAAAGATGCTGTTTGTGACACTGGACTTAAACTTAGAGTTCCTATGTTTGTTAAAAATGGCACAAAAATAATTGTTCGCACCGATACTGGTGAGTACGATTCTAGGGCTTAATGATGGAAGGTTGGGCAGTTGCATTAATCGCTATCGCTTGTTTCTTAGTCGGTGCTGTCGGTGCTTTCTTTTTAGCCCGTTATCTCTTTAAAAAAGAGATGGAAAAACATCCTCCGATCGATGAAAACGTTATTAAAGCGATGTATCGTTCGATGGGACAAACTCCTTCACAAGCTCGTATAAATCAGACGATGAGAGCTGTTAAAGAAGCCCAAAAGATGAGTAAAAATAAAAAGTGAGCAATTAGCTCACTTTTTTTATTATTTAAATTTTATTTAAATTTAGTTTCAGGTTCTTCACCTCTTTCAAGCCTTTTGATATTTGATAAATGCCTCAAGACTATAAGAAGAGCGAGAAGGAAAATTGTTATTAAAGAGATATATGTTAAATGTAGAAGTGAATTACTTGCAAAATACATACCTCCATTAAAACTATCGATATCAGGTAAAATAGTTAAATCAAGGATGACTGGAACTAAAAATAAGAGGATGATAGAAGGGACTGCGATAACTGACGAAAGTGAAATCTTTTTAAATAGGGCAAAGAGTGTAAAGAAGATAACACAGCCTAAAACAAATATAATCGGTGAGATAAATAAAATATATCCGGCGAAACAAGAAACTGCTTTTCCACCTTTGAAATTGTAATATATCGGGAAAGAATGACCAAGGCATAAAAAGATAGCAGATAAGGATATTGCAAGTTCTTTAAGATGAGGGAAAGTATAGATACTAGATAAGTTAGCATAGGTGAAAATTAAAAAGACGACTAGTGATAATATAAAACCTTTTAAGATATCGATTATGATCGTGATAATGCCAGCTTTTTTAGAAATAACTCTACCAACATTAGTACCGCCTGCATTATGTGAGCCATATTTACGAATATCGATACCATAAATTTTGCCGATTATAAGGGAAGTAGAAAGTGACCCGAGCAGATATGAAACGATAATAATAGCCAGTAAAACTAAGATGAGATAAAAAATGTCCATCTTTAATTCCTCCCGTTAAATTATATCGATAATCGCTTTATGTTTAAAGGATTTTAAAGTAAAATAATAGATGAGGTGTTTTTTATGGATAAGAACTATAATGCGAGCAATCTTACAGTTTTGCACGGTCTAGAACCTGTTAGAGAAAGACCGGGTATGTATATCGGTTCAACTGACACTATCGGATTACATCATCTTGTTTGGGAGATTGTCGATAATGCCGTTGACGAAGCTAATGAAGGTTATGGTAAGAATATATTTGTAACAATACATGATGATGGTTCACTTGAAGTTGTCGACCAGGGTAGAGGTATTCCTTACGATTATAATAGCAAAGAAAAATTAAATGGTTTTCAGATCGTTTATCAAACTCTACACGGAGGTGGTAAGTTTTCTGGAGCTTCAAATTATAAATTTGCTGGTGGTCTTCATGGCGTCGGTGCTTCAGTTACTAATGCTTTATCACGTTATATGGAGATTCATTCTTTTCGTGATGGAACAGAACATTTTGGCCGTTTTGAGGATGGTGGCAAGAAGTTTTCTGGCGTGAAAGAGTTAGGCCAGACTACTAAAAGAGGAACTTCTGTCCGTTTTTATCCTGACGATAGAATTTTTTCTGATATCATCTTTAGCTATGATAGAATCGCTTCCCATTTAGATGATCAAGCTTGTCTTACTAAAGGTGTAACATTTCATTTAGTTGATGAAAGAACTGGTCGAAAGCAAGATTTTTATTATAAAGATGGCTTATTAGAATATTTCCAGAGACACACAGCAAATCGCGAGTTATTATTTTCTCCTCTTCGCTTAGAAGGAACTTCTAGTGAAGGGATTAAAGTCGAATGTGTTTTAGGTTTTGTTAAAGATTATTATGATGAAAAAATAATTTCTTTTGCTAATGGTGTGAGAACTAGCGATGGTGGTTACCATGTAACTGGTTTAAAGAAAGCTTTAACAACTTCTTTTAACTCTTATGCTTTATCTCATTCATTATTAAAAAAGGATGAATCTTTAGATGGTGATTGTTTAAGAGAAGGTTTGATTGCGATACTTTCTTGTTGGGTTCCTGAAAAATTCTTACAGTTTGAAGGACAGACTAAAGGTAAATTAGGAACTAAAGAGGCGACAAATGCCGTATTTTCTATCATCGATAAAACTTTATCTTATCATTTAGAAGAACATTCGATCGAAACTAATGCTGTTGTCAAAAAGACTTTAGATGAGATGCGCATCCGTCAAAAAGCTGAGAATGAGAAGAAAAAAGAAAGAGAATTATTAAAAAATAAGGCTTCAAGTTATACTATCTCGGATAAATTAACCCCTTGTTCTAGCAAAGATTATTCAAAGAATGAGCTATTTATCGTTGAAGGTAACTCAGCTGGTGGCTCTGCTAAAAACGGACGTAATCCTGTCTATCAAGCGATTTTAGCTCTGAGAGGTAAACCTAAAAATACCACTGAGATTGAAGATGATAAAGTATTGCTAGGCAATAAAGAGATAGCTACTTTAATTTATACGATCGGAGCTGGTTTTGATTCTGATTTTAAGATTAAAGATATACATTATAATAAAGTTATTATTATGACTGATGCTGATGATGATGGTAGTCATATTCAGTCTCTTCTTTTAACATTCTTCTATAATCATATGAAACCACTTATTTTAGAAGGTCATGTCTATATCGCCTGTCCTCCTTTGTATCGTGTCTATAATGGTAAAGAAGAGATTTATTGTTATGATGATAAAGACTTAAAGGAAGCGAAAGAAAAGATCGGTAAAGGTTATCATATAAACCGCTTTAAAGGTTTAGGTGAGATGAATTATGAACAATTAGCCTTGACGACTATGATGCCTTCTAATCGTAAACTTTTAAAAGTAGTTATCAATGATGACGAAGAGTGTAAGGAAAAAGTGAATATCTTCCTAGGGAAAGATTCAGATCGTAGAAAAGAGTGGATTGAAAATAATATCGACTTTACAACGAGCGATAATTTTATAGAAGAGGTGAAGAGTGAAAAAACAAAAGGTTGAGAATATTATCGAAAATATCGTCCCTCAAGACATGGATGAAGTCTTGATAGGGGCATTTAATCGTTACGCGAAGATCGTCATAACTGATAGAGCGATACCAGATTGTCGCGATGGCCTTAAGCCGGTTCAAAGACGTATCATTTATTCGATGTTTAAAAAAGGCTATCTATCTACAAAGCCGACAGTTAAATGTGCGACTATTGTTGGTGATATTATGGGTCATTATCACCCGCACGGCGATTCATCGATCTATGAGGCTTTAGTCCATTTATCACAGCCCTGGAAGTGTTCGGCTCCTTTAGTTTCTTTCCAAGGTAATAATGGTGGCTTAGATAACGATATGCCTGCTGATAAGCGTTATACTGAAGCTAAACTTTCTCCTCTAGCTGACTATATGGTTAAAGATATAGAGAAGAATACAGTCACTATGGTTCCTACTTTCGATGATATGAATTTAGAACCGACTGTTCTCCCTTCCCGCTTTCCTAATCTTTTAGTCAATGGTACACAAGGTATCGCTGTCGGTTCTTCTACTTGTATTCCTACTCATAATCTTTCTGAAGTTATCGAAGCGACTATTTATAGGATAAGTCATAAAAGAGCTAATCTTGACGACATGCTTAATTTCATCAAAGGACCTGATTTTCCAACCGGTGGCATAATCGATGATAAAAAAGCTTTGCGCAAGATTTATGAAGAAGGTAAAGGTTCTTTTTATCTTTATGCTCACGCTTATATCGATGAAGAAAAGAATGCGATCATCATTGATGAATTACCTTATGGTGTAATTAAAAAAGAGCTCGTGATGACGCTTAATAAGAGGAAAGAGAGCGATAATCTTAATAATATTGAGGAGATTTTAGATGAATCTGCTAAAGGTTATGTTCGCATCTCAATCAATCTTAAACAAGGTTCAAGCGCTCAAGACCTCTTAAATTATTTACAACAGAAAGGGTTATTGAAAACAACTATCGCTTGTAATCTTCTCGCTATTTATAAAGGGCATCCCAAAACAATGTCCTTGCTCGAACTTATCGATGCCTATATCGAACATCAAAGAGAAGTAGAAAATAAAGCGACCTTATATGATCTTGACGTCGCTAAAAGAAGATTAGAGATAGTAGATGGCCTTCTTAAAGTCACCTCAATACTTGATGAAGTAATTGCTAAAATTCGTAAATGCAACGGTAAAGAAAGCGTTAAAAAGATGTTGATGAGCGATTATAGTTTTACGGAAAATCAGAGTGAAGCTATCGCTATGTTACCTCTTTATCGCTTATCAAATACCGATATTGTCGCTTTAGAGAATGAAAATAAAGAGTTATTAAAGAATATCGATCTTTATAATAGTTATCTATCTGATCCTGATAAATTAGATCGTAAGATCATCTCTTCATTAAAAGAGATTGAAAAGAAGTTTTCTTCTCCTCGTAGAACTGTAATAACGGAAGAGAAACTAACTTTTTCTACTGTTGATCAAACTAAATTGATCGCCAAAGAAGACTGTGTTGTCTCCTTAACTTATGATGGCTATGCCAAAAGAACTTCTCCTAAATCGTATAAAGCCTTCGCTGATAGTGAAAGCTATACTCTCCCTAAAACCAAAGCTGGAGACCATGTTGTCTTTTTACATCAAGCCTCCACTCATGACTCTTTATTATTATTTACTAATAAAGGTAATTATGCCTATTTACCCGTATATTTTTTACCGGATATCAAATGGAAAGAAGAAGGTAAGCATCTTAATAATTTGATAACCTTAAAGAATGACGAGAAGATTGTTCGCTGCTTCTTAGTAAATGATTTTAGGGATGATATTAATGTCGCTATCTTAACTTCTTCTAACAAGATTAAAAGAACTAAGTTAAGTGAGTTTAAACAGTCCACTTTAACTAAGAGAACCCTAAGATGCTGTAAGCTTATCAATGAGAAAGATTCACTTGTCGATGTCGCTTTTACTACCGGTAACTCTGACCTTATTGTTGTTGATAAGATGGGTAGAGCTTCTCGCTATAATGAAAATGAAGTTCCTTTAGTCTCTTTAACTGCTATCGGTGTTAAAGCTCTTGCTTCAAGCATAGATAATTCTCCTCTAGTTTCTTTGATCTCTTTAACTTCAAAAGAAGTTTCACTACTATTAGTTGTTTCAAATAGAAGAGCTTGTAGACTGATATCGACAGCGAAGATTCAATCTAGTGAAAGATTAGGTGCTAAGGTGAACTTAGTGAGAATATTCAAGAAAAATCCGATGAATATTATCTCTGTTAACAAGATTAAAAAGGATAAGAATACTCCTTCATTTGCTTCCGTTACTTCACAGGAAGAAAGAGCGAGCATCGATTTAGCTGACTTATCACCTATCGATCTTAACTCAGAGATGCGCGAAAATATTCCTTTAGATAGTAAAAATGAAATCATCGGTGTTGATAATCTAGGTGAGATCATCGATGAATCTTTTGAGAGTGAAGCGAGCACAGTAAAAGTCAACAAAGTAAAAGCCAAGGTTGATAAAGCGGATACACAGCTTTCTTTATTCGATCTCTTTGAAAAAGAGAGAAATCAATAATATTTTTGATATACTTATAAAGATGAAAAAAAACAAAAGTCAATTCTATGCTAAGAGCATCTATTCTATCGATTTAGCCTTTTACATCAAAGAGAGAGTTAAATATGTTATTATCGATATTGATAATACTCTCGATCCCTATTCTTCTTTATCTCCATCATTAAAAGCTCATAAGCTAATCAATAAACTTATGAAGATCGGGTTAAAAGTCATCTTAATCTCTAATAACAGGCTTAAAAAAGTGTCTTCTTATGCTAAAGACTTAAATGTCCCTTATTTAGCTTCTAGCCATAAAAGAGCAGGTAATAAGATCAAAAACTATCTTGAACAAAATGGCATTAAGGTCAGTGATTGTCTTTTTATCGGTGATCAGGTCTTTACTGATTTAGCTTATATTAACCGGTTAGGTGGAAAAGGTGTTCTTGTTGATCCTCTTAGTAATGAAGATCATATCGTCACAAAGATTTTCCGTCCACTTGATAATTATTTAAGAAATAAGTGGAAGAATGAAGGCAGATTAGGACAGAAATGTCCAGAAAGGGAGGTAGTATAATGTTTAAAAAACCAAAAAGTAGTGGTGTCACTGCTGAGATCAGAGTCCGTCGTTGCTACGGTTGTGGTGCTATTTTGCAAGACCAAGATCCGGAGGAAGTCGGCTATATTCCCCCTGAAAAGTTTGCGACTGGCGAAGAAGCTTTATGCCAAAGATGCTATAAGCTTCGTCACTATTCAACCATGAAGAAGACTTCTTCTATCGATATTGACTATGCGACAATCTTAGCTGATGCCAAAGATAATGAAGCTTTAGTTGTCTATGTTTTGAATGCTTTCTGTTTAACAAGTTCGCTTATCCCTTCGATCGGTAAATATCTATCTGATAACGTCCTTGTTGTTGTCAATAAGAGAGATATTTTACCCAAGAATTATTCTGAGGATTATATTAAAGCTTACGTAACAAAAGCCTTAGAAAAAGAAAAGATTAAACCTCTTGATATCATCTTAACTTCTTCTGCTAAAGAATATAATATCGATGAGATAATCAAAGAGATCAAAGCTTATAGAAATGATAAGAGCGTCTATTTTATCGGTGCCTATCAAGTCGGTAAATCTTCCTTAATCAATTGCTTACTTCGCAAATATATCAACTCTACTGATAAGATGATCACAACTTCTCCCTATCCTGGTACAACTTTAGATGTTATCTCAATTCCGATTGATGATAATTCCTACATTTATGATACTCCTGGTATTTATAATGAAAAATCAATCATCTCTTTTGTTGAGCCTGAACAAGTAAAATATATTATTCCTCGTTCAGAAATTAAGCCTGAAGTATACCAGACAAAAGATGGTCAATCCTTCCTTTTCTCTAATCTTGCGAGGATCGATATGCTCTCTGGAGAAAAGTGCGATATCACTGTCTATAAATCTAATGATATCACTATCGATAGATGTAAAACGCTAAAAGCTGACGCCTCTTTTAAGGAATTAGCTATGAATAAGGATGTTGTCCCTCATACAGACAAGGTTCAAGATATCGCTGATTTAGATCATTATGACTTCAAGGTTGAAAAAGAAGGTTTCTACCGCATCCGTATCGTCGGCTTAGGCTTCATCGAATTTAAAGGTATCGATCAAGAGTTTAGAATATATGCTCCTAAAGGTGTGGAAATCTTTATGGAAGAGACTTCTATTGTTTTATGACTCTAGTTTCTGCTTTTGATCCTATTGATATTGAAGATATAAAAGTAATTAAAAAGATACATAGATTAACAGGTAAAAAAGTATTTTTATCTCTACTTAAAGATGGAATAGCATCTTATAAATATAGATATGAGATGTTACAACAAGTAAAAGAAGATTTACCATATATTGAAATCGCTAGTAAAGATGAAAAACTTCTTATCTATGATGAAAAGAAAAATGCTTATATTAAAGATGGAAGAGAATTTTATAAGCGTAAAATCAATAAAGAAGAAATCCGTAGAGGTAAAAATATGCATATACCTTCTAAGGTATTTACTTTTATCTGCACTAATAAAATTTACTTTGCGGATATTCTTTCATCATACTTAACAAATAGTCGTTACGAGCATTCTTGTAGAGTTGCTATCACTGCTTTTAATATTGCTAAAAATTATAGATTTGATAAGTATTTAGCATTGCAAGCTGGTTTATTCCATGATAGCGGCAGAAATCTTAAAACAGATAAGCAGATCAGCATCTTAAAAAAGATGAATATTGATACATCGTTATTTCCACAGTATTCTTATCATCAATTTTCTTCTGCTTATCTTGCTAGACATAACTTTGGTATCGAGGATAAAAAGGTTTTAAATGCTATAAAATATCACTGCACAGGCTATAAGAAGATGAGCTTACTAGAAATGTGTATTTATGTCAGTGATAAATGTGAGCCTGGTCGAAAATTTCCGACTGAAGAAGTCTATAATACTGCAAAAATAGATTTAGAAAAAGCCCTTATTATGACTTTAAAAGAACAGGTTGAAGTATATAAAAAATTGAATATTGATCCCTGTTCAAATCCTTATACTAAAGCGATGTATCAAAAATATATACCTGATTATTTTAAAGGAGGACAGGATGATTAAAACTAAATCTTCTTTACAGATTGAAGATAAAGGAACGATTAAAGCAAAAAGAGTTTTAAATGTTGCAAGCGATTTATCGTGGAATTATGGTGAAGATGTCATCGTCTATGATGTAAGAAATAAATCACCATTTATTTCATATTATATAGTCTGCTCAGCTTCTAACGATCATCGCTTACAATCTTTAGTATCTGTTGCTGAAGAAAGTCTATATGATAATTTTTTTGATCTTTCACATAAAGAAGGACGCAACGGCTCTACCTGGATATTGCTTGATGCCAAAGAAGTAGTTGTTCAATTATTTACTAAGTCTATGAGAGAAGAAGTAAAATTTGATGATTTATATTTAGATTGTCCTCATAAAAGAGTCGAAACTTTAGAAGAGCCTAATTATCCAAAGAGAAAAAGAGCATGAACATCTTATTATTAGTCGCCACAGATGAAGAGTTTGAAGCTACTAAAAAGCTTTATCCGTTCATTGAAAAAAGATTTGATGACTTAACTTATTATCTATATTCTAATAAAAATAATAATCTTATCTTTTTAAAAGGCGGAGTTGGAAAATCTAATATGGCTTATCGAATAGGTAAGATCAGTGCCTTATATCCTTTTAGTGAGAAAGATTTAATTATAAATACTGGACTGGCGGCTTCTTTAAATCCTAACTGTTCAGTTTACGATATCGTAATTGCCGATAAATGTGCATACTATGATGTAGATGTTACTTTAATTGATCACACCCAAATAGGTAAATTACCTGACCTTCCTTTATTTTTTGAAAGTGAGAATGAGCTTATAAATAAGTATGCAAAAGAGTTAAATTTTAAAGTTGGTCATATTGTTAGCGGTGATCGCTTCATTGCTAATGAAAATCTTCCAGAAAACTTAGAACTCAATTTTGATAAACCTCTTGCGATTGATATGGAATCAGCTTGCGTAGCTCATATCGCTTATTTAATGAAAGTTCCATCTCTTATTATTCGTACAATCTCTGATATCGCAATTGAAAGTATTAAAACTAACACTTATGAAATTGATATAAGTAAGAAATGCCAAGAGTTAGTTTTAAAAGTTAAAAATATAATCGATGAGTATCTTAGTAAATAAATAGTACTAATTATATACTAAAAGTAAATTAAAGCATTAAAGAAGCTGATTAGTATTATTATACCTAATATCTATTTATATAATTTAGTACTAAAGTAGTATTAAATTATCATACACATATATATGATAATTAAGGGTAGAAATACCCTTTTTAATATAGTTTACTAACTTCGTATAATATTTATTATGTTAATAAAAATAATTAAATGAAAATGAATGTTGATTATAGTAGTATTATGGTACTAATTTAATACTATCAATACTGGTTATTTACCATTTTATTACTAGTATTTTCGATGGTATAAATATTATGTCAATTAGCAACTTGATTATGACTATATTAAATTAAATAGTATCTAAATAGTACTATTTTCTTACTATAATAACTTTAGTTGTTTTATAGTACTAATATAATACTAATTGTTAATAGTTTTTATTTAGTACTACTTTAATACTATTTATCTCTTTTATAGATTCCTAACTTTCTTTCGATTTTACCTTTAACTAAGTAGAGAACACCATCCATCAATAATGAAAGAATGATAACAAGTAAGACATAAGCCATCATCAGTTTAAAATCAACATTACTATATGCTTGATAAATACTCATACCTAATCCAACCGTTGAAGAAGTATAGGAAAAAGTTTCTGCCATTATTTGGACTTTTAATCCTAACGATAAGCTTTGAATTATACCTAATAAAATATAATTTAAGGATAAAGGCATTAAGATATTAGTTAAATTCGATATGTGATTTTTTCCTTTTAAGCGGATTATCATTTCATATTGTTGATAATTTTTATTGATACCTTCTAATGTTGCTTGATAAATTATTGGAAATAGTATCATGAATACAACATATATAGATGCATTAGGAACAAAAACGATCAATAATAAAATAATGGCAACTGTTGGAATAGCTTTTAAAACAGTGATCAATGGAGAAAGTATCTTTGCTATAGGGTTATAATAACCTGCTATTGTGCCTAATATAACTCCCCCTATAGTCGAAAAAATTAAAGCGATAAAAAGTCGTAATAAAGTATAACCGATAGCTGCATATGTAGTAGGATTTATAAGTAATAAGAAAGCTTCACTTAAACACTGAAAAAACTCTGGGAGAAATAATTGATCAGTTGCAAAAGCGATAATCTCCCAAAGTAAAATCAGCAAAATAATTCCTATGCCATATAAAACAAAGCGATTATTAAATATTTTTTTTAATTTATTCATCCTTCAAAAGCTGCTTTAAAAGCTAAATCAGGAACTAAGCCTTGTCCGTAAGAAACTACATAATCATCAGGTGAGAATGTCTCATCAGTATCATTTCCAGTGCTAACAACATAAAGATTTCCGAAAGTGACCATCCTGACTAATGAATAATTATCACCAGCTAATTTCATACCATTAACAGAGTCAAAGATAATGAAATCACTTTCAGCGGAAGCAAAAGCAGCTTGAACGGTTTGCGCAGAACCTGTCACTAGATTATCACTTGAAGCAAAAGCAGTTAAAGCAGCAGAGGGAGCACCGGAAGGAGAAGTGACTGTAAATTCTAGTTCAGAAGTTGTTTCACTAGTTGAAGGATTGTAGTCAGTAGAATAATAAGTAGAGAATGGAGATGAAGAAAAATCAATTCCTAAAGGTTCATTGAAAATAGAAAATTCATCTTTACTAGGATTATCGTCTCTAGCGATAAATGCTAAGCCATTTGTCTCTTGAACACCTTTTAAAACGTTCGCATTAAAGCCAAAACGAGAGCTTTGAACACTGACGTCACTAGAGTAATTATTCATATTTGTTACTGCTTGGCTACCACCTGAGATTAGATCATCAATAGCAGCATCAAAAGTATTTAAAAACTTCTCAATACTTTCTTTTTTAGACTCGTCTTCTTCAAGTGATTTTTTAATAAATAATCCAGCTTGCGGAAAACCTTCAGTACTAAACTTCTTACCGAATTCTTGAGCAACATCATATTTAATTGATAAGTCAGTCGCTTTTGATTCATTTATCATACTAGCATAAATAATAGGATATGAGGAAATAACGTAATCAACCTTAGTTCCTTCATGCATTCCTAAGGTGAGAATAGGTCCGGTATCACCAACAGAAGAAACATAAGCGTCTATATATTCTTTAGTTTCATTTACAGTATCATCAAAGGAACTATCAGTTGATGAACTTGAAATATTAGAAGAAGAGACTAAAGAAGAAGTACCTTGACAGGAAAAAAGAATAGAAATTGTCAAAAAAGATAATAAAGTTAACGATATTTTTTTCATAATAGTTATAAGTCCTTTCAATCGTTTATAAGTTCGCTGATCACTGAGCCGATCTCATTAGGTGAAGGAGTGATACCATAATTTTCTAATATGGTTCTACCAATGTCAGCAAAAGTATCTCTCTCATTAAGCAACTTACCATTATTATAAGAAGTTGAGAAAGCTATAAGAGGAACTTTTTCTCTTGTATGGTCTGTTCCTGTATGAGTAGGATCATTACCATGGTCAGCAGTTATTAAAAGTAGGTCATCTTTGTTTAAGCAATTGATTAAGTCACATAATTGTGTATCGAAGGCTTCAATAGCATCTCCATAACCAAGAGGATTGCGGCGATGACCATATAATGAATCGAAATCAACTAAGTTTACAAAACAGAGACCAGTAAAATCTCTTTTAGCAATAGCGATAGTTTGATTCATTCCATCTTCATTTGAGGTAGTGTGAATAGATTCATCGATTCCAGTTCCATCGAAGATATCGTGAATTTTACCGACACCTATAACCTTTTTGCCGGCTCTTTGTAAATCATTTAAAGCGATAGTACATCCGACTGGAAGAGCATAATCTCTTCTATCAGAGGTTCTAACAAAATGATCTTTATCTTCACCGATGAAAGGTCTAGCGATAATTCGTCCAACCTTCCATTCTTTTTTCATTGTGATCCTTCTTGCAATTTCACAAATCTTATAAAGTTCATCTAAAGGAATAACAGCAGTATTAGCCGCAATCTGTAGAACAGAATCAGAGGATGTATAGACAATAATTGAGCCTTCTCTCATCGACTGTTCACCTAAATCATAGATGATCTGTGTACCACTAGCAGCGATATTTCCAATTATTTTACGTCCGCTTTCCTTTTCTAATTCATCAATTAATTCTTTAGGAAAACCAGTATCAGTAAAGGTAACTAATGGTTCTAAAGTCAATTTTCCCATCATTTCTTGATGACCGGTAAGTGTATCTTTTCCATTCGATTTTTCATTTAATTTCATGGTGTAAGAGTGAGGATGAGAAACTTTTGAAGTTCCTAAAATATCCCCTAAATCTCCGATACCTAAATAATTCATGACCGGTACTTTAAGACCGCCCTTCTTTTCAGAAACATGGACCCAAGTATTAGTTCCGGCATCACCAAACTTATCAGCATCAGCCATCGCACCTATACCGACTGAATCCATCACTATCAAAAATATACGTTTAAACATATTTTTTACCTCTAAATAATTATACTAAAAAAAAATATTCGATGTTGCGATATGATTATCTTTTCATCGCTTTATCATAGATTTCTCTTTCCTTTTTCTTACTGACATGAGTATATATCTCGGTAGTTTCTATATTTTTGTGACCTAATAGCGTCTGTACTTGTCTAAGATTAGCTCCATTTTCAAGCAAGTTTGTTGCAAAGGTATGACGGAATAAGTGTGGGTGAATATTTTTTTTGATACCTTTTTCTAAAGCATATTTTTTGATTTCTAAAAACAAATATTGACGAGAAACTCTTTTACCATTTTGATGAACAAAAACAAACGGATTTACTATTTTTTCTCGCTGCTGTAAATAAAGTGTTAAATAGCTTGCTAATTCCTCACTAAAAGGAACAATTCTCTCCTTACTTCCTTTACCTAATACTTTTAAATGTAAAGCTGTAAAATTGATGTCCTCTATTTTTAAATTACAAAGTTCAGATACTCTTAATCCGCAATAATAACACATCTCGATCATGACTAAGTCAAGAAGACCCTTATAAGTCTTAATATCAGGAGCAGAAAATAAAAGACTAACTTCAGATATAGTTAATATATCAGGAAGTTTTCTTTCTTTTTTAGGGATTTTTATCTCAGAGATAACAATTGAAGTTTTATTTTCATTTTTTAAGAATTTTAAAAAGCTTTTAATCGCTGTCGACTTCCTAATCACAGAAGTCCTCTTATATTTTTTATCATTTAAATAAATTAAATACTCACTAAAATCTTCCAAAGTTACCTCTTTTTTATTTTTACTAGAAAAGTAATCAAAAAATTGTTGGAGATCTTTTTTATAAGCCTCAAGTGTTTTTTTACTATCCCCTTTTTCAGTCGCTAAGTAAATAAGAAAATTTTCAATTTCTTCATTCATCTTCTATTTTTTCAGCTCCAACTCCGATTAATCTTAACGGCTTATGATCATAAAATTCCTCAAATAATTTAGAGACAACTAAAAATATTTCGCTTTCATCTGATGTTGATTTAATAGTTTGTCTTTTACTTCTTGTACTAAAATTGTTATCTCTTAATTTAATCGAAATTGAGGTAGCTTTCTTTCTCTTCTTTTTAAGCTCTTTAACTAGTTCAACTACACAATATTTAAAATCTTCAATCAGTTCATCTTCATTAGAGACGTCAAAAGATAAAGTCCTTTCAACTGAGATCGATTTAGGATCTCTATAATCGCTATCAACTATATTATCTCCATAACCATTAGCATGAGCTTGATGATAAGTAAAACTTTTCCCAAGTAGCCTTTTCATTCTTTCATCATCAGTTTTAGCTAGATCACCGATAGTATTTATACCTAACTCCACTAATCGAGGTGCAGATTTTTTTCCGATTCCATACATTTTTTCAATTTTGATCGGCCACAAAATTTCCGGTATATCTTTTTTCATTATAATAGTGATACCTAATGGTTTTTTATAATCAGAAGCCATCTTCGCTAAAAATTTTGTTTCACCTAAACCTATAGAACATTTTAATTGGCAAGTTTTATATAGATTTAATTGCAAATCAAATAAATAATCGTAATAAGGTTCTTTTATTTGATCAGTCATATCGATATAACATTCATCAATAGACGCTTGTTGAATAATAGGATAGCGTTCTCTTAAATAGGAAAAAAAGCGTTCAGAAAGAAGCTTATAATAAGAATAATGTACATCAATAATTATTAAATCAGGACATTTTATTAAAGCCTCAGAAGTACTCATTCCAGAGTAAACACCGGCTTTTCTAGCTTCATAGGATGAAGTAGAAATAACTCCGCGATTATGGTCAGAACCGATAGCGATAGCTTTATTAGCTAACTTCGGATTTAATAAAACTTCAGCCTGAGCAAAAAAGGCATTTAAATCGATATGTACAATTTTTTTCATCGATATTCTCGGATCAGATTTTTCGCTTGCTCAATTGAGGATTCTGTCACTTCAGAACTTGAAAGCATCTTAGCAACTTCGCTAATAAAAGCTTCCTCATCTAATTTACTGACCGTCGTCAAGGTTTTATCTGAGATGACGACTTTTTTAACTAGTAACGATTCTTTTGAACTTGCTACAACTTGCGGTAAGTGACTGATGACAATAACCTGTGATAAAGAAGATATCGCTAAAATCTTTCTTGCCATTAAGGTTGCGATACGCCCAGAGACACCAGTATCGATCTCATCAAAAATAATTGTCGGAGTAGGTGATATCTTATTCAAAACAACCTTTAAAGAGAGCATTAAACGCGAATTTTCTCCACCGCTGATAGCTTTTTTTATCTCTTGATAAGGTAAGCCAGGATTTAGTCTTACTAAGAAACTGATCTCATCGATACCATTACTATTTAATTCACATTCATTAAAGTCAATTAAAAAATCAGCTTCTAATGCTAAATCTTTCATCTCAAAAGAGATCATTTGCGCTAATTCTTCGGCTTTCTTTTTACGAATTATAGAAATGGATTTAGCTAAACTTAAAGCTTCACTCTTTAAGTTTTTAATCTTCTTATCTAAGTCTTCTAAAATCATTTGATAATGGTCAGCTTGGTCAATTTTAGCTTTAAAGCTAGCTAAAGCATCAAGTATTTCTTTAGTAGTCCTACCATATTTCATCTGTAAACTCTTTAAGGAATATAGTCTTGAGTTTATATAATCTAATCGGCCTTTATCAAAATCGAGCGATTGATAATGATTATCAAGTTCGGTAAATTTATCTTCAAATTCTTCTAAAGATTGTAAACAAGCTGACACTTCATTTTTTAGTGAACTATTTTCAAGGCCGCGCATTTCTTTTCGTAAACTAGCTAAGATATCAAAAAGAGAAATCTCGCCATTATTGATAGTTTTTTGTATTTCATTATAGGCTTCTTCAATCTTCTCATAGTCATGCATCGCTTTATATTCTTCTTCAAGTTCTTCGATTTCATTTTCTTTTAAATGATATTTTTCAATCTCTTGAATCTGATAATTTAAGTAATCTAAATCGATGAAGCGGTTATCCTCTTTAACACGATTTAACTCTTTTTTACTTTCTAAAAGATCATGATAAGTATCTTGGTATTGTTTCAATAAATCATGCAATTCAACTATCGCAAACTTATCAAGATAAGATAGCTGCTTTTCACTATTTAAAAGAAGAGAATTCTCACCTTGAGAATGAATATCAACTAATGCTCGAAAGAGGTTTTTACACTCAGATAAGGTTACAATATTACCATTGATATAAGTGGTGGAGGAATTTTTAGTGACCTTTCTTTTTATAATGATTCTATCATCCATCAAATAGGAGAAGACTTCATCACTAGCAGCTTCATTAACATAGGAAAAAACGCCTGTTATAACTAACGGTTTATCTTCTTCACGCAGTAAAGTTTTGTCAGCTTTTCCACCCAGTAATAAATTTAAAGCAGTGATAATTAAAGATTTACCAGCACCGGTCTCACCTACTAAAGAAATATAATTTGAAGTAAATTCAATATCACTATTTTCGATAGTCGCTAAGTTAGTAATCGTCAATTCTTCGAGCATATTTCCTCCTCGATCATTTTATATACGCTATCTACATCCATCTTATAATATTCTAAAAGTTTCTCATTCGAACCGTAAGTATAAAAATCAACAGCAAAAGAATAATAGTGAACCTTTATTTTTAGATTATTACGAGCTACATATTGAAGAATCAAGGAGCAGGTTCCTTCTTTTGTTGAACAGGCATCATAAATAAATATCTCATCTTTATTCCTAAGTAGTTCTTGTAACACTTCATCTTTAGGTAATAGATCAGTTAAGATGACAGAATTAAAATTTAACTTCTTAGCTAACTTATATCCTAATGGACCTATACCTATAAATAATTTGGTTGATTGTGAGTTATTTATTATCGCTTTTTCTTTGTCATAAGAGATTATATCAGCTTTAATAGCTTCTTCTTTAGGTATTCTAAAAAAGATTGAACCCTGACTAGTAAAAAATAATTCTTCAGCTAGATAATTAAATGATATTTCATCATATGGCATAAATATTTGGGTATTAGGAATCGTTTTTAAAAAGCTAACATCATATAAACCATGATGAGAAGGACCATCTTCATTAGCTAATCCGGCTCTTTCCACAAAGATAAAAGAATCGCTTTTATTTCTAATTAAATCTTCGAATATTTGATCGTAACTTCTTTGCATAAAAGTAGAATATATATCTAAAATCGGATGAAGACCTTTAAGAGAAATACCAGTGATAAAACTAAAAGCGTGTTCTTCACTTATACCGACATCGATACATCTATTTGGATATTGCGCAAAAAGTGAATTTAGCTTAGAACCATATTTCATCGCTGGCGTTAAAAGGATAGTTTTATTATCTTCCTTCATTTTTCGCGCTAAAAAATCAACTTTAAGATCAGTAAATGAGGTAGTAGAACTTTTAAGATTAACACCGTGATATAAACCGATCTCATCTTCCATAGCCAGAGGATAACCGCAACCTTTTATCGTCAAAACATGGATGATTAAAGGAGAAGAAGTAAAAGATTTAGCTTTATTAAATGCAAGATTTAAAGCACGAAAATCATGTCCATCAAAAGGACCCATATACTTTATTCCCATCGTTTCAAAAATAGTCGGTTTTAAAACGATAGAACGAATATAGTCTTTAATCTTCTTAAGTCCCCAGTAGATTTTTTTTCTAATTTTACCACCATTTAAACTCCTGGAAAAGAAAGCGGAAGTTTTAAAATAAAATGAGGAATTTCTCAATTTAACAAATGAATTATGCATGAAAGAAACATCTTTAGAAATGCCCATGCCATTATCATTTAAAATAACTATCAAATTAGTCTCTTTATCAGTAGCTAATAGAGATAATGCTTCAAAGGCTGTGCCATTTGTAATCGATGCATCACCGATGATGCAGATTGTATAAGAATTATCATTAAGAAGTTTTTTAGCTTTAGCAACACCATAAGCAATGGAAAGAGCAGAACCTGCATGACCATTATAAATCTTATCAGCTATCGATTCTTGAGGGTCAGAAAAAGGAGCGACACCTGAAAAAGTTCTTATTTTAGATAAATCTCTTTTAGTTAAAGCTTTATAGGCATAAGTTTGATGACCGACATCAAATATAATATCATCCTTATACGGATCAAAATGGCGCAATAAAGTAATTATTATCTCTACTATTCCTAGATTAGAGGACAAGTGTCCACCATTTTTCTTCGTGGCAAAATAAATCTCTTTTCTTAATGAAGTAGCAAGAGATTTTAATTCTTCTTCATCGAAGTCGATAAGTTTATTCTTCGACCTCATCTTTAACTTCTTTTTGTAACTCACCGAGTCTCTTCTCCATCTCTGAAGCTAATTCCTTGCCATAATCATAGCATTTTTTAGCTTCATCTAAAGAGATATCTTTAGAAAGTTTCTCTAAAACTTTTTCACATTCCTTTTCCATCTCTTCATATGTCATATCTTGTATTTTTTTACTCATAATTCTCACCTCTTAATGATTGCTTTCTTTCTTCCATCTGTATACGTAATAACTACCTCATCATCTTCTTTAAGGTCATTGATACTTTTTACTTTCTTATTATCTTTATAAATTAAGGCATATCCTTTATTAGCGATATTAGCTGGAGAGTAGGCTTCAAGCAAAGAAATAAAGTTATGAACCTTATTTAATTTATTATCGATCACTGAAAGAAAATAATTAGTTATATTCTCCTTATTTGTAACCATCTTATCTTCTTTTCTTTTAATTTTATCAAGCAAACTTCTTTTGAGTTCTTTTTTAAAACTATTATTTTTGTCGAGTAATAAAGATAAATGCCTCTTTGGTGATAAAGAATCTAATCTTTTTAAAAATCCATCTAAATACAGCGCTTTATCTTGTATAACATCTTCTATTTTTTTATTCAATATGCTTATATATTCTTTATGCTTTTCAAAAACTTCTTCCAAAGAAGGATTAATTAAACTAGCAGCTTCAGTCGGTGTGATAGCCATCTTATCTGAAACTCTATCTGCTACAGAAGTATCGATAGTATGACCGATACAAGTGATGATAGGAACAGGATAGGTAGCTATTGTAAGAGCAAGTTTTTCATCATCAAAACAGGATAAGTCAGTTTTAGAACCGCCTCCTCTACCTAAGATGAGACAATCATATTTTTTCTCTTTAGCTTTTTCTAAAGCTAAAATCATACTTTTACTAGCATTATCACCTTGAACTATAGCAGGATATAAAGCAGTCGACACAGGAAAGCGTGAATGTAAGGTTTTAATAATATCAGAATAGGCGGCAGAATCTTTAGCTGTAACTATCGCTACATTTGAACAATACTTAGGTATAGGTCTTTTTCTTTTTTCATCAAGATAACCTAACTTATCTAATTTTTCTAATGTTTTTCTTTTTAAAAGAAGACTTGCACCCATCTCTTTAAGCATCACTTCTAATTTATCACCCCACAAAGTGACACTCGAACCATGGGCATAATATGTTAACCGACCGTGAACTTTTATAATGTCACCAACATTGATCTCATCAAAATTTATACCATTATTATAAAAAGTAGAAAAAGCACATTTTAATAATGGACCATTGACTTGATCTTGATCTTTATCGCCGATCTCAATATAAGTAAATTTTCCTCTTTTTAATGAATATATTTCTCCATAGACAGTAATATCATTAAAATAAGGATTATCGAAGCAGCCTTTTAATATATCAGCTACTTCTTGGACAGAGTACATGACATCTTTCATTTCTTTATAGCTTTATCTAAAACAGCGTTGATAAATTTATAATCATCTTCTTTTAGATAATTTTTAGCGATCTTGACGCATTCGTCGATTATTACATTGCGCGGAGAAAGGTGAGCATATTCTCCGTCGCTGACTCCGACAAATAAAATCGCTTTTGCGACGTTGTCGATCCTATTAAAAGTCCAGTTATGAAGATTCTTAGATATGATATTTACAATCTCCTCATAATGTTCTAAAGCTAATGAATAGATGGCTTTTGAATAAAGTGGAACTTTTGAAATATCATCGACGTTATAATGCGATAATAAAATCTCGGTAGCGTCGACAGTTTTATTTTCACTTAAATATAAAAAGAACTGGTAAAATATCTGAACTAAATTTACTCTTTCTTCATGGCGGTTATATTTTATTGTAGACATTATTTATTCCTCCGATAAGGGAAAATAGTATATCCCATAACTGCTAAACCTAGTATATGAATAACACTCATTATTATATAATCTTGAATTCTAAATGATAATACGTATATTCCTAATCCGGAAATTATAAATAAAATAAGCATGATCAAAGTATCAAAAGCATAAATAGCAAAGGCGATCAATAAATATAATTTATTACCTTTTAAGGAATAAGAACTCAAAAATAGAAGAATTAAAGCGATCAAGATATTGATGACAGCCGAAACACCTTGAATCAAAGATAAGTCATAAGTATTACTTAAACCGATAAATGCTAAGGCTGAGGAGGAAAAAAGAAGAGAGATAGTTTGCGGAAAGGAATAGACATTATCTACTAAAGTTATAGTCGACTGAAGAAAGATTTGACCGATTAAAGAGATAATTGCAATAATGATAGGTATAGATACAAGATAACCATAATATTTATCTTTTGCTTTAAAATTCTTTTCCATCTTATTTTACCCCTTTCATCGATAAAGAGATTCTCTTTCTTTCTAAATCGACACTGATCACTTTAACTTTGATTATATCACCTATTTTACCATAATCATGCGGATCAGTGACTCTAGTTGAACTTATATCTTTAATGTAAACAAGGCCATTGATTTCAATTCCTAAATCGACAAAGAAACCAAATTGCGTAATATTTCTAATAGTACCTTCATAAACTGCACCGACTTTTAAATCTTTAATATCGTTTAACTCTTCAGATACTTGCATCATCTGCATTTCTTCACGCGGATCTCTAGTCGGTTTAATTAGTTCATTAATGATCTCATTTAAAGAAAATAGTGAGATATTTAGTTGAGAACATAAAATTTCTTTGTCATTTTCTGATAGTTCTTTTAACTTAGAAAGATCATCTTTTTCATCTAAAGAATATTTATTTAATATCTTATGAGCGATAAGATAGTTTTCAGGATGTAATGAAGTATTATCTAATAATTCTTCTGATTCAGGAATACGTAAAAAACCAGTGCAATTCTCAAAGCATTTTTCACCAAGATAAGGGACATTAAGTAATTCATCTCTTGAATGAAATATTCCATTCTTCTTTCTATATTCAACAATTGAATGAGCAACCTTATTATTGATGCCAGAAATATAAGAAAGTAAAGCTTCACTCGCACTATTTAAATTGACACCGACATAATTAACAACATCGACAACAGTATCTTTAAGTGCATTTTTTAATTTCTTTTCATCAATATCATGTTGATATTGTCCTACACCGATAGATTCTGGAGGTATTTTTACTAATTCAGCTAAACTATCTTGTAATCTCCTAGCAATAGATATCGCCGAACGGATATTAGGTTCATATTCCGGGAATTCTTCTTTAGCTATCTTAGTAACTGAATATATAGAGGCACCAGACTCAGAAACGATAAGCTCTTTAGTAGTTAAGTTATACTCTTTAATCATCTCCTTTATTAAGTGCTCAGATTCACGGCTTGCTGTTCCATTACCAATAGCGATAACATCAACTTTTTCACTTTTAATATATTTTAAAAGCTCTTCTTTAGCTTTTCTTTTACTATTTTCATTCATAAAAGGATTGTTGATAATACCGACTTTAAGAACATCACCTTTTTCATCAACTATAGCGATCTTACATCCATGCATAAAACCTGGATCAAAACCTAATACCCTTTTATTTCGTAAAGGAGGAGTTAAAAGTATCTCTTTTAAAGTAATTTTAAATTCTTTTATAGAACTATTTGAAGCTTCTTCAAATAAATAGGAGAATACTTCATTAGTTAAAGAGGGTAAAACTAATCTTTTATAGGCATCTTTAGCTATATTAAAGTAAATATCATCATATACTTTACTTTCTTTTAAACTTCGATAAATAAAATTGATATATAAATCATCATTTAAAAGTAGTGTTCGTTCAAGTTTCTCTTCTTTACATCCTCTTTCAATAGCCAGGATATTATAAGGCTTAAGAAGAGATAACTTTCTTTGATAATCTTTATAATTATCATAAATTTTTTCGACATCTTTTTCAGTAGTATCAGTCTTGATAATACCATGTTTTAAAATATCATTCCTAATAAAGGTGCGAACTTTTATCGCATCAGAAAGAGATTCCGCGATAATATCCATCGCACCTTGAATACAAGATTCACTAGTAGGATATTTCTCATTAATATATTTCTTAGCTTCTTCATCTATGGTACCAGTTTCATCAGTTAAAAGATAATCAGCTAAAGGTTGTAAGCCAGCGTCTATAGCTTTTTTAGCCCTAGTCATCTTCTTAGGTTTATATGGACGATAAAGATCTTCTAATTCAACTAAAGAAGTTGTTTTATCGATAGCTAAATATAAACTCTCATCCTTAATTCCTAATTTTTCTAAGGTAGCCAAAACTGTTTTCTTCCTACTGAGTAAAGTATCAAGATATTCTTTTTTTTCTAAGATTTCTCTTAATTGCTCTTCATTTAAACCACCTGTTTTCTCTTTACGATATCTAGCGATAAAGGGGACAGTAGAACCTTCACTAAATAATTCTAAAGCGACAATTACACTCTTTAAATCTAAAGAACATTCATTAGCGATGATATTTTCAATATTTTCCATAACGTTTTAAATTTTACCATATTAAGCCACTATTTTAAACATCAAGGGGCTATTTCTAGTCTTGTTAACTTTGGTTAAAATCTATTGCATTATACTAAACTTCTAATTTAGAATATGCTATTATATCTTAGGAGGAAATTTATGGATAAAATATTAAATATAAACGATATTAATAGCTATGAAGATGATTTTCGCAGCAAGAAATGTCACCTTTTAGCTAGAAATGCTGTCATTACAAATGGTATTTACGCCTCAAGCATCAATGATGATGTTGTCCGTTCTTTACCCGATTCTTTTTCTATCGATATCAAGGACGGAAATATAACAGATCAGAAACAATCTGGTCGCTGTTGGATGTTCGCTGGTTTTAATGCTTTAAAACCGGTCATCATGAAAAAGCTAAACGTCGAAAATTTTGAATTTTCACAAGCTTACCTTCAATTCTATGACAAATTAGAAAAGGCCAATTTCTTCTTAGAAAGAGTTATCGAACTTAAAGATGAAAGCATCGATTCCCGCGATAACGTCAAAGTCTTCACCTCGACTTTAGGGGATGGCGGTCATTTTGTGATGTTTAAAAACCTCGTTAAAAAATATGGTGTTGTCCCTAAAGAGTGCATGAAGGAGACTTTTACTTCTTCTAAAACTAATGAACTTAATGCTGTTTTAGAAAAGCTTCTTTTTAAAGACGCATATATTTTAAGAAATCTTTCTACCGATGAAGAAAGAAGAACTCATAAAGAGATGATGCTTAGTGAAGTATATCGCATTTTAGCCATCTCTTTAGGAGAACCGACTAGAGAATTTACTTATCAATATTATGATAAAGATAAAAAATTTGTCCGCCTTAAGAAGATGTCACCAAAAGAATTCTATGATGAATACTTTGGTTCTACTATTGACGATTACATCGTTTTATCTGATTCTCCTTATTATGATTTCAAAGATTATGTTAGATATTATTCTCATCTTGTAAATAATGTTGAAGGTGGTGAGAATGTTTACTTCTTCAACGTTTCTAAGGATGAATTTTTAAACTCCTTAGTCTCTTCTTTAAAAGGTGAAGAACCGGTTTGGTTTGCTGCTGATGCCACTACTCAATTCTTAAGAAAAGAAGGCTATTTAGCTGACCATGTTATCGATTATGATAAACTTTTTGGTATCGATACTTCTATGGATAAAGGTGCAAGTATTGATTACTTGCAAACTGTTTGTAATCATGCGATGACTTTTACTGGTTGCAATATCTTAGATGATGGAACTATCGATCGCTTTAAAGTTAAGAACTCATGGGGCAAAGATAACGGAAAAGATGGTTATTACATCATGTCTAGAGACTATTTTGATAAATATGTTTATCAGATTGTCATCAATAAAAAATATTTAACTAGTGAACTACTCGAAAAATTTAATAAGAGTGAAGAAATTGAGATTAAACCTTACAAAAATATTTTCGATAATAAATAAGGAATAACTATATGAAAGAAATAACTTTAACTGATCTTGAAAGATTTGAAGAATATTCTTCTTCACTTCCTAATAGAAAAATTATCGCTGATTCTGTTATAAATAACGGAATTTTAGCAGCTAGCCGCAATTATGAGAAAGAAAGAGAACTCACAAAAAATTATTCTTTAGAATTAGATGCTGGTGATGTTACTAATCAAAAACAATCTGGTCGCTGTTGGATGTTTGCAGCTACAAACCTTATGCGTCTAAAGGTTATGAAGAATCTTAATCTTGGCAACATGGAGCTCTCTCAAAATTACCCTCTTTTCTATGATAAATTAGAAAAAAGTAATTATTTTTTAGAAAATATCATCGCTACTAGAGACGAAAAAACCTCTTCAAGAGTAGTTTCCTACCTTTTAACTGCTCCTTTAGGAGATGGTGGTCAGTTTGATATGTTCGCCTCTTTAGTTAAGAAATATGGTGTTGTTCCTAAAATCTGTATGCCGGAAACTGCTACTTCTTCAAAAACGATGTTGATGAATAATTTCTTAACTAAAAAACTTAGAGAATATGCCTATATCTTAAGAGAAGAACATAAAGAAGACGATATAACCTCTTTAAGAAATTTGAAAGATAATATGCTTAAAGAGATATATCATATTTTAGTCTTATGTTTAGGTAAACCTCCTCTTAAGTTTACCTTTGAGACTAGAGATTTAAAGAATAATTTCATCCGTATTGAAAATATTACCCCGCAAGAATTTTTTGCTAAGTATGTAGCTATGAACTTAGATTCCTATATCTCAATCATCAATGCTCCTACTGACGATAAACCGTATAATCGTTCATTTACTGTGAAATTCTTAGGTAATATTTATCCTGATACTGTCAAGTATTTAAATTTACCGATCGAAAGATTAAAAGAACTCTTGATTGCTCAGTTAAAAGATGGAGAACCAGTATGGTTTGGTTCTGATGTCGGTCAATTCTCTGATAGAGAGAAGGGTTATCTAAGTGTCGATGCCTTAGATGTTAAGTCTCTTTTCAACACAGAGTTTAAACTCGATAAAAAAGCTCGCCTAGATTATGGAGAGTCGCTCATGACTCATGCGATGGTCTTCACTGGTGTCAACTTAGTAGATGGTAAACCAAATAGGTACAAAGTTGAAAATTCCTGGGGTAAAGAACCTGGTTATGATGGTTTCTTTGCTATGGATGATGAGTGGTTTAATGAATATGTTTATCAGATCGTTATCGATAAAAAATATTTAACTAAAGAAGAATTAGAAGCCTACAACTCAGATCCTATCGTTTTAGAACCTTGGGATCCGATGGGTTCATTAGCCTAAAAGGAGGATAAAATATGATTGAATTTAGGTATGATACTCAACTTTTAATCGAAGGAACAGGACTTGATGAAAATAAAATCAGTGATTATATCACCGAGCACTTTAAAGGTGATTGCTTATTAGTAGTCGGTGATGATTCACTTATCAAGCTTCATTTTCATACTAATGAACCTTGGCTAGTCTTAGAGTACTGCTCTACTCTAGGAGAAATATTCGATATTGTTGTCGAAGATATGGACCGTCAATCTAGAGGATTAAAAGGTTAAAAATAGCGTCACTCAGGTGACGCTTTTTTAATAACTTGTTTTATTATTCTAAAGTTGCCTATTTTAATTTTAAAAAAACTGCTGATAATTCAGCAGTTTTAATTTTACTTAACAACGATAGAAATAATCTTATTAGGAACGACGATCATCTTGATTATCTCTTTACCTTCAACATATGTTTTAACATTATCTAAGGTGAGAACAATCTTCTTTAATTCTTCTAACTCCTCACTTGTTGCATCCTTTTTAAAATCATACTTAGCACGAAGTTTACCATTGACTTGGATAGCATAGGTGACAGGTTTAAATGAGATTTTTTCTTCATCATAAGTAGGCCAAGTTGAGAAGTCGATAAGGTCATTATGACCTAATGCTTGATAGAATTCACTTGCGATAAAAGGAGTTATAGGAGCGATGATTTTAGCTAATCCTTCAAGCATATATAGAGGTAGTTTTTCAGCTTTTAACATCTCATTCACTAAAACCATTATCTGTGCAATACCAGTGTTAAAGTGTAAAATTTCATAGTCTGCGGTGCACTTTTTAACAGTATAGTTATAGACATATTCTAAAGATTCTTCACTTTCAGTAGTTCTCTTATTGATATATTCTTCATCAAAATATAAACGATAGAGCTTATCTAAGAATCTCTTAGCACCTTTAGGACCATCATTATTCCAAGGTAAAGGTTGATCGATAGGTCCTTTAAAGAGTTCATATAATCTTAAAGCGTCAGCACCATATTCATTAACTACTTGATCAGGTGAGACAGTATTACCTAAAGATTTAGACATCTTTTGACCATCAGAACCTAAAATCAAACCTTGATGATAGAGTTTCTTAAAAGGTTCATCAGAAGAAAAGACACCTTCATCGTGTAAAAACTTATGCCAGAAACGAGCATAAAGAAGATGTAAGACAGCGTGTTCAGCTCCACCGACATAAACATCGACTGGTAGCCAGTGGTCTAGTAATTTTTTATCTCCGATCTCTTTATCATTATGGGGATCAATATATCTTGCATAATACCAGCTAGAACCAGCCCATTGAGGCATCGTATTAGTTTCACGCAAACCCTTTTTACCATCGACTATAACTTCACACCACTCTTTGTCTTTACTAAGCGGAGGCTTACCATCATAAGTGGGCTGATAGTCTTTTAAATCAGGCAAAGTTAAAGGTAAATCACTATAAGCAACAGGTTTTAAAGAACCATCTTCCATATGAATCATCGGGATAGGTTCACCCCAATATCTCTGACGTGAGAATAGCCAGTCACGAAGTTTATAGGATATTTTATAATTACCCTTTTTCAATTCGATAAGTTTATCAGTGATAGCTTTTTTAGCTTCTTCATTATTAAGTCCATCAGCAAAATCAGAATTAATATGGACTCCATCGCCTTCATAAGCTTCTTTAGAGATGTCAGATTCAATAACTTTTATCATTTCGATATTATGTTTTTTAGCAAACTCATAATCTCTTTGATCGTGACTAGGAACAGCCATAACAGCACCAGTTCCATAAGTTGCTAAAACATAATCACCGATATATACTTTAACTTTCTTACCATTGATAGGATTGATAGCATAGGCACCTAAGAAGACACCAGTCTTCTCTTTATTTAAATCAGTTCTCTCTAAGTCGCTCTTTCTTTCAACCTCAGCTAAATACTTACTAACTTTCTCTTTTTGCTCAGGTGTAACAAGTTGTTTAACTAAAGGATGCTCAGGTGCTAAAACACAATAAGTGCAACCAAATAACGTGTCAGCTCTAGTTGTAAATACATCAAAAGATAGATCAGAATCAACAATATTAAAAGTGACAATAGAACCATAGCTCTTACCGATCCAATTCTTTTGCATCTGAACTGTAGAAGTAGGCCAACTAACTTCATCTAAGCCGCTTAAAAGTTTATCAGCATAAGCTGTAATCTTTAAACACCACTGCTTCATCGGCCTTCTTTCAACTGGATAATTTCCTCTTTCACTGCGGCCATCGATGACTTCTTCGTTAGCTAAAACAGTTCCGAGTGCAGGACAGTAATTAACTAATCTTTCATCTTCATAGGCTAAGCCTTTTTCATACAATTTTAAAAAGATATATTGAGTCCACTTATAGTAGCTAGGATCACAAGTTTTAATTTCACGATCCCAGTCATAGGAAAAACCCATCCTTTTAAGTTGACAGCGAAAATTATTAATATTCTTTTCAGTATAGATAGAAGGAGAGGCATTATTTTTAATAGCAAATTGTTCTGCTGGTAAACCGAAAGCATCATAGCCGATAGGATGTAAAACATTAAAGCCTTGCATTCTTTTTAAACGAGCTAAAGCGTCAGTTGCAGTATATCCTTCGACATGACCGACATGTAAGCCCGCAGCAGATGGATAGGGGAACATATCAAGAACGTAAAATTTTGGTTTAGAAAAGTCATAACAATCAGTTTTGTAAACTTTGTTATCTTCCCAATATTTCTGCCATTTTTCCTCTATATTTTTAAAATCGTAGCCCATAGAAAACCTCTTTTCGATAGATGATTATAACGAAAAAGGCCGCTTATTTCAAATCTTATATGACTTTAAAACCTCTTTCAGTAAAGTATTTAACTATCTCTTCTTTATGATGTCCTATAATCATAATTTCATGATTTCCTAGACTCTCTTTAAGAAGTTTATCAAGAGAGTGTAACTTTAAGACTACTTGAGTGCGGCAGAGATGTTTTTCATACAAGTCTTTTTCTAAGTAACCTTCTTCAACAAATAACTCATTTAAATCAGCATTGATTCTAAATAAGGTAACATCACCTTCTTTAATTTCACCGTGTATACCAACACCGATGCCTGATTCAAAATGAGTATCAAAAGTATAAGATGAACACATTGATAAAGGTAATGTGCAATGGGCTAAAGTAATCAAATTATGATCGACGTCGATCCTTGAAGGATTGCACTGGAAGGAAGGTAACTTTAAGATGTACTTAGAAACAAACATTGATAACATCGAAGGAATATCACCTTCACAAGTACCTAAACAATCTTCCTGAGAATTAAAGATAGCTAAAGCTAAACAAGCTGTAGTTTTCAAGCTAGATAAAAGATCAAAACAACGGATAGTTAAACCAGCAAGTTGATGTTTATCCTTAATATTTTTTAAAGCTAAATATAATCTATAAGCCTTAGATAACTCATCAGTATCAAAAGAAGAAGCAAATGAAGGAAGGATAAACTCTTTGATGCTATTATATTCTTCCTCTACTTCTTTTATATCGATATCGACTAATTTAATTGAAAATAATTTACTAGCTTTATCATAATCGACATCACTTGAAATAAGCCAGTCAGAAGGATGACCGATAACACCTAAACGATAAGTAGTTTCGATTTCAATTGGTTTTTTAGCTAAATCCTTCATTCTCCTATCTAAGTAAGAGATATCGCCATGTAAAACTTCACCTTTTAAATGATGCCTTTTTAAAAAAGCCATTATCTCTAAAGAAGCAGCTAAAGAATTATTAGTTCCATATGTTAAAAGATAATAAGGCTCTTTTAATTTACCAAAAGCTTGTAAAAATAAATTTTCACTGCCACCTGATTGAACAAGAACTAATGATAAATCGGCATCCTCATAAAATTTATTAACGTCAGAAATAAAGGTAAAAGAATAACCTTTTTTACTTAAGGGTTCAAGGAGTTTACTTGTTTCTTCAATGAGTCTCTGATTATGTAAGGAAGAGACAATAGGATAAATGTTTACTTTCATAATGTACCTTTCTATTTTTCACTTTTATCGTAGGGAATACCTTCTGCCTTAGGAACATGCGAGTGTTTAGAGAAGAAGATGAGCGATAGGAAAGCGAGAAGGTAAGGAAGCATATAATAAAACGCGCGGTTAGTTAAGATAGAGTTGATCTGAGGGAAAGTTGAGAGATAAGAAGTAAAAGTCGGAGCAAAAGCGGAGAAGAAAGCAAAGAATAGAGCCGCAAAAATAATATTAGTTGCTTTCCAGTTACCAAATATTTCAATAGCTAAAACTAAGAAACCGTAACCTAAAGCATCGATTTGCCAATTGCCGACGAATATATCAAAATATGAGAAGATAATAAATCCGCCAAAGGCAGCAGCAGCTGAACCTATAAGTGTTCCTAAGTAGCGCATACGCTTTACATTGATACCGACACTATCACAAGCTGCCGGATTCTCACCGCAGGCTCTAAGTCTTAAACCGAAGCGTGTCTTATTCATCACTAACCATAATACAATTATAGCGATAAAACCGATGATTATAGCGACATTTAAGCCCATCAGAGCAAAATTAAAAAACTCATTCCCAGTATCTGGCGATAAATATTGACTTAAGGAAAGAGAACCTAAAGAAACTTCAGGAGAATCGATACCAGTGATGGAAGTATTGATAATAGTACAAGCAGCGACGGCGAAAGTATTTAAAGCTGTACCGACAATAGTTTGGTTAGCTTTTAATTTGATAGAGACAAAGGAAAGAAGATAAGAGAATAAAATACCGACTACTATTGCAACTAAACCAGCGAGAAGGAAAAATAATTGAACACCAGCTGTCGTAGTAACTAAAAACGAAGTAGGATTAGCTTCACCGACTAATTTCATAAAGATGACACCGGAAAATGCACCGACAACCATCGAACCTTCTAAGGCAATATTGATGATACCTGAACATTCAGAGAACATACCACCATATGAACCTAGGATAAAGCCTATACCATAAATAATGAAATAACGGACTAATGAGCCCCAATCATAAGCACCAAATGAGCTAGGCATTACTCTCCCTCCTCAATTAAAAGTTCTTTTTTGGCTTTTAATTTATTTTCTTTTCTTTCGTAAAGATAATTCATAATGTACATAAAGAAGGATGAGAAAGAAGCAACATAGATGATTATCGATTTAATCAGTTCAGTATAATGAACATTATAAGCTGAAGAAATAGTCGACATCTGCGATTGTGCACCATCGATCATCGTCAATAATAAAGAAGATAAGATACAACCTATAGGTGAATTTTGAGCGATAAGAGCAACAGAAATTCCCGTAAATCCATCAGAGATCAAGGCATTATTAGAGGAGTCCCATCTAAAGCGAGGAGGATTAAGGGGATTAGCATAAAGCATATAACCAGCTAATCCAGCTAAAGCACCAGATATAGTCATCGCTAAAATAATATTTTTAGTTTGATTCATACCTGAATACTGACTAGCGAAACGATTAGAGCCAGTCAAACGAAGCTCAAAACCAAACTTTGTCTTAAAAAGGATTATTTCAAAAATAATAACTAAGACTAATGAAATAATAATACCGATCGAGATACCATTATCAGCTCCTAAAGAAGGCATACGACCATTAAGAGGCATATTAATTAACTCAGCAGGAGTATTCCTATCTTTAAATGAGGAATCTAGTCCTAATGAACCGATCAGTCCAATTATGTAATAGATAATCCAATTCAACATGATTCCTGATAAAACTTCATTAACATTAAATTTCGCTTTTAAAAAGCCAGGAATAAAACCAGCGATAGCACCTACAAGGATTCCTGAAAGCATACAAACAAAGAAATTATTACCCATAATACCTAAACATATCGAAGTGAAAGCGCCCGCAGTAACTTGACCAGTGATGCCAATATTAAATAATCCGAGTTTAAAAGAAAAGGCGATTGCAAGACCAGTTAACATCATCGGAGTAGCTTGATAGATCATTCTGGCAGGATTATGAGTTAAAGAATATGAGAATAAAGTACCTAAACCGGGAAGAGCACTATCAGCATCTAAAGCGAGCATAACAATGAATCCGACTAAAAAGCCTAAAAGGACAGATATCAATCCAGATATAAGTGAACCAAATCCTTTTTTGCCGTTAAGAAAATGACAAAATCCGGCTACTTTGTCAAAACCATTTTTGCAATTTTCAATAAGTTTACTCATCTTTAACCTCCATCCTCTTAGCACCAGACATATATAAACCGATCTCTTTTCGATCAGTATTTTTTGGATCCAAGCTAGCGACAATTTCACCATTGTACATAACTAATATTCTGTCAGCTAAGTTCATAACTTCGTCTAATTCAAGAGAGACAAGTAAGATGGCTTTGCCTTCATTTCTTTTATCGACTAGATCTTTATGGATCATTTCAATTGCACCGACATCGAGTCCTCTCGTCGGTTGACAAGCGATTATCAAAGATGAATCTCTATCTAATTCACGGGCGATGATAGCTTTCTGTTGATTGCCACCTGACATCGATCTAACCGTCGAATCTAAGCCGAGTGAAGAGCGGATATCATAATTCTTGATGAGCTCTTTTCCATAATCGATCTTCTTTTTCTCATTAATAAAACCGCAGTTTTGGAATCCCTTTTCAAAATAACGCTGCAAAACAAGATTATCTTTTAAGGAAAAATCGAGGGCTAAACCATATTTTTGACGATCTTCGGGAATGTGAGAAATGCCTGAGATGCATCTTTTTCTTACAGAAAGATCTTCTAAATGTACATCGATCAGTCTATCCATCTTATCTTCTTCTTGAGGTAAGGTATATCTTTTAACCGAATATTTTGTATAAGAATGATTGTCCTTATAGAGACTTATCATCTCTTTATAAGTGAGCTTCTTACCATTAGCATCCTTATTTTTAAAGAAGATAACTTTAAATAATGAAGATATATAATTCGCACATCTTCTAATAACTGGAGCTACTGGGTTATAAATATAATTGACAGTAAAAGCTTTTAAATGCTCTTTTAAAAAAACGTAAGCGAACTTGATATTTCCTTTGATATAGCGGATAGATTTATTAAAGATATTCTCTTTACCTTTTTTATTTAAATCAATATATCTATATCTATCGACATCATGTAAGATACACTCACCATTTCTAATTCTTTTTATTCCAGTTAATGCATAAACTAATTCGCTCTGTCCATTGCCTTCAATACCAGCTAGAGCAACTATTTCATTAGCATGAACATCAAAAGAAACATTGTGAACGACATCTTTCTTTTTATCCTCATCATAAACGGTAACATTTTTTACTGTCAGGATCGTTTTACCCTGTTCAATTTCTTTCTTTTTAATGTTTAAATCGACATTTCTACCGACCATCATATAGGAAAGTTCATCAACATCCGTCTCGTTTTTATTAACTGTCGCAATCAATTTACCTTTTCTTAAAACTGATATACGATCTGATATCTCCATAATTTCATTTAACTTATGAGAGATAAAGAGGATCGATTTACCCTCTTTTACCAGTTCTTTCATCGATTGCATTAAATCGTCGATCTCTTGAGGAGTTAAAACGGCTGTCGGCTCATCAAAAATAAGAACATGATTATCCCTAAAAAGCATTTTAAGTATTTCTACTTTTTGTTGTTCTCCAACAGCCATATCATCAATTTTTTTATCTAAATCAACTTCAAATTTATATTTTTGACAAAGTTCCTGTAATTTAGCTCTAACGCTTTTAGGCTTTAAAAATCCAAATAGTCCCGTAGTCGGCTCATTTCCTAATATGATATTTTCAATCGCAGTATAACAACCGACTAACTTAAAATGTTGATGAACCATACCGATGCCATATTTTGTAGCATCGTTAGGATTTCTTATAAAAACCTCTTCTCCATCGACTAAAATAGTTCCAGAATCCGGATAATTTAAGCCAAAAAGAATCGACATCAAGGTTGATTTACCAGCACCATTTTCACCTAATAGCGCATGGATTTCACCTCTTCTTAACGTAAGAGAGATATCATCATTAGCGACAATACCAGGAAAGGATTTAGTTATATTTCTAAGTTCAATCACGTTTTCTTCCATCAAGAACACCTCTTCTATTTTTTAATAAAAAGGTAGAGAATAATCTCTACCTTAACTAATTAAGCGATGTAATTAATACTAACTTTTGCGGAGCAACCAAAGTTGTGTGTAGATAATTGTTCATTATTGGAATTGGAGTTAACTTTGACTGAACCATCTTTAAGCATAGCTAAAATTGAATCGTATTCTTCAATTGTGAAGTTCTCAAATCCCCAGCAATCAGGATCACCAGTAGTTTCAGGTGTAGGTAAGACGCAAGATTCAGACTGAGCACCGACAGTGACAACTTCACCAGCTAAGGAATCACCCCAGCTTAAGTCATTTTGAACATAAGTAGTTAAAAGGACTTCAGTAGATTCTTGTAAATTCTTCATTGCCGAAGTGATGCAAGTATCTTGGCTTTGACCTAATGAGGTATCAGCGTGCTGGTTAACATCAACACCGATCCAAGGTTTATTACCAGCAGCTTGACTTGCAGAGATAACAGACTGATAAACAGCACCGCCGCAACCGAAGATAACTTCAGTTCCTCTCTGATACCAACTTGTGCAGTATTGAGTAGCAGCAGTTGTCGCTTGGAACTCACCAGCATAATAATACTGAATATTGATAGCTCCATCCTCTAAGCCTAATTCACTAGCAGCATAGTCAGCACCTTGGCAATAACCAGAACCATATCTGACAACAGCAGGGACAGCCATACCACCTAAGAAGCCTAAGTTGCGATAACCTTCTTTAACAGCAGCATAGCCAGCTAAGAAACCAGACTGCTCTTCACGATAAATGATAGAAGTGATATTATCGGTATATTCATAAGCAGCGTTGCCATTATCTGAATCTTCCTTAACACAATCGAAAGCTAAGAAATGAACATCATCAAATTCACCAGAATCGATAGCTTGTTTAATAGCAGATTGGAAAAGGTAACCAGGTAAAACGATAACATCAGCACCCCAAGAATTAGCTGAGCGCATAGCTTCTAAACGGCCCTGAGTATCATAATTATCTTCTGCCGGTTGATAATAATGGGTTTGAATTAAACCATCAGAAACCATATTATCAGAACCGATAGTTCCACCACCATTAGTTACAGCGAAAGCATTGACACCATTCCATGCAGACTCATTGAAAGAGTGATCATTTAATGTTCCAGAATCAGTAACTAAAGCAATTCTTAAAGGCTTTTCTTCAGTGTAATTTAATTCAGCTAATTTACCATCATCGACAGTGTTATCGGTTCCGATATCTGTTTCTTCTAATTCGAAAAAATCAACTTCGTCAGTAGTAGAAGAATTATTAGAACCACTGATACTAGAAGTTGATGTACAGGAACCAAGAGCTAAAACTAAGACAGCAAGAGAGATCAAACTGAACTGCTTTTTCATATATTCTTTTCCTCCTTTTTATATGAAAAAAACGTCTTTCCCGAAAAAATGAGCTCGACATACTGAGCCCATTTAAACCAATTACCCCTCTAGATATTTGGAATAAATGGATAGCCCCTTATAATGGCTAAGGGCTAGAAACATGACCACCACTCTAGGTCAACTATACCCATTTTTTCAATACTTAATTTTATCACATAATTTATTTTCACCATTTTTAATCTCTATTAAATAGAAATAAACGACTAACTTTTAACCGCTATCATTCTAGTTTTTTTAAGATTTTTATACTATAAATTACTAAAAAGGGGTTTCATGATTTTTACAAAAAAAAGATTGACAAGGTCTAAAAAATTAAATTTTGTTAAGCTGTATATACTATAAAACCAAGATAAAAATAATCTATTTTTTCACTAAATTTACTCAAACTGATTATCAACATACTTAAAAAATAGAGTAACTATATTAAATAGCTACTCTTTTAATATCAATAATTTTATTTTTTGGTAATTTCATTTTTCATTAAAATAGCTTGTCAATATTTTTTTAACCATCTATCATCTTCGAGACTATTAATTATCTAAAGAGATTCTAACCAATACAGGATAGAATCTCACTAGATTTAAGATGTTTCTTTTCATAGAGAAGCTTACCTAAAGCGCTGATTTGATCTCTGTGTGCTTTAATATATTTAATAGTTTCTTTTTCACACTTTCTAAGTAAAGCTTCAATCTTTCTCTCCATCTTTCTTCTTTTGATAGAAGTTTCGGTTCTCTTTCCTGACACGATGTGGGGAAGAGTCTCCCAACAAGAGGAATAGCCACACATATTAAACATGTTGTAAGCATCGACTCTCGCGTCTTGTAAATCGTCCTCACATCCTCTTGAACCTCTTCCACAAATAATCTTTTGCGCAAGAACACCAGCCATCGAGATTTTAATATCGGCAATAATTTTCTCATACGGCCAAAAGTCGCTTTCAATTTCATTAGCATGAAATTCGCCACTAGCACCAGAAATATTAAGTCTATTAATCTTAAAGTACTCCGGAAATGCTTTAGCAACGACTGCATGTCCTGCTTCATGAATAGCAACTTCTAAGTTATCTTGTTTAGGTTTATCTTTAACTCTATCAGTAATATTATAAATAGAATTATCAATCATTTCTGAAGTGATATTATCAAAGCCATTCCTTAAAACTAAATCGTTTACAACAGCTTTTACACCTGCGCAAGTGATACCATTTAATGAAAGAGCAACTTCTTCATCAATGAAATCTTCTGGAAACTTAAGATTAAACTCATGAAAATACTTTTTGAGAATCTCTAAAGCTTCTTCACCAGTTGGATATGGTACTCTTAAGAGTTTTTCTAGTCTTCCATGACGTAATAAGGCATCAGGAATATCACTGATGCTATTAGTAGCAGTTAGAACTAAGATATCATCATAGCTTTCAACACCATCAAGGTTTTCTTGTAATGCTCGCACAACTCTTCTTTCATGATTAATGAGCAAATCTAACTCATCAATGACAATAATTGCATGATCTACTTCTCGAGCTTTTTTAAATGTTTCATTGATACCTCTAACAATATTATTTTGTTCACCTTTAAAGACAAACACTGGGCAGTCACAGCATTTAATAAACTCTTTAATAAACAGTGATTTACCATTACCTGGTTCTCCAAAGAGAATCACACCTTTAGGAACTGAAATACCTTTTGCTTTATATTCTTTTGAATGTTTAAACCAATTAATAACACTAAGAAGCTCTTCCTTTTGAGCTTCATGACCAATTACTCTTTCTAAAGGAACTTCGCCTTCTTTAAGCTTTGAAGCATAAATAAGTTCATATGATTCTACTTCTTTTGTTGAAAGTGATTCTTTTGACTCACTTGTTAAAGTAGATTCATCAAACTCCACCCAATCTTCTAAATCTTCTTCTTTTAAGTCCTCTTGTTCTTGTTCTAATGCTTCATCTTCATTAATTTTCCTTAATTGATAGTTCATATTTTTCCTCGCTTTTCTCTATTATTATGAACACTTTTTTTACTTATTTTTTATAAATTTAATTATGTCCTCATATAAGTACATCAATAAAAGTGAATAAGATAGTGTTTATATTTATAAAATACTCATTTTTTATATATTTTATTTATTTACTTTCTTCTAAAAATATCCATGTTTAATCAAATTTAACAAAAAAAATAATAAAAAAAAGAAAAAATAACATATTAAATTTTTTGATTATTGAAATGATTAAAACTATAAAAAGTAAAAAAGTACTAATCTAACAATAACGATATATTTCTTCAAAAAAGTCTTTTGTTTTTAATTTCTATTCTTATTAAATCGACTCCTTAATCACTTCAAAAAACAGTATTTTATTGAATATAAAATAAGAATATAAATAATTATAAATAGTCGAGTTATTTTAAACTATATAACTATTTTAATCTATATTATCTTTAATTTATATATTCTCCATAAAATCACTATTAGAAATAAGAGAAGTGAAGAGACTATTTAAATAGTTCTTCAATCTCCAGAATTTCCTTGATGAGAAAGATAAGTTTCCTCTGTCTCCTCTCTTTTAAAAATATAAAAATTTTCAATTCTAGAAATCATAGTACTATTAAATGCTTTACGATAAGGATAAATACTAATTAAATCAAATCCAGCTTCACCAATATTCTCTAAAGTTGTAAACCAAATATTATATTTTGGATTTTCATTTTCCATTTTAAGTTCTTTGATTAACCATTCTGCTGGAGGCTCTGAATTACACCAATACAAAATAGAATTTCTATAGCCATTGTCAGTAAATTTAAGATAAACATAAACTGTTTTCATCGATTTAACCTCCTATTTTATGAATTATCTGTTAATTTAGTAATTTGTTCACTTATATCGAGATTTAATGTTTTAATGTATTTTTTAGCATGGTTAAAATAAAAATTATATAATTTTTTGTTGATCATTTCGGGCCCTACTACGACAACCATATCGGAAATGTTAATATTTCCGTTACCATGTACATCACTTACAAGCCAGGACATGAAAGCATCTGGATCAATATAAGTATTTACTACAAAATATTTCGGATCTTCACCTTCTTTAAGGGGATGAGGAATAATATAGTCAGCTTGATTGTCATTTGGATCAATATTTTTAAGCTCATTAATATCAAATGAAGTACAAGAAACACAAGCAAATTTTGTAGAGAAGAACTCTTCATATGATCTTTTTACAAATTTAAAAAATGGTTTTCTAACATAGAAACTTGTTCTGATCGCTTCACCGCTGATAGGCATTTTATTTTCTTCGATCATTGTTTCTAATGAATCATAGTGTTTTTTAGCATATTTAGATTTCTCTCTAAACAATTTTTCTAAATCTCTATTTTCATCAAAATCAGCGCATAATACTTCTTTATCTGAACCATCGGGTACATTAAGATTTTCGATAGTATCAAATATATATCCCTTAAAAAAGATAAAGTCTCCAGTATCGATTGGTAATAAAAGTGCATATAGTTTATTTCGGTATTCTTTAATCTTATAAACTCTATACCAAAAGTCATAGAAATAAATATCAGGACTCTTAAAACCACGTATTTTAAATCTGATTTTCAACATCTTTCCTTCAGTAAATGCCTTATTGACAAGCCTTATTTTTCTACTAGTAGCAATATTATATTTATTTACTCCTTTTTTAAGCTTCTTTAACTCATTTTTATAATAGCTTCGGTTATGAATATTTGATAAAGAGTCTAATAATCTTTCTATCAAAAAATCTGTATCCTCATCCTTTGTAAATTTATCATTTTGAACCGCTGCTAAAATTTTTAAAATTTGCTCTTCACTTAAATAATATTTCTGCTCAATATAATACTTGCCTGATTTTGTTACTTCTAAGACAAAAGGAACTACATCAGAAAATTTAGTGGTAACTTCCATTAAAAATCTAAGACAGTCCCCGATTCTTTGTCTTCTAACATCATTACCCTTTTTGGCCTTAGCATCGTATTTTAAACCGAAGTCATTAGCGTGTCGACAAATATCTTGTTGTGTGGCTGGATGGTTTTCATCAGTAAATCTTAGCAAATAGTCCAGAGTAAGCAATAATTCTATTTGATGGATTCTAGTGTCTGAATTTCCCATATTATTCCTCCACGCTTAAATGATAATATATGAAAAAAGTATAACACACACATTTTTAATTATGTACTTATATAAGAACGATAAATATTCTTAACTTTCTAACTAATATTAAAATTACTTTAGTTACAAACCAAAATTTTGAAATTTTTAATACTCTCTTTTAGCCTTAGTTAAATATAAGACATAATCCATAAAATCATAATTTAGAATTTAAAAATAAGCTTATAGGTTAAATAAAGTTTAAAATATAGATTATTATTTTTTAGTGACAACACACAGACCATTTCCACATGAGTACTAAATCAAAAAATATCCCCACAAAATAACGAAAATATAAGAAATATTTCTGTAGTACTAATACTGTTCGTACAACCCTTTTCCCACAAAATATAGATTCCATCAATTTTGCGTTTCCTTGATGCAAAATCTACTCCTCACTATCAATATTATCTTCCACTGTCTTTATAGATTCCAGGGCTTGATATTCCTGTTTTAATTCTCGAAGCAATTCTTCCTCGCTTGGTAAATACAATTTGTATTTTGACGCAAAAATCTGTGTTTCATTTTCAGGTAACGTATACTTAACTACAGACTCACTTTTATCTGCGCACAAAACAATGCCAATCGGTGGATTGTCTCCCTCATTCATAAGTTCTCGCTCATAATAATGAACATACATCTGCATCTGTCCTAAATCCTGATGTGTTAAGTCTCCAACTTTTCAATCTATCAAAACAAAACACTTTAAAATGTAATTATAAAATACAAGATCAATTCTAAAATGCCGCCCATCAAATGTTATTCTTTTCTGTCTTGCAACAAATGAAAATCCTATGCCAAGTTCCAAAATAAATTTCTGTAAATGTGTAATTAGAGCTTGTTTTAAATCACTTTCATAAAAATCTTCATTCGGTGTCAGTCCAAGAAATTCTAATACATATGGGTCACGGATGACATCTTCAGGTTTCTTCATCGGCTCTAAAGCCTGTATTTCCTGTGAAACTTGCTCCTTATTTTTACTGGATAATAATCTTTCATAAAAGAAGGAATTTATCTGACGCTCAAGTTGTCTGGTACTCCATTGAGACTTTACAGCTTCCTGCATATAAAATTCTCGTGCATTTTCATTCTCTACTCGCATTAGAAGGCGATAGTGCGTCCAACTCAATCCGCTACGCAGTGCGTAGCCATTTGGAAATGTTAAATAAAATTGCCTCATATTTTTCAAATTTGCAACGGTAAATCCTTTACCAAAATCTCGTGTCATTTGCTTTGACAACTCTTTTAATAAGCCTGTACCATACTTAGCTTTTCCATTGCCACCTTGTTCTTCAATGATTGATTTTCCTATATTCCAATAGGCTTCAACCATTGCAAAATTAGCCGTTTGATAGACTTTATTTCTCGCTGTGGTTCAAATATTCTTTATTTCATCATAGAATTTTTAATTCATATACAATCCTCTTTTCTGAGATTTTTAAGATGGCATATTATCTTCGATAATTTGTTTTATAATATCAAACACTAAATGAAATTCTGAAAAATCAATATTCTTCATTTCCTCACTCTCCGTGTAGATTGCCTTTGCAAATTCCATTTTGGACAAAGCCAAATTAACCTTATTTTCATCTTTAATACTAAATACTCTTTTTTCCGATTGTCCGTCGATAATACAAATTTTCCCATGCCCACAACTATTTCTATCCAAGCACATATAGTTCTTATCATTTGACAAACCAAATTCATCAAATTCCCGTCCCATATATATCCTTCTTGGAATACCATTAATCTCTATGGCTCTTTGTAAATCATCATCTAAATAATAATGTTCAATACACACTTGCTGCGTTTCTAATCTATGCTTTGGTATAGGCAAAATCATAGAATATACATTATTTTTCCATATTTTGTACCTTCCTTCCACAGTTAATTGTTTGCTTGTATTTCTATCATCGGCATCAGCAACGAATATTATTTTTCGTGATTGCTGTACCTTTTCAAATTCTTTGCACATTGTAACAAGATTAGAAGAACTCATATCTAATTTGGGGAGGTCATTGCTTTTAGAATTTTTAGGATTGTACTCAAGGAACTCTATGTCCAAATCATTATATTTTTTCTCCTGATTCTGAAAATAACGTAAAGCGGCTTTAAGATGCCTCCAGTCAGTTGCCCCTTCTGTTACAACTAAAGTCTTCTGCGTTCTATTTTGAATTGCATTTTTAATTTCTGATTGATATTTTTCTGTATTAGTCATATATGTGTATGCCTTCTTAAATTCTGTAAATCCTTCTGATGAGATTATTTCTGCATTTGGCATCTGGTATATGTAATATCCATCTTTCCCATATTGTTCATCCATTCCTAACAGAAAAAGCGGGGAATGTGTCGTTATTATAAATTGTACTTTTGGAAATAATTTAAGCAATTTTGGTAACACCTCCCTCTGTAGTTTCGAATGTAAATGCAGTTCTATTTCATCAATAACAACAATCCCTTCTATTTCATAATTCTTAATGCTTCTATTTATATCATTACTATCAGCATATCGTATAATCGTGGCAAACATATTAAACAATGCACTTTGTCCCGTTGATAATGCATCCAATGTTGGGATTATGACTTTGTTGCTTTGACTATCAAAAATATTAAATCTTGATCCATACGCAGAACGAAAATTTAATCCAAAATATATATCTCTACCGAGTATTTCCCCCATGACCTTTTCAATATTTTCTCTTGCAATATTCAATATCAATGCTTCGTTCACATCAACATGTGCAACTTGTAATCCAGTATTAGTTTTTTTTATATCCACTCTTGAATCCACAATGACATCCAAAAGCCACTTTAATGTTTCTTCCGTTACATTTTTTACTGAGATTGGCGTATTTAACTTTCCATCATACCGATTTCTAATCATTATGTGCATGTCTGAGTCTTGCTCAGACACATAATATTTTTTCCCCATCCACTGGGGTCTTTCATATCTATCTGGTCCGAAATAACAAAAAATATTTTTCTCAAATACTTTTTCTATTTCTTTTTTTGAAATAAAAATATCTTTAAAATTTTCCTCATCTTTCCATATCCTTTTATTTTTTAATTCAACCCCTGTTTCAAGATGAAATTCATCATAAGTTAATTTGCCACTCTTAAATATATACTGACCTGCAGTATCTTCCTTATTAGATTCACAAAATTCGATATAGGATATCATAAACTCATGACCAATATTTATCTCAGACGGAAGAATAGCTTTATAATATTGATAGCCTTCTCCATCTCTCTCTTGAACATTATTGTAGACTTTTCCGGCCATTTCATAAAATGCATCAACTATGTTAGATAGTACTGTCGATTTTCCAGAACCATTTTCTCCGACTAATACAACGGGTTTAGGTGTATTATCACTATTTTTTCCAAAACTAATATTAACCCTTTCAGTAGGTCCAATGTTTCTATTATAAATAGATTTTATTTGCACTTTATCAAAAACTCCTTCCTATCTTTATCACAATAGTTTTCTATCTCTTATACTTATACATAGTACTCAAATATTATAGTTATCCTATTGTTCAAAAAAACCTTAATGCATCCTTTATTGCTCCCACTTTCTCCACTGTTGAATATTTCCTCGAATGTTTAAATTCTTCTACCGCATTAGAGGCATCATACATTGGCAAACCCAAACTTCTTTTTACCTCTGCTATATAAGCGGTAAGTACCTTGAATCCATGATTAGCTTCTATGTATTTATTTATCATTTTGTAGGTGACTCGCTCTTTCGGCTTGCACGCCTCGGCTCTTTTAACGATATTATCAAGCGATATTTTGCCCTCTCTCTCGCCAAACTCGACTCTTACACTGATTGTACTGTCAGGTTTTTTTGTGGGAAAGCAGTACTACTGTCTCTACGTGAAGAGTAAAAGGAAACATATCGACTGGTGTCACTCTTTTTACTTCATAATAGTCTTTTAATACATTTATATCGCGGGCTAATGTGACAGGATCACAAGAAACATATACTACCTTTTGAGGTCTCAAATTAATTAATGATTGCAAAAATTCTACTGTCGCTCCTTTTCGAGGTGGATCCATGATGACAACTGAAAAAGGAATCGTCGTTTTTTGCATAAATTCAGTGCAATCATCAGCGATGAAGTGAGCATTAAAAATATTATTAATTTTAGCGTTAATTTTAGCATCAGCGACAGCTTGTTTAACAATTTCAACTCCATAAACTTCTTTTACTTCTCTAGCACAAGATAAGCCGATCGTTCCAGTTCCACAATAGGCATCAAGAAGGATGTCATCTTTATTTAATTCAGCTCCTTTAATAGCTAAAGAATATAAATTTTCAACCTGTTTAGAATTAACTTGATAAAAAGAGTGTGAAGAAATCAAAAACTTGTTGGTGAATATTTGATCTTTGATTCTTGTATACCCATATATAGGGACATCTTTTTCACCAAGAATAACATTAGTATGTCGATTATTAATATTAAAAACTACCCCTTTAACTTCAGAAATTTTTGAAATTAAGCGTTTAGCAAATTCTTTTCGGCCTTTTAATTTAGCATCTTTTACAACTATTGTAACTAATGCTTCTGATGAATCTGAGTTAGTTTTAATCAGTAAATGGCGAATATCACCTTCCATAGTATCTTCATCATAAGGTTTATATTTAAATTCTTGAAAGAGTTTTAAAGTATAATTAGTTATCTTTGTAGCTAGATTACTCTCCAATAAACATGAAGAAATAGGAACTAATTTATGAGTATTTAATGAATAATAACCAGCAGCGATTTTACCTTGAACTAACTTAATAGGCTTTTGAACTTTATTGCGATAATGATAGGGTGAAGCTAATGAGATTGTATCATCTACATCAATATCTAAAGAAGCAAATTTTTTAAATAGATTCTTAACTTTTTCCTTTTTATATTTTAATTGTTCTTTATAATCTAAATGCATAAGCTGACAGCCTCCGCATTTAGGATAATAAGGACAAGGAGAATTAACTCTAAAAGGTGAAGATTTTAATCTTTTAATCACTTTAACATCTTTTAATTTTCCGTACTCAAAAGTCGTCTCAATGAGAGCCTTCTCTTGAGGCAACATGTCAGGAATAAATATTGTCTTATTATCTAAATAAGCGATTCCTCTTCCAAAATCATCTAGTGAGAGGATAGTTACTTCATTTACTCTTTTACTCATCATCTAATCCATCGATAGGTCCAATCTTCTCTTTAAGAATATCTGAAACCATCTTTACATCTTCTAAATAAAACAAAGAACGTTCTTTTTCTTCTTTATGCATAACGAAATAAATCTTCATATATTTTAAATATAATTCAGCGATCCTTACATATGATTGATAAGTCATAGCAAGTGATAAGTCTTTGCAAAATTCATCGTTAACATAGAAAAAAGCCGAAGAAGAGTGGGCAATTTCACTAGCACCCTCATAGATTTTTGAATATTTTGATAATTCAGCAAGCTTTTCAACTCCATCGCGGAAGTTTAATTTAAAGCAGGCATCATTAGGATCAAATTTAGGATGAGAATAAAGCCAACCATATTCGATAAATTTTTTCATATCTTTGCTCTTTAAGCCGTGTTCTTTCATATTTTCTTTGATCTGGGCAAAGATAATATCTAGTTCTTCTTGCGCAAAATTATCTTTATTTCTATAAGCATTATTATAACTTATATGAGTTAAATAATCGCGGCGGCATTTTTCATCACCATCAACTAAAAGTTTTAAAACACATTCAGATTCATGCAATGTTCGCCAAGAGACAAAGGCATCAGGAAAAAGACCTAAGTTAAGCATTTTTAAAAAACCAGTAACCTTCTTAAAAACAGTTTCAAAAATATCGCTTACTAAAGAAGTAGAAGGATTAACTAGAGCCAGAGGAGAATTGATATGTTCTAAATAATCGACTGATGATTGCAAAATAGAAACATAGGGATCAGATGGTTCTATTCCAGTATTTATATTATTTTTTGAATACGCTAAATATTCGTCATACCTTTTTAATAAATTGTTGACAACATCATAATTTTTCTTTTTCTTCTCATAATCAGGAATGAGTTTTAACTTTTTATATTCGCTGATAAGCATATCGATAAAAGAAGTTAATCTTCTTCTGATCTCAAAAGCCGAAAGTCCTTCAAAAGAGTTATTATAGCGACTAAAAATCTGTTTAATAGTCTTTTTCCCCATCTCTAAAATTCCCGCAACATCTGTGTCGCTTAAATCATGAGCTTGGAATTTGATCATATCGATGACGATTAAATCGAAGGTAGTTGTATTTATTTTTTCCATAGATCCCTCATAACTATATATGACTCAATTAAGGTCGAACCTATATTATAACCTCCGCAAGGAAGATTAACATCTAAAACTTCACCGATAGCATATAGATTCTTATCTTCTTTTGAGGAAAAATTATGATTTAATAACTCTATATTAATACCACCATATGAGACCTGCGAATCTTTAAAAGGATAAAAATCCTGGAAATGAAAGAGAAGTTTACTATTTTTTATTTTATTCTTTTTTAGATATTCGATTAAAAATTTAGGATAAGCTGATAAATCAGATATTAATTTAAACCCTTGGTATCTAGAAAAATCGATTTGAATAGATATTTCGTCTTTATTATATCCATCCTTTATCAGTTCATTAATATATAAAGATAGGTTCATGATCACAATCCCAGATAAACCATCTTCCTTAAAGAGAACTTCGCCTTCTTCAGAATAAATTATCTTTCCCTTAACTAAGAGTGAACAATTTCCTCTCAACCTTTGATTTTTTAAGCTAAAAGTTTTTTCTCTTACTTTTATTGGAACTAAAGAAGGAGAAAAAGGTCTATATGGTATCCTAAGTGAATCAAGCAAACTGTAATCTACCTCTCTATCATAAGAAAAACCACCGGGAGCAAAGATTATTTTATCGTAAGGCTTAACTGACTTTTTTTCATTTGCAATATAAGTGACTTCTTTTTTTATCCTATCAATTTTAATCACGTCATTAAAATTAACTGATATATGACTATCAATTTTCGATATTAAAAAATTGTAAATTGATTCAGAGCGATTAAAGAAAGGATAATATAAATCACCTTCTTTATAATATGAAAAAGAAAGTTTATCAGTTAAATAATGAAAAAAAGCATTAGGAAAATCTTCTCTATTAAAGAAGAAATCTTTTAGTTTATGCAAATAAAAGACATCATAATTATCACTATTTAAAAGTTTTTCATTGAAAAAATTACAGCGCCCATTACCAGCGACTAAAATTCTTCTTGCTAATATATCATTTTTTCTTTTTTTATCAAAAATGGTTATATGATATTTACTAGATAATTCAATAGCAGGAATCAAAGAAGAAATACCGCCACCTATGATGACTAATTCATCCATGCCAAATTCTTTTTAGCTGTTATTATTGCAAATATATTCTGAGCATCATCTGACTTAAAACTTTCAAGTAAATTAACTATCTTCTTATCAGTATCTACTGTCGTATGAAGTTTTAAAATAAAATTAGTATCAAAGATACTTAGATCATTTCCGAGCTCTTTAAGCAGTTTATAATCGATAGAATCTAAATTCGAAACAAGAATATAAATCATATCAATATCATTAAAATCATAATATATGTCAGGACAACTCTCTCTATCGATAGTTATCAAAGATAAATTTTTACCGGTTAAAAGAGTGCTAGCAATCCTTTTCGAAAGAATTTCAAATACTTTATTTTTACTATCTTTAAAAAGTTCGCGGCGAGGAGTAGCGACAGAATACTTAAAGTTTTCAATAAGATCATAGAAATAATCAATAGCGAGCTTTTCATCAAAATAATTATTCTGCTTAATTAAGTCGTAAACAATATATGTTAGACCACCGATAATAAAATCTTCGACTAATAAAGATGGTAAATATGAAGAAGCAAAATATAAATATTTTTTATTTATCAAGATAAAAACATTGTTAATAAAATTATTAAGCGCCCAATAAACAGTCTTACCATGATCATTTTCAATAAATAAATACAACAATTCACGGTTAATATTTACATGTGTAACAATAACTTTAATTATTCCTAAAAGAAGGTCATCTTTACTATGAGAATGAGTGACTAATGTTTCAATCTTTTCTACAGCGGGTTGCATCAAACGATTAAAGCATTCTCTAAGTAAAGAGGATTTATTGTCAAAGTGATTGTAGAAAGTAAGCCTTGCGACCCCAGCCATTTCTGCAATCTTGGTAATCCTAATATCGTCAATGTGATTTTTCTTTAAAAGCTCAATCATTGCGTCGCAGAGCAAGTTGATGCTTTTGTCGACTCGCATGTCGACTTTCTTTTTATAAACTAAACCTTTCATATTTTTAATTATAAAACTTTTGTACCGGGTTTTCATCCTAAATTTTATAAAATTTTTAATTTAAAAAATAAAAAAAGGTTCGATTAGGAACCTTTCTTGTCTTTAAGTTGTTTAACAATCTCTTCGTACTTAGTAGGATTCTCTTTCTTTAAATAAGCGAGAAGCTTCTTACGACGAGCGATGATGATATCCATACCTCTCTTGGAAGAATAATCATGCTTATTAGCAGTCATATGAGCAGTTAATTTCTTAATTCTCGCTGTTAATAAAGCAATCTGAACTTCACAGGAGCCAGTATCCTTTTCATCTCTTTGGCTACCTTTGATAAGAGTAGTCTTTTCATCCTTTGTTAAAGCCATTTTTTACCTCTTTTATGCTTTCTGCATATATCCAGTCATGCGTGATTTGAGGAACGAGCGCAGAACCAGAAATAGCCTATTTATTATACAAGAAATATTATTATTTGCAACTAAATCTTTAAAGCTTTCGTAATCTTTTTAACGAGTTTCTCCTCTTTTTCTTCATAACCGAAAGATAAAAAGACATCTTTATTTATTTTACCCACAAAATATGAATTATATGGAACATGTTTCATCGACATATTTTTTTCAAATATATCGATCAAAGTTATCAGTTCTTCTTTACTTGCTTTTAAAGAAGTACATAGTTTTATTTCATAATCAAAATTTTCTAAAGCCTTAATCTTTAAATAAGCAAGAGGTTCATCTTCTTTTCTTAATAGATAATAAAAATCATCGCTTGAAAAATCTTCAAAATCTTTTTCTTGTGCTTTTTTATCTATCATTGCAATCTGTAAAAAATCCGCAGGAGTATCACATTTCTTAATGAACAAATCATTAACATGAGCCCCTTTCTTAAAATAAAGTAGCTGATATTGCTCTGAATTATTAAGAAGGGTTATAAGAGAAGTCTTACTATCAGGATACTGTTTATAAATATCTTGAAGCATAGTTTTTATTTCTTCTCTTTTTGTTCTTTTATCATTACCACATGAATTTTTAGTAGTAGGAAAGTTTAATCTTTTAGATAAACTTAAGATATCTTTTTCTTCAGCTAAAATTAAAGGGCGAATAAAATCAATATCTGCACAATCTAAATGCATCTTTGCTTCAAAAGTATTGATTCTGCCCGTATAAAGCATGTTTAAGAATAAAGTTTCTAGGCAATCATCGATATGATGAGCAAAAGCAACTTTTTTAAAGCCTAATTTCCTAGCAGCTTTATTGATGATAGCTTTTCTCATCCTTGAACATATAGAGCAGGGAAGTAATCCATCTTTACTCTTATGTTGAGATAAAATAGAAAAAACTTCTTTCGCATCATATTCAATATAAGGGATATTTAAATTCTCAATAAACTCTTTAACTTTAGTAAAATCGACATAAGGAAAACCAAAATCGAGGTGAACAGCAGCTAAAGTGAAATTTTTATCGCGAAATAAAGAATATCGTGAAAGCAAGTAAGCTAAAGCTAATGAATCTTTACCACCTGAGATTCCAAGAAGAATTTTATCACCATTTTTTATAAGTCCATACTCATAATCAGCTACTCGGATAGCAGCTAAGAGTTTTTTTATCAATCTTTCATTATTTTCCACGTGAAAAATTATAACTTTTCATAATGTAAATAGCAAAAAAATATTATTTTTTCTATACTATTAGTTATGAGTTCATTAGGTTTTCTTCTTGTCGATAAAGATATCGGTTTACCTTCTAACCACCTCGATTCACATATTAAAAGACTCTTCAATATCAAAAGAGTAGGACATTTAGGCACTCTTGATCCTTTTGCCTCTGGTTTAATGATTATCGCTATCGGAGAGATGACAAAAGCTCTACCTCTTTTTAAAGACGAGAAAAAAGAATATATCGCAACTTTAAAATTAGGTATTGAAACTGATACTTTAGATAAATTAGGAAAAGTGATCTCAACAAAATCTATCAAAGATTTTGATGAGAAAAAAATCCAGGAAGTCTTTAAAGAGCTTCAAAAAAGAGAATATCAATATCCTCCAAAGTATTCAGCCAAATGGGTCGATGGTAAAAGAGCCTATCAATTAGCTTTAGAAGGAAAAGAATTCGAATTAAAAAAGATTAAAATTAAAATTTATTCTCTTGAACTTTTAAAATATGACAAAGATAGCATCACTTTTAAAACTCTTGTTTCTAAAGGAACTTATATTCGTTCTTTAGCTTATGATATAGCAAATTTATTAGGAACAACTGGTCACTTAGATAGTTTAAGAAGAACGAAGATCGATAACTTTGATATTTCCATGAGTACCAAAGAAAAAGATTTAACTGATGCGTCTATCTTCGATGAGAGGATTATCCCTGACGCAATAACCATTTATCCTGACGATGAAATAATCTCTAAAGTGATACATGGCCATAAAGTCAAATTGGATTATTTACAAAAATATTTATTTATTAAAAAACAAGATAAATACTTAGCTATCTATATAAAAGAAGGAGAATATTATCGTTCCTTTAGAGGATTTGCTATCGATAATCAACCTAAAGAACTTAAATAATATGCTTTCATTTGTTCCTTTAAATTTAAACTTACTTTATTAGAAGAACAAATTTTATTTTTTGTCTCTTTTAAAAGTAACTGATTTTTATCTTTTAAAAATAAAAAAACATACTCTTTATCTATAGGATATATATCAGCTAGTAACCAAGCTAAAGCTAAATAACTCACTCTATCTAATTCATCCTTTAGATAATTATAAAACTGATAACGACTATCTAAATAATAGCGGAGAAAAATATAAAAAACGCGTCGAAGATAAGCATTTTGACTCTTAACAAAAGAAGAAAATAAAGGGAAATCATCTTTAAATACTTTCTTTTTAATATATTGAGGAAGAGAGTCACTTATAGCCCAGGTAACAATAAAAGAAGAATATTTATCGATAAAAGAAAATTGGTCTTCATGTGTCTTTAAATTTAAAAGATTACTCGCAAAAAATAGATAACGAAGTTCAAAAAAATCACTATCGTAAAAATCCTTTACATATTCTAATGAATATTCTTTTGCTAATCTTTTTAAAGTTGGCATATTAACACCGATGACACATAGTGAACAATCTTTGATAAGAGGAGTAAAAAAAGAGCGATATTTGCTATCGCCCTTTAATAAAACCTCTTCTTTAAGAGGATTTTTCATCATCTAAGTCCTTTAATGTTTTGGGTTTAGTATTTAAAGCTTTTTCTATTAAAGCATCAATTTTTTGGCCTCTTTCAAAACTCTCATCTCTAAAGAATTTTAGTTCAGGAATCTTGTAAATATCGAGTGTTTTAGCAAGTAAAGATCTTATTTTCTTAGCATTAGTATTGAGATATGAAACTAAAATATCGCACTTACTTTCTTCAACATGGGAAACATAAACGCGACAATAAGAATAATCCTTAGTCATCTCAACATCATTGATAGAGGCAAAAGAACAAAGGTCACTTTTTAATCCGTAAACAATAATCTCCGAGAGATTCTTTTGAATTAACTGTTGAACTCTTTTTAATTTATCAGCCATTCTTTACCTCCTCTTCACCATATGATTCTAATATATCACCTAATTCAAGGTTAAAATTATCAGAAATAGTAGCACCGCATTCAAATCCCGTTAATACTTCTTTAGCATCATCTTTAAAACGCTTTAAAGAAGTAAGATGAGTATTTAAAATTAACTCGTCATTACGATACACTCTGATGCGACTATTATTCTTGATCTTTCCATCTTTAACAAATAAGCCTGCGATTTGACCAACTTTGGAAGCTTTAAACAAGTTTCTAACTTCAGCATGTCCATAAATAACTTCTTCAAAGACAGGACCTAAAGTACCTTGTAAAGCTCTTTCGATATCTTCAATAAGGTGATAGATAATATTATATTCTCTAATTTCAACCTTATCTTCTTTAGCAAGCCTCTTAATAGAGGCAGAGACTCTTAATCCAAAAGCTAAAACAATAGCGTGAGAAGCACTAGCGAGAACTAAATCACCCAAAGATACTTCTCCAGAAGCACAATGTAAAATTTGTAACTTAGTTCCAGGAATATCAATCTTCTCTAAAGAAGCTTTAATCGCTTCTGCAGTACCTTGGGTATCAGTTTTAATAATTAAGTTGATATTAGTCATCTCACCCTCTTTAGCACTAGCAGAAACATCAGCTAAAGATAAACCAGCCTCATTCTTTCCAATCAAGGATGCCGCTCTTTTCTCAGCTGCAGTCTTTGCATCTTTTTCATTAGAAAAAGCCTGGAATCTATCACCAGCAACCGGGACACCACTTAAACCAGTGACTTGAACAGGGGTCGATGGCAAAGCGACCTTAACATTAGTCTCATATTCATTAGTCATCTTTCTTACTTTACAATAAAATTCACCGACAGCTAAATAATCTCCGATATGAAGAGTGCCGTTTTGAACTAGTAAAGTCGCTTTGCTTCCTTCCTTTTTATCAAGTTTAGCTTCAATAACTGTTCCAGTTGCTAATTTATCGTCAGTAGCTTTTAAATCTAATAATTCAGCTAAAGAGAGGATACCTTCTAATAGTTCATCCACACCTTGGTTCTTTTTAGCAGAAATATTGAAGACCATAGTATCACCGCCCCATTCTTCAGCTAATAAGTCGTGAGCTGATAATTCGCTCAAAACTTTTTGAACATTAGCTTCAGGCTTATCGATCTTGTTGATAGCGACAATAATAGGGACATTAGCAGCTTTAGCATGAGCGATAGCTTCGATAGTCTGGGGCTTAACTCCATCATCAGCTGCGACAACTAAAACAACGATATCAGTAACTGAAGCACCTCTAGCTCTCATCGCAGTAAATGCTTCATGACCAGGAGTATCAATAAAAGTGATCTTCTTTCCGTTGATAGTCTTCTGATAAGCACCGATCTCCTGAGTGATACCACCATGTTCACTATCAGTGATATTGGAATGGCGGATACAATCGATTAAAGTTGTTTTACCGTGGTCGACATGACCCATAATAGTGACGACAGGCGGTCTTTCATCATGGTCAGAATTTTTATCAAAGACAGACGCTTTTGTAAAATCATCGACCGTTGATTCTTCCTTTTTAAAATCAAATCCGTTATCTAAACAAATCTCTGCGATCAATTCATCAGATAAGACCGAGTTTAAAGAGATCATCTTTCCTTGCATTAAGAAGTTTTTGATAGTCTCTGTCGAGGAAATGTTAAGTTGTTTGCAAAGTTGATCGAGAGTTAATGATGAGGAGTAAATAAAGACGCCATCAAGTACACCGCCTTTTTTCTTAGCAAAATTAGTTTTGTTCTCTTTCTTCTTTTTGTCCATCTTCTTTTCTCCTTTCATTTAAACATGTTTGGATAGCCTTAGCTAAGTCAGAATTAAGAATTCCAACATAGTTAACGTCTTTATCTAGGTAAGAAGCGATATTCTCATCTCCATCGACAATAGCTGTGTCAAAAGCTATCCTATACATCTTCTCTCTATTCTTTTCAGAACAGCGCGGAAGAATAATTATCAGGTAAACTTCTTTCTTTCTTAAATATTCTTTTAATTTCTCTCCATAGGCGAGTTTTTTCATTCTTTTAAGAAAATCGAAGTAAGTTTTCAATTTGTCAGGCATTTTTCTAAATCATTGATAAGATCACTTATATCCCCTTTATAATAACGAGATATAATTTTTGGCTTTTTCTTTAATATAGATATAGTATCACTATCTTTAAGAATATAATAGCCGCGGCTTTTAACTTTATGATTTACGTCAATAATATAACCATCATCAGTAAAAACGATACGGATAAGTTTCAAGAGAGGATATCGCTTTTTAGAAACGATATCCATCCTCTCAACTACATATTTCATTTATCGTTCTCGTCCTCGTAATAATCGTATTGATCGTAATCATTATCGTCATAATTATCGTAATCGTTATAGTCTTCTTCCTCTTGCTCCTGCATCTCTTTTAATTCTTCTTCAGTATAGATAGGCATACCAGCTAAAGGTTGAGAGACTTTTTCTTCTTTATTAGCTTTCTTTTCACTATGACGTGAACGTTTAGTTTCAGAAGGACCTTTCTTCTGCTTCATAGCTTCTTCTAATTCCTCTAAAGAAATCTTTGGCTTATTAGTGATCTCAACATGTTCGATATTTAATTCTTTTTCCTTCATCTCTGAAGTCTTAGAATTAGGATCAGCAGCAGGCTGAGAAATCTTCTTTTCTTCTTCCTTCTTCCTTTCAACATCAGCTAAAGTCTCTTCTTCTTCAATCGGTTCCTCAATCGGTTCTTCGATCTCTTCTTCTTGAATAGTCTCAACAGGTGCTTTAGTACCTAATAACTTTTCAATATCCGGAATAAGCATATATTTTAGTCCTTCTTTGATAGCTTCATCAGCTTGTAAAACAGAGATAGAAGATTTTGTGATCTGACTAGCTAAGCGGACATTAACACCTTGGGAGCCGATAGCGACACCTTGGTTACCATTAGTGACGACAACAGTAATTTTAGGGAACTCATAATTTTCTTCTTCCTCAAGTTCATCATAATGGACAGAAGAATCGAAGAAGTCTTCAGGGCAAGCAATACCGATAACTTGAGCAGGTTTCATCGCTTCAATAATCTGTAATGCTTTATTATCATAGTAACGTAAAACATCGATCTTCTCTCCATGAAGTTCAGATAAAACTGAACGGATACGGCTAGATTCAGTTCCGACACATGTTCCGATAGGATCAACATTAGCATCATTAGAGGAGACAAAAATCTTCGTTCTCTTACCAGCGACACGAGCGATCTTTTTGATTTCTACTTCACCGCTAGATATTTCAGGTACCGCTCTTTCAAAGAGTTTAATAATAAATTTTTCATTAGAGCGAGTAATAGATAAACTAGGAGGATTAGATTTATCAGAAACATCAATAAGATAAACTAAAACATCATCACCGACGGCAAATCTATCTTGAGGAATAAGATTATATCTTCTTAAGATGCCGCTAGCTTTACCAAAATTTAACTCATAAGAATTATTATCAACTCTTGTTACGCGGCCTTTTATGAGATTTCCGATGTGATCAGAATAAACAGAAAGAATAGTCTGTTTTGAAGCTTCCTTAAGATGAGCTTGGAAAAGCTGCTTTACTCTTCTAACATAAGCCTTGTCTAATCTAGTTACATCGAAGGGGATATCGATAACATCTCCATAGTGGACATCATTATAAAATTCGGAAGCATCTTCTAAAGAAATTTGATAAGCGTCATCGACAATATCTTCATCAGGAGTAACAGTTTTAACATCGAAGATTTTAAAGCTACCACTTTCATCGTCGACGACAACTTTAGCTTTAATAAGGTCCTTAGCAGGATCATAATTATCCTTATCTTTGAAAAGTCCAGGGTAAGACCACTCTAAGTAGGCTTGCTCCATCGTTTTAAAGAGAATATCAGCGACGTCAGATGCTTTGACTAAAAGATCTTTTTCAATATCGCTGATAGCTAAAGCAAAGGCATCAGCATTGATAATTCCGGTAATCTTAGCTGTGGGAGATTGGTACTTAGGCTTTCTTCCACGTTTTTTAGCAACTTTTTCAACTTTTTGTTCTTTCAATTCAGGCATAATTATTTCCTCCAATTAAGCTTTAAATCCTATTTTTATCGACTGAATTTTATCTTTATCTAACTTTTCAATTTTCTTGCGTCCTTTAATAAAGTAAAGAACTGAAATACTATCATCCTCAACTTTTTCAAGCTTAACCGCTTTTAATTCTTTATCGATAGTTTTTATATCGAGGTAATGAGAGATAAACCTTTCTAATTGATCATAGGGAATCTCTTTAGATGAACCACCTGAAGCAACATCAAGTGAATAAGGGAAATCTAGTTCATCGATCTGATCAAGTAGAGTAGAGATATTAGTAGAATAAGTTTCAACTTCTTCAATCGTAATATTAAAATCTTTATCAACTAATATTTCTAAGATATCACCTTGTAAAGAATCATGATAGAAAGAGACTTTGACAAGTTCTAATCCTTCTTTATCACACTCTTCTTTGGCGATCTTTTCAATTTTTTTTAATAATTCTTCGCTGATAGCCACATTTACCTCCATAAAAAGAAAGAGCGGGCAAAAAATTGCCCACTCTTAATTAACACGATTAAGAATGTGCTCTATTGAGCATAAAAATTATAAACCCTTAATTTTTCTAAGTCAACTTTTAAGAATATATATATTTTTAATCAATAATAAGAAAATAGTTATAATAAGACTTTAATTATTATAAAATATCAAAGCATTATGAAAGTATCTAAAATATTAAAAAAACAAACTTTAGCTTATATCGTCGGTCCTCTGTTTAAAATGATTGAGGCATTTTTTGATTTGATGATCCCTTTATTTATGAAAGCCGTCATCGATTTATCCTTTAATACGACAAGCGATATAATAACCCGCTCAATTGCCGATTTTTTAAAACTCTTCGGAACGTGGTTTACTGACGAGCGCATAAATTACGCTATCATCGGTGGCACACTTATCTTACTGATGGGTATCATCGGTTTTATGACGACGATGGTCTGCCAATATATCGCAGCGCGAGCTGCAAGTAAAGTAGGAACGGATTTAAGAGATACGATCTATGAAAAGATAATCACTTTAAGTAAAAAAGATTTAGAAAAATTTTCATTGAATAAAGCTTTAACTATCCTAAATGCTGATTCATATCAGGTTCAACAAGGTGTCCTTTTCTTTATTAGATTAGGTATCCGTGCCCCTTTTATCATCCTAGGTTCTTTAGTTATCTCTTTTATTTTAGATTACCACATCGGTTTAGTATTTCTTTCTATCGTCCCTTTAATCCTTTTTATCATCTTCTTTGTTATGAAAAGAGCGAGCAAAGAGTATTTGTCTATTCAAAGTCAACTTGATTATTTATCTAATCTCACAAGCGACAATCTTGAAGGTACAAGAGTTATTAAAGCGTTTGATAAACAAAAATACGAATGTGAGAAATTTGATAGAGGAAGTAAAGAATATGCTAGTAAAGCGATCAGAGTCAATAAAATCAATTCACTTATTAATCCTTTAACTTTCTCTATTGTCACTTTAGCGACAATATTAACTGTTTTGATCGGCGGCTTTGATATGAAAAATGGTTTTGTTGTTTTAGGAGAGGTAGTTTTACCTTCGACTATCATTACTTTAACAAGCTATTTGACACAGATCTTCCAAACTTTGATCCTTTTAACTAACCTTGTAACTATCTTTACTAAATCGATCGTCTCTTGGAAAAGATGTGATTCACTACTAGAAATTGAGTCCTCTATTTATGATACTAAGAAACTTGTAATTCCTAATTTTAATTTAGGAGATGAGATCCTTCGCTTTGATCATGTCTTTGTAAATTATGGCACCAAAGAACAAAATAGCGCATTAAAGGATATCTCTTTTTCCTTAAATAAAGGAGAAACTTTAGGTATTATCGGGGGAACAGGATCAGGTAAAACAACTTTAGTGAGACTTATCTGCCGCTTCTTAGATTCTTCTGAAGGAACAGTTTATTATAAAAATAACGATATTAAAGATTATTCTCTTTATAATTTACGAGAAGAGATCGCTTATAATGTTCAAAAAGCCTCCCTTTTTAAAGGTACGATCAGGTTTAATATGCAGATCGCTAATAGTGATGTAACTGATGAAGATATTATCAAGGCTTTAAAGATTGCGAAAGCAGACTTTGTCTTTGATTACCCTGATAAGCTAGATCATAATGTCGAAGAAAATGGAAAAAACTTTTCTGGTGGACAAAGACAAAGGTTAGCTATCGCTCGTTCATTACTGAAAAATTCAGAAATTTTAATATTAGATGATTCTACTTCAGCCTTAGATCTATTAACTGATAGAACTGTAAGAGAAAATATTAAAATTAATTATCCTGATTTAACTAAAGTCATCATCTCTCAGCGCGTCTCTACTATCATGCAGGCTGAAAAAATATTAGTGATGCAAGAAGGTAAAATAATTGCTAGTGGTAAGCATGATGAACTTATTAAGTCATGCCCTATTTATAAAGATACTTATCTCTCACAGCAAGGAGGTAGATATGAGTGTTAAACAACGACTTTTTTCTTACATAAAAGATAAAAAGAAAAATATTGCTATCGCCATCATTTCCATCGCTATCTACATCTTAGCTCAACTTTCCATTCCTCTCTTAGTCGGTTATTGCCTCGATTGTATCGGAACTATTGAAAATGGAGTATTTATCTATACATTAGATGAAAACATCACTTTATTCACAACTTATATAATTATCGGTTTTACCTTAGCTATTATCGGCTCTATTTTTGATTATATCTATGAATATCAGATCGGTAAAATGACTCAGAAGATAGTTTATAGAATAAGAACAGAAACTTTCAATAAACTGAATTCTGTTCCTATTAAAGTGATCGATGAAAATAGGCATGGTGATCTTCTTCAGTTAGTTATATTAGATATTGAAAATGTTGCTAATGGCTTCTTCTCAGTCTTTAAACAATTGATTTTAGGTATTCTCTCTATCATCGTTACTATTATCATGATGTTTACTGTCAACTTTATTTTAGCTATCGCGGTTATTATATTATCTCCTCTCTCTCTATTTATGAGCCGATTTGTCGCTACTTTTACTCATCGTCACTTTAAAAAGCAAGCTTCAATTCAAGCGACATTGAATGCACTATCTTTAGAAACTATCGAAAATCAAGAGAATGTGCAGGCTTTAAACTATTCAACTAAAGCCATCAAACGTTTTAAAGAATATGATGATAAATTACAAGCTGAAAGTAGAGTCGCTCAATTTTCTTCCTCATGGGTCAACCCTTCGACAAGATTTGTCAATAATACTATCTATGCGCTTATCGGTATTGCGGGTATCATCATGATTATTTATACAGCTTCTTATCCTATCCTCAATATGACAATAGGTAAGTTAACTTCATTTTTAAGCTATACAAACGAATACACAAAACCTTTTAACGAAATATCTTCAGTCATTTCAGAATTTGAAACTGCCCGTTCATCATTTATTAGAATAAATAACTTCTTAAATTTAGAAGATGATATCGATGAAGGTAAAGAAGAAATTCACGATATACATGAGATAACTTTTGATCATCTTGACTTCTCATATGAGAAAGATAGACAACTTATTGTTGATTTCAATAAGACTATTCAAGCAAAAAAGAAGGTGGCTATCGTCGGGCCAACCGGTGCTGGTAAAACCACCTTAATCAATCTTCTTATGCGCTTTTATGATCCTGATAAAGGAGCACTAAGATATGATAATGTGGACGCACGCGATATCAAAAAATCATCCCTTCGAGCTAATTTTGCTATGGTTTTACAAGACACTTGGATTTTCAATGGAACTATTTTAGATAATGTTAGATATTCTAATCTAAACGCTAGCGATGAAGAATGTATAAAGGCTTGCAAGATCGCTCACGCCGATTCCTTTATAAATACTTTACCTGAAGGATATCACACCGTTGTCTCCTCTAAAAGTGGACTTAGTGAAGGAGAAAGGCAGCTCATTACAATCGCAAGAGCAGTACTAAAAAACGCTGATATCGTTATTCTTGATGAAGCGACATCTAACGTCGATACATATACTGAAAAATTGATAACTGATGCTTTTGATACTTTGATGAAAGATCGCACATCGATAGTTATCGCACATAGACTTTCAACTATTATCTCAAGCGACCTAATTTTAGTTCTTAAAGATGGTAATGTAGTTGAATCTGGTAATCATCATTCTCTCTTAAAAGAGAAAGGTCTCTACTATTCACTTTACACGTCACAATTTAAGTGATTTGGCCAATAAAGCGAAGATATCTTTCTAAAATGATACAGGCGGAATAAGTATCGATTATATTCTTCTGTTTTTTAGCTTTCATATTCTCTGAATGAAGATAAGAAGAAGCATCAACAGTCGAATATCTCTCATCTTGCATAACGATTTCAATCTTAAATTTTAATAATTTTTTCCTAAAGGCATAGGAAATATGAGTCATCTCACAAGCGTCACCTGAAGGGTAAAGAGGTAAGCCTAAAACGATTGTTTCAACCTTCTCTATTTTTAAAATCTCCTCAAGTTGTGATAAGGCAGAATCATAATCTTTGTATGAAAAAAATATCGTTTTCAAGGGCGAGACTAAAAATCCCGTCCTTGAAATAGCGATACCTAAACTTGTTTTACCTAAATCTAAAGCTAACAGATTTTTTTTCATCAGATATTTATATTTTCGATATACTCCTTAACTTTAGCAAAATTATCTAGAGATTTGACTCCGCCGTAAGCAACATCATCCTTGCCTCCTCCAGAGCCACCTAAAAGCTTGCTAATCTCACGCATAATCTGACCAGCCTTAATAGATAAATCTCTTCCGCGAGCAAATACGATATCCTTTTTCTCTTTATTACCAGAAGCAATAAAGAGTAAGAGTGATGGATACTTATCGATAAGTTTTCTAACTAAATTATCTAATTCTTTATGATCTATATCTTCAATTCTCTCAATTAAAATGGTCTTTCCATTTACGGATTGAACTTTTTCACAAAGAGTTGAGAAAAGATTATTATTATTAGCTTCTGAAAGCTTTTTAATATTACTTTCTAAACCTTCAATCTTATTGTTGATAGATTCAAGTTTGGAAATTATGTCCTTAGGAGAATTAACTTTAAGATAAGTTGCGATAGAATTTAATCTATTTTCCTTCTCTTTCATATATTCATAAGCTTTTTTACCAGTGTAGAAAACGATACGTCTAGTGCCAGCAGAGATAGCGGATTCAGAAACGATAGTGAAGAGATTGATTTCAGAAGTATTTAAAACGTGAGTACCCGCACAGAATTCAGTAGAATAATCTCCCATCGAAACAACTCTAACATGATCACCATACTTCTCATCAAAAAGATGCATAGCGTGCATATGTAAAGCTTTTTCTTTATCCATGATCTCAATCTTGACCGGTAAAGAAGCAAAAATCATTTCATTAACTCTCTTTTCAACTAAATCAAGATTTTCAACTTTGCCTTGATAAGAGAAATCAAATCTACCTAATTCATCATCATAATAAGCACCTTCTTGAACAATATCAGGAGATATTAATTCCTGTAAAGCTTTTTGAAGCAAATGGGTAGCTGAGTGATTCTTCTTAATAAGCTCTCTTCTTCCATAATCAGGATATTGATTAAAGATATCAGAGTGATGTACTGCGCCATATAAAACTTTTACATGAAGTAAATTTTGGCCATTAGGTGCTTTAGAAACATGGTAAACTTCACATTCAGTGGTATTATTCTTGATCGAACCGATATCTGAAACTTGTCCGCCGCTTTCAGCATAGAAGGATGTATCCTGGAAGATAATCTCACCTTCATCATCAATAGAATCAACTTTTACACCATCTTTAAATAATCCGATAACATCAGAAAGCATCATAGCTTCGCGATAAGAAAATTTACTTTCATCTTTAAATTCTAATAAGTCCTTGCTCTGCTTAGCAAAACTTTCTCTTTCACCACGCGCTTTTCTAGCTAAATCCTTAGCATTCTTTAGTAAGGCAAGATAACCCTTTTCATCGACAGTTTTATTAGCTTCTTTAGCTATCTCTTTTGTAAGTTCAAAGGGGAAACCATAAGTATCAGCTAATTTAAAAGCATCATCCGCACTGACTTGATCATTATTTTCTAAGATTGTCTTTAATAATTTTTCACCGACTTTTAAAGTGATAGAAAACTTCTCCTCTTCACTTCTAATCATCTTCATAGTTTTTTCCATCTTATCCTGTAAATAGGGATAGTAATGCTCCATATTTTTAGTAACTAAAGGAACTAAAGAAGAAAGATAACCAGTCGGTAAACCTAATGAATTAGCATAACGGGCTGCTCTTCTAACCAATCTTTTTAAAACATATCCTCTTCCATCATTAGAGAAGATTGCCCCATCAGCTAAAGCGAAAGTTAATGAACGGATATGGTCAGCTATAACACGATAAGCTAACTTATATTCACCCTCATAAGGATATTTACTATCCTTCATAATCTGTTCAATATAAGGGTAGAATAAATCAGTTTCAAAATTAGTTTCTGATCCCTGTAAGATACAAGCGATCCTCTCTAAACCAGCTCCTGTATCAATATTCTTTTGGGGAAGAGGTTTATACTCACTGCGGCTAACTTTAGGATCAGCATTAAATTGAGAGAAAACAATATTCCAGAGCTCAATATATCTCTCATTGTCAATATCATCTTCTAAAAGCTTGATTCCTAAACCATCTTTATCATATTTTTCACCGCGGTCATAATTAATTTCAGTATCAGGCCCACAAGGACCTTCACCTATCTCCCAGAAATTAGTTTTAGTCGCGACCATATGTGTAGGATCAATTCCGCACTTAACCCATAAGTTATAGGTATCCTTATCATCATAATAATAAGTTATATAAAGTTTATCTTTATCAAGACCAAAATATTTTTCAGAGGTTAATAATTCAAAAGCCCAGGGTATAACTTCTTCACGGAAATAATCACCGATTGAGAAATTACCTAACATCTCAAAAAAAGTGTGGTGTCTTGCAGTATGACCAACATTGTCGATATCATTAGTACGAATACACTTTTGAGCATTGACAATTCTTCGATGTTCAGGAGTAACTCTTCCATCAAAATATTTCTTTAAAGCAGCAACACCTGCATTGATCCATAGTAAAGTAGGATCTTTATCAGGTATTAAAGAAGCGGAGGGTTCAATATAGTGTCCATGCTCCTTAAAAAAATTTAACCAAGTATCGCGAATTTCATCGCTTGTCATCTTGCGCATATATATCTCCTTAAAAAATTTACCTTTACTATTTTAGTCATTTTATCTTAATAATGCTACTTATAAATATATATTTATATATTTATTAAATTATTTTTAAATTCTTAGCTTTCCTTTAAATTATCATTATTTTACTAACAAAAATCATTCTATAGATTTAAGTGATTCACTCATACTTATTTTTTTCATCTTTAATGAAAGAAGATAAGACACTAAAATACTAACAACAAAGGAAATTATAAAAGCGATCAGATATGTATACCAATAGATATGATAAACGAAATTTAAGAGGTTAGTCTGATTGACATATAGTACTAATACCGTCAAAGGATATCCAGCAATTAAACCTAAAACAGTACCAATAAAAACATCGACCATCATTTCATAGGTTAAAGTTTTAGCAATCTCTTTAAAGCGGAAGCCTAAAACTTTTAAAGTAGCGATCTCTCTAGTCCTTTCAGTAATATTTAAAGAAGTTAAATTATAAATAACAACAATTGAGAGAACAATAGCAAAAGCCTTGATCACATTAGTCATAACCATAATCGAAGAGAGGATTGAATTTATGTATTCATCGATATTTTCTTTTGTATTGATCGATAAAAAATTATATTCTAGAGAAATTTCTTCCTTAAATTCACTTCTAGAAACACCTTCTTCTAACTGGACGTATACTAAACTAGGTTCATGTTCCTCATCATTTACTTTATAAATACCAAAGAGAAAAGAAGTTTCAAAAACATCTCTAATAACTTCTTTACTAGTATTACTGCCTTCGATCACTGTTAGTGTATCACCAATATTAACACCTAAGTCCTCGGCAGTTTTAGCATCTATAGTTATACCATCAGCATAAACAGGAATACTATATATATTAGATTCCGCTTCGATATAATAAATTGTACTAGCAATATTTGATTCACCGATAAGAGTACAGTCTTCACTAAAGACACCTTCAAGATTTTTTACTCTTTCATCATCTTTTAGTTGTTTTAAAGCCGCATCTTGATTTAAACCAGGAACGATCAATATATCCATCTTAACATTCTGACCATAATCTAAAGCGATATCATAATTTAAAGTATCCATGATGCCAAAGCCGCAGACTAAAAGAGATGTACAGCCAAAAAGGCCTAAGACAACCATCAGAGATTTACCTTTATTCATCAAGATATTTCTTAAAGCTAAACGCCAAGAAATATTGGTTTTTTTGCTTAAGAATTCTTCATTTTTCGCTTTGAATTTAACATTCTTTTCTTTAGGTCTTAAAGTAGCAACTGGCTTCTCTTTTATTAAAGAGTGCGATATTAAAAAAGAACAGATAAAAGCTAATAAAATAAGAATTAGAGTTATACAGATAGATAAGGGATAAAAAAAGTGAACAGATGCAAAAGGTATATCCCATAAAAGAGTATATTTTATTCCAAGGACATTAGGTATAAATAATGGACCGATAAAGAAACCGAGAATAGAACCTAAAGCGCAGATACTCATTCCATAAATAGAATAATGAAGATATATCTGTCTTTTTTTAACACCGATAGCTTTTAATGTTCCTATATCGGGACGCGATTTTAAGATTAATTGCGATAAAGTTGTTAAAATTACTAAGACTGAAACTAAAAAGAAGATTATTGGAAAAACATAAGTGAGGTATTCTGATTGATGAACTTCACGATTTAAATCAGCGATAGATGAAATATCTTCTCCTTTTTGAATAGCTAATAGATCGTCACTAGAAGAAAATAATTCCTCGACATCTAAGATTGTCGTATCAATATTTGCAGTAGTAATTAAAACTTGACTTGCTAATGAATCGATGTTTTCATTTATCAATGTTTCAATATCATAAGAAAATATGGCTAAAAACGAAGAGATTTTTTCAACATCAAAATTAGAATTTAAGACATTTAAAAAAGAGGAGACCAGTTCATCTTTTTGAATATAAAAAGAAGGGGCTGAAAAGTTAGCACTCTGACACGCTTCAATAAAATACATCGTGCCAGTAATAGTAAAATTAAGAGATAGATCACCCTTTTTAAAAACATTTTCTTTTCCATCTAAGACAAAATTATCCAATAGATTAGTAATCTCACTGAAACTCGATAGATAAGTGCTATCTATCGTTAGAGAGATCGTATCACCGATCTTTAGAGCATAATTTTCTAAAAAAGAAGAAGTAACTAATACCCCTTTTTCACCTTCCTTAATGATCGGAGTAGACAATTCTTCACTATCAAGAGGAGTGTATAAATATGACAAAACATTATCATACTTAATCGGTGCATATATTCTTCTATCGATCTTTTCAATACCATCTAAAGAAAAAAGAGAATTATATTTTTCCTCATCTATTCGCTGCATCGTTAAATAAACGTCAGCAAGATTAGAACCATCATAAAGAATCTCAGTTCTATTTTTTATATTCATCGCATTTGAATACAGCCCTGAAAATAAGCAAATAGCTAAAAAGGATATACAAAATAAAGATATAAGTTGCTTCCAATTTTTCAAAAGATTTCTTAGAAGCAATTTAAACATTATTAGTGAGGTTTTCATCAATAATCTAAATCCTCTATACTCTCTTTCTTCTCCTGTATAATATCTTCAACAACTTGACCATCTTCAATTTTTATAACATGATCTGCGATATTACAAAGAGAAGAATTATGAGTGACGATGATGACTGTCGTCTTATATTGACGACAAAGAGAAAATAATAATTTAATGATATTTCTACCTGTCTTTGAATCAAGAGCACCTGTCGGTTCATCACAAAGAAGGAGTTTAGGATTTTTAACTATCGCCCGCGCGATAGAGATTCTTTGTTGCTCACCACCAGACAATTGATAGGGGAAATTACCTCTTCTATCTTTGAGTCCCACTTTAGTGATAATATCGAGGCTATCTAAAGGATGAGAGACAATAGAACTAGCTAAAGCGACATTCTCATAAGCAGTAAGGTTAGCGATAAGATTATAAAATTGAAAAACAAAACCGATATCTTCTCTTCGAAAATCTTCTAAGAATCGCATATCGGCTGTAGCTAAATCTTTCCCATCGATAAAATAATGTCCACTAGTTAAAGTATCCATTCCACCTAAAATATTAAGTAAAGTAGTTTTACCTGCACCAGATGAACCGATAATTACAACTAGTTCTCCTTTTTCAATCGAAAAATCGATATTTTTTAAAGCGTGAACTAAGGTAGTTTTTTCACCATAATCCTTAGATAAGCTTTTAACTTCGATAAATTTCAAGCTATTTACCTCAATAGTCAGCTTTACCGTGAATATCTAAATAATCTTGATACAAATCTAAGCATCTATCACGCGAAATTTCGATAAAGTTGTCCTCATATTTCTTTGATTGTTTAATCTTTTCAAAGAATAATTTATCACCAAAACCAATTTTTTCTGTATCCTCAAGATTACAGCCATAATAAACTTTATCAATATTAGACCAACAGATAGCACCAAAACACATAGGACAAGGAATACCAGTAGTATATAATTCACAGCCTTTTAAATTAAAAGTATTTAAGGCTTTACAAGCTTTTCTAATAGCATTCATTTCACCGTGACTTGTCGAATCATTATCTTTTAAAACTTGATTATGAGCCCTAGCGACAATAATTGCTTCGCCGTTACTACCTTCCTTAACGATGATAGCACCAAAAGGACCACCTTCATTATTAGTGATTCCTTCTTTAGCTTCTTCAAGTGCTAAATTCATCAAAGCTTCGTGATCAGTAAATAACATAATTAGTCAAACCAAATAACTTTATCATATAAAGCGATAGTTATGATGTCGACTATCCATAAAATAGAGGGGCCTAAGAGTAATAAAATGATGCCGACAACAATACCGATAGAATCATTTTTCTCTAAAGATTTGATAAGTCTATAGACTGACCAAATAATATCTAAAAAAGGCAAAGCAAAAATAATCTTAACAACCTTGCTTTGGTTATCTAAAAAATTACAGAATTCCATGATTCTTTCCTCCTTTAAGTATTATATCACCTTCATGCACTTTCATTGTGCTAAAATATTTTTGAGGTTAATATATGGAGAAAAATAGTATCATCTTTTTAGGAACACCTACTATCTCAGCTTATGTTTTAGAAGGATTAATAAAAAATAATTTTAATGTTGTTGCTTGTATTACAAAAGAAGATAAAGTTAGAGGAAGGAATAATGAAATTAAGGAAAGCGATGTAGCCTTGATCGCTAAAAAGTACAATATCCCTTGCTATAAACCACATAAATTAAATTTAGAATGTGATTTTATTGATCAATATAATCCTGATCTATTATTAACTTTTGCCTATGGACAAATATTATCTACGAAAGTTCTTGCAAAATGCCGCTATAAACCCCTTAATCTCCACGCATCTCTCTTACCTAAATATCGAGGGGCTGCACCGATTCAATATGCCTTACTTAATGGTGAAAAAGAGACCGGAGTCTCACTTATGGAGATGGTAAAAGAGATGGATGCTGGAGACATCTATGCAAGTGCAACTATAAATATTGATAAAGATGATAATTATACTTCTTTATCGGAAAAGATCAGCCGATGCTCATTAGATTTAGCCATTAAAAATCTCCCGCTTTATTTTGAAAATAAACTTACTCCAATAAAACAAGACGAGACAAAAGCAACTTTTTGTCCCTCGATAAAAAAAGATGAAGAACATTTAGCCTTAGATAGCTGTCAATCTTTTATTAATAAAATTAGAGCACTTTCTTTTACTCCAGGCGCTTACTTATTATTAAATGATGAGATGATCAAGATTTATAAAGCAAGTTACTTTAATGACAAGATAGAAGGGGATATAGGAAAAGTTATTTTTGCCCATAAAAAGAATATTATTTTACAATTAAATGATGGACAAGTTAGAATTGAGATATTACAAAGACCGGGAAAAAAGATGATGGATGCTGCTAGTTTTAATAATGGTTTTAAATTAGAAGGAATGATTTTAAGATGAAAACAAATGCGATGCGTATTTTAGATAAGTTAAAAATTTCTTATGAAGTTTTTGACTATAGCAAGTCTAGTGCTATCAGTGCTCTTGATGTAGCTAAGTTTTTAAATGAAGATCCAAGATTTGTTTTTAAAACTTTAGTTACCTACGCTAAATCAAAAGAACATTATGTTTTTGTTATTCCTAGCTTAGGCGAATTAGATTTAAAAAAAGCTAGTATAGTTACTGATGAAAAATATATAGAGATGCTCCCACAAAAAGAACTCCTCAGTTTAACCGGATATATCCATGGTGGATGTTCTCCTATCGGTATGAAAAAAGTATTTCCAACCTTTCTTCATTCTTCTGCTAAAACACTCCCATATATTTTTATTTCGGGAGGAAAAGTCGGTCTTCAAATCAAAATCGCTCCGCATGATTTAGAAAAAGTAATTAAGTTAGACTATAGAGATTTAATTATTTAGACAACAAAAAAGGGGATTTAACTCCCCTTTTATTTTTAATTAGATTAGAGACCAGCCTTACCGACAGAGCCGAAGACTTCCATTCTCTCCTTAACCTTAGCTTTAATAGCTTCATAGCCAGGTTTTAAGAGTTTACGAGGATCAAATCCCTTCTTATCCGGATCAGGTGCAGCCTTACCAGCGACACAATAATCAACAGTAGCAGCAGCAAAGACAAGCTGGCAATCAGTATTAACATTAACTTTGCTAACACCATTATAGATAGCCTTCTTGATCTGCTCATCAGGAATACCTGTTCCGCCATGTAAAACGAGAGGAATATGATCGGTTCTCTCATGGATTCTCTCTAAAGCATCAAAATGAAGTCCTTTCCAATCGGCAGGATAAATACCATGGATATTACCGATACCAGCAGCTAAGAAATCAACACCTAAACCAGCGATCTTAGCGCACTCTTCAGGATCAGCGATTTCACCATCAGCTGTAACACCATCTTCAGTACCACCGATAGCGCCGACTTCAGCTTCGATAGAAAGTCCAAAGTCATGAGCCATAGCAACTAATTCCTTAGTTTTAGCAACATTCTCATCAAAAGCGAAATGAGAACCGTCGAACATAATAGAAGTGAAACCAGCAGCGATACAAGCTTTAGCACCTTCATAAGTACCATGATCAAGATGTAAAACAACAGGAACAGTGATACCTAAAGATTCATCCATAGCACGGACCATGCTAGCGACGGTCTTAAAACCAGTCATGTACTTTGCAGCACCTTCGGAAACACCTAAGATGACAGGAGAATTCAACTCTTGAGCAGTGGTTAAAATAGCCTTTGTCCACTCTAAATTGTTGATGTTGAATTGACCGACAGCATAGTGTCCATCTCTTGCGAGTCTTAACATACGTGTAGCGTTAACTAACATTTTGGAAATACCCCCTAATTGTTATCTTTTGATATTTTAGTTTTTTTCTAATGCTTTTACAATGATTTTAATTTTAAATCATAAAAAGAAATCAATTTTTACTTCTGAAACTTCTCTTTTAACTCATCGACAACTTTCTTCTTATAAGGAAGAGAAAACTCTAAATAATCTTTATCACCTTCTACTTGGTGCAAAGTTAACTCTTGGCCTTTGTATATAAACTTCGTTTTAATCTTTTCTTTTACAGGTCCTATTAAAAATCCGGCTGATAAAAAGTCTTTTAAACAGGAATTTTCATCATCCCATACTTTATAAAACTCACCCTCTTTAATGATGACATTGATGGGACGAATGATCTTACCATCTTTTCTTCTCTTAGCTACTCCTTTATGTACTAATGAAGAAGGAACATAAGTGATTCCTGAATCATATGAGACCTCTCTTAACCTCAAGACATTAGAAAAAAGGGAATCATTAAAGGCTTCACCAGAAGTAGAGAAAAAGATATCTTTTTGGTATTCTTTCGAAATTATCTTCGTCTTTGCTATGAACGAATCTAAAGCATTTTTCTTAACTTCAATCTCATCTTTAGTCGTATATAATTCACCATTTCGCATCTCTTCAAAAGTCATATCGTTAAAAAAGAGGCAATCCGCATTTAATCTTGAAGGTAAAATCGTCTCATTATAAGCTTTAATAATATTCGTAAAGTATAACTTAGTAGTAAAAGTATTATTAGCTGACGATATTTTTGCATCGCGAATAACTCTTCTAAGGAAGAGAGATTTTGGATTACCTGCGATAAAGTTTTTAATAAGAGAATTAGAGAAGGAGTTTAAAATCAAGGAATTTAAGGCATAAATACCTTCGACAATGATTACATCATACAAAGAACCATCTATCTTTTTTTTACTTTGTACTCTCTCAGAGAAGATTTTTGAGTAAACTTTTTCAGTTATTGTTTTTCCTTCTAACAGTGCCTTAACATCATCGCTAGCTTCTTTTAAATCATAGACACTAGTCTCGTCAAAATTAAGTACTTTCCACTCGGCTTTTAATCCTTTAAGAAACATATTCATTTTCTCTACAGGAATTAAATCAGCGACTGCTACTCTTATTTTTTCTAAAACTTCATCACTATATTTAGCATCAAAATCAACGTGATAAATTATCTTCTTTATCCTTTTTTCAATCTCTTTAATATTAGTTAATTCTCCATTAAAGTAATTTAAATTTACTTTATTTGGGATGATAGCCGATAAACCGACATTATACTGATCTAATGATATCGTATAAGCTTTGTGAGAAAACTTCTTTAAAAGTTCAGTTAAATAAGTAGCACAAAAAGATTTACCAGAAGATGAGGCACCAGCGATTAAAACGATGGCTTTTTTATCTGTTTCTAAACGTTCTTCAATTAAGTCTAGGTTAGCATAACCCCATTTATCCATATGATGTACTACTATCATAAGACATTAATCCATCCTAAGAATGCGTTACAAGTCTGATATAGAAGCTTACCTAAAGTAAAATTATCATTATCTAAACATAGATCGCTGACTAAGTAATTCTGTAATGTTAAATTTCCAAAATGTGCAAGAGTATTAGAAATTAAAACTAGTAGGAACATGAGGATTAAGACAGTTATCGTCATTTTTAAAAATCCTCTGACTGCACCTAAAATTCTACCGACTATTCCTCGTCCATCTTTACCTAATATCGGACCTAATATCGTATTAAATAAGAAGCGGAAGAGAACTAAAAGAATAACTAAAAAGACAATAAAGAAGATTGCAAGTAAAGTCCAATAAGCAAAAGATGAAGAAATAGCGACACCTACTGTACTAGTAGTGACAAAAATATTTGATAAAAACATTCCTTGGAAGAACGTCGGGAAGGAAAGTTCAGTTAAGGCACTAGAGCATAATTGTTGAGAAGAAGTATAACTTAAATCAACTAACGACTCAGCAAATATACCTTCTTGAGGAAGAAGACTATTATAGGCCATCGTTAAACTTTCACTGCCTAAAGAAGTAGACATGATACCATAGGCAATAGGGATACCGATGTAATAAGCTAATAAAACAGCTCCGACAATCGAAAGAAAACGAATCGACCCTTTAGAAACACCCCTAAAGAATCCAAGAATAGCAGAAAAGCCTAAAAGGCAAGTTAAAATAATATCAATTGTGCTCATAATAAATACTCTTTTTTAGAATTTCTAATTTTTCATCACCTAATAAAACTTTGACGATAGCAAGGCCAAAATCTATGCTTGCAGCACAGCTTCTTGCAGTAATAAGCTTATCGTCTATAACAACATACTGATCTAAATATGTTCCATCAAAATCTTCATTCATCGAAGTAAAACAAGTGTATTTTTTATTTTTTAAAAGACCTAAATGACCTAAAATAGTTGGTCCAGCGCAAATAGCAGCAATATATTTATCTTTGTTTGCAAAATATTTAACCATAGAAAGAAAGAAGGGGTCTTTTTCCTCAACTATATATTCCGGTCCACCAGGGATGATAAGCATATCATAATCATCAAAATTTACAGTGTGAACATCAACTAAATTTTTAACGCTAACACCATATCTACCTGTCGCTTCACTTCCGTTTAAAGAGGCAAAAGTAACATCGAGATTTGCTCTTCTTAAGATAGCTAAAGTACCGATCGCTTCTATATCTTCAAATCCATCAGTTACAATCATCAATAATCTCATAGAATCTACTCCTTTTGAATTCTTACTCATATATTATTATAAGATATATACTATTATTTTTCACTTATTTACTTACCTTATTTATTATTTTAATATTTAAATTTATATAGATATTAAATGATAATGAATAATTTTATTTTTTATGCCTATTTTTCTATATTTTCTCCATATATTTACTCTTTATAGCAATAATAATTCATTTCTTTTAATTCAATTTATTATTGTTACTTAAGTATTGAAATTTTCTATTCATTAAAAAATATAAATGTTTTATAATTTATTTATATGAAAGCTATTGAAAAAGAATGTAATGATTTAAAAGGCTATAGTCTATGCTTTGAAGGGAATAAGCATCTAGCCACAATTATTGAACTTCCTTATAGAGAGGACACTTGGAAAGAAGAAGCTAAACCAGCCTTAGAAGAATTTCTTTTAGTCGCCCAATCTATCGCAAAATACGAAAAAGTTATCGTTGTTATCGATCCTAAGATCCCCTATGATGTAGTTGAGAAATTTCAATTTACAAACACTTTTATTTTACGTGAGAATTATAACGATTCCTGGGCAAGAGATAATACGCCTATCTTTATGAAGGATCAAGAAGAGAATCTAGTAGGTCTCGATTTTAAATTTAATAGTTGGGGCGGTAAATATAATGGTTTATATTCAGATTATGAATTTGATGATGCATTATCAAGAAATATCCTATTAGATTTAAGAATCCCTCGCCACGGTAAAAAAGATTTTGTCCTTGAAGGTGGAAATATTCTCTATGATGGTCATGGAACTCTTTTTACTTCGAAAGAGTGTCAAGTCTCTAAAGGTCGCAATCCTTTAATGAATATTAAAAAGATCGAGGAATATTTAAAAGAGGCCTTTAACGTCGAAAATATTGTCTTTGTTCCCTATGGTTTATATGCTGATGAAACTAGCGGCCATATCGATAATATCATCTCTCTTTTAGATGAAAATACGATCGCTTTATCTTTTTATAAAGAAGACGATGATCCTCAATATCTGCGTTCAAAAGAAGATTATATCTTCTTAAAGAATATCGTAGATGTTAATAATAAAAAATATAATATCATCCTTTTACCTTGTCCTCGCCCTCTTTATATGTCAAAGGAAGATGAAAACAGTTTAATAACTCTCGATGGAATCAATAGAAAAGAAGGAAGAAGACTTGCAGCTTCTTATTGTAATCTGTATCAGGGAGAAAAATTTGTTTTAGTTCCTCAATTCTCCACTCAAGAAGATGAAGAAGCTCTAGCAATTTTAAAGAATTTTTATTCTGGTAAAAAAGAAGTCATTCCGATTAAATCAAGAAATATTTTACTAGGTGGAGGTAATATTCACTGCATAACTAAAGAGATACCTTTCTCACCTAAATATGAGATCGACAAGGAGGTTTTATGATCGGTGTAGCTGCTATTCAATTTGCTTCTTTGCATGATAAAGATAAAAATATTCATCATGCTTTATCCCTTATTAAACAAGCTAAAGAGAAAGGAGCAGATATCATTCTCCTTCAAGAATTATTTGCTTATGACTATTTCTGTCAAATTGAAGATTATAATTTCTTTTCTTTAGCTGAAGAAAAAGATAATTCAACTATCATCAATTTCTTTAAAGATGTTGCGAAAGAATATAATGTTGTCTTACCTATCTCCTTTTTTGAAAAAGATATTAACTCTTACTATAATTCATTAGCTCTCATCTCAAATAAAGGAGAAGTATTAGGATATTATCGAAAGACACATATTCCTACTGGGACTGGCTATGAAGAAAAATTCTATTTTGCTCCTGGAGATACAGGTTATAAAGTATTTAAAACTGATTTTGGTAATATTGGTATCGGTATCTGCTGGGATCAATGGTTTAGTGAGACCGGAAGAATTTTGGCTTTAAAAGGTGCTGACTTTATTTTCTTCCCAACTGCTATCGGTAGTGAACCTGTAACTAATGAGGATTCTTCTTCTCATTGGAAAAATGCTTTGATTGGACAAGCTGCTTTAAATATGGTTCCTGTTATCGCTTCTAATCGCATAGGAACTGAAAGTTTTAACTCTTCTCAGCAAACTTTTTATGGAACTTCCTTAATTATCGATGGTGATGGTAATGTCGTTAAAGAAGCAAGCCGAGATAAAGAAGAGGTTTTAGTTTATAAATTTAATCTAGAAAAAAATAGAGGTCACCGCAGAGATTGGGGAATTTATCGTGATAGACGTCCTGAGTGCTATACCGATATCTTAAAAAGAGAAAGTGAGGATTAACAATGACCTTTGTTTCATTCAACGTCAATTCAATCAAGGCTTATCTAGGAAAAGGAACAAGTGACGAATTATTAAAAACTAACTTTGACTTTTTAGGGATTGAAGAATTAAAACTTACGGAAAAAGAACATAAAGATTTTCCCTTTATCCCCTCAACTTTTCTACCTTATTGGACAGTTTCTAAAATTAAAAAGGGTTATTCAGGTGTCGCTATTTTAACAAAAAAGGAACCATTAAGTGTCCACTATGGTTTATTAGATAACAAGTATGATGAAGAAGGTAGAGCTGTCACTTTAGAATACAAGCATTTTTATTATATTAACCTTTACACCCCTAACTCTGGTGAAAAATTAAAACGTTTAAATTTCCGCATGAATTTTGAAGATGATTTAAGAGAATATCTTTCTTCACTGATGGAGAAAAAAAGTGTAATCGTATCTGGTGATTTAAATGTAGCTCATAATGAAATCGATTTAAAAAATCCTTCATCGAACCATCATTCTGCTGGTTTTACTGATGAAGAAAGAGATAAATTTACTAAACTTCTTTCTTTAGGTTTTATCGACTCTTTCCGCTATCTCCATCCTGAAGAAGTAAAATACTCTTATTGGTCATATTTACGAAAAGCCAGAGAAAGAAATGCTGGCTGGAGGATCGATTACTTTTTAGTAAGCGATGATTTAAAAAATAAGATAAAGCGAGCTGAGATCTTAAACGATATCTACGGCTCAGATCATTGTCCAGTCTTATTAGATATTGATATTAATTATTGATAATAATTTATTTTTATTATATATTTATCACATAAATCTTAGGAGTTTAATATGGTTCAAGACGCTAATGACTATTCTTATAATGAGAAAAATTATGTAACTGAAATCGGTGATTACCCTTTAAAAATAGTCGCTTTAGGTGGACTAGATGAAATGGGTAAAAACTGCTATGTCATCGAAATAGATAATGATGCTTTTATTATTGAAGCCGGTTTAAAATATCCCAATTCTAATATTCCGGGTGTCGATATTATCATTCCAAACTTTGACTATATCCGCACTATTCAAAATAGAGTAAAAGCGATTATTATCACTCATGGTCACGATGATCAATATGGTGCTTTACCTTACTTATTAAATATCGTGAAAGTCCCAGTATACGCTACTGAAACAACGATCAATGTAATTAAATCATCCTTGCCTAGTCGTTTTAAAAAGATTGATCAATCACTATTTGTCACAGTTAAACCTTCCAATACTATCACTATTGCAAACCATATTTTTGAACTATTCCAAACTACTCACTCAGTGGCAGAATCTTTTGGTTTTGCTTTAAAAACTAAATTTGGAAATATCGTCTATACTTCTGACTTTATGTCAGATTACTCACCATTAAAAGGTTTTCAATTTGATCTTCCAAAGGTTGCTAGATTGTCAGAGACAGAAAAAACTTTTCTTTTAATGACTGAGTCGGAAAGTGCTAATAAGCCGTCAATTTCTTCTCCTCATCATAAAATTACTCCTCTTATTCAAAGGATAATAGAAGAACCTACTGGAAAGACTTTTATCTCGATGTATACGCAAAATTTCTACAATATTCAAGAAGTTATCAATCTTGCTATCAAATATAAAAAGAAGATTTGTATCGCTAATAGTGAACAAAATGACTTTTTTGAAAGCATGGCAAAAATCGGTGTGATCGTTATTCCTAAGGAAAATAAAATACTTGCTTCAGAAATTCCGCTTTATGCCCCTAAGGATATCATTATACTTGTAACCGGTAGCGGTGATGAACTATTTAAGTTCATTAAAGAGATCTGCTACAACAATGTTCAAGATATTCGTATTGATACTAAAGATACATTTATTGATGCCGCTCCTGGTGTTCCGGGAACTGAAACAAGTTACACTGATGCTTCTGATACCATTTTTAGAACAGATTGTAATGTTATAACTTTATCAAGAAAAGTTTTATCTTCTATGCATGCTCAAGAAGAGGATTTAAAGATGATGATCTCTTTGTTCCGTCCTAAATATTACATGCCTGTCAAAGGTGAGTATCGTCTTTTGATGACTAATGCTAAATTAGCTGTCGATTTAGGTATCGGCTTAAATCATTTCAATACCTTTGTTTATGATAATGGCATGGCTCTAGCTTTTGATGAAAAGGGTTCTGTTGTCAGAAAGATCATAAATGTTAAAACAGGTGATGTCATGGTCGATGGTAATTCAGTTGGCGATGTAAAGGAACAAGCCATTGAAGAAAGACAGAAGATGGCTGATGGCGGAATTATTATGATCGGTGTCGCTATCTCATTAAACGATAAAAAGATCGTCACAAATCCTGATATTCAGATGCGTGGATTTGTTTATCTAAAAGATTCTGAACCTATCATTAATCAGCTCTCTAATATCTTAAATTCAACTATAAATTCTTATTTCAGTCAAAGCCATAGTTATTCTATAGCAGATATCGAGAAAAAGGCCTCTGAAAAAATCTCACGTTACATTTCAAAAGAGATAGATAAGGAACCGATGATCATCTGCAATATAATTAATCTCGACGAATAAAAAAAGGGTTATTCAACCCTTTTTTTATTTATAACATTATTATTGAAAACAATAAACTATTTTACTAAATCGACACCATGCGAGGTTCCGATTCTAGTCGCACCAGCTTCAATAAGTTGAATCATCTCTTCTTTGGATTTAATACCGCCAGCTGCTTTAACACCCATATCAGGACCTACTGTTTCTCTCATCAACCTAATATCTTCAACTTTAGCACCCCACTTTGAAAAACCAGTAGAAGTCTTGACAAAGTCTGCTCCCGCCTCTTTAGCGAGTAGGCAAGCTCTTCTTTTTTCTTCATCAGTTAATAAACAACATTCAATGATTACTTTTAAAGTATGAGAGGAGATAGCTTTCTTAATACTAGCGATCTCTTCTTTTACATAGTCATCTTCTTTATCTTTGAGCTTACCGATATTGATAACCATATCAACTTCATCAGCACCATTTTCAACTGCATCTTTAGCTTCATAAACTTTGCTAGCAGTACTCATCATGCCTAAAGGGAATCCGATAACAGTGCAAACTAATACATCACTACCCTCTAAAGTTTTTTTAGCTAAAGGAATATAGGTAGGATTGATACAAACTGACTTAAAATGATATTCTTTAGCATCTTTACAAAGAGAGATGATAGCTTCCTCTTTAGCATCAGCTGCAAGAATGGTCGAATCAATATAACGATTATAATCCATAATAATTACCTCTTTAAAAATTTTAACAAAAAACGAGAACTTTTGCACTAACTATTGAAAATATAAGAGAAGAAGGATATAATTTATATCTGCGTAGTTCATTTATTATGCAGATTTTATAGGAGAACAATATGGCAAATATCAAGTCACAAAAGAAAAGAGTCATCACAAACGAAAAGAAAAGAAAGGCTAATGCTTCTTTCAAATCTGAAATGAGAACAGCTATTAAGAAAGTTCACATCGCTTATGCTAATAAAGATTTAGAAACTTTAAAAGCTAATCTTCCTCATACACTCTCCCTCATCGATAAAGCTGTTAAGAAAAATATCGTTCACGCTAACTGGGCTAGCCGCAACAAGTCGACTCTTATGACTTTTGAATATACCTTAGAACACGAAGGTAAGTAATTTTAAATTCATCGGTCTTATTTAATTAAAAATAAATCAGGAAACTTTTATTTAAAAAAGTCTCCTGATTTTTTTGTTTACAAAGAAATTTTATCTATCTTAAATATTATGAAAGTAAAACAATTTAAGAGACTAGCACAAATAGATAATCTTTTAATTTATATCTCTACCCCTCATATTTATCTTCAAAATATTCGAAACTATTAAATTCAATAATGTTATTTTCATCATCATAATGATAGTAAACTTCATAATAACACTCAGGTAATACACTAACATCTGTTTTGTCAATTTTACTACAAGCTGATAACATAACTAACAGCATACCATCCGTGATATTAGAATCTGTATCATTTAAAGGAAGCTCACTAGGATTTATATTTAATTGGATAGTATTATTAAACGTAGTCTCGACAAAATAACCATCGATAGTTTCTTCTACTACACTATCATACCTAAATTTACTAGAATTAACAAAATCTTCAACAGAAATAATGCTTTCATCAAGAAGAATATCAGCTTGTTCTAATCTATTATAGAAAACACCTATTTGCATATAATAATTAGCAAATACTTCCTCAAATATTGAATCATCGTCTGTAAAAAGTACATCATTCAAGGGAGAATAAGGATACCCAATGTGTACATTTATAGTGGTTTCACTAGTATCTTGAGATACTTGTTTTGCTATTGCAAATTTCATTTTATATCCTAGAGTAACATCTACATAATAATCATGATTACCATCGATATACATCGTTTCAGGATCATCTTCAATATATGGTAAAACATGAGAATAAGAGATGCCTAAAGATGAAGAAGTAGAACTACTACTAGTTGGAGTACATGCTACTAATAAAGCAATAGTTGAAGTAAGAAATGTAAACAACTTATTCTTTATCATAATTTATCTCCTTATTTTTAAATATAAAACGTAACGCATTCAGAATAATATGGTCCAGTGACAATAAAATCAGTTGCGTAAGCAATGATATAAAGTGAATATTGGGATTCGCTTTGTGATAAAATATTATTCCACTCTATCAGAGATGGTTTATAGCATGTATCCTCATACACAATTTTAGAGAAAATTTCTTCTCCTTCATCATTTAAAAAATGTAATTCAAATTTGTCATTTGGGAAATGAACACTGCCACCATTGCCATTCCATGAAAATTCCGGTATACCAAGTATATTATTAAAAGAAATTGTGATATTTGACGGAGAAATATTGTACTTAGCTAACATTCGACCAAAAATAGTTTTCTCATATATAGTTAAATCATCGTATAAACAATTTACAAAATCACTAAAAGTTACAACTGAATTCTGATGAATTAAATCCCATAGATAGTCATCTCCATAAGAAAAAATATCATAAAAATCTGTTTCATCATCATTATATAGCTTATAGAGAATCATAGATATTGCACAATCATTAGCTTCACCAGGAAGTTCATATTCATAACCATCATAATAATAGTAATAATCTCGCAAATCGTATTTAACGCCATTACTTGAAAAATACTCGGAATCACATGCATATTTAAATGAGGATAGTTCATCAAAGAAATAATTTTGAATTACTTGTCCGTTGTATGTAGCCCACCCTTCTGCCCAAGCTAAATAAAGCCCATCTAATTTGTTTTTTTCAGTTGGATTATTATCTACAACTCTAACATCAGAACTGTTTTCATTAATATAATGACTACCGCCAGGACTTTTGCTAATATTTCTAAAATAATTTTGAATATGATGACTATATTCATGAAGAATAGTGTCAATGCTTTCATATCCCAAAGGCAGATTACGAGGATTTTCACCACTATTTTCATTAAAATCAATATGGATTTCAGATACTAAACGTTTATAAAAAGCTCCTTCATCATCCATAACCAAATTACAAAAAGAAATATAATCTCCATCATTTAACTTTTTAGCATACTCTGCACCAAAAATAAGCATTTGTGATACTTGAAAAGCTTTGCCAACTTCAGTATTTGTATTAATTATAGGGGCAAAATTTAATGATACATCTTTGCCATTAACTTCAAAAGTATCGGAATCAATATAATATACCTCATGATCAATCTTATCAACAACAGATGTATTTTTGCCTTGTGCATATACTCTAATAAAGCAATTAGAGTAGTCTACCGGCACATATCCCTCTAAATCTGCACAAAGATAACCATCTACATCTGTAAATCCTGTCCAAATAACTTTATTTTTAACACCAATATAGCCATTAGAAGACTCAATAACAGGAATTTTTCTTATTAAATCAACTTTTGACAAACTTAAAGGATGCTCATTATTTTGAGAATCTTCCCATTTAATTAAAAGATTAACTGAATATTTAGAATTTTCAATTACTCCAATATCATAATTGGCATTTCTTATTTCTGTCTTAATATTAAGATAATCAGATTTAGATATTTCGTTGCTTGTATATTTTTCTTTATATTCTTTTATTTTTGCTTCTTCAATAGAAATAGTGCTAGAGTAAATATTATTTTCAGTACTATAAAAATAAATTTCATCAGAATGTGCAAATCCATTACTATCAGTAGCAAAAATAGTTAAAGTAGTCATAGTATTCGATATAGACAACGTTGTATCTACCATATTTCGATTTTGATTATAAATTACTCTAACAATTGATCCACCGTTAATCTCTAAATCAGTAATATTTCCATATTTAGAAGAAATTTCTAGATCAATTTCATTTCCATTAATCAAAGCATTCTTAGTATAGTAATCTTTAAGATTGTCTAACTCAATAGAAAATTGTAATTTACTTTCATATAAATTTTCTGTAGACAAATCATCTTCACCACAATTTAGATTAAATAACAAAGGGATTACAATGAAGGAGAATAATTTCGCTTTTAACATAACTAATTTCCTTTCAAATGTATATTATTTATAAATATATTATCATATGCATATATATATTTCAAATATTTTTTAACTTATCAAAAGCAACAATTATCCCCATTTTACCTAGTTACTGACATATTTAACATTATGTATATAAAATTAATTAATGCTATTTCATTTCTTTAGGTAAAATAATCTATAACAAGGTAAACGTATTAAACACTATCTTGCAAGAAGGAAAATTTTGATTAATAAGAAACACTAAAAGGATATATAGTCTACAAATTCTTTATTTATAAAATGTTTTGTAAAATAATAAAAATTGTTTATAGATATTATTAAAATCAAACTAAGAAATAATATTAAATATAGTAATTTATCAATCATATAACTCAATTACTTTTTATCGAATACTAAATAAGCTAAAACAATATACTATAAGCATTCATTGTTAATAATATATTTAATACTCTCTTGAGTAAAATAACTAAGAATAAAAATTATAAGTTAATATAAATAACTCAAGTAATACTTTTCCATCGCTTGAATATTTTTTTATATCATATTCAATAGAATATAATCTATCTAATATTTTTAAAAAAGTAATTGGTTTATATCTTTTCGAAAACTTTTTTAACATATAAGCATAATTAGAAGATATTTTTAATTCACTCGCGATACTTTTTTCATCTTCTCCCTTAGAAACTAGATAAGAAACTAAATAATATAATCTAAACTGATAAACTAAAGCAGGCATAATCCTCAATGGATCTCTTCCTAGCGAAATCAAATCTTGAAAATATTTTAAAGCCATCGCCCTATCATTAGTAAGTAAAGAGGAAGCGATTGAAAAAGTTTTATCTTCTATTTTCTCATAAATTAACTCATCTACATTTTCGATAGTTATATTTTTGGAGTAGGAAAGAAGCTTTTCTGTATTGTTAACTAATAAAAGGAAGTCACCTTCACATCTTTTAATCAGTTCACTTAAAGCGTCAGTTTGAATTGTACTATTCTCTTCTTTTGCTCTTCTTAAAACATAGCTTCTCCTTTTTTCATCATCAAAAAAAGAGCAATCAACTATGTTAACTTTACATTCCTTAACTAATTTCTTGAGCAAAGTTTTATTTACGTGAGTGACAAGTAGATAGATGTTGCATTCATCATTAGGATTTTTTAAATAATCGAGCAAACTTTTAAGTTCTTTTTCACTAGTTTTAAGATATTCATTAGAGCGAGGATCAGATAAACAATTACAATTTTTAAAAACTATTATTTTTTTATCACCAAAAAGAGAGATGAGCGAAGCATCATAAATAACTTCGCTCACCTTATCTTCATGCCCATCATAAATTGTGGTATCTAAATACTTGATACCAACTTTTTTTAAATCTTCTTTTAAAAAGTAGAGGATAACTCCACTATCTTCTCCAAAATAAAGATAATTCATCCTTTAAGAGGTTCTTCAATTTTTTCGTCGATAACTACTGCCTTTTCAATTATTACTTTCGTTAAAGGAGCATCGTATCTATCGGTTGTTACGCTTGCGATTTTATCGACGACGTCCATACCTTGAACTACTTTTCCAAAAGCGGCATATTGACCATCTAAATAATAGTCATTAGCATCACAAATAAAAAATTGGGATGATGCTGAATTAGGATCATTTGTTCTCGCCATCGAGATAACACCTCTACTATGATGAAGTTGATTTTTAAAACCATTAGCTATAAATTCACCTCTGATTGTATAATTAGCTCCACCAGTTCCATCACCTAGAGGGTCACCACCTTGGATCATAAAGTTTTTTATAATACGATGAAAAGTTAAACCATCATAAAACCCTTGAGAAGCTAAATAAACAAAGTTTTTAGCAGTATTAGGGGCATTAGTATAATCTAATTCTATCTGTATATTTCCAAAATCACGAATTTGTAATTCGACCATAATTACTCCTTATAAAAGTAGCGGGCTAATTGCCCGCTATATATTACTTCTGAACTTTATCTTGATTCTTAACTGCGTTGATCTTAGCGTTGATCGCATCTTGATCGCCGAGATAATAATGTTTGATAGGTTTATACTCATCATCTAATTCATAGACGAGAGGAACACCTGTAGGAATATTTAAGCCAGCGATATCTTCATCAGAGATATTGTCAAGATACTTAACTAAAGCGCGGAGTGAATTACCATGAGCAGCGATTAAAACTTTCTTTCCAGCTTTAATATCAGGAAGGATGACTTCATTGTAATAAGGGACAACTCTAGCGATAGTATCTTTTAAAGATTCAGCTAAAGGAAGAACATCTTTAGAGATGTTAGCATATTGAACCTGATTAGCAGGATTGCGAGGATCAGACTCTTCAAGATCAGGCGGAGCAATATCAAAAGATCTTCTCCACTGATGAACTTGTTCTTCACCATATTTCTCGGCGGTCTCTTTCTTATTAAGACCTTGTAAAGCACCATAATGTCTCTCGTTTAAACGATAGTCTTTAACGACAGGAAGGTAATCTTGATCAATACCATCTAAAACATGCCAAAGAGTGTGAATCGCTCTTTTTAAAACTGAAGTGTAAGCGATATCGAAGCTATAACCATCCTCTTTTAAAAGTTGACCAGCTTTGATAGCTTCTTCTCTACCTTTTTCGCTAAGCTCGACATCTGTCCAACCAGTGAAGAGATTAAGTTTGTTCCATTCACTCTCACCATGGCGGATAAGAACTAATTTAGTCATCTAAATTGCCTCCATTTATTTTTCTTAAATATTATAAACCTTTTTTGTCTCTATACCTATCACTAATCAATAATTTATAAATTCTTATACATAATCATCTCGACAGTTTTAATTATATCGCGACATTTATCTGAAACATATTCAAATAAGGAATATATCTTCTCATATCTTCTGACGCTAAGATAAGTATCGTTATCGACTTTCTCATATAAGCTCTTAACATTTTCCTCATAATAATGATCGCACTCTTCTTCTAAATTACGTACCTTCTCGATAAGTGGATCTAATAACTTTTTATTAGTCAAATATCTTAAATTAGCGATGACATCTTCAGTAGCTAAAACGCACTGCAAATCAACATTTACAAAATCAGAAAGATTATTAGGAAGAGATTGATAGTCATGAAGATACAATTTATAAGTTATCTCATCGATAGCATCAGTTAAATCATCGATATTATCTAATAATAAAAATATATCTTCTCTATCGATAGGAGTAATAAATTCCTTAGCTAATCTTTCACAAGTTTCTTTCTTGACTAAGTCTGCCTCATGTTCAACATTATGGACAGCGATCTTTACTTCTTCTAAACGAGACTTATCAAAATTGTCCACAAATTCTTTAACTAATCTCATCGCTTTTTCAGGATAAGAAATTAAAATCTCAAATTGGGAATAGAAGTAATTAATTTTTTTCTTCTTTTTGTTAAATAACATAATTTACCTCCTAAATGCCAGGTATCGCAAAGAATATATATGTAACTGCTATACCGATAAGAATACAGCCTGGGAAAGTAAAGACCCATGTCAAAACCATATCTAAAGCAATCTTCCACTTCACTGATTTGACCCCTTTAGTTAAACCAACACCGATGATAGAACAAGTTTTAACTTGACTAGTCGAAACTGGCCAACCTAAGAAAGTCGAGAGAAGAAGGGAGCAAAAAGCAGAAAGATCCGTAGCAAAACCTTGATATGGTTTTAAATTAACCATTCCCATACCAACTTTTTTAATAATACGATATCCGCCGATCGAAGTTCCGATTCCCATCACTAAGGCGACTAAAATAGGAAGCCATAAGAAACTAGGATCTGATAAAAAGTCCATCTGAAATCCTTCCATAAATGGAGAAGATAAATTAGCGGTAATAATATCTGGATTAGCTCTAACACCGAGATATAAAGCCATATAAATGATACCGACAAATTTAAGTCCATCTTGAGCGCCGTGCGCTAATGCCATCAAAGCTGAAGCACCTATTTGGGAATATTTGAAAAATTTTCTCGATTTACTTATCGATATATTTTGACAGACTAACTCAATAAATTTTGTAAAAAAGAAACCTAAAAATAGACCGATTAGTGAAGAAATTAAAAAACCGATGCCGACAGAACTCCAGCTTGAACCAGAGGGTGTAGCATCGATATTCATCATCATTAGAGCAAAAGCTGATCCAGTTAATCCCGCAACTAATGCGTGCGATTCACTAGAAGGGATACCAAAGCACCAGGCGATAAATCCCCACAAGGCTGTTGCAACCATACCAGAAGATAATCCTATCAAAGCCGTATGAGCATTATTTATACTTTCTAGAGAATTATCATCTACTCCTCCAAAATCGATGATTCCAGCAATCGATTCTGCGACACCAGCTGCAAATAAAGCAAAGATAATAACACCTAAAAGATTACAAAAAGCTGCCATTACTATCGCTTTTTTAGGAGAGAGAGCACGGGTAGATATACAAGTAGCGACAGAATTAGGAGCATCAGTCCACCCATTGATAAAAACGACAATTAAAGCTAAAAGGATAGTGATAATAAGAAGAGGACTATTCGCTAGTAATGTGAATAGTTGAGGAAGGGAAACTGAAGATAAAAAATTTGTAAACATACTATCAAATTATAACAAATAAATTGTAAAAAGGACTAAAATAATTATGTAATTATTTGTTTCAATCTTATCTTTATAGAAAAAGGAGAAAAAATATGGTTAACACACGCAAAGTTGTAATCGTTGGCTGCGGAATGGTAGGCTCTTCTATCGCCTTCGCTTTAATGCAAGATGGTTTATTTTCTAATATGGTTTTAATCGATTCAAATAAAGATAAAGCATTAGGGGAAGCGATGGATCTCTCTCATGGTTTACCTTATACTTCACCGATGGAAATTAAAGCCGGAGATTATGATGATTGTACTGATGCTTCTTTAATTATTATTACCGCTGGTGCCACCCAGAAAGTAGGTGAAACGCGCTTAGATCTTATCGATAGAAATGTTCATATTTTAAAGAATATTATTGAAGAAATTAAAAAAAGAGACTTTAAAGGCATCCTTCTTATAGTTGCTAATCCGGTTGATGTTTTAACTTATGAAGCCTATAAAATCTCTGGATATTCTAAAAATAGAGTGATCGGTTCGGGAACTGTTCTTGACACCGCTCGCTTAAAATACCTCTTGTCAAAGCATCTTAATGTTGATTCGCGCTCTGTTCACGCCTTTATTATCGGTGAACATGGAGATAGTGAGCTGCCCTTATATAGCTCTGCTAACATCTCAGGTATCGCACTAGATGATTTTTGCGAACTTAGAGGATTTTCTACTCATGATAAAGCTAAAGACGAGATTTTTGATGATGTTAAAAACTCCGCTTATGCGATCATCGCTAAGAAAGGTTCAACATATTATGGTATTGCGATGGCTGTCGATAAGATTTGTGACGCCATTATCAGAGATGAAAAGACCGTTTTACCTATCTCAGTCGTTTTAGATGGAGAATATGGTTTATCTAATCTCGCTTTAGCTTTACCGACAATAGTTGGAAAAAATGGGGCCGAAGATGTTTTAGAAATTCCTCTTAATGTCTCAGAAAGAAATCGTTTAAAAGCGAGCGCCAATCAGCTTCTTGACACTATTGAACAGATAGAAAGCAAAGATTAAATATAATGAATATTATGTTCACTAAGAACAAAATTATTATTATCTGAAATATTAATCTCTAAAAACTCTTCTTCAGTTCCATTATAGTAAATATCAGCTAGAGGACAATTACCGATAGCATTAGAGGCGATAGTTCTTAGAGTGTTAGGTAGGTAGATAGTATCTAAACTTGTGCAGTTATAGAATGACTGCATAGCTAAAGTAGTCACTCCTTCATGAATTATCGCTTTTTCTAAGTTTGAACATCCCCAAAAAGCGCGGTTTGGTATAGTTCTTAAACTTGTATTATCAGGTAGATCCACTTCTATTAAATTAGTATTACTATCAAAGCATGATACCCCTAATGTTGTGATCGTATCAGGAAGATCTAAAGTAGTAAATGAACAAAATTGGAACGCATAGTCCTCAATAACTTCGATTCCTTCCGGGAATAAAAACTCACTAATATTTGTCGAAGAAAAACAATTTCCAGTTATAGTTGTCACTTTGGTCTTCGACATATCGACTCTTTCAAGATTAGCACAATTATTGAAGACAGAAGTAAAACCTTCATCTTCAATAGTATCATATGAACCTAAGTAAACGAGACTAGAAGGTAAAACGATCTCCTTTATTCCAGAATTAAGGAAAGCTTCATCTTCAATTCTCACGATATTCTCTGACAGAGTAATATTTTCTAAACTAGTTGTGTTTTCAAAAGCCCACTTAGGGATAACATTTAAAGAGTTAGGAAGAGTGACCCTCTTTAAAGATGCAGCATTAGAGAATGTTCCTTCGCTAAAATCGATTTCACCATCTAAAGGATACTCAACCTCTTCAATATTTGAACCGACATAAGCAAATCCTTCATCTTTAGTAACACTATCAGGGATAACTATCTTTTTAATATTAGAGACATAAGCCATCGAATACATACCGATAGTCTCAACACCATCTTTTAAAAGATATTCATCTAATTCATCAGAAACATTTAAAGTATAGATTAAGCCATTATAGTAATAAGAAGTGATTGTTTCATCACTATTAGTTTCTTCTTCATCTATCGCATAATAAAGGCCAATTCCATCAAAAGTAAAATAGGTATTCTCAGTTGAAACACTAAAATCGCTTAAAGAGGGCATACCATAAAATGGAGCTGAACCGATAAGCCTTAAAGAAGAACCTATATGGAAAGAAGTCACTTTCATACATGCCATAAAAGCTTGAGAGCCTAGATATGTTAAAGAGTCAGGAAGAATAACTTGTGTTAATTCTTGGCACTGCTGGAAAGCATTTGAACCGATCATCTCTAAACTGTTAGGGAAAGAGATTTCTCTTAATGATAAGCAATAATAAAAGGCTTGATCACCGATATATTTAAGATTTGCTGGTAAAGAGATAGTCTCTAAATATTGGCAATTAGAAAAAGCCTCGGCACCGATTGAAATAATTGAATCAGGAAGAGAGATATTGACGACATTAGCATTACTTGCAAAAGCACTAGTTCCGATAGCATTAACTACATGCCCATTATAATGATCAGGAATAAAAGGATCAGAATCTTCACCTCTATAAGACATTAAAGAATAACCTAAAGCATCATTTAAGGCAAAAGCATAATCGCCATCAAAAGGAATAGTTTCATAGATAGCATGCACATATAAGTCACTAGTTATCTCTTCAAGACTTTGATCCCATGAGATAAATCGATAATAATTTGTTGTATCAGCTCTATTTAAATCAATATCGCTAGGAACAACGGCTGCTTTACCTTCCTCAACTTCTAAAGTAAGAATAATTTCATCTTGATTATCTAAAAAAGTAACAGTATAGACTTTAGCTTCTGGATCAATAGGAGTGACTGGAAGATATGTTTCAGTACTAGAAGTGCTAGATTGACTTATTGAAGAAATTAAAGAAGAAGAAGAAGAAGAGGAATCTAAAGAACAAGAAGTTAAAAACATAGAGAGAAATAAAATGGATAATAGATTTTTATATTTCATAACTTTCTCCTTTAACGGATAGCTTCATCAAAGAGGACATTTATTCCTTCAACTTCGGAATTATTGAAGTGAATCAAAGCCCACTCTTGTCTACTTCCTTCGAAATGAATAGTAGCATCTTTACTAACATTAGCAAAAGCGCTAAATCCAACTTCTTTTATTGACTTTGGGAGGTAAATATCTTTTAAGTTAGTACAATCAGCAAATGTATATGAGCCTATTTCTTCAAGATTTTCATTAGTCAATCTAATTTCTTCAATACTTGAATTAGCATTGAATAGATTAGAGATACTACTAACATTAGCATCAACAATAACTTTTCTTAAAGATGTAGCTACTACTTCATCATCATTTGAGCGAGGATCACTAGCAGCAAAGACTTCACCTAAATCAGTGACAGTATCAGGGATTGTTATTTCACTGATTCCTTGTACTCCTAAAAAAGCCTGATCTTGAATAGAAGTTAAAGTAGAAGGGAAAGTTATTGAGGCAAATTCCCTATCAGCTAAAGCCATAGTCGATATTTCAGTAATATCACTAAAAGTCATTTCTGCTCTATCTCCAAGTTTTCGTAAAAGAGTTGAATCTAAAGTTAGTTCATCTCCGCTAACTTTATAATCGCTCTCACTCGATATAGTAAAGTCAGTATTATCTAAAGCTAATACACCGATATCTGTAACATTAGCAGAAATGTTTAAAGTCAGCTTAGTATCATTAGCAAAAGTATAATCACCAAGTTCAGTAACGCTATTAGGAATATTGATACTTTCTAAAGATGTACAATTTAAAAATGCCTTATTACCTATTTCAGTTATTGATTCTGGTAAAGTGATATCGACTAATGATGAACAATTTTCAAAAGTAGATGCTTCTATTGCTGTTAATGAAGAAGGAAGAGTGATCTCTTCTAAGGAAGTACAACCTTTAAAGTAACCTCTTATTGAAGTTATATTATCAGGAAGAGAAACAGTTTTTAAAGAAGTGCAGTTTTCAAAAATTGAATAGCTAGGGGAAGTTAAATTAGTTGGTAACTTAACATCGACTAATGAATAACAATTTCTAAATAGCCACTGTTTTAATGTTGTAATCTGAGTATTTGATAGATCGATAGATGAAAGACTCTCTAAACCAGAAAAAGCATAGTATCCAACTGTCTCAACTGAGCTTGGAACCTCAAGTTCAACAATTGATCTACAATTTTGGAAAGCATTATTTCCAATGCTAGTTACTGTCTCTGGAATAGTTACATCTACTAAGTTATGGCACTCATAAAATAGGGCGTTTGGGATTGCAGTTAAGTTACTAGGAAGCTTACAAGCCTGAAGGTTTTCACATTCTCTAAATAAGTAAGTTCCAAGAGAAGTGATGCTATCTGGCAATGTAATCTCTCTAATTCCACTTAATCTAAAGGCATAATTTCCAATAGTTTCAACTGATTCACCTAATTCAATAGTACTTAAATTAGTCGTAGAATCAAAAGCGTATGTTCCTATAGTTAAAACTCCTTGCATGCCTAAAATTTCACTAGCTGAACAAGAAGCAAAGGCATAATTATCTAAAGTTGTAACTGAAGAAGGAACATAAACTGAAGTGACAGTATCGACTAAAGAAAAAGCGTTAGAAGAAATAGTTGTGACTGGAACATTTAAATAAGTAGAAGGGATGATAACATCTCCACCATCTCCAGTATACATAGCTAAAACATAAGTATTAGTTTCCTCATCAAGTTCAAAGATAAAATCTTCTGTCGTTTCAGCTTGATAAAGAGCGTAAAAATCAGTATCCTCTTGAATATTTTCTAAGCTTTTATCCCAACCGATAAAAGTATAATTAGCTTTATCAGTACTAGGACGAGTAGGTTCTATTCCTTCATAAACTAAAGTATCACCATAATGAACAACTTTTTCATCTAAAATAGTCCCGTCATAATTGATAAATCTAGCCTGCAGTTCTAAAGTTTTAGTCGTATAAGTTAATTCAACGTCGCTTTCAGGCATGATAAACTTGTACTCATTGCCCTGATGGACCTGTAATTCTACATCATTAGCATAAAACTTATCGACCATTACATCCGAAGTATAGACTAAAGAGACAGTTATTTCTTCACCAGCTTTAGCCGTCTGAGAAGTCGAGATAATGATCTTATCATCAGGCTCAAATTCGATGTTGTAAGTCTTTTCTTCACTAGTTGTCGATAAAGAAGAAGAGGAAGATAATGACGAAGATGAACTTATATCATCTTGGCAAGAGAAAAGAACTGTAAGAGAAAGAAGTGAAATAATACAGATTGACTTTCTTTTCATTTTAAGTAGTTTCCTTTCGCGATAATTATATTAGAGGCCTAAAAACTTAAATGTAAAGAAAGTGTTAAGAACGTAAAAAATCGGATTTTTCTTTGTTGAAATCGCTTACATTGAGGTGTTTTATGTTTATTAAAAATTAAAAACTAAAAATTAACATAAAAAAAGTTCTCCTTAGAGAACAACTTCGGTATAAATGGTGACCTGGACGGGATTTGAACCCGTGAATGCATCCTTGAAAGGGATGTGAGTTGACCGCTTCTCCACCAGGCCATAAAAATGGCGCCTACTGTAGGACTCGGACCTACGACCTACCGGTTAACAGCCGGTTGCTCTACCAACTGAGCTAAGTAGGCAGCGGAGAATAATATACCAAATTGAAAAATCTATTGCAATACTTTTTTTAAAGAAACTAATTATTACGTTTCTTTTCAATAAGATTTTTCACATCTTCGATAGTCTTAACTTCGAGCATCTCCTCTTGGGAAACTTCAGAAAGATTAAATTCTTGTTCGATATTTATTAATAATTCAGCGGTATCTAAAGAATCTAAACCTAAATCCTCAAGTTTTGTTTCAGGAGTGATAGAGTCTAAATTAATCTTCTTAACCTGTTTAGAAAGTAATTCTTTAAGTTTTGCGTAAATATCCATATGTGTTACCTCTTTAACGTTGTATAGTATAAAGCATTTAAAATCGATTTTAAAGTGTAAACTCATTTGCTAATAACTCTAAAGATGTATATAATTTTTATGTTTATGTATATATATAGTTTAGCTGAAATAAATCCTACTTCGGACTCTTTCTTTATACCGCTTATAATCGTCTTAATATTGATGATTATCTTTTTGATTGTTGCTATTACAATCTCAAGAATCGTCTCTACTAATAGAGGGCATAATCGTATAGATAGTAACGTTAGAATTTATACTTATAATTATGCTAAAAACACCTTTACTTGCTTTGATAAACTTAATATTCGAAATGTTAAAGAATATTCAGAGATCGATTTTTATTCACAATTCACAGCTTCTGATAAATATCGATTACAAGAATGGCTGAAAAATCTTTCTCAGAATAAAAATGTATCTGATTATATTCAATGCGATATTAGAATTAAAAAGAAAGGTAAGAGTGTTCCTTCCTTTATCGCTTTAACCTCCATAAACAGAGAAAAAAATACGATCCACTTTGAATCACATCTTCTTCCCTTCTCTAATTACCAATCTTCTAATCCCAAGAAGAAAAATAAGAAATTCTTATTAGACAAGTTTGAAAAATGTGTCGATTTTATGGAAAAGAATAAAGATAAAGAGTCGATAGGTGCTACTTTTTATATTAATCTTTATCTTCCGGAAAATAAGAAAAATGATAAAGGTTTATTAGATTTAGCGATACTTTCAAATCCTATTAAAGAAACACTCACTAGTTATTTAAATACCTATCGAAGAATGATTTGTATCGATGAGAATACTTTTATGATAATCGATACAAAAGTGATCTCTAAAGCTATGGCCTTAGAATTAGCTACTTCATTTCAAACTGCCTTAAGGCAATGCATAAATCACACTATTGATTCAACTTCTGTCCGTTTTGCTATCGGTTTATCTACCGGTTTCTTCTATGAGGATTTAGATAGCGCTAAAGAGCAATCCTCAATGATGGCAGAAGCTATCACAAAAGGTGATTATGATCGAGAAATACTTTTCTATGATCCTAATTTCTTTATCAAAGAAAAGAAGAGAAAGAGCGATTTAGAAGATGTAAAGATGCTTATTAAAAATTCTACTTACCGCCTTTATTTTAATCCGACAATCGATGTTCGCTCTTTTACACAATCCTTCTACTTTACTAATGTTGTGCCGCACGGTACTGAGATTAAACATTTCTCAGAAATCTTACAAATGAGCACCAATTATAAAAATGGTAAGTTACAACTTATTTCAAGCTTGATTGAAAAAATCACTATGATAGCCAAGCAAAAAGAAGGTAATAAAACTTTTTCTCTACCGATAATTTATTCAGCTATCCCAGAACTATTAAAAGCTAGGCCGCACAACTTAAAAGATGATATATTATTTATCTTGGTCTTAAAAGAAAGTGACTTAATAGCATATATTGATGATTTACGAAATGTTATCAGCACATTGAAAGACTTAAAAAAGAGAGGATATTATCTAGGTCTAGATATCGCTAACCCCACTTCTCTTTTACCTTCAAAAATCTTAAATCTATTTTCCTACATTTTCATCTCCTCAACATTTACAACTATCGATAATCCGATGAATACTTTGAAATTGATTGAAAATGACTATTGCAGCTTAGCGAAGATTCCTCTAGTGTATTATGGTTTTAAAGACACTAATAATATTGGGCTTTGTGCTCATTATAGTGGAGTGATCTTCCAATCTGGCAAAATAGCTAGCGCTTCTTCGATACTCGAAGATATAAGTGAAGATAAAATTAATATGCTAAAAGAAGAACTACAAGAAAATATAGAGAGGTAATTATGGCAAAAAACAAATTTATCGCAAAAAAAAGTGAAGACTTAGCTAAGTGGTACACAGATGTCTGCTTAAAAGCCGAGCTTATGTCCTATGCTCGTGCTAAAGGTTTTATTGTCTATCGTCCTGATTCTTATGCTTTATGGGAAGAGATTCAAAACTATTTTAATCCACGTATCAAAAAATTAGGCGTAAGAAATGTTTACTTACCTACATTGATACCTGTGTCTTTACTCAATAAAGAGAAAGAATTTGTTGAAGGTTTTGCCCCTGAGTGCGCTGTTGTCACTAAGGCGAGCAACAAAGATTTAACTGAACCTTTAGTAGTAAGACCGACTAGTGAATGTCTTTTTTCCGATCATTTTAAAGATATAGTTCATTCCTATAATGACTTACCTGTCAAATATAACCAGTGGTGTTCAGTTGTTCGTTGGGAGAAAACTACTCGTCCCTTCTTAAGAGGTGCTGAATTCCTCTGGCAAGAAGGTCATACGCTCCACTTAGATGAATATGAAGCAAGAGAATTCGCTCTAACTATTCTCCGTCTATATAACGATTTAGGTAGAGATTTATTAGCTATTCCTTTTGTAACTGGAAGCAAACCTTCTAGTGAAAAATTCGCTGGTGCTGATACAACTTATACTATCGAAGCTTTGATGCCCGATGGTCAAGCTTTGCAATGCGGTACTACTCACTATTTAGGAACTGGTTTCCCTGAAGGCTTTGACATCAAGTACTTAGGAAAAGATAATACTCTCCATTATCCTCACTATACTTCATGGGGCTTTTCTACACGTCTATTAGGTGCTTTAATCATGGTACATGGTGATGATAACGGCTTAGTTTTACCGCCTAAGATCGCACCTACTCAAGCGATTATCATTCCGATTAAAGCTGAAGATAACAAAGAAGTCAAAGAAACTTGTGAAAAAGTAAAAGATATCTTAATTAAAAACAATATCCGTGCTGAAGTCGATTTCTCTAATAAAACTCCTGGCTGGAAGTTTAGTCAATACGAGATGAAAGGTGTTCCTCTCCGTATAGAAATTGGTCCTAAAGATTTAGAAAATAATTCTTGTACTCTCTCTATCCGCTATGATGAATCTAAGAGGCAGGTCTCTTTAAATAATATTGAAACTACTATCAAAGAATTATTAGAAGAGATTCATAAAGGTATGTATAACAAAGCTCTTGAATACCTTAATTCACATATTTATGAATGTCGAACTTATGATGAAATCAAAGAAGTACTCACTTCTCATAAAGGCTTTGTCAAAATGATGAGCACTTTAGAGAGTGAAGATGAGATCAAAATGAAGGAAGACTTCCAAGCTACACCTCGCGTCATTCCTTTTAACCAACAGCCTTTCTCTGACACTGATCCTCTTTCTGGTAAAAAGTGTGATACTGTCGTCTATTATGCAAGAGCCTATTAGGAGGTAATAATGAATATTTTCGATGAAAGAATTAAAGCTTTACAAAGAAGGATGCTTCAAGATGGCCTAAAAGCTTATATCATTAAAGCCTCTGATCCACACCTTTCTGAAAGCTATGCTGATCATTATGGAGCTATGAGAAAATACTTTTGCTCCTTTACTGGTCAAGATGGAACATTACTAGTAACTTGTGATGATTATTATCTATATACTGATGGCCGCTATTTTGTTCAAGCAGAAATCGAATTAAAAAATACTTCCTGTATACTTATGAAGGAAGGTACTAAAGAATGTTTACCATTAAATGAATTTATCAAGAAAAATGAACTCTATCCTTTAGGTTTTGATTCCTCACTTTTCTCTTTAGATGAAATCAAATCACTTTATCTTGATGATAATCACAAAATTATCTCTATCAATTATGATGATATGTACACTAATATCCCTCTTCCAAAGGGTAAAATTTTCAAAATTCCCGATGAATATTTTAGTGTGACTAGAAAAGAAAGAATCTCTTCACTACTTAACTCTGCTAAAAAAAGCGGAGCTGATTCACTTTTACTAACTTCTTTAGAAGATATCGCCTTTGCTTTATCTTATAGAGGGAGCGACATCGCTTGCACTCCTGTTTTTTACTCTTACCTTTTCATAGATAAAGATGAATCATTAACTCTATTTATCGATTTAGATAAGATACCGGAAAATTTCGATAATGATATTAATGTTTTACCTTACGAAGAAGTCTATAACTTCTTAAATTCTCGCGAAGATAAAATTGCCGTCGATAAAAGTTTAGCTAATGCAAAAATAGTTAACCATATTAAAAATCCTCTTTTCATCGTCTCACCCGCTTACTTAGCTAAAGCCGTTAAGGGACCTATTGAAGTCGAGAATATCAAAAGAGTTCATGTTTTAGATGGTATCGCCGTGTTAAAACTCTTTAAGTATTTAAGAGATAATTTTAGAAAAGTGGAACTTGATGAAAAGAAGATCGCCGACTATATTGACGCGACAAGACTACTTAATAAGGAATGCTTCTCTTTATCCTTTGAAACGATCGCCGCTCTTGATAGTAATGCTAGCATGATGCACTATGCTCCTAGTGAAGATAAATTTGCAACCTTAAAAGATGATAGTCAATTAGTATTAGTCGATTCTGGCGGTCAATATTTTGGTGGAACAACAGATATCACTAGAACTTTCCTTTTGCAAGAACAGCCTTCTAAAGAGATCATTCATGATTATACTTTGACTTTAAAATCTCATCTTAACATGATGATGACAACTTTCATGAAAGGATGCTCTGGCCGCGCCTTAGATATCAAAGCGCGCGAAGTCATGTGGAAAGAAGGTCTTGATTATAAATGTGGAACTGGACATGGTGTCTCCTATATGCTCGGTGTCCATGAAGGTCCTATCGGGCTTAGATATTACACAAGACCTAATATAAAAGACGATTATCCTTTAGAAGTCGGAAATATTGTCACTGATGAACCTGGTGTTTATAAAGACTATAAATATGGAATCAGAATAGAAAATGAACTTTTAGTAGTCAAGGATAAATCTACTGATCAAGGTGAATTCTTAACTTTTGAAACTGTTACATATTGTCCTTATGATAAACGTGGTATTGACGTAGATATGTTAACTGATGAAGAGTTAACATTCTTAAATAATTATCATAAATTGGTATATGATAAATTATCACCTCAGATTCGTGATCAAGAACTTTTGGCCTTCCTTAAAGATTGCACTTCTCCTTTAGAAAAATGATTAAGATAGCTTTATTTGAGCCTGAGAAGCCTGCGAATACTGGAAACATTATTCGTCTTTGTATGGCTTTAAATTGTCATTTAGCGATTATCGGTGAGCCTTCTTTTTCCTTGACCGAAAAAGCCTTTAGAAGAGCAAGTCTGGATTATATCATCGGCTTTGATATTGAAAGATATAAAGACATCGATATCTTTTTAGAAAAACATAAGAACTTTGAGGGATACTTTTCTACAAGATATTCCAAAAATATCTATACTGAAAATGATTATTCAGATACTAAAAAAGATTATTTCTTTATGTTCGGTAAAGAATCTAGTGGTATTCCTAAAGAAGTATTAAAAAAATATTATGAAAAGACAATTAGGATACCTATGGCTATCAATGCTAGATCACTAAATCTTGCTGATTCAGTCGCTATCGTTATTTCTGAATGCTTAAGACAACAAAATTTCCCTGATTTATCTACAAGAGAAACCATAAAAGGGCAAGATTTCTTGTCTAATTATTGAAAGATAACTTAATTTCGACTATACTAAAAGCAACCTAGTGATATGCGGCTTTCCGACACATTCATTATAGAGCTTATACGCCGATATGGAGTTGAAGGCCTATCTAGTAATAGGAATCCCGATTATCCGCTGCGGCTCAAACATTAAACTTTGGGAAATTTACCCATCCTAGGCTATACGGATAGTTTCTATCCGTATTTTTTTTATTAAGTAAATTTAGTAAAATTATATATAAATAAATAATCGGAGGTTACTTATGAATTACGATGATATCGCTACAAAATGTCTGCGTTGTCTCTCACTTGATATGATTGAAAAAGCTAAAAGTGGTCACCCTGGTATCGCTCTTAGCGCTGCTCCTATAATCTATACTATCTATTCGCGTCACTTAGTTTCAGATCCTAACAATCCAACTTGGATCAATCGTGACCGTTTTGTTCTTTCTTGTGGGCATGCTTCAAGCCTTTTATATGCTACTTTACACCTTGCTGGTTATCCTCTTCCTTTAGAAGAATTAAAAAACTTCCGCAAGTTTGGTTCTTTTACTCCTGGTCATCCTGAACTCGGTATGACACCAGGTGTCGATGCGACAAGCGGTCCTTTAGGCCAAGGTTTAGCGCAAGCTGTCGGTTTAGCTATCGCTGAAAATCATTTGCGTCATCTCTATCCTGAAGGAAATAGATTGATTGATCATTACACTTATTGTTTAGTAGGCGATGGTTGTTTAGAAGAAGGTGTCGCAAGTGAAGCTATTGCTCTTGCAGGACTATTAGGTTTAAATCGTTTGATCGTTTTATATGATAAAAATGATTGCACCTTAGACGGTCCTTTAGCTGATTCCTCTAGAGAAGATACAAAAATGCGCTTTGAAGCTGAAGGATGGAATGTATTAACTGTTGAGGATGGAAATTCGATCGATGAGATCGACAAAGCGATTATGATCGCAAAGGAAGCTTTAGATAAGCCGACTCTTATCATCTGCAAGACTATTATCGGCTATGGTTCCCCTTATCAAAACTCAAATAAGGCGCATGGTAAAGCATTTAATGAAGAAGAAGTTTTAGCAACTAAGAATTTCTTTAACTATAATCATCCAGCTTTTGAAGTACCTTATGAAGCTTATAAAGCATTTGATAATTTTAAAAAGAGAGGTGAAGATAGTTTTAATAAATATAGTTCTGATTTAAAAGATTACGCAAATAAATATCCTAGCGATTATCAAACTTTCACTCTTTCAACTAGTGATATCTCTTCTTTATTACCGACCTCTGCTCCCATTTATGAAAAAGGCTTTAAACAAGCTTCAAGAGATACTTCTTTAAGCTTATTAAATCTCTTCGCTGAAAAGATTCCTTTCTTGATGGGAGGAAGCGCGGATGTTGCTGAATCAGTTAAAACAAAAGTCGCTACTTTTAAAGATTATTCTAAAGAGCATCCTGAAAATAAGAATCTCCGCTTTGGTATCCGCGAATTTGCGATGGCTTCAGTTCAAAATGGTCTCCTTTTACATGGTGGACTAAAAACATATGTCGGTTCCTTTTTAGTTTTTGCCGATTATATGAAAGCGGCTATTAGAATGTCAGCTATGGAAAGATTACCAGCTATCTATCTCTTTTCCCATGATTCAATAGCAGTCGGTGAAGATGGTCCAACACATGAACCTATCGAACAATTAACAATGTTAAGAAGTATCCCAAATGTCAACGTTATTAGACCGGCTGACGCAATTGAAACTTCTAGCGCATATGTTACGGCTTTAAGTAGTAAAGAGACACCGACCGCTATTATTCTTTCAAGGCAGAATCTCCCTTTAATCGATTCTTCATTTACTGAAAGTCAAAAGGGTGCTTATATCGTTTTTAAAGAACAAGAAAAAGAATCTCTTGAGATCATCGCTTCTGGAAGTGAAGTATCATTAGCTATCGATGTAGCTAAAGCCTTACTTGAAGATGGTATCTTCGCTCGTGTCATCTCAATGCCATCGATGTATTTATTCGACCTTCAAGATCAAGAATACAAAAATTCTCTCTTCTCCTTACCTTATGAAAAAAGAATTTTTATCGAAATGGGTAAAGGCGATATGCTTTATAAATATGCTAAACATGTTTATTCCATCGATACTTTCGGTAAGAGTGGAAATTATCTTGAAATAATGAAGTATTTTGGTTTCACTGTCGAAGACATTAAAGACTATATTAAGAAGTACATTTTTTAAATAAAAAAATTATCCTCCGATACCAAATATTCTTTGAACACTGATTTTGGTAAAGGAGGATAATTATGACCAAAAGAAGAAAAAAGACGACAATTTACGCGTCTTTATGTTGCTCTTTAGTTTTACTCTCTTCTCTAGCTATCATGAGTGATGGCTTTACAAACTTTTCTTTCACAGAAACGGAGAACTCATCTTTAGAAGTATCTGAATTAAAAAATATTCGTTTTCTCTCAGTCACTGATACTTATAACGGTGATATTTACACAAAAACTATCACTTTTGAACTTATTCCTAGCGATGCGACAAGCGATATGTTTACTAGCTCAATCCGTTGGAATAATGACGACAATCCTGATTATGAAAGTGCAGATTGGCGAGAAGGAAAAAATATCGAAGACTATCTAAAGTATGAGATCGATATGGAAAAGAAAACTATCACAATCAACTGTTTAAGAGCTTTTGGTAATCAAGCTATTTTAAGATTATCATCAGTTGAAAATGCTAGTGTCTTTGCTGAATTATCTATCGACTATCGCCGCAAGCTTATAAGTAACACCCATATCGACATCAATGAGCCTTATTATGTAGATAATATGCCTATTATTGTCTCAGCTGTTGGTGACACCTATTCGATCGGAACTATCGGTCCTAGAAGCGAAGGAGAATTAGAACTTGATCTTTTTAGAAAAGGCTACCAGCAAGGCAAAGTTAGTATAGATGACTTATTTGGTGACATTATCACTACTGGAATTTACTCTTCAGTCTATCGTTACCAGAATGAAAAATATTATAGTGCTGAAAGTGTAAGAAGAGAAATCTCACTTAATGTTACAACTTACATCAATTCGATCCCTACTACTGATGGTTCTGTCCTCTTCTCAGCTGACAAATTCAAAAGCTTATTTACCTATGAATTTGTCGCCTATCACACAACTGAAGATGTATATCAATCAACTTCTGATCTTTACTATACTTTCTTAGATAGATATGAGGAAGCTTTGACTCAAGAGAGCGGCTTCTATATTGAGGCAAAATGCCAAGATATAACCTCAAAGACGTTCTTATCATTTAAACTTGATGCTACTGAAGGACTTATCGATATCAACTTAGGCGAAGATGCCATCGAATTTTAGCAGATAACTTTAGCTAAACCAGCTAAAGAAGTTTCTTTTAACTCTTGCGGCAATTTCTCACCGGTCTCTTTCATCGCTTCGATAACAGCATCAAAATTGACTCGAGGTTCTCTAAGCGGAGCGATGTAGAGGCTATAAAGATAACTTGAATATGAATGGATAGCTGCGATACCATTTCTCTCGATACATGGAATCTCTACATAACCATCTACTGGATCACAGGTCAAACCCAAAAAATGTTCCATGCTCACTTCTGCACCATAAGCTATCCTTTTTTTACTAAGAGAATGAAGATAACATAAAGAAGAGGTCGCAAAAGAACTAGCGGAGCCTATCTCAGCTTGACAACCGGCCATCGCTCCAGAAACATAAGCATTATTTTTTATAAAATTACACATTAAAGCACCTACTAAATAGGCTTTAACAATCTCATCTAAAGGATAATGTTCATCTTTATAAGAATAATAAAGAACAGAAGGAACAACTCCTGCTGCACCACAAGTAGGATTAGTCACGATATTTTCATAGCGGGCGTTAGCTTCGCTTGTCGCATAAGCATAACTAGAAAGGAGCATCAATCTCTTTTGACACTCATCATTAATATTCTGAGCTTTTAAATATAAATCGCGGCTAACTGCTTTTAAATGAAGTTTTGAAGGTAAATATCCGCTATAATTCAAAGAATTTTCAATCGTTTTAAAAGACTTTAATATTAGATCTTTTCCAAAGTCAAAAATATCTTCTCCTTCATATTTTTCTATTATTTTATATATATCGTCGTCTTCTTTTTCCATCGCTTTAAAAGTATTAAATGGATAAGTATCCTCACCTTTATTATCAGCACCTTTTCTAATAAAAGAACCGCCACCTATCGAATAATACTCATCCTCGATGATAATATTATTTCTATGGGCTTTAATTCTTAAAGTATTAGGATGAATCACTTTACTTTCTTTATCAATAAATAATTTGTACTCTTTATTTTTCATGGCTTCCTCTATACTTTTTCTAGTTCCATGCCCTAAACAAGTATAAGCTAGTGAGCCATAAAGAGTGATTTCGATATCAGATAAATCAAATGAAGAATTTCGGTCTAAAAAGTCTGAGCAGATTCTATAAGGACCGATAGTGTGGGAAGAAGAAGGACCAGGTCCATAATAAAGTAATTCTTTTAATGAGCGCATACATATATATTTTAATAGCGTAAACAAATGAAAAAAAGGAGATTTCTCTCCTTTTTTCAAACTTAATGCTTTCTTCTAGCATTTTCCGACTTAAGCTTTCTTTTAAGACCTTTCTTTAAGAAAAAGTCATGCTTACGATAGTCGGCGATGACGCCAGCTTTATTGACTTGACGCTTAAATCTCTTCATAGCGTCGTCAAGAGTTTCGCCATCTCTTACCGCTGTTTTCGGCAAAGTTTATCACCTCTTTTCAAAATGCTTTAAGATTTTACCTAAAAAATAAGCGTAAATCAATAGTTTATTTCAGTATTATTTTTATCATAAATTTTTTCTATAATTCCTGAACCAAGTAGTCTCTCACCCCTATAAAGACAAGCGATTTGTCCTTTTGCGATATAACTATATCCAGGATAATCAAGATAAGCTGACTTTTTATCTTCATTAATATGAACATTAACTTTCATATCTTTACCGCGGTAACGGAACTTACAATGACAAGAAAAATCTCCGCTTATATCACTACCTATAAGATTAAGGTTGGAAAGGAAACAACGATAAGAGAAGCGATAATCATTTCCTTCCTCTTGAGCGACATAAAGGATATTTTTATTTACGTCTTTACCGACAACAAAGAAAGGAAGAGTTTTTCTACCTTTTATTCCACCGATATTCAATCCTTTATGTTGACCTACTGTATAATAAAGAACACCATCATGTCTAGCGATCTTCTCACCGGTAACTATATCGATGATATCACCTGGCTTAGCCGGTAAGTAATTATTTAAAAACTCTTTGAAATTTCTTTCACCTATAAAACAGACACCGGTTGAATCCTTTTTATTCTTTACTGATAATGAGAGATTACTAGCAATCTTTCTAACTTCATCTTTAGTAATATCAGAAAGAGGAAATAAAGCAGAGGAGAGCTGTTCTATAGTTATCTGCCCTAAAAAATAAGATTGATCTTTATTTTTATCAAAAGCTTTATATAGATGATATTCATTATCTTCTTTTATTCTTTTAGCATAATGTCCCATAGCTATATAATCGTATCCGCGCTTTTTAGCAAAATCTAAAAAGTAGCCAAACTTTATATAACGATTACAAAAAACATCAGCATCAGGAGTAAAGCCTTTTTTATAGGTGTCTAGAAAATAAGAGAAGACATCCTTCCAATATTCTTCAATAAAATCTTTTCGAATAATATTTAAACCGAGTTCAAAAGCAGTAGCAACTGCGTCATCATAATCTAATTCTTGAGAACACTTAGATAGATTTAAACTTGGATTACCTAAAATATCATTATTAGATATCGAATCCCAATTGCGCATAAAACAACAAGTTACATCATAACCTTGAAGGCGTAATAGATAAGCAGCAACAGCAGAATCGACTCCTCCAGATAAACCTAAAAGAACTTTTTTCATAACATCTCCTTGGAATCTAAATAGATAGTAAAAGGTCCGTCATTTATAAGTGATACCTTCATATCCGCATGAAAGACACCATATTGAGCATCTGGTTTTAACTGACTTAATTCATTCTTAAATTGTTCAAAAAGGATATTAGCTTCCTCTTTATTTAATGATTCTGTAAATGAAGGACGGAGATTACCCTTTCTAAAATGAGCATAAAGAGTAAATTGACTGACTGCTAAAATTCCTCCATTATAATCGGAAAGATTTAAATTAGTTTTTCCTTCTTGATCTGTAAAAATCCTGATTTTTAATAATTTAGTTACCATCTTCTTGATGATATCTAAATTATCACCAGTAGTAAAACCGACAAAAACGACCATTCCTTTATCAATAGAAGCGACGACTTTATTATCGATAGATACAGAAGCTTCCTTACAAACTTGTATTAGTAAACGCATAAAAATATTATATCAACTTTTTTTCAATTTTAGATTAAAATATCATATATGATAAATAAACCTTTAGCTTATAGGATGCGTCCTAAATATATCGATGAAGTCTTAGGCCAAAATAAAGTCATAGCCTTTTTAAAGAATCTGATCGCTAATGAGGCTTTAATTTCCTTAGTCTTCTATGGTACTCCTGGTTCTGGTAAAACAACTACAGCACTAGCTTTTGCAAACACTTATAAAATTAATTCATATCTTCTTAATGCAGTATTAGATAATAAAGCCAAAATGGAGGAAACTTTTCAAGAAGCTATCAGATTTAATCCAGCTATTGTTATTATCGATGAAATACATCGTCTAGATAAAGGAAAACAAGATCTCTTACTCCCTCATCTTGAACGCGGTGATTTTTATCTGATCGGTTGTACTTCAGCTAATCCCTATGTCAAACTTAATCCAGCTATTCGCTCTAGAACTCGCCTACTCGAATTTACTCCTTTAACATCCATAGATGTCCTTAGAGGATTAACTAAAGCTAGTAAAGAAGATAGCTTATTAAAAGAAAAGAAGATAACTGATGAAGCTCTTTCCTATTTAGCTAAGATATCTGCAGGTGATTTACGCTTTGCTTATAATCAACTAGAAGCTCTCTCATTAAGTTTTTCTAAATCGCACGAAATTAACCTACAGGATGCTAAAGATATTGCTCAATCAAATTATTTAGCGGATAAAGATGATGATGAACACTACAATACAGTCTCTGCCTTACAAAAATCGATCCGTGGATCTGATGTCGATGCTGCTTTATACTATTTAGCAAAACTTCTGAGAGGAGAGGATTTAGAAGGATTGATTAGGCGTCTATTAGTTACTGCTTATGAAGATATCGGTTTAGCTAATCCGCCTGCTGTCGATCGCTGTTTTAATGCTTGTCAAGTAGCTAGAGAAGTAGGTTTACCAGAAGCGAGAATCCCCTTAGCTTTTACAGTAACTGATTTAACTTTATCACCTAAATCAAAATCAGCGATAAAAGCAGTGGATGAAGCTTTAGAATCGATTGATTCTCTTCCTTTGCAAGTGAGAAATTATCTTAAATTAAAAGGAACTCATCTAAGTGAAGAAGAAAGCTATCCTTATGGTGAAAAGGATATATGGCCACATTTAAAATATCTTCCTTCAGAGATAGAAAATAAAGAATTTTATCATCCAGAAACTAGTGGAAAGTATGAAAGAGCATTAAAAGAAAATCTCGAAAAACTAAAGAAAGATAAGCGATTTTCCAAGGTATCAGAAGCGAGAAAATATATTAAAAACGGAAGGAAAGATTCTGCTTAGAATTTATTATATGATTAAAATTCGGTATCTTTTTACTCATGATCATAAAGATAGGATAACCGATACATAAGACTGCGATAATCTCACCTAAAAACACCCAGCCAAATTGAACAAAATAAAACTCAGTTGTAATATTAGCTCCTTCCATAAAGAAAGTGAGCTCAAAGGCAACTATAAATCCATTAAACAGCGCTGGGAATATAGTCGATAAGAGCATATTGCGACAAAGAGAAACTGCAATACAGGATAAAAGTGTGGCTAGTGAACCAAAGATAATATCTAAAGGCATATAAGCGCTAGAGACAATAGAATAAATGTTAGAGATAGCACATCCGATAGTAAGACCGATCGTATAACTAGGATTAAAGAAAGGAAGGATCATCAAAAATTCTGAGATACGAACTTGCGGTGTTCCATAAGACATAAAAAAGAAACCGTAAGTTAAGGCGACATATAATGCTGCAATAATCGCATTAGTTGCAATGTCTTTTGTTCCTAACTTAAAGCAAGAAAAATAATCTTTGCATTTTTCTTTAAAAGTTTTGTTTTGCATAAAAAAAGCCCCCTGTTAATATTTAAAGTGGGGTTTCATGGGAAGACCCACTTTTAACTTGAATAAAATAACGCAAATCGAAGAAGAATACAAGCAAAAAATTAGCATATAGATTAAAAATATGCTTTAATAAAGTAACTGAAAGGAGAAAGAAAATGGAAGAAAAGAAATTACATCACTTCAAATGCATCCTCTGCGGTTACATTGTCGAAACCGAGGATGAAGAATTACCTAGCGATTATGTTTGTCCGCTCTGCGGAGCTCCAGCTAGCGAATTTGAAAAAATCGACTAAAAGGTGATGGGTTTATCCCATCATTTTTTAATATAAAAAGGCATAGATAACTATGCCTATAATTTATTTCTTAATAGGGAGCTGAGCCCAGATAACAACCCAACGATTATTTTTATAACCATGAGCATTATCATAAACACGGACATAAAGCTCATAGTTACGACGAGGATCACCTATAAATTTAAGATTAGACTTAGAATTGATATAACAGAAGGTTCTATCCTCATAAGGAGAATAAATATTTAAAGAATTATCAACCTCGAAAATCTTTTGAGCTAAACCTTCAAGAGTATAACCATGATCGTAATCAAGATGTTCAGGGATGATCTCTTCAAGATCTTTTCCACCGACAAAATCGCAACGTCCCTTATGGATACGACCTTTAAAAACATATTCGTCACAGCCAAAAATAGAAGTTTGCTTACTCATGGGAGTAACTCTTCCAAAAGCGCGTTCATCAAAATAAACGCCATCCTTTAAATCAAGTAAATTAACAGTTTTATTTTCTTTGGTAGTTTTTGTCCTAGCCATAATTATTTCCTCCTAAAAAACATTATTATTATATAATGTTTATAATCAATTATTTGTTGAAAATGCTTACATTACGTATTTATACGCAATTTTTAACTAAAACAATCCTACTACTATAATGATGTGTTTATTTTTATAAAATACCGTCTAACAATGTTTTAATCGCTAAAGCGATAAAGATTATCGCAGCGATCAAATCTGAATACTTAGCTAAGTACTTACCGATTTTGCTTCCTAATAATCCCATTATTGAACTTGTAACAAATGTTGTTAAACCGATCATAGAAAAGATAAACATCGCATCGGGAATCGTTCTATTAAGATAGACAAAACCGATACAAAGAGCATCGATAGAAGTTGCGATAGCCTCAACAATAATAGTGACTATACTTAACTTCTTCTCTTCAATCTCTTCTTTTTTAATAAGAGAACGTATAAAGGAATAGAGTGACTTTAAACCGAGCAAAAGTAATAAAGCAAAACCGATCCAAGGGATATATTGATTGAGGACATCTTGGAATGAATAACCGATAAAATAAGCGATAGTCGGCATTAAGAATTGGAAAATGCCAAAGATAAAAGCGATGATAATAAGCTTATAATACTTTACCTTACTATTCATGCCATTAATAGCATTCATAGTCATCGCATCAAAAGACATCGACAAGGCGGTTAAAAAGATATCCATCTTAATCTCCAATAAAAAAAGTCTGAATTAATCAGACTAATGGTGCCCGGGGCCGGACTTGAACCGGCAAGGATTTAGGGTCCGCAGGATTTTAAGTCCTGTGCGTTTACCAGTTTCGCCACCTGGGCAAGTGAATGGTGACTCGTACGAGATTTGAACTCGTGGCCCCATGATTAAAAGTCATGTGCTCTACCGGCTGAGCTAACGAGTCAACTCAACTTTTGGCTGGGGTAGGTGGATTCGAACCACCGCAATGTCAGAGTCAAAGTCTGATGCCTTACCACTTGGCTATACCCCAAGATAGACAAGCTTTAAGAGATGGTGGGCGGGGGTGGATTCGAACCACCGAACCCGAAGGAACAGATTTACAGTCTGCCGCGTTTGGCCGCTTCGCTACTCGCCCAATTACCTTAACAATGGTGGATGCTAAGAGGTTTGAACTCCTGACCTCCGCCGTGTAAAGGCGATGCTCTGCCAACTGAGCTAAGCATCCATTTTTTTAGCGCTTTAATATACTATCAAAGTCTCTAAATATAATCAAGCATAAAATTAAAAAAGACAATAATTTTTTTATAGTCTTTTTTAAAGTAAAAAAATACAACTCTAATTCACTAGGCAAATAATACGGAAATGTGTTTTAGCTATTTTAAAACTATAATAAAAAGGGTGAGAATATCTCACCCTTTATCTAAATAGATTAAGCAGGTATAACTGATAACAAACCATCAGCTTCTATAGCTTTATAAGTATAGTCTGCGGTTAATACTTTATCTAAGTTATCTCTCATAGCTTGACTATCAGTATAATATCCGCCATAAATACGGACAAAACCTAATCCATAATCAGGATTAGAGCTATCAATAGAAATAGCAGCTAAAGTACCATCAGTTTCAAATGTACCACCATTGATAGTACAAGTTGCTGATGAACCAACACCACCATCATTAGAGTTACCGATAAGAGCAGCAGAGCGATAGCATGAATAATAATATCCGCCATTAATTGTTACAACAGGATTGAGTTCAGTTTCACCAGCGATATAAAGAGCATAGAAACTTATACTATCTGTTATGCGAGCTAATTCATCAGCAGTATAAGGATGAGTTTCATTTATTTCCTCTAATTTTGCTGCATATAATGTTTTAGCTAAATCAGCATCAACAGTTGATGTATATCCTTCATTGATAATAACACTACCATTATTTAACGATGTGCCGCCTTGTATACCGATAGTAGTTCCACCGTTGATAATAGAACCATCACCAACATTAACACAATAAGTAAATGTACTAGCTCCAGACTCGTCACGGATCTGATTATTGGATACTGAAACAAATAAGCCATCATTAATGATTACTTCGCTAGTTTGAGCACCGATAGCAAAGTTAGAACAATAGACTTCGACATAATTGACTTCAAGTTTGGCAGTAGGATCAACATAGATAGCAGAGCCACCGCTTCTAGAAATATCAGTTAAAGTACCAGCATTGATAGTGACTTTAGAATTAGCAGAACATGAGATACAACCTCTTCCGCCTTGAATGACGCCTGTACCAGCAGGATTATCACTAGTAGCAGTTACATCATCTAAAGTAAAAGTACCGCTGATATCGAAAACATAATTTTGAGTACCTCTTTGAGAACTCTTGTTAGCGAGAGTAATAGTTTTACCATTTAAATCTAAATTGAGATTGACATCAGAAGCAACGGTAATAGTTTCAGCTAAAACAAGAGGCTCTTCAATAGAATCAGCAAGCTGAATATAAACATCACCGCTAGTTAATTTAGAGATTTGTGCTAACTCATTAGCATTACTAGCGATTAAAGGATCAGCTTGAGTTCCAGTACCAGAAGTAAAGCTGATTTCACTAGCAACACCATCAATAATTCTATTTCCTAAAGCATCATAAACGCCACCGCGATATAAAACACCATCAATAAAATAATCGCTAGTAGTATTTAAAGCGAAAGTAGCTTGAACAATAAAGCCACCTTTAACCATAGTAGCTTCATAACTGTAGACGCCATCAGCATAAACGATATTATCTGTGACATCGATATTATTGACTACTAAACTAGAAGGACTATAGCCTTCATCAGCTATAAGAGTAAAGGTGACAGCTTGTCCAGCTAAAGCCGAACCGATGCTAGGTAAAACATAGCCGTTTTCACTAGGTAAGATAGTATTAGAATAAGCAGTTAAACCTTCATCACCTTTTTCACCAGTATCACCTTTATCGCCTTTGAGATTACCGATATATCTCCAGTTATTAGATTCATCTTTTGTGAAGATATCACCGGTAACATCATTTAAATATAAGTCTCCGACTTCACCGATTGTGTCTTCTGGATCAGTAGAACCAACTAACCAAGTAGCTCCATCTTTTCCATCTGTTCCATCAACTCCATCTAAGCCATCACTTCCATCATTTCCATCTGTTCCAGGAAGTCCATCTTCTCCTTTAATGTTACCGATAAGTGTCCAGCCAGATTCAGTCTTAGCATAGATATCATATGTATCTGTATTTAAGTAAAGATCTCCAATAGCACCTAAATCAGCACTAGGATCAGAAGAACCGAATAACCAAGTAGCACCATCGACACCATTTAAACCATCAGCGCCGTTTTGACCATTTTGTCCAGCAGGACCAGTTGGACCAGTGATAGGATCAGTAGTAGTATCAGCACAGGAAGCTAAAGTAATGACGGAAGCAAGAGCGATTATCGAAGTAAGCAATCTCTTTTTCATTTTTTTCTCCTTTTTGTGTTATATTATATTATATTTTTATTTCATATCGATATAGAAATTATTGATACATGAGCATTTTTACATATAAATTAAAAAAAGCCAAGATTTACTCCTGGCTTTTCATTTATAAGAAATTTATTTTTACTTATTTTCGTAACCGGGTTTACCGAGAAGTTTAAACATATTTGATTTATAAATCTCGACACCAGGTTGATTGAAAGGATTGACACCTAATAAATAAGCTGAATAAGCAGTAGCTCTAAAGAAGAAGTAGAAGAGATTACCAAGATTATAGGCATCCATCTTTTCAATCTCGATAACATTAGCAGGAGAGTGAGAAGAAGTGTGGGCATCTAAAGTGGCAATATAGGCTTTATCATTGATATAGGAGAGCTTACGGCCGGCAAGATAATTAAGATTATCTAAATTATCAACATCAGAAGGAACAGTTACATCTAAGATGGGTTGTGTCTCTTTGATAATTGTTTCAAATAAAACAGGGGAGCCATCTTGAATAAACTGACCCATAGAGTGAAGATCAGTAGTAAAGACACCAGAAGCACAAAGTAAAGCTTTACCATCTTTACCTTCAGATTCATCAAAGAGCTGCTTTAACCACTCTTCGATCATCTTTTCTTGGATTTCATATGAGACAAACATTTCAGTAGAGAATTTAGCTTGTTTATGGAGTAAATAACGATTGGCAGCATAGTTATAAGCAGGATTCTTCTTATAATCATGATCTGAATAATCTTTTTCACCATCTCTTACACCTTTGATAAAGGCGCGGATATCGATTCCAGCACAGGCGATAGGAAGGAGTCCGACAGGAGTAATAACCGAGAATCTACCACCGACATCATCAGGGATGACAAAAGTTTTATATCCTTCTTTGACAGCTTCAGACTTTAAAGCACCTTTAGCTCTATCAGTTGTAGCAAAGATAGCTTTGCGAGCATATTCTTTACCATACTTTTCGATTAATAACTCTTTTAAAAGACGGAAAGCGACGGCAGGTTCAGTTGTTGTTCCTGACTTAGAGATAACATTGATAGCAAATTTTTTGCGGGAAAGATGGTTGATAACTTGATTAGTATATGTTGATGATAATGTATTACCTACATAGATGATTTCAAAACCATCATCAGGGAAGAAACCTTTAATAGCTTCGATTGCAGCGCGAGCACCTAAGTAAGAGCCGCCGATACCAACAACAGCTAAAGCATCATAATTATGGCGAATATAATCAGCAGTTTTAGCGATGTCTTCAATATCTCTTTCAGTGAGCCTTGAAGCGTAGTCTAACCAACCTAAGAAATCATTTCCCGCTCCAGTTCTCTCTTCAATCATCTTAGCGATATCTTGACCTCTTTCCTCAATCTCTATAAAATCGAGGCTATCAAACGCTTTACCATGACGTGTATAAGTAACCATAGAATCACTCCTTATATATATTTATATGCATTCATAATATAGTCTATTTTTAATTTTTTTCAATATTTTTATTATTTTTACTTCTCTTCTAAAAGAGAAAGATCACTTTTATCAGTCACTTTAAACATAATCTTTTCCCCCTCTAAAATAGTACACTTCATATTTAATTGTACAGCTAAGGAAAAATCATCAGTCGCCTGTTTTTCTTTTTCATACATCTTTTTTAATGCTTTAAACGTGAATCTTTGAGGAGTATAAACTAAATACTTATCATCTCTAGGTATATATTCAATTTTTTTATTTTTTAACATTAAGAGGGAATCATTGACTTTTATAGCGTAAGTGACAGCATCATAATCTTTTTTAGTCTTCATTATCTTCACTAAATGTTTTTCTTTTATAAATGGTCTTGCTCCATCATGAATTAAAACATTAAAATCTTTTTTTCTTCTTATAAAGTATTCTAAAGCTTTTTTTACTGAATCATGTCTAGTTACTGACCCATAGACAATTACTATATTATCTTTTAAGAGATTCTCTTTTACTAAAAATTCTTTAACTATTTTTTCATCCTCTTTAGAGATAACTAAAATAATCTCTTTAAACAGATTTGATTTAATAAGAGTAATAAGAGGGTAAAGAAATAAAGGTTTTCCCTTATAAAAATAAAACTGTTTTTTAATGCCAGTCTTCTCTTTAAATCGCAAAGAAGAGCCTGCACATAACAAAATAGCGATATCTTGTGATTTTGACAGAGCTTTCATATTTAAATTTTATCATTTTTTGATATGATATTCTATGTAGATAGAGGTAATTATGGATTCTTGGTTAATATTGATAATCGTCATCGCTGGTGTTCTTGTTCTTTACTTGCTTTTTGCTTTAATAGCTTACTTTTTAATGAAAGGAGCGATGAATAAAGCATACGATGCTCTAGTAGCTTTAATACCTTATGAAAAAGAGAGACTCGAATTAGTCAAAAAAGTTGCTGACGATTTAAAAAATGATCACTATCGTTTTTCATCCCAGATCGATGAATTGATTAAAGAGAACGAAAATGTTTTAGAAAAAAAGCCTGTCGATGTTTCTAAAGCTAAAAATCAAAATGATTTTTTAATACTTTATTTTTCTAAACTTATCAAAGAGAAAAACTTCGATAAACGTTTTTCAAAATATCAAGAACATCATAAAACATTACAATCTCATCTTTACTTACAATCCTATAATAAAAATTCACCATATTACCGCTATGATAAACTAGCTTTCCGTTATAATTCATATTTAAATATGCTCTTCCTTGCTCCCTTCGTTCGTCGCAAATATGAAAGCGCCCCTATCTTATAAAGGAGTAAATTATGAATATTTGGCATGATATAGATAAAAAAAGAGTTCTACCTGAGAGTTTCACCGCAGTTATCGAAATTCCTAAAGGTTCACATTGTAAATATGAATTAGATAAAACAACTGGTTTGATTAAACTGGATCGCGTCCTTTATACTGCGACTTACTATCCTGCTAATTATGGTTTTATCCCTTTGACATATGCAGAAGATAATGACCCTTTAGATGTTCTTGTTCTCTGTGAAGAATCTTTAGTTCCTTTAACATTAGTAGAAGCCCGTCCGATCGGTATTATTAGAATGGTCGATTCTGGCTATATTGATGAGAAGATCGTCGCAGTTTGCTCTTCTGATCCTTTCTATTCAAACTATAAAGAATTAAAGGAATTACCAGATTATGTCGGTGATGAAATCAGACATTTTTTCCGCGTTTATAAATCTTTAGAAGGAAAGGAGACCTCTGTAACTTCTATCGAAGGAAGAGAAGCGGCGATCGAAGTTATCAAGAAAGATTTAAAAGCTTATAACGACTATATGGAAGGTCGATTTAAAGCTTATGAACCGATTGAATTTGACGATTTTTTAGATGAAAGGCAAGCAAAAAGAGTAAAATAATCACGGAGGTTATTATGGAATTATTTATCGATACAGCTGATTTAAAAGAGATAGAAGAAGTATCAAAGTATCCATTTGTAAAAGGAGTAACAACCAATCCTTCCTTGATCGCTAAAGCTAATCTCACTCAAAAAGAAGTGATAACTAGAATAACTTCTTTGATCGATGGACCAATCTCGGCTGAAGTAACTAAAGAAGACATGGATGGGATGATTGAACAAGCTTTAAAACTTCATGAGATTGATAAAAAGAACATAGTTATTAAACTTCCGATGACTATTGAAGGACTTAAAGCCTGCAAATATCTGACTGATAAAGGTATTAAAACAAATGTGACTCTCTGCTTTTCTCTTGCTCAAGCCTTGTTAGCCATGGAAGCTAATGCAACATACGTATCTCCTTTTATGGGAAGATTAGATGATAATGGCTTCGATAGCTTAGAACTTATCAAAGAATGTGTTCAATTAAAAAAGAATTATGGATATAAGACAAAGATTATCGCCGCCTCTATCCGCTCTGTAAAACATGTTGAAGATTGTGCTTTAGCTGGTTCTGATATTGCAACAGTTCCTTATAAAGTACTGCTAAAACTTATTAAGCATTCTTTAACAGATGCTGGTCTTGAAACTTTTAGACTAGATGCTCAAAAAACCGCAAAATTAGAAGAAAAGAAATAGTCAGGAATATTCCTGACTATTTTTTATCGATAATCACTAGCGTAAATAACTTCTTGACTTACTAAATAAGATGTGACTAAATCGCGCGAATATAATATTTCACCATCATAATTTAGCTCTACACCTGGATCATCAAAAACATTTAAGAAGTAACTAGAAGTTGAGACATAATCGATAGTGACAACATCATAAGTCTTGCTTCTATCTAAACCTTGAGGAGTAAAATAGTAATAATAATCTTCATCTAAAAAATAGTAAAGAGAATCACCGCTCAAATCATCAACTTTTCGACAAGCGTTATCGAAAGGTAATATTCGATAAATATCAGAGCGGGAAACAGGACCAGAATTTAAATTATCGCGGATACCACCGGTATTATAAATTATCATTAAATCATCATCAAAAGTATAAAGATCGCTGACTACTTCATACATCGCTGTTAAAACAAGATTAGGAAGTTCTTCGTATCTATTAAAATCTCCGATAAGTTCACAGATAGTATCATCTCCATCGCTGTTTTCTAATGCGAGATTTAGCTCTTTAAGCAATTCCTCATCTAATAATGAATCATTTAAATCATAGACACTATCGTCATAAGAAATTCTTTCATACCAAGCAGAACTATTATGATTGTTATCGATATCAAAAGTTATTTTGCCATAACCTTGACCATCACAACCGCCTTGAATATAGGGGATATTATAAAATGTTTCATTCTCAAACTGATGAGTATGACCACCGAATATTCCGCTGATGCTATCGTTAAAAGTTGAAGCTAACTTAGCAATATAATCATCAGAAGAGCCATCGTGAACAAGTAAGAAGATGACATCACATTCTTCTTCTTGTAATTTTATTATCTCATTCTCAACATAAGATAAGTCATCAGAGAAAGTATAATCTCCTAACATCTCACTAGAAATATCATTCTCTAAATTTGGACCTATGAGACCGACAATACCATACTTAACACCATTTTGACTAACTATTGTAGAAGGTTTTAAGAAATCAGCTTGCCTATTTTGACCATCTAAAACATTAGCACCTAATATCGGTATCGGAGAATTTTCACAAATATCTCTTAATACATCGATTCCCCAATCAAACTCGTGATTACCGACTGCCATCGCTTTAACGCCCATTATATCTAAAAGCTCTAAAGCAAGAAGCTTATCTTCGTGACAGATATAGCTTCCTTGAATAGTATCACCAGCAGAAACTAAAAAGGAGCTTTCATCAAAATCTTCATCATTTTTAATCATATAATCGAGCCTAGCTAAACCAGGTTCTGAATAATCTTCATCTAATAAGATAGCTCCATGAAGATCGTTTATGGAATAGATGGTAGCTTGTTCAGGTTTACTAACATTAGTAGAACTTGAGGACGATGAAAGAGAAGAACTAAAACTTGAATCTATTGAGGAAGTAATGTTAGAAGAGGAGTCAGAACAAGAGAAGAGAAGGAAAAGCGAGAGAAAAAAGAACATCTTTTTCATAATAAATCTAAATTCTCCTTCCTGTTAAGCATGACATAACCGTCATGATTATAAACATCTTTTTTATTATAAGTAAATTTGTTTAGCTTAGTATCTAGGAAAATACCGCCAGCTTCTCTGACGATTAAATCCATAGCACAGACATCCCATTCTTTAGTCATATCCGTATATCTTATCGAACAATCACCTAAAGAAGAAGCGACATAAATACCTTTGATCGAGGCACCTAAATATAAAATGCTCTTAAATCTATCAGCATGTTTTAAATAGATATCTTTTTCTTTTTGATTTTCATGTGTTTTACTTGCTAAAAAGATAAGGTCATTTACTCTACTAGAAACATGAATTTTTTCTATATTACCATCTTTAACTAAATAACTGCCTTCTCCTTTAATAGCGTAACAATAAGAATCATAGACAGGGAGATAAATGAGAGCGACATATGGTTCACCTTTGTAGCAATAGGCCATATTGATTGAAAAAGAATCATCTTTAGAAACAAAATCACTTGTTCCATCTAAAGGATCGACGATAAAAACCTCGTCATAATCTAATCTTTTTAAATCATCCTTCTTTTCTTCGGATAAATAATAAGTATTAGGAAAAATTGAAAGATGAGAAAAGATAATTTTATCGCTATTTAAATCAGCTTGAGTTACAGGTGATGAGTCATCTTTGATCATCACTTCAAAATCAGTATTATAGATTTCGAGAATCTTTTTAGAAGCCTCCTTACCAGCTTCAATAAAAGCCTCTAATATCTTATGTAAATCGTTCATAAAACTTTTTCAGCCTTATTTAATGCAGCTATCACTTTCTCAACATCAGCAAAAGATGTTAATTTACAACCACTAGCAGGAATATGGCCTCCACCATTAAATTGAATAGCGACCTTCTGCACATTATAATAGCCATCTGAACGAAGTTCAACACGGATAGAACCATCATCTTGCTCAGTAAATAAAGCCCAGATAGGATGATCGTCAACTAAAGAGAGGAGATTGACTTTACCTGAAGCTTCATTTTGCTTTAAGCCTAAAGCAGTATACTCTTTTTTAGAGACACAACAATAGCAGACTAATCCATCAAATTTATAATGAGAATAAATATAGGAACGATATTTTAAATCTAAAGAATTCTGCTTATATAAATCGTGATATATGGCTTTATAATCGACGCCAGCTGCGATCAAACTTTTAGCACAAGCAAAAGTTTTTTCATCGGCTTGGAATTGGAAGCGGCCAGTATCAGTGACTAAGCCTAAATATAAATAAGGAGCTGCTTTTTTAGGAATGTAGTTATAAACCTCTTCTAAAAATAAGGTGAGTATAGCAGTAGCAGAAGGAGCTAAATCATCACGATAAACTATAAAAGGATAACTATCCTTATCAGCTACATGGTGATCAAAGCAGACGATCTCTTTTGCTAAATTTATTCTATTATCTTCTACTCTATTTAAATCGCTTAAATCGACTAAAATAGCTAAAGAAGATGAGATTACTTCATCACAAATAATGTCGCTATCTTCGATAAAAGAAGGAAGATAGGAAGGATGAGAACCGAGTCCGTAAACTTTTTTATTCGGATAGATTTCTTTTAAAGCCATCTTTAAGCCCATCACTGAGCCAACACAATCACCATCAGGATTCATATGTCCAAAGATGACAATAGAATCATAACTTTTTATTTTTTCAGCGATTAATTTAAATGTCTCATTCATCTTCGTTATCATCACCTTCAGCAATCTTCATTTCATCTTCGACATCTTCATCGCTCTCTTGACCTAATTCTTGCTCGATGTCTTCTTTATCGCCTTCTTCATCATCCTCATCAGAATAAACATCGTTCATATCGATATGGACATTTGAGAATAATTCATGTTCTCTTAAAGTCCAGGTGTTGTTCTCTTTAATAACAAAACGACCATCTAAAGTAAGAGCAGTATAGAAGCGACTAGCTAATTCCATAAGCTCCTCTTCTTCTTTAATATCAAGCTCTTTTCCAACTTCAATCAATAAGTCAGAAAAAGAGACAGGGTTTTGATCTTTTAAATAGCGATCAGACATAACTTTATAAGCGACGTCAACTAAAGAAACATTTGTATTCATATTATTCTCCTTTATTTGTTTATTTATCTTATATCTTCTTTTTTGTCAAGAGAAATCATCTTTTCTGGTGCTAAAACACCGATAAGGTTTAAGCTATCCTTCATAACGATCTGACAGGCTTTAACTAAGGCTAAACGCTGTTTAGATAAGGCGATATTATTATCATCTAATACGCGACAGACTGTATAAAACTCATTGATGAGCTTAGCTAAAGAATAAACATAATTAGTGATCTTATAAGGTCCATTCTCCATAACAGCTTCTTTTATAACTTCAGGATAGTCTTTTAAGGCTAAAAGTAAATTTCTTTCACTATCTGTCGATAGTAAGTCACCTTTGGTATCAAAAGGCATAAAAGCTTTTCCATTAGCTAAGATACCTGATAAGCGAGCATGAGTATATTGAGTATAAAAGACCGGATTTTCAACACCTAAGGTCTTAGCTAAATCAATATCAAAATCTAAGTGAGAAGATGAAGAACGAGAGACAAAGAAATAACGGATAGCATCGATCGAGCACTCTTCAATAAGCTCTTTTAAAGAGATGGCGTTACCTGTTCTTTTAGACATCTTAAACTCTTGTCCATCCTTAAATAATCTAACCATCTGAATTAAAGAAACATCTAAAAGATCAGGGTTATAACCTAAATCTTTTAGTGCCGATTTTAAACGAAGGATGTATCCGTGATGATCAGCTCCAAATATATCGATGAGTTTATCAAACTTACGTTCATATTTATTAACGTGATAAGCGATATCAGGAACTAAATATGTATAAGAACCATCTGATTTAATTAAAACTCTATCTTTATCATCTCCATCCTTTGTTGTATTTAAAAATAATGCTCCCTCACTTCTATAACAATACTTTTCAAGTTTCTTTAAGCAGTCTTCAACTAATCCGCTCTCTCTGATCTTTTTTTCCGAAGTATAAACATCTTGTTCGACTCTAAATTGCCTTAGATCTTCTTTTATCGCATCAAGTAAATGATCAATACCATACTGTTTAAAGAAATCGCGATGAGACTCGATATCAGCAAGATATTTATCACCATCTTTTTCTTTAATATCTTGAGCCATCTTGATAATCTCTTCACCGTGGTAAGAATTATCCGTGAGTTCTTTTTTAATTCCAAAGAGCTGCTGATAACGAATCATCAAAGATTCAGCAAGATTATCGACTTGGTTACCAGCATCATTTATATAATATTCTCTAGTAACATCATAGCCAGCCTTCTTATAAATTCTTGCTAAAGAATCACCGACAGCAGCACCTCTAGCGTGTCCTAAATGGAGTGAACCTGTAGGATTAGCCGAAACATATTCAATACAAATTCTTTTATTATTTCCTAAATCGAGATTTCCATAATCTTTGTCTTCGTCAATAATCTTTTTAACTAGAGAACCTAAAAGCTCTGATTCTAAAAAGAAATTTAAAAAACCTGGAGCGATAGCTTCAACTTTTTTAACACCTTCTAATGAGAAAGAAGAAGAGACATATTGGGCGAGTTCAAGAGGCTTTAAACCAGCTTTTTTAGCATTTTTTAAAGCGACATTGCTCATAAAGTCGCCATGTTTTCTCTCATCGCTAACTTGTAATAAAATATCGTCAAGATTTAAAACGATCCCCTTATTCTCAAGGATCTCTTTTAATTTTTCTTTTATAGCTTTTTGAATGTCCATATTATCTCCTCTCTATCAAAACTTGTACTAAACAGCTGATAACATCCTTTTCTCTTTTTTCTCTACTTTTAGCAGAGATAGAGATATCTTTTTTTGAAACCTGCAATATATTAGCTACATTTTCTTTTATTTTTTCCTTATAAGGAGTCAGTTTAGGTTCTTCTAAGATAATAATAATATTAACGTTGCTAATAGAATAACCATCGCTTTTAACTCTAAAGTAAGCATCCTTAACGATTAAAGATGAGTCCATACCTAGAGTGCTTTCATCTTTATCAGAAAAATGTTCACCGATATCTTTCTCACCGATCGACGAATATAAAGCATCAGCAAGACTATGATAAACAATATCACCATCTGAATGGGCGATTATCTTTAAAGAAGAAACTATCTTCACACCTGCTAAAAGAAAATAATCACCTTCTTCTAAACGATGTAAATCATATCCTAAACCGATACGTATACTCATTTTTTAATAGCCGCCGAACGTATAAAGAGAATATCGCCATCATTTACAACATAATCTTTACCGACTGTCATAAGTTTTCCAGCTTCTTTTACTTTCTCTTCACTTCCATATTTCAATAGATCATCATAAGAATAAACTTCCGCTTTGATAAAGTATTTCTGGAAGTCACTATGGATGATTCCAGCGCATTCATTAGCCTTCATACCTTCTTTAAAAGTCCAAGCTCTAACTTCATCTTTTCCGACAGTAAAGAAGGTGCGTAAACCTAAAATATGATAACTAGCCAAAGTGATTTTATCTAAGCCGGAAAGAGTCGTTCCGATAGAAGAAAGATATTCTTCTCTATCTTCTTTTGATACATCTGCTAATTCTTCTTCGATTAAAGCAGAGACAGGGATACAATCTTCACCTTGACTCTTAGCATATTCTTCTAAAGCTTTATAGTAAGGATTAGCTAAAGGATCAGCATAAGATTTTTCATCAACATTTCCGACATAAATGATAGGTTTAGAAGTGATCAAATTAAATTCTTTGCTCTTCTCTTTTTCATCAAAAGTTAGATCAGCTGTTTTAGCCATCTTTTCATCTTGTAAGCAAGAGATGATCTTCTTGATAGCCGAAACTTCTAATAAGCCCTCTTTATCTTTAGTTAAAGTCGCTCTTCTTTCAACTTTTTCTAAACGTTTATTTAAGACTTCTAGATCAGCTAAAATAAGTTCAAGATTGACTTCGATAGCATCACTTACAGGATCAACATTTCTTCCGTTATAAGAAATAATATTCTGATCTTCAAAGCAGCGAACGACGTGAATGATCGCATCAGTATTACGAATATTACCTAAAAACTGATTACCTAAGCCTTCACCCTTGGAGGCTCCTTTAACTAAACCAGCAATATCCGTAAATTCAAAAGTAGCTCTAACTTCTCTCTTAGGTTCAAAAATTTTAACTAGTTCATCAAATCTTTTATCCTTAACTTCAACAATACCGACATTTGGTTCAATGGTTGCAAAAGGATAGTTCATAGCTACTACATGGCTATTAGTTATAGCATTAAAAAGCGTCGATTTACCAACGTTAGGAAGTCCGACAATACCTGCAGTTAAACTCATATATTTTTTCTCTCTTTAATTGCTTTATACTAAGACAAAGCAATTGTATATTATATATTTATTATTAATATTTATCTACTCTAAATAATATAATAGCGATAATAAATATATATATTTTCTTCTTGACTAGTTCTTGCTCGATTTTCTGAAAAAGGAATTAAACAAGATTCATCATAATAAATACCTTCAAGAGTATATTCTTCACCTAAATATTCTTTATTTTCACTATCGATTAAGTCATCTCTTGTATAAATTGAAGGAACTAAATTATGCTCACTAAATTCAGTTCCAAAATAATAAGTATCAGAATAGACGATATAATTATTACTACCATTAGAAAAAACATCATAAAGATCGATTCTCTCTTTATATCCCAAATTGATAATAAGATATAAAGTGTCATCAGTCATCGTGAAAAAGTTGAGTTCCTTCTCACTTTCATCTTCAAAATATGCTAAAGAAAGAACACCTAATTCTTCATTAACATAAGAAAGAGAATCAGTTATACATGTAGAAAAATCTTGACCAGGTGCTAAATTGTAGGTTCTCGGCTGATAAATATAACCAGCTGGACAAGAATAAGAGATAACTAACTGCGGATTTTCTTCATATTGAGCAACTAAAGTGATACTGCTAGGAAGATCTTCACTTAACGGTGATGTAAAATCAAATATCTCACCATTGTAGGTATAATATAAAAAGCGATTATTTTCTAAACTAGGAGTATATTGGCTGAGGATATTTAAACCGATCACATCTGATGAATAATAAGTTAAAGTGCTCGGAATATCACTTGTAATACTTCCACCTTGATAATCAAAATTGACATCAATTTTCTTATCAAACTTAACATAAATATCAAAATTTGAATTGATAGAATAATCATTATTTATCGGTAAAATGATTGAATATTGCTCATCTAAATATAAACCGGCAAAACGATATTCTCTTGTATCTAAAGGATAATATTTATATCCAGGTAAAGAGATATTTACTCCTATTGCATCATAAATACTTTGAATGACAGTCGGCATCAAATCAGTATTAAAAGTTATATCGTAAGTATAATCTTCAACTCCAATATTATTAAAGTGTAAGGTTATTTCAGGATATAGTTGATAATGGGCATAGAGAGTGAAGGTATTATTATCACTAGGCTCAGGAAAGGACATACCATAAACACTAAAAGCATCATCAAAACGATAAATACCTTTTTCAGCTTCAGTATCTAAAACATAATGGGCGATACCATTTTCACCTATCTCTCTAACTAAAGGATATTCTGTATACCAGTAATCAAAAATACCATCTTCACAATATACTGTCGGAAGAAAGTCAGTTGAGGGAATAGATTTAGTGACATAACCACGAAGAGTATTATTACTTGTAAAATCTCCAGATACTACTTCTCTTAAAGGAGGAACTATGATCGCCGCACTTTCAGTATTTAAATCAAAATTTATAGTGACTAATGATTCATAATAAGCGTGAAAAACTAATTCACCATAGGGATAAGAATAATAGCTATTTCCATCGCTATCGATAAGCGGATTTATAGGATAATATTCACCATTTCTATCTTCACACCAGGAGACAAAATAATAACCAGGTAGATAAGGGTCAGGTATATTTACTTCTACTCTTGAACCAGATTCACCTTCTAAGTGGTCAGTAGAAAAACTTTGATCGAGAAATTCTCCTCCACCTAAATCAAAAACGATTCTGCCTGTTGCTAAACCGCTGCAGGAACATAAGGAGAAAAGAAGAAAGAATAAAGGGAAAAATAAACCTTTTTTCATCTAAATAATTTTACTATAAAAACAACTAAATTTATACATCTTCTCTTTTAGATAAATAATAATTTATTTTTTTTGCTTTTTTTATTTATAATTATCAATATGAATGATGTTAAAGTATCGATTATTATTCCTGTCTATCTCTATCAAGAAAAATTCATAGCCTGTTTAGAATCTACTCTTAAACAAAATTTTCCTGAACGCTACGAGGTTCTTCTCTTACTTTTAGGTTCTGATAAAAAAACTATAGATATCGCTTTAAATTATGAAAAAAAGTACCCTCAAATATTTAGAGTATATTCCTTTGCTTTTAATAAAGGTCCCTGCCTTTCAAGAAATATCGGAATCTTTTTATCAAGAGGAAAATACATTACCTTTTTAGACTCAGATGATGAATTACACCCGGATTTTTTAAACAAACTTTACTCATTAGCTATCAAAGAAAACTATGACATTATCTGCTCTGGTTACTATTATCGAAAAAAAAGAAAACATAAAGGCTATTCAAGAATCAATTATAAAGGAGATAGTAAAAAAATAGTCCATAAACTTCTCTACTCTCCTTTTTTAAAAGTCCGTTCATTCTGTTGGGGAAGATTATATAAAAGTGAACTATTAAAAAATGACCATATCTACTTTAAAACTGATTTAAAGTTTTATGAGGATATTCCTTTCATCCTTGAAGCTTATTCAAAAGCCAAAAAAGTCTGTTTTATTAAAAAACCTTTGTATATTTATAATAAGAGAAAAGGTTCTTTAACCGATACCATAAAAGATACTCTTCCTTATCACATCAGATCATATGATTCATGTAAGGAATATTTACCTAAAAATAAAAAGATTCCTTTTGCTATCAAGTTACAAATAATTTACGATTCATATATTTCAAGCAAAATTAGAAAAAAGAAATTTAAAATAGTTTATAATTCTGCTATTAAAGAGCTTAATAATATCTTTTAGGAGAAAAAAATGAAAGAAATGTTAGATATAAAAAAGATGATAAATACTCTATATAATCAAAGAGACCCTCATGCTATTAAAAGTGACTATGGTAGAGTTCTTATTATCGGTTCATCTAAGGATTATCCTTTTGCATCTTTAATCTCTTTAAAAGCATGCTTGATGACAGGAGCGTCTTTTATTGCCTATTCTGTTCCTAAATCATGCTTTAATCTTACATTTTCAAGAGTCTACGATACAGTTATCAACGGAAATATAACTTCCGAAGGTGACAACTTTTATTTTGATGATATTAATAAGTTAAATTATGACGCTATCCTTTTTGGCAATGGAATAAATACAACTGAAGAGAACTTGGAATTTTTAAAAGAATTGATTATCAATTATGATAAAACGCTTATTTTAGATGCCTCAAGTCTCTCACTATTAGCTTTAGATCCCTCTATAATTTATAAAAAGAATAAAAATAGCACGATCATCTTAACTCCTCACTTAGGAGAAGCAAAACGTTTATTTAAAACTTCATTCTCTTCTAGAGACTGCTTAGACTTTATCACTCCTGCTAAAGAGTATATCGCTAGTCAAAATATCATGGTTTTACTTAAATCTTACTCATCTATCCTTGTAACTAAAGATGAGATTTACAAATCGACTTATCAACCTAGTGCAAACTTAGCAAAAGCTGGTTCAGGCGATGGCTTAGCTGGTTTAATAACTGGTTTTTTAGCCTATGGAACAAAATATTATAAAAAAGAGCAACTCATCATATTTGCTGATGAATTGCTCCATATGGCTAGTAATGCCTATGCAAGTAAACACTCAACTGGACTATGCGATATCTTGAAAGCTTTAAAAACAATAGAAGATATTATCTCTTATTCAACTGAAACTAAGAAAGAATAAACCGGCTGTAAACCATCGGCTAAAGAGATATCCATATTATCTCCATATTTAGTTTGCACATAATCTTTAACAGCTTTTTTCTCATCATCTTTAACATCTTCACCAAAGATGATAGTTATAATTTGGCTATCTTCATCGACCATTTGAGTCAACATATCAAATAGGGTATTAACCTTATGCTTATGGCAGCAAAGAATCTTCTTTCCTTGGATACCCATAAAATGGTCTTTAGCGACAGTCACTCCATCAATAGTAGTATCTTTAACAGCATATGTGATTTCACCGGACTTGACAGAAGAGATGTTCTCTTTCATCGAGGCGATATTATCTTCAACATCAGCTTCCGGATTAAAAACCATGCAAGCGACTAAACCTTCATTGATAGTCTTAGTTGGAATAACGATAACTTTTTGGTGATCTTTAACAAACTCAGCAGCTTGGCTAGCAGCTAGATAGATATTTCCGTTATTAGGGAAGATAAATATAGTGTCAGCATTCAATTTTTCAATAGCATCGACAAAATCTTTCGTAGCGGGATTCATCGTTTGACCACCGCTTACGACAATATCGACAGAAAGCTCCTTGAAAAGTTGTTCGATACCTTTTCCAACTCCGACAGCTATAAGTGCATATTTTTTATGAGGCATCTCTTGAACTTTAAAATCGTCAAAAAGATATTCTTCATTCTCATCTTTAACATTGATAGAAACTTTAGTGAATTCACCATATTGCTGAGCATAAGTGAGAATTGAACCAGGTTTAAAAGTATCGACCTTTAAACGAATAACATTATCTTTATTAACAACTGCAATATTTTCACCATAGGCTTCAAGTAAGGCTTTAAAACGATCTTCTTTAAAAGCTTTCTTATTTAAAGGAAGAGGATCTTGGTGGCTTAGTTCAAGATAAGCTTGGACACAATACTGAACCTTAATATTTTCTTTATCTTTATCAGAAACTTTATTGGGAGTAGGGACAGTATCAGTAACTTGAGGCATGCTCTTTTCAACAATCTCGTTGTGAAGAGCTTTTTTAAATCCTTCTAAAATATAACATAAACCAGTACCGCCAGAGTCGACAACACCAGCTTCTTTTAAAACCGGAAGAAGATCAGGAGTTCTCTTTAAGGAATGTAAAGCTTCCTCATAAAGAATATCCATACATTCAGCGATCGACATATCCTTTTCAACTTTTTCATAAAGAGCCTGGCTAGCTTCTCTTATGACAGTCAAGATAGTTCCTTCAACGGGAACTTTAACAGTTCTATAAGCGACATCTTTAGCGGTCATCCACGCGTTAGCAAAAGTGATAGCATCAACTTCAGCTTTTCCTTCTAAGCCTTTGGCAAATCCACCGAAGATTTGTGAAGTGATAACGCCTGAATTACCTCTTGCACCAAAGATAAGTCCATGAGCAAATGTTTTAGCAACATCAGAGATTGAAGTTTCATTTTTAGCAAAGACGGCAGAAGAACCGGAAGAGAATGTAAGGTTCATATTAGTACCCGTATCACCATCGGGAATCGGGAAAACATTTAAACTATCTACTTCTGGATAATGGTTATAAAGATTATTACCACCAGAGAGCAACATTCTTTTAAATAGTACACCATCAATTTTAGTCATATATACCTCTCTTGAAGTTTGAAATTATTGCAAGTAAAAATACGTAAAAACTACAATGAAATTATATATAAAAGTTGCACTAAATGCAATTTTAGATAGCGATAAAGCACGCTGAGAATAAGGATTTATGATAATTATAAACATTTTAATCAGAAAAAAAGGTCAAGTGATTGTAAAGATTTTAAAAATGGAAGTGCTTTCTATCGATTGAAAAGTGACTTCTATTAAAAAAATATGTAAAAAAGTTATTCTTTTTCACTTTTTTTATAAATGTTAATTTGCAGTATTGATACTAAATCAATATAATTTATCTGTTTTAAAAGGAAGTAATTATGAATATTGTTGAAAATAAAGTTACAGATATATTTTTTATCGATGAAAATAAAAATAAATATGATGTCTATCTAGATTTAGAGAAAATTGACTTAGGAAGATGTGGGAAAAACTTTATCTTAAAGATTGGAGCCTTTTCTTTTGATTCATCAATCAATAAAGATTGTTTTGAATTTAAGGAGCATACATACCTTCACTTAAGGAAATTATTAAATCTTAAATGTCAACTTGAAAGCCAAACTCTCACTTTAGAAATAGTCAATAAAAAATCTGCGAAAGTAAAAAAAGTTAATCTTGTCCTATTAAAGAACATATCAATAGGAGAAAAAGATGGAAAAGAAGAAATAAAAATCGATTCTCTTTCTCTCTATGTGAAATATAAACGTGAAAAAGATAAAAGCAATGTCGCTTGGATGATCGATAACAAAAAACTCTATTTAATCTTCTGAACGGTTGAGAGAATATTTAGCTTGGAATTTATCACCATGATAACGGCGGTGAAGTTTTTCAATATTCTTTTTTGCTATTTCTTCTAATGGTACATTTAATCCATAGCAGCATTCAGCTATATACCATAAAACGTCACCTAATTCCTCAATCAGTTTCTCTTCGCTTAAATCATGCTTCTGAAAAAGATGTTTTTTTAGTATATCAGCAACTTCACCACTTTCACCGGCTAATCCTAAAGCACCATTTAATAATGGCTCTTTTTTTCCATCTTCACTAATTAAATCGTTAGCTAACTTTTGATACTCATTAAAATTCATATTTCACCTCATCAATCGTCACTTTAAAATCACCTTTCATATACTTATTAAAAGCAGCAGCTGTACCTTTTAAACAGTATTGAGGTTCAGGAAAATGAGAGAATGGAACAAATTCAATCCTAGTTGATTCATCATCATGAGGATTAAAAATTATTTTATCGCTATCAACATATGAAAGAAATACTAAGTCTAAATACTCAGTCTCATCACCATTAGGATATTTTATTCTCGTCTTTTCACCAGAACGAATCATAAAAAGAGTTAGCTCATCTAATTTAATTCCGGTCTCCTCATAACACTCTCTTTTAACACCATCTAATACCTCTTCACCTAGGTCAATAGATCCACCTGGAAAACAATATAAACCGTTATCTTTTCTTTTTTCTAATAAGACAAGTTCTTTCTCTTTATCAATTATCATGCATGTCAATCCGATTGAGATAACAAGTGAATGACCACACATCTTTCTTAAATATGGTATATAATCTATTTTCATAAGGATATTATAACATGAATAAAAATAGAAATCGGGCATTAAAACTATTAAAAGCAGGCTATATCTTGTTAGATTAAAATTATTCGCTAACCTTTCTATCTTTTCATCATAAGAAAAATTAGTTCGTAAAAGTTAGCTAATATTAAACTATCTTAAATGAATTAAATATATAGTTGATGAATTCATCAAAGAACTAATTTAACGACTAATGAAAACGAATAGACAGAAAAAACATAAATATAAAAACACAAATTTCAATCGATCATACTAGAGATGATGTTATTGATGTAATCATAATCGTCCTTGGTATCAAATCTAATATAGAGATTATACCCTTGATTCTGATAAGCACTATCTTCCTTTTTCGTCATTGTCATATTGACTCCAACAGTAATCCAAGCAAAATATCCGTCAAGATAAGAATCCAAATTATCAGTATCAATATCATAGATGATGTCGTCTGATTCCGGTAATGATTCACATAATATAGAAAAATATCTTTGTTGATTTATATCCTCAACAGTTGAATTATCATAGACAAAGCTCAAATCATAAAGCTTTGACCGATCAGTTCCCGGAGTGAGTACAAAAGTACCACGTGAAAGAATATCTGCTATTCGATTGAAAACAGTTTCTTCATCTTCTACCTCATATTCATGATATACTTCATAATTTTTATATTCTCTAACAACAATATTATCATAATTTTCAAGATTGAAACTGACATCTGCTGACTCAATAACTAACGTCGGACGCTCAATTGATATTGACAACGAACTTTCTTGAGAACAAGAAGTAAGAAAGATAAAGGATAATAATGTTAATGATTTAATTTTATTCATATCTTATCCCCCCCCCATTATTTATGTAAAAAATAGAATTGACGCAATATATCAGAAGAAAAAGTAACTTCACTCATCACATCATTATAGACATAATTAGCTGTAAGGAAATAACTCATTCCAGTATTACTTGAAACTTGCCTATATCCAATACCTAAAACAGAGTGACCTATATTATCTGTAAAGATAGACATTGGAACTGGCAGAGCACAATTATAAATTGAATTTGTATATTCATTATAGTTCTTTGATACATTAGTATAAATTGAAGGATAACCATGAGTAGAAAAATAGAGGTTATATGCCGAAGGAATTTTAGTACGATAAGTTCCGTCTGAACAGCTTGTATCAAAATAACTATCACCTAAATATCTAATATAGTTATTTACTTTGTCTACATCATCTGTATGTTTTATAGGCAAGTATCTATAATCAGTTAAAATACCATAACCATTATCTTCTAAATATGCAAAATACATTGCCGCTGTTGTAGGAGTGCATCCCTTATGACAGTATTGCGTATTCATATAATTTGGGACATTCAATAATTTAACTTCACTTAAGTAAGAAGAAGAATAAATATACTGATGAGAAGAAACATCATTTATTTTTAAATATGAAGAAGTAGGAGTGACATTATCAGAAAAAGATATTCCCAAATATGAATAATCAATAACAGCAGATGTAGTAAGTATTGGTTCATACTCAGGTAAACTGGTTGAAAATTCAAATGGAGACAAACAATATCTTTCCTCGTCATCAAATGGTACTATACCGGATTCATAAATAGCATATACTTCAAATTCAGACTCAGTCTTTTTAACCAAAATTGATTCTAAAGGTTTTCCATCCTTTTCAAATTCAATAAAATATCCTTCATTATAGCTTTCAAAATAAATTTTAGTGATATTAGAAATTGAGGCATTTTCTCCATCAATAATATATTTTGAAAATTCATCTTCAAAAACCTTTTTTTTACTTAATGAAATTGAAATACTGCCTCCATCATATATATATTTTAGAGGATGCCCCGCATTGCTAATGGAAGAAGAAAGCAAAGTAATTAATAAACCAACACCTAATGTTGTAAAACTCATAAGTTTTCTCCTTTCGTTAATAATTTATTTCATTTTAAAAAATTTAAAATAAAAAATCAATTATATAATAAATATTCAAGTGTATGTAACTTAATAAGTCAACAAAATGTAAGGCTAGAGAAAAAATCGATTTTTCTAGAAACGTGTATTATAATTATAACATGGATAAAAATAGAAATCGGGCATTAAAACTATTAAAAGCAGGCTATATCTTAACTGATAAAAAAGAGAAGATACTTGTTCGCTATGATAAAAAAATCATTGTAATATGTGATAACTATATTGTTAAACTGAATGATTACGAGTTTCTTTCTCTTTATGGAGAATATGAATTTGTTATCTCTGACAAATATAATAATGAAGAAGAAATTGACCCTCAAAAAGATAAAGAATACTATTCTTTCCGTCAATAATGCTTGAAAACATGGAGATTTTTTAGTATCATTTTATAGCTTGAAAATTTGAAAGGTCGCATTTATGGGAAAGAAAAGATTTGAATGCCGCAACTTTGCTCAGGCATGGAAAGAAAGAAGAGAAAAGAGATTAGCTAAAGCTAAGAAGGCTCAAGCTAAAAAAGCTTAAACTTCTTTTAAAAAAATTAACAAAAAAAGAGCTGAATTATCAGCTCTTTTTATTTGTTTCATCAGAATCGTTTAAGATCTTCATTCTCTCTTCAAAGCGGCGTCTTTCAGCAATCTTTTCACTTACCTTAGTTGAATAAACATAGAAGATAATAAAGAGGAAGAGCATGCTTACAACCATCATGATAGAACCTAAAATACGGAAATCAACAATACCAGTTCCACCGAAGAAAGCAGCAAAATCAGCCTGCGCTTGATAAAGAGGATTTAAAGTGATTTTACCTACATTAAAAGCACAGACACCTAAAATAGCTAAAACTAAACCGGCGACCCATATAAGACCAAAAACAACATACCAGAATATTTCTGATTTATAGATGATTCTTTTTTCTTTATTTTCTTTTGTCATCCTACTTCTCCTCTTTTGCTTTTGTACGAGCAGCTTCAAATTCTCTTAAATCAGCTGATAGACTATGGACACCTTCCTCAGCTTCCTTACGAGAATTATTGATTATTTTATCAAAATAACTAGTGTAAATACCGAAGAAAGCATTTACATCAGTCGGACGCTTTTTACCAGAGAAAATCTCTGAATCTGAGAGAACATTATTGCGGGCAAAGCGGAATTCCTCATCTTCTTTATCATAATTATTTAAGACAGTTAATAAAGCGATATTAAGCTTTCTAAACTCATTCTTTAACATTCTGATAGAAGGATCATCATCAGGATTAAATTTGGGATCTTTTCTAGGGTCAATATTTCCATGTGACTTAGAATAAGATTGAGCATAAGTATTGGCATTCTCATTGATCTCAATAAACTTTCGAGAAAGAAGGATCGTACCAACCTTACTAGCAAAAGAATGATAATATCTTATTTCATTCTTAATAGTTGTTTCAAAACTTTCTTCTAAAGAATTATTATCCTTCAAAAACTTTAAGGCGGAGAGGAGGAAAGCCTCTAAGCCATTACGTAAAGTGACGATAGTTGTATAAAGTTCAACAATAAGAGACTTTTCAACATTAACTTTTCCATGAAGATCGACAGTAACAATACGTCCAGGATCATCATAAACATCTTCAATAAAATATTTTGTATCTTCAGCTAACTTTTTACCTATTTCACCATTCTTCTCACAATTGACAGCAAAAGGAGTATTAGGGCCGCTCATAGATTTGATAATCCTGCATTTTCTATCCCTATCTTCTTTAGTAAAATTAACTGTACCATCATCTAAACAATAAGTAAGAGCATTTGCTACGACGCGAGCAATCGCCATAATAGAAGTTACATTTCTTTCAGCTTCGTTCATCTTAAAACCTCAATAGCATTTTTTAACTTTATAATTATAAAACAAATATATAAGATTAAAAAGTCTTTTTATTTTTTAATCTGATCTTGCTCTAATAGTGATGGATCAAGAATATATCTTTTTATATCGCTGACAAGTTCAACAATGTGATTAGCTTTAGCCTTTACAAAAGCTTTACTATGAGACATACAAAAAGAATGAGAAAAACTTGTAAACATAGGAATATCATTAGCAGAGTCTCCGATGACAAGACACTCTTTCTCATCTATGCCTCTTTTTTGGATATAACGAAGAAGGCTTTTTCCCTTATCTACGTCTTTAGAAGTCACTTCGATTGCAGTATCTGAAGAAACAACTGAAAAATAATCGGAATACTTTTCATTGATAGCATAAGCTAATTCAATCGCTCTTTTTTTAGCCTCTTCACCTAAACCGACGGAAATCATGAACTTATAGTAATCTTTATAAGGTATTGTTTTAAAAAAGTTTTCTTCTCCGATAATCAATTTTTCTTTTAAGACACCATTAAAAAAATTACCGAGTCTAAAAACATTAGAAATTGTCGGTGATAAATTCTTTAAAAAAATATGAGTATATTGGCTCTCATCAAATAAAAAATAGCCAAAGATGCCATAACGGCCATATAGTTCAGAGAATAAAAGAAGAAGTTTATCTCTATTTAATGGTTTTTTATCTTTAATACCATCTTTAGTAACAAGATATGCACCGTTACATCCAAAAAGTTTGCAATCATTATGAGCAATCTTATTTATCTTCTTTAAAATTTTGGGATTACGTCCTGTCACTAAAACAATCTCGATCGAATTATCAGAAAGAAAACGTAAAAACTTACGATTAGAAGAACATAATCCCGCAATACGCTTTTTCGGATAAAGAAGAGTGCCATCTAAATCAGTTGCAACTAGTTTTATCATATTTATTAGTCTATCAAAAACTATAACAATAAAGAATAAAATTGAATATTAAAACTAATATTAAAAAATACGATAAGTTATTTAATATTTATTGTTATCTATAATTGATATTTACTTTTACTATTTACAACGCAATACTTTATTTATCTATTTCAATTAAACCGTAACCATGGTCCTTTCTCTCATAAAGAACATTAACTAAACCGGTTGACGAGTCAAGATAGATGAAGAATGAATGACCTAAAGCATCCATTCTAGCTAAAGCTTCATCTAAATCCATCGGAGCTAGTGATAATTTCTTATGTCTAACGATCTCAACATCCAAATTATCAAAATCAGGAATATTCTCCATCATTAAGTTTTCACTAAATGAACGTTTCTTATGTTGTCTAGAAAGCTGAGTTTTAAGTTTACGCATCTGGCCGTCAAGTTTTTCAATAATAACATCTAAAGCAGCATAAAAGTCTTCGTCGATAGTTTTAGCACGGAGAGCGAACCCGTTAGTAGAATCGATGGCGATTTCCAGCGACTTCTTGTCTTGATGAATGGATAAAGTTACTACGCAATCGACCGTATCACGCTCTCTAAAATAGCGGTCAAAACGGCTTAATTTATTTTCGCAAGCCTCCTCCATCGCTTTTGTAAGCTTCACATCCTTGCACACGTATTTGATTGTCATGGTGGTTTGCTCCTTTCGTTTATTGATTATATTTTACACTAAATCCATGCTAAAATAAAGCACTTTCAAAAGATGTTTAAAAAGAAAAAAGCATTTATAAAAATGCTTTTAAATATCTACTTCTATAACTCTGTAAGCGCTTTTATGTAAGTGAATGCATATAAGCGTCAGAAAGATACCAACGCTTCTTATCAACGATTTTTATCATATTATCTTTGCTATCTTTAAGGATTTGACCACCTTCACGATAAAAGAAATTAATCTTTTTTATAACATCTAAAGTGATTAATTCTCCGGGGATCAATAATGGTATACCAGGCGGATAAGCCATAATAGTCTCAGAAGAAATCTCACCTATCGCATCTTTAAAAGAAACTAATAAAGAAGGAGCATCATAACCCTCGCGGGGAGGAACAATAGTTTTGGGGAAAATATTTGAATTATGATAACGATGACGCTTTTTTGTTAGAGGATGCCTATTAGCTAACTCCTTAAAAGCGGTGACTAGTTTTTTACCATCCTCTATAGTATTACCAGGGGCAATCAAGGCTAAAACTGAATAGACCTCACCTAATTCTAACTGTATATTATTATATTTTCTAAGCTCTTTATAGACATCATAACCATAGAGATCAAGATTTCTAACATTGATCACAATCTTTGTTCTATCTATATCATAAACACCAGTATGACTATCCTTATAATCGTAAGTTACGGCCTTTAAACCAGGTATCTTATTGATCTCTTTTTTGACAAATTCAGCTATTTTGATATCTTCCTCGATCACTTTTGCTCCTGAAAAGTACATCTCTTTCCTAGCAGCATCTAAAGAAGCTAAAAGGAGAGGATTAGGAGAAGTTGAAGAAAGCATCGCATAAGCTCTTTTTACTTCGAAAAGATCAACTCTTTTTCCTTTAACCAATATCAGAGAGGATTGAGTCAGTGATCCGGAATTTTTATGAACAGAAACGCTAGTTATATCAGCTTCTGCATCCATAGCTGAGATCGGTAATTTTCGGGAAAAATAAAAATTGGAGCCGTGAGCTTCATCGACGATAACTATCATATTGTGACTATGAGCATAACTGACAAGACTTTTTAAATCAGTCGTCATGCCAAAATAAGTCGGATTGATAACAAAGATAGCCTTAGCATCAAGATTATCATCGATAGCTTTTTTATAATCTTCAAAACTTACATTATTAGCAATGCCGTATTCATCATCAATTTCTGGATAAACGAATATCGGTATTGCACCTGAGATGATTAATGCGTTGATAACAGATTTATGTGAATTTCTCGGAAGGATAATCTTATCTTTATTATCTAAGCAAGCTAAAAACATCGAAAGGATACCACCGGAAGTACCATTGATTGAAAAAAGGCAGTGGTCTGCATGAAAAGCTTTAGCGGCTAAGTTCTCACTTTCCTTTATAACTGAAGTAGGATGATATAAGTTATCTAAACCTAAAGGAGCATTAGCATCATAAGCTAGAATAGAAGGAGATATCTTCCTACTTAAATCAGTTACAAAATGGCCAAGTTTATGACCAGGAACATCAAAACACGTCGGATCAGACTGACAATAATCAACAAGAGCATCTAAAAATGGTGTCTTTGATTGTTCGTTATCTTTTTTCATTAAAGCCTCTTTTTAATTTCTTCAACTTTATCTAAATACTCAAAGGGTAAATCAAGATCAGGGCGTCCAAAATGACCATAATTTGCTAAATCTTGATAGCGGAAAGGAGGATGATTTAAAGAAAACTTCTCAATGATATAACTAGGAGCAAAATTAAAGAGCGTCTCATCTAATAATAAAGAAAGAATCTTTTCTTTTGATACTCTCTCTGTTCCATAAGTTTCAACAGAGATAGATATTGGTTTAGAAACACCGATAGCATAAGATAATTGAATTAAGCAACGTTTAGCTAAAGAACTAGCGACAATATTTTTAGCCGCATGTCTAGCCGCATAAGCAGCTGAACGATCAACTTTTGTCGGATCTTTACCAGAAAAAGCTCCACCGCCGTGAGGAGCCATACCTCCATAAGTATCGACGATGATCTTACGGCCAGTCACACCAGTATCAGCTGCTGGACCGCCGATAACAAACTTACCAGAAGGATTTATATAAAATTCGTGACAATCCTTTAAATCAAGATGGAAATCGCTGATAACAGGAGCGATAACTTTTTCCATAACTTCATTTTTTAAATAGTCCATATCGACACTTTCAATATGTTGTAAAGACATAACTACAGCATTTAAGCGAGGAGTAGAACTAGTATAATCAATAGTCACTTGAGATTTCATATCAGGGCATAAAAAAGGAAGAGTTCCATTCTTACGAAGAATAGAAGCTTTTCTAACTAATTTATGAGCGACAACTATAGGAAGAGGCATATAATTCTCAGTCTCATCAGTAGCATAGCCAAACATGATACCTTGATCACCAGCACCGATATCTTTTGTATCTTGTGAAGAATTGACAGCAGCGGCTATATTTTCACTCTGTTTAGCTACATAGACTTCAACTTCCATCGTTTTATAGTCTAAGCCTTTAGAAATATCGTCATATCCTATCTCTTTACAAACTGTCCTGGCAATCTTCTCATAATCAGGATTAGCTAAACTAGTGACTTCACCAGCTATGATTAGACGATTTCTAGTCGCTAAAACCTCAACAGCGGTACGAGAATTTCTATCTTTAGATAAACAATAATCTAAAATAGCGTCAGCTATACTATCACATATTTTATCAGGATGACCTTCCGATACTGATTCTGATGTAAATAATCTCTTAATCTCCATATTGCCTCCAACTAAACTTTATAAATATATCACTTATATATAGAAGAAAAAAATTATTTTGTTAAAAAATACATATTATTTATCTTTTAACTGATCTTTACTGGATAAATTAGAACAAGAAGTAAAATGCCAAGAGAAAATAAGGCGATCAGTGAATAAAAGATAACCTTTCTAATCTTTTTAGGTAAAAGGTATTCTAAATTATTATATAGAATATTACTTATCAAAATTCCATAAGCTGAGCATGAAGGAAGATTAGTCATCAACCTTAATATTAAAGTGATAAATGATGAAGTTAAACCATATAAAATCTTACTTTCTTTACAATAAGGAAGTAATTTACTATCAGATAAAGAGTAGATAGTCACTAAAGCTAAATCGCCGCACATATAGTAACGAAGAGCACTTTCAAAAGAGACTAAACCGTAACCATTCTTTAAGAATAAAAGTAAATAGGCGATAAATATTGAAAAAGCAAAAGATAAAGATGAGGTGAAAGAGACATTTTTACTGAAAGCTAAGAAGATATATATAGCTAAAATAGCATAAAAGAAAGTCGAAGCTAAAGAGTAATAGTAGTTACCTATAAACATATCCCAGAAAGGTAACTCACTGACTACTTGATAACCTCCATCACTTAAACTGATAGGAAAAAGATTACCAAAACTGATAATAGTATCTATAGGTCCTGCTACTCCTATATATGAACGCATATCTGAAAAGAAGAAAACTTGCATTAAAATTCTCGCAAGGATAGCTGAATCTAAGAAAAATACTTTTTTAAAGAGAAGCCTTAGTGAGGAAGCGATAAAAATCGTAACAAAGACTTGATAGAACTTGACACCGACAGGAAGTAAAAGAAGTAATACGAGAGCAGAAAGAAGAGAAGAGGAAGAGATAAATGACTTAAAAAATTCATTAACACTTATCTTCTTTTTAATTAGTTTAATCGAAGAATAAATGAGTTGAGGCAATATACCTCCAATAAGAACAAAAAGAAAATTTATTAAAATATGAATTAAATATTCATTTGTTGTACATTCATCGACATTAGTCCTCAATGAATATACTGTTAATCCGAGAATAAAAAGAAGAAAGGCAGTTACTAAAAAATAGATGTCTCTTTTAAATGATGTCTCTTTTTTATAAAAGAAAACTCTAGTTTGATTCATTTTTTATTCTCCTCGATATCTTTTGAAAATCGATATTACTCGGACAAACTAAAGAACAGATATTACACTTTGAACATATATCACTCGGTAAGGGTACACCTCTTTTTAAAGATAAAATAGGTTCAAATCCTTTAGGGCAAGAATAGATACATTTAGAGCAATGAACGCAGGATGATGATTTAACATCTTTTATTTTTGATAAATAGATGTTTCTTAAATTAAATGAGACTAAATCGTTTAATTTTAAATCTATCCCTTTATAAGTACCACTTGAGATAATTTTATTTTTTAAGTTGTAATCAGTCAAAAGAGCAGAGAGTAAAGTTCCGACTGGAACATATAAAACTTCTTGTTTTTTATCTTCTTCATCATAGATTGAGATGATAGTATAACTAGGTAAAACATTATAAAGTAATCTTTCACCTATAAAAATAGCATCCAAAGCATCGATAAGAAGAAAATCACTTTTTAATTTCTTCTTTAAACTATCTTCAATAAAAGGAGAATAATAACGAGGATAAGTTAATATATTTAGATCACTTATATCAGAATATTTTGTTAATATCTTACTATCCTGATAAGTCAGTAAATAAATTTTTAAATCAGCTATTTTCTTTACTTCTTTTATAAAAGTAAGCATCTCTTCTTTTTTAAATGGAACATAGGCTTCATGAGAATAAAGATAAGCATCATCATCTAAAGCATTTATAACAATTATCGAACTATTCTTGATAAGATCAGCTATATTTATTTTTTCTACGTAAATATTGCAAGATTTTATATCTAAATAAGTATCTTGGCTTTCTAAAACTGGTAAAGTAGTATCATTCTTATCATTTTTTATAATGATATAATCACCCTTATTTTTAACTACATCACCTGATATTGATGAATAAACATCTTTCCCTAATAAAGTGCCTTTATATACTTTATCGCCTACTTGAACTTTTTTATCCTGAACATAAAAATAACAATACTCAGGTATAAATCTTTTATAAAGAGTATACTGATATACACTATGATAAAGTTCAACTTTAGCCATCTTTTAATAAAATAGTTGCCTTAAGCAACTATCCTTTCTTATAGACCCACTTCTCTTTACATGGTAGTCCATAATAATCGAGTCCGTTAATATAACGAGTGAAAACATCGTAGGAAAAGCCTTCTTTAACTAAATCGCGATAACATCTCTCGATAATATCGTAAGCTCTCATAAATAGATCCATAAATGAATCATATCTTTTAGAACCAGTAACTGGATCAAGCCAAGGCTCATTTTTCTCGTTTAAAACATCCTCTGTAACTTCTTTTTCTAAAGCGAGAGCACCTAATGAATTTTTTCCGATAAGCTTTCTTTTATAGTCAGGATGAGTATTCATAAACTTATAACAAAAGCGCATATTGCTGATCGCTTGAGAATAAATATGTTTAGGAATCTTTTCATTAACAAAATACTGTGATAAAACTGGAACTAAGTTTTTATCAATAACATCTAAAAAATAATTATCAAAAGGAATGATTTCACTAGGTTGCTCTAAAAAGTAATTCATCCGATATTTTTTAGCTAATGTAACATCGATCATCGCTTCAAAATGAGAATGAAGATAATGATAAGGTCCTGTTATTTTTCCATTATCATCAAAACCAGTAGAATAAATGATGTAAGGATGACATTCTCTATCTAAAATATAATGAGCAAATTGTCCAAAGATAAAAGAGCGAAAACGGCGTTGAGAAACTATATCATCAATTCCGTATGAACGATCTAAAAGCAACTTAAAAAACCTTTTACCATCATCAGCATGTAATTTATTTCCTAGCCTTTTCTTAGCGGTGAAAAGATGAAATTTAAAAGGGACCACACCGAAGTAAAAAAGTGGATCTGGTCCCTGGGAACCTAATGATAAAAGATCGTAATTTCCTTGTATGAATGTTCTCTCACCACCTTTATCTTCCGCTTCTACTTTAATATAGAAACGTTTAACTAAAAGGCTGTGAGTGAGAAGATTAGGCATTAAAATCCTCTTTAACAATAGTGCCGAAGACGTTAGATGAAAGTCCGCCGACAGCATTAGATTCATCGGTATCGATATGCATAGCTAAGGAGAATTTATCGCTGACACGAATAACAGTATCGCCTAATATGGCACTACGTCCATTAGCAGAGACAATTTTTACAGAAACGATATCGCCATTTTTAACACCATATTCTTCAGCATCCTTCTCTGTCATATGGATATGTCTTTTAGCGACAATCATGCCTTCAGGAATATCGACAGAATTACCATTTAAAGGATTAACTAAAGTGCAAGGGCAGCTATTAGCAATATCGCCGCTCTCTCTGATCGGGACATTAGCTTTTAATGATCTTGCTTCCGTCAAAGAGATTTCAACCTGATTAAATTTACGGACAGGTCCTAAAATCGAAAGATTTTTTAACATAAAATCTTTCTTTTCTTCTTCACCAGTCAATTTATTTTTAATTGTCGCATGATAAATAACATTTAATCTCTGATTAGAGGCGTATTGACCAGGCTGCGAAAGAGCTTTTTTGACTTCAAGTTGAAAGCCAGGACCAAATAATTTTTCTAATGTTTCTTGAGTGACGTGGATGTGATGAGCGCTAGTTTCCACAATAATTTTTTTATCTGTCATTTTAAATACCTCGCATAGTATTTTAGCACAACAAGCAAACTAATAAATCTTTTATTTATTTAGATGACTGGAAGGCCGTAACTATTTATAAAGATAACATCGTTTATTTCTTTTATTTCTCGCAAAAAATCTTCTTTTAAAGCACCTAAATCATTCTCCGCTAAAGAGCAACCGACACACGCTCCTGTCACTTCGATAATCAAAATACCATCTTTATAATCTTTTAATGATATTTTAGAGCCTTCTCTCTCATAAAAAGGAGAGACTTCACTTATCATCTTGCTAGCTAAACGCAAGATAGTTAATTCTTTTCTTCCTTCACTTACCATCTCTTTCCTTATTGAGCTTTTCTAATTCAAGCTCAGCTTGTTGCTGTTCTTGTAATCTTCTTAAAAGATCGTCAAAAGATTCTTGTTTAGGGGCGATCAACTCTACTTTTTTAACTTCTATTACTTCATCTCTTACCATAACTTCTATAGAATCTGAAACATCGGAAGAAGCTAGTACGCAACCCGCACAAGCACCGATCATATCGACATAACAGATACCTGTATCTTTATCGAAGTGATCAAGTTTAATATCGCCGCCTTCTTGCCTTAAAAAAGGACGAATCTTCTCTAAAACAGCATCTATTTTTTCTTCTATTTCCATTGTAATCTCCATCCTAAAAAATTATATCAAAAAATACTTTTTGTGAAGTAAATAATGATCATAAAGATATATTAAGCAAAGTATAAACTATCTCTTTAATTGTTTCAGTATAAGAAGTATCACCTAATAATAATGAGGAGACAAAATCAATATTAATTATCTCTTGACTTAAATTAGAGATTACATAGCTATAAAAATTGATACTAGACATCTCTTTATAATTTGTCAGTAACTCTCTAAGAATATTTGAAGAATATGAATCTAATATTTCATCGATAATATCCGCTTTATTATCTAAATAAAAAACGAAAGTTCGCATTCTCGCATCACTTCTTTCTAAATTATGATTATAGATAAGAGTTTGATAAGAGGAAGAAGAAACTAAATTATATAAGTCCATAAAATCAGTATCTGAATTTACTATACTTCTTACATAAGCTGATAAAGATAAAAGTATCCTCTGATCTTCATCTTCAAGAAGGCTACTTAACTCTTCATATTGATTTAATCTTTCACCTGTGCAATAAGTTGAGTTAGGTAAAAAACTAGAAGTCTGAATACTTCTATATAAATTAGCTAAATCATCGAAAGAATCACTATCATTATTTAAGGCAAAAGTATCAATTTTACTATCTAACTCTTCTAAAGTAACACTTGCTTCCTTAAAAGTATTATCGATATAGTTATATAAGCTATTTAATAATTCTTTTCCGCCTTTATCAATTACACCTTGTTCCCAATCTTTATATGTAGAAAGAGAAGAGAATAAATTATCAACATTACCTGAACTAACTTCACCTTTAAAATCTTCTAAAGCTTGATCAATATATCCTATACCTTTTTGATATTCATTTAAGATGAGAGTTTGATAATCTTCTTCTTCAAAAATAGAAGGGAGCATATTTTTGGCTTCAGTAGATAAAGATGGGTATAAGGAAATAACATCATTTAAAATATCACCTTGCTTTGAACTTATGGATATTTTAGAGGTATCGATATTATCGATAGGGATCATCGAAAGAATCGAAAGATCAAAATCTACATAATTATGAATAGGATTAAAGAAGGGTTCAAATTCATCTTCATAGAAAGTTTGATAATTTAAAATACTTTCTTTTTCTTTTTCAAAATATCCATTCTCGATCAGTTCACTTTCTCTATTGATGCTTGCATCTAAATCAAAAGAAACGGCTAAAGAATCATTTATTTCAAGTTCTAAATTCAAAGAGATATCTCCGAGCTGATTATTTATTATTTCATTATTAAATATATCAAAATCTAATCTGACTTCATTTACATCAGAAATTATATTTAAATAGCTACTAGAAGAGAAAAAACTATGAAGTCTCTGTAAGCCTGAATCATTTAAAAAGATAGAGACAGAACAATCATTTTCACGGGGAGTAACTCTTACTTCTAAACCTTCTCCAACAATGTAGGCGATATCAGTAATTAAAGTAAGGATGCGTTTTAATGAATCAAAGGAAGAACTGTTTTCTTTTAAATAACTTAATAATTCTACTAAATTGATATCAATATTATCTTCACCTACTTTTTCTAAAAGACTGATTAAATCAGTTAAAGTGGAATCTTCGTCATTTTCTTGTTGATAAAAAGCGCTGAGATCATCTCCATTTAAACCATAACAATAAAATTGAGAATCTAAGCTAGATAAAATTAACTTTTGAGAAGAGCTCTCCTCAATATTTTTATAGTGATCTGAAAGGAGAACAAACATATCGGTCGTACTCTCTTCATTAAAATTGATATCAAAATATTCTGCTAAAGCAAAAACTGCACTTAAATATTGATAATTAGCTTGTGAATCTGCTCCCTCACTAGGGGTTATAACTAAATCAAAATTGTTTGTATATTTAGAAAATTCATTTACTCCATAATGATATTCTATAGGAGAAGAATAAGATAAAGAACCTAAAGAGAGACCATTTAATAAAGAGAAAGAAAAAGAAGAGGTTATTTCACCCTTACGGCAATAATCATTACTTTCAATAATATTTTCCTCATAACTAGAAGAGGAGGAAGAAGAGGATTCACTTAAAGAGGAGCTATCAGAACAGCTAAAGAGAAGAAGGCTAATTAAGAACATAACAGGAAATCTTTTCATGATATACCTCCTAGTTTAAATATATTAATATGATAGCAAAAAATGATTAAATGAGAAAACAATTAGAAAAGGCAATTTTTTGAACAATTAATCATATTTGACAAAAGTTAAACTAAATGGTAAGTTTACTTTGAGGGAAAATTTATGAAAAAAATAATCTTACTTCTTCCATTTCTCCTACTTACTTCATGTTCATCTCAAAATTCTTCTACTTCTTTATCTTTAGATGCTCCTAATACAACTTCACATCCAGAAGATGAAAATGAAGATACATATATCTCAAATTCACTTAAAAATGAAATAAACGATGCTTTAAATAATGATAGCATCATGAATAATTATGCAAATGGTAATGCTTATAAACTAGTCATGTATGCTTTAGATAAGCAAACCACATATGATTATAGTTTACTTCTTTCTTCGTCAACAGTTACTGCGCATGTCTTAGGAATCTCTTATGATCAAACAGTTGAAGCTGCAACTTTTAATACGCCAGAAGAAAACTTTAATCAAAATATCTCTTCTTCTCTCTTTGTAAAAACCGCTTTCCGTTTTTATGATGACAAAGAGAAGATAACTGCTCATGAATGCACTAATCCTAGCGATTGGAAAAATAGCACAGGTACTACTTATACATACGATGAATATATCAATACTTACGGAAAATTATTTAAACCCCATTACTACGTTTCTTCAAACTATTTAACTGATAATTACTCTACATTTGAATCTATTCAAGATAAAAACAAAAGAGAAGTTAATTCGGTAGCTATTTATAATATCAATGAGGAGACTGTCTTAGGTTCATCCTTAGTTCAACATGATGATAAATATACTATCACCATCAATTTAGATCCACACAAAGGGACCTCTGCTTATCAAAAACAGATCGAAAAAACTGGTGATTTAAATTCTCTTCCTGTTTTTGAATCAAGCCTTTTAACTTTCGATTTAGATAGTGAATTAAACCTTATAACTGCTACTTTTAACGATAGCTATAATATCGATATCGCAGTTTTAGGTAAAAGTTTAGCGACACAGTCAATGACTGTCAATTACTTCCACTCTGACAGCAGTAAATTTGAATATAATAATAAGATTGTCGATGTGAAAATACCCTCTAAAGATGAAGAAGAGTTTAATGGTTACTCACTTTTAGATTGATACTTATCATATATTCTTTTATAGTACTTTTTCCAAAGAGAATAAACATTTTTGCGTGAATAATATTCTTTCATTTTTTTAGAGAGATATAATGCATCATCATAGTAACTTTTATCATCTTTAAGTTTTCTTATGATGAAGCTAAAAGTATCATCATCACCTTTTAAATAATCACCTAGTAAAATCTCTTGATACTCTTTGATATCTCTAACTAAGTAAGGAAGATTACAAGAACAGGCTTCAAGTAAAGCCATGGGGAATAATTCACTATATGAGGGCATAAAGAAAAGATCAGCTAAGTTATAGATATCGTTCATCTCTTCTCTATTAACAATACCTAAAAAGAGAACATTGTCACGTTTTTTATTAGTTTCATTCTTTAGTTCTTTATATCCATCAGTTATATTTTTAAAAGGAAAACCGCCCGCCCAAATAAAATAGATATCTTTATTTTTATCAGCGATATCTAAAAAAGTTTTAACGCCTTTTCTATTTTGAATCTGACCACAAGAAAGAACAACAAAACTTTTTTCAGGGATATTATATTTATATCTTAAAGAACTCTTTTTTTCATAATCGAGAGGATGAAAAGTTTTTTCAGAAACAAAATTAGGAATATAAGTTATTCTATTTTTATCGATTCCTAACTTTATTAATTCAGAAATAAAAGTCGGATTAACAACGACTAATTCTTTAGCTTTTCTATAAAAAGAGATGACGTACTTTTTAAAAATAGCAAAGATCGGTTTAGGAAGAGAGATGGAACCATCTAAAGTGATCGGTAAAAAATGGACATAAGCGATAGTAGTCCTTTTCTTTTTCATCATCAAATAAAAGGAAGGATTGATAGAGTGAATATGGTAAAGATCACATTTTTTATGGGAATTATAGACAAGAGAAAAATCACTTTTACCAAACTCTTCTATAAGAGCGCATTGCTCTAAATATACTGATCCGACACCTTGAGCTTTTACAGAATCAGCCTTAGATAAAACATCGATAGTTATCATAATTTAATTATACTCTATTTATTTAGGAGAAATGAAAAATAAAAAATATCTCACACTAAAAAATAATTATTGACATTTAGTGAAATGATAATATAATTATTTTGCTCATAATGTGAGGTAATATATGGATGAATTAGTGAGTATCCGCAAGGAATTTGACTTTTTTATTAGTGCGATGACGCACTTATTCTCTAAGTCAACAAACATCTTTTATCGAAGAGGAGTGATGATGATACTGATGTATCTATCAAAAAATGACGGGGTATTGTCTGGAGAGTTAGCAAAGGAATTGAATGTAGGAACAGGTAGGATAGGTAATGCTATCAAGTATTTAGAGATAAAAGGTTATGTTAGAAGAGAAAAGAATACCGCTGATAAAAGAGAAGTTAGGATCTATTTAACTAGTAAAGGATGGGAAGTAGCCAGGAGATTAGATCAAAAGTTTAATAATCTTCTCTCATTTTTAGTTTTGAAGATAGGAGAAGACGATTTAAAAACTTGCCTTTCACTTAATCATCGAATCATCGATACATTAAGAGAATATAAGGAGGATAGAAATGTTTAAACTTTATAAGAAATTTTCTAAACTTGACTATCTACTTATTGTGATAATCGTCGGTTTTACTATTTTGCAAGTTTATTGCACGATGCTTATGACTGATTATATTCGCGATATCACCTTAGTCATCAATACAATAAGTTATCAAAATCTAGGTGAGGTGCCTGTTATCTATTCAACTAGCGATATTTTATATAACTTTGGCATGATTTTACTTGTGAGCGTCGGTTCTGGCCTTTGTCAAATAGTAACTGAAGTTCTCGCAAGTAAAGTTACTGCTGATCTTACTACAAAAGTTCGTACTGAACTGAATGATAAGATTATGGACTTTTCTTTAGCGGAAATTAATAAGTTCCAAACTGCATCACTAATCACAAGAACTACTAATGATATTGAACAAGTAACTATCACTACTCTTCTACTGTTAAGAATGGTTTTCGCTGCTCCTGTCACAGCGATTTGGGCAATCTGCAAAGTTCAGGCTACTTCAAATTACCTGATGGCTGTCGACATCGTTTTTATTGTACTGATGTGCCTGGCTTTGATCTTGATTATGGCTTTAGTCTTACCAAAATTTAAAATAATGCAGAAAAAGATCGATAGATTAAACTCTTTAACTCAAGAAAATCTTACTGGTATCCGCGTAGTGAGAGCTTTTAATGCTGAAAAATATCAAGATGATAAATTTGCTATCGCTAATAAAGATTTAACTAGAACTCAATTATTCACTGGGCGAGTCATCGCTCTTATGAGTCCGATTATGACTATCATCATGAACGGTTTAACTTTAACTATCTATTATGTCGGTACTCTTTTAATCAATGATATTAGTTCAAACGTAAACTTTGAAACTGTTAACGCTTTTATTACTTTAGGTAATCAGATTATCCTCTCATTTATGATGCTACTGATGATGTTTATCTTATGGCCGAGAGCGTCTGCTTCTGCTAAAAGAATCAATGAAGTTTTAGAAACTGAATCTTCAATTAAAGATCCTGAAGTAGAAAAAACACCAGTTGGAAAAGGTGAGATTGAATTTAGAGATGTCTCTTTTAAGTATCCTAATGCTGAAGAGGATGTTATTGAACACATCTCCTTTAAAGCTAATAAAGGTGATACTATCGCTTTTATCGGTTCGACTGGATCTGGTAAATCATCTTTAGTTAATTTAGTTACGAGGCTTTATGATGTCACTCAAGGAGAGATTATTATCGACGGAAACAATATTAAAGATTATAAGCAGTCAACATTAAGAAAGATTGTCGGCTTTGTTCCGCAAAAAGCGGTCTTATTCTCAGGTACAGTAGAAGATAATATAGCCTTAAGTGAAAAAGAGAAAATAGATGAAAATAAATGTAAAAAAGCAGCGAGTATCGCTCTAGCTGATGAATTCATCGAAAAAATGGAGGACGGTTATAAATCATCGATCGCCCAAGGTGGAACTAATGTCTCCGGTGGTCAGAGGCAAAGATTATGTATCGCTAGAGCTATCTATCAAGAACCGGAAATCTTTGTTTTTGATGATTCATTCTCCGCTTTGGATTTTAAAACTGATAAAACAGTTAGAGATAATTTAGCAAAAGAAGAGAAAGATGCTACTAAGCTTATCGTCGCTCAAAGAATAGGTACGATTATGGATGCTGATCAGATCATCGTTTTAGCTGATGGAAAGATGGTCGGATTAGGTAAACATAAAGAACTATTAGAAAGCTGCCCGACTTATCGTGATATCGCTCTTTCTCAGCTTTCAAAGGAGGAGTTAGGTTTATGAGAAAAAACACAGTAGTTAAACTTAATAAGGGTGAATTTTCTTCTAATATTAAAAAGCTTCTTCTCAACGGAAAAAGATTTATCCTTCCTCTTATTCTGACGATGGTTCTTCTTATCATATCAGTCGTCCTACAAGTTTTAGCTCCTCAAGTATTGAAAGATTTAACTGATGCGATGACAAAGGGAGCTATTCTCCATAATATTGATACTGATATTGTCTTAAAAGATACTATCATCCTCGCTTCCTTCTATGTCGTAATCGCTATTACTTCTTACTTTTCAAGTTATATCATGACGACTATCTCTCAGCTTTATGCTCAATCGCTCCGTGAAAAAATAACTGATAAAATAAATAAAATTCCCTTAAGTTATTTTGATAATCATCAATTCGGTGATATTCTCTCGCGTTTAACTAACGATGTTGACCAGATTGGACAATCACTTCAACAATCTGTCTCTATGGTCATTCAATCTACTTTTTTACTTATCGCTGTTATCATCGCTATGTTAGCTACTAACTGGCAGATGTCACTCACTGCTATCTGTTCTCTTCCTTTTATGATCATCTTCATGTTAATTATCGTAAAATTAGCTAATCCTCAATTCCAAAGAAGACAGAACGAAATAGCTAATGTCGATGCTGTTGTTCAGGAAAATTTCTCTGGTCAGCTCATCATCAAATGTTTTGATGCTTCTAATAAAATGTCTGCTAAATTTGAAAAACAGAATCAAAACTTAAAGGATGCGATGTTTAAAGCTCAATGCTATGGTGGACTTATGCAGCCTTTGATGAATATCATCTCTTACATCATTCTCGCTTTGATCTATTTAGTCGGTGGACTATTAGTAGCTGATGGTACTTTCACTTTCGGTACAATCTCGGCTTTTACTATCTATGCTTCCTTATTCCAGTCTCCTCTTTCTCAGATTGCCCAAGCGATGAATACCTTACAGATGGCAGCTGCGGCGAGCAAGAGAGTATTTGATTTCTTAGAAGAAGAAGAGTTATCAGATGAAAGTGATAAAAAAGATTACTTTGATACTGATACTCAAACTGGTAAGAAGAGCATCAAAGGTGAAGTTATTTTCTCTCATGTTTCATTCTCTTATGATGATAGTAGAGAGATTATTCACGACTTTTCAGCGACTATTAAACCTGGTATGAAAGTTGCTATCGTAGGTCCGACAGGTGCAGGTAAAACGACGATGGTTAATCTTCTTATGCGCTTCTATGAGATAAATAAAGGCGATATTTATATCGATGGTGTAAATACTCGCGATATGAAAAGAGAAGAGATACATGATATCTTTGGTATGGTTTTACAAGATACTTGGATCTTTGAAGGTAGTTTAAGAGAAAATATGATCTATAACACTCCTAATATCAGCGATGAAAGAGTTAAAGAAGCGGTAAAAGAAGCTCATTTAGTTCACTATGTCCGCTCTTTACCTCATGGGCTTGACTATGAGATAACTGATCCTCAATCTATTTCTGGCGGTCAAAAACAGCTTATAACTATCGCAAGAGCAATGATAAAAGAATCTCCTCTTCTTATTCTTGATGAAGCTACTTCTAATGTTGATACGCGTACTGAAGAGAAGATTCAAGAAGCTATGGATAGATTAACAAAAGGTAAAACTTCTTTTGTCATCGCACATAGACTTTCTACTATTAGAAATGCCGACCTTATCTTAGTTATGAAAGATGGTAATATTATTGAACAAGGCACTCACGACTCTCTCATGCAAGAAAATGGCTTCTATGCTTCACTCTATAATTCACAGTTCTCTTTTTCTTAATAAAAAAAAATGTTAATATATAAATATGAATAAAAAATTAATTATCTTTTTTTCTTCGCTATTTCTCTTAGCCTCATGCGAAGCTAGCTCCTCTAACTTTCTTTCTTCAACTCTTTTATCTCAGTCTTCCTCTTCTTTAACTTCTACTTATCCTTTTATTTATCCTCCAGCAACTTCCTCTTCTATAAAAGATGTTCCTGAGATCACTTCTGATCCCTATATAAATGTCGATGTCGAAGAATTCTATGCTAACTATACTCCCGCTATCTCATATCAAGATAGTGTTTATCGCACTGAACATAATTTAATGTCTGGTTCTATCGATAGTCAAAATGAACTACCTTACTTAGCTTATGAAAGACCGATGGATGGTGATAAATACATCAGGAATACAAATTCCAATTATTCAGAGGATGGCAATACATATTATGTTTTAAATTATAATGGTGATGTTGCTTTTGAAATCTATCGCGGTGGAGCCTATGTTACCTTAGAAGAAGTAGCAGCCTATGTTTTTGCTTTCCATGATATACCTGCTAACTATGTTAAAGGTAAAACTCCTGACCCTACTTTAAGCCCTTGGGGAATATATCTTAGAGGAAATAATAGCCATTTCTCTGGTGACACAACTAAATATCCCTATGAACCTGAATTACCTTATATTCTTTCTGGGGAGCTCATCTATTATGAAATCGATATTGGAACTACGGGTACAACAAGTGATCCTAACTATATGCCCTATCCTTATAACGACGGAAAATATGTCACTAGAGGTGCAGCAAGGATCGTCTATACTCGCTTAAAAGCTCATGGTGAAGAAATAAGTGATCCTAATGAAGGCTATGTCTTCTATACTTATAACCACTATAATGACTTCCAAGAATACTTAAACTATCAAGGTGGTTGGGGTGAGATGTTTGGTAATATAACTGGAGGTGGTGAACTTTCTTCAAAGGAAAACTATAATCCTACTCCTTATGTTGAAGTTACAAGACAAGATTTCTAAATTAAAATAGGTGGAATATTCCACCTATTTTTTATAGTAAACAAATTTATTCAATAGCTTTTAAGGAATTAGACATATCGATTCCATTTATCTTCTTAATTAAGATAGCATCGACTAAGAAGATAAAAACATAAACGATAGCAACCGAAATTAAATAGGTATACCAGAATATGCTCGACATTGAACCGAACTCTAATAAATACAATATCAGATAAACAACGCCAAAACCGATAGGTAAACCGACGATGATACCACAAGTTGACATGATGATTATCTCGCGATAAATATACATGATAACTTCACGATTATGGTATCCTAAGACCTTTAAAGTAGCTATCTCACGGCTTCTTTCTGAAATGTTCATATTCGTCAAATTATAGATAACAAAAGCCGTTAAAAGGATAGCAAAAACAATGACAACAACTGCTATAGGAATAATTGTGGTTTTTAATCCGGGATAATCAACTTCATTTAAGGAGTTAGCGATATCGATAAGAGCTAAGCCGGCAAAAGTTAGGGCTGTTGAACCGGCGACAGAAGTGATAGTCATAATAAAATGCTTTTTATATCTGACGAGGTTACGGATGGTCGATTTATATCTAAAAGCTAAATGATTCCAGAGAGGTTTAATTCTTTCAAAAATATTCTTTTTACCAGCTTTCGGTGAAAGAGGTTGAAGTAAAGAAGCTGGTCTTTCTTTTAATGATTTATTGACTGTCAATATGGTGATAAGTTCAACAAAGAAAAGCATAACTAAAGAAGAGACAATACCGACAGTCGGGTTCATAAGATTAGTTAAAGAAGGCATATAGAAAGTTATTTCAAAAGCAGGATAGATGACAGAAGGAATTAAGTATAAGCCTAAAATCATACCTAAAATAAAGGAGATAAAGAAACTAGTTAAAGTAAGAACTACATATTTTAGTTTGATTTTATTATCGCTGACACCTAATGAGCGATAACAACCGATGATGCTTCTCTCTTCTTCTACCATCCTCGACATAGTAGTCGAAATAACTAAAGAGACAACAGCGATAAAGAAGACTGGAAATAGCCAAGCGATGATATTGATTTTACCTATATAGTTATCAAAATAAGCATATGAGACATTTTCTTCTAAAGAGAGATAGACTATTGAATCATCATTTAAATCAGCTTCTAACTGCTCTATTCTCTCGTCAACTTTAGAAATATAACTAGTAGAGAATAATTCTTCTCTCTCAAAACCAGTTAAAGTTATATAAATATCAGTAACAGGCACTGGTACACCGACATTTACACCAGGGACTACTTCTGTATTGATAACAAAATCTTCATTACGAAGATAAATAACTTGTTCGATATATTCTTGATTAATATTATCTAATTCACCATAGGTTGAGAAAATCAAGGGATTGGAAACAATACCAACTATCGTCTTTTCACCACCTAAAACAGGTCCTAGATCAATTGTGTCACCAATTTCATAATAAATCATCTCTCTTGAGGCTTGTTCGACACATATTTCATTTTTATCTTCAGGTAATCTGCCTTCTACAACCTCTAAACGGGCTAATTTCGAATTTTGATCTATTCCATAAAAACGCGTATTAGGAAAATCAGAACTAATATAACCAGATTGAATTAAAGCAGAAGAATCAAGTGTTTTTACTGCTTCAAAATTACTGACATAATCTAAGCTTTTTAATTTATCAAAAATTAAAGGATCATCACCCTCTTCTTCAAAGCCTTGAGAAGATGTACTTTTTAGAATAATATCGGGGATGTTTTTTGCTTTTAAGCCGTCACTCATCGTTCTTCTAAAAGAAGGAGTAACTGTTCCAAGTCCAGAAACAAATGCGATACCTAAAAACATGATGACAATCATCGAAAAAACTTTTGAGATATTACTTTTGAAACTACGTAAAATAGTTTTGGAAAAAGCTTTTCTTACCATTCTATTTCCTCGATATCTTTAGGATGTTCATTTATTTCAACAGAAGAAACAGCACCATTTTTGATGTGGATCACTTTATCACCCATATCTTTTAAAGCAGTATTATGAGTGACAATAATAATGGTTTTATTTTCTTCCTTACAAGTATCGTGTAATAGTTTTAAAATCGTTTTTCCAGTCTCATAATCAAGAGCGCCTGTCGGTTCATCACAAAGGAGAATCTTCGGATTTTTAGCGATAGCACGAGCTATAGAAACTCTCTGCTGTTCACCACCAGAAAGCTGACTAGGGAAATTGTTAAGACGATCTTTTAATCCAACTTTTGCAAGTACTTCTTTAGGATCATGAGCATCACGACAAAGCTCAGTTGATAATTCAACATTTTCTAATGCCGTCAAATTAGGCATGAGGTTGTAAAATTGGAAAACAAAACCGACATCATTCCTTCGATAATCAGTGAGCTGTTTTTTATTAAATTTTGCAATATCTACACCATCGATAAAAATCTCACCTGAATCACAAACATCCATTCCACCGATCATATTTAAAGCTGTAGTTTTACCTGAACCAGATGGTCCTAAAATAATTGCTAATTCACCTTCTTGCACATCAAATGAAAGAGAATCAGCCGCTTTGATAATGGTATCTCCGACTACATATTTTTTCTCTATATTTAAAAGATGAACCATTGTTTTATCCATAGTGCACACCTCATAAATAATATAAATATTCATTTTTTGATTTTCAAGTCAAACTATTTATTTATTTAATTATTGATAATCTTCGCCACTGATTTGCTACTTTTTTGACTTTTAAATATATATATGGCAAAATAGAAATAAGGAGACTATATGAAAAAAGAATTAAAAAAAATCGAATTATCAGATATTGATATCCTTTCTAGATTGCTCGTTGACTTTTGGAAAAGTCAGCTTTTTAACCCTTCAGATTCTGACATCCTCGAAGATATCAGAAGAATGATTGATCCTCGAGGTATCGGAAGACTTATCATGTTTGATAATAAAATAGCTGGCTTTATCTATGTTAATGAAAAATATGGTTATCTTAATAATATAGAATACCTTTATGTAGCTAAAGATTATCGAAGCAAAGGTTTAGCTTCTTATGCTATTACTGAAATAACAAAGTTAGTTTTAGCAAAAGGTAATGAAAGAGTCCAAATTGAAGTTTCACCTAATAATTTACGAGCTTTAAAGCTTTATCATAAGCTAGGTTTCACTTCTATTGATACCATTACTCTTTCAACTGATATACCAGGTAAAACAGAGAGCTTTACTTTTAAGAACCTTAATTTCCGTATCAACCCTAAAGAAGTATTTAATAAAGATTAGCAATAAACTTTTTCTCATTATTAGACATATATTATAAATACATAATTAAATTATTATTTAGGGATTATTAATATTTACTAGCATAATGAATGTATCCATAAGTATTTCAATTAATTTATAATAAATTAGAATTAAAATCAAAGAACAATCTAAGAATTTTTCCAGTAGTAGTAATCTCTTCCACTTGTTTTAACATCTACAAAAACATAGTCTTTAACTAAATAGCTCATTCTGACCTCTCCATTGTTACTTCAATTTCTAAAACACAAGGCATATGTTCAGACCATTGTAGCCATATTTCATCATCAAGAATCTCATAAGTTTATTTAGATCTATTGGCTTATCTTCATTTAGTCCTTCGGGATAATATTTAAGAAGGAAAGCCTCAGCTACTGCATCATATTTATCCCCTGGAATAATAGGTACTAAATCTCCATCAAGTGGTTTATTAGAGCCTTTTTGGGAGTATTCTTCAATATTCTTAATTTTAAAGTTATAAAGTGTTTTATCACCAAGATTACCTGTGCAAGTAACTCTTAGCCAAGTGGTATAAATTGAGTCTGAATCATATTCTTTATAAAACTTGTTGTAATATGAAAAAGAGACCAAAGGAGCTACTACAACAACGAATTCAATATCATCTCCTGGTCTATCTTCAATATAAACATCCTTAAATTCTAACTCCTCAAGTTCAATATCATGAGCGCTAGTTATATCTTTAGGATCTAAGATAAGCGATTGCCTATGATTGATAATTAAGCCAGTACAATGGTAAGAAATGACCTCGTAATACTTATCACTAACATAATCTAAAATCTATTGTACTGTTTGCTCACTTCTCTAATACCCTTTAGGTATTAATATTATAAAGCAGAAATATGCTACATATATATCAATCTTCATTTTTATCTTTTATGGATAAACTATTCATCATTTTATCTATACATTTCTTTTTGCTTTCATCATTCGGATGAACATAAAGGTCTAATGTAATTGAAATATTACTATGTCCCAAAATGGCACTTAATGATTTATAGTCGTTGCTATTTTCAACGCATCTAGTAGCAAAAGTATGCCTTAAACAATGAAATTTAACCTGCCTTAATCCGATACTCTCAAGAACTTTATGAAAATACATCCTATATGTTCTAGGTTCTATAGGTTTATCTGAATTAGATATAACATAGTATGAAGAATTAACTATTTTGAGAAGCGGTTTAAGCTTTTTTCTCAAAAAATTTGTTATTGGAATATTCCTAATCGATTCTATAGTCTTTGGCTTGTCTACAATCAACTTCGTGCTTTTGTCAGAAGCTATATAAACACGCTGAAGAGTTTTGTTTATATGAATTAAATTATTTTCCAAATCGACATCTTCCCATTTAAGAGCACAAATTTCTCCTATTCTAACCCCAGTTGAAATTGTTATTAAAAAGCCTAAATTTATAAATGTAAAATGCTCATCTACATATTTAAGTAATTTTCTATGCTCACTTTTGCTAAGTACATCAATCTTTTTTCTTGTATCTTTAAAGGCGTTAAGACAACTTAGCAATGAGGCATCCAATCCAGCGTCTTTTACAATCATCCTTAAGACTAAATAAATGCCTTTTAATGACTTATTTCCTAGGCTTGATTTTAAATTAGCAAAGAAATCATTTATTGCTTTAGCATCAAACTCATTCAAATTATCAAAATAAACATTTAGATAGTTCAAGACAATATTAAGATAGGCACAATACGTCGAATACTTGATACTATCTTTTTTCTTTTCCAGCCATTTTTTTGAATAATCAGAAAATTTAGCAACCATTTTATTACCTCCTTATTAGTTACTAAATCTTATTATTCAACATGCAAAATCAATCTCTTTAATCAACAAGATTAAGGATATGTATTCTTTATATTTTCATAAATTTTACCACTATAAAACGTTGGTATATGATCAAAGAGTTAATTTAAAAATCCCAACCGATTATCAAATTTTGAACATAGAAGATATAATTGATTTTAAAAAAGGCATTGAACCAACTTCGAAAGAATATATAGAAAGTCCTGAAAACACAACAAACTTAACAAAATTTTATAGAGTAGGCGATTTTGTAGATGATTCATCAACAACATATATTATGGATGAATTAGCCAAGATTAAATGCGATTTTTATGATGTTTTGATTTCATTTGATGGATCAATTGGTAAGGTTTCATGTGGTATTAAAGGTTCCTTTTCTTCTGGCATCCAAAAAGCTGTTTTTAAGGATAAGAGAATAGAAAATAGTTTAATTTACGGAATATTAACTGATGAGCGTATTTAAAAAACATTAAAATGTGGAAGTAATTCTGGCTCCATTTTGAAGCATGCTTCTTCTTTAAAAAAGTATATTTTTGTGCCCTATAATTATAATGACTATTCAAAAGCTGCTATACCAATTAAGCCCTATTTTGAGAAAATAATAAAATTAAAGGTTGAAAACAATCTTTTACGTCAAATTAAGTCGGGTATATTGCTAAAATTTATTAAATAAATCGATTTAATACTATTTAATTAAATATTCAAGGAGTGATTTTTTTAATTTAGCTAGATAAAAATTTTCGTTATTAAGATTTATGAACATATCAAAATAATAATTATTGAATTTGCTTATTTTATATATCTTTGGATCCCAATGGAACGGAAAATTTAAAATGTCATTTGCTTTGACGACTGGCATTTTTGTACCAGTAGACATGTTTACTAAATAATTAAAAAATTCATTACTTGTCATTATTCCTACTATAAAAGCTCTTAATTCTTTATGTTTTATTTTAAATTGACCAATAGTACCAGTTGTAATTCCGTTTATTGGTGATATCAAACATTTTTTTAAATATGGTCTTATTAATCCTACTAGCATATTTCCTTTATAGAGAATTTTTTTATTAGTAGACAACTTAGAAGAACTTTCATATCCAAGCATTCTCATTGAAGATGATGGAAGTGATTGAAGATCTATCAATGGAAGGTTCAAATCGTTCAAAATATTTTGATTTTCTTCTTCTATTAGATCTTTTAATGTATGTTTGTTTATTTTCCCACAATTTGCTAAATAATAAGAAAATTGATCCTTAATCTTGTTGATTATTGTGTTATTAAATAAGAGAGTAAAGTCTGTTTTAGACTTTTCAATTTTTCATTTTCCTCATTCAATTTTTCAATCATATCAATATATGGGCTAACAATTGCTGAATATTTTTCCAAACTTTTATAATTTGGACATTTAATTTTTATATAGCTGAGACCATTTTCATTAATTGATTTCTGGGTTGAACCTGTAGCAATGTTATCTTTTGTTCGCTCAAACCAACTATTAGCATTAATTAAAGACCATATGTATGCAAAGGATATATTAGTGCATTCTAATCCTGCAAATCCTGTAGATAATATTATTTTATTTTGTAAATATGAGTTATTACCAAATGAGATATGTTTAATACTGTTTTTCATTTTTGCAAACCAGACACTTAATTGTCTAGGTTCCATATTTGCTCTTGATTCACGATTGGAATAAGTTATAAATTTGGATGCAGACTGATAACTATTACCTTTAACTTCAGAAGTAGAAAAATAATCTTTATAGCCTTCAAACTTATTAATCCCTGTTGGAATAAGAGAACATAATTTATTATTCGGCAATGAAACCATTTCAAAAAGATTACCATTATTGAATTTGTTCTGCGCAAAATTTCCCACAAACCAATAGGAATATATATCCTTAATCTTGTTGCTTAAAATATCAATAATTAAATTATTTTTTGAGATGAGGCACTCTAATTTTTCAATCTTTAAACCTAGCATATTCATTTCTCGTAATGAAGTTTTTAAAGAGAATTTTATGTTTTTCAAAACATTAGCAGTAAGAAGTGGTTGACCACTTCCATTCTGCAATTTATGGAGATTAAGTGTTTCAAGCAAAGCTTTAATATAATACAAATTGTATTCATGTTTAACTGAACACACAATCGTATTATCTGAAGCCCAAAATGGAGCTTTACCTATCTGTATACATCCGCAATTTTCACCAACTCTGCCAATTATTATTCCATCTTCTTTAAACAAAAAGCCATTACTAAAAAAAAGAATATTTGAAGACCCATAAACTGGATATCCAGCTTTTAATTTATCCAAGCCACTTGTTGGCTTACCATTTTGTATATCACTAAAAAAATCACTTAATTTATATTCCTTAGTAAGACATTCTTGCATTTGTTGACTCCTTAATCTTGTTGTTTAAAACATTAATTATTTTATTATTATAACAAATTTTTTGCTCTATAGGTTCTAATCTATTTACAATATCTTGCTGAATTTTTATATCTGGATAGTTTACGCAAAATTCCTTTGCATCATTAAGAACAAAATGTTTTTGTATTGAATTAACTGATCCGCCATATTTAATCTGGTGTTGTGCTAAATTTGTCTGCAAATAATAATATAAATATTCAGGAATTAATTTTTTTCCATCAGTATTTATAATAACTACACCACTTATAAAGCAAAAATCAATTTTATTATCACGTACTAATGCCACTCTCCCAACATCACCAACAGCTGTAATTAAAACAGATTTATTTTTGACTTTAGATTTATTTTGTATCTTATTAAAAACTTGATAAGGAACTTTTGGCAATTCATCATCTAAATGCAATTCACAATTATATATATTTTCCATTGAAGCGACTTTATAGCCATCACATGTATATTTATCCTTTAAACTCCCATGTTCTCCATCAGTTATAGATGTTGTTAAATTTTTTAATTTATCAATCATTTTAATTCACCTATATCCTTTAGAATTTGCTCTTCTAGCTTATGAGACTCATCGAAAAGCATTCTAAGCTCTTTGTCATAATTAGCCATTCTTTCTTTAAATTCTTCTTCTGTCCAGTTTACTCGCTCAATCTTAATATCAAAATATTGACCAGCTACTAAAGAATAATTCTTTTCAGCAATAGTTTTAGTATCTTTTATAATAAGATTATCATCAATCTTTCTATTTTTAACCGCATCAACAATATAATCTAAGTCTGGCTGTTCAAGTATTGTTTTCTTTATAGATTTATTATTCATTTTAATGCTTTCTTGTCTTCCCAATTTAGAAGCATCAAGCATAACCACATCATCGTGCTTTTTTGATTTATCAATAAATATAACTGAAACACTGGTTCCTGTATTAGCAAAAACATTTGATGGCATTGAAACAACAGCCTTTAGCCATTGGTTATCAACAAGATATTGTCTTATTTTAGTAGCAATTTTATCTGTCCAATCTAAAAATTTTGTTGGGACAACGATTCCAGCTTTTCCATTGTCTTTTAACGAATAAAGAATGTGTTGAATAACTAATAAATAAATCGCCATCTTATTCTTATCTTTATTAGGTATATTAGGAACACCGGCAAAGAAGCGTTTTTGTTCTTTAGTTTCTTTTCCCTCTATCAAGATAGGGTTAGCTAATGCTTTAATATGCTTATCACTCAAGCATTTATCATGAGTAGCTGAAAAATCAGTCTTAAATGGTGGATTTGAAACAATAAAATCAAATTGTCTTAAGTTGTTTTTAGTATCATTTAAAAATTGAGGAAATTCTAATAAATCAGCTTGTTTAATATTGGGAAGAGAGTGAGTTAAACCATTTAGTATTAAATTTAAACGTAATAATTTAACTGATTTTTGAGTAAGATCTTGAGAATATATTGTGCATTTATCCTCTCCTATCTCATGAGCTATCGCCATTAAAAGAGTACCAGAACCGGCGGTTGGATCGCATACTTCTACATTTTGAACTGGCTCGTCAACTAAGATCTTAGCGATTACCTGCGCTATGCTTTTTGGAGTGTAATACTCTGCATTAGTTCCACCACCATTAGAATTATATTCACTTATTAGATGTTCAAAAATAGTAGAGAAGAAATCATATTTCTCATTAAATACTTCTTCAAAATTAGTTGAATCAACTAACTTAGCAATTATGTCTTTTGCAAAGCCGTTTCTTTTAGCCTCATCAATTATATTTTTGCAAACACCTTCAAATAATTTAATTTTATTATTGCTTTCGGTTGAAACCGAGAAAACATCTATATTTTGATTTGATATATCAACTAAAGTCTTATCAAATAGCCAAGCAAAATCATGACCATCGTCATCTAAATACTCTCTTTGCGAGTACAAATATGAAATTGTTTGTTTTTTATTAATGACAGCACAATCAGGATTTATATTAATTAACAATTCCTTATATTCTTCATCCGATAATTTGTTAAAAGCTTCATCCCAATTAGATGCGTTTTTTAAATTAATATTTGCTTTTTTAGATTCATATTTAAATTTGTCATTCAAAAACTTATATAAGAAAATTTCAGTAACAATTTGAAATTCACTTGAATCCTTATCAATACCAGCATTATTTATACTTTTTTTAATATTGCTAATTAATGTATCTATATTATTGATTAACTCAACTTCATTCATTATGCATATGCCCTCATATATTCATTGTGATATTCCATAAAAATCATATTATCAATAACTCTAAGTTGTTCACTAGTCAAAACAATGTCCTTTTCTTTGAAATCGTTGTAAACCTCTCGTTGAATTTCTCGTTGTAAATAAGCTTTATTATTTAAAATACTACTATTTTTAAACACTATATCATCTAAATATTCCTTAATCTTAACTAAAATATCATGTATTTCTTTTTCATTCATTGTTCTAAAAAGTTCTTTGAAGCGTTTGTGAAGTCGCACAAATTTATAATCCTCATCATATTTTTGTGCAATTCTAATATTGAGGTTATTAAGATCTTTCATTTTAGAGTTTAGTCTTTCCAACTTTTCTAAAACTTCACGAGACACTTCTTCAATATTATGTTCACTCAAAATTCGACGTAATTCATCATATAAAGAAATATATTCAGGATCGTTTTTGTCTTGGTTTCTCTCAAACGATTCGCTTGTCCTTTTTAATTCATCACGCCATTTATCAGCTAATAGCAATTCATGTTCTTTACCTTTAATAAATTTAAAATCGATATTGGCTAAAGCCTCAAGAATAAGAGATCTATTTTCGTCATTATTAGACTTTAAAGCATCCTTAAATTTAACAATATCATATCTTCTATCAACTTCTTTGCTCATTTTGATAATAGTATCAATATCTAGATGATAGAAATTCCCATTACCAGATGATCTAGCAACATTATATAGATCTTTCGCTTCATCCAATAATTTCTTTAATTTTTTTATTTCACTAAAAGATTCTATTGCACTTATTTGTGATGAAAAATTTTCTAAATTATCGGTATCGTATGTAAAAAGCTCTGCGTCAATCTCTTGTGTTCGCTTTTCAATATCATGATCATCAACAAATATTTGGATGTCTTTAGTGACATCTTCACCATATAATTGATTTAGTTCTCTTAGATATGCTTCATTAGTTTTTTGAAATTCACCCATGATGCCTTCAAAATCGACAATATATCCATATTTATAGTTTTTAAAAGGCCTATTAACTCTAGTTAATCCTTGAAGTAAATTATGTTCATGTAATCTTCTTAACAAATACATTTTTTTGAGCCTAGCACAATCAAAACCAGTTAGTAACATGAGTTCTACAACTAGATAATCTAAATCACTAGTTTGTTTATATGATTCTATAATTTTATCTACTTCATTTTTAGGAACCTTATGAGTAACTAATGCTACTTTTTCACCTCTTGATTGAAGCTCTTTAGTGATTTCTTCAGCTTGTTTATTTGAATAGCAAACAATCATAGCACCAGTTGGCTTATCTTCACTTCCAAAGTCATGTATTTTCCTAAAAGTCTTAAAATCATCAGTTATATAATTAACCAAACTTTTTACATAAGTTGGATAACAATAAATATCATTTAAATCAGTAATGCCTTTCTGAATTAATGTTGTTTTTAAGCCTTGCAATTCATCATAAAAGGTTTTAATAATTTCTTCACGCATTAATCTTAAAGTGCATCCATCAGCTATTGATTGATTATAAAAATATTTATGGATATAGTTTCCAAACAAATTTTTAGATTTTTCTTCATCTTTACCTAAAATAATAGGAGTTCCAGTAAGACCAATTATTATGGCATTCTTATCTATGTTTAATAAATTACTCAAAAATTGACCATTCTCATCATAACTTCTATGGCATTCGTCAACAATTATAACAGTTTGATTATTAGTAGAATAATGAGTACTGGGTAATACTTGAGCTTCCTCAGAAATCTTTTGAGTATTTAATACCATTATCTCCAAATTACCATCTTGACCATTAATACCACTTGGCTTTTGTATTGCCTCTTTAAATTGCTGTTTATTTGCAACAGTTTTAGCTGAAAGCCCTCTATTAATAAATTCGTCTTTTGCTTGTTTAAATAAATCAATCCTATCAGGTATAAATAAGAACCTAGCGTTTAATTGTTTCTTACGATAAAAGTAGTCTGTTAAAATCTTTACCAAATAAAAAGATAACTCTGTTTTACCACTACCTTGAGAATGCCAAATAATGCCTTTCTTTAATCCTTGATCTAATTTATTTAAAAGTGCTAAAGATGCCAACAGTTGAGGATAGCGCATTATATGCTTACTGACCTTAACTATTCCGTCATCATCTTTCTCTTTTACATAACAAAAGCCATAATCTAATAGGAACAAAAAACGTTCTTTACTTAAAAGTGAAGTAACAATACGATTCGTTGGTGTTAACCCATTTAAGTTAGTTTTATATTCAAGGCTTCCAATAATAGCTTGAGCATTAGCCTCTTTTAAAACTTCTTTTTCAACTTCAGATGATATCTCTCTAGATGCCACTGTTTGTAGCAGTAAAGTGTCTTCTTCTCTAAATGGGCTAAATCTAAAATGATCTCTTTGAACAGTACTATAGAATGCTCCTTGAATTGGAACTAATATATCGGGATCATTGTCATATTCCATATTGTTGGAAAAAATCAAAAGTTGTAATTCATTAAAAAAATGTGAAAAAGCTGGATTTGCTAATCTATCATCCATTCTTCTTCTTTCACGTTCTATCCCCTCTTTATTGTTTGGAACTTTAACTTCAATGAATGCTAAAGGAATTCCATTGATATATATAGTAATATCAGGTCTAAAATCACTTCCTTCATGTTCAAATGGCATCTCGTAAGTGCAATAAAAATCATTATTATCTATATTTAAAAAATCAATAAATCTTATTCCATTTCGTTTTTGTAATTTTTTAAAGAACTCTTCACCTAAATCATCATTTTTTAATGTTGCTTTAAGGTCTTCGTAAACATTTTGTATATCTGAATCGCCTAAAGTCTTATTTATTCTTTTTAAAGCAATTTTAAATTGTTCAACTAAAATATTGGTGTCTTTATCCCAATATAAGTTTCTTTTAGATAAGAATTTGTACCCTAGCCTACTAAGATGAAGTATCGCTGGTATTTGAACTCTAGTTTTTTCTATAAAATCTGACATTCATTCATCACACCTTTTAAGAATTTAGATAATAAATTTTAACATAAAACAGATCTAAAATCGATATAAACGTGGGACTTTTACAAAATTTTTCTCATATGATACAATCGTTTATCTCCTGTTTCGGGGTGTTTCATTTTTCTAGTGGTCTAATCGTTTAACTAATCCCCTAATCGTTGAGCAAATGGGTAAACTTTATTATTTTTGAGCTTTAAAAGTAGTCTAAACCACAAGTGGAACGATTACAAAAGAAAAAAGCCCCGTAAATACGAGACTTTATGACTAAATTTTGAAACAGAACTTTGTATCAAAATATAACTACAATTATGGTGCCCTCGGTGAGACTTGAACTCACATGGATGCACTCCGCACGATTTTGAGTCGTGTCCGTATACCAATTCCGGCACGAGGGCAAGCTAGAGAATTGTAACATTTACTAGCTCTAATTTCAATCTTTATCTTCTGGGCTTTCTTTCTTAGTTACTAATATTTTATCGACTGCACCATTTTTATCAGTCGCTAATATTTTCATAGTTAAATCTTTATAGTTACAAATATCACCTAAATTAGCAAAGTGATCATCTAATAACTCGATAATAAAACCACCGATAGTAACATATTCTGTATCGATATCATCAAAGTCAAGATCAAATAAATCGCAGAAATCTTCTAATGTTAATGAGCCATCAACAATATAAGAGCCATCTTTTCTTTGATGATAAGGCTTTTCTTTATTATCGCTCTCATCCCAAATTTCACCTACTATTTCTTCTAAGATATCCTCCATAGTTAAGATACCTTCAACTCCGCCATATTCATCCATAACAAGAGCAAAATGTTTCTTTTTAGTACGGAACATCTTCAAAATATCATTTATCTCCATCGAACGAGGAACTCTTAAAGGAGTCTCTAAGATATCTTCAAGTTCAGGATTAACATTTTTGATCTTAGCGATCATTAAATTTTTAGATTTTACATATCCGATAATATTATCGATCGTATTTTCATAGACGGGAATACGAGAAAATTCATAGATTTCTGGATTATTCTTCGCTTCATCCATATCTTCGACATCAATAGCAAGAATATCGACTCTCGGAGTCATAATCTCGTAAGCTTCAGTATGAGTATATCGGATAGTTTCATGCAATAAAGTAGCTTTTTCTTTATCGACCATACCTTGCTCTTCAATATCGTCTACCATCTCATGAAGATCATCTTCATTAATAACAACATCAGTAACTTTCTTTAAGAATGGTTTAGTTAATATATCACCAAAAGATGAGACAACAAAAGTTATCGGCAAGGTTATATACGAGAATATTCTAATTACGCGGGAATAAAGTACGGACAATTTAAAATTAAATATTTTTCCAAAAGATTTAGCGATAATTTCACCAAAAATAATCTTGATAACTAAACAGATCATTGAAGCGATTAAACCCCATGTCTCTGATTGCAGTGTAGCTTGTTCAGGACTAGAGAGAATAAGGAAAGCTAAGTTGACACCGAGCATAGTAGAGACAGCATCTAAACCAGCGTTGACAGTGTCGTTTAATAATAAGATTGTTGATATAGTTCTTCCATAGTTATCAGTTAATTTACGGGCATAAAGAAGACCTTTTTTCGAAGGATTTTTTTCTTGTTCACTATGCAATCTTAAAACATCCACGCTCCCGTATGCCATATCAGAAGAAGAGAAAAAGAAAGAGAGGAAAAATAAAACTACTAAAGCGATAGAATAACCGATTATCAGAGCTAAATGACTATTCATCTTCTAACTCCTTTGCTAAATCTTTATTCTCTTCATCTTTAATATTATCGACTAGCTCTTCTAAAACATCATCCATAGAGATAATGCCTTTATTGACACCATTCTCCATTACGATACCTAAATGGACTTTTTCAGCATTCAAGGTTTTAAAACAATCATCTAAAGGAGTATCGATATTTATAAAAACAGGTTTTTCAAGTATCGATTGAATAGGAAAATGTTTATCTTTAGTATATTCTTCAAAATAAAGACGTAAAACTAAAATACCGATAATATTATCTTTATCATCTTCATAAATCGGAATTCTCGAATAATCTTTTTCAATGATGACTGAGTTTATCGTTTCATAATCTAACTCATCGATACTTAAAGAAAAAACTTTCTCTTTAGAAGTATAGACATCCCTCACTTTTCTCATATCAAAAGTTAAGACATTATCAATAATCTCTGTCTCATCATTTTCAAAAAGCTTTTCAGCTTCATTCTCATCATCAATATTATCTTCATCATTGATAGCTTCACTAACCGACTGCATAAGCTGTTCTTTAGAAAGTAAGTTCTGATCTTTAACTTTGAATATTTTATGAACTAAAGCTAAAACCCCTCTAAAGAGAATCGTAATCGGAAATAGAATAATCGAAACAAAAGTGACAGGATAAGCTAAAAATATAGCCATTTTATTAGGTATTGTTTTAGAGAGGATCTTAGGAACTGTATCTGAAACAATATAGACTAAAGCCGCCATAACGATAGTCGATAAAACAGACTCAACACCTTCTGATAAACCAAATGCGAGACATATATTATAAAAGATCATCGCACTTAAAAAGGACATAATAGTCTGTACAATATTATTTCCAACTAAAACAGTAACTAATGTATTATCAAATTTATCAACTAAGCGAGTTACTAATTTCGCTGTAAAATTGCCTTTATTAGCTAAAGACTGAAAATGATATCTATTACAATTTGTATAAGCATTTTCACTAGCAGAAAATAATCCGCTAACAAGAAGAAGAACACAGATGACTATGATACATGCATAAAACGGCATGCCCCATATACTTATCTCATTTAAATCAATATTATTAGCTAGCAGGCTACATAGGTCAGGGTCCACTTGTTAATTCTCCTTTTAAGTCGATATTAAGTATAACAAAAAGTAAAAAAATAAATCAATATCTATCTAATACTATATAAAATTACAAACATCATATCTCGTTTCTCTAATAAAAAATCTGATACCTATAAAGTATCAGACATAATTTCCATAATGTAGTGAATAGGCAAAAACTTAGTGTTCAATTATAATTGTTCAAAATATTGATTGTTGCTAGATTTTTGTGGTTATTAGTGCTTAGTTCTTAATGAATTTACAGCAAGCAAAGTAGGCTATTTTATGATTTTCCATACCCCCGTCTTATCTGAACCACTTCTTTCGAGATACCCTTTATCTTGTAATGCTTTTAAGTAGCGTTCGATAGTTCTCTTGCTCTTTTTAATCATTAATGAAAGCTTATCTGCAGTCAATGTCGGATTTTTTAAAAGTTCTTCTAGAATCTTTTTTTCTGTTTCGTTTACACCGACATTTACACCGACATTTGCACCGACAGAATAATTTTATAAAAGTAGGCAAAATATTAACTGCTTAAATTAAAGCAAAGACAAAAAGCCCAGATTTATTGTGTTTTGAGGTGATAATATGCCAGATAAGAAAGTAAGAGTAATAGCGCCTATTCCAACTTTACCAAAGCTTTATATTTATGTGGTTATTTATGTAAGAGTATCTACTCCAACTGAAGAACAACTTAGAAGTGCATCTAATCAGGTATCTTATTTTGTTCAGATGATAAGTAATAATTATCATTATCACTTAATAGATGTTTATCTTGATTTTAAAAGTGGAGCTAATAAAGAACAAAGAAGTGAATATCAAAGAATGCTAAATGATGCTGAAAATAATAAGTTTGATCTTGTCTTTACTAAAAGTATCTCTAGGTTTGGTAGGAATGTTGAAGAAATATTAAGAGCAACTAGACTTCTAAAAGAACATAAAATAGGGATCGTCTTTGATGAAGAACATATCAATACTTCTACTATGGATAGTGAGCTTCTTCTTAGTTTTCTATCTGCTTATGCTGAAAATGAAAATAAAAATAGAAGTTAAAATGTCTTATGTGGTATTGAAAAAAGATTAAAAGACGGAACTTCTAAACTATATACGAAAGCCTGTTATGACTATAAAAGAAATAAGGATGGCATTCTAGAAATAGAACCTACTGAAGCTACTATTGTTACTGATATTTATAATCTTTATCTTTCAGGTAATAGTGTTGTAGGAATAATTAAACAACTTGAAGAATCTCATATTCCTTCTCCATCAGGCAAAGATAAATGGAGCAAAAGAAGCGTTGAAAATATCTTAACTAACGAAAAATATATTGGCACTTCTATACTTAATTTCGACACAGCGGATTGTATCAAAATATAACTACAATGATGCTGTGGTTATTTCTATTCGATACTTTGCACACCCTTATACTCTTACATGACACCCCTAGAAAGTACGCATTTTGTCGATATTTTCAATATTTGCAATTACTCTTTTGCTCTTTGAAATGTTGAAGATAACTAACTATTATAAGCTAGGTGGCATTTAATATTTTAATTTAATCTTCTTTGCCTTTTTCTGCTATTTCCCAATGACCACTTTTTGAAGAGCCTACATATTTGATATGTGGATTGTCTTTTAAAATTCTGAAAATTGTGCTTACAGATTTGCCTAATTTAATGGCCATTTCTTTCCTAGTTATTTTAGGGTTCTCTTTAATTAGTTTAACAATTCCTTCTTGCAGATCGTTTTTTAGAGGTTCATTTTGAGGTTCATTTTGAGGTTCATTTTGAGGTTCATTTTGAGGTTCATTTTGAGGTTCAAACCCTAATCCGGTACTATCTATCGGGTTTAGATTAGGAAGATTCACAATGAAACAATGCTCCATATTGAGAAGCTGGGCTTTTGAGGCAGATTTATCATAGGCGCTAATAATTCTTGGCAACCCGCTACCATAATTTTCAATAAAACCTAACATATATAAAATTCGTACAACTCCTGGATTCCTAAAAGATTGCTGACCAGCTAACACTTCTTCCAAAGTATATTTGTATATGGAACCAGGATTAGAAATCCTACAGTGTGTAGGAAAAAATTCAATTTTAATATTAGATGGAAAACTGTAGTCGGCATGACAAATTGCATTCAAAATTGCTTCTCTCAAACTTTTACCAGGATAAGAAACATATTCGATTCTAGCAGCTTGATATGGAACGATTTTCGCTGATGTAACATTAAATGCTTCTGCTTGATTAATTACTTGATCGGCAATATAACAAAGTGAGCCGGTGTATTCTTTTTTAAACAAAAAATCAATATTTTTATCATATTTAGCAAACTTAACTTCAATCGGATTTTCATCAGAAAACAATAAAGCAAGATTAGTAAATTTACCGTCTTTATTAATAAAACCCAATGTTAAATATTTGCTTTCATCAAAAGGAATATCTTTCCCTTTAAAATAAATCGACAAAAAAGAAAAGTGAAGACTTTGATTTTTGCTTTCTTCTTTCTCCCAAAGCCAACCACTGCTGTCTCGAATCATCGTTAATATTTCATCGTCATTGGCAGGTCTTTTACTTCTTCCCACTCTAATGTATGTGCCACTTGGCTTAGGACCTTTTTCAGTCAAGTAATAAGGCTTGGAGTCACCTTCTTTTACATGAATTTCAAGAACACCATCTTCATTAAAAGAAAAGTCAACTTTATTTCTACTATTAGGTTTAATGTTATTAGTAAGAATCGCAGAAACTTTTTCATCATATTCGTCTCTCAATTCTTGAGCTATGCCTACTACATTTCCATTATCTTCAACGCCAATATAAATAGTTCCTCCATGAGTATTTAAAAAAGCGATAATTTCCTTATCTAAATCTTTTATCATTTCTCGCTTAAGTTCTACTCTATCGCTTTCTTCGTATTTCATTATAAAAATACCTGCTTTCTTAGCTATGCTAATTATACTTGAAAACAAACTTATTTTCTAGATTCTAATATATAAAAAAGACCACCTAGCTCGATAAGGACCAGATGGTCAATCAATATTGTTAAAAAGGATAGGGTGTGCAGTTGTCGTTGTTAGGGGTGTGCAAAATAGTGGTCGCCGTGTAATAGTGTACCCCTGCCGTTTCAAAGTGAGCCTTAAAAATGATGGTTTTTCATTGAGTTTTAAAGATTTTTGCTCTCACTATTACAACGGCGTAAATTTAAAAAGTGGCCATTTAAGCCTAAAATCAAAAAAAGTCTGCACACCCCTAGTCAGCGACTAAGTTTGTATCAGACATGTTGTTCTTTTATGGTTGAAGCGATGGGATTTGAACCCATGACCTCTTGGTCCCGAACCAAGCGTGCTACCAAGCTGCACCACGCCTCAATAAAGCGAAAAAATTATACACATTATCGACTTAATTTTCAAGTATTTAAAATACTTATCACTTATAAAAAATCCCTCTAATCTTGCGACTAGAGGGAGATTTTTATTCTTTATCGTTACGCTTAGATTTAAGAAGTTCACGTATCGATTTAGCTTGCTTCTTATCAGTGGGAGCAGAAATAGGTTTAGTAGGTTTTATAAGTTTGCCAGTATTTACTGAATAATATCCTTCCTTTAAAGCTTGCTGGCGATTGTTAGTAAGAGTATCTTGCTTCGAATTAAGGAAGATAGGATTAACGCTTGATTGAACTTTAGTTACGGCTTTTTCAAAAGCTTCTTGAGCTGTCAAATTACCTTGATAGACTCTTATCTTATGCTTCTTTACATCGAAACTAACTTTTTGAGGATCGATAGCTTTAATATCTTTATTGCGAGCACGGATAGGATGTAAAGGTCCACTAATCTTCTTAGGAGCTTGACTCTCTTTTTCACTAATCTCAGCTTTCTCAGCTTCTTTCTCTTCTTCTTTAATCGGCTCAGCTAAGACAAACTTATCAGGTCTAATAGGCTCTTTCTTCTCTTTAATAAGAGGTTCAAGAGGTTTATGAGCTTCTCTAACTTCAGAAGTGACCTCTTCTTTATCTTGAGTAGTAACCTTCTCTTCCTCTTTAACTTCAGGAATATCTATAGTACTACTCTTAACTTCTCTAGGCTCTTCTTTAGTCTTCTGATCACTAGGACTTATAACTTCTTCAGGTTCAATAGGAGCAATATAAGTTTCCTTAGTGTAATCTTTTCTTTCACTTAAGTCATTAACTGCTATAAATTCAACATATTCACTTCTATCACTAGCTAACTCTTTAACTTCTTTTTCATGCTCTTCTTCTTGCGGTCTTAAGCCATCATTTAGTGAAGAATTGATGGCAACAACATGAGTCTCTTTAGGAGCAGTATAAGTTTCCTTAGTGTAATCTTTTCTTTCACTTAAGTCGTTAACTGCGATAAGTTCAACATATTCACTTCTATCACTAGCTAACTCTTTAACTTCTTTTTCATGCTCTTCTTCTTGCGGTCTTAAGCCATCGTTTAATGAAGAATTGATTGCAACAACGTAAGTCTCTTTAGGAATAGTATAAACAACTTTAGAATAATCTACTCTCGTATTTAGATCGTTGATAGCAATAATTTCTAAATAATCTTTTCTATCAGATAAGGTTTCTTTTAATACGTAAGGATGAATCTCTTCTTGTGGTCTTATGCCGGTAATAAGAGGAGCATTGATAGCGATAATAGTAACTAATTGTAGAGGTTCTCTCTCTTCAATAATAATCGGTTTACTTACTTCTTCTTTACCTAATTGAGTAATATCTTCTTTCTCTCTAACTACATCGATGAATGGGTGATCATTTAAATCATCTAAGCCAGGAAGATAATCAGGTCTCTCATATTCACTACCTAAAGAAATGTAGATCTCATCAGCTAAAACATTCTCTTCAGGTAAGAAACGAATCTTAGGTAGATTATTAGGATCTAAGGATTCAATTATTTTTTCAACGTCGCTCTCTTCTAATAAAGGAAGAGTAAAGGGACCTTTATCTTTTAATCCTTCAAGAGAATCTAATATTTTAACTTCACGATAAGTAGGTAAGATAGCTTTGCCTAGTTGCTCGACTTCTTTTACTTCAACTTCCTTTATTACCTCTTCATTAGGTTTACTCTGTTCCTCAACTACTTTAACTTCCTTTTTCCTCTTTTTAATCATAGCTAAAATATCGATAAGCCAAGAAACTATAAGAACTATAGCTAAAAGATAAATAAAAGCAGAGAAGTATTCAGTACCATAAGGGATAGCAAGAGAAGCAAGTACACCACTAGAAGCAAATAAATTAGCTAATTGATTTAAAGGATTAGTAAATAGAATGATACCTTGACTAGATAAGACATTCATTACAATAGCAAAATCATAGAAGAGAAGGAAAGCTAAGACTAAAATAGCCGATAAAATTAAAAAAGTATAACGGAGAGGACGAACTTTTCTTTCAGAGGATTTAATTCTCCCGATTAAGACAAAAGGTAGATAGAAGAAGAAAAGTAGAATGATAGTAAAAAGGTAATAGCAACAGAAGAAAATAAATGATCCATACTCAAAGGAAGAAAATAGATCAGGGACTCCTAAAGCGCTTTTAAAATAGAGGATTAGATTATCAAAAATATCTTTGAATTCTGAAGAAGGAAAGATAGATTCAGCAGCAGGAGTAAAAGCAACTACTAAAAGCGCTACACCAACCAATAAGAAAATTAGCCAAACGACGAAAAAGACAAGGCTAACTACATGCCTCTTCTTTCCGCCACCAGGCTCTTGGGCTACATTTTTATTCATTGAAGAAACCTCCGTTTATAAATAGTAAAATCGATAGTTTCCCTTAAATCATCTTTATGATACTACCTAAAGAAGGAATCTGCAAGATAATTTGATAATTATCATATAAAAATTAAGAAACAACTTTATTGAAATATATGGTGTTTTCATATTTCTTTACAAAAGGAAAACCCGCTGGTTGATGAATAATCCAGCGGGCAGCCTGTGTGCTATTCAATAGAATTTGATTGGCTAAATAACGAATATAATTTACATTATTTATCAAAAAAATGCAATGATGATTTGAATTTAGTTATCATTATTGTCTATAAATGTTAAAATCTCTACGGAGGATAATTATGAATAATTCAAATAAAGCAGTTTTCTTCGATTGTTGGGATACAGTTATTTCCTTCCAAGAAAGAACGCCGAGTTGGAATGTGGAACCGCTTAAAAAACACGCCTTAAATCCTGAAGAAATTAATTTTAAAGCGGTTGAAGATTACTCTGAACGTTTCTTACGTGACTATATGAATTCACGCATGTTTTATGAGATCGATGCCGTTCAATTCTATAATCTTATGGTTTACAACTTTAATATTAAACTCGATTGCACTACTAAAGAATGTATCCATGAGATCCTTAATCATTTAAATCCCGAACCTTTAGAAGGTATTATGGATTTTCTTAAAAGATTAGAGAGAGATAATATTTACTATGCTATCCTTTCTAATACGATCTATGATGAAGATGATACCTTTGCAATCATTAAAAGAAAGTTACCTGATGCTCACTTTAATTTTTTCTTAGGGTCATCAAAAATAGCTGTAAAAAAACCCTATGAATTATTTTTTAATACCGGTTTAAATTTAGCTCATAAAAGAAAAGAAGATTCTATCTATATAGGTGATTCATTCTATGCTGATATTTATGGTGCTAATAACTCCGCTTTTAATAATTGTATCTACTTAAATACTCACCATAGAGATAAGAATAGATTCTCTTTTATTCCTGGCTTTGATAATCTTCGTTATGAAGAATGTTTTTCTTATAAAGATGTCATTAAACTTTATGATGAAGGTAAATTATGGAAATAAAAGATATTATTCCTTCAAAGCTTTATCATTGTGGCACATTTTCACTATCAAAGATTGATAGTGAAGGTAATCCTGATCTACAAGAATTATTTTTAATATTTCAAAAATATGCTACTAAACATGCTGAAATATTATCGATAGATAAAGATTTTTATGAGCCTGAAAACTTACTTTACGTATTATTAAGAATCAAAGCCATTCTTTTAAAACGAATGAATACTACTGAGAAATATCGCATAGTAACTTATGCTTTATTCCCACAAAAAATACAGTTTTATCGTGAAGCATATATAGTCAATGAAAAAAACGAACCAGTTTGTTTAATCTCTTCCTTATGGGTACTAATAGATGGTTTTAAAAGAAGATTAGTTACTACTGATAAACTGATTAAAAGGTTAGAGCCTCTTTCTAGTGAAATGAAAAAGCTCGATTATTTATTCGGTAGAGAATTAAAACCTCTAAGCGATGAAAAAGGCGAGTTTTGTTTTAACTATCAAGTTAAAGAAGAAGATATCGATAATAACAAGCACATGAATAATACTGTCTACTTTAAACTGATTCAAGAAGCTAAACTTAGTTCACTTATCAGCAGTATTGAAATTAATTTTGAAAAAGAATCCTTTTTATCTGATACCTTAAAAATCATGAAAAAAGAGGAAGATTACGGCACTTATTATTGTGGAATCAATAAAGATGATAAAATTTCTTTTAAAGCTTATGTAACATATAACTGATTCATCTCAAATATTATTGATGAGTTATATATGTCCCATTTGCAAAAACAACGATGAAAAATATATCGGCTATTTCAATTCTCAACCTTATTGTAGACTATGCTTAGATTTTCAAGGTAGAAAAGCCGATAATAATTATCAAGTAACAAAAGATATTATTTTTAATTTAGAATATCCTTTAAGTGAAAAACAAGAGAAACTCTCTAAAGATGTTTATAGTAATTTAAAAGAAGGTAAAAATGTTCTAATCAACGCTGTAACTGGAGCAGGTAAGACAGAACTTATTTTTTTAAGCATGTATGAATATTTAAAAAGAGGATTACATGTCGGCTTTGCTACTCCCCGAAAAGATGTGATTATTGACCTATTTCCGCGCTTTCAAAAAGCCTTTAAAAACTTAACTATCGCAACTGTATATGGAGAACATACTAATAAATTAAACGCCGATATCATCCTTTTAACTTGCCATCAACTTTATCGATATCCTAATTATTTTGATTTATTGATATTAGATGAAGTCGATGCTTTTCCTTACTATAATAATGCTATTCTTCACAATATTTTTTATAATTCCATCAGAAAAAATTTTGTGATGATGAGCGCAACTATCGATGAACAATTAAAAAATGAAATCATCTCTAATAATGGCGTTATCCTCTCTTTATATGAAAGATATCACGGCGGTAAACTCATTGTTCCTAAGGTGATCAAATGCCCTTACTGCTTTATGCCTTTAATAGTAATCAACCTTTTATATAAGTTTATCAAATCTATGAAACCAGTCTTCATCTTTGCTCCTAAAATAGAAGATGGTAAACAATTATTTAAACTTCTTCATTTACTATTTAAAAATGGTGAGTTCGTTTCTTCAAAAGAGGAATATAGAAGTATTTTTATCGATAAATTTAAAAATAAAGAACTAGATTACTTAGTTACAACCTCAATTCTTGAAAGAGGAGTTACTGTTAAAGATTTACAAGTTATCGTCTACATGGCAGATGATGAGATTTATAATGAAAAAACATTGATTCAAATAGCTGGAAGAGTAGGAAGAAAAAGTGATGCAAAAACTGGTGAAGTCTATTTTCTTGCTTGCGAAAAAACAAGAGATATATGCTCATGTATAAATACTATCGATGGCTACAATAAAAGATAAAATATGTCTCTCATGTTTAAAACCTCTCTCTATCTCTCCTATACGAACAATCATAGAGAAAGAACCATTTATTTGTGATTCTTGTCTTAAAAGTATCGATTATGCTCTTTATAAGAAAAGAATTTTTAATGTTGAATTTTTCTTTTTGTATCGCTATTCAAATATCACAAAAAGGTGGCTGATCAATTTTAAAGAAAAAAGGGATGTCGCCTTAGCTCCCGCCTTTCTTTTTACAACTCATACTCTCGTAAAATTATATTGCTTTAATAAGAGCATACTTACGATTCCTTCCACAAACAAAAATATGGAAAGAAGAGGGTTTAATCATTTAAAACTTATCCTTGATGCCTATAAAATCAATTCTTATTCCAATTTAAAAAAATCAGGTGAAGAAGAGCAAAAAAATGCTGATTTAGTGACAAGAAAAAGTCTTCAAAATATCTTTTCAGATGATATCTCTTTTTTAAAAAATAAAGATATTGTGCTATTTGATGATGTTTTAACAACGGGAACTACGATAAAATCTACCTTAAACTATTTAAAGGACAAAGTAAAAAGTGTAAAAGTTTTAATAATGATGGATAATTTTAGTAATTTAAAATAATATTATTTAATTATATAATATATAAGCCCTAGGAGGACTTATGTACGCACTTCTAAAGAAACAGAGAATTTTTCTTATTATCATATTCATCGTCGAGATGCTGACGATCGCAACAATCTTAACTTTATATTATCTTCTTCCAACTTTTGATAATTACTTAATCATTTTAGCGATACTTACAGCTATCTTTTTCTTACTTGATTCTCTTAGTGTTCTTATCTTCAATGTAAAAATCAATAAGAAAAAAGGCGAAGTAGAATCAAAATCTGCTGACATCCTCGGTGAAGATATTGATGCCGCCTATGAATTTGGTGAGATAGGACTTGCAGTCTGTGACAAAAATAATGTTGTTATGTGGGTAAATAAGTTCCTTTCAGATAGAATTCACGATCTAGTTGATCAAAACATTTTAGGTGTTTTACCTGAGTTACAAAAACTTATCAATGATGATAAACCGATATCTATCATGCATGAAAGACATAATTATCAAGTCGCTTTAATGAAAGAGGCGAGACTTTTCATCTTTAAAGAGACTACTGAATACGAAAGCATCCAAAAACTTAATACTAATAATGCCCCTGTTGTCGGTTATTTAGCTATCGATAACTATTACGATGTTCAAATGGCAATCTCTGATGATTCTAAATTTTCTGATGCTGTCGCTAAAGTCAAGATGATAATTATGCAGTATGCATCCAAAAATCATATTCTTATAAGACAAATAAAAGAAGATAGATATATCTTAATCACAACCAAAGAAAATTATGATAGTATTCTAGCTAATAGATTTTCTGTTGTAGATGATGTAAAAAATAAATTAGATGCTGGATTTACTATCTCCTTAGGTTTCGCTCATGGTTTCCCTGATTTTTCTAAACTTTCTGAAGATGCTTCCTCCGCTCTTGATGTTGCATTATCCCGTGGAGGTGATCAGACAGTTGTTCAGCCTTATGGAAAAACGATGAGCTATTATGGTGGTAAAACTGAATCTAAGCCTGATAGAAACCGCGTTAAAATGCGCACTATGTCTAACTCATTTCTCGCTACTCTCCGCGGCTTTAGCAAAGTTGTTATCGCTGGTCACCAAGATGCGGATTTTGATGCGATAGGTGCTTGTTTAGGTATTTATGCTATCGCTAAAAGAGCAGGTATTGAACATCCTAAAATATGCTATGAGGAACAACAAGTAGAAGAAAATTGCCGCACAGCCATAAATACAAAATTTACAGCTCACGATCAAAGCATCCGCTTTATCGATATGAAGAGCCTTGATGCCTTTATCGATGACCGTACAATCTTGATCATGGTTGATCACAATAATCCTAACATTTCTATTTTCCCCAATATCGCTAATAAATTTAAAAATATTGCCATCATAGATCACCATAGACCTGGTAATTTCAAAGTAGAGAATCCTAACTTCTCAAATATAGATCCTTCAGCTTCTTCAACTTGTGAACTTATCACTTCTTATATCAAATATGGTATGGAGAATATTCCTTTAGATAGCAGAACAGCTACCTTTATGTTAACTGGTATCTGCCTTGATACTCATTTCTTTAAGTCTAAATCTTCCTCTGCAACTTTTGATGCAGCTAGTTACCTTATTGATGAAGGTGCTGATGAAAATGCCGCTGATGATTTCTTAAAAGAAAACATTCAAGTTTATCAACAAAAGATCGGTTTGATGAATAAGATGGAACCTATAAATAACGATATCATCATAGTTTCCACACCCGATACTGAAGAATATTCTGATGTTATGCTTTCAATAGTAGCTGATGAAGCCTTAACTATAAGAGGAGTTAAATGTTCCTTCTCTATCGGTAGAGTTAATAGAAATACTATTAAATGCTCCGCTAGATCTGATGGAACCGTTAACTGTCAATTATTGATGGAAAAATTAGGTGGTGGCGGTCATCTAAATATGGCGGCTGCTAGTTTTAGAGATACGAGCGTCGACGAAGTAAAAAATAGATTGAGAGTCGTCTTAAAAGATTATTTAGAAGACGCTGGATATAACAATAAAGGAGATAAAGCATGAAAGTATTAATGAAAAAAGATTTGCGCAAAGTAGGTAAAAAAGGAGAGCTTGTCGAAGTCTCCGATGGATATGGCGCTAATTATTTAATTCCAAATGGTTATGCTGTTCTCTTTACTGAGAAGGCAAAAAAAGATTACGAAAAAGAATTAGAACTTGAAAAAATCGCTGATGAAAAAAGAAGAGAAGAAGCTTCATTATTAGCTGAAAAATTAAAAAATATCACTTTAGAATTTGAGGCTTATGCTGGAAGAAGAGGAGAGATGATCGGTACTATCTCTTTTAAAGAGATCATCGAAGCTCTCAAGAAAAAGGAAAATATCATCATCGAAAAGAAGATGATTGTTGATAAAGATATGATTATCAACGGTTTTGGAAATACTAAAGTAAAAGTTGAACTCTATAAAGGAGTCTTCGGATTTATCAATATTCATGTAAGTCTGAAGGAGAAGAAGTAATGGCCGATAAAAATGATTCTTCTCTTAATGAAAAAGCATTATTAGGCTATATTCTTTCTCAAGAATCGGGAGATGCACTTTTAACTGCTTCTACTATTCTCGAAGAGAATGATTTTACCTTGCCTCAAAATCGTCTCATCTTTAAGACGATTTTAGACATGAGCAAGAAGAATATCAAAGCGGACTATGCTACTCTAGTTCAAGAGTTAGATAACCTTCATATTCTTGACACTGTCGGTGGAAGAGAATATATAAAATCTCTTCTTGACTCTATGGATGAATTCCCTTCTAATCCAGAGAATTATATCAATTATATTAAAGATCGCGCCTTATTAAATTCCTTCATCAAAAAATTAGGAGATATTCAAAAAGATGCCGAACAAAAGCCTATTTCCGACATCAGTTCTTTTATCGGTAAAGCTGAAAGCGACATCGTTTCTATCACTCAAAAAAGACGAGTATCTCAATTTTTAAACATGTCTGAGCTTTCTGATCAAATAGTTGCCACCCTAGTAAAACAGAGCGATTACTTTAATAAACATAAACATCGCGTCAATGGTGTCACTGGTTTAGAAACTGGTTATTCTAATCTCGACCACCTTACAAAAGGCTGGCATGGTGGTAATACTATCATCATCGGTGCTCGTCCTTCCGTCGGTAAAACTACTTTTTCTATAAACCTTCTCTATCAAGTTGCAAAAAGAGGTATTCCTGTTCTTTTCTTCTCTCTAGAAATGGGACCTGTCAGCATCGGTATGAAACTTCTTTCTTTAATCTCTGATCTTACTACTGATGAGATAAATGATCTTCAGTTCTTGCCCGGTTCTAAAAAAGAGCAGATTCAAGTATTAGCTAAAGATAATGAACAAGTTAAAAATGTTAAAAAACTGCAGAGTGGATTAAATGAACTTGCTTCATTACCTTTCTATATCGATGATGATCGTTCTTCAAGAATCCTCGACATCATTTCTAAATGTACAAAATTAAAGAATTTAGTTCCTGATCTCGGTTTAGTAGCTATCGACTATTTAGGAAGAATCACCAACGGCAAAGTTAACGATAGCCGTCAAGCCGAAATCGCTTCATATTCTAACCAATTAAAGCAGTTAGCATTAGATTTAGATATACCGATTATTATTCTTTCACAGCTATCAAGACTTCCTGATCGTCGTAAAGAAGGACATAAGCCACAGATGTCTGACCTTCGTGACTCTGGCGATATTGAGCAAGACGCTGATATGATTTTGATGCTCTATCGTTCAGACTATTACGATAATAATTCATCTGAAAATTTTGATAGTGCTGAAATGAATAACAACAATCCTATTTCCCAAGTTTTTGTCTCCCTTGTTAAAAATCGTAATGGACCTACTGGTCAGCTCAAGTTTATTTACGATCGTTCCCATAATTCCTTTATGGCTGCCGCTGATGATAGAGAGGATGCTCCATTCAATGAAGTTTAACGTTATTTCTTCTGGTTCAAAAGGTAATTGCACTTTAATAATCAATGGTGACAAAGTCATCGTTCTCGATTTAGGAGTAAGTAAAAAACGTATTGAAGAAGCTTTAAAAGGATACGGATTATCTTTTAATAATATTGAAGCTTATTTTATTACACACACTCACCATGATCATGCTTCTAACTGCTATCAAGCTGATATAAATAAACTTTATGCCACCACGGATACTTTAGATAAAGTCGAAAATAAATTACCACCTACTCATATAATTAAACCTTTCTCTACTTTTTATATAGATGGTTTTAAAATTTCTTCTTTTCCCTTAAGTCACGATGATAAGGTTATAACTGTGGGATTCATCATCGAATGCGATGATGAAAAACTAATCTATTTAACTGATACTGGTTTTGTACCCGAAAAAACTATGCCGCTTTTACAAAATCCCGATTACCTTCTAATTGAAAGCAATCATGACCCCAAGATGCTTTGGCAATCATCGCGACCTGAATATCTTATTAGACGCATAATTTCTGATACTGGTCACCTCTCTAACTATGATTCAGGTTATTATATTGCTAATCTCATCGCTGACAATACTAAAGAAGTAGTTCTCTTACACCTCTCTGAAGAATGTAATACTAAAGATATCGCTTTAAATACAGTTAAAAAAGTAATTGTTGAACAATTAGGATATTTGCCTGACATTATTTATAAAGCATCTTCGGCTGACAAAGAGACTAAAGGTGGATCATGATACATTTTTTAATACCAGGTAAAATTAAAGATAATTATTTAAGAAATGGCTATGATGAATATCTTAAAAGAATAAAAAAATTTACAAAAGCTGATATTATCTTGCTCAAAGAAGAAAAAATATATGATGATCAAATTGAGACAGCTCTTTTAAAAGAAGGTAAAAATGCGTTAAATTTAATCAAGAAAGACGATATATTGATCTTAATTGATATTCACGGAAAAATGTATGATAGCTTAGCTTTTTCAAAAATAATAGAAACAACCACTCAATCGACTAATAATATTTTCTTCCTTTTCGGATCTTCATGCGGACTATCTGATATCGTAAGAAAAAGAGCAAACTATTCTATTTCTCTATCAAACTTAACATTCACTCATTATCATGCTCTTCTCCTTGTTTTAGAACAAGTATATCGATCTTTTAAAATACTTTCTAACCAAACCTACAATAAATAGAAATCTTGACTTTTATTTACTCATACTTTATACTTTTCAATTGCGATTGGGATATAGTCAAGCGGTAAGACAGCAGTCTCTGAAACTGTGATTCCTTGGTTCGAATCCAAGTATCCCAGCCATTTTTTTTGCTTAAAAAATTGAACTTAATTTATCATCTAAAATAGCGCAAATCTTCGCTTTTTTCTCTTCTGAATCACCTATATAATAACGCTTTGTAACTTCAAAAGAATCATGACCTAAATAATCTTTAATAGATTCTTGTGATAAACCATTCTCTAATAAAAAACTAGCTTCACTTCTTCGAAAAGCGTGAAAAGTAAACTTATTTAAATTAGCTTCTTTAATACATTTTCTCATCATTCTATTGATTGTACTAGAACCAATAGGTATATCTTTACTTCTTTTAGAACAAAATAAAAAATTTTCTTTATGTAATTTATTTTTCTTAATATAAATATATAACCTTTTAAATAAAAAACCTGGTAACAAAATAGATCTATTAGAATTTTCACTCTTAACTGATGTTACTTCAAACTTCCCTTTACCTATTTCTACAACTTGTTGATATATATATAATTCATGAGAATTAAAATCTACTGCATCAATAGTTATTCCTCTTGTTTCTCCTATCCTTAAAGCACAAACAAAAGCAGTTAAAAACAATAATTTAAATCTTTCTTCATTTAAACAATCATAAAACCTTTTAAAATCACTAATCGATAAAAAATATTTTTTCTTCTTAATTTTCTTAATAGAATAATCTTTTGGAACATAAAGTTTTTTATATTCAACATTATGTAAACCATAATATAAATCTAAAAATTCAAAAATACCTTTTAAATCACTTTTAATTCTCTTTTTTACATAAGAAGAACACTTTAATCTATTCCACCAAAAAATTAAGATTGAATAGTCTATTTCACTAACATCAATATTAGGTAATAACCTCACATATTTATTTATTCTATTATATGCACTATAAAAAGATGATTCTTTAATCCGATTTTTTAAATTCATAAAATAAAAATCTATTAAATCATAAAATTTTAAATTTTTATTTTTAAATGAATAAATTAATTCATCTTCGCTTTTGTTGAGATAATTTTTCATAATTGCATCCCATAGAAACTAAAGTATTTTTAATTAAAGATAAAACTTCTTCATCACTTAAAATTTCACCAGTAATACCTAAAAAATAATTCTTAATCTGAAATATAATTTTTTCTTCTATACCATGTTTATCCAAATATTCTTCCATGAAGGATTTTAAATAACTATTAAAATCACCAGTTGCCATAGTTTTCAATAATGTAGACATCCAGTAATCTTTAATCCAAGTAAAAGATTTAGTAATACTTTCTTCAATTTTTGATTGATCAGATGGAACTCTTACTTTTTCGACACTACCTAAAAATTTCAAATAAGATTTCCAAGTAGATAATTTTGACATATTCTTATTTACATCTCTTTTATAAGAACCATTAACTTTAAAATCAATTAAACCATATAAAACAGATTTTGATAATTTACCAAATTCATTATTTAAAAAAGCCTTTTTTAATAATACTTTACAAAAATATTCACATTTTTCTTTTGTTAAAGAAAATTCAAATCTAACCCAAGAACTAACACCAGATACTATATTTTTAGAAGAGCGTTCAGCTTTTTTATCATATATATTAAGCAAAATAGAAGATGATCTACTACCAAAAGTGCAAGTATAACCAGCTCGAGTATCAAAAATATGTGTTTGATTTCTCTCATCTAAATCATCTTCATATTCTTCATCTAAAGACAAAGAATATTTTTCATCACCAATTTTACCATTAACTTTTTTACCACGAAAAACAGAAGTAAAATTTTGCTTATATATTTTATCTTTAATATCATCAATATTCAAATAACCATCAATATCATCACAGGCTATATCAATTCTTTTAAACCTGCATCGAACTTTATCTGAAAGAAAAAACAATAATTCTTTCCAAGAACCACCTCTCATTTCAAAATGACGACAACCAGAACCAGATATTTCAATTATAAACTGATACTTTTCACCTTCAACTCTACCAGAATCTTCAACATCAATACCTACTTTTAAATCTTCATTATAAATTAAAGTTTTTCGATACTTTAAAGTTCTCAAATCATTTCTTTCAGATTCATAATATGAATTAATATCTAACTTTAAAATATTAAATAATTCTAATAACTTACTAGATGGATTATTTAAATCAAAATTTTCAAAAACAACAAATCTAAACCAATCAATTAAAACAGATTGAATATTTTTAGATAATACTTCATTTTGTAAATCAGTTTTTGAGAAATTTTTTTTCATACTCTTTACCACCTAATTTATTGATAACTATCGAATTATTTAAATAAATTTTTTAAAAAATTTTTACGCGCTAGAATGGGTATTACATATTCCCTTCCAATGAAGATTAACGACTAATCTTCGAAAAATGTAAAGACAAATAACGGATTTTGTCAAGTGCGCCGCGCTAAGCATTCGCTTGCTACGGCGCTTTTCATTTTACCGCCTTATTGTTGTCAAGCGTTGCCCTAACGGCGTCTCGCAAGCTTGCCGCTTGACAACGGCTTAATTTTGCGACTAAACAAACATTTCATCTTTCACCTCCTTTTATCGTTTTAGCTTAGTTTTGTTCTTATCCAGAACAGAGCTAATAAACATTTCAAAATTTTTATCATCTATATCAGGCACTTTTTGACTATCAAAATCTATATCATCATATAAATGAGATTCTGATTCGTTAACTAGATAATCATGTAAAATTGAAAAATTATAAGTATCTGAACTTCCGTAACAAAAGCACAAAGGAAAAATAAATTTCTCTTTAAACACATTTGAGGAATAATCACTTTCTGATCTTTCAACATCATCAGGATTAGTAAAATATTTTCCCTTATAACTAATGAACCCATCAGCAAATATCTTATTCTTCGCATTATTTAAAACAGACAATATCTTTTTAATCTTGCTTTCTTTTAAAGAAGATAATCTACTATACTTCTCAAAATTAGCATTTAATTTATCTGGAATAACTAAATCATAATTCTTTAATGATTCGATCTTCTTATTAATAGATGATAAACGAGCTTGACCGATTGAATTTAATATTCCTAAATAAAAAATTTGATAACGTTCTAAAAAATCAATTGCAAAATCGATAAACACCGATTTTAAAGAATAGCCTAAATGTTCTTCTCTCTTTTCAATATAGAAAACACCAGTAGCTAATTCTCTTTCTTGTTTAACAATACGAGTAAAATCTTGAGCAGTGATAATTGTATGTATTGTTCCTTTTCCAAAATGGCGAATAAGGCGATAAAAAACATCTGCTCCACCATCCTCTCGAGCTACCGCAAAAGCCTCAGTAGAAACTTTACCCGTGAGAGCTTTTTCATCTTCAAAAATAGTTGTATATCTTAAAATAGAATAATCTTTTTCAAGAGATCTATTTTTAATATCAATCATATCGGGATTATATGGCATTGCCCAATTTTTTGTACTATAACAATAAAACTTTCGATTCCAAAAATAACAATAATTATTTCTTAATACCGCTAAATAAGCGTCAATGTAATCTCTTAATAATGAAATATATGAAACTGGATATAAACCAGCGTCATAATATTTATTTAATAGCTTATCTCTTAGATCCTTATGATTTTCTAAAAGATAATTTAAAAGAAGATTTGAATTATTTATTTTTAATTCTTTAAAAGCGACTGAAATAAGAGAATCAATCTCATTAAAATCAACATTATTAAATATAATTCTAATATCATCTATCTTTTTCAATGCTTGCTCTTTCTTGATATCAGCTAATATATTTACTAATCCAGATGAACATGTAGTCTTTCCACAACCAATATTTCCGCATACATAAGTAATCAATCCAAAATAAGGAGATGCAACAAAATTCTTTGTATTTAAAACTCCTTTAGCGTATCCATATCTTTGAAAATAAGTAACAACAGGAGAAAAGATAAAAAAATAAGTTAAAGCATAGATAGGAATTAATGCAACTAACAAAATTTGAACATTACTCATCTTTATCTTCCTCCTTGCTACCATTTAGATCTCTTTCTTCTTTACTAAAATGTTTTGAATAATATCTAATTAAAGATTTTTTAGATCTAAATGGAGAAAACAACAATACTAATCCATAAATAGGAAGATAAATAATATAAAAACATAGAAAGAATATCCAATATAAAGGCATAAGAATGATAGGAAAATAATCTGGTATAAATTTTAACTTTATCATTGACTTTACTCCTTTCTATTAATATACTTATATCAATCAACATTCTGTTGAGCGTGATTAGGTGTGTCGAAGTCCCTAACATTGTGACCGGGTGTGTCGAAGTCCCCGGCATTTTTTATTTATAAATTATTTTTAAATATTTATAAGGTAATGAATCAATTCTACTATGCTTTCTTTCTTTTAAAGTAGATTCGCAAATATTAATATCTCTACTATCAATACCAGACCAATGTTCATTACCTAGAACATTTTTATTTAAAGGAAATATATCTCCATTCTTTGCTCTTTTTAAAGCATCATAATCATATCTATAACAACGTCTACTCCTATCATAATGTTCCAAACTAGTAATTGTTTTAACTCTACACTTTTTATTTTTCCTATTATGATTCAAAACAACTACATCATGACTAGAACTAATTCCTAAATCATTTCCTGATACATTAAAAACTTTTTCTACATATTTCATAGTTAATCCTCCTTTATTTATTCAAACAACCATATACGAGGAATCTCTTCTCCTCTTATCTTCTGAATGATTGCTAACCACCACCAAACAAGAATGAAATAAATAATAGTAAATATTACTTCTAATACTTTAACTAAAACTTTAAATACGACTTTAACTGCGCTAAATATAACTGGGAAAAAGATTCCTAAAATACCTAATACTAATACTAAACAAGCTATTACTATCAAAGTGATTGCCCAAGTAGGTAATGAATCAGCTTCGCTATCTGGTATTTCTGGTGTTCCAGATATAGTAAATGGATGAGATGCTACTGGTAATATAAATGTTTCATCTTTTTCATTTTTAAAAGTAAAATCGATAAATTGAAAATCAAAAATAACATCAGTTTTACTTACTGCTATTGATGATCCAGTCCATGTTCCATCTTGACCGACTGATGATTCTGAATAATTTTTACTCGCAGCAATATAGGTATTTGATAAAGCATAATCATAAATCATTCGATATATTTTTTTATCATTATTTAAAGAATCATCAATAAATTGATTTAATGTCATCTTAGTAGATCCAACACCATCATCATCAATGATTTCTTGCCCTCTACGTAAAAATTCATCTTCAATACAACTATAAATAAAATCAGATTGATAATCATTAGTTACATTTTTTAAACTTAAATCTTTTGTTCCATTAAAATAAGGATAATACTTACTTAAATTTAAATCATTTTCATACGCTTGTCTAAATATATCTCCTAAACTAATTTTAGAAGTATCAGAATAATCAGCGTAATCAAAACTAATATAATCAGATGATATTCCTAAAAGAATCTTTGAATAATTATAAATATAAGGAAATCCGTTTAAATAATCTGATACTTGATAATTTAATAAATCTGTATTAGTTTGACTTTTCTTAACATATCCATATTTAGTTGATAAACTATCTGTTTTGGGAGCATAAAAAAGATCATTAGTTATTGTTCCATTTAATCTAGGTAAATTATCTGATTCATCTAAATCATAATTATTTTCTTCATACCATTCTAAATAATCTAATACTTCTGAAGAAGTAATATGAGAATCTTCTAAATTACCATTATTATAAGCATCTTCAGATTTATCAAAAATCCAATCAGGATTATCAATTCGAAGCTGATGGTGACCGCTATCATCTCTGTTGTTATAAAAATAACTATATAATGGATAGCCATCAATAGTATTAGTTGATGAATTATAATCTGGATCGCTCTTATCAACTACTCTACTTTCTAAATTATCATATTCAGCAAAGCCAGAAAATTTAAAACCATAATTTGGATTTGCTCCTGTATATTCAAAATTAGTATTTAAATTTTTTCTATTAAGAAAATTTAAAGCTGAATTATATGTTGACTTATCACCATATGAAACCATCCAATCGGTTCTATACTTATAATAATTATAATCTACTTTATATAATTCTCCATATTCATCATAATTATTATTAAAACTAAAATAAACACCAAATAAGTCAAAATTTAATTCGAATGGTCTTGTTCCAGAAGCTAATAAACCAGCTGATCCAGTAACACAAGCATCACCAGTTACTGAACCAAAATCTGCTATAAATGGATATGTTCTTACTCTAATAACATCAAAATCAGATTCTGATACTGCTAATGTTGAACTATCGATACTACCATTCGTTGAACAAAAGCCTGAATAATTCATTCTTCTTCCAATATCAAAAGTACGTGATGAATTATTTTCTGTGAGTGTAATTGATGAAACTAAATAGGATCTAGTTTCTTTACTATCATCAAAACGATGATAATAATCAGAAGCTCCTGCTACACGATACTTAATAAACAAATTATCGTAAGTACGATCACATTCAATAAGTGAATGGACTTCATAATCACCAGTTGAAGGAATTTCAGCATCAGATACTGATCCAGATATAAACTTCATAGTACAAGTACCAGTATTATCCCAATCAGTTCCAGAGCGATTATATATATAAATATAATATGAATATTGACCTACATAAGCATCATCTGTATAAAACCACTCAACACCAGTTAAAAATTGTGGAGTAGCATTATCAATTTTTGGATATAAATCATAATTTATACCCATATCATTCAAATCTTCTTCAATAGAACGACCATCAAAATCTAAAGTATCAGATTGAACTTTTAATACTAAAGAATCATTATTCTTAATAATAGGCTCACTTAAAGGAGCAAAATAACTAAATAATGCAAATAAAGATAATACTAATTTATTTTTCATGATATGACTCCTTTATTTCCTTACATAGAGGGAGAGAATTTAATCTCTCCCCTAGAAAGGAATGTTCAATATGTACTAGAAATAATTATCACTCTAATCCAAGTTCGGCATTTGTGTACCATCCTCTTCCACATAGCCAGTTCCATAAACACTGGAATCCATCGATCCACCACTTACAGAAAGCAGACCACCAATCTAATTCATCTTCAATATCTTCAACTTGATCACCTTGAACTCTTAAGGTAAATGATTTTCCAGTTGAACTTTCTTCAACTCCTTCTTCGTTTAAATAATCATAAGAATAAGTAACTATATAATCACCAGCTTCCGTAGGAGTAGCTAAATAAGATTCGGCGTCATAATATAAAGTAGTGATGTCATAATCAGAAGCTAATCCATTCACAATTACTTTTTCAATTTGAGAAGAAGATAGAGGATTATCAGTAGAAGCTAAAACTAAAGCATCTCCTAATATAAATACTGGAGGAACATCAGCTAAAACTTCAACTTCAACAGTTAACGAACCAAAATTACCAGAATCATCATGAGCTTGTAATTTAACAGTATATTCTCCAACATGATTTTCGATAAAATCACCATTAACATCTAATGTATCAGATACATCACCATCGACATCATCAGTAGCCTCAAACAACTGACAAAATTCTTTTTCAGTTAAATTTAAAACTTTACTTAAACCAATCTTTATTACACCTTCACCAGCATCTTTTCTCGATATAACAGGGGCATCTTCATCTAATACTTCAATATTAAAAGTTAAAGAACTATCATTTCCAGAAGAATCAACTGCAGTAACTACTAATTGATGAACTCCAACATCAGAACTCTTAAATGTTTTTGAAGTTAAATTTGAACCATCTAATTTAAATGATAAAGTAGGATTTTCATCATAATCATCACTCACAGAAAAATATGTTGCTAAATTTACTGATGAAATAGTATCACCAATAGAATATTCTTCTTTAAAAGTATCCAAATTTTCAATTTCAGGCTTAACATCATCATGAAGAATAAATCTTAAATTAACATTAACAAAATTATCATCACAAGAAACAGCAAAAGAACTTGTGGTAATTTTATTTAAAGAACCATCTTTTTTAAACATATTTCCCCATGGAAAATTTTCCTTACCAATTTCAGAACAATTTAAACCAAAATATTTTGTAGGATCAATATTTAAATCAGAATAAATTTTCTCATCACTATAAGAAGTATAATAATCATATACTTCTAAAGATTCCATCCCTTCATAAATATCACCAATAACATAATCTTTATCTGTGTAAATAGTAACTTTTAAATTAGAAAATGAATTAGAAGGAGCCAAAGATTCAACTTTAGGTCCATATGAAAAAATTAAATTTCTTATATTTAAAAATTCTGAAATTTCACCAAAAGTTTTTAATAAAACACTATAATCAGCACCATCAGTAAACCTTTCTCTATTTTGAACTTCATTTAAAGCACCACACTCTACATTATCAGACCAATAATTAACATCTTCTATAAAAGTATTAGAAGAAAAAGTAGAAACAACAGGATTATAATGTAAACCTGAATAAGAAAAATCAACTTTTAAATATTTAACTTCATTAAAATTTAACAAAGAAGAAGAATTAAACTTAAAACAAAAACTACCTAAATTACCATTACTAACAACATTTAAATAATCATTTTCAGAAATAATTTGTGAAACATCATTCCAATTATCTGCCTTAAATTCTTCATTTAAAATAACTTGTTCCTTATATTCAGTTAAATCAACTGAATCACTATCAGAAATAGAATTATTTATCCCTAAATTATAAAATGATAAATTACATGGAGTTGATACACAATTTCCTTCCAAAACAAGAGGTAAATTAGAATTAATGAATGAATCTTTAAAATTTTCAGGTGAAATAAAAAGAAAATGCTTTGTTGCATCTAATATTCCACATTCAGTTATAAAAGTACTTTGACTATCATCAAAAGTATATTTATCACAATATAAAATAAAATAATCAGTATCAACATCTATTCCTAAATCAGTAAAAATATCAGTAACACCATCAGAAGACTGTATAGTAAATACAGTAGAATCTGTTGGAGAAGAATAATTATAAATTAAAGCATCCTCAGAATTAATAGTTTTAACATAAAATTGATCATTCAAAATATCTAAATCTGATATATTAATATCTAACCAACTTTTATTATTAATAAAATTATTAAAATCTTCTTTTAATAAATAATTATAATCTAAAGATTGATTAATAGGACTCATGGCTAATAATGCTAATGATCCTAATAAAATTTTCTTCATACTTCTTTTCATAATTTTCTCCTTTTTATTGACAATAATTTTTTATTTTTTTATAATTAGTTAGTGCCATTTTTAATTGAGCTAATGACTCGATGGGGTTAGAAATAACTGAATGGCACTTTTTTAATGAGTAAATTTTCTAAATTTATTTAATATATATTCTCTATCTTCAAAATTACTTATCTGTAATTTTGGCCTAGAAACACCATAAGTAGTTTTATCAAAACATCTAATACGATTTTCTAAATAACTTTTTCTATTATCTTTTAAACTAGGATTTTTCTTTAAAAGATAATTCTTTTTTTTTCCATTCTTTGGGGAATGCATTAATGTTAATGAAGCATATCTTCTATTACTTTCAGCTCCTACTAATGTATTATGTTTAATCTTCTTATTAAATCTAAAATGCAAGGGAACAGGTCTAAATACTTCCATTTTTTATATACCTCCTTACTAATAGGAGAGGACTATACATCCTCTCCATGTTCAAAAATTAAATAGAGTATTTTGTAATAGAATTTATTATCACTCTAATCCAAGTTCGGCATTTGTGTACCATCCTCTTCCACATAGCCAGTTCCATAAACACTGGAATCCATCGATCCACCATTTACAAAAGGCAGACCACCAATCTAATTCTTCTTCTTCCTGTTGTTCATCTCCAACAACATCAACTTGTAATATTCCTGATTCTTCCTCTTCTTCGTGTGTTTCAGCAGAAACATATTTAATCTGATATGGAACTGCGTAAGTACCAGCTTTTAATTTACCTTCTTGATATTCTGTATCATCAAAACTAAGTTCATTGACTGTATCATTAGAATAGATACCATTCACTATTACTTTTTCAATCTGATCAGAAGAAAGAGGACTATCAGTAGTAGCTTGAATTAAAGCATCAGATAAAATGAAAACCGGAGGAACATCAGATAAAACTTCAACTTCAACAGTTAAAGAGCCAAAATTACTAGAATCATCATGAGCTTGTAATTTAACAGTATAATTACCAACATGATTATCAATAAAATCACCATTGATTGCTAAAGTATCAGAAACATCACCATCAATATCATCTTCAGCTGTAAAGAGATCTAAAAAATCTTGTTGCTCCATGCTTAAGACTTTACTTAAACCAATCTTTATAACACCTTCTCCAGCATCTTTTCTAGAAATGACAGGTGCATTTTTATCCAAAACTGATAAATCAAAACTTTCTACTGTTTCATTTTCAGAACTATCAGATACTGTTACTTTTAAAATATGAGAACCAACATCAACTGATGTTAATTCAAGTTCTGATAAAGGAGAATCGTCTAATGTGAAAGTAGGTTCACCAATAGTACCACCTTTATCAGTTGCATTATCAGTAATAGTAAAATAAGTTTTTAAGTTTTCAGCAGTCAAAGAATCACCAGGAACAAACTCTAATTTCTTTTCAGCTCCTAAAACTACAACAGGAGCGACAATATCAATAACTTGTATATTTAAATAACAAGTAGCTTGTTGACCGTATGTATCAGTTGCGGTCACTGTTATTAAATAAGTACCTAACTGATTAGGATTATACTTTTCTCTTTCTTCTGGTGAACATTCAACTTCTACTGCTTCACCTAACAAATCTTCAGCTGTGATTTGAGAAAGAATTTCATCGATTGTAGGAGCTGAATCAACATTGACAGGTATATCTACTGTTTCACCATCCTCAACTCGATGAGGATCATCTTCATCACCTTCAGCTAAAGTAACTGCATTTACTGGTTTTACATCGTTATAAACGAATTCAACTTGATTATTAACGTTAGGTGCATTTAAAGAACCTAAAGATAACAATGTCATAAATCCTAAGAATAATCTTCTCTTTTTCATTATTTTTTATCTCCTTTATCTTCTACATACTTAATTTCATATAAACCGAAATGCTTACCTAGATGTCTTCCATCTTTTACGAAAGAACTATAATTCATATAATCTTTTGAATTGTAAGTTGATTTAGCATTTGGAAAAGTAATAGATGCAATGATTTTTTTGTGATTCCTTTTTAATTTTTTACTCATAAATCCTCCGTGAATAGAAACGAACCAAACTCTTTTCTAAAAACAATGTTTTTAAAACGATCTAATTTTTTTTGATAAATTAAACAAAGATCATATTTTTTTGAACCAATTAAAACATTCTCTTTATCCTCCACTTTATATATTTCATAACCAAAAAATAAATCATTGAATGGTCTATATAAATCACTACATAAATCAATTCTCTTATCAAAAAAACTATTTAAATAAAAAATAGCATCATCAAAATTATTTACAACTTTAGATCTACAAGTTAATCCAGATGGATAATCATTATCTTCATATAAACATTCTCTAACTATATATTTTGATTTCATATACTTCTCCTAAATTAACAATAATCATTAATTTGAATCATATTTCTAATTAAACTTTGCAAATTGTAAGAATTAAACCAGTAATAATTAGTTTTACCATCATGGCAAGTTATCTCAAGAATCTTGCGATGATTAATTAAATTTACTTTTTTGATTTTTTTGATTGTTGGAGCTTTAATAAATAATCTTATTTCTTTATCTATATACATAATTTTTACCTTTTAATTAGGTTAGGGAATATCCCTAACCTAAATCGTCAAAATAAGATATTGATTCTGAATTTACCTCCTCTGAATCAGCGACTAAACCTCTATCAACAATATTATTGAATGAATAACAAGAAACTAAATCTAATTGACTACCTCTTAAAAACGAAGAAAGATAAACTTTCTTATCTTTAGGAGAGCCAAAGCCTTCGATATAGTAATATTCAAATTCCTTACCTGTATTTTTAGATATACCTTTAGCTTTAACTAAACGATAAGGGAAAGAAACAACATATTCACCTTTAGCAACTAAAGAAGGATCTACATTTCTTAATTTAGCAATAACAAAATAAGAAGCTCTATCTAATCTGAATCTAACCTGTAACATATCATCTAACAAATTCAAATAAGCATTAAAAGAACGAATTTTACGATATTCGTTATATTCTTGTTTAACGATTAACTTCCCCCTTTCTAAACTAAGAATCTCCTCTACACTCATCTCAGATAACTGCTTGAACTCGACCTGTTCCATATTTTAAATCCTTTCTGTTTGGATATTCCAAACAACTAATATCATTATATTGGGTTATAACCAAAAAAACAACAAAAATTTTTATATAAACCAAACATTTTTTTAAAATATACACATGAACCAAATATTAGAAACAATAAAAAAGATAAGAAAATCAAAAAAAATTTCACTAAGAAAAATGGGAGAACTAATTAATGTTTCATATTCAACATATAATGATATAGAAACTGGAAAAATTAGACTCTCGTTAGAAAACTTTTTATTGATATGCAAGGTACTTGAAATCAATCCTCTTAGCTTATTAACTAATGAAAACTATATTATCCTCTCCAATAAAGACATTAAAGAAATTGATAATATGATTTATACTTTACAAAAAATAAAAAAACAAATTTTAAATAAAGAAGAACCAGAAAACATAAAAATCGAAAATTCCTTTAACAATTCAACAAATACAAACATTAATATAGGAAATAAAAATAAATAAAAAGAATAACTTTATCTTCCAAGTATCCCAGCCATTTTTTTTGCTTAAAAAATAGAATTTATATAAAAAATCATCTTTTAAAATTACTGTACTTATCTTCATACTTTTCTTCATAATTTTCTTCTTTTTATTGAAAATATTTTTTTTACTTTTTTATAATTAGTTATTGCCATTTTTAGATGACCTAATGACGCGTTTGGGTTAAAAATAACTTGGTGGCACTTTTTTTGTGGAGCATTTACAGTTAAAATATCTAATTACTCATAATTCTTTTTTATTTATTCTTTAAATTTTATTCCTCTTTATTAAAATACTTTACATAAAATCATAAAAAGAATATCAAATATAAAAGTATATAAATGATAGATGGATAACCTAGTATGAAGGTTAATTTATCATTGACTTTACTCCTTTCTTAATATATATTCTAATCATCAAAAAGCTTCTAGCAATTTATCGAGCTTTTTCTTCCCCTTAACCTAGGAGGCTAGTTCCTAGCAAGCAGTTAAGGGGGTTTTTCTTTTATTCATAATTATTCTAAATGCTTTAATACTAGAATTATTATTTATAGTATCAATAATATTTTTCATTTTTATAACACGTCATAATATAAAAATAAGAACCTTTATTAAAACAATAATATACAGCTTGTTTTTTATAATAGATAAAAGATGAAACAAAATGAGTTAGGAAGTGAAAATAAATCATCAATAATAATCTAATCTCTTTTATATATTTAAATAATAAAAGAACTTTAATGTAACTTAATATAATTTATTCTTTAGATATATATTTTATTAAACCAAACAATCAACCTATTTTATATTAATAAAATTGTTTTTTATTCACTAGAGTCAATTTATATGTGACATTTATTGTTCATCTATTTTTGATATAATTATTGTCATGAATATAGAAAAAGAACTTAACAACGAACAATATTTAGCAGTTACTAGCAATGCTAAACATCTAAGAATCATCGCTGGTGCTGGTACTGGAAAAACTCGCACATTAACTTATCGTATCGCTTATCTTTTATCTCAAGGGATACCTTATAACAAAATAGTTGCTATTACTTTTACAAATAAAGTAGCTAAGGAAATGAATGAAAGAGTAGCTGCGTTAATTAAAGATGAAAATATTAATGGACTACCTTTCATCGCTACTTTTCATAAATTTTGTCTCTACTTTTTACATAAAGAGATAAGATCACCTTTCACTTTAAACTTTGGAATCGCTGATGAAGATTATCAAAATGATGCTTTTAAAACTGTCTTTGATCTGCTCGGTCTTAATATCGATAAAAATGAGAAAGCACAAATTAAAAATATTATTTTGTCTTTAAAATGTAAGGGTATTTTTTATGATGAAGTCATTGAAACTGACATTCCTGAATTTACTTTTTCCTATGATTTAATTGTAAAAGTGTATTCTTCCTATCAAAAGTATCTTGCCGAACAAAATTATTTAGATTTTGATGATATACTCATGTACACTTACAAAATAATGCGAGATAACTTAGATATTAGAGAAAAATGGCAAAAAAGGTTTTCTCATTATTTAGTTGATGAGTTTCAAGATACAAACGATGTTCAATACTCTCTCCTTAAGCTATTTGTTGGAAATAATAACAATCTTACTGTCGTAGGTGATCCGGACCAAACCATTTATACTTGGAGAGGAGCAAATAGTGATTTAATTCAAACTACTCTTGAGAAAGATTATCAGGATTTAACAACAATAATCTTAAATAACAACTATCGTTCCACTCAATCTATCCTCGATTGTTCAAACCTTTTGATAAATAATAATCAAAATCGTATCAAAAAAAGGCTTATAGCTGCTAACAATGTCGTCGGTAACCCTGTTTCATATAATACTTATCAAGATGAAAATAATGAGGCGTATTATGTATCCCAAAAAATAATGGATCTTATTAAACAAGGTGCTGAATATAAAGATATTGCTATTCTCTATAGAAAGAATATGCAAAGTAGAGCTATTGAAAATAAACTTTTATCCTATTCTATTCCTTATGTAATTTATGGTGGTATTTCCTTCTATAAAAGAGCTGAAATTAAAGATGGTCTTGCTTATTTAAGACTAGTTATTAATAGCGATGAAATGTCTTTTTTTAGAGTGATTAATGCTCCTAAAATTGGTATCGGAGAAGTTACTTTAAATTCAGCACGAGAGCTTTGTCAAAAATATAGCACCACTATTTTTGATGTCTTTAAAAATCATAGAGATGAATTAAAACTAAATAAAAGCACTAACTACTTTTTAAATCGTTTTTTCACTGCTTTTGATAATTTTGCTAATGAATATAAGTCCTCTTCAGATATTTCAGAAACTATAGAAAATTATTTTAAAGATTCAGGTTTTATCGAATATGTACGTAATATAGATAAACAAGAACAAAGTAAAAATTACTTTGAAACTATCGCTTCTTCAAGAATTGATAATGTCTATGAACTGATTAAAAGTGTCAAGGATTTTTTAAATAATCCTTACTTCGATGAACAAGGTGTCGAAAAATTACCCACATTAGAAGATTTTTTAAATGAAATATCTTTGCAGACTTCTCAAGATGAAATAAATGATGAGAATCATGTAACTTTGATGACTGGCCATATCGCTAAAGGTCTAGAATTCCCTTATGTTTTCATAATTGGGGCAAATCAAGGTAATTTCCCGACTTTTCAAGCTATAAATTCGTTTGATTTTTCTTTGATGGAAGAAGAGAGACGTTTATTCTATGTCTGCATGACAAGAGCCAAAAAAGAGCTTTATATTTCCTCTCACTTTGGTAGAACGAGAAATGATTCTTACTTTACTCCTTCTAGGTTTATCAAAGAAGCGGGATTACAAAAGACTACAAAAAAAATAACAGAACCCAAAACCTATTTATCAACTATGGGAGATAAAAGAAGAAAAATAGTAAATAATAATATTTCTCACATGAATATTAAAAAGAAAGTCTCTTATAATATTGGTGATAAAGTATCACATATTGTTTTCGGTTCTGGCATTATTGAACAAATCAATAAAGATAAACTTACGATTCGTTTTGATAAAACAGGTCAAGTTAAAACTATCACTAGTAGCTTTAGTGGATTATCAAAGGTTGATTAATTATGGATAAAGAAAAAGAACGTGTTGAAGAATTAACAAAAATTCTCAATCAAGCTAACAAGGATTATTATGTTTTAGATAATCCGACTCTTTCTGATTTTGAATATGATCAGCTCATGGAAGAACTACAGCTTTTAGAGCATAAAAGACCTGATTTAAAAGATAGGTTATCTCCTACAAATAGAGTAGGTGGTTTTGTTGCTACTGGATTTAAAGAGATTCATCATAAAAAATACATGCTTTCTATCTCTGATGTCTTTAATGAAGATGAAATATATAACTTTGATTCAACAATTAAAAAACTGACTGGTTTAAAACAGATAGACTATATGTGTGAGCTAAAAATAGATGGTCTAGCCTGCTCATTATTATATAAAGATGGAAAATTAGATATCGCATCAACAAGAGGAGATGGTTCAATAGGAGAAGATGTCACTAATAATGTAATGACAATTAAAAGCATCCCCTATCAGATCGATGATAAAAGAGAACTAGAGATTAGAGGCGAAGTATATATGCCTCTAAAATCTTTTAATCTTCTAAATGATGAGAAGAGAAAAAATGGTGAGCAAACTTTTGCTAACGCTAGAAATGCAGCGGCAGGTTCGTTAAGACAATTAGATTCAAAAGTTACTGCTAAAAGAAAATTATCAGCATTTTGGTATTATGTTCCAGAAGCATTAAACTTAGGTTTTAGATATCATTCAGAAGCTTTAGATTATATAAGCTCCTTAGGTTTTATTACTAATCCTGAAAGAAGATTAGTTCATTCTATCGATGAAGTAATCTCTTACGTCCATGAATATCACGATAAAAGAAAAAGCTTAGCCTATGATATCGACGGATTAGTTATCAAAGTAAATGATATGACTCTTTATGATAAAATCGGCTATACCATGAAAACTCCGAAATGGGAAATAGCTTATAAATTTCCACCCGAAGAATGTATAACTAAAGTTGAAGATATCTTAATTACGGTCGGAAGAACAGGAAGAGTCGCACCTACTGCTAAACTTCAACCCGTAAGAGTAGCTGGTTCTCTTATTTCAAGAGCGACTTTAAATAATGAAGATTACATCAAAGAAAAAGATATTCGCATCGGAGATTATGTTTACCTCCATAAAGCTGGAGATGTTATCCCTGAGGTTAGTCGTGTTGAATTAAAAAGAAGATCGGAAGATCTAAAACCTTACATATTCCCTGACACCTGTCCTTATTGTCATCAAAAATTAGAAAAAATTCAAAATCAAACTTTCTGTACTAATTCTTCTTGTCCATCACGGAAAATTAACAAACTCATCTTTTTTGCTTCAAAAAATGCCATGGATATTGGTGGACTAGGTGATAAACTGATTGAAAACTTCTTCAATCAAGGTTTAGTTACTAAAACACCTGATTTTTATACTTTAAAAGAACATAAAGAAGATTTAATGATGATGGATGGAATCAAAGAAAAGACGTACAACGCTTTAATAGATGCCATCGAAAATTCAAAACATAATGATCTCTATATGCTTATATGCGGTTTAGCTATTCCCTTAGTAGGAAAGAAGACTGCGATAATTCTTGCAGATCATTACCATTCTCTATTAGCCTTAAAAGAAGCCAAATTTGAAGAATTAGCACAATTAAAAGATGTCGGTGAAATAACTGCGGAAAAAATAATAAACTATTTTAAAGATGAGGATAATTTAGAAGATATCGCTCGCTTTAACGAATATGGATTAAACTTCTACACTCTTAAAAAAGTCGAACATATCGCTGATAACTACTTTAAAAATAAAAAATTTGTTTTAACTGGATCTTTATCTGTTACTAGAGATGAAATGACTGAAAGATTAGAAAATCTTGGTGCTATCTCCTCATCTAGTGTCACTAGAAAAACAGATTTTGTTCTAGTCGGTGAAGAGCCAGGCAGCAAATTAAAAAAAGCCGAAGAGTTAAATATCAAGATTTTTACGGAAGAAGAAATATTACCTTTGATTTTAGATGCGGAAAAACTATCTAATAACTAAGTCTTATGATATATTATTAGATGCTATTTTTTCTATTAAGGAGCAAATGATGATCAAAGTTACTCGCGAGATTATCGATCAATGTGCAGAAAATCTCATGTTTCATCTTACTGACGATGAAATAGAGATGATTTATGATGATTTTGATTCTGTTTTAGTCCAGATCGATTTTTTAAAGTCAATTAAAGACGTCGATACATATGAACCGATGACATTCCCTTATAAAGAACATCAAAAGGTGATGCGTGATGATAAACCTTCTAAACCTTTAAGTGCTAAAGATGCTTTAAAGAATTCTAAGACAGTCTTAGGTACTCAAATTAAGCTTCCGAAAGTTGTAGGTAATAAAAATGACACAATTGATGAATAAAAGTATTGGTGAACTCCACGACCTTCTTGTAAAAAAGAAGGTGACAGCCAAAGATTTAGTTTTAGCCTGCATCGAGGAATGCAAAAAAGATACTTGTAATTCTTTTGAGGCTACTGCTTTTGAGGAAGCTATCAAAGCTAGTGAAAAGATTAAAGAAGTCAAAGATGAAGAATACCTTAAAGGCATACCTTTTTTAGCTAAAGATAACTATTCAACTAAAGGTATAGAAACAACAGCTTCTTCTAATATTTTAAATGGTTATATTCCCTTATTTGACGCTACTGTCATCGAAAAGTTAAAAAGAGCTGGCATGATTTTAGTCGGTAAAACAACTATGGATGAATTAGCGATGGGTGGAACTGGAACAAGCGGACATAAAGGCGTCACTACTAATCCTTATGATCACACTCGTATTGTCGGTGGTTCTTCTTGCGGTAGCGCTAGCTCTGTCGCCTCAGGTATCGTTCCTTTTAGTTTAGGTAGCGACACTGGTGATTCAGTTAGAAAGCCTGCTTCCTACGCTGGTATAGTCGGTTTTAAACCTACATGGGGAAGAATTTCTCGCTTTGGCTTATTCCCCTTCGCTCCCTCTTTAGATACAGTCGCTTATTTTACAAGAAATGTTAAAGATGCCAGCTACATCCTAACCTGTTTAGCGGGAAAAGATAAAAAAGATATGTCCTCTTCTTCTAGAAAGAAAGAAAAATATCAGAATTATGTCCTTTCTCACAAAACTTTAAAGAGGATCGGCTGTTTTAAATCTGTCTTAGATAGTATCGAAGAAAAAGCTATTAAAGATGCTTATTTAAATGTTTTAAATGGCTTAGCTAATAAAGGTTACGAGATTATTTACTATGACTTCCCTCAATATTTATTAGATAGTCTTTATCCTACTTATATGATCATCTCATGCGCTGAAGCTACTAGTAACAATGCTAACTTAGATGGTATTCGTTTCGGTCCTAAAGCTGACAACGATCCTCAAACATATATCGAATATATGAAACAGTGCCGTACTAAAGGATTCTCATCAATAATTAAAAGACGCTTTGTTATCGGTTCTTTCTCTCTTTTAAGCGCTAATCAAGATGAGATGTTTACTCGCGCTCAAAAAGCTAGACGTATGATAGTTGAAGAGATGGAACGCTTCTTTGATAATATCGACTATCTTCTTGTTCCTGCTTCTTATTCTAAACCTAAAAAAGTTGAAGATATCAATTACTCTTGGTCTAAGAAGACAGATTTCCTTGAAAATATTATGACTATCGGTAATTTTGGTGGATATCCTTCCTTAACTGTACCTCTTACTTTCATCGATGGTTTACCTTGTGGTGTAAATATTACTGGACGCACTTTTGAAGATGGCTACGTTCTTTCTTTAGGTCAAGAAATAGAAGGAATAACAGGGTTAAAGAACCTTGTTGCTAATAAAGGAGAATAATTATGGAATTCGAACCTGTAATAGGCGTGGAAATTCACGTCGAACTAAAAACTAAATCCAAAATGTTCTCCTCGGCTCCCACTTCATTTGGTATGCCGACAAATACGATGACTGTTCCTTATGATTTAGCTTTCCCAGGTACTATGCCTATCGTTAATAAAGAGGCGGTCGCTTATGGCATAAAAGTTACTAAAGCCCTCAATATGACTTTAGATAAAACTTTGTATTTTGATAGAAAGAACTACTTTTATCCCGACCTTCCTAAAGGTTATCAAATAACACAACAATTTAGACCTATTGGTAAAGATGGTTATGTTATTATCATTAAAGATGGTCAAGAAAAAAAGATAAGAGTTGAACAGATTCATCTTGAAGAAGATACTGCTAAACAGATTCACTTAAGCGATATTTCTTTAATCGATTTTAACCGTGTCGGCACCCCTCTTATCGAAATTGTTTCTATGCCTGATATGACATCAGGTGAAGAAGCGATGAAATATGTTGAAGCTATAAAAGAGATTGTAACTTATTTAGATGTTTCTGACGGCAAAATGGAAAATGGCTCTATGCGCTGCGATATCAATATCTCTTTAAAAGAAAAAGGTTCTTCTGTACTAGGTACTAAAGTTGAATGCAAAAACTTAAATACTCTTATGAATATCAAAGCTGCTGTCGATTATGAAATCAATAGACAGAAAGAAATCTTAGAAAGAGGAGATAAAGTCGAGCAAGAGACAAGAAGATATGATGAGGGCAAAAAGATGACTGTTCTCATGAGAAAAAAGACAGATGCTGTCGATTATAAATATTTTAGAGAACCTAACATTATCCCTATTGATTTAGATGATGGTTTTATTTATGACGCTATTCATTCGATGAATAAATTACCTAATGAATACCGCGTTGAACTTAAAGAAAAAGGTTTAGATAATTACGAGATTGAGGAGCTACTTAAAAATAGAAGTTTTGTCCTTTACTTTGAAGATTGTCTACTTTTGAAAGTCACTAGTGCTAAAGTTCTTTGGAATCTCTTAATGGTTGAAGTTATGGGATATCTTAACAAGACTGAAAAAAATCTAGAAGACTTAAAGTTCCCTAAAGAATATCTTGTCTCTTTAGCTAATCTCTTAGCTGATAATAAGATCAATTCTAAACAAGGAAAAGAATTACTAGCTAAACTTCTTGAAGAGAACGCTAATCCTTTAGAACTTGTGAAAAAGTTAGGTTTAGAACAGATTTCTGATCCCAAATTTGTCGAAGAGATAGTCGATAGAGTTTTACAAAATAATGCTCAGTCTATCTCTGACTATAAAAATGGAAAAGATCGCGCTTTAGGTTATTTAGTTGGACAAGTCATGAAAGAGTCTAAAGGTAAATGTAATCCTAGCCTTGCAAAAGAGATGATTCAAAATAAGATTGGACCTTGTGGTAAAAGATGAGCAAGAATTTTTCAATTGAAATACTCCATCAGGATAAGTATACCCATGCTAGATATGGTATTCTTCACACTCCTCATGGCGATTGTGAACTACCGATGTTCATGCCTGTTGGTACTCAAGCGACTGTTAAATTGATTACACCTGAAGAGTTAAAAAGAATGCGTTCAGGTGTAGTTTTAGCAAACACTTATCACCTCGCTTTAAGACCTGGAGAAGATATCGTTCAAAAAGCTGGCGGTATTCAAAAGTTTATGAGCTATGATGGTCCCATGCTCACTGATTCTGGTGGCTATCAAGTATTCTCGTTAACAAAACTTAGAGAAAATATTACTGAAGAAGGAGTAACTTTTAAAGATCCTCTCTCTGGTAGTAAACACTTCTTCTCACCTGAAAAAGTCATCGAAATAGAAGAAAAAATAGGTGCAGATATCATCATGTGTTTTGATGAATGTGCCCCTTATCCTTGTACAAAAGAGTACATGAAAAAATCTGTTGATCGCACTATCAGATGGGCAAAAAGATGCTTAAATGCTAAAACAAGAGATGATCAAGCACTTTTTGGTATTGTTCAAGGCGGTGACTATGCTGATATTCGCCAATATTGTGCTAATGAACTAACTAAACTTCCCTTTGAAGGTTTTGCGATCGGTGGAACAGCGATAGGTGAACCTCGTATCACTGAATATCATGAAGTAAATTTAACAATTCCCTTTTTACCTTATGATAAGCCTCGCTATCTGATGGGTATCGGCTCTATCGACATGATGTTTGATGGTATAAGAAAAGGTGTCGATATGTTTGATTGTGTTTTACCGACAAGATTAGCTAGACACGGAACACTTATGACAAAAGATGGAAGAGTCAATATAAAAAATTCTCGTTATAAGGATGATTTCACCCCTTTAGATAAAGATTGCGATTGTTATTGTTGTCAAAACTTTACTCGCGCTTATCTCCACCATCTTATGCGCTGTCAAGAAGGATTAGGAGGCTTGCTCTGCTCGATTCACAACATCCGTTTCCTCATTAAAATGATGGAAGAAGCAAGAGAAGCGATCAAAAACGATCGTTTCTTAGACTTCGCTAGTGAAGCTCTCTTCCGTTTTAAAACTGATAGAGGTTGTTAATATGAACTTTGATTATGATATTTATTCTTTAGAATCCTATGATTATGATCTTCCTAAAGAGCGCATCGCTCAATCACCGAGTGAACAAAGAGACCATTCTCGACTTTTAGTTGTCGATAGAAAAAATGGTGAGATGAAAGATGAACAGTATTTCCATAATATCATCTCTTATCTACAACCCGGAGATGTTTTAGTTAGAAACAATACAAAAGTTATTCCAGCAAGACTTATAGGAACTAAAGAAAAAACTTTAGCGCATGTCGAACTTCTCCTTCTGCAAGAAAAAGAGAAAGATACCTATCTCTGCCTAGTCGGCAATGCAAAAGTTGTCAAAAAGGACACTGTCATTATTTTTGGTGACAAATTAAAAGCTGTCTGTACTGAAGTTTTAGATGAAGGATTAAGAAAATTCCATTTTATTTATGATGGCATCTTCATGGAGATATTAGATGAGTTAGGAAAGATGCCCTTACCTCCATATATACAAGAACAATTAGCCGATAATTCTCGTTATCAAACAGTTTATGCTAAAGTAGCCGGCTCTGCCGCTGCTCCAACTGCTGGTTTTCATTTTACAGATGAGTTATTAGATGAACTAAAGAATAAAGGTATAACTATCGTCGACATAACTTTACATATCGGATTAGGTACTTTTCGTCCGGTAAAAGTCGATGATATTAGACAACATAATATGCATTCAGAGCATTATTTTATGGATAAAGAGACAGCCTCTATTCTTAACCAAGCTAAAAAAGAAAAAAGAAGAATTATCGCAATCGGAACGACAGTGACAAGAACATTAGAAAGTGTCTATCATAAATATCATGAATTTAGAGAATGTTCCGATGATACTTCTATATTTATTTATCCTGGTTTTGAGTTTTTAGCAATCGATGCTTTAATCACTAACTTCCACCTTCCTAAGTCAACTTTAGTCATGTTAGTTTCAGCTTTTGCTTCTCGCGATATTATCCTTAATGCTTATAAACATGCTATTGAAAATAATTATCGTTTCTTTTCCTTTGGAGACGCTATGTTTTTAAAATGATCGATTACAATAAAGAATTAAAAGATACTCTTGAAAAAATAAAACAACTAAATAAAAAACCTAAACTTCTTCTCCACGCTTGTTGTGGACCTTGTTTAACCTATCCTTTATCTTTGTTGCTCGATTATTTTGAAATCACTATCTCTTTTTATAATCCGAATATCCAACCTTATTCTGAATATGAGAGAAGATTATTTACCGCAATTAAATTTATTCAGCAATATGCTAAAGATAGAAATGCTGAGATTTCTTTTGTCTTACCAAAAGAAGATTTTTCTCATTATCAAGAAGTGATGAAAGGGCGGGAAAATGATAAAGAAGGCGGAATAAACTGCTTAAAGTGTCACGCTTATCGTTTATTTTTAAATTATCATTATGCTTATACTCATCACTTTGATTATTTCTGTTCAGTTATGACTGTCTCCTCTAAAAAGAAAAGTTCTGAGATAAACGAAGTTGCTCAAAAATTAGAAAAGATGTTCCCTGAAGTAAAATACCTTTACTCAGATTTTAAGAAAGAAAATGGTCAATTAAAAGGTATTTTACTTGCTAGAAAATATAATTTATATAGACAAAATTATTGTGGTTGCTTAGTCTCTTTAAATGAGCGCCTTTCAATAGCTTCCATGCATTCTCTTGCTAAAGAAGCATAAGCTAAAGCTCCTTGAGAAGTCGGTTTATATTCATTAGCCGGCAAAGATTTACTTATCGCTTCAACTAAAGAGATATTGCGCGGAATAACTGTTGTAAATACATGATCTTTAAAATTCTCACGGAGATTTTGTGCTATTTCTAATGAGATTTTAATTCTTGAATCAAACATCGTCATCACTAAACCTAAAACACCTAAGTGAGGATTAGAAGTCCTTTGAACCTTTGTCACTGTTCCTAATAAATTGACTAAACCATCGACTGCAAAATATTCACACTGAACAGGGATAATAATATCATTTGCTAAGTTCAAAGCGTTTAGTGAAAGGAATCCTAAAGATGGCGGAGTATCTATAATAATAAAATCATATTGACTAAGATTTTCTTTAGCTAATTTATCCCTTAAAAGAGTATGTTTATTTTCTTTAGCGATATCATTGATTCTCTCCTCGACTAAAGCGAGCGATAAATTAGCAGGGATTAAAAATAAATTAGAAAAATTAGTGCGCTTTATAGCTTTTTTTAGCTCACATTGACCTAAAAGATATTCGCTTAAAGTCTTCCTTGTTAAAGTAGGATCAATACCTAAGGAACGAGAGAGGTTTCCTTGAGGATCAAGATCTATTAAAAGTATCTTTTTGTTATACTTTCTTAAGCTTGAAGCTAAGTTACAAGCAGTAGTCGTCTTACCGACTCCACCTTTTTGATTAGTGATAGCAATAATTTCGTGCATAGGGTAATTATAACATAGCGAGAATAGAGTTCTCATCTTTTCTCCTAACTAGATGTTCAAAATTAAATTAAAAAAACATTTGGACATAGTTTGTATTTTAGTAAAATCAAAGCATCAGTTAAATAAGAGGTTTATTTTATTTATAAATTGTGAGATAATTCTAATGTTTCATCAAAAAGATGAAATAACCCACTACTAAAGTTTTACTTTTCAGGAAAATTGATAAAGCTTTTCTTGAAAAAATAGAAGTAAACTACTATATTAGTAAGGATATTTTTTGTGGGCATGCTATTCAATTAGGAGGACACATATGATTAAAGGTATGAAAACTATGCGTTTTGTACTTACAATCGGTACAATCGCTAGTGTCTTGACATCCTGTTCAACTGAAGAGTATAGCTATCCTGATTATAATTGGCAGGATGGTCTCATCGTTACAATAGGTGGCAAACAATACACATTCGAAGAAGTTTATCAACTTATGGAAGGTAGCCAAGAATCCGCTCAAGCTCTCTATTCAACTGCTAGAGATATCCTCGCTCAATTAGCTACTCCTGCTACTGATTCTATGATTTCTGTCGTCGACAATGAAATTACAGAATTAGAAAATACTTGGAGAGAAGATGCAAGAACTAACGGCACCTCTTATAAAGAAGAGATGGAAAATTATCTTGATGAGCAAGGCGTCGATGATGAAGATGAACTTCGTCTTAAGATGATTTCCGAACAACAGATTCAAAATAATAGCGACAATTTCTATCTCGACCACGATGGAACAACTGATCCTTCGTATCTCTATTCTATCTCTGAAGAGATGACTAAGAAGTATGTTGAAAAGGAAAGACCTTATCATGTCTCCCACATCCTTGTTAACGTCGCTGCTTCTGATGTCTCAGCTGATAGTACAGCTTATTATAATGGTCAGATCTCTTCTGATAATGCTAGAAAGATTTCCCAGACTGTCACTCAATTAGCTTCTAGTGCCACTTTCGGCGATACAGCTATGCTTCTTTCTGATGATGGTTCTAAATCTACTTACGGTGAACTCGGCGGTGATTCTTCTAACGCTAGCATGGCTGTCGGTATGCAAAAATCTACAAGCTATGTCAATGAGTTTAAGCTCGGTGTCTATGCTTATGATACTTTCTTAAATCCTGACACTAAGAATACTGAAGGCATCAGAGATTCTTTACAGATTCCTGGTTATGATGAAGATAATGCTAATGCTAGCTCTTTAAATTCAACTGAAATTGCTCAAGGCCACGCTTATGGTATACCTCTCTCTGTCGCTTTAACATTAGGCGAAGTCTATAATCAAGATAGAGCAGATAGCGGTCGCCCTGTCGCTTTCACAGATGATACTCAACTCCCGAGAAATATTCTCTTCAACAATTACTTCAATAATCATGGTGTTTCCTTTATCTATGATGATAGTGACACTTATGACAGCACATTCTTAGCTAATATCCAAGCTGTCGATCCAGAAATTACAACTATAAGCGGAACATCAACTACTTCCGTTGAAGTTAAATATCCTAGCCGTTATGAAGAATATCTTAACGTCAAATCCGCTTTAAATAATATCGACTCTGATAAGTTCGCTACTGTTGAAGGTGTTTCTGATTCTTTAGTCGCTTATACTTACGACAATGAATCTCAAGAGACTACAATCTCTGATGTCAGTGGTTCTAGAAGAATTTTAACTGATGAGAGAGGAAACCCCATCATCGTTGTTAGAGCTGGTACAAGCGGCGATAGCTCCTATCAAGGTATCCACTTTATCGTAGTCAATCATGATCCTTTCGAAGATCCTGAAAATGACTATGTCTATTGGAGAGTTAACATCCCTGAAGAAGGTTCAACAGGTGCTACTTCTACTGATTGGTTAACTGATCCTTCTTATGTCAACTTCATTAATGGTGATCCTAACTCTAACACCGCTTATGATACTCGTATCGCTAATATTCAAAGAGCTGTTCGCGGTTATGACTCTAACATTGAATTTGAACTCTTCGAAGCTAATTTAGAGACTGTTACAAATAGACTTAACATCAGTGCTGAAACATTATTCACTGCTGATTATTGGAACATTATATCTTCATATATCGAATATAAAAGAGCAAGTTCTGATAAGACTGCTACTGATTCTTTAGATAGCAGTTGGGAAACTTATGTCAACGTCTTAAATCTCCAACAAGATATTGCTCCTAAGAGAGTTGTTCCGACTGTCTGCGTCACTTACTATCAGAATGGTCAGTACGGTGAAAATGGTGAAATGGAGGAACTTTGCCATGTTGAAAGATAAAAGAAAATTTGTCGCTTTAGCTGCTTTAGCTATCTTCTCTTTAACTTCATGCGACACTGATTATGTCCGTTATCCTCTCGATTACTCTGATACTCTCTATCCTCTTCCTGAAGGTGAGAGCGTCTATGGTAACGACCGTGAAAATTACTATTCTAACGTTATGACTGGTGATACAGTCTATGAACATTTAGTTGAGAAGATCATTCAAGATATCGCTAAGATCGCTCATAATAATACTGGCGGTAATTCTGGTAGCGATGTTAGCCATATCATCGACGATACCTATAAAGGCTCCGTCCAAGATGGTGAGATTCCTACTGGTGAATTTGATAACTTACTTACTAGAGGTAAAGAGACTCTTCTCTCTAACGCTCGCTCTTCCACATATACAGAAGATAACCTCTTCTATGAAGAGAATTTTGTCCGCTCCTTACAAGAAAACTTCACCTTACCTATCGACTTTGATGAAAGTAAAGTTAATCAAGAAGGTATATTAGTAACTCCTTTCATGGACGTTGAAGATATCTTCGGTGCTGACTATACTGAATATTTAGAAAAACAAGTTTATCCTGATATTATCCATCAGTACTTAACTAGTGAATTTATCTATACAAAGACTTTCTCATCTATCGGTAATACTAATGCTAGAAACATTCAAGCTATCGCTTTAACTGATAGAAGTGATGCTCCTGGTTCTGCTAGACGCTTACTTGAAGCTTACATAGGTGACTATATCCGCGGTGATGGAAATCATCCTGAACTTTGCGGAACTGATCCCGAATTTGAAATCTTAAGTAAACTTTGGAAAGGTATCACTAAAGAAGCTGTCGATTCTATTGTCAATCCTGACGATTATGAAGGCGGTGAAAGTGATCCTGCTTATTTAGATGACATCGCTTCTTATGAAGCTAGATACGCTACTGTCATCCTCACTGAAGAAGAAGAAAACTGGTTAAAAGAATATGGTATCATCACTGATACTTCTTCCTATACCTTAACTGGTGATATTCTTAATGATCAAAAGATTTTAGAGGATGGTATTGAAAATCCTGACTTAGTCGATTCGAGTATTGAAAGTGAATATACTGGCACTTATACTTACGATTATCAGACTGGTATCCGCTTAGCTTACGATTCTATTGCAACTAGAGATTTAGTTACCGATGGTATCTATTTAAGCAGTGATACTTCTCTCTCCTTACCTTCTGCTCTTACTGAGCGTCTTTTCTCTACTTCCTTCACTACTGATAAAGATGATATTGCTCAGATGAAAGCTGATGGTCAAAATAATATCAATAGCCGTATCGATATCACTACTTATCAAAAAGATGGTAGCCGTTATTTAACTACTGCTAACACTGTCGCTTCTAATGCTGATTCCATCATCTATTATGATGCTGACTCTTCTACTTATTACTTAACACGCGTCTTAGATGTTATCACAACCGATGCTTTAGGTCGTACAGCTGGTACACCTAACGCTAATTCAGTTTATGATACAGCTGAAAAGCAAGAACAGATCGCTAGAGAGGTCGCCTATAAGATGTCGACAACCGGCACTTATGCAAACGATTCTCTAATCTATTGGTTAAGAAGAACTGAGATTGATTACTCAGATGAAAACTTCTTAACTTATATGAAAACAAATTATCAAGATCTCTTCCGTACCGAATCAGCCTACGACGGAGATCCAATCATCACATTAGAATAATAGAGAAGGCTTGATGCCTTCTCTTTTTATCATAAAAAGGAGATTAACTTATGGATAAATGCATATTTTGTAAAATCGCTTCAAATGAAATTAAATCCTATAAAGTCTATGAAGATGATTATGTCATCGCTTTCTTAGATTTAAATCCTGCAAGCCGTGGCCACACTTTAGTTGTCACTAAAGAACATTTTGATAATTTTACCACTGTCCCTAAAGATATCCTTAATCACACTATGAATGTTGCTCAACTCATCGCTCAAGCTGCTATTACTAAATTAGGAGCTAAAGGTATCAACATCATCACTAATGTTGGTAAAGCTGCCGGTCAGTCTATTATGCATTTCCATGTCCATGTTATCCCTAGATATGAAGATGATGGATTATCTTTAACATTCCCACCTAAGCAGATTGAGGATAAAGAACTTCTCCTCATCAGCGATTCTATTAAGAGCGGAATGTAATTTATCATATAATTTGCACTGATATTTCTTTTTCTATAAAATAACTTTGTTTTTAGGAGGGCATATGGAGCTATTAATATCTAATCTTTCTTGCCAAGCAGAAAATGAAAACATTTTAAACGGAGTTGATCTTGAAGTTAATAAAGGCGATTGCCTTGCTCTTTTAGGTCCTAATGGCCATGGTAAATCAACTCTTTTGAATGTCATCATGTCTTCACCTAATTATAAAGTTACTGGTGGCTCTATCACTTTTGAAGGAGAAGATATCACTTCTTTATCAGCGGATCAAAAAAGTAAAGCTGGTATCTTTTTAGCTTTTCAAAATCCACCCGATGTACCTGGTGTCATCACTATGGACTTCTTTAAAGCGATGATCAATTCTCATCGTGAAAAACCGATCTCCTTATATGAATTCTATAAATTGACAACCGAAAATTATCAAAAAGTCGCTTTAGATTCTTCGATGGCTTCTAGGCATTTAAACGAATCATATTCAGGTGGTGAGAAGAAGAGAAATGAAATTTTGCAGATGCTCTTATTAAAACCTAAACTTGCTTTATTAGATGAAATCGATTCAGGTTTAGATGTCGATGCTTTAACTATCATCGCTAAAAATATCGAAGAATTAAGAAAAGAAGGAACAACATTTATCATCGTTTCTCACTATGATAGATTATTAAACCTTTTAAATGTCAATAAAACTGCTGTCATGGTCAATGGTAAAATCGCTTTAACTGGCGATAAATCATTAGCTGATCGTATATCTAAAGAGGGATACTCTTTCTTAAGTGAAGAATATAATATCGATCTAAAAAAGAAAAAAGAAGAACCTGTTTCAATAGGTGTCTGTGCTACTAGGGTCACAAAATGAGCTGTGGAAAAGATAATATCAGTCTTTTAAAAGGTAAATTAGAAAAAGATACTTCTCTTCTTCTTCTTGATAACCCTTTGGAAGATATTTCTATCGATCTCGATGAAGGCGAAGAATTAAATTTGACTATCGTCGATTTTTCATCTTGCTCATATGATGTAAAACTTATCTTCAATCTTCAAGAAAGAGCGATTTTAAATATCTATATCGCTTCTTTATGTTTAAATGACTCTATGAAGATACTCAAAGTCGATGTCAACCATAAAAAGAAAGAGACGACCTCTTTTGTCTCATTTAATGGAGTCAATCTCTCTTCTCATCCTTTTAGATTTTTAGGTTCATCCTATATTGAAGAAAATGCTCTAAAATCTAAAACAAGGCAAGAAGGAAAAATAACTAATCTAATTAAAGAAGCTAAAAGCGAAGTTTCCCCTGCTCTCTATATCAAAAATAATGATGTTGAAGCGAGTCACGGAGCTGCTTTAGGAGCCTATAACGAAGACCACCTTTTCTATCTTACTTCACGTGGCATCAGTTTAAGTGAAGCTAAAAAACTTATCACCTATGGCTCATTATATCCCACTATACTTAAGCTCAAAGACGAAAATCTTATCAATTTAGCAAAATATCGTCTGGAGAAAGAAAATATATGATCGATGTAGAAAAAATAAGAAAAGACTTTCCGATGTATAATGAACATCAAGGTCTTTTTCAAGGAAAGAAATTAATCTATCTTGATAATAGTGCAACGACTTTTAAACCCTATCAAGTTATCGATGCGATCAATCACTATTACAAAGATATTACTTCTAACGTCAGAAGAGGTGACTACTCTTTAGCCCATGAAGCTGATGTAGCCTATGAAAATGCCCGTAAAAAAGTCGCTAAGTTTATTAATGCTGATGAAAGTGAGTGTATCTTTACTAGCGGTGACACGATGGGTTTAAACATGATAAGCTACTTCGCTTTAAGCTTTTTAAACGATGGTGATGAAATAGTCTTATCATATGAAGAACACGCTTCTAATGTCTTGCCTTGGTTTAAAATTGCTAAAATAACTAATGCTAAAATAAAATATATCCCTTTAGATGAACATGGTAAGATCACTGTTGAAAACTTTAAATCTGTTCTTTCTAGTAAGACAAAGATTGTCTCCCTCGCTACTGTCTCAAATATCTTAGCCCATCCTGTTCCTACTAAAGAATTAGTTAAACTTACTCATAGTGTCAATGCTATTTATATCGATGATGGTGCTCAAGCTGTCCCTCATATGAAATATGACGTAAAAGATCTAGATTTAGATTTTTTAGTCTTCTCAGGACATAAGATGTTAGGTCCGACCGGTATCGGCGTCCTCTATGGTAAAAGAGAACTTTTAGAAAAGATGGATCCCTTATTTTTTGGGGGTGAGATGAATACGCGCTTTAAAAAAGATGGTTCATTTTCCTTAGAAGAATTACCTTGGCGTTTAGAAGCAGGTACTCAAAATATAGCCGGTGCTTTAGGTTTAGCTGCAAGCATCGATTACCTTGAAAATATAGGCTTTGACAATATCGAAAGACATGAAAAAGAATTAAAGAAAAGAGCTGTTGAACTATTAAAAGAAAATAAAAATATCATCATTTATAATCCTGAGGATGATTCTCCAATCCTTTCCTTTAATGTTAAAGATGTTTTTAGTCAAGATGTAGCTACATACCTCTCATCAAAAGGTATATTTGTTCGTTCTGGTAATCATTGTTCTAAACTTATAAACAACGTCTTATCTGATGAGATGAGCGTCAGAGCCTCATTTTATATCTATAATTCCTTAGACGATGTAGATGAACTTAGTAAACATTTAGAACATGCGGAGGATTTCTTAGATGCCTTTTTCCTTTGACGATCCTTTGATCCTGCGCGAGATCATCATGGATCATTATAAAAACCCGCGCAATTATCAAGAAAATATCGATCCTTCTTATAAGATGATCCATATGGATTCATCCTCTTGTATCGATGATATTTATTTTGCTGTCCTCTTAAAAGACGATAAAATAATCGACTGTAAGTGGCATGGTAAAGGCTGTGCGATCTCTATGTCGAGCACTAGCATACTTTCAGAGATGGTTATAAATCATACTTTAGAAGAATGCTATCAGATGATAGATGAATTTTCAAAAATGCTCGATGAAAAAGACTTTGATCACGACTTATTAAAAGAAGCCTGCGCTTTTCAAAATGTACCGAGGCAGCCAGCAAGAATCACCTGTGCAAACATCTCTTGGAGAGGTTTAAAGAAGATTTTAGACAAGGAGAAAGAAGATGGACGATAAGAAAATCACTGACTTTGATATTGAAAGAGAAAAATATGAGTTTAAAGATGAAGATATTTCTCTTTTTAAAACTCCTAAGGGTCTAAATGAAGATATCGTTAAAGAAATAAGTGAAATTAAACATGAACCGCAGTTTATGAGAGATTTTCGTCTCCGCTCTTTACAAGAATTTTTTGCTCATAAACAACCTTCTTTTGGTCCTGATCTCAACTTTATAAATTTTCAAGATTATACTTATTTTACAAGAGTTGCTGATAAAGTAGAGAAAGAGTGGGATAAAGTACCTGAAACTGTTAAAAATACTTTTGATAAGCTCGGTATACCTGAAGCTGAACAAAAGTTTTTAGCTGGTGTTACAACTCAATATGAAAGTGAAGCTGTCTATCATAACATGTTAAAAGAAGTTACTGATAATGGCATCATCTTCCTTGATACCGATACTGGTTTAAAAGAATATCCGGAAATATTTAAAAAATACTTCGGTAAATTAGTCCCTCCTACTGATAATAAGTATGCTGCTTTAAACTCTGCTGTCTGGTCAGGTGGCTCTTTTATTTATGTACCCAAGGGTGTCAAATTAGATAAACCCTTACAATCTTACTTCCGTATCAATAATAAACGTTCTGGACAATTTGAACGCACTTTAATTATCGTCGATGATGACGCCGAATTAAATTATGTTGAAGGCTGCACCGCTCCTATGTATTCAGAAGAGTCTCTTCATGCTGCTATCGTTGAAATCTTTGTTGGTAAAAGAGCAAAGATGCGTTATACAACAATTCAAAATTGGTCAACATCGATCATTAATCTCGTTACACAAAGAGCAAGCGTCGATGAAGATGGACTGATGGAGTGGGTCGATGGCAATATCGGTTCTACTCTCTGTATGAAATATCCGTGCTGTGTCTTAAAAGGTGATAGAGCTAAAGGGTCAGTTATCTCAGTCGCTGTCGCTAGCAATAAACAATATCAAGACACTGGAGCAAAAATGATTCATATCGGTAAAGATACTTCTTCTACTATTATTTCTAAGTCTATCGCCCGTAATGGAGGTGTCGCTAATTTCCGCGGTCTGATCGATATTAAAAAGCAAGCGACAGGTTCGAAAGCTCACGAAGAGTGTGATACTTTAATCCTAGATGACCACTCCTTCTCTGATACTATTCCTCATAATTATGTTTATAACTCCACTTCCTATTTAGAACATGAAGCTAGCGTCTCAAAAGTTAATGAGGAACAATTATATTACCTTATGTCACGTGGACTAAGTGAAAAAGAAGCGACAGAGATGATTGTTATGGGATTTTTAGAACCATTCAGTAAAGAATTACCGATGGAGTATGCAGTTGAACTTAATCAATTAATCAAATTAGATATGTCAGGTTCCATAGGATGATTATAAAAAAACCTTTAGATTCTTATGATGTTATCGTAGTCGGCGGTGGACATGCTGGTGTTGAAGCTTGCCATGCTGCTTATAAGATGGGGATGAAGACTCTTCTTATCTGCCTAAATTTTAAGATGGTTTCTAATATGCCTTGTAACCCTTCAATAGGCGGTTCAGCTAAAGGCATAGTTGTTAGAGAGATTGATGCTTTAGGCGGTATCATGGGTAAGATCGCTGATTTAGATACTTCTTTATTACAGATGAAAGTTCTCAATACTTCAAAAGGTCCTGGTGTCCGTTGCCTTCGTGCGCAAGAGGATAAAAGAGCTTATCCTCGCAATATGCAAAACTATCTTCTTTCATTAGAAGGATTAGATATCTTAGAAGACGAAGTTAAAAAAATTGTTGTTGAAGATAAAAAAGTTAAAGGAGTGATCATCTCCGATTCTTCCTATATAAAAAGTAAAGCAGTCATTTTAGCGACTGGTACCCATATGGAGAGTGTAATTCTAAGAGGAAAAGTGATAAAAGAAGAAGGACCAGATGGTGAAAAACCTTCTCATGGACTTTCTCATTCTTTGATGGACTTAGGATTAAATATCATCAGATTAAAGACTGGAACACCGCCAAGATTAGACCCATCTTCTATTGATTATAGTAAAATGGAAATTGAATATGGCTCTGATGGTGAAAATGCTTTTTCATATGATACAACTACGTTTAAGAAAAAAGAAGATATGATAGTATGCCACCTTTTATACACTAATAAAAGGACCCATGAAATCATTAGAGAAAACCTTTCTCAATCTGCTATGTATGGAGGAATCGTAAAAGGTATCGGACCTCGTTATTGTCCTTCCATCGAAGATAAAATTGTTCGTTTTAAAGATAAAGAAAGGCATCAATTATTCTTAGAACCTGAGTCAAATGAGTTTGCTTCTATCTATCTCCAAGGTTTTTCTACTTCTATGCCTATTGATATTCAAGAAAAGATGGTTCACTCTTTAGAGGGACTAGAAAATGCGAAGTTTTTAAAATATGCCTATGCTATTGAATATGATGCTATTGAACCGACACAACTAGATCATACAATGATGGTTAAATCTATCGAAGGATTATATGTTTCAGGTCAAATCGCTTGCACTTCTGGTTATGAAGAAGCTGCTGCTTTAGGATTAATAGCTGGTATCAATGCTTCATTAAGAATTAAAAATCTCCCTCCTTTTACCTTAAGAAGAGATGAAGCTTACATCGGAATCATGATCGATGATATCGTCACTAAAGGTACTAAAGAACCTTATAGACTTCTTTCAGCTAGAAGTGAATATCGCCTTTTAACCCGTTCTGATAATGCTGATGTTCGCCTATTAGAAAAAGGCTACAAATTAGGTATGAACAGTTTAGAAAGATATGAGAAGTTTAAAAAGAAAGCTGAAAGAATCAGTTTTGCTATTAATCAATTAGAAAATAAAAAGATCGCTTCTGATAAGAATATCCGCAGTTATATCTGCTCTTTAAATTTCCCTGATCCTAATGGTAGTGAGAATCTTAAGCAGACTATGAAGAGGCAAAATGTAACTTATGCTGGCCTTAGACAATGCTGTCCTGATTTAATTGAACTTACTAAAGAAGAAGAATTAAAATGTGAAACTGAAATTAAATATGAGGGTTATATCGCCGCTGAATTAAAAGAAGCTGAAAGAAGAAGAGAATATGAGAATCTCTTATTACCTTTAGATATCGATTATAAACATTTAGATGGTTTATCTTTAGAAGCTAGAGAAAAATTATCGATAATTAAACCTAAAACTTTAGGAGAGGCAAGCCGTATTACAAACGTCCATCCTTCAGATATCGATGTCCTCTCTTTCTATGTCCGCCATCTTAACAAAGAGGACCATAAAGAGAAAAAGTGATAAAAGAAGAAGAATCAGGTTGGTACATATCATCGTGAAAACCGAGACGATATAATAAATTCTTACTCTTTATATTATTTTTATCGACTACTGCTCTTACATTTAAAAGTGGAAAATCCGTATCAAGTTTCTTTAAAAGCGCACTCAGAATTTCATAAGCATAGCCGTGCCCTTGGCACGACTTTTTTAATGCATATCCTAAAATAAAAAAATTGCTCTTCTTTTCTAAATATATTTCTCCTACTAATCTATCACTTTTTAAATAAGAGACAGCATAAATATAAGCACCTTGGTCAAGAAAAGAACGATTCAGTGATCTCTCAATCATAAATGCGATATCTCCCTCTTTAATATCACCCCAATACATATATTTCCCGATATCTTTATCAAGGTAAAAAGAGAGGAGTGTATTCTTTTCCTCCGGCTTAAAATTCCTTAACCTTAATCTCTTTGTCGTTAATAATTCCATCAGTCTTCAATCTCAGAAGCATTTAAGTATGTACTATCTAAAGAGGAGATGATCCTTGAATTAACATAACATTGTTTTAAAGTTAAAATAGTCTGCCCTTGATAATTACCTGACGGCATCTTTTCAATAAGGAGAGCGGCTTGAACTTTATCATCATCCTCATCAAAGCTTAAAGGTAACAATATAGATAAAACATTTCTAGTAGGGAAGAAGGAAGGAAGAGCCTTTCTAAAATCATACTTTATCATTCTTACTCCCTTATTTATAGCCATTTCTAAAGAGGTTCTTATCAAAGAGTAGAACAATTGGTTTTTATCAAGACAAGCAACTAATTGATGGAATAATCTTCCCCTTTGAAAATCACTTTTTTCATCGATAAGTTGTAAAACCAATTTATGTTCATAATTAAAAGGAGTTGATATTCTATCTAAAAAATCTAAAGGGAATCTATCCAAATTATCGTGAATAATATGCTGATAATCAGTATGGGGAACATCTCCTATAAACTTAGGAACAAATTCATCGAATGATTCAAAATAAGTCGCTTTTTCTGGAAGAGGATTAAAATGTTCGACTAAAACTTTTCCTAATCCTTGGGTTCCAGCGATTGTAAAGCCTTGGAATATATATTTATTTTTTATCGTCTCATCCTTATTTACCATCAACAAAGCAAATATCGCCTCATAGTGATCATCAACTAAACCTGTATTAAAAGCGACAAATCCTGATAATTGATCAACAAATATCTTCTTCTGAACAAAAAGGCGATGATAAGTATATTGAAGATAGATCTTTAATATAAGAAGAGGATCTCTTGAATGCTTATAACACCAGCTTTCCTCTCTTGCTAAATCTTTTAAATCCTTCAAGGCCTCATCATAATCTTTAAAATAGACTTCTCTCTTCATGAGATCTTTTGCGCGCTCTTTATCAGTTCCGACGTAGTTTAAATAGTATTCATAAGCATTACCAGCATCGGCTTTTTTTATCGCACCTATCATATTCTCATCATTTTTATTTGAGAAAGATAAAGGAAAAACTAAGCCCTCTTCCCTTTTTTCAATAGTTTCATCATGAATCGCTCTTGCATAATCATTTTGAATCGTTTCAACTATCGAATGATCATCTAATCCTAAAGCGGCCATCTCTTTTACAGAAAGGATAAGTTTAGGCGGAATATAAAAGTCATAGATATCTTTTTTATTCTCAATTATTTTTTTATTTTCAACTGTTTTTTTATTCTCAACAACTTTCTTTTCTGGTGTTTTTTTCTTTACTTCTTTTATACTCTTATTTTCACCTAATAAAGTTATAAGAGGCTGTTTAACACCATTTTGCTCAACTTCTCTAATCTTAATATTATTTAGAGAAGAAAGCATCGACTTCATCTTACTAAATCCATAATCGTGGAAGTCGATACCATTATCAAAAAGAGTTTTAGAGATTGAAGCTAAAGGATATTCTTTATTAAACTCATAGTGCCCTTCTTTTAATAAAACTGACTGCACTTTCTTTTGGAGTTTTTCTCTTTTGAGGCGATTATCATAATCTTTAATCTCCTCATAATCATGAATTTTTACAATTTTGATTTTATGTCCTTGCTCATCTATCGAGTTAGATAACGTCAAGAATTCTTTCAAATCTTCTATCAAAGATTCAATTTTTGAATAACCGAATTCTTGATAGGCTAAACCATTTTTCTTAAGGAAATTTCTAAAGTCCTTTAATAAAATGGGCTGCCCTTTTTTATACTCGCCTAGAAGCAAGGAATAAATATCTTGACGATTTTTATTAGTTAACATAGTCTGTCCTCATATTTATTCAATATCAATTATACACTCACTTATTACTATTGCAAACTTTTAAGCACGAAAGCGTTTTTATGGACAAAATAAAAACTAAAATAAGATTATTTCTTATTTTTATATATTTATAAGTAATAAATCTTATAACTAGTCTATGAATAAAGGCTGTTGAGTGATAAAATAAACAGGTATTATCTAAAAATAAAAGAGGTCATTAAATGTCAAAAGAAGTATTCACACTTGACTTCTACGGTAAACATCTCTCTGTCGAAGTTGGAGAGATAGCTAAGCAAGCTGATGGTAGTTGCTTAGTTAGAATGAATGACACAGCTATTCTTTGTGCTGTTTGTGGTGCTAAAGAAGCTAAGCTCGGTCAAGATTTCTTCCCGTTGACAGTCAATTATTTTGAAAGGCAGTATGCTGTCGGTAAAATCCCTGGTTCTTTCTTAAGAAGAGAAGGTAGACAATCTTCTAGAGAAACTCTCTACTCTCGTCTTATTGATCGCCCCATCCGCCCTATGTTCCCTGAAGGTTATGTAAATGAGACTCAAGTTACTGCCATGGTTGTCTCCGCTGATCCTACTGGTTCAACGGAAATGACAGCAATGTTCGGTTCTTCCTTAGCTCTCTGCATCTCTGATATCCCCTTTGAAGGTCCTATCGCTGGTGTTAGAGTCGGTAGAATCAATAATCAATTTGTTATTGATCCTAGTGAAGAAGAATTAGAGCATAGCGATATTAATCTCGCTGTCGCTGGAACTTACGAAGCTATAAATATGGTTGAAGCTGGCGCAGATGAAGTCAGTGAAGACGATATGTTAGAAGCTTTAAAGTTCGGCCATGAAGCGATCAAGATTCTCTGCCAGTTCCAAAAAGATATCGCTGCTAAAGTCGGCAAAGAAAAACGTCCTTTAAATATTTACAAAATCGATGAAGAATTCTCTTCATTCTGCCGTAATTATGTTAAAGAAGGCCAAAGTGAAACAACTGAGCAGAGGCTTATTAAAGCTGTCTCCATCTATGATAAGCTCGAAAGACAAAACACAATCGATGCTATCGAACAAGAAGTTATCGATATCGTAGATGCTAGAGAATATAAATCTGAAAGGCTCCACGACATCGCTGTTAACGAAGCGAAAGAAAGCTTAGAGCAAGTCGTAAGAGATGAAGTTAGAAGACTTATCACTATCGATAAAGTACGTCCTGATGGCCGTAAAGTCGATGAGATCCGTCCTTTGGATGCTCAAGTCTCACTATTACCTCGCGCTCATGGTTCCGCATTATTTACAAGAGGTCAAACTCAAGTCTTATCTGCTTGTACTTTAGGTCCTTTAGAAGATGCACAAATTATCGACGATATCACAGGTGACACAACTAAGAGATGGATGCACCATTATAACTTCCCTCCTTATTCTGTCGGTGAATTAGGTAAGATGGGTTCTCCTGGTAGAAGAGAGATCGGTCACGGTGCTTTAGGTGAAAGAGCACTCTCATATGTTATTCCTAGCGAAGAAGAATTCCCTTATACAATCCGCTGTGTCGCTGATGTTTGTGAATCTAATGGTTCTTCTTCTCAAGCTTCTATCTGCGCTTCCTGCATGGCTTTAATGGATGCTGGTGTCCCTATTAAAGCTCCTGTTTCTGGTATTGCGATGGGCCTTATCACTTCTGGTCCTTTAGATGGAAATCATCCTTATACTATCCTCACTGATATCCAAGGTATGGAAGATCATTTAGGAGATATGGACTTTAAAGTCGCTGGAACTCCTAATGGTATCACAGCTCTTCAGATGGATATTAAGATTAGAGGTATTACTTTTGAAGTCTTAAAAGAAGCTTTAGAAAGAGCTAAACCTGCCCGTAAGCAAATTTTAGAAGTTATGCTTAAAGCTATCCCTGCTCCTAGAAAAGAACTCTCTCCTTATGCTTTAAAGATGAAGAGATTTAATATTGTTCCTGACAAGATCAGAGAAGTTATCGGTTCTCAAGGTAAAGTTATCAATTCGATCATCGATGAGTGCAATAAGGATGTTAAGATCGATATCAATGATGATGGAAGAGTCATCATCTATTCAGTCCATACTGAGATGATTGAAAAAGCTGAAAAGATGATTCTCGCTATCGCTAAAGTTCCTGAAGTCGGTGAAGTCTACGATGCCAAAGTCGTAAGAGTTGAACCTTATGGTGCTTTTGTTAACCTCTTCGGATCAACTGATGCTCTTTGCCACATCTCAAAACTCGATTGGAAGAGAGTTGAAAAAGTTGAAGATGTCACTCATTTAGGTGAAACATTAAAAGTTATCATCACTAATATCGACTCTAATGGTAAGATCGATGTCTCTCACCGCGAGTTTGTCCCCAAACCTAAAGACTATGTTGAGCATGTAGAAAGACCTAAAAAACCTTTCAATAAACATTAAAAAATAGAGCTGTTGCTTAGCGACAGCTCTTTTATTTTTTACTTAACTTTATATCTTCTTTTTAACTCATCGAGCATCAAATATACTTTATGGGAAACGCTAGATAATGTCATACCTAAAATCTCTGCTATCTCTCTAAACGATAATGATAAGGAATAAAGATCTAATATTTCTCTTTCCAGCGGTGTTATCTCCTTTTTATATTCTTCAATATCGATCTTAAAAATTATCTCATCTTTTTTATCATCAATTTTTACAGCATTATCATATAAATATGAAATATGTTCTTGATTTTGAATTCTCTTTCCAAAATATTTGATGTCGGCTGCGTGTTTTAAGGCGACGGCTTTGGTTTTATATAAAAGAGAGATTTTCATCATTCTTCTTAATAGATTTATGACATGTCCTCTTTTAATATCATAAATCTTAATACATGCTAAACAGGTATCCTCTAGTGTCGCATATATTTCAAAGAGATCAATATAATTTCTTTTTTTAATAAAACACTGAGCCTGCAATTCTATTTCATAATTTACTCTCCTTAAAAATTCATTTTTTGCTTCTTCATTTTCTTTACCAACTATTGCAAGCTCATCTAAAGATAATCCTGAAAATAAAAAGTTATTTTCATCAACATGTCCTAAATTCTGGCTGATTTTTAAAACAAAAGGGGAAATTCGTGTACAATAAAACTCTCTTTTAATTCCCATATGCTCTCCTACTTACTGTAATTACTTATATAATGACTTGATCTTAGCAATCAAGATACTACATGCGATACTAGCATTTAAAGCTCTTATAGGCCCATCTAAAGGTATTTTAGCAACAAAGTCTGAACTTTCTAAAACTAGACGTGAAACTCCATCCCCTTCTGAACCAATAACAAGACATATTTTTGATGGATAATCAATCTCATTATAATCTGTCGCCCCATGATCAGAAGTTGAGATGATCCAATAACCTAGTTTCTTTAATTCTCTGATAGTCGAATTTAAATTAGTAACTTTAACTATCGGTAAAAATAAATCTGCACCTGTCGCAACTTTTGAAACTGTCGGAGTAACTAGTACTTGATGATTTTTTGAGATGATCATCGCATCGAGATTAAAAGCGCAACTAGTACGAATCATCGACCCTAAATTAACTGGATCATTAATACCATCAAGCATGATTATTAAAGAAGGATCTTTATCTAACGAACGGATATAATCAAAAGTGTGGTAGGGGAAGGATTCTAAAATAGCGACCACTCCTTGATGATTAACTCCACCAGCTATTTTGTTCATTTCATTTTCGCCTATTATTTTGTAGGCGATACCCTTTTTTGAAGCTAAAGACTGGATATCTTTAGAAATATCTTCTCTTTTTAAATAAAGTGTTCTAACTTTACTATCTGAAAGCAGAGCATTTTTTACAGGTATTTTTCCATAAACTAAGACATTTGAATTTTGCATATTCACCTCTAGACATATAAAAATATAATCGAAAAAGATAAAAGAGTAAAGTTTGCTTTATTCATAAAATAAGAAAAAAACTCAGAATAATATTAAAAATCGAATAAATTACATTATCTGTTAAAAAGAAAGGACTATTTTTTCATTTTTTAGTTAGACAAATTATCGATATGTAAGAAGTATATTTTAAAGTAAAGTTAGGCTAATTTAAGGTATAATCATAGTATGGATTTTTATCAACTAAATACATTATCGACATATTCATTCGGCGATTCGATAGTAACTATTGATAAATATTGTGCTGAATGCGCTAATAAAGGATATAAAGGGGTCGCTATCTCTGATAAGAATATATTTGCTTATCCCTCGTTTGAAGTAGCATGTAGAAAATACGGGTTAAAACCTATATTTGGTTTAAGAATAAAAATACCTACTCCTTATAAGCCTTTGGAAGGCTCTTTATATATAAAAGATGAGCAAGGGTATCAAAATATCTTATCGATCTTAGCTAATAGGGAGATGACTTTAGGTACTGATTATCTTTCTTCAATATCAAAAGGATTAATCCTAGTGATCGATTGCCAAGATATAAGATTTTATAGTAAAAATTATTTAACCTCTCTCTCCCCTTTATTTACTACTTTACGAAAAATATTTAATGATGATCTATTCTTTGGTATCACTTTAAGAACAAGCGATGATAAAGATAATGTAGTTAATTTATATGAATATTTAGATGATAATGAATATCATTCTTTAGCTTTCCCCTTAGTAACTTATCTTCATAAGGATGATTATCATGCTTACCAGATCATTAATTATTCAGCGAGAAAAGAGAAGATAAAAGAAACGATTTTAACTGGTCCAGACTTCCTTCTTTCTAAAAAAGTAGTCGGCGATTTATATAGAGAAGCTGATATTGAAAACGAAAACATTTTAGCTGATAAATGTAACTTTACACTTTTAAAACGTAGAGGAAAATTGTTATCTTTTTCTAATGCTGATAGCATACTATCTGACCTAGCCTATAAAGGCTTAAGTAAAAGAGTTATTAACTTTGATGAAAAATATAGTCAACGCCTTTCTTATGAACTAAATATTATCACTAATATGCAATTTTCTTCTTATTTCTTGATAGTTGCTGACTATGTAAATTTTGCTAAATCTCAAAATATAAAAGTTGGTCCGGGAAGAGGATCTGCTTGCGGTTCTTTAGTCGCTTATAGTTTATCGATCACTGATATCGATCCTCTTAAATATGACTTATCATTTGAAAGATTTTTAAACCCCAAAAGAGTATCGATGCCTGATATCGACATAGATTTTGAAGATGTGAGAAGAGAAGAAGTAATTAGTTATATTAAAAGAAAATATGGAGAGGAAAATGTAGCAGATATTATTACGTTTTCTTCCCTCAAACCTAAAAGTGCTTTAAATAAGATAGCTGATGCTTTAGATATTCCTTCTAGCAGAATTAAAAAATTGACTGATACTATTCCAGATTCTGCCTCTAATTTTGAAGATTGCAAAAATGATAAATATCGTTCAGAAAGATTTTTATCTCTCTATCAAGATGATTATTATAGAAGTTTAATAGATTTAGCAGAAAAACTGCTTTCAGTTATCGTTAATTCTTCTAAGCATGCTGCTGGTCTTATTATCTCTGATAAGAATATTTATCAATCATGCCCGATGAGTTTAGGTAAAAGAGGAACAGTTCAATTTGAATATGCTTATATGGAGAGCATGGGATTTTTAAAAGTTGATATTCTCGGCTTAAAAAATCTCTCATTTTTAAAAGAGATTGAAAAAAATATTCCCCAGAAGATTGATATAGAAAAACATTTAGATGATGCACAAGTTTATAAATTAGTAAATAAATTAGACCTAGCCTATATCTTTCAATTAGATAGCTATCTGATGAAAAAAACAATAGAGATTATAAAACCGACTTCTTTTAAAGATTTAACTGCAATTATCGCAATCAATAGACCTGGTCCAAACAAATATATCCCTCTTTATTCAGAAAGAAAAAATAAAGAAGTTCAAGTTACTTACTCTCACCCGATCTTAGAAGAAATATTAAAAGACACTTATGGCATAATCATCTACCAAGAGCAAGTTATTAAAATCGCGCAAACGTTAGGTGGACTAAGTAAAGAAGATGCTGGCTTATTTCAAAGAGCAATATCGAAGAAAAATGAAGATAAAATTCTCTCTTTTTCTAAAGCATTTATTAATGGCTGCTTAAAAAATGGAATGAGTGAAGAAGAGGCTAATAAATTATTCGAAGATTTAAAGAGATTCGGTTATTTTGGATTCAATAAATCTCATGCTTATGCTTACTCCCTTCTAACATTTACTTTTTTATACTATAAAACTTATTATGAAGAAACTTTTTATTTAGCGGCTTTGAAAGAATCTTCTTTAAATTCTGATGAAACTTATAATGTATTAAAAGAATTATATAATAGAGGATATTCTCTCTCCTCTTGTAATATAAATTATTCTTTAGCTGATGATTTTCTCTTTAGGGATAAAAAAATATACATCCCATTAAATAGAATAAATCAGCTTGATCATCATCTAGCTGAAATGATTATTCAAGAAAGAAAAAAGGGAAGATATACCTCAATATATAACTTCTTTAAAAGAATAATACCTTTAGTTGATGATAAAGTCTCCTTCATTCCTTTAATCGATAGTGGCGCCTTAGATGATTTATGCGAGGCAAGAGAATATTTAAGAGAAAACATTAAAGAAATAAAAGACTTTATCAAAATGGGCTTTAAAGAAGAGCAGCTTCCAGATATGAAAGATGAAGAAGATGTTGGAAATAGACTCTATTTAGAAAAGAGGGCTTTAGGAGTTATTATTTCTAAAAAGCTTAGTCATATATTCTCTAAAGAGAACTGTAAAACAATGATAATTACTGAGATAACAAATAATGGTCTAATTAAGGCGATAGATGGAAGAAAAGAACATGCTATCTATACCAATTATCAAAACCTGCAAAAAAATGATTTTATCGCTGTTAGATATAACAATAACCGATATACTATCCTAGCTAGAAAAGAGGTAAAAAATAAATATGAATAAAACTTATATTATTGATGGTAATTCTCTACTCTTCCGCTCATATTACTCAAATCGCGCTTTAGATGGAACTATCATGAGAAGGAAAGATGGACTACCGACTAATGCTATCTACACTTTCCATAACCTTGTCGATAAATTAAAAAGTGAATTAGAAGAAGGTGATCATCTTTTCATCGCTTTTGATACTGAAAAAAAGACACATAGAAGAGAAGAATTTGAAGAATATAAAGCTCAAAGAAAAGCGATAGATGAAGATTTAGCTATCCAGCTTCCTATCGCTCGTGAACTATTAGATAGCATGGATATTTGTTGGGCGGAAAAAGAAGGATTTGAAGCTGATGACCTCTGCGGTTCTTTAGCTAATTATGCCTGCAATTTTTCCGATGTTTACCTTTTTACCTCTGATAAAGATTTTTTACAACTAGCAAGCATAAAAGAAAATATCTACGTATGCTTACTTAAAAAAGGCTTAAAAGAAATCATTACTTATGATAAAAATAACATGAAAACTCTTTTTGGCCTTGAAGCTGACCAAATAACAGATTACAAAGCTTTAGCTGGCGATTCTTCTGATAACTATCCCGGTGTTAAAGGCATCGGAGAAAAAACAGCTATCAAACTTTTAACTGAGTATTCTCATATTGAAAATATGTATGAGAAAATTAAAAATGAAAAAAGTTCAAAGATGATAGAAAAGCTTTTAAATGGTGAAAAAGAATGTTATTTCTTTAAATCTTTAGCGACTATCGACACTTCTTTAGATATGAAAGATATCTATGAAAAATCTATTTATACTCCTTATCACAAAGATAAGCTCTTAGCTTTTTACCATAAGTATGAGTTTAACCAAATGATTAAAAATATCGATAAAAGAAAAGGGTTGATTACTGAGGAAAAGAAAGAAGAGGATAAGCTAATAGTTGAAAATATCACTTCTATAAATAATTTAAAAAATATTCGCGGCATCACTTTTGTCTCTAATAATGATAATGAAAATATCGCTGAACTATTAGGCTTTGCTCTTTTAGCTGATAAAGTTTATTTTTTACCTTTAAACTATGCTTATGAAGATGAAAAATTTAAAGAGTATCTTAATAGCTCTGAACAAAAAATAACTTATGATTTAAAATCTCTTTATGTCTTCTTAGAAAGATATTCTTTCCCTAAAGTTAAAAATGTCTATTTTGATTTACTTTTAGCAACCTATTTACTCAATCCAGATGTAGGACAAAGTAGAGATGAAATATTTTCTAATTACAGTATATCTTTAGGTGAAGAAAAATATTGTTCAAGCTTATATTACACTGGCAAACTAGAAGAAGAGACTATTAAGAAACTAGAAGACAATGATCAATTATCACTATTAAATAATATTGAGATTCCTCTCTCTGAAATATTAGCTTCTATGGAAATAGAAGGTGTTCCCGTCGACAAAAAAACTTTAGAAGATATAAATAAAGAATATAGTGATATAATCGAAAAATATAAAGAGTCTATCTATGCTGATGCCGGTTTAGAATTTAATATCAATTCTCCTAAAGTATTAGAGGATGTCTTATTTAATAAACTTAATATTTATCGTCGAAAAGGTGAAAAAGGAACTAATATTGAAGTTCTCAATCGTCACATTGACGATCATCCGATTATCAACAAGATTATCGCCTATCGAACATATAATAAAATCGTCTCTTCTTATACTTCAAGCCTTCCTAAGCATATCTTTAAAGACAATAAAATACATGCAATTTATAACCAAGCTTTAACAGCGACTGGAAGATTATCAATGAGCGAACCTAACTTACAAAATATTTCAATAAAAAACGAATTAGGTAAAAATATCCGCAAAGCTTTCTTTTATCCAGATGATAATTACTTCCTTTCTTTAGATTATTCACAGATCGAGTTAAGAGTTTTAGCTTCGATTGGAAATATACCTCATCTGATCGATTCATTCATCAAAGAAGAAGATATTCATAAAGCGACAGCTAGCAAAGTATTTAATGTTCCTCTCTCTCTAGTTGATGATAATATGCGTCGAAAAGCTAAAGCTGTAAATTTTGGTATTGTCTATGGTATCACTAAATATGGCTTAGCTGAGCAACTTCATATCTCTAGTTTTGAAGCTGAGGAACTTATCAATGCTTTTAAAGAAAGCTTCCCAGAAATTCAGATTTTTGAAGAGAAAGTTATCGATTACGCTTTAAAAGAAGGCTATGTTAAAACCCTTTATAATAGAAGAAGATATTTGCCATTACTTAAAACTGGTAATCATATGCAAAAAGAATTTTCAAAGCGTGCGGCTGTCAATACTGTTATTCAAGGAACAGCTGCTGATTTAATAAAAGTAGCGATGAAAAAATGTTACGATGTTTTAAGTGATTATAAAACAAAGATAATTTTGCAAATTCATGATGAACTTATCTTTAAAGTTCCGAAAGATGAATTAGAAATAACTCCTTCTCTTCTTAAAAAAGCGATGGAGAGTGCAGGCAGTTTTAAAGTTCCGTTAAAAGTCGACGGCACATATGCTAAGACATGGTATGAGGTCCACTGATATGCCTGAACTTCCTGAAGTTGAAACTGTCCGCCGCCAATTAGAAAAAACTGTTATCGGCGAAGAATTCCTTAACCCTATAATCAATTATCCGAGGATGATAAAATCTGATATTTCTTCTTTTAGTAAGACTTTGTCTAACAAAAAGATAGAAGCTTTATCAAGAAGAGGAAAATTTCTTATTTTAAATCTTTCCGATGATTATAATTTAATCTTTCACTTAAGAATGGAAGGAAAGTTATTTCATCTTAAAAAGATAGTCGATAAAAATCACTTATCATTATTAATGCCATTAAAAGATGGGACTTATTTAGCTTTTTATGATGTAAGAAAGTTTGGTATTTGCTACTTAGGGAAAAAAGATGATGTAAGTATATTTAACAACTTAGGTCCTGAGCCTTTTGAAATAAATGATTCTTCCTATCTTCTTTCTAAGTATAAGAGTAAGCATAAGTGCATAAAAGAAGTGCTTCTTGATCAATCAATAATGTCTGGCTTAGGGAATATATATGCAGATGAAGTTTTGTTCTCTTCTAGTATCTCACCATTTAAATTAGCTTCTTCTCTTTCTTTAGAAGAGTGCCAAAAAATACTTGATAACTCTAAAAAGATATTATCTTTAGCGATTCAAAATAATGGTTCAACTATTAAATCATATCAAGCGAGTGCTTCTTTACATGGCAGTTTTCAAGACTTTTTAAAAGTTTATTCAAAAGCTGGGACTCTCTGTCCTAAATGCCATAATTTTAAAATAGAAAAAAGAAAATTAGCTGGAAGATCAACCTCTTTCTGCCCTAATTGTCAACATGTTGGTATTTCTATCGCTATAACTGGAAAAATAGCCACCGGTAAGTCTCTAGCCTTAAGTTATTTTCAAAAGCTTGGTTATAAAACTTTCTCTTGTGATGAGGAAGTTAGAAAATTATATTTAGATCAAAGTTTTTTAAGACAAGTTAAAGAAGATTTTCCTTTTCTTTTTACTCCTGATATCGATAAGCAAATGATCGCTAAACTATTAGTCGAAGATAAAAAATTTAATAAAGCCTATAACTATTTAATTCACAAAATAATTAAAGAGAGAGTCGACAAATTCCTTAATGAAAATGACTCTTTTGATAAAGCTGTTGAAGTTCCTCTTCTCTTTGATGCCAAGATGGAAAAAATGTTCACTTTTATTTTAGGAATGGATAGTTCTAAGCAATTAGATCACCTTTTAGAAAGAGGCGATAAAAATATTGAAAAGAGATTATCTTTTAACAATATCAATAATTTTGAAAAGAATAAAGATAAGCTAGATTATTTAATTTATAGTGACTTCAGTAAAGAAGAATTATTTAAAAAGATAAAAAAAATAGCTGAGGATATCTCAGCTAAGAAAACTACACTTCCGAATCTTTAAATATATATCGATAGTCGTAACCTATCTTTTTAGCTACTTTCTTTAAACGTCTTCTTTCAAAATAATCTGTATGATATGTTCTGTTCATCTTTAAATCTTCCTGATGATCTTTATAAGCTTGAATAAACATATCCTCCAGTTTTTGCATACAAGTTTCTAAAGCAAAAGTCTTTCCATATTCAATATACTTATCAGAAAGTTCAGCTTTAACTTCAGGATGTTCATAAAAATATTCAATCCTTTTCATCAAAGATTTATAATCGCCCTTTTTAAAAAGACATCTTTGATCTAAAGCAAAATGATTAGTAGCTGAGACCTCTGAATCAGAGATCACTGGAACAAGTCCGCAAGAGAAAGATTCAATACATGAGATAGCTTCACTTTCAGCATCAGAAGCATGGACATAAAGATCACAATAATTGATTGTTTTTATAAGTTCAGGCTGTTTTTTAAAAGCGAAGATACACGGATTTTTCAAATATTTATTAGATAACTTTGTATATTCTTTTAACCTTGGTCCTTGTCCTAATAAAATAAGCTGAATTTTATCATTATATTTACTATGACCGATAGCTTTAATAATTAAATCCTGTCTTTTTTCACCAGAATAGCGACCGACCATCAAAATAAGAAATTTATCTTTTAATTCTTCTGGTTTTTCTATTTTTAAAGGCTTGAAAGCTGCAGCAACTCCATTAGAAATAGGATGAATAACATTCTTATATTTATGTTTTTTCATCTGATCTTCCATCATTAAAGAAGGAGTATGAACATGCCTGATATAGCGATACATCGTCCTTCTAAAAAGAGTATAAATAAAGTTATTAACAAATCCTACTTTCTCAAGACGAATATTATAAGAAATATTTTCAGGCTGCACATGGAAGGCACCAGTGACTGTGATTCCCATCACTTCAGCAATCCTTCTCACTTTTCTTTCTAAACCTAAAGATAAAAGAAGATGAACAACGTCAGAATCCTTAATAAAATCAGCTATCTTCTTCTCATCAGCTTTAGCAAAGCACATTCCATTAGAAAGGATAAGATTATCAAAAACTGGTACTTTTATACGTTCACAAGAGAAAACTTCATAGTCTGAAAGATCAGCATGATCAGCAGGTATAAAAGCGATAACTTTAATTTTGTGACCTTGTTTTTTAAGAAACTCAGCCGCTCTCATACAAGTCACAGTTGTTCCGTTATTAGTAGACCCAAATAAGTCGATGACAAAAGTAATTACCATAATTTTCACAATGATTATAAATTATCAAAAAGATTAAAACAATAAAAAGGAAAAGAAACTTTTATTTTTAGGGTCTATATGTGTAAAATAAATAAGGGTATAACCTCCTAATAAAGGAGATAACAATGGATTTTAAAGAGAATGTCATCCTTCTTAATCACCCTCTTTTACAGCACAAAATTACTATTCTTCGCGACAAGAGTACTGGAACAAACGATTTTCGAAGAATTGTTAAAGAGATCGCTGTTTTAGAAGGCTATGAAGCATTAAGACATCTAAAGACAGAATTAGTAGAAGTAAATACGCCTATTGAAAAAACTATGCAACCTACAATCTCTGGTAAAAAACTTTGCTTTGTTCCTATCTTAAGGGCAGGTTTAGGTATGGTAGAAGGTCTACTTGAATTAGTTCCCTCAGCGAAAGTTGGCCATATCGGATTATATCGTGATGAAGTGACTCACATCCCTCATGAATATTATTGCAAATTACCTGATAATTTAGATCAGCGCGAAGTCTATGTCCTTGATCCGATGTTAGCTACAGGTGGCTCTGCTGTTGACGCTGTCGCCTTATTAAAAAAGAAAGGTGCAAAAACTATCCGCTTTATTTGTATTATTGCTGCACCTGAAGGCATTAAACGTTTCATTGATGAATATCCTGATATTCCTCTCTACGTCGGTGCTTTAGATAGATGTTTAAACGAAAATGCCTATATATGTCCTGGTTTAGGAGATGCTGGCGATCGTATCTTTGGCACTGTCAAAAATTAACTTGACAATATTATTTAAACTTATTATATTATTCGTTGCAAAAGTGTGAAAAGAAAGAGAATCACCTTCTCACCTGATCGAATTTCGTTTCGGTAGGTCAAATGCTTTCCCTGAGTTTTTTACTCAACTAGTAAAGTATTTTTAAGGGTGGATTCTCTATGTCCACCCTTTTGTAATTTACGGAGGTAATTTCTTATATATAACTCAAATCAGCCAGGGTATCAAGCTAAAAAAAATAACGATCATGACCTAGTGAATGACCGCATCCATTTTAAAGAGGTTCTTCTCATAGGTCCTGAAGGAGAAAGTTTAGGTATCGTACCCTTAAAAGTAGCTTTACAAAAATCGATGGAACTTCAGCTCGATCTCTTATGTGTTTCTCCTCACTCTAAGCCACCTGTGTGCAAAATTATCAATTATGGCAAGTACAAATTCGATAAGAGTAAGAAAGAAAGAGAAGCTAAAAAGAACCAGAAGAAGACTGTAGTAAAAGAGATTCGTTTTACGGCTACTACCGATACTCACGACCTTATGACCAAAGCCAAAGCGGCCATTAAGTTCTTAGAAGAAGGCATGAAAGTTAAAGTTTCAGTCTTTATAAAAGGACGTATGATGCAAAGGATGGATATCGTTAAAGAAACACTCGATTCATTCCTTAATATGGTCAAAGACTACGCTAGTTTAGATAAGCAACCTGAGCTTGTAGGTAAGGATTACTCTGTTATGTTGAGCGCAAAGAAAACAGGAGGAAAAGAACATGCCCAAAATGAAAAGTAAACGCGGTGCTGTCAAAAGATTTAGATTCACTGCTAATGGTGAGATTAAAAAATGGAACCAGAACACTTCTCACCTTTCTCATAATAAAACTCACAAACTTATCAGACACAATCGTAAAGCTAGATATCTTAAGCCTACTCAAACAAGAGCTATGGCTAAACTTATCAGCCGCTAATAGGAGGAATGGACAATGAGAGTCAAAGGTGGAACAGTTAGACACGCTAATAGAAAGCGCATCTTAAAGAGAGCTGAAGGTTATTTCGGTTCCCGCCACAAGTTATATAAAACCGCTAAAGAAGCGGTCATGAAAGCTGATGCTAACGCTTTTAAGGGACGTAAGGAAAGAAAGCAAGATTTCCGCAAGTTATGGATCAGAAGAATTTCTGCTGCTTGCAAGGAAGAAGGCATCTCTTATTCTCGTTTCATGTATGGTCTTAAACTCGCTAATATCGCTCTCAACAGAAAGATGTTATCCGAGATTGCTGGAACTTCTAAAGAATCCTTCCACAATCTTGTCGTCACTGCTAACGAAGCTATCGCTAGCGCTAGTAAGTAAAAATTAAGAGCTATCAATCTAATTGATAGCTTTTTTTGAGCATATACTTAAGAATAAATATTTTATTTGCTATAATAATTTATGGAGGAAAATATATGAAAGATTTAAAAGGTACACAGACTGAGAAGAATTTAGCGGCTGCTTTTGCTGGTGAAAGCCAAGCTCACACTAAATATCGTTACTATGCTTCTATGGCTAAAAAGGAAGGTCACCAAGCTTTTGCTGATCTCTTTTTAGAAACTGCTTTAAATGAAAGTGAACATGCTGAACTTTGGTTTAAGTATCTTCACGATGGTGGAATTCCGACCACTGAACTTAATCTCATCGATGCTGCTGAAGGCGAACATTATGAACATACTGAAATGTATCCCGAATTTGCTAGAGTCGCTAGAGAGGAAGGATTTGAAGAGATCGCTCTTAAGTTTGAAATGGTTGCTAAAATTGAAGCTAGACATGAAGCTAGATATCGCGCTTTATTAGAGGCTTTAAAAACCGATCACTTCGTTATTAAAGAAGATGCTTTAGTAGTATTTAAGTGCCAAGTCTGCGGTCATATTCATGTTGGAAAAGAAGCTTTAAAGGTCTGCCCTGTCTGCGGTCACAAGAATTCTTTCTTACCGGAGACTCTCTACTACGATTTTAAGGCTTAATAAACTTTCTTATCGATAAATTAGGGTCGCTATTGCGGCCCTTTTTTACTATTTAGCGCTAGTTATAAATCGAAGAAAAAGAAAACGATTAATAGCAATAATTTATCTATGAAAATATTTTCATAATCTTTTGGTAAATATATATTATTTATAATATAATTATAAGCGTAGTTTAGTTGCATAGGAGGCAAATATGGAAAACAAGAAAATGTTTAAAGATCGCGTAACTATTTATGAAGTTGCGAAAGTTGCTGGTTTTTCTTTAGCTACTGTCTCCCGTGTTATCAATAATCATCCAAACGTCACGGAAAAGACGCGTCAAGCCGTCAATGATGCTATCAAAAGATTAGGTTACAAGCCGTCTGCTCTCGCTCAAGGTTTAGCTAATTCCCGCTCCACTAATATCGGTATCATGATTCCTTCCACGGGTTATTCTTATGTTTCTAATATGCTTGATGGTATGATCGATATTGCTAAAATTTATGGCTACATCACCTCTATATTCATCACTAAAAGAACAAAAGAAGACGCAGCTCAAGTTATTGAATCACTTATTAAAAGTCACGTTGATGGCGCTGTTATTTATGATGACGAATTAGGCACTGATGAGATTAGAAGCATTCAAAATTATCACGTTCCTTTGATCGTTATCGGTCACGATATGAGCGGAGACTCATTAGGTTCGATCATCATCGAATATAAAGACCCTGTTATGGATGTAGTCAAAGAATATCTCCGCCATGGAAAAAACGATTGCTACATTTTAGATATCGTAAACCAAGGCAAGATGGTCGAAGAAATTCGCGACGGTCTTTTAGACTATGCTGAAGCTAATAACAATAAGATCACTCTTCTTCGCTACAATGATTCTTATGGTATTGTTTATGCTGGCATGAAAGAATTCTTTAAAGAACATAGAGGCGGCTATTTTGTTACACCTCGCGACTCTTTAGCTGCCGCTGTCGTCAATGCGGCTAAAGAATCCGGTTTAAGAGTTCCTGAGGATGTTCAAGTACTCGCCGAAATCGGTTCTAAATATTCTTACATTATGCGCCCTCAGATATCATCATTCTCTATCGATATGTTTAAAGTCGGTTCGATTGCTGTCCGTATTTTAACAAAACTTTTAAACGACTCTTCTTCTATCAAAGATAAAACATTTAAGATTCGTGCAAAATATAACAAGAGAGAAACAACTATATAATTTAGGAGGCTTCTATGTTCAGTTTATTAAATCTTCTTGCATTAGATACGACTTCGATTATTTTAATCTCCGTCTTAGTACCTGTCGCCCTTATTGGAATAGGCATCTTCCTTTTCTTCTTTTTACGTTCTCGCTCTTCCAAATCTGTCAGTGAACTTAAAAAGAAATATGATGAAAGCCATTCAACTTTGACCTCTTCCTGCTTATCGATGGTTAATCGTATGGGGTCTTTAGGTAAATATTCTGAATTTTTCCGTGAACTATACGATGATAGAAAAAAACAGTATGATGAGATTTTAGAAAAACAAGATCAAGATGTAGAAAATAAGCTTAAATCTTTAGATAAGCTCGTCGAAGCTAAAAATCATAAAGAGATTAAGCTCGCTCTTCCTAAAGTCACAGCTGCTGTTGATGAATATCGTAAAATCGTCTCTGATTTTAATGATGAGCTCACTAACCTTTTACGCGATGATACTGATACAAGAGAAGCTTCTCTTTCTATCAAAGAAAAATTTAGAAGAATCCGCGATTTTTATAATTCTCATGATGAGGAATTACAAACTCTCTCTAACAGTTTTAATATCATTTTCTCTAACTCAGAAAAGACATTCAGCGAATTTGAAGAATATGTTAATCAAGCAAAATTTAAAGATGCTAAAGCCCTCCTCCCGCAATTAGATCAAATCCTTTCAGCGGTCTTAGATGTTTTAGATGATCTTCCCGCTTTAGTCACTCGCATTCAATCTGTTATCCCTAATAGATTAGATGACCTTGAAAGAAAATATAATGAGATGATTAAAGAGAACTATGTTCTTGATTATCTTAATGTTCCTGAGGAACTTAAGTCTATGCGTGAGAAAAATGCTGAACTAGCTGATAGATTACAGCTTTTAGATACAACTGGTATCAAGCAGATCCTCGATAAGATGCAGAGTAAGATAACTGACATCCTCACTAAATTTGATGAGGAAAAAGAAGCTAAAAAGACATTCAGTGAAATTAGAGGTTCTCTTACTACTTCGACTTTCGAGCTCGAAAAACTTTATTCTCGCTATGTCAACTCGATGAATGATTATCAAAGGACTTATGTTTTAGATCGTAAATATATCGATGATATGGTCGCTTTAAAAGCCTCTATTGAAAAGATTGGTTTCTTAAAGCGCGATGTTGAATCTTATGTCGACACTTCAGCTAAACAGCCTTATACTATCATCACTAAAAAAGTTAGTGAAATGCAAAAAGAGATGAAACATGTTGAAGAGACCGTCAATGACTATGCAAACTATCTTGAAACCTTAAAAGCTGATAGCCAGATGATGTACTCTGGCATTCGCTCTTACCTTGTCAAATTAAAGAAAGCCGAAATCACTTTAAAAGAGATCGGAGTTGATACCTATAAAGAAGCTGTTACACCGACTTTAGATAAGCTTTATAAAGAGATTCTCTCTTTAGATGAAATCTTGATGAATGAGCCTGTCAATGTCAGCAAGGCAAAATTATCTTACGAACCTTTTGCTAAACAAGCTGATGAACTTATTTCTGCTATTGAAAATAAATATAAAGAATGCTTAAGCGCCCAGCAATCTATCGTCTATGCTAACTCTTATCGCTTAGATTATGTTGATTCACGTCCTCTTTTAGATAGTGCTGAACAATATTTTAATGAAGGTGACTTTGTTAAATCACAAGATAGTGCCCTTAAAGTTATTAAGATGTTCAATCCCTCTAATTTGAACGAAACTCATGCATAATATATATTTAGATAATGCATCAACTACCAAAACTTATACTGAAGTTTTAGAGTCTTTTACTAAGGCTTCTATAGATTACTTTGCTAATCCTGCTTCTACTCATAAATTAGGTCTTTTAAGTGATGAATTATTAACAAAAGCCCGCAAACAGATTGCTAAATACTTCCAAGTCAAAGATAACGAAGTGATTTTTACTTCCGGTGCAACTGAAGGAAATAACTTAGCTATTAAGGGCGTTATGTATCAAAATAGCTCATGGGGTAAAAAAGCGATTACGACTAAAGGAGAACACCCTTCTGTTTTAAAAGTCTTTGAAGAACTTGAACAAGAAGGATTTAGTGTCACTTATCTAGATTATGATAAAGAGGGCAAGCTCGATTTAGAACAACTAAAAAATTCTTTAGATGATAAAACTTCTCTAGTTTCAATCATGGCTATAAATAATGAAACTGGTTATATTTTCCCTATCGAAGAATGCTATAAAATCACAAAGAGATACTCAAAAGCTATCTTCCATACTGATGCGACACAAGCTGTTGGTAAAGAACCTATTTTCTTCCCTTATGATCTTCTTTCTTTTTCAGGACATAAAATCGGTGGAATCAAAGGTTCTGGCGCTCTAATAAAAAAGAGTGGGGTCACCTTAAAATCCCAAATTTTAGGCGGTGGGCAAGAATTTAATCTCCGCTCTGGCACTTCTTCTCTCCCTTTAGATGTTTCTTTAGCCACTGCTATAAGACTATCTTTTAACTCTTTAGAAAGTAGAAGAAGTAATGTATTGAAAATAAGAGATTATCTTTATTCTACTTTGAGTGAAATTGAAGAAGTAGAAATTATCTCTCCAAAAAATTCTTCACCTTTCATCTTCTCTTTTGCTCTAAAAGAACATAAAGGTTCTGTAGTCATGGAAGCTTTATCTAATAGGGGAATTTATGTTTCAACTAGAAGCGCTTGTTCCTCTAGAGAAAAAGGATATTCTTATGTAATTAAAAATGCTGGATACGATGATATAGTAGCTTCTAATGCTATCCGCCTTTCCTTTACTGGAAATGAAGATTTAGAAGATATAAAAATATTCGTTAACGAACTAAAAGACTGCTTACAAATATTAAAAAAGGAGAGATGATATGGATGATATGATTATCGTTTTCTTTGGCGAATTATCAACCAAAGGTAAAAACATCATGGATTTTATTCGACTATTAGGCAAGAATATTAAAATTTCTCTCCATGAATTTACAGCTTTAACATACGAGATAAAAAAAGATCATATTTATATTCATCTCAATGGTGTTGATTATCGTCTTATTTATCCTTATTTAAGTAAAATACCTGGTCTTATCTCCTACTCTTTAGCAAGGATGGTAAAGAATGATATCGAAGAGATCAAAAAACTTGGAAAAGAAGCCTATTTAGAGAGTGAAAAGACTACTTTTAAGGTGGTGACTAAGAGAATTGAAAAAGATTTCCCTATTCATTCAGATGATGTTAATCGCGCTGTCGCTTCGAAAATTTTAAAAGAAGTCAGTACAGCGAAAGTCGATGTCCATAATCCTGATTGTCTTATTAATATTATGATCAGAAAAGATGGAACTTACATTTACTGTAAAAAAGAAAAAGGTATGGGTGGTTATCCCTTAGGTATCGCTGGTAAAAGTTTGATGCTTTTATCCGGTGGTATCGATTCTCCCGTCGCTAGTTATCTTATGATGAAAAGAGGAGTCAAGCTTGAAATGATCCACTTTGAAGCTCCTCCCTATACTTCGGCTAAAGTTATTGAAAAAATCAGTGATCTCATAAGGGTTTTAAATTCCTATCAAAGTGAAATTAAACTCTATACTGTTCCTTTTACTGATTTAGAAAAAAAGATCTATGAAGTCTGTGGACCTAGTTACTTAGTTACAATCATGAGAAGAATGATGCTAAGAATCGCTGAAAGAGTCGCTTATAAACATAACTGTTTAGCTATCGCAACTGGAGAATCTATCGGACAAGTCGCTAGCCAGACACTTTATTCGATGAAGTGCATCGAAAAAGTTTCTTCTTTACCAGTATTCAGGCCTTTATGTACTTATGATAAAACTGATATTATTTCTCTTGCTAAGCAAATAGGTACTTATGATATCTCAATTAGACCTTATGAAGACTGCTGTACTATTTTTGATATCAAAGATCCTGTGACACATCCCCATGATGATATAGTCGAAGAATTAGAAAAGAGCTTCGATTATGAATCTATGATTAAAGATTGTCTCTCTAATATTAAAACGACTAAATTTAGTCTCATTGAAGAGGAATTATGATTTCAACATTTATTGGTGATATTTATGGTAATATGCTTGGTTTTAATCGAAACACAAGCTTAACTAACTTATCAAAGAGTAACATGTATTCTTTTTATTCCGATGATTCTATTTTGACGATGGCTACTTATAAAGCTTTAACTGAAGCCCATTTAGAAGACGATGAAGATGTGAAAAATCATTTTATAGATGAATATAAAAACTTTTACTTTGCTGATAGCTTAAGAGCATATGGCGGTTCGTTTGTTAAATGGTGCAAAAGCGATTCACGTGAGCCTTATAATTCTTATGCTAATGGAAGTGCTATGCGCGTATCTCCTGTCGTCTTTTTTTCCTCCTCTTTAGTTCAATGTCAAAGATTAGCTAAACTTTCTTCAATAGTTACTCATAATCATCCTGAAGGATTAAAAGGTGCTTTAGCTATTTCTAGCTGTATCTATCTAGCTAAAGAAAATAAAAGTAAAGAAGAAATTTATTCATATATTACCGATAAATATTATCCTGAATTATTAGATAGAGAATTTTTAAAAGAGAATATTCTCAAGTTTACCTCAGCTGCTAAAATTACTGTTCCTCTAGCTATAGCAATATTTTTAAATAGTAAATCTTATAAAGATATTTTCCACTATATAAAATATGTCTATGATAAAGATACGATCTTAGCGATGAGTTTAGATATCGGCGAAGTTTATTATAAAGATGAAGTTCTTCCTTTCATCTCTCAGTTTATCCCTTATATACCTGATAAGTATATAGACATTTTAAAAAAGATGTATGAAAACCAAGATCGAATTAAAAACTTACTCGAAAAGAAATCAATATAATTACTTTCATACCTTCCCCGATCCTACTTATTCTTTTAATGTCAATATCGATGTAAGCGAAATAGTCAAAGTCTCTAAAGAAAGAAAAGAATCATTCTTTCCTCTCTTTTTCTATTGTGTTATGCTAGGTGTTAACGATATAAAAGAAATGCGTTTAAGAGAAGAGAACAACGAAGTCTTTTTATATGATGTTATCCACCCTACTTTTACAGTTATGAATAACGAAGGTATCTATATCAATACAGGTTGTGAAATGTCATTTGACTATAAGGAATTTTACTCAAGAGTTCGCTCAATTCTCGATATAACTAAGAAGACGAAAGCTGAAGACAACTTAGATACAAATCCTTACTGTAAAAAACCAAATGTTGTTTTTGCAACTTGTATTCCGCTTATCTCTATAACTTCTGTCAAGCACCCAACTCCTGCATATAATTACGATTCATTATCTATCCCTCGAATCTTATGGGATAAATATCAAAAGGTTAATGATAAATATTTTACTATGCTCAATATTACAGTCTCTCATACACTTGTTGATGGCTATCCTCTAGCTGAATGTTTTAAAAAGATTCAAAATTACGCTTTTGAAATAAAAGATATGATATAATTCATAAAAATGAGGTTTTTATTTATGTTAGATAATGAAGAAAATAATGAGGTAGAAAATCAATTATCTGAAGAACAAGAAGACTCATCTGTAGCTTCTATTGACTCAGAAAAAGATGAAGATGTTATCGATGAAGATGAAACTCAAAATGATGAATTAGAAGATGAAGAAGAAGAAAAAGATAACAAAATCGATGAAGATGATGAAGTTGAACAAATAGATAAATCAGTTTATAGTCTTGCTATCAATCTAAAAAGAGCTGATATTTCAAGAATTATATATTCAGTTTTAGTTTGGTCTCTTTATCTTACTATCATGATCGGAAGTATTGTTACAATCGCTTCAGAAGGTTCAAAAAATATATTTGAGTATGTAATTAATAATATTCCTATATCTGAAATACAAGATACTCTCATCAATATCGGACTATGGATCAATATCATCATCTTTGCTATCATCTTTTTCTGGACAATCATTCCGTTTATTAAATCTTTATTACATCCATTATCCAATTTCACGATAACTTCAAAGAAAACTAAACTTAATATTTTTAATAATAGAAAGAAAGTTGTCAGTTCATTATCAACTTTATGTATCTTTTCACTCATCTCTTTATTCTTATTCTATATAATTTTAGCTATCGCTGGTTGCGGATATTTAGATTTAGAACATATTTTCAACTTTAAGGAAGTGCTAACCTATTATAATTTTGATCCTACTTTTTACCTTTTTGCCATGCTCGCTTTCTTATTCTTATTTATCTATGGTCTTTTTATTAAGTCGCGTGCTAAAACAATCTATAGTGAACTTAAAACAAATCAAGATGATAAAAAAGGCGTGAAACAAAACATAATTGAATTAAATGAACACTTTGAAGCTTTAAGAAAATTTAGTTTAAAAGATGAAAGATATAAATATGCTCATATTTACTATTATGTCACAGGTGTTTTAGGTTATTTAGGCATAATCGCCGCTATTATTATTTCACTAGTTTTACCTTTTACTTACATCGGTTCTACTGATTCAACAAATAACAATTCTAACAATAGTTCAATTCATAATTCATCAACTGTTACACCTATCAATGATGATTATCGATTACTTTCTATTGATAGTACAGACTCTGATATTCACTCCATTATGGGAGAACCTTCTGTTATTGAGTATCAAGAAAATTTAGTATTTTATATTTACTATGATTATAGTAAAGATCAAGCGCTTTTTGATAGATATTTATATGATAGTAGTTTATTAAGTCAATCCGAATTAGAATATATTGAAAATGTCGGCGGTGAACAAACATTAATCTATGTTCAAAATGGTTATCTTGCTGCATTATTCCATTTAGATAATCAACCTCTTTCAATGTCTTCATTCAACTATGGTTCATTTAAAAATATCAGTTTAGTTGATCCTTTAAATCAATTAGGGTCGCTTAATTATATAATCGACCTAGCATTTAGAATGTATCCTGAGTTTGACTCCTATTCAAATCAAGAAAAAGAATTAGCTTTAACCGAAATCTTTAAATCATACATCGAACAATATGATGACAAGATAGGTATAGCTGTTGAATATACTGAAGGTTATTTTTTAAGTAATTTAGTTCTTTCTAATGACTATGAAGTTTATACGACCTTTGAATCTATAAATAATTTTTCTTTCACATTAGATTTTGGTGTATATCAATTAGTTATTAGCTGATTTATTTTAGGATTTTCGAAAACTAAATTTAGTTATATAATTTATATATAACTATGAAGAAGTTTTCCTTGCTCAGCTTTCTAAAGCTTCATCTTAAAGATACCTTGCTTGCAATGATTTCGATTATGCTCGAGTCGGCGCTAGAAATATCGATACCTTTTTTGATGAACTTACTTTTAAAAAATGGTTTAAATGAGACAGTAATAAATAATGTTTATACCTATTCTTTAAATTTAGATTATCTGTTCTTAATCGGCGGAATAATGATATTATTCGCTCTTTTAGCTTTATTACTTGGTTTATCGACAGCTTATTTTACTGCTAATGCTGGACGTTATTTAGGTGAAGAATTAAGAAAAGCAGAATATCAAAAAATACTTTCTTATTCCTTTGCTAATCTGGATTCTTTTAGAATAAATTCACTCATAACAAGAATTACTGGGGATATTCAAATTATTTCTGATGCCTTCTGTCAATCATTAAGGCCTCTTCTTCGTTCACCTGTTCAACTAGTCTTTGCTCTTTCCTTTGCTATTATAATGTCAAAAGATCTTTCTATTGTCTTTGCTATCATTCTACCCTTAATGACAATCCTTCTCTTCTTTATGGCTATTAGAGCAAAGCCACGTTTTATCAAAGTGCAAAGAGCTTTAGATAAAATTAATTTGACAACTGAAGAGAGCTTAGTAGCTATCCGTTTTATCCGTGCTAATGCTAAAGAAGATTATGAAAATGAAAAATTCGAATCAGTCAATAGTGAGAATAAGAAAATTGCAACTAAAGCTACTTCTTTTATCGCCTTTAACTCTGCGATTATGCAAGGAATGACTTACACTTGCATTTTAGGTATTTTAATTGTCGGTACAAATATTTCTTTAACTAACCATGATGCCAATATGATTATAAATATGGGTTCTTTTTTATCTTATGTCTCCCAGCTTCTCGCTTCTTTAAATATGATATCTAATGTCTTTATGACTTTTTCAAGAAGTGAAGCTTCAAAAGAAAGAATCAAAGAAGTATTTGAACAAACTAGTGAAATTGAAGATAGAGGAAAAGAAGAACTAAGTGACTCTTCTATCGTCTTTAAGAATGTTTCATTTATTTATCCTAATCATAGCGAAAAAGTTTTAGATGATATTTCCTTTATAATATCGAGTGGAAGTTTTATTGGAATTATCGGTGAAACTGGTAGCGGAAAAACAAGTTTAGTAAATCTTATTTCGCGTTATTATGAAAAAACAGAAGGTGATATCTTTATCGGAAATAAAAAAATAGAAGAATATAGTCTAAATTCCCTTCATAGTAATATCGCTACTGCTTTTCAAATCCCTCAACTTTTTAAAGGAACTATCTTAGATAATCTAAAATATGGTAACGAAAATATTGATGAAAAAGATGTTATTTTAGCTAGTAAAATCGCTGAATGCTATCCTTTTATAATGGATATGAAAGATAATTTTAATTCGCTAGTGAGTTCGCGTGGTACTTCTCTTTCTGGTGGTCAAAAACAGAGAGTCGCTTTAGCTAGGGCACTACTTAAAAAGCCTAAAATCCTCATCCTAGATGACTCTTTTTCCGCTTTAGATAGGATTACTGAACGCAAAATAAAAGATAACCTAAAGAAATATTTATCAGATACAACTATCATCGTTATCTCCCAAAAGATTTCAACTATTGAAGATGCCGATATGATCATCGTTTTAGACAAAGGAAAAGTATCTTCGATCGGAACTTCAAAAGAATTATTAGAACAAGATGGGATTTATAAATCCATCTACACTTTACAAAGGAAAGAAGATTATGGCAGTATCACTAAATAGAGCTCATCCTCAAGATTTAAAAAAGACAATATTCCGCCTATTTTCTTATTTAAAATGTTATTTACCTATCTTGATAATTGTCTTCTTTTTAGTAATCTACTCTTCTTTAGCTAATATAGTCGGCACTTATATTTCAGGAACTGTCATAATAAATCAATTAAGTGATTCTTTAGCGAATAATTTACCTTTTGATGTAGCGATAAAAGAGATTGCTACTTCCTGTCTAGTTTTATTAGTTATTTATATTCTCGGTGTCGCTTCAAATATTTTATATACCCAGATTATGGTAAGGATCTGCCAAGATGTACTTTATAGGCTTAGAAAAGATCTACTTTTAAGGATGCATAAATTAAAAATAAGTTATTTTGATAAGCATACTAATGGTGAAATAATGTCCTATTATACAAATGATGTTGATTCAATAATGACTATGATCAACGATTCTCTTGGTAATATTATCCTCTCTCTTTGTAATATCATAGGAACTATAACCTGCTTATTTTTAATAAATGTCTACCTATCGTTAATTGTCATCTTCTTTATTGCTCTGATGTTTTTATGTATGTATTTTAGTTCAAAAAGAGCTCATAAATATTTTAAAAAACAACAGGATACACTTGCAAAAATCAATTCGGCTGCTGAAGAAGATTTAGTAGGTATGAAAACTATAAAAGCTTATCAACATGAAAAAATAAGCTTTACTAATTTTCAAAATCTTAATGATAACTGGAGAAAAGATGCTGCTAAAGCCTTCTTTTTCACACAGATTAATACTCCGTTTTTTGTCTCGTTAAGTTATCTTAATTTCTCTATTAGTGCGATAGTCGGGTGTGTATTTTTATCTTTAAATATGATAGCTTCGGGAATCGGAGGCCTAACTTCCTACCTCGTTTTTGTGAGAACTGCTGCTCAACCATTTAATCTCTTTACTCAACACATCAATAATATTTTATCGGCGAGCGCTGGTGCCGAAAGAATCTTTAACTTTTTAGATGAAGAAATAGAAGAAGATAATGGAAAATATTCCTTGATTAAAATATCTGATGATAAAAACTCAGAGAGTAGATACGCCTTTACTGACGGAGAAAAGATAATTCCTCTTAGAGGGAAGATCGCATTTGAACATGTTTATTTTTCCTATGTGCCTAATAAACCTATTTTAAAAGATATCAGTTTCATTGCTCCTGAGCATACAAAAGTCGCTTTTGTCGGTTCGACTGGAGCTGGTAAAACTACTATCATCTCTTTACTGGCCCGCTTTTATAAAGTAGATCAAGGAAGAATCACCTATGATGGCATCGATATTCAAGATATTAAACTTAATTCACTTAGGCGCTCATTATCTTTAGTCACACAAGATACGCACCTTTTTACAGCCTCTATTAAAGATAATATTTCGTATGTTAGAAGACATTCAAGTGAAGAAGAGATAATTGAAGCGAGCAAAAAAGCAAGAGCTGATTATTTTATAAGAAGAATGACAGATAAATATGAAACAATAATTTATGATGATGGCAACAACCTTTCACAAGGTGAAAGACAATTATTAGGTTTAGCGAGAGCTACTCTTTTAAAAACTCCTCTCATCATCTTAGATGAAGCTACTTCTAATATCGATACCCTCAGTGAAAAATTGATTCATAATGCCCTAAAAGATTTACTTAGCGAGCGCACTTCGATAGTTATCGCTCATAGGCTTTCGACCATAAAAGATGCAGATATGATCTATGTTCTTTCAGATGGTAAAATCATTGAAAGCGGAAATGAAAAAATGCTCCTTGAAAAGAAAGGAGCATATTATGATCTTTATACAGGAAATAAAGAACTAGCTTAATTAGGAAGAGGATAATTTTTATTTAACTCACTAACTTTTTCTTTAATTGCATCGAGATATTTTCTATCATCTTTATGCGTGATAATCTCATCAATATAATTAGCTATTTCAATGAATTGTTCTTCTTTATAACCTCTTGTTGTCATAGCTGGAGTACCGATTCTAATACCCGAAGCATAAAAAGGCTTTTCATCATCAAAGGGGATAGAATTCTTATTGACAGTGATATTACAAGATTCTAATAGTTTTTGACACTCAAGCCCTGTCATATTTCTACTCTTTTTGATATCGATCATAAAGAGGTGATTATCAGTTCCTCCTGTTAAAATAGAATAACCTTTATCTATAAAGAACTTAGCCATCGCTTGAGCATTTAAAATAACTTGATGAATATAATCTTTATAAGAATCTTGTAAATCTTCATAAAATGCGACTGCTTTTGCCGCAATAACATGTTCTAAAGGTCCACCTTGAATACCTGGGAAAATATTCTTATCAACTTTTTTAGCTATCTCAGGATTATTTGTCATGATTATACCACCTCTAGGACCTCTTAAAGTTTTATGGGTAGTGGAGGTGACAATATCACAATAAGGAAGTGGAGAGGGGTGATAGCCAGTTGCTACTAGACCAGCAATATGAGCAATATCAGCCATAAGGTAAGCCGAGACACTATCAGCTATCTTCCTAAAGCGGGCAAAATCTAATGGACGAGAATAGGCTGAATAACCACAAATAATCAACTTAGGTTTGATTTTAAGTGCTAACTCTTCAACTTCATCATAGTTTAAAAGATAGGTCTCTTTTTCAACATTATAACTATAAGAATTATAATCGCGTCCAGAAAATGAAAGCTTATATCCATGAGTTAAATGTCCACCCGCATCAACTCCCATTCCAAGAATAGTATCACCGTGTTCAATTAAAGAACGGATAGCAGCCATATTAGCGGTTGAACCAGAATAAGGTTGAACATTACAATATTCACAATTAAATAATTTTTTTAGTCTTTCTCTTGCTAAATCTTCAGCTTCATCGACAAATTCACAGCCACCATAATACCTTTTTTTAGGATAACCTTCCGCATATTTATTAGTTAAAATCGATCCTTGAGCTCTTAAAACTTCTTGGGAGACGAAATTTTCACTAGCTATTAGTTCAGCATTCTCTTCTTGTCTCTTTCTTTCCTCGTCTATAATGCTAAATATTTTTTGATCTATCATAGATAACCTCCAATCAAACTATAATTATTATAAAGATTTATTAAAGGATTGCACCTTTACACTTATTTTTTGGTAAAATTTTAGTGATGAAAAAACAAGTATTATTTTATAGTTTACATAACTTTCTAGCGGATATTGATTCTTTGATAGCTAAAAAGGCAAAATTTGTAGCTATTCACTTGTTTTTTGATATTTATAAAAATAAATTTTTACTTTCTCTACATGGATATAACCTGTGTAAGCTTATCGATAAAGGAAAAATATTTTTAATTTTAAGAAGTCAGAAATTGCTTTATCAATCTACTTTAAATAACTTAGCATAATTTTCTTGCAGATCTTAATAATTATCAATATTTGTTTTTGTTAAAACTATTCAGGATTTATCTAAGTATTCTCTATATCAATCCTGAGAAGGAGGTGTATCATGAGAGAAGATGATCTCTTAATTGAAAGCCGACAAAAAGAAGAGCTATTTGAAGAAAATACTCATTCTCTTCATATCGCTTTAATCACAGCTGACATTCCTACATTAAAGACTATTATTCAAGGTACTGATCCTGTCACTCTTTCTGAAGAATTAAATAATCTTAGCGACAATGAATGCTCCTTCTTTTTCTCGTCGATGACTGACTATCAAATCTTAGGTGCTATTTTCTCATATCTTAATATAGAAAAAAGGCAATTCCTTTGTGAAAATTTAAACAGAAAAACTATCTTAAATGTTTTAGCTAAAGTAGAAAATGATGATTTAGCTGACTTTTTAGAGGACTTAACTAAAGACACAAGAAATCAAATACTCGCTTTACTTCCAGCCAAAAGAAGGAATATTATCTCATCTTTAGCACGTTTTAGTGATGACTGTGTCGGTTCGATTATGACTACAGAATATCTCTCTATTCCTAAAGAAGCAAAAGTCAGTGATGCTTTTAAAAAGATTAAGGAAGTAGGTAAAAGTTTAGGAATTATCCGCACTATCTTTATTACTGATAACAACAATATACTTTTAGGAATAATGGGAATTGAAGATTTAATGTTCGAGGATGAAAATACTCCGATAGTGGATTGCATGCAAAAGGACTTTGCCTATATTTCACCGATTTCTGATAAAGAAGAAGCTATTCCTATCTGTCAAAAGTATGATTTAGCTGTTTTACCTGTAGTTTCTGAAAAAGGCTATCTATTAGGAATTATCACTTTTGATGATGTTTTAGATGTTATTGAAGAAGAAAATACTGAGGATATTTATAAACAAGCTGGTGTCACTTATAATAACGACGCTCCATACTTAGAAACAAAAGCTTTTAAACTAGCTAGATCATATGTTATCTGGCTAATTATTCTTTTAATAATCAATACCTTTACCGGAATGATTATTTCAAACTTTGAAACTGCTCTGCTTACTTTCCCTATCTTACTCTCCTTTATCCCAGCATTAGGTGACTCCTGCGGTGACGCTGGAGATCAGACAGCTAGTATCATCACTCGTTCACTCGCTACTAATGAGATTTCAACTAAAGATTTCTTTAAAGTTTCAGGAAAAGAATTCCTAGCTGGCATCTTAACTGCTTTGATGGTATCTTCTTTTTCTTTCCTTTGGGTCCTGTTAGAATTAAATACACCAATTTTAAATGTTACTGAAGAAATGGAACAAACATTTATTTCTGCTTTCGGTAGTGTTTTAAACGGTCAATTAGTTATAGCTGGTATAGTTGCTATGGCATTTTTTGTCGGAATTTCTTTAGCTAAACTCTTCGCAGCTATGCTACCGATGCTAGCTAAGATTATTCATCTTGATCCAGCTTTGATGAGCGGCCCTTTAATCGCATCAATTATGGATATAATCACCCTCTTAGTTTACTTTTCAATTTCGATGGCTGTCATTGATGCAATCGATCCAGGAGCGATAGTTTTAGGAGGTATGTTATGAACGAAATCGAAAATCTTGAAATCATACCTGATCATTCTTTAGAAGCGCAAGTTAATAATCCTTTAACAAGCGATGATTTAAAGATGATTATCGAAAGCAAAGATCCTGAAAGATTAAGAACTAGTGTCGATGAATATGATCCGCACACTATCGCTATCGCCTTATCTAGCCTTTCTCCAAGTGAGATGGTCTACTTTTTCCGTTGTTTAAAAGCTGATTCTTCCGCTCCTATCTTCACTTTATTAAATAGTGACGATAAAGAGAGATTGATTCAAGCTTTTACAACTGATGAAATTCAAAAGATTGTCGATGAGATGTCAACTGATAACGTTATTTCTTTTTTAGATGATCTACCTGCTAACTTAGTCAATAAAGTTTTAGCGAGCGCTAAAAAAGAAGATAAAGAAAGAATTAATACTTATCTTAAATTTAAAGAAGATTCAGCCGGTTCAATTATGACCCCTGAATATCTTTCTTTTAAAGACACAGTTTTAGTGAAAGAAGCCATCAAAAAAATAAAAGAAGTCGGAAAAGATATGGAGACTATCTTCATGCTCTTTATCACTGATGATACGCGAAGATTAATTGGTACTTTAAGACTAGATCAACTTTTAGAAGCTGATGAAAATGATGTTTTAAAATCAATTATGAATAAAGCGATCGTCTCTTTAAACTACAAAGAAGATGTCCAAGAAGTTGTCCATACTTTTAGAAAATATGATATTTCAGTTTTACCGGTCACAAATGACTCAAAAAGGATGCTAGGTATCATCACTTATGATGATGTTATCGATGTTGCTAATGCTGAGAATACGGAAGATATTGAAATACAAGCGGCTGTCACTCCTAGTGAAAAACCTTATATGAAGCGCTCTGTCTTCCAATTAGTTAAAGGTTATGCTTTTTGGATTATCATCCTTCTTATTCTCAATACTTTTACTTCTTCAACTATCTCTTATTTACAAAATACTTTAGCGACAATTCCTGTTTTGACTGCTTTTGTTCCGACGATTATGGGAACTAATGGCAATGCTTCTGATCAAACTTGTACTGTTATAACTAGAGAATTAGCTTTAGGAAATATTACAACGAAAAAATACTTTAAAGCAGTTTTTAAAGAATTTAAAGCTTCAGTGATAACTTCCTTTATTATGGCTATCTTCTCTTTTGCATGGATTTTAGTTGAACTATATTCAGGCATAATCAATATGACTGAAGCTGATAGTAATATCCTTCTAAATTTCTATAATGGAAATACTAATCTCTTTTATATCTCTCTTGCTAGCCTTATCTCCTTAACTTTCTTCTTTGTTATCATCATCGCTAAATTCTTAGGCGTCTCCTTACCCGTGATCGCTAAACTTGTACATATTGATCCCGCATTGATGAGTCAACCTCTCATTTCAAACATCTTAGATATCATTTCAGTCTGTGTCTATGTACTTTTAGCAAATCTCTTAATGCAAGGGCTAGGATTTTAGAGTAAATTTCTTATATAAAGCGATTGCGATAGAAGTAGTAAGATTTAAAGAATCAACATCTTTGCTTTGTTCAATAAATACTGCATTATCAGAAAAGAAAGAAGGATCTAAACCGGTCGCTTCATTACCAAAAACTAATGAACATGGAGATTTAAAAACTATATCTTTTAATCTTTTTGCTTTCTCATTTAACATAAATGGATAATAAGTTCGAGGGTACTTAGCAATATATTCTTCAAAAGTCTTAAATCTTTTTACACGCAAATGAAAAAAAGCGCCCATAGATGCTCTTATAGCTTTAGGAGAGAAAATATCTGCACCTTGACCAATAACAGCGATATCATGAGTTTGAAAAGCTAAGGCGGTTCTATAACTATTACCTAAATTACCTAAATCGCTAGGGTTGACTAAAACTAAATGATCTTCATCCTTTTTTAATTCGCTCTCTTCCTTTTTAAAAAGAGCTAAAACATGTGCGTTATCTTTAACTTTTGCCTTTAAAAAAGCTTTATCAGATATGATAATATCTTTAGGAGAAATTAATGATAGTATTTTTTTATAACCATCAGTATCAAGAGAGGAAGATTGCACATAAAGAGAGTGAAAAAGATCTCTTCTTAATTCTAAAAGCTGTATAACTGAGAAAAAACCGATAGCATATGAGTATTGATTATCTTTTGAATATTCTTTTATCATAGCTAAATAATAACACAAAAATAATTATAAATAAATTACAAAAAACTTAACAATGAGTAAATTTTTTCCTAGTAATTTTAATATTATAAAAATAAGTTTTTGATATAATCTTTTTGAAAAGAGGTCATAACTATGATTGATACAGCCGAATGCTTCGATCCAGTAGATTATTATGATAAACATCTCCTTCAATCAATTAAAGAAAATGCCAGCAGTTATTTTGATGATTTAGTTAAAAAAAGCAAAATAGATACGGCTAAAAATGAAGAGACAGTAAGAAAAATCAATAAAAAAATTGCCGAAAAAAACAAAGGCGAAAGCGAAAAGAAAAAGTATCATAACATTAAAATCGCTCTTATTGTTATTTCAGTTATCGGCTTTATTACTGCTCTAGGTTCTTTTATTTTCCTTTTTTCAAATGCTAGCCTTTCTATAACACTCACTATTTTCATCCTCTCACTAGTCATCGCTATAGGCTGTTTAATTTTATACTTTGTAAAAATAAAAAAGAAATTAGCAAAAGCTACTTCCGATTACAATAAGATAGAAAAAGAATTAAATGAGCTTATAAAATCTGCTCAAGATGAACTATTCCCTTTAAATGTATTATTTTCATACAATGATGATAATAATATCATTAGAAAAACGACAGATATATTCAGTATCGATGACGTTTTATCTTGGGATAATCTCTATGCCTTAAGAACAAAATATGGCATGGCTTTAGATATCAATAATAATACTTCAGTCTCTGTCTATAACATGAAATCAGGATCCATAAAAAAGAATCCTTTTATTAAATTCCGTTTCTTTAGAGAACAGATGATCAACCACACTTATACAGGTTCTATCGTCGTTCCTGTCACTTATACGACAACTGACTCTAAAGGAAGAACACAAGTAAGAACAAGGATGGAAACTGTTTACGGCTACTATACAGCACCGATGCCTAATTATTTTGAATCGACACTTCTTGTCTATGGAAATATGGCAGCTCCTGATCTTAAATTTTCAAGGCAACCAAATCCAAATAGTTCATTAAGAGGAAAACAACTAGATAATTATATAAAAGATCGCTCCAAAGACTTTGAAAAGAAAGCAGAAGACGCTGTTAAAGTAGGCGAATCATTCCAACCTCTTGCTAACATGGAATTTGAATGTCTCTTTAATGCGATGGATCGTAATAATGAAGTAGAATACCGTCTTCTCTTTACTCCTTTAGCTCAACAAAATATGTTAGAAATCCTACATAATAAGTACGATATTGGTTATGGTGACGACTTTTCATTTACTAAATTAGGTAAGATAAACGTTTTACAATCACAGCATGGAGAAAATATCACTGACTATAATCCTTATGCTTTACTAAACGAATACTCCTACAAAACAATGAAAGAAAAATTTGTTCAAAACATCACTGATATCTTCCACTCACTTTATTTTGATTTAGCTCCATTACTATCTATTCCTCTCTATCAATTAAATGAAGCTGATACTCTCTATGAAAAACAAGCTTTCTCTAATATCACCGACTATGAAGCTGAAAGTTTCACTAATCATATTGATCAAGAAATATTTAGGCCTTTAAACACTGTGACTGGCATTATCAATAAAGTCTTACTAAACAAGTCCGTTGGTCAAACTGATATTTATGATGTAACTAGCTTCTCTTTCGGTTATAATGAAAAAGTAGCCCATGTTACAGCTACAGCATCAGATGGCAGTGTCCACTCTATTCCTGTCATTTATCGTGAATACTTCCCTAATACTAAAACGACAACTATCTGCATTCAAAAGTGCCCTCTTAATAATCTGCAATTCAGTGCTTTAAATCTCGATGATGACTATAAAAAATTAGTATCTGACAATCAAGTCTTTACCTTCACTCCTCAACGTCACAAATGCTTTATTGGTTATGTAGTTAACTCGCCTGATGATATAAATCTTTCAGATAAGATCTCAAAAATGATTCTCAAATTCATGAAATAAAAGGAGGAATGAATATGGCAAATGAATTAGATGAGATGACTGGACCAGTCAATCAACAAGGAAGAGATGTCAACGTTATTGAAAAGCAGATACCAGTAAAAACTGGAGTCGGCTCTATTATCTTCGAGGTTATCTTATGGGTTTTAGGTATCATCCCTGGAATTATCTTTACTATCATGAAGATTAATGCCCGTACCTATTTAAGACAACTTCAACAGAAGATTCAACATGATGCATCTCAGATTGATAACTATCTTGAACAGAGAGTTATGATTTTACAAAATGCAGCTAAATTACTAGATAAAGCTATCGACTTAGATAAGGATACTATGACAAAAGTCGCCGCTTATCGTGCAGGCACTTCTCCTTCTGCTTTAGAAGATGCTAGTCGTAATCAAACTCAAGCTGATATTGATAAACTCTTTGCTCAAGTAAATGTGGCCTTTGAACAATATCCTGAATTAAAAGCTCACAATGAGATTGAACAATGCTTAAATCAAAATGCTTATCTCCAAAAAGAGATCACTGCTGCTAGAGAACTATATAACGATACTGTTTACACTTGGAACTCTGCTATTCAAGCTTGGCCGACTAAGATGATTGTCGCTTCTAAATTAGGCTATACAACTAGAATTCCTTTCTCTACTTCTGCTGAAATCAAACAGCAAGCTCGTTCTGTTTTCTTCTAAAATTATTGACTGATTAAAATTTAAAACTCAAAAAAAGAGGCTGATAATCAGCCTCTTTTACTTTGCAACTTAATCAGCGATATAAGGAAGAAGAGCCATATAACGGGCACGTTTAATAGCAGTAGCTAACATTCTTTGATGCTTAGCACAAGTGCCTGTGATACGACTAGAAGTGATCTTTCCACTAGGAGAGATATACTTCTTTAAAGTCTCAACATCTTTATAATCGATGTGATCGATATGGTTTTTAGTAAAATAACAGATCTTCTTACGGGGTTTAACTCTACGAAACATTTTCTTTATCCTTTCCTACCTAGAATGGTAAATCGTCGTCTGAAGAATCAATTCCTTCATGGACGGCGTTTGATTTTAAGTCGTCGTTTACTTGATCTGTAGAACCTTTCTTCTCAAGGAATTGAACTGTCTCACAGACTACTTCAACAACTGACCTTTTTTGACCGCTCTTATCTTCATAACTTCTCTGGACAATTCTTCCATCAACACCGACTAAAGAACCTTTGAAGCAATATTTAGCAACATTTTCGGCGGTCTTATTCCAGCAAGTACAAGGTATAAAACTTGTACTCTTTTCATTTCCAGATTTTACAACGTTGTCAACAGCTATCGTGAATGAAGTAACTGAAGCTCCAGAATTTGTTTTCTTTAGCTCAGGATCACGAACAATCCTACCTACTAAGACGACGCGATTTAATCCAGCCATGTTACTCTCCTTTATTTTAATTCTCGGAGACTGTGATAAGGAATCTTAAAACGTTCTGATTAAGCCTGACGATACGATCAAATTCTTTAAGAGCGATAGGTTCACCAGTAAAATTAGTGATGATGTAAGTGCCCTTAGTTTGTTTTTTGATCGGATAAGCAAGATCTCTAAGACCCCAATCTTTGACACCGGTGATTTTGGCACCATTGTCTGTGAGAATCTTATGCAAGCTTTCAATCAAGTTGCTCTTCTCTTCACCTTCTAAAGTAGGTTGAAGAATGTACATGAGCTCGTAATTTCTCATCTTTATACCTCCTTATGGACTTCAGGTTGACACTATATTAGGTGTCAACAAGAAAGTATGGCTAATAAGCCGAATGACATTTTACAATAATTCGAGCTAGTAGTAAAGAAAAACCTTATCTTTCTCCATAATTTATTTGATTTTTGCAGAAGATTTTTGTATTTTTTCTCTTATATGGATAATCTAAGTTATTTAAGAAAGAAGATGCTGAGAATTAGAGATGATACTAACTCTCAACTTCAAGAGAAAGCGAGCCTAGAGTTAATATCTTCTATTACCTCAAAAGAAATATATAAGGATTCAAAAATTATCTATTTATATTATCCATTTAAAAATGAATTATCGCCTCTACCTCTATTTAAACAAGCTTGCTTAGATCAAAAAATAGTCGCTTTTCCAAAAGTTATCAAGAAGGGAGAGATGATTTTTCTACAAGCTGACTTAAATACACAATTTGAAGAAGGAATATACAAAATAAAAGAGCCCATAAGTAAGAAAGTAATCTCTTCTGATGGACTCATGATAGTTCCTCTATTAGGTTTTAAAGGTAGTTATCGCCTTGGCTACGGAGGTAACTTTTATAATAATTACTTAAAAAAGCATCGAGAACTTTATACGATCGGTATCGGATATAAATGCCAAGTTTTAACTGAAGATTTTCGAAACGAAAATGATATACCTCTAAACGAGATCATCTCTTTCTAAATCAGTCGTATCTACTCCGCGCTCTTTCAATATTGAAATGTAATGGAGATAAATATATTTAGCGACACCAGCGATATTTAAACATTCAGTATCAACAGTATCATCAATCAATCCATTCATCTCTTCATCGACTAAAAAAGCTTGTCTATCATTATCGATACGAGAGACAATTTTTACTTCTTCATCGCCTCTTTTCTCCATTCTTTCTTTGCGAGTTTCTTCTTTCGCTTTCATATAAAATAAAACAATATGTGGATCATTTAAAGAGCGATAAGTTTTAGCTCCATTTAATTCAACAGCCAAGCATTTATCAAGTTTTACTTCATCTTTAGAAGTTCCGTAATAGTTACCGTTATAATAAACACTTTCGATGAAAGCACCCTCTTCTTTTAATTTTAAAAATTCTTCAACTGAAACAAAATGATAATCAACATCATCAACTTCACCTACACGCTTCATACGAGTCGTATGAGTGATAACTTTTTTTATTCCATAATGTTCTTGTAGGTATAGACAAGTAGCTGTCTTTCCTGATGCTGACGGACCAGTTAGAACAATCATATTTATCTCCTAAATTGCTATAAAATAGCTTATATAATATCAAATATAAATATAGATATCAATATTAATCTAAGATAATGTCCTTTATCATAAAAGGATCTGTTAATAACATTGTATATTTATTTTTTTTCGTAATAAGTTGTTCAATAGTATTATAACCCCAAGCGACAGGATAAATAGAATGAACGTGAAGATTTATAGCTGTCTCAATATCGACTAAACTATCACCAAAATACGCAAATTTAGAAAGATCTAAATCATACTTTTTAGTTTTATTTAAAAAAGCTTCGGAATTAGGTTTTACTTTATCTCCTTTATCTATTCCTATAACTTCATTAAAAAGATTATTCCCAAAACAATGAGAAATAACATCGCTAGCGATAGCTTGGGGTTTATTTGTATATACAAATAGATATAAACCAGCTTCTTTTAAAGCATTTAAGCTTTCAATAATTCCATCATAAGGTTTTGTTTTAACACAGTAATGAGATAAATAATACTCATAATAATCATTAAATATATCTTCATAATCTTCTTGATTATCTTTTAATGCACGTTCTATGAGCTTGCGTGAACCATTTCCTAAAAAAGCCGGAAATTCTTCATACGCTATCTTTTTTCTACCGTGTAAACACAAAGAATAATTGACTGCATCTGCTATATCAAAAACTGTATTTAAAATAGTCCCATCGAGGTCAAAGATGCATCCTTGATATCTCATAATTTTCTCCTTATTTTTCTTTTTAAATTTTGTGAAGCAATTTTCTCAGATAATATTTTACAATTTTTATAGAAAAAAACTCAACTTTTTCAGTAGAAAAATAAACATACAACTTTTATATATTAAATAGAAACGCTACACACTATAAATGTCATATATATTCAAAATATGGATGGGGGATTTAATTTCAGAAATAAAAATATAATTTTTGAAAAAAAGATTAAAAAATCGAGCAAAAAAATTTTTAAAAAAAATTATTGTATTTTCGGAAAAAATACTCTATATTTTTCGTGCTAAAAAAAGAAAAGGAGGCTAAAAATGTGCGCTGAAAAAATAGGCGAAAATTACATCATCGAAATGAACAATGTCACAAAGATTTTTGATGGTGTAACAGTTATCGACAAAATGAACCTAAAAATAAAAAAGGGTGAGTTTGTCACAATCTTAGGTCCATCTGGTTGTGGAAAATCGACAACTTTAAGGATGATCGCTGGTTTTGAAACACCTGATTCAGGTGATATCTTGCTTAATGGGTCGAATATTACGGCTATTCCACCTTATAGAAGACCTATCAACACAGTTTTCCAACACTATGCCTTATTCCCTAATCTTGACGTCTATGACAACGTCGCTTTCGGCCTTCGTAATAAGAAGATTGCCGTACCTTTAAAAAACAAAGATGGATCTCCGATGCTGAAGATCGATAAAGGTTTAGCTAAAGATCTTAAAAATCAAATAAAAAGATTAAAGAAAGATAAGATTATCTCTAGTGAAGAGAAAGAAAATCGTCTTAATTATCTGTATCAGAAATTAGATGAATGTCTCTCAACTCCTAGACAAGCTTATAAGTATAAGCATTTAAGTGAAGAAGAGATCGATGAAAAAGTTGTCAAGGCTCTTTCAATAGTCGATTTAGATGAATTAGAAGACCGTGATATCTCCACTCTTTCTGGTGGTCAACAACAGAGAGTTGCTATCGCTAGAGCTATCATCTGTGAACCTTTAATTCTTCTTTTGGATGAACCTTTAGGTGCTTTAGATTTAAAGATGAGAAAAGATATGCAGATCGAATTAAAAGAAATGCATAAAAAGATCGGTATCACTTTTATCTATGTTACTCATGATCAAGAAGAAGCTTTAACCATGTCTGATACTATCATCGTTATGAACGATGGTGTTATTCAGCAGATCGGTTCTCCTGAAAATATCTATAATGAACCTCAAAATGCCTTCGTTGCTGACTTTATCGGTTCTTCTAACATCTATAACGCTACTGTTATAGGTGATAAGAAAGTTAGATTCTTAAATCACGTTTTTAATTGTGTTGACTTTTTCCCTATCAATGAAAGAGTTGATGTTATTGTCCGTCCAGAAGATGTTCATCTTTCTGATGTACCGAAAGAAAATTATCTTGAAGGTAAGATTGCTTCTAAAGTTTTCAAAGGTATCCATTATCAATATTCCATCATGATTGGTCATGATGAAGTCTTAGCTCAATCGATCAAAGACTTTGATCAAAATAAACCTCTCTATATTGAAATCAGACCCGATGGTATTCATCTTATGAAAAAGGAAAACATTTCTAATGTTTACACTGATTCTTACATCGGTAAAGATCACAAAGTATATATCGATGAATGTCCAATCGACTGCGACTTATCAAAGATGATAAATAACTCCACTGTCGATGAAGATGGAATCGTCACCTATGATAATAAAAAGTATGATTTTGCTAACGCAGATTGTGTCGCAACTATCTCTCCTAAAGATATTCAAGTTTCTGATGATACTTCTGATGCACCTATCAAGGGAAGAGTCATTAACTCTGTCTATAAAGGTGACCACTATTTAATCTTAGTTAGAACTGAAAATGATGAAGATTTCTTCGTCATGACTCCTTATACCTTCAATGCTGATGATATCGTCGGTCTCAACTTTGATAAGAGCAAGATTGAGCTCAAGTTGAAGGGAGATTTAAACGACTATGAAATATAAATATTTTCGTAAAGGTTTAGCTCTTCCTTTTGCTCTTTTTCTCATTCTCTTCGTAATCATCCCTATTCTTTTTATCATCTTCTATGCTTTTACAGATAATCAAGGTTTCTTCTCTTTTGATGCTGTTGTTTCTTTCTTTACTTCTACAACTAAATTAAACGTCTTATTAGTTTCAATCCTCGTCGGCTTATTTAATACTGTTTTATGTTTACTTATCGGTTTCCCTTTAGCTTATCTTCTCGCCAATCCAAAGTTTAATAAAAATTATGTTCTCGTCATGCTCTTTGTCATGCCTATGTGGATAAACTTCGTTTTAAGAACCGGTGCCTTAAGAGACCTCCTTTCGATTGTTCTAGGATGGTTTAATACTACAAATGGTGAGCATCCTCTATTCTGTACAATGGTCGGTATGGTTACTAATTATCTTCCTTTTACAATATTACCACTTTATTCAACAATGCTTAAATTGGATAAAAGCCAGATAGAAGCTGCTCAAGATTTAGGTTGCAATCCTTTCAAAACTTTTACTCGCAATATTATCCCTCAAACTCTCCCTGGTTTAGTTTCCGCATCGATGATGGTCTTTATGCCTACTATCTCTTCATACGTCATCTCAGATACTCTTTCTGAAGGAAAAATAATGCTCTTTGGTAACTCTATTTATCTTTCTTTCTCTAACTCTGATTGGAACGGTGGTTCTTTCATGTCATTAATCATGCTTATCATCATCTTTATCGTCATGTTTGCCACTAAGAAATTCCAAGGCAATGGTTCTGAAAGGAGACTCTCAGCATGGTAAAAAAGATTTTTGCATATTCTTATATCTATATCATCCTTTTAATCTTATATCTTCCTATCCTTTACCTGATTGTTTTCTCATTCACTGAAGCTACTACTTTAGGAAGTTGGTCTGGTTTTTCCTTACAACTCTATTCTGATCTTTTTAAGAATGAAGATGTAATGATCGCTTTAGGAAATACTCTTATATTAGCTTGTCTTTCAGCATTAGTTTCCACTGTGATTGGCTCTTTAGGTGCAATCGGTGTTTATTATTGTAAAAGAGGTTTCCGTACAGTCATTGAAAACATTAATCAAGTTCCGGTTGTTAATGCTGAAATAGTTATCGCCATGTCCTTAACTGTTATGTTTGTCTTCATGGGTCAAAATTTCTTCGGTGGTGAATCTATCTTCTCTTTCTGGACTCTTTTAGCAGGTCATTGTGTTTTAGCTATTCCTTTTGTCTATCTCAATGTTAAACCAAAATTATTACAGATGGACCCGGCTTTATATGAAGCTGCGATGGATTTAGGTTCAAGTCCAACAAAAGCTATCCATAAAGTAATTATTCCTCAGATTTTACCTGGCATTTTCTCTGGTTTATTATTATCTTTTACACTTTCTTTAGATGATTTTATAGTCACTGCCTTTACAAGAGGACCAGGTTTATTATCAGGTGCTGCCCAGATTGAAACTCTTTCAACTTTAGTTCAATCTGTCATTAAAAAAGGTGCTGTTCCCCCTGAACTTCGTGCCTTAACCACCATCATCTTCTTAGTTGTCCTTGTGATTGTCCTCTCTTACTCTATCTACATCAATGTTAAACGTAAAAGGATAGCTAAACATCATAGGAGGAGTTTAAATGCGTAATAAAAATCGTATATTACCTTGTCTTTTCTCTTTATTTATCTTAGGAGTAAATCTCTCTCCAACATATGAATTAAGTAATCAAGTTATCACTAAATATGCTGATGATGAAGTAGAAGTTCTTAACGTTTATAACTGGGAAGACTATATCGATGAAGGTGATGAGGAAGAAGGGATTCCTTCTTTGATTGAAGAGTTTGAAAATAAAATGTTAGAAGAAGAAGGAAGAAGAGTAAGCGTTGTTTACTCTACCTTTGATACTAATGAAACTATGCTTTCTGAACTTCAAACCGGTAAATCTTCTTATGACCTTATCTGCCCTTCAGATTATGTCATTCAAAAGATGATCGCTGAAGATCTTATTCAGCCATATGATGATGGTTCAACACCTAACTATGATAAATATGTATCTCCCTTTGTCGCTGATAAGATCGATAATATTGAAGTTAATGGTGAAAAAGGCATTGTCAGCCGCTATGCTAGAGGATATATGTGGGGAACTTTAGGTTTACTTTATAATCCTACTTTCTCCGGTTTAGAGGCTAAAGGCATCACTGAAGATGAGATGCAAGAAGATATGAAAGATTGGCTCTCTTTATGGGATGACAAATATTCTAATCTTTTAGCTATTAAAGACTCGATGAGAGATACCTATGCTGTCGGCATCATGAAAACTTATAATGATGATTTTGAACTCGATGGTCAAAATTATGAAGGTTTTAAAACTATCAAAGAAAAATATCTTCAAGGCATCTATGATGAAGATACTTATAATGAGAAAGTTTCTGAGATATTTAATCTAAATGATAGTACAACTATCACAAGAGTCGGCAATGATCTCCAAGATCTTAAAAATAATGCCTATGGTTTTGAAGTTGACTCTGGCAAAACAGATATGGCTAGAGGTATGTATTTTGCTATCAATGTCGCTTGGAGTGGTGATGCTGCTTGGGCTATGGATATGGCTGATGAAAATAACGAGAATAGCACTGATCCTAATTACCATGAAACCATCTTAAAATATGCTATTCCTGAGACTGGAGCAAACATTTGGTTTGATGGATGGGTTATCCCTAAAAATTCTCAACATAAAGATTTAGCTCAAAAGTTTGTTGACTTCTTATCTACCCCTCAATATGCCGCCAGAAATATGAATTATATCGGCTATACTCCTGTTATTGCTGGTGATGAAATTTTAGATTTAGTCCAATCTTGGTATGACCTCCGCTACGATGAGGATTCACTTTCACTTGATTCTTCCTATCTTGATGGACTCACTTTAGTAACAAAAGACGAAATTGATTCTCTCCCAGAAGAAGAAAAAGAAGATAAGTACTATATGAAAGATATCTCTTACTTCTTTGAAGGAACTTTAGAAAATAAAGATATATCTGATTCGATCTTCGCGATTGGTGCTAGTGAAAAAGATAGGCAATTTGATACTCAATATCCTGATTCTTCTCTTCTTCCTGGTCTAGCTGTTATGGCTGACTTTGGTTCTCAAAACGCTGACTTATTATTGATGTGGGAGAATGTTAAAAATACTTCTCTTCCTTTATATGCCTATATTCTTGTTTTAGTCGCTGTCGTCGCTATTATCATCTTCTACATCGTCTACAAAATTAGTAAACATAATGTCAAAGAAAGAAGAAAAGCTCGTAAAGAGATGAGAAAAGATAGCTCTAATGCTAAAAAACTACTTACGGAAAAGCTTTAAAGCATAAGTTACTATCTCTTTAGCAACATTGATATCACAAACCTTTTCAACTTCATCAAAGAAAGCATTGGAGTTAACTTCTAAAAATAACGGAGAACCATCTTCATCTTCTTTAATATCGATTCCTGCATAATAAAGATTAAAAGCTTTCATAACTTTTCTACCAACATCGATAAAAGAAGAGGGGACAGTAGCTATATATCCTTTGCCTCCTAAAGCGATATTAGAGCGAAAATCATGTTCATTCTTTCTCTTTATCGCAGCTAATAACTTATCTCCGACAAAAAACAAACGATAATCCTCACCTTTATTAAAAGAGATATACTCTTCATAAAGGTGAGGTATTTTTTTATATTTTTGATAATAATCTTCTAATTCTTTTCTATCTTTAATTAAAGCTACCTGCTTTCCTAATGAGCCGTGGCACTCTTTAAAAACTAAGGGATAATGTAATTTTTTCTCAACAAAATTTAAAAATTTCTCTCTTACATCAGCATTTTCATTATCAATATAACAAAGTGGAGAAGGAATAGTTAATGGAACCTTAATACCTAATTTATCCAATTCTAATATTGATAACATTTTATCATCAGAAAGAACTAAACTATGATAGGAATTTACTAAAAAAGTCTTTTTATCTAGTGCCTTAGCTAAATAATTATCTTTATCTAAATAAAAACAAATATCACCAGCATCTTCTACATTAATATTACCTGAGCTTGATAAATAAAAATCACTTGCTAATAAAATATCAGCCTCTAAACCTAATTTGATGCACTCTTCCTTTATTCGTGAAGCTTTATGAAGAAGACTTTTATTTTGAGAATAAGAATTGATGACTATCGATATTTTCACATGAGATATTTTACTTATTATCTTAATAAATAAAAAGAAAAAACTTGAAAAAATATATATTCAGAGTTATTATATTTATTGTACATCGCGGGGTGGAGCAGTGGTAGCTCATCAGGCTCATAACCTGAAGGTCGTAAGTTCAAATCTTGCCCCCGCTACCAATGATAACAATATTTTGATGCTAAATAGTATCAAAAATGGAATATTTGTCCGAAATATCGGACTTTTTTTGTTTCATAATAAAAAAGCTAGGCGATTAACCTAGCTTTTTAAAGGAAATTAACATCAGCCTAGGAGGGCATCAAAATCAATACTAGTTGTACCGATATTATTAATAGTTAAGGTTGCGAGACATTGCTGATAACCGATAGTAGTTTGTGTCTCATCAAGATAGACATAATTAAGATAGAGATCATAGGTAATAACTAAAGTGTTAGTCTCTGTATCAAGTTCAAATAATGCGCTTATAGGAGTATAGGTTTGAGAAACAACTATACCACCGATAGAAACTATAGTGTCTAAAAGGTCATAATCATCTGAGACATAAGCTTCCTGTTCATCATCATAAATGAATTGATTGGCTGTTGATATATCGTACATCGAATAAAGAAGATCAGTCCAATTTGCATCATTGCTTTCTGAAAAGATTAGGGCATCGCCGCTCTCTTCAGCACCATATATATCAGTTGTTCCGCTGACGCGATTATCATATAGGTCTACTCCTAAACTACCGACGTTATAATAGCCTTGAGAAGTAACATACATAGTACTAGTTGCCATAACAGTTTCATCAATAGGAAGAGTAGAAGTGATCTGTGGTTCACCATCAATTATCTCGGCTGGGAAAATTGTCGAATCAACACTTAGATTAGCGGTGTAATTGATTGTAGAAGGATCAGAGAAATTATCATTTAACCAATTAGATAATTCAGTATCTTCATAAGCTACTTCAGGAGTATAAACCCAAACTTGTATTGAAGAAGATAAAACAGCTATACCGATGTTATAAATAACTGCACCAACTTCATATAGATATTCATCTTCACCATAATCATTTAAGCCATTAGCTTTCCATCCAGCATCTACTAAGATTTCACCATAATCGATAGCAGCTTGTTCAGGATCATATCCAGAAGGAAGAGCTAAAGATAAGAAACTAGAAGACGCTGACCATTCTCCACCTTCAGGAAGCCAGAAAGGAAGAAGTTCTTGAGGAAGTTCCTCAAAGAAGCTATCAGTTCCATCAACATCATCCCAACTTGCTTGAGGAATAGGAGCAACATAATCAGAAGCTTCATAACCAGTATCAGTTGTTCCGATATTAGAAATAGTTATCTCATAGGAGTCAGTCCATACCATTCCGAAGAAACTTGTTGTAGTTGAATAACTGAGAGTCCATGTTCCATCACCATTATCCACAAATTGTAAAGTTCCATCGTCAGCTGTGGCATAGAACATGGTATCGTTATTAGGAAGAGGAATGTATTCATCCGCATAGTTTTCAAGTCCTAAACCTGTAGCTAAACTATAAGTATCACCATCAACATCAAACATCGAAGCTAAAGCTGTATAAGAAGGGAAGATATCATCTAAAGACTCAGCGACAGTTGCTGAAGATTGTCCGACTAAAGAGCCGCCTTCTAAAACAAAGTCATAAACGCCAGAGCCAGTATCTACATAGCCTGCAGTATCATCAATAATGTATAAATCACCATCGACTAAATAAGTAGATTCCGTGATAGTTCCATCATAATCGTTATAAATATCTAAAGTATAATTTCTATCTTGTAAGCTTGTAAATAAATCAGCTAGAGCATCTGTAGCACTACTTTCTATACGAGGTTCAACTTCAGTAATACCGGCACTCTCTTTACTAACAACTTCAAAATCACCAGATACTGTAACATTAGCGACGTCACCATAACTATCGACCATTCCTTCTTCTTCACCGTAAACAGTAATACCGGTAACTTCATAATAATCATCTACTTGAATATAAATATCTTGGAAAAGATAGTTATACATCGTTAAATAAGTACCAAGAATTGTCGAAGTATCATCATCGACATCAACTAAAATACCATCTTCTGTTTCACGTAAATCAGTGACATCTAAATCGACAAAAGGATTGGCATAATTATCATCAAAGGAAACTAATTCATCGTAACTATTGTAAAGATAATTAGTTGTAACAGTATTGGTTAAGGGATCTAATGATCTAGAACCAACATAACCATCGTCAGTCCTATAATAGTCACTAGCATAAAGTAAAGTTCCCTCAGCATCATATTCATAATTGTAGTAACGGTCGCTTCTAAAATAATCAACCATCGTAGAATCTTGAGTCAATACTTCACCAGTATCAACATACTCCATCTCGATATGGAATGTTCCATTTAAAGCTATATCATCAATTTGTGCTAAAACATCATCGATAGTATAACTTCTTCTCACTACTGTTATTGAAATCGAATCAGAAACATCACCAACACTAGCAGTAACTGTGCATTCACCAACAGCATTAGCAGTAACTAAACCTGTATCTGAGACTGTAATCACATTAGTCATATCAGCAAACCAAGTAACTGCTTCATCAGTTCCTGTAACTGTTGCCTCAAGCTGTAAAGTATCACCGACAAATAGACTTGCACTATCGCCATTAGTAATAGTAACACTGACTTCTTCTGGTTCTGGCTCAGTTGTAGAAATAGAAGAAGGTAATGAAGAGGAGGGTAAAGTAGAACTTTCATCTTGACAAGAAGTCGCTGTTAAGACTAATGCACTGACGGCTAATAGACTTAATAAACGAATTTTTTTCATAACGTGTTCTCTCCTTTTATGTGAAACATTATAAAAAAGAACTTTTTTTACTGTTAATAAATAATTTTAAGTAATCGCTTACAAACTATGGATAAAAATACTAAAAATAGCGCGAAAAAAGGCATATATTTACGAAAATATGCCATTTTTAGAAACCGCTTACATAATATAAAATAATAAAGGATTTTTAATACACTTTATACATGAAAGAGACTAGAAAAATAATAGAAGTGTCTAAAAGAAGAGAATGAGTTTTATAAAGAAATATCGTCGATTTCTTTTAATTCATCAGCAGTAAATGAGAGGGAATCTAAAACTTTTAAATCATCTAAAATCTGCTCTTTTGAGCTTGCTCCCACAATACAGGAAGTGATATTTTCATCTTTTAAGACCCAAGCTAAAGCCATGTCAGCTAGCGATTGTTTTCTTCTTTCAGCGATCTTAGCAAGTTTAGTAATTTGATCATACTTAGAAATAAGCATATCTTCTTTTAAAAATCGACCATCTTTTTTTATACGAGAATCATTAGGTATCCCTTTAAGATAACGATTTGTTAAAAGCCCTTGAGCTAATGGTGAAAAAGCTACAATACCTTTACCTAACTTTATACTCTCTTCTAATAATCCATTATTTTCGATTGTTCTATCGAAAATATTATAACAATTTTGATTAATAATAAACGGGACATGAAGTTCTGTTAATATTTCTGTCGCTCTTTTTAAGTGTTCTCCATCATAATTTGATAAACCGACATAGAGAGCTTTACCTTGTAAAACAATATCTCTTAAAGCTAACATCGTCTCTTCTAAAGGAGTATTTAAATCCATTCTATGATGGTAAAAAATATCGACATAGTCTAACTGTAATCTTTCTAAGGATTGATTTAGTGAAGAAAAGAGATATTTACGACTTCCCCAGTTGCCATATGGGCCTTCATACATATCAAAACCAGCTTTTGTAGAAACAATAATCTGTTCACGATATGGTTTTAAATAAAGAGAATATATTTTTCCAAAATTCCTTTCAGCTGAACCATAAGCTGGACCATAATTATTAGCTAAATCAAAATATGTTATACCATTATCAAAAGCAGTGAGGATAATAGAGACCATGTTTTCAAATTTTGAATCATCTCCAAAGTTATGCCAAAGACCTAAAGAGATAACTGGCAAGAGTAAACCTGATTTACCAACTCGACGATACTTCATTTTCTCATAACGATCTTTAGCAGCAATGTACATATAATTCTCCTTTTTTATGCATTATTTACTAAAACTAATTCAGTTTATTATAAAATAAAGAGAAGGAAATTTATATAAATATGAATTATTTTACTGATGTAGTTTCCGCTATAGGAAACACTCCACTTATCCGCTTAGACAGATTAAAAGAGAAATTCTCTTTAAAATCTAATATCTTTGTTAAATTAGAAAGGTGTAACCCTTCTGGTTCCATCAAAGATAGAGCAGCTAGGAAAATTATTTTAAATGCACTATTAAATAAACAGATTGATGAAAATACTGAATTAGTTGAAGAAACTTCTGGTAATATGGGTATCTCTTTAGCGATGATAGCTGCTGTTTATAAAATACCTCTCCGTATCTACATGCCCGAAAACTGTTCGATTGAAAGAGTGAAGATGATGAGGGCTTATGGAGCTAATGTTATTTTGACTAAGGCGAGCTTAGGTATGAATGGGGCTAAAGAAGAAGCGATTAAATATTGTAAGGAACATAAAAACACCTACATGCCTTCTCAATTTGAAAATGAAAATAACCCGCTAGCTCATTATTTAGAGACAGCAGATGAAATATATAAAGCTTTAGATAGCAAAGTTGATATCTTCGTAGCAGGTTTTGGAACAGGAGGAACCTTATCAGGAATTTCTAAATATCTAAAAGAGAAGAATAAATCTATCAAAACTATCGGTGTTGAGCCCGCTTCTTCTCCTTTAATAAGTGAAAAACAATCTGGACCCCATAAAATACAAGGGATTGGAGCGAACTTTAAACCTGATACTCTTCACCTTGAGTTTGTCGATGAAATTAAAACTTGCAGTAATGAAGAAGCTTATGAATTTACTAGGATATTAGCTAAAGAAGAAGGTATTTTATCAGGTATATCATCTGGATGTAATATCGCTGTTAGTATCAAGATAGCAAAAATAGAAGAAAATAAAAATATCGTCACTGTTTTACCTGATAATGGTGAAAGATATTTATCAACTGAGGGATTATATGAATAAAAAAACGATTGATAAAGACATGATTAATCTCTACAAAGAGAGAAAGGATGAAAAGAGAATCTCTTTTGATCAAGAATATTTTTTCTCATTTTTAGAAGACGTACATGAATTAGTTTTACTCGATTATCTTAGAAGTGCCTTTACTGAAGACGATGTTTTTATCCTTTCTAAAAAAGTTCAATATAAATTGAATCTTATCTTAAAAGAGAACAAGACTGAAAATATCGAAGAGAAAGTTTCTTTCTTTATGAATAGTATACCTGAATTAAGAATATCAGTCTTAGAATCAGCTGATACTATCTTTAACGATGATCCAGCCTCAGATACAGTCCAAGAAGTTATTTCATGCTATCCTGGTTTCTTAGCTATTTTTAATTACCGCGTCGCTCATCTTTTCTATCAAATGGGTTTGAAATTTATGGCGAGACTTATCTCGGAAGATGCTCATTCAAAAACTGGTATCGATATTAATCCAGGGGCGACAATCGGTCGAAATTTCTTCATCGACCATGGTACTGGTATCGTTATCGGTGAAACTTGTGTCATCGGTGACAATGTTAAAGTCTATCAAGGTGTAACTCTCGGTGCTCTATCTTTAAAGGATGGTAATAGCTTAAGAGGTAAAAAAAGACACCCTACTATTGAAAATAATGTCACTATCTATTCTAATGCTGCTATCTTCGGTGGAGAAACTGTCATCGGCGAAAATTCGACTATCGGTGCTGTCACCTACATCACTTCATCTGTTCCTAAAAATTCAGTAGTATACGCAATAAATGGGCAAACAACAATTGCTAGTAAAAAACATTAATATTGTATATTAACTTTATAAAACAACTAAATGATATTTATAAAAATTGTAAAGAACAAAATCTATAATTGATTTTGTTTTATAATTTTGATATATTACTTTACACACATAATTATTTTATTTTTTCTTAACAGATAGGAGGAAAAAATGGCTTTATCGATTTTTTTTAATTACACTCTCAATAATAAAAAATTCGATAACGATATCTTTTATAGCGAAGAATTTGTCGATTTCTTAGTCACAAACTATCTTATGACTAAAAAAGACTACACAGCTAACATTTCAGAGATAAAAGACCATTTACTTAATTTCTATAAAATAGATAAAATTAATATTAATTCATATTCATTTACTCCTTGTGAAAATATTTTTAAAAAGAAATCTTATACCCTGAAAAAAAGATATATTAATCTCTATAAAGTTGTAAAAAATAATATTCAAAAGATTAGTGAATTTAATAACGATAACGTCTATCAATATATTTTCGAAGAAGGTTCTCGTTATAATTTTAATATTCAATATCTTTTAACACTTGTTTTGTCTTTGTTTTACAATCAAAACAACGAACCATTTATTGAATTTATTCTTTTTAAAACATATCTTCATCTTCATCAATATCTTATCTCTATTGATTATCACCTATCCTCTCTTTCAAAAGAATATAGTGGAATCTTAGTTGACAAAATGACTGATAATCAGATCATTAAAAAACTTCTTTCTGCTTTTGAAATCAAACAGCTAGGTGAATTAAGGAAATATTCACCCTTACTTATCTTATCTATCTTTTCTTATGAACTTGATGACTTTATCGATAAATTGTCTCACATGATTCCTTTAGATTTAGAAAGTTTTACTAAGAAAATTGATGAAGCTTATTCAGTCTTAAAACCAAATGAAGAAGTGATGATTTTAGAAAAATATACTTTGAAAGAACCGAAGAAAAAAACATTAGATGAAATAGGTAAAAGTTATGGTATCACAAGAGAAAGAGTACGGCAGATTATCAAAAATGGCATAAACAAGCTCAAAAAGCAATTTGCTAAAAATATCTACATTTATGAAGCTTGTTATCAATTAATTAAAAAGGATAAAGCTTATTTTTTAGTAGATGAACTAAGAGAATATTTCATCGATGAAAGTTATTTAAAAAAATACCTGATTCTTATTCTTTCTTCTGAAAGTAACCTTGTCTTTGATATCAATTACCTTATCCTCTACGATAAAAATGAAATAAATATCAATGCGATTATAAAAGAAATTGAAAAGAAGATAGGATTTACTATCCCTGAAGAGGATACTATCAATTTAAACTTATCTTATAAAGCGATTATTAAACATCATTATAGGCTCAATAATAATATTTATATAGTTGAAAACTGTTTAACTTCAAGCCTCTATAAGTTTATTTTGGACACCTACTTTAAAGAGGGCTACCTTGTCTCTTCTGAGAAAGATTTTACTTTCTTTAAAGAAAAATTAGAAAATGATTTTCATTTTAATACTTCAAAATTAAATATGCATAGTGTCCAAGCTTCTATTGAAAGATTTCCTGACTATGTACAAATAAATAGAGGAAAGTATCGCAATATTAAATATGGTCCTTCTTTAGATGACAATTTAAAAGAAGATATTTTCACATATATTAACTCTAATCCACCCATTGTCTTCTACCATACGATTTATCAAAATTTTGAAACTAAATTAAAAGCTCTCGGAATCAATAATTCCTTTTATTTAAAAGGTCTAATCGATAGAGAACTACCCGATAATCTTCATAGTAAAAGAGATTATATTCAAATTGATGGAAAGGAAACTAGCTACAATTATCTTATAAACTTCCTTCATTCATTCCCATATATAATTCATTATCAAGATCTTGTCGATAAGTTCCCTGGTGTCAAACTTTATACTTTTAATAACATAATCTATAAAGAGATGAATAATGGTTTGATTTGGTTAAAAAATAAAGATCTCATATATCTAAAAAATACTTCCTTAGATGAAGAAGATAAAAAAAGATTATTTAATATCATCACACTTTTGATGGATGAATTAGATGGAATAACAGTAAATTCTAAATCGATCTATAATGAGTTATTAAATACAGCAGATCCTATCTTAAAAAAACTTCCATTTATCACTTCTAGTTTCGATCTTTTTTCATTAATTGTCGCTCTTTTTTCTGACACTTTCTTTTTCCGTCGACCTTTTATCTATAAAAATAAAATTGAATCATCATTTCAAGGAATAAATAATCTATACCGCTATCTAAAAACCCTTGATTCCTTTAATATAAATACAGTCATGGACTATATGCAAAAATTGAATATCAAAAATTTAAATAGTTATTTAGCCTTAATGGATTCATTTGCTACTAATTTTGTCCAAATAGATAGTGACACAATGGTAAAAAAAGAAAAATTTAAAGCAGAAGATATTAATAAATTCTCGCAAATTTTGGAAAACTATTTTAAAACACACGACAGGATCAATACTGTGAATTTTAAAGATTTTGCAGAATTTGAAATTTTAAAGTTCAATTGGAATAAATATCTTTTAGTTGGTCTCATCCGTACATTTTATAGCGATGAATATTCGATAATCGAAACTAATAAAAAATATAATCTAACTGATTTTATTATAAAAAAGAAATGAGAAACTTTATCTTTTTTATAAATAGTTTTAACATATAAATATGATTTATATTGTAACTAATGAAGAAGCAAAACAAGCAGATATAGATACGATAAAAAGAGGAACGCCTTCTCTAGAATTGATGGAAAGAGCAGGAAGAGGTATTTTTGAGATTCTTCAAAAAAGAATAGAGAAAAATAAAAAAATACTTATCATCGCTGGATTAGGTGGAAACGGAGGAGATGGTTTTGTTTTAGGTCGCTATCTTTTTGAAGATAATTATGATGTTTCAATTTATCCTTTAGATGGAAAAGAAAATGAAGAAAGAAAAATAAATAGAGAACTATATAAAGGAAAAATAACAGACAAGATCGATAATTATGATTATTATATCGATGCTATCTTTGGTATTGGACTACAAAGAAAAATAAGTGAACCTATTTACTCTCTTATATCAAAAATAAATAATTATCCAGGCTATAAAGTAGCAATTGACATTCCTTCAGGTATAAATGGAACAACTGGAGAAATAATGACAATAGCTTTTAAAGCAGATTTAGTAATCACAATTCAAAATGTCAAAATTGGCATGTTACAAGAAGAAGCTAAAAAATATTATAAAGAATTAGAAGTTCTTGATGTTGCTATTCATGCTGATGACGAAAGTAATTTTAAGATATATAATAAAAATTGATAGCGCTTTCAAATGAACTGCTATCAATAAATATTGCTTATTATTTCGATATTTTTTAAATTCCTTTAGACAGCTTTATTTACACCGTTTTCAATAAGTGCTATCATCTACCAAAATTAAGGAGAAAAATATGAAAACGAAAATGTTAAAAAAGTTAAGCATACTCTCTCTATCTCTCTTATTGACAAGTTGTAGTGATACAAGTTCCCTTTCTTCTATCTCATCTTCTAATTCTTCTGCTTCAAATTCAACCTCTTCTGTAGAAGTAGTCGACACAACTGCACCAGTGATAACAAGTGTCGAAACTGAAAAAACTACTTATTACACAAATGAACCTTTTTCTATCTCGGTAGTAGCAAGCGATGATCAAAGTGACAATCTAACTATCACCTACACTTTAACTGATCCTGATGGTGAAGAAGTGCAAGCTTCTGAAGGAGAAGTTACTTTAACAAAAGATGGTCAGTATCAGATCGTTGTTACTGTTAGCGATGAATCTGGTAATGAAACAGATAGTGATCCTTTAATCATTGAAGCTTTTGATCCTTATTCTCATTGGACAGAGGAAGAAGAAAGCTTGATGTTAGAGAGCCCTGGTTACATTATCCCAAAAGGAATCGATTTTAAAGAGACAACAACTGTCACTCAATCTGTCAACCTCAACGATACTGTTTTAGGTGTAATTATCGATAACACCGGCATGACACAAGATCAGATTGCTGATTATAATGAGATGCTTGTAAGAGAAGGTTACGCTCAAAATATCTATGAGACTTCTTACTTCGCTTCAACTATCCTTAACTCCACTGATATCAGCGTCTATGATAAAAATATTGAAAATGATGATTATGCCTTATTACAATCCTACTATTATAATGACGATTATAAAATTGAAGCGAGAAAAGTAACTTATGTTATGTCACATGAGTGGGATGAAGAGTTTGTCAATGCTACATTGACGGAGGATTATTCTGCTTTAGTTCCTGCCTTCTCTTTTGCTGAAGATAATGAAGAAGGCGTCATCTATTTAACTGACTATAATTATATTATGGAGAGTATGGGAACAATAGGTGCTATTCAAGGAAAACTCTTCAATGTTACTATTGATGAGATATCTTCCTACCTTGATACTCTCACTGAATTTGGCTATACCGATGCTAGCCTAGATGATCTAATCAATAATGAGACAACTATGCCAATGTATATGGACATGGAAACATATGCGATGGTAATGATTCAAATTTCCTCTTATCTTGAAGCAGATATTCCATTCTATACTATCGATATTATGTGTATGTAAATAAATAGTGCAGGAAACTGCACTATTTTTATTTACTAAAATAACTAAGCAATCTTTTATAAATAAACAAAAACGAAAAATATTTGTACTCATTTAACTTTGCTTTAAATAGTGTTTTAAGTAAAAAAATAATTACTTCCTTCTTATAAATATAAGATATTTTACATTTGTATCCGCTTTCGAGGCTTCTTGCATTGAAAAGCCTCATTTTATAAGCAATAATATTAGCGGTGAAGGAATTATGAAAAAACAGTTTATTTTATTTTTATCAGCACTTATATTATCTTCATGTTCAAGTAACATATCTTCTAGTGAGTCTTCTATCTCTTCAACTGATAATACACTTGATAGTTCGACTTCTTTTTCTGATGAAGAAAATGAACTACTAGAGACAGATAAAGAAAAGAGAAGAATTGAACTCTCTTTAAAAGAAGGTACGATCGAAGAAGATTTTGCTGGAAAAGAAGCATATAGAGTTGTTATCCACTCTTTATTAAAACAAGATACTAGCCTTTATAATCTTGCAGTCTCAACAAGTGAGTTTGGAGCTTCATTTTTAGGTATACCATATACAATAAATATGAAGATGGCTACTTATGTTACTCCGAGTCAAAGTTTTACAGAAGGTTTAGTCGATGGCGGTATAGTTATTAAAAAAGCACTTCGTAATTATGATAATTATACTAGTACTAATATTGTTTACACTGGCAGTACACCTGAAGAATATAGTGAAGATAGTAAAGAAAGTTATGATTATGATGCTTTCTTAGAAAAGTTTGGAAAGTTGTTCCATGGAACTTATTATGTCGTTGAAGAAGGAGAAAAAGAAACTTTTTTAACTGATAATAAATCTGTCTTTTTAGAATCAGATAATCCATATAAAAAAGAAAAAACAAGTTCTACACTTTTTGATATAGATGATAATACTATCACTTCTGGTTCTATTATAGAAAATGAAGATAAAACTTTCGAAGTAACTTTATCCTTAGATAATGATAAAGGTAACCGCTACTATAAAAAACTCTTTACAAAAGTCGCTGGTTTATATGATGAATTATATACCCATGGTTGCGACTTAACCTTTAAACTTGATAAAGATTTAAATCTTATCTCATCAAGTTATTCAACTATTTTAGATGTTCCAGTCTTAATCTTTGACGAAGTTCAATATTTTAATGATGTTGAACAGACTATGGATACTTATTATTATCGTTCTAGTAGTTCTACTTTTACTGTAGGAGATAATTCTTACGATGTGATGATTCCTAGTGTCAGTGAAAGTGAATTTACTGGATACAAATTATTACCACCTAAAAAATAATTTCTTAAATAGATAACCCCTTCAATGTTATTGAAAAAGAGCTCGCAATTGAGCTCTTTTTCTTATTCACTTTAAATTGTCTATATTACCTTTTACTAGTGCTTCAAGATTGTTAAATATCTTCTCTTCATCAAAATCCCACCACTTTAAATTAAGTAATGTTTGAATTTTCTCTTCTGTAAATCTTTTCTTAACAACGTGACATGGATTACCGACAGCTACCGCATATGGTTCAATATCCTTAGCAACTACTGAATTAGCACCTATAATAGCTCCATCACCTATATGAACACCAGGAAGAATAGTAACATTTTCTCCTATCCACACATCATTACCGATAATTGTATCACCTTTAAGTGGCAGATCTTCAATTCTTGGGGTGACTTTTTCCCAGCCATTACCCATGATGTTAAACGGATAAGTAGTAAGTCCATCTAAGCGATGGTTAGCACCGTTCATAATAAATCTTATTCCTTTAGCGAGAGAACAAAATTTACCGATAATCAATTTATCGCCGATAAATGGATAAAAGTGGGTGACATGCTTTTCAAAATCTTCACCATTAGTTTCGTAATCGTCATAATAAGTATAATCACCTACTATAATATTGGGATTTTTAATGATATTTTTGATAAAACACACGCTGGGGACATTAGGATTAGGATGTATTTTATTTTTATCCGGTCCAATCATTTTTTGTATTCCTTCTTAAATTGCCTTTATGTAAAATGGATTTTATATATTTAAAATATAATTATAACTCTTTAGAAAACATTACATTATTTTCAGACTCAACAAACCCTTGTTTCTTATAGAATTTATAAGCAGGATAAGTTCTATCAGTACAAAGAATCAAATATTTAATATTGTCTTTTCGGCATTCTTTTGCAATCGCCTCCATAAAAAATGAACCTAATCCTTTTCCTTGTAAAGAAGTCAAAATACAAAATTCATCTATTCGAAATTGTATTCCTTCATAAAAATGCATTTTTCTTCCTAAAGCGATACCTAGCAGTTTTTCATCATCATATAAACCATAGGATAAAGAATTAAAAGCTATAGTTAACTCTTTTATATACATATCTAACTGATTTAAATCATCCCACTTATCATTCCATGGTTCTTTACTAAAAACAGATAAAAACAAACTTTTAACTTTATCAAAATCTGTTGAAAAAGGAATCTTTTTGACTACTAACATCTCTATCTCCTTTATATTTTGCTATGAAACTATATAATTATAACGTATAACATTTAACCAACAAATTTAACTATTATCATCCTTTAAATTCGAAATAAATAAATAATGAAAATTTATTTTATTTATTTAATGATTTATAGAAACTGATCAGATTTCGATATGATTTATGATAATAATCGATAAGTTGATTCTTTAATTTTCTTGGTTTTAAAACATAGCACTCGGAGCCAAAACGACTAAAATACTGAAATAATTGATCAGAAGAACAATTAAAGAAATAATGGTCCTCCTCTATCTTATCTGGAATAGGTCTATAAACATATAAGGAGTTAAAAAGTTTTTGTCCTTTTTTAGTTAAAATAATCTCAGCTTCAGTATCAGATGAATGATAAAAATATTGTGGACCATATTTAATCATCTTCTCAAACTGATTTTTATCTTCTTTAGTAAAACTAACTGGTAAATCTGCAATCTGACAATCTTGTATTTTAGAAAGTCTAAAAGCCCGACAATAACTACCATCTTTGCAAAGCAGATAATTATATGTTTCTTCTTTAACTGCCGCAATAGCAAAGGGAGACATAAGAGTTCTATTACCTAAATTATTTTTAGTAGAGACATAAACTTGTTTATTATTTTTTATTGCCTCGAGAGCTTTTTCATATTGTTCTTTAAAAAGAATTTTTTCTCTTTGATATTGAGGTAAAGCACTATAACTATAAAAAAGTCTTCTAAAATAGTCTGATAAAGTGGATTCTAAAAGAAGATTGTTTTCTATATAATCAATCACATATGAACTCTTCTTTGTTGGTCTAAAAGATATGTAGAAAGAATATTGATCTTTTTTCTTGTAATCTCTAGAAGAACGTTTAACTATTTTATTAATAAAGGAATCGATTTGTTTTATATCTAAACCACTATTGCTTGCTTCTTTTAAAAGACTCTCTTTTTCTTCTTTTTCTCTTTTTGAAAAAGTTTCAAAATAATTCAAAATTAGCGTATTAATAAATAAATTTTTATTAAGAGAATTATCCTTTTTTCTAAAATCAAAAGACTCTGCATCTCTATTAATAATTTTTATTATGCTTTCTGGAACAGCTATTTTTATTTTTTCTAATAAATCAGTCATAATCCCCTCTTTCTTCTTTCTTTTGATAATCACATAGTCTCATCCTTTCTGGGCAAAAAAAGGACTCGATTAGGAGTCCTTAAAGACAATATAAGTTATTTTTTTAGACGTTCTTCTAGGTCTTTCAAATCGATGTTCTTTTCTCTCAATTCGTCCCCAACCCTAGTAGCGTCGTCTAGAAGTTGTTGGTCTATTGTCTTACCATTTTCTTGTTTATTTACCAAGGCGTATTCATACCTATGAGCTATATCGTCTTCCAAGTCATAGAGCGAATCCTCAGTAAACGGGAGATATTTGATCAGTTTCTTTCCTGAATAATGTTTTCTGATGAAATCGACCAAGAAATCACTTGCCTTTTCCATTTCTTCTTTTCTCCTTTCTCTGAGCCTTCTTCAGAGTTTTTTCACCATATGGATATACGGTTATTACCCTTTTTCGAAAAGGATTTATTGCGGCAAATATCCTATTCCAACAGAACCTGCCATAAGATGGCTCATTTCCATAGTCATTTGTAACAGAAGTCTTGAACCTTGGCTTATTTCGCAAGTTATAGCCAAGTTCTCCCTTTGAAACCTGTCTCTCATTCATTCTTTTTACGGCATGATTCGTTACATAGTAGCCACTTGTATTATATGCCTTCTTCGGGATAATTTTTCTTTTCATCTTGTGCTCCTTTCCGTTTTTTTCGATTGCCTATAACTAATATAACCCCTATTTCTTCCACTGCTTTATAGGTGTGTACATAGTACACATCCTATAAAAGCATGTGGGAAACTACGTGCAGCACATGCTTTTATAGAAAAACTAGAAAAAACTCTTGACAAGTTTTAAGCAGGATTGTTTTTTCGCTATTTTGTCATACTTTCATAATCCAACTTATACCTAGTAAATGTTGCATAAGCGATAATTGTAGCTACTGTTCCATCTATTCTTTTCAGTCTGCTATTTAGTTTTGATGGTTAGATATTTCCATTAACTTCAACCTTAGCCTTAGTATTAGCAAGATACCACTTGATAATTAAATTGTTGTTATAGTTTTAAGCGTGGTTTCTTAAATCGACTTCCAGTTTTTTATAGGCTCACTAAATGTATAAAAATCTTGTCTATTTTCTCCATCTCAAAGCACATATCTTCAATTTTCTTAATCCAATATTGTGAGTTCAAAGGATTATAAACAACATTTTTCTTGAGATAAATCTTCTATCTAATCATTCCAATCAAAAAAACGTGATTAGGATTTCATAGATTCATTTGCCTCCTTAGTTTCTTCAATAGTGACGCTTTTAACTAAATCTCTAGGAACAATCATTGTTACTTTGTTTGATTCACCTATTAAGTCTTTAACCTTTACTTCAGGTGATACCTTCTTATAAGTAACGACATTGCTCTTTGGAGAATTCTTAGAAACGCCGATTTTAAGTTTGTGTTTCTTAAAATTTCTCCTTTCTAAGAAGAGCACATATCTTCTTCTCACCATAATAGAGAAAACTAGGGTATTTTGATGAGGTTGAAATTTCAAAAAAATAAAAAAATTTTATCAACAAAAAAAACATCCCTATCGAAGAACTTAATCTCCAACAAGAATGGGCTCAAAATATGATAAGTTTATGTTAATTTTCTAGGGTGTGCAAAGGACTTATTCAAAAGCTTTACTACATGTAAAAATCCTTGCTCCGTGTAAACTTACTCTAAAAATGATAAATTTTCTTCTCTTATTTATAAGTTGCTACACGGCGTAATTTAAAAAGTGCGTATTTATCGGATAAAATAAAAAAAGTCTGCACACCCTTAGAAGTTCTAAGTTTGTATCAGACATATTTTTAGTGATTTTGGTGACCCTAATGGGATTCGAACCCATGAATGCAGCCTTGAGAGGGCTGAGACTTAAGCCACTTGTCGATAGGGCCATGGCCTAAACAATATAACTTAACGATGTAAAAAAATCAAGTTTTTATTTTATTTATATAATTAATATGATATATTATTTTTTGCGCTTTGCGTATTTAGACATAGCTGCGGATCTTGCTGACTAGTCCTTTAGATTCTTACTTGAATAACTTTAGATATGATGCTTTACGTAATCTATTGGGTCAGCATCTAGAAACAGCTAGAAGTACAACAAAAAGGAGGCTCATTAAATGAGTGAAGAAGAAAAGAAAGTCGAAGAAGTAAAAGAAGAGACAGCACCTGCTCAAGAAACAGCTGATGTCATGGCTAGCGTTATGCATAGTCCTGATGAACCTGTCGTCTCTGCTAAAACCCTTTTAGATGCTGGTTGCCATTTTGGTCATCGCGTCTCTAGATGGAATCCTAAGATGAGACCTTACATCTACGGTAAGAGAAACAATCTCCACATCATCGATCTCAACAAGTCTGCTCAAATGATGCAAACATCTTATCTAGCTTTAAAGGATATCGTCTCTAAAGGTGGTAAAGTTCTCTTTGTTGGAACTAAAAAATTAGCTTCCAAAGTTATCCAAGAAGAAGCTGTCCGTTCTGGTTCATTCTATGTTTCTCATCGTTGGTTAGGCGGTACATTAACTAACTTTAGAACAATCTGCAAGAGAATCGCTCTCTTAAAGGAAATTGAACAAAAAGAATCATTAGGTGAATTAGATAAATTAACTAAGAAAGAAATTTCTGAACAATTAAAGTTAAAGGAAAAATTATCTAGCAACCTTGAAGGTATCAAAGAGATTAGATATCTCCCTAACGCTTTAGTAGTTGTCGATCCGAAAGCTGAACACAATGCTATCGCTGAAGCTAAGATTTTAAATATCCCTATCTTTGCTTTAGGTGATACAAATACTGATCCCGATGAAATCGATTATTTAATCCCTGCTAATGATGATAGTGAATCTTCAATCCGCATTATCATCGGTTTATTAGCTGATGCTGTTGTTGAAGGTAAGGGCGGTGATCCTATCTATGCTTATAAAGGTAATACTGAAGTCACTGGTTCCATGGGTGAAATCATGAAGACCTTAGATAGCTCTGAACAATTCAAGCTCATCCGCGCTAAGTTACGTAACGATTCTATCGCTATGAGAAAACCTGGTTCTAAATCTAGAAGAAAGGCTCCTAAGAAAGAATTCCACCATTTCAACAAAAAAGATAATAGTGCAGCTAAAGAAGGTGAAAAGAGTGAAGCTAGCGCTGCTACACCTGCTACTACTGCCGAAACTATTGAAGCTAAAACTGCGGAGGAAACTAAGTAATGGCTGATTTAATCAATCTTATTAAACAGCTCCGTGAAAGAACCGGTGCTGGTATCATGGACTGCAAAAAAGCTTTATTAGCTAATGATCAGGACCTTGAAAAATCAGTAGTTTGGTTAAGAGAAAAAGGTATTGCTAAGCAGGAAAAGAAAGCTTCTCGTACTGCTGCTGAAGGTATCGCTTGGACAAAAGTCTCTGGAAATAAAGGTGTTATCATCGAAATTAACTGCGAAACTGATTTCGTCGCTAACTCTGATCCTTTCCGCGCTTTAGTTACTGAAACAATCGATGCTATTTTAGCTAGTGAGACTGAACCTGCCGATAAAGAAGCTTGCATGGCTCTTCCTAGCAAAGATGGTCGCACTTTAAAAGATGTTTATCTTGACGCTTCTATTAAATTAGGTGAAAAATTAGATTTTAGAAGATTTGCTATCGTCTATAAAAACGATGATGAATTCTTTGCTCCTTATATCCATATGAAGGGCAAAATTGCTACTTTAGTTATTACTAAAGGTGGTGATCAAGAGATTGCTAACGGCTTAGCATTAAATATCACCTCTGATAATCCTGCTTATATCAGTGAAGCTGATATTCCTAGTGAAATTATCGCAAAAGAGACTGAGATTGAAACTGAAGCCAGCAAAAATGATCCTTCCTTTGCTAAGAAGCCTGAAGCTATTCAAGCTAAGATTATCGAGGGTCGTGTTAAAAAGAATTTAGGTTCTGCTGTCTTAACTAATCAGCAGTATATCTTAGATGAAACAAAGACTGTCGGTGAAATTTTAAAACAACATAGTGCTTCTATCGTCTCCTTCATCCGTTACGCGGTCGGTGAAGGCATCGAGAAGAAAGTTAATGATTTCGCTAGCGAAGTCGAAGCTCAGATGAAAAAGTAAAAACAAGCACCCGTTTGGGTGCTTTTATTTTAATTAAGAGGTGTTCTTATGTATAAAAGAATATTGATAAAAATATCTGGTGAAGCTTTAGAGGATAAAGACACTCATCTTCCTTATAATCCTCAAACTATCGATAATATTTATCATATGGTCGATGAAGTTTTAAAAAGAGATATTGAGGTTATGCTCGTAGTTGGTGGAGGCAATATCTTTAGAGGAAGAATATCATCATCAATCGGTGTTGATCCAGCAACTGGAGACTATATGGGCATGCTTGCTACGATCATGAATGCTATGGCTTTACAATCTTATTTTGAAAAAAAAGGAATAGTAACAAGGGTTATGTCTGCTCTTCCTATCGATGCATGCTGTGAACCATATTTAAGAAGAAAAGCTATTCGTCATCTTGAAAGAAAGAGAGTCGTTATCTTTGCTGCTGGTATTGGTTCCCCATTCTTTACAACAGATACTTCAGCTGCTTTAAGAGCTAAAGAGATGAGCGCTGATTGTATTTTCATGGGAAAAAATGGTGTTGAGGGCGTCTATTCCGCTGATCCTAAAGAAGATAAAAATGCAATATTATATAAGAAGATCACCTATGAAGATATTATCAATAAAAATTTAAAAGTTATGGATCAAACAGCTATTAGCTTGCTTAGAGAAAGCGATATTGATGTTCGCGTCTTTAATATGAATGATACAAATAACCTTGTCCGTATCTTAGATAATGAAGATATCGGAACTTTGATAACTAAAGAATAATTGTTTTATAAGCTAATTTCGTATAAAATAATTTAACCCTATATCAAGGAGGATTTAAAAATGGATTATAAAAAAGAATGTCAGGATAGGATGGCTAAAACTCTTTCTTCGCTTAAAGATTCTTTCGGTACTCTCCGTGCTGGAAGAGTTTCACCTTCCTTATTAGATAAAGTAACCTGTACTTGTTATGGTGAGCAGATGCCCTTAAAGCACGTTGCGACTATCTCTGTCACTTCACCTACCGACCTCACTATTAAACCTTTTGATCCTTCAACTATAAAAGATATCGTTTCTGGTATTAATAAAGCTGACTTAGGCTGCAATCCGACTATTAACTCTGGTGCTGTTATTTTAAAATTCCCTGCTCCTAGTGAAGATAGACGTCAAGAGCTTATTAAACAAGCTAAACGTTACGCTGAAGATGGTAAAGTAGCTTTAAGAAATATCCGTAAAGAGTTCAACAATAAAATTAAAAAAGATGAAGAGCTCTCTGAAGATATGCAGCACGACATCTTAGACGATATTCAAAAAGAGACTGATAATAATACTAAACAGATAGATAATATGCTCGCTGTCAAAATTAAAGATATCGAAACTATCTGATGAATATTAAACATATCGCCTTCATCATGGATGGCAATGGCCGCTATGCTAAAAAAAGAAATCTTCCTCGTACTTTTGGCCATAAAAAAGGTATTGAAAGAATAAAAGAAATAGTTTTAGAATGCTTTGAAACATACGATATTAAAACTGTTACTCTTTATGCTTTTTCTACGGAAAATTGGAATCGGCCTCCTAGTGAAATCAAATTTCTTTTTCTCTATTTAAAAGCTTTCTTTCTAAAGGAAATAAACACTTTCATCGAAAAAGGAATCAAGATAAATATCCTTGGTTTTTTAGATGATGAAAGAATACCAAAAGATGTAAAAGAAGTTATCGATGAAGCGACATATAAAACTAAAGATAATGATAAATATACATTCAATATCCTCTTTAACTATGGTGGAAGGCAAGATATTATTCAAGCTAGTTTAAAACTTTTTGAATTATTAAGCTCTGGAACAATTAAAAAAGAGGAAGTAGATGATAATCTTTTTAAAACCTTACTTTTAACTTCTAAAACGAGCGATGTCGATCTCTTAATAAGAACAAGCGGAGAAGAAAGATTATCTAATTGTCTTCTTTATCAATGTGCTTATAGTGAGTTTATCTTTACTCCTACTTACTGGCCCGATTTTGATAAAGAAGAATTAAAACGCTGTTTAGATATATATAATAAACGCGATCGGAGGTTTGGAGCTATCAAAAATGATCAATAAATTATCTTCCTCTTCTAAGTCGACGATGTTTAAACGCATCATGACTGCTATCATCTTATTAGCCATCTTAATTCCCTGTTTAGTTTTTGGTGATTTCTTTTTCTTTGCCCTTATTTTTATCTTTGCTTGCATAGGAATACACGAAGCGATAAAGGCTCCTGGACCACATAAATACCCGCTCTATATTGAAATAATAGTCTATCTATTTGTTCTCTCTTTTATCTTTTGGCCCTTTATCAGAAATCTAATAAATCAAGGATCTTTAACTTCTGAAATATTAAATTTAAATGGCCTCTTCATCTCCTTAGCTGCTATTTTCTTTTATATCTTAGTTCTGTTTTTAATAGCTATCTATTCAAAAAAGTTCCAACTTTCAGACGCTACTTATCTCCTAACAGTTTCTATTGTATTAGCATTAGGTTTTCAATCATTATTATATTGTAGATATCTTCCTGCTTCTAGTGGTGTAAAAACTTTTAACAATTCTATAATTACATTAGGAGATGGTAATTATACTTCAGTTCATAATTTCTTTAGTGATGCCTATGCTTCAGCAAATTTAAACCAAAAATATTCATCATCACTTTTTGTTGTCTACCTTATATTAGGTACTTGGGGCGCTGATGTTGGTGCTTATTTCTTTGGAGTCTTTTTTGGAAAACATCGCATGAATCCTCGCATCTCTCCTCATAAAACATGGGAAGGATTTATTGGAGGCGCTATTTTTTCTATCTTACTTTCCTTAGGATTTGCAGCAATTTTAGAATACTGTTTTAATTGCCCTTTAATCCCTGGACTTATGCAGTTTAGTTATTCACCTTTACTTGAAAAACTTCATATCCTAAATGGCACAGCCTGGCCTTTTATTACGATCCTTTCTATCTTAATGCCTATAATTGGTAATATCGGCGGTTTTGCATTCTCATTGATTAAGAGACAATTTGGCATCAAAGATTTTGGCTTTTTATTCCCTGGACACGGCGGAATTATCGATAGATTTGATTCTGTTTTCACTAATGCAACTTTTGCTTCATTCCTCTTAATGTTTATGATTAATTCTTTTAACATACTATGAGAAATATAATTGTTTTAGGAGCGAGCGGTTCAATAGGTACTCAGACGCTTGATCTTTTAAAATATAGCGACAGATATAAACTTAAAGCTATTTCGCTTAATTCGCATATTGAGGTCTTAGAAAAATATCTCTTCTATTTTGATGATCTTGAATATGTTGCAATTACTGATAAGAGAAAAGCTATTGAATTCTCCTCTCTTCATCCTTCTTATAAAGTATTAACTGGTGAAGATGCTACAATTAAATTATTAGACATATTTAAAGATCAAGAAGTCGATATTTTTAATGCTCTTTCTTCACTTGCTGGCGTCAAACCAACATTAAAGAGTATTAAAGATAATCATGATATCTTTTTAGCTAATAAAGAAAGCTTAGTTATCGCTTCTACTTTAGTAAAAGAATTACTGATGAATTCTTCATCAACTATTTACCCTGTTGATAGTGAACATGTCGCCTTAAATAAATTACTTAATTATCTTTATGCTCATAATATAACTAAAAAGCAAATTAAAAAATTGATTATCACTGCTAGCGGAGGAGCATTAAGAGACTTAAAAAAAGAAGATTTAATAAAAGTTACTCCTGAACAATGCTTAAGGCATCCCACTTGGAAAATGGGAGAAAAGATTACAATAGATTCAGCGACGATGGTCAATAAAGCTTATGAATGCATCGAAGCTTCTATTCTCTTTGATTTTCCTTTAGAGATGATCGAACCTCTAATCTGCCGCGATTCTCTTATTCATGCTAAAGTTATCTATGAAGATAATGGCAAATTAAAAGAAGTACTTGAGTATTCTCCAAACGATATGAAAGTAGCTATTGCTTTTTCTCTCTCTAAAGGAAATTTAACTGTTCATAAACTAAATATAGAAGAGAAAGAGAAAGTTAAAAACACAATTCTTTATCCACTAGATAAAGATTTCTACAAAGCTTACACTTTCGCTTTAGATGCCTATAAAAATTGTGGTAACAGTGCGATGCTTCTCTTTGATATAATCGATAGAAAAGCGATCGATCTCTTTGTAAAGAAAAAGCTCTCTTTTCTTGATATGCTATCTCTTCTTGAGTATACTTCTAAAGTTGCTAGAGAAAAATTAACTCTCAATAATTTTGATGATATAGTTAAAGATTCTCTTTCACTAGGTGAAAAGATAATAAGGAGCAAAAAATGATAGTCGTATATTTAATTGTATTGATACTTGGCCTCTCTATACTTGTCTGCCTTCACGAATTTGGTCACTTGGTTGTTGCAAAAATTTGTAAAGTCTATTGTTATGAATACTCGATCGGTTTTGGACCAGCGATATTCAAACATCGCTTTAGAAAGAGAACAGCAAGAAAAGAGCCATTATATAGAGCCTTAACTAATGGTTTAAATGAAGATGATTTAAATGAAACTACTTATTCTTTGCGCTGTATTCCTTTAGGTGGCTATGTCTCAATGGCCGGGGAAGATGATGAACCCGATGAGATAAATGAGATAAATATCCCCAAAGAGCGCACCTTAGATGGTGTAAATCACTTTAAACAGATTTGCATTATGTTAGCTGGTATTGCAATGAACTTCCTTGTCGCCTACATCCTTTTTGTTATCGCTTTTGGCTGTTTTACTCTCCAAGCCTATAATTACGCTACAAATGAGATTTCCATAACTGGTACAGATGAACAATTAAGTGAAAATAAACTTTATCAAGCAGGCGTTAGAAGCGGTGATAAATTCGTTTATCTTTATCAAGAATATGTCGATGTCTATCAAGATGGTGAAAAAAAGACGATAACTTACCCTAGTGAATCTAATCGCTACGAATTAACTTCCTATCAAGATGTCGCCCCTAGCTATGAGGATAAAGTAAATAATAATGAAACCATCACTTTAGATGATCTTGCTAAAACTTCGATAACTTATGCCGCCCTTAATCTTGCTACCCAGCAAAATATCGAGCTTGTCACTACTGATGAAGAGGGAATAACTTATGACTATAGCGATATCACTATAGATGAAAATAGTAAAAGAATTATTTATCTAACCTATTTTTCTAACGAAGAACAGATAGAAAAAGAGACAACTATCACCTTAAATGCTACTAAAGAACAAGATGAAGTCACTTTTGAACATTTCTCATTTAATGCTGCTATTGTCTCCTATCACGATACACCTAGTGAAGCTTTCGTCGATGCAGGAAAACAATTCTCTAGTTACTTTGTTAATATTTATCGAGCATTAGGATCAATCTTCACTAAAGATGGCTGGCAAAATTTAGGCGGCCTTATCTCTATCTATCGTGTAAATGAACAAGCTATAACTTCCGGTTCTGGTTTTACATTCATAAATCTCTGGGCTTATATTTCTTTAAACCTCGGTTGCTTCAACCTCATCCCTTTACCTCCTTTAGATGGCTGGAATGTTTTATTAGCTTTAGGAGAAACAGTAACCCGTAAAAAATTCTCTAGTAAGTTTAAAGGAATCGCTGGAACTATCGGTACAATTCTCTTAATTATCCTAGCTGTTCTCTTAATCGTTAAAGATATCATAATGCCAATATAAAAAAAGGGGTTCACATAATTGTGAACCCTTTTTATTAGAGAGATTATTCAATGTTGATATATTGATCTTCAATAGTCTGCTTACTCTCTTTAGGAAGAGTAATGTAGAGAATTCCATTCTCAGTACGAGCTTTAATATCTTCCTTCTTAATGCTCTCTCCAACATAATAAGATCTAGAGAAAGTTCCTCTAAGGCTCTCATAATGAATATAGTTTGACTTTTCTTCATCATTTTTAGCAGTGTAGTGAGCTTCAATCATAAGATAACCTTCTTTTAAGGAAAGTTTAATCTGATCTTTATTTAAGCCAGGAATCTCTACTTCGATAGTATAGCTATCTTCTCTCTCTTTGATATTGGTCCTCATAATATTATTATGAATCAGACCATCATCAAACTCATTGCCAAAGAAGTCAGAAAATAAAGATAAGAAATCATTTCTCCTTTGATAACGATTGTTTCTTTCTAATTGATTATGTTTTTGTTCATCCATAGTATATTCCTCCTTTAGCACTCTATCATCTTAAGTGCTAATAATATTATAACCATCTTTTAGCAGATTTCAAGTGTGAGTGCTAATTTTATAAAAATATTTTTTATTTACGAAAAGCATAAATAACTTGCTATTTCAAGACTTTAATTTTTAGAACAAAATTATAAAATATTTAGCAGGGAGAATAATATGGATGCATTATTAGAGAGATTTTTAACTAGAGTTGGTATTAAAGATTTAAAACCGTATGAAACAGGTTCATTTAATAAACTTTTAAACGATGCAAGTAATAATACTATCATCGCGGAAATACTTTTTGATACTTATTTAAATTATGAAGAATATCTTAATCTATTAAACACTATCCATTCTTTTGTTCTTTCTGGTGGTTTTGAAATACGCTTATCTTTTGCCTATTCTAAAAAAGATAATCAAAATAAAATAAAAGAAATAATCTCCTCATTTATAAAATCGCCTTATAAAGATGATATTTATTCTTCAATAGAAGAAAATGAATATACTGAATTAAATAACTTCTTTTTTGATGATAAAAGGATAATCTTTCTTTATAAGGATGCTTCACTAGCCTATAAAGCAAATGAAGAATGTAAAAAACTTCAGCGCTTCTTTGAAATAATAAATATCGATTATACTTTGATGACTCAAGAAGAAGTTTATGAAGATAACTTTGCTGAAATAAGAGATAAGAAATATCAAGAAGATAGTGAAAAAGCGAGTAAAGAATTTAAAGAAAAAGAAATAATAGCTTCAACATATCAACCTTGCAAATTAAAAGATATTGAAATATATCCTAAAGTTTTAGTTACTGGTAAAGTCTTTAAAGTTGAAAAAAGAACGACAAAAAATGATAAAAATTTATTTATCATCGAATTTGGAGATGATTCTTCCTCAATAAGTATGACGATATTTGAGAGCAAGAAGATGCCTATGGAGACTTTAGAAAAAATAAATAATGGTACAAAAATTAAAGTTCAAGGTAGACCCTATCACGATGCATATAATAGAAATGAATTATCGTTACGCTGTGACTCACTAGAATTTTTAGAACCTGATAAAGAAAGAGAAGATGATAGTGAAGAAAAAAGAGTAGAACTTCATGTCCATACAAAATTTTCTGCTTATGATGGTGTTGATAATGTTGTTGACTATATCAAAAGAGCTTCTAAATGGGGTCATAAAGCGATCGCTATAACTGATCATGGAGTCTGTCAAGCTTTCCCAGAAGCCCAAATGGAAGGTCAAAAAGATAAAATTAAAATCCTTTACGGAACTGAATTATACGTAGTTGATGATGAACCTAAATATATTTATAACAGTTCTGATCGTGTTTTAAAAGATGCAGAATATGTTGTATTTGACCTTGAAACAACCGGTTTATCAGCTAAATATGACCGCATTATTGAATTTGGTGCTGTCAAGTTAAATAAACAAGGACAAGTTATCGATTACGTGGACTTCTTCATTGATCCTGAAAGAAAACTTAGTCGCTTTTCTATTGAAAATTCCCATATATCTCAAGATGATGTCGATCACGGAAAAAAGATTTTACCTGCTTTAAAAGAAATACTCGAATTCTTTCAAGATTGTATTTTAATCTCTCACAATGCTGCTTTTGACTATGGATTTTTAAATGAAGCATTAAAAAATAACAATCTTCCTCCGATTAAAAATCCTGTTATTGATACTCTTCCTCTTTCTCGTTATCTTTTCCCAAATAAAAGAAGTCATAGTGAAGAAGCTATAGCTAGATATTACGATGTAGCCTTTGATGCAACTAGCGCTCATAGAGCAAACTATGATGCTTCAATTTTAGCAACTATCTTCCATGATTTTATGCTAGATGACTTATGTAAAAATAATCGAGAACTTAAGCATTCAGATTTAGCCTTATTAAAAGAAGATATTGAAGGAGTAAAAAGGCATCACCCTTATCATGTTATCGCTCTAGCAAAAGACGAATTAGGTTTAAAAGACTTATATAAAATCATCTCAGCTAGCTATATTAATTATCAATTTGCTGGCACTCCTCTGATTCCTAAATCATACTTAAAAAATATGAGAGAACACTTATTATTAGGATCTGCTTGCCTTAATGGTGAAGTGTTTGAAAATGCGATGACTAAATCTAGTGAAGTTTTAGAAGAGACGATCTCTTTCTACGATTATATTGAAGTTCAACCTCCAGCAAATTACCTATATTTAATAAATAAAGGTTCTTTATCCTCTGAAGAAGAGATTAAAAAGATTATTCATGATATCATTGTCGCTAGTAAAAACCAAGGAAAAACAGTCTGTGCAACTGGAGATGTTCATTATATCGATCCTGAAGATAAGATATATCGCGATGTTTTAATAGCTTGCGTCGGTTTAAAAGGTTCAAGACATCCTCTTAACCTCGCTCCTTTAGATAGTGCTAGTGAAGAAAAAAAGAAGGAATATTATCGTAATCCATATAAAAATCCTGAACAACATTTTAGAACAACTAAAGAGATGTTAGAAGCTTTTTCATTCTTAAATAACGATAAACTTATCCATGAGATAGTTATTGAAAACACAAATAAAATCGCTGATATGATAGATGATATCACCCCGATGAAAAGTGGCCTTTTCACTCCTAAGATTGAAGGAGCTGATAAACTTTTAACTGATTATGTTTATAATCAAGCTCATTCTTTATATGGAGAAAAACTACCTCCTTTGATTGAAGATAGATTAAAAAATGAACTTAAAGGTATTATCGATAATGGTTATGCGGTCATTTACTGGATATCTTCTTTACTTGTGAGATGGTCTAACGATAGAGGATATTTAATCGGTTCTCGTGGTTCGGTCGGTTCTTCATTTGTAGCTACGATGGCTAATATCACTGAGGTTAATCCTCTTCCTCCTCATTATCGTTGCCCTAAATGTAAAAAAGTTATCTTTATGGACCCTAATGAGATAGGTTCTGGTATTGACTTAGAAGAAAAAACATGTCCTGATTGTGGTACTAAAATGATCGGAGATGGTCAAAATATTCCTTTTTCAATCTTCTTAGGTTTCCATGCTGAAAAAGTTCCTGATATCGATCTTAACTTCCCTTCTGATTTCCAAAGTGAAGCTCAGAACTATTTAAAAGTTTTACTTGGTGAAAAAAACGTTTTTAAAGCTGGTACGATTCAAACTATTCAAGATAAAAATGCTCGTCATATCGCTTTAGAATATTTTGAATCTTTAGGTATTGAAAAAAGCAAGATCAGAACGAGTGAATTAGATCGTTACTCTAGTAAATGTGTCGGTGTTAAAAGAACGACAGGTCAACATCCAGGCGGCGTTGTCGTCGTTCCTGACGATATGGAAGTCTACGACTTTACTCCTATTCAATATCCTCCTGAAACTGATAAAAATGAAGATAATAAATGGTTCTGTACTCACTACGACTTTGAAAAACTGCACGATAATATCTTAAAATTTGATATGTTAGGGCATAAAGATCCAGAAGCGATTAAAATGATGTGCGATCTTTGTAATATCTCTTTTAAGGAATTAAAAGATAAAGTCCCTTTAAATGATAAAGAAGCTCTCTCATTATTCTGGTCAACTGATGCCCTTAAATTAAAAGAGAATGTTTTAAAACAGCAAGTTGGTGTTCTCGGTTTACCTGAATTTGGTACGACGATCGGTAGAGATATCTTATTAAAAACTCACCCTCATTCTTTCGGAGATTTAGTGAAAATATCAGGTCTTGCTCATGGTACAAATGTCTTTAAAGGTAATGCTGAAGATTTAATTTTAAAAGATAACTATACTTTAAATGATGTCATCACTTGCAGAGATGATATTTTAAATACTCTTTCTGAAAAATATGGTGTCGATGCTTTAGAAGCTTTCCAATTGATGGAGTTAGTCAGAAAAGGTAAGTTTGGTAAAGTAAAACCGGAAGTTAAAGAACATTACATCTCTCTTCTTAAAGAAAACAAAGTTCCTGATTACTATATTGAATCTTTACAGAAGGTCCAATATCTCTATCCTCGTGCTCACGCTGTCGCTTATGTTTCAATGGCTGTTAGATGTGCTTATTTTAAAGTTCATCATCCTTTAGAATACTATGCTGTCTACTTTACTAAACGCTGCGATAAACTTGATATTGTAACGATGATGAAAGGAATTAAAGCCTGTAAACAGATGGTCGACCTTATCTACGATCGAAAAATCGATGCTGATAATAAGCTTAATGCCTTAGAACAGACGATCGAGATGTATGACCGCGGCTATAAATTTGCTCCTATAGATATAAATAAATCAGATGCTATCAACTTTACGATCGACTATACAAAGAATATGATTATTCCACCTTTATCAGCTATCGATGGTATTGGAGCCGTTTTAGCGAGCAACATTGTTAAAGCCCGTAAAGATATTCCTTTCCAATCAGTATCTGATTTAATTAATCGTGTCCATCTTGGTGAAAAAACTATCTCAGTCTTTAAAGAGATGCACGTTCTAGATTCGATACCAGAATCAGAACAGATGACGTTATTTTAATAAAATAAAAAGGAGCTTAATCGCTCCTTTTTTATTAGAGATTATTAGCAATCTTAATCTTTTTAGCTTTCTCTCTATCTGCTGCTTCAATATCCTCATAGAAGGAGAGATAGTGACGAGAATCATTATAGAAAAGAATATGCTTCTTATCTTCTTTAGAGAATTTATTTCCTTGTTTTCCGTAGAGTTTAGGATGTTTCTTTCTCCAATTGACATCATCTTGAATCATCTGCTTAAGATCTCTCTTAGGAGCCCAACCTAAGAGAGCTTTTGCTCTTTCATTAGAAGCGACGATAGAATCAGCATCGCCAGGACGACGCGGACCATATTTCCATTTAACAGGAATACCTGTCACTTCACCGACAGTCTCGACGATCTCTTTATTAGTATAACCCTTATCAGAACCGAGATTGATGATAGCAGAATCTTTACCATCTAATAACATCTTCATACCTAAGACATGAGCATCAGCTAAATCGAGGACATGGATATAATCTCTTAAGTTTGTTCCATCTCTTGTTTGATAATCGTTACCAAAGATTTGCATCTCTCTACCAGTGATAGAAGCATTAACAGTAACAGGGATAAGGTGAGTTTCTACAGGATGAGCTTCACCGATTGAACCATCATCGCTAGCACCAGCGACATTGAAATAACGGAAAATGCAGTGCTTGATGCCGTAAGCTTTCTCACAATCGCAAATCAATCTTTCAGCCGCTAATTTTGAGAAACCATAAGGCGATTCAGGATGTAAAGGAGCATCTTCTTTAATAGAGGGCTCTTTACTTGTACCATAAACAGCAGCTGTTGAAGAGAAAACGATGTTTTTAACACCGTGAACTCTCATAGCGCGCAAGATGGAGATAACTGCGGAGAAGTTATCGTCATAATATGATAAAGGATGAGAGACAGATTCAGGAACGATAATTTTTCCCGCAAACTGCATAACACCTAAAATCTTATTCTTTGTAAAAATAGTATCTAATAAAGCGAGATTGCGGACATCGCCAACAACTAATTGAGCTTTTTTATCGACAGCGGCGATGTGACCTGTCGAAAGATTATCGATAACGATGACATCAAAACCAGCTCTAACTAACTGCCTGACAGCGTGGGAACCAATATAACCAGCACCACCTGTAACTAAAATCTTCCCATCCATAGATTTTCTCCTCTCTTATTCTCTAGTGAAGATTGCATGAATCTTCTCTAAGTTTAATGGTAAGATATAGCTTTCTTTACCTATATTAGTGAAAGTTTCAACTCCTAAATCATTTCCAACGATAGAATAATAGCCTTCATCAGCTTCATCTATCGTTCCAGTTAGTTCTCTTATCTCAGGATATAAATCATAACCTGGAAGGAGACTTTCATTAGCTAATGTATAAGTAGGTAAAAGAAGCTTTTCTCTTCCATAAGAATTATACACGGAAGTGCTTTCATTTTCAATTTTAGATAGTGAAATTGCTACATTGCTTTTGATTGTTGAAGCTTCTTTTATTGAGGAAGCTTGATAAATCTTTAAGTTATTTTCCTGTAAACTTGTAATTATACTAGTTTTATCTAACTCTACTTTAGAGGATGTTAATTCGTCACCTTCTAAATAATATTCTTGATCTAAGATTACTGCATCATAATAAGAAGAAGGTAATAAATCACTATAAGGCGATATTTTAATCACTAAATAAGGTGAAGACAATGAAGAGAGAACTTCGATCTTTTTTCGTTCATTATCATTATCAGGAAAAGAATAAGTCGTTAAAGCAATCTTTTCATGATAACTATAAGGAGAAATAGAACTAAGTTCATCTCCACCTAAAGAGTAGGAATAAACTAAATAATCTCCGATAGGAACTCTCGCTAGATCGATAGAAAAAATATTATCATCATAATCAGTTCGATAAACATTTCTTGTATTGTCACTTAAAGAGATTAATGAGATTCCATCTTTACTTGCTAAACCTTCTTTAGTATTAAGCATATCAGGAACTAAATTATTTTCTGAAATAAGTAATTGTGTTCCTAATAAATAGAGCGTTTTAATCTCTTGACTATCATTAAACTGAGAATAAATCTCTTGAGTCTCTGCTCTACTTTTATTTGTTAATAGAATATAGTCATCCTTATTAACTAAACTAGCTATTAAAGAATAGATAGTAAAAGCGATTATAAAGACAACTAAAATAGATAGAGAAATTTTAACGATGAAAGTTTTATCAATCTTCTTTTTTTCTTCCATTAGAAGAGCATATCCTTATAGCAGCGAGGATAAGGAAGAGTGTCACGAATATTAGACATACCTGTAACCAGCATAACTAATCTTTCAAAGCCGAGACCAAAGCCAGAGTGAGGAATCGAACCATTCTTCCTTAAATCAAGATACCATTGATAAGCTTCAATATTCATATGTAATTCTTCCATTCTCTTAAGAAGCTTATCATAATCGCATTCTCTTTCACTTCCACCGCAAAGTTCACCGATGAAAGGAACAAGTAAATCAACTGCTCCAACTGTCTTATTATCATCATTTTGCTTCATATAGAAGGCTTTAATATCTTTAGGATAATCAGTTAAGAAAACAGGTCCTTTATAGATTACTTCAGTTAAATATTTTTCATGTTCGGAACCAAAATCTAAACCGAAGTTAAAGTCTTCTACTTCAAAATGATGACCATTATCATTAGCTTCTTTTAACTTTTTTAAAGCTTCAGTATAAGGTAATCTAATAAATGCATTAGATAAGAAATTATTTAATCTTTCAATGAGATGATTGTCGACTCTCTCATTAAAGAATTCAATATCGGCTTTGCAATCTTCCATAGTATGTTTAACAACATATTTTAAGAAGTCTTCCATCAAGTCCATATTATCATTAAGATGGGCCCAAGCTATTTCAGGTTCAACCATCCAGAATTCAGCAGCATGGCGAGTCGTATTAGATTTCTCAGCGCGGAAAGTAGGACCAAAAGTATAAACTTTTCCATAAGTTAAAGCGAAAGGCTCAACGTGTAATTGACCAGAGACAGTGAGGTGAACATTATCTTTATTAAAGAATTCTGTCGGCTTTTTTAAATCAGCATAAACGTTAAAGGTTTGTCCTTCGCCTTCACAATCATTAGCAGTCAATATCGGAGTATGAATCCAATAAAAGCCATTTTCATGGAAATATTGATGAATATAATAAGCTAAAGTTGAACGCACTCTAAAGACAGCATTAAAAGTATTAGTCTTCATTCTCCATTGCGGGATAGTTCTTAAATATTCAAAAGTAGTTCTTTTCTTCTGTAAAGGATAAGAATCAGAAACTGGTCCGATCACTTTAGCGGCAGTGACATTTAATTCAAAAGGCTGTTTAGCTTGCTCAGTGATATGAATCTTACCTTCCAAGTAGATAGAAGCACCTAATTTAGCATTTTCTAAAGAAAACTTACTAACATCAAAAACAGCTTGTAAATTTAAAAAACTCGATCCATCATTGACTGAGAGGAAACCTACTTGACCTAAAAAACGGCTATTTTTTATATAACCTTCAATAGTAACTTCTAATCCTTCAAGTTCTTCTTTTCTCTCATATTTTTGATAGAGTTCAGCAATTGATATTTTCATATATTTCTCCTTTATAATTTCATATTAGGTTGACTAGAGATAGTAAGTGAAGCTTCCTTCTTTTCTTTAATAAGATGAGAAGCGACTTTAGCTATCATCGCCGCATTATCAGTCGTACACCAGAGCGGTGGAATTAAAACATCTAACTTCCCCATAAATCTTCTCTGTGCTTCTTTTCTTAAATAAGAATTAGCACTGACTCCTCCTCCGATAACAAGCATCTTCGGATTATAATCTTTAATAGCATTTTCAACTTTATCAAGGAGCTGATTCATAAAGGCAATCTCGGTTGAAAGAGCATATTCCTTCTTTCTTTCTAATGTCATATCCCCTTCTTTTTCAATCAGTCTAAGAAGGTGACTTTTAAGTCCCGAGTATGAAAGATTATAGCCTTTTTCCCGAACACAAGGAAGAGAGAAGGTCTTTATATCACCTTCTTTTGTCAGTTTATCAATATTAACTCCTCCTGGATATGGTAAACCTAAAGCGCGAGCAACTTTATCTAATGCCTCACCTATAGCATCATCTAAAGTCTCACCAATTATTTCAAAAGATAATTCATCTTTTAAATAAACGATCTCAGTATTACCACCCGAAGCGATTATAGCTAATAAAGGATATTTAAAATCTTTGACAAATTCATTAGCATAAATATGTCCAGCTAGATGATGAACACCGATTAAAGGAACATTTAAATAAGTAGCTAAAGTCTTAGCTGCCATAACACCGATCTGTAGTGCACCAGGTAAGCCAGGTCCAATAGTAACAGCAATATGTGTTATTGTGTGGTAGTCAAAACCCTTTAAAGAAAGAGCATAAGAAAGTACAGCAGTTATATTCTGCAAATGGAGTCTTGAAGCTAATTCTGGATAAACTCCTCCAAACTTCTTATGTTCTTCAATCTGAGTATTGACAGTATTAGCTAATAACTCACCATTTTTTAAAATAGCGATAGCTGTTTCATCACAAGATGACTCGATAGCAAGTATTACTTCATCTTTCATCGTCTAACTCCTTATAATAGCAATAAGCATCTATAGTACCATAATAATTTTTTCTTTTTTTATAGAAAATAAAACCATTTCTTTGATAAAGAGAAAGAGCTTTTTTATTGTCCTCTCTTACTTCTAAAAATATTTTATTTATCTTTTTTTCTTTCATCTTTTGAAAGTAATATTCTAATAATTTAGTAGCGTAACCTCTCCCTTCATATTCTTCTTTAATAGCTATCTCATCTATTTCACTATAATCATAACTTAACCTATAGAGGATATATCCGATAAAGCTATCTTCTTCATATAAAGAATAACCACCTAAGTTCTGATCTTTTTTATAAAGAAGGACATCTTCTTCTGATTTTAAAGAAAGAGCGATCCGTTTTGTGGAAAGAGAATAAACCTCATAAGGAGATATATCTTCATATCTTAAGTGCATAAATAGGTAAGTAATCACTCTCCTTAGTCAAAAAATCAATAAATCTATCCCTATACTTGACCATCAAAGAAACAGGATCAATTAAAATATAATCTTTCAATTTACTTTTTGCCTTCTCATCTTTTTGATCAAGAATGTACTTTTGATTTATATCGATAGCATCTTTTTTTACTATCGATACTTTCTTATCTTTATAGATATATAAATTACCACCTCTATCACTTAATGCTGGTATAGCTTCATCATCAACAAAAGAGAATAATTCTAATGTGTTTATTCCATAGAGATGAATATTATTATCTAAGGCGTAAATAGTTCTTGGAATAGTTAAGCCTAAACGAATGCCTGTATTACTACCCGGGCCTAACAAAGTATAATAAGCACCTATATCGCTCATCTTTAGGTCATCTAGTAAAAGCTTAATACCTAAATCTGTTCTTTCTAAAACCTTTTTAGGATCACCTAAGGAGAGATAAGTAGTAACATTTTTATTCTTTAAAGCTAAAGAAAAAGAATAAGTGGCTGTATCGAGAAATAAACTAAGATCTTTCATCTTCGATAATTATCCTCCTTTTATCATCTTCTAGATATTCAAAATAAATATCGATGCGCGGATGATAAGATTTCAAACTAGAAGTAGCAAATTCAGGCCACTCAACATAGATGATAGCTTTCTCATCTCCTAAATAATCTTCTAACCCTATATCTTTTAACGAATCATCGATTCCTTCAAGACGATAATAATCAGCATGTAAGAAAGTATAATCTGTCTCATAGATCTTTAATAAGTTAAAAGAAGGTGAATTAACTATCTCATTAACACCTAATGACTTAGCAACAGATTGAAAGAAAGTAGTTTTACCTGCTCCTAATTTTCCATGAGCAAAAATGAGTTCTCCTCCTTTCAAACTCTTAGAAAATAAAGTAGCTATTTTACTAGTCTCCTCTTTACTAGAAGAGATAAATTCATTCCTTTTCATCGCAAGAGATAACATGATCGACGAAGTCAAAAACAACCTTTGAAGCATCAGCATAAATATCAAAAGAACCTAATCTTTCAATGCGCTTTAAAGGTAATTCCATAATATCATCTGAAAGGTTCATACCGATCTTAACACCATAAGAGTTAACAGAAATAAATAAAGATTGAACAATATAATTAGTGTTAATTTGATTTAAAATCTTACAAGCATTTAAGTCTAAATACTTACTTATTCTTTCAGGAGAGATAGCATAAACGATATACTCTTTCTTCAAACCAGGGATAAAGACAGGTGTATAATTATCAACAAAATCAGGAAGAACAGTATGCTTCTTATCACCACATAAAACAATAATAAAAGAATCTTCACTCTCAACTTTATAATCATAAGAATAATAACGACCGAATAAACCGATCTCAGTTATATTCGAAACATTATTCTTCTTATTGACCTTACTTTCATCCTTCTTCTTTTTCTCTTCTAAATTAGAATTATTAGCTTCACTAGATAAATCGATATCTAATAAAGTATTATCATTACTCGGAAGCTCTGTGGTTGTTGTAAAAGTATTAGTATCATCAAAAGTATGGACAGACTTATCAAAATTATAAAGGACTTCCGGTTTCTTATTGCATTCATCAAAAGAGCGAGGAGGAATTAAAACAGAAACTTCAGCCGTAATAAAATCGCGACCTTTTCTTGTACCGATAGCTACAGCACGTGAACCGATAGAATTGATAGTTTTAAAATAATGAGCTTGAATAATGCTCTGATCCTCAATCTTAGCTTCAGTTGCTAATTTACCATCAGTAACATCTAAAGAAGCAAAAATAAAACCATCTAAAGTGTTTTGGAAAGCAGAAAGATATTCTAAAGAGACTGTTTTATTTTTCTTATTAAAGATAGAAGCAAGAACAAAGCCGGCGATCATAATAGCAACAGTGATACCAAAAGTCATCCAAACAACCCACTGCGTATCTTGAACTAAAAAGACAACTAGGATTGTCGCAACAAAAGCTGCGATCATAAGTCCCATGGAAACACCATTAACAATATTAGCCGTATTGATCTTCTTAAAGAATTTCTTTCTTACACTATCAATATCTTCATCTATAGTATGACCGCTATCTTTAGCATAAATAATATCTTTAAAATTATAATCCTGATGTTCACTACCACCTGAATATTCACCTTTAATATCATCAGGTTTAGATTCAACTACTTCTTCAAGAGGCTTGTCATTAACAGTTTCTGTACTTTCTTCAGTACTACTTATTGTATCTTTAGCCGCATCAATATTTTCATCTTTAACTTCATTTAAATCTTTATTTTCAAATTGCTCATCTTCAAACATATTATATCCTCCATTAAATCCCTTTAATTATACCAAAAAGCCATAGTAACTAACGTAAAAAGAAAATAAAAATTATAAAGTTAAACATTGAAAGAAAAAAAGATAGATGATAAAATCATTTTGCTAAATAAGAGCTTATAGCTCAGCTGGTTAGAGCGCTTCCTTCACACGGAAGAGGTCAGCAGTCCGAATCTGCTTAAGCTCACCATTTGCTCGCTAATAGCGAGTTTTTTATTTTAAATAAATAATATAAATACTTTTTAATAAATCAATATAAACAAAAAGAGACCCGTATTTCTACGGGCCTCTATTTTTTACTTAGTGGCTGAATTATTCGCCTTCGCCAGCAGCGGCAGCGTTAACAGTGATTGTAAGAGTGATAGTAGAAGGAGTTGCATCAGCTTGAGTATCAGTACCTTCTTCTTCAACAACAAGAGTTAAAGTGACGGTATGAGGATTCTGAGTGAAAGCTTCAACAGCGTTAAGAGTGCAAACTAATGTTTCAGGATCTTGAGCGAAAGTAACTTTTTCAAGGACAGATTCATTATCACCAGCAGCGGTAACTTTAACGTTCTTACCAGTAATATCTTTAACAAGGAAGGAGAGAGATTCACCTTTAGTTAAAGTGATGTCTCTAGAGAGTCTTTCTGTTCCATCTTGAGAGAAGATACTTAAATCTTCAACATTGACGGTAACAGTAGCAGGTGTTGCAGCAGCGGCAGAAGTACCAGTGATAGTGATAGTAGCTGTACCTTCAGCTAAAGCTGTAACAAGACCAGTAGCATCGACAGAAACGATACCTTCAGATTCTTTAGCAACAGTATAGGTAAGAGCCTTTTCTTCAGCAGAGAGTAAGGAAGTACCAGTCATAGTAGGAGTTAACTTGAATGTTTCACCAGCAGAGAGAGTCTTGCCGTCTTGAGCAGCAGGAACAGAGATTGTTCTGGTACTAACAACGTTAACTTCAACAGTAGTTGTTAATCCATAGTAAGGATTATTGGTATCTTCTTTACCATCAGCAGTCTTAGGAGCATAGGTAACTAATAACTCAGTTGTGCCAGCCTTGAGAGCATAGATATTGACATAGCCAGAAGGAGCAGGTTCACCGATAGTGACAACACCATCATCTTCATGACCAGTAGCTAAAGCGATATCGTAGTTAGCAGCAACGTTATTGATATAAGCTTCAGAATCATCATACTCATAGTTCCAATCGAAGATAAGACCGAAGGATTGATTTGTTGTGATATCAACAACATTGGCCTTATCTAAGGCATATTGGATATTATCACCTAAAGCGACGATCTGAGTAGCTTCAAAGGCGATTGTATCAACTTGGACAGAGATATCATCAAGTCTGACATCAGAGGTGACAACATGACCGCTAGGTAATTTGACAGGTTCATCATAAGCTTCTTCACTCAATTTACCATCACCATCGAAGTCTAAGAAGGCAGTTAATGTACCTGTACCAGTTCTAGCAGCTGTAAGTTGAGTTGTAGCGTAACCTTCAGCATCTTTTGTGCCATTAGCATTAGCAATTGTGAATAAAGGAGTTTCACCTTCAGCATAGGTAGTAGTATCAACGAAGGTAACATAATCAACAGCAGCAGCTGTATCAGTAGGATGACCATTTAATAAATTGATACTAACATCAGTTGTACCAGCAGTAAATGTACCAGAGCTATCTTTGATGTTAAGAGCAACACCTTCGATCTGAGTGAGATCTTCATCACCAGTTCTGAAGAAGTAACCACCGATTTCATCATAGACGTGGATTGTAACGGTAGCGACTAAATCAGCAATATCTGTTCTGGCGGCAGGAAGAGGAGTAGCGGGTGTAGCTTTGACAGCGGTATATTCACCATTAGCGGTCTCTTCAAGATAACCATCATTACCTTCAAGAGTCCAAGTGAGTCTTTCTTTGAGTAAAGCGATGTGATCAGCTGTGAAACCAGTAAGACCATCATTGTCTTCATCGAAAGTGATTCTATCATTAACACTTAATTTATCGCCGACATATAAATGGGCATCTTCAGTATTGAAGTGGATCCAATCAGCAGCGTTTTGATTTCTGAATCTGATAGTAACAACAATCCAAGTAGAAACTTCAGGATTGTCAGTGGAAGTGATCTTAACGTTAGCTTGACCTTGCCAGACACCGATAATGTGACCAGTATTTTCATCGAGTTCGATTAAATCTGTATCTTCGGTTGTGTAAACAAGTCTCTGGCTATAATCGTTCTGGCCATCACCTTTGACAACACGACCTTCAACTCTTGTGTAGTTGAGATCAGGATCATCAGCAAAAACGACTTTATTACCAGTGAAGGCAGCTTCGATTCTAACAGAAGAAGAATTTCTGACAACTAAAGTAACTCTGCTTGTAGCAGTTTCATCACCTAAAGTAGCAGTGACTTCAATTTCAGCAACACCAGCAGCAACAGCAGTGATGACACCATTAGCATCGACAGTAGCGATAGCGGTATTTAAAGAAGTGTAAGCGAAGGTAGCACCAGCCTTATTAGCTGTAGGATTGATGGCATATTGTTCACCTGCTTCGAGAGTAGGTAAAGAAGGAATAGAAACTTCTAATTCAACAACATCTTCAACAGGAGCAGATTCAACTCTGAAGGAAGTGACAGCAGTAGCGCTCTGACCACCAGCGACAGCGGTAACTGTGATAGAACCAGCACCAGCGCCGACAGCAGTGATGACACCATTGTCAACAGTAGCAACTGCTTCATTTGTGGAAGCCCAAGTTAATGTAGCTCCGGGGATAGAAGTGACAGCAGTAGCAGTGAAACTTTCACCGACAATTAAAGTAGGAACATTACCTAAAGTGACTGTTAAAACAGTAGCGGTAGGATCTGTAACGACGACAGAGACTGTATCAGTGGCGGTTTCGCCATCTAAAGAAGCAGTGACTGTGATGGAGGTGACACCAGCAGCAACAGCGGTGACAACACCATTAGTATCGACTGTAGCAACTTCAGTTTTGCTACTAGCCCAAGATAAGGTTGCGCCATTAGTAGAATCAGCATTTAAAGCGAGCATCTCACCGGCAACAACAGAAAGTGTTGAACTTTGGATGTTGACATATAAATCAGCTTTTTCTTCAGTTGTAGTGATAGGAGTAGAGGAAGAGGGTTCACTACAAGAAGTGAGGCCTAATGTCAATGATAAAGCGACAACACCAAGCAACTTACGTTTTTTCATTCTTATGAATCCCTTTCTAACCTTAAAATAAATAGGTTAAATAGATATAATCTATCTAAATAATTGATGTAAACCGGACGTTTCACACCAAATACGCGATAGACTATACTTAATTATAGCGAATTGCTTTCTTTTGTCAACAAACAATTATCATCTATTGAGCTATTTTCTTACCTTATTTATATATATAGAAAAGCCCCTTTGTGGTAAATTTTACAATGTTATTTGTAAAAGAATCCCATTTATTTTAATAAAAGTGCTTACACAACTTATTTTTTCGATTAAAATCATCTTTTTTAACTATAAATTCAATTAAATATTTATATTATCTATATTTATTAAAATATCGTCTCTCTTTTGTTAGTAAAGCGCTACAATAATTTTGGAGGTAAAATATGTCAAGTTTTAAAGATTTACGAATAGTTGATAATTTTTATCAGACAAGTGCCTACTATCCGATGCCGACAATACTTATTTCCACTCTTGATGATGATGGCAACACTTCATTAGGAGCTTACTCTCTTTGTTTTCCTTATTATATTGCCGGTAAGGATCATTATGCGATGTTACTAGAATGCCGCAATTCTTCTAATACAGCTCAAAATCTTCTTAAAAGAGGTAAGTGTGCTTTGAATTTTTTAGAAGATTCTTATAAAGATTTTAAAGAGACTGTGAGGTTAGGTTTTCCTGGACAAACGAGCAAAGAAAAGATGAAAGATTGTCCCTTCGAATTTGAAAAAGGCCTGATGGAAGATGGTGATCGTCCTTTAGTTATCAAAAAAGCTTATCAAGTATTTGAATGTACCTGGGATGATAGTTTAGAAGAGGCTTATAAAGATAAAGAAAAGATCGGGCAATTAGATGGTGTTATGGGTCCTTATCGCAATTTCAATGGAATCACCTCGAAATTCGGTTGTCACTTCATTTTAAAAATCGATAAGATATTGATGAAAGAGAAGTATTATAACGCCATAATCAATGGAGCAAAATCTTCCACATTCCCTAAAGTTCCGATTGATTTTGGTTATAGAGATTCCACATATTTCTGGTATACAAAATTTAAAAAAGCTCTAAAATGCCCAATTCCTGATGTGGAAAACGATGTTAAAACCGTACGCTATGCTGCTGATAGAGCAGATCCTGATGTTAAATTTACAGACGATGCATTAAAGATGCTCATCAAAGTACCGAGAGTATTTTTAAAAACAGTTATAAATGGTTGTGTTAAATATGCTAAAGATAACAACATCACCTTGATCGATGAAAAAGTGATGAGAGAGATTAACGACAAAAGAAAAGAAGAGAAAAAGAAATAAAAAGAGGCCGTATTAGAATAACTCCTCTAATACGGCATTTTTATATAATTTAACAATACATGATATATAAATAAAAAATTAATGCTCACTTTTCTACTATAAATTTATATAAACAACATCGGGGTTTAAGATAGATTCATCAATTTCTTTTTCTTCATTAAAAGCTTTTTCGAGTTTATTAACTAAAGCGATAAGATTATCAAATTGATATTCTTTTCTCTCATTATGAAAATAATCTAATTCATCCCACGGTTTACTTTTAACATAATGAATATAAGGAAATACTTTAAATATAGTACAGAAGTGACGAATAACAGTATTTTCCTCTGTTCTTTTTTGTTCATTGTAGATGTTAGATAAAATACGGATATCTTTATTAAAATATTTATTTATCGCTGATTGATCAGGCATGAACATATGCTTCTTTTGACACATGTTGCGGCACTTAGCTAATTTATTATTTTCGCGTATCTTTTTTAAATCCATCAACATAACGCCAGAATTACAATAATGAGGATTGATCCATTTGTGGCCTACAGCATCTAAAGCTAAAGCGACTGATTTAGAACGCATATCAATATCATAAAGAGAAGATATATCTTTTAATGCGACAGTATCGATATCTAAATATAATATTTTATCTGGTAAATCAGGCAACATGTCAAAAAAGAGACGGAAGAAAGCATAAATAGTAAAACAACTTTTTATATCTTTTAATTTATAAAGTTCCTCTTTATAAGAAGAATAATCAACTTTAGTAATAAGGTTTTCTGGATTAAATAAACTAATAACTTTTTGATAATAATTGATCATCTTATCATCAAAAGACACAAATTGAGGATCAATATCTAAAAAATTCCCAGTCATCACATAGATATGAACAGGCTTAGAAGTATTTTGACAAATCGAAGTTATGGCCATAAGAAGGCCTCTAAACATCTTTTTATTGCCAGAAAAAGCAATATTTATATACTCTGACATATTTTTATAATAACAAATAGAAAATGATAAAACAATTAAAATAAGATTAAAGTATTTTTGCTACAATATATATATATTATGAATAAAATAGTTTTAGCAACACACAACTTAAATAAAGTCAAAGAAGTAAAGGAGATTTTAAAGGATTATACTATCATCTCCTTAAAGGATTTAGGCATCACTCCTAAATGCAAAGAGAATGGCATCAGTTTTGAGGAAAATTCTTTAATTAAAGCTAGAGAGATCGCTGCTTATACTTCTTATCCTGTAATCGCTGACGACTCTGGGCTTTGTATTGAGGCTTTAAATGGATTTCCTGGTATTTATTCAGCGAGGTTTTTAGAAGATAAAACTTATGCTGAAAAAAATAAGGAGATTATCAACATATTAAAAGATACTAAGAATCGTAAAGCTCACTTTACTTCAGCGATATCTTTTATCGATAAAGAAAATAATATTGAAAAAACCTTTATCGGTATTGCTGAAGGTATAATAATCGATGAATATAAAGATTCTCCTAACGGATTTGGTTATGATCCGATCTTTTATTCAAATGAATTAAAGAAAACATTTGGTGAAGCTACTAAAGAAGAGAAAAATAGTGTATCTCATAGATATAAAGCATTAAAAAAACTTAGTGAATATTTAAAGAGGGAATATGAAACTGATATTAGGAATAGGTAATTACGGTGATATTTATAAAGATACGAGGCATAATTCAGGCTTTCAAGCTATTGATTTATTAGCTGATGATTTTGGTATCAAAATAAATAAAAAAGCTTTTGATGCTCTCACTTATAAAGGTACTATTTTAGATAATGATGTTTTACTGATGAAGCCTTTAACTTATGTCAACCTTTCAGGAAAAGCCTTAATTCAAGCTATGAATTTTTATAAATTAGAAAAAGAAGATATTATCATTTTAGTAGATGATATGGATTTAGATACAGGAACTATCAAATTAAAAGAAAAAGGCTCTTCAGCTGGCCATAACGGTTTAAAGTCTATCATTTCAGTTTTAGGTTCAACAGAGTTTAAAAGAATTAAGATCGGTATATCTAAACCTACTTTTAATAGCGCTGATTTTGTCTTATCTGCTCCTAAAGATAAAGATGAATATAATAAATGGAAGGATGGAATCTCTAAAGCTTGTGAAGCTTTAGAATATTCATTAAAATATTCGTTTGAAAAAGCGATGAACATCTATAATTCACATGTCCAAAATTAGTAAACTTTCACTATTTTCATACTTATTTAATAATCCAGAGATTTCTAATATTCAAAATGGAAGTGACTTTCACTCCTCTTCTCTTAAAGGAGCCGCTTTACTTACTGCTATATCTTTCCATTTAGAACCCAAAAAACTCTTTTTTCTCTTTCCAACGATTTATGAAGCAGAAGAATTCTTTTCTGCTCTCAGTGAATTTCTAAATGAAGATGAATGTTATCTTTTCCCTTATGATGAAATCTTTAGATCAACTGCTATCGGTATTTCTCCAGAGATGTTTGAAGAAAGGCTATTATCTTTATCCTCAACTATTGAAGATAAACCCTCAATTTTAATCGCCCATACTTCTTCATTCATGCTTTCTTTGATGGATAAAAAAAGATATACAGAATCTCTGATTTATCTTGAAAAGAATGAGATGTATGATGTGAATGAACTACTTAAAAAATTAGTTATTTTAGGTTATGTAGCCACTGATTATATCTCGGCCTCTGGCCAATTTGCTCAAAGAGGAATGATAATCGATATATTTGATCCTTGTTATAAAGATCCCATAAGATTAGAACTCTTTGGTGATGAACTAGAAGATATCCGCTCATTTAAAGTGAAAGATGAAATGAGCTATAACCATCTTGAGAAAGCGATTATTCATCCTTTTTCCTTAAGGGTAATATCTCAAGAAGAAAAAGAAGAAGGCATAAAAAGAATAGATAAAGCCTTCAAACAGATCGTTCCAACTAGTAGAAATGATTATGATGGATTACAAGAGAGGATCGAAAGATTAAAAGAAGATGTTTTAGCTTCTTCTTTAAAAGAAGTTGATCAACGTTTTTATCCTTTCTTTAACGAAAAAACAGCGACTCTCAGTGATTATTTAGAAGATTATTCCTGTTATATTTATAACTTTAAAGAGATCAGAGAAGAATATAAAGAACTTCTAGAAAATGAACGAGCTTATTTTAAAAGAAGTTATAAATCTTTTTTGTCTTTAGAGGGTGAAAAAGTTTTTTCTGACAGCAATTTTGATTTAACTCCTTTCAAGAAAATAATAAATGATGATTCTTTTATTCTCCGTTCACCTTCTTTCCAAAGCATCTCTTTTTTAAATTCAAAAAACTTATTACAAGATTATGAAAAAGAAGGTTATCAAATTTTTATCTTATTAAAAGAACCAAATTATACAAATTATTTGAATTACTTAAATAATAATCAATTAACCTATTCTATCTATCCAAACATCAATAAAATTACTATAACTGATGAAGAATTAGCTATTGGACTAGAATTACCCTCATATAAAAAAGTATATCTTTCTGCTAAGGAGATATTCGGTATTTCTTCCTCACACACGCGCTTTTTATCACGCTATAAAGATGCAAAAATAATCAGAAGATATGAAGATTTAAAACCTGGTGATTATGTAGTCCATGAAACACACGGAGTAGGTCTTTACGAAGGAGTTACTGTAAAAGAAGGTTTAGAATGCTTAAAAATATCTTATGCTGAAGGAGCGAGAGCCTACGTTCCTCTTTCACAATATAAGATGATAAGAAAATATTCTTCTAGAGAAGGATATACACCGACTTTAGATAGATTAGGTGGTTCTACTTGGGCACGAAAGAAAGAGAAAATAAAAAGTAAGATCTCCTTTATCGCTGATCAGCTTTTAGCGATCTACGCAAGTCGAAAAGAAAAGATAGGGCATAGTTATTCTAGTGAAGATGAATTAGAAAATAATTTTATTCGTTCTTTTTCATTCACTTATACTCCTTCTCAACTTGAGGCTTGTAAAGCTATTAAAGAAGATATGGAATCACCTTATCCGATGGATAGACTTATAGCTGGCGATGTCGGTTTTGGAAAAACTGAAGTAGCTTTTTATGCTGCTTTTAAAGCCTGTTTAGATCATAAACAAGTCGCTTTTTTATGTCCGACAACTATCTTAGCTAATCAACATTATAAAGTCGCACTTGAACGCTTTAATGGTTTAGGTGTGAAAATAGCGATGCTTTCGCGCTTTATTTCACAAGAAGAACAAAAAAAGGTCATCGAAAAAATTAAAAAAGGGGAGATTGATATAGTTATCGGAACACATAGATTGCTTTCTGATGATATAAAATTTAAAGATATCGGCCTCTTAATTATCGATGAAGAGCAAAAATTTGGTGTAACTCATAAAGAGAAGATTAAAGAAAGATATAAAGATGTCGACTGCCTTACTTTATCTGCGACTCCTATTCCTCGCACTATGCAGATGTCTCTTCTTTCGGTAAGACAATTATCTATCTTAGAATCTCCTCCTTTAAATAGAATGCCGGTTAAAACTTATGTTATTAAGATGGATGATGAATTAACTTATGAAGTTATCGCTAAAGAATTAGAAAGAAAAGGGCAAGTATATTATCTTCATAATAACATCTCTTCTCTTTTCTCCTTAAAAGAGAAGATTCAGAAAAAATTCCCTGATCATAAAGTTGAAGCGATTCATGCGAGGATGAGAGAAGATGAGATAGAAAATATCATGAATGACTTTTATATCGGCAATATTGATATTTTAGTCTGTACTACTATTGTTGAATCAGGCTTAGATATTCCTAATGTCAATACTATCATCGTCGATAATGCTGATCATTTTGGTTTAGCTCAACTTTATCAAATCAAAGGAAGAGTAGGAAGAAGCGATAGATTAGCTTATGCTTATTTCTTCTTTAAAGATCAAAGAAAGATGAGCGATGAAGCTAAAAAAAGATTAAAAGCTTTAAAAGATTTTACAGAATTAGGTAGCGGCTATAAAATCGCTATGCAAGATTTAAATATTAGAGGAGCTGGGGATATTTTAGGTTCTAAACAATCTGGTTTTGTTGATTCTTTAGGTTATGAAGCCTATGTAGATTTACTCAATACTGTCATCAAAGAAAAGAAATTAGCAAAGGTTCCAAAAGAAAAGAAAAACTTTGAGCTTTTGTTTTCTCTTGATGCACATATTCCTTCTTCCTATGGTAATGAAGAACAAAGAATATCAATGTATCGCGAATTATCAGACTGCGATAATGATAAATCACTTTCTTTATTTGCTAAAAAATTAAAAGATGTTTATGGTCCTTATCCTCTAGAAGTAGAGAATCTTCTTTTAAAGAAAAAAATTGAAAATATACTTAATAATGGAAGTTTTGCTAGCTTTGCTGAAGAATTAGGATACTATGATATTATCTTAACTAAAGAAGCTTCTTCTAAACCAAAAATATATAAAGAATTAGAAGAAAAATTAGAAGGATTTAAAGATAAATTAAGAGTAAGAATCGATGACTATCGCTTTGAATTTATCATGAATAAAACTAGCGATTATCTGAATGATTTATTATATCTATTAAGCAATATTATGGAGGTTATTTAATGCGCCTAGATAAATACTTAAAAGTCTCACGACTTATTAAAAGAAGAGAAGCTGCAAAAGAATTGATCGACAGTGGACACGTATATTTAAATAATAAGGAAGCTAAACCTTCTAGCGAAGTGAAAATAGGTGATATCATCACTATTGAAGCAGGCTTTAAAACAATTAAAGCCAAAATAGTAGAAATAAGAAATGTTTCAACTATTAAGGATGCTTCTAATATGTACATTTTAGAAAATGAATAAAAATATAATCTTCTCTTCATTTAACAAATTAAACCTCAAAGAAGGAAAACATCTTCTTGCTTTTTCAGCTGGTCCAGATTCAGTTTTTCTTCTCACTCTTCTTAAAGATTATTATCAAGAAAGTTTAAAAGATCATATCGCTATTATCTATGTAAATTATCACGATTCACCTTATGTAAATAAAGAAGAAGAGATCGTAAATTATTATGTTAAAAAATATAATATTCATCTTTTTAAAAAAGACGTCTATCCTCCAAAAGAGAATTTTGAAATCTGGGCTAGAGAAATCCGTTATACTTTTTTTAAAGAAATTATCGCTAAATACTCTTATTTAGATGTTTTAACTGCCCATCAAAAAGATGATTTAATCGAAACATATTTACTTCAAAAAGAAAGAAAAAATTTACCTTTAGTTTACGGCTTAAATAATGAAAGTGAGATTTTTAATATAATCGTTAAAAGACCTCTTTTGATGATTTCAAAAAAAGAAATCATCAACTACTTAGATAATAATTTCATCCTATATTATGATGACATTACAAACTATGATGAGCATACAAAAAGAAATACGATAAGAAAAAATTTAAAAGAAGAAGAAAAAGAAGAGTTATATAAAGAAATAAATGAAAAAAACGAAGAGCTTTTTTCTCTTTATAATTATTTTTCATCCTTAACTTTTCCTCTTTCTTATAATATATATGAAAGTCTTAAAATTGAAGAAAAGAAAAGGTTACTATTTTATATTTTAGAAAAGTTTTCACTTAATAAACCAAATATAGTCAGCCTATCCTATGAGTTTTTAAAAGGTAAAAAGAATAAAAAACTTGTTTTGAATGATAAAGTTACTCTCTATTCTTCAAAAGAAGATTTTATCTTTTTAAATACTAGAAAAGATTATTACTATACATTTACTGAAAATAAACTTTATAAAACCGATTACTTTTCACTCGATTTAACTCACCGAGATAATTTTAATATTAAATCATTTCCTATCTTCTTACGGCCATATAAAAAAGGGGATAAAATAGCTACCAATATCCAAACAAAAGATGTCTATAATTTTTTAAAAAAGCAGAAGATACCTTCTTATTATAAAGATATTTATCCCGTTTTTCTTAATGATAACCAAGAGATATTCTACGTCCCTTTTTATGAAGATATTTTAAATAAAAAACTACCATTCTCTTTCATCTTTTAAAGCGAGAGAAACTATTTCCTCAATATCTTGACTTAAAGGATATTCTTTCATCTTGTCTCTAGTTAAAAATAGAAGATGACCTTCTCTTGAATCTTTAATTTTACCCTCATATTCATCACAATAATAAATAAAAGCGATATCTCTAACATCAGAATAAAACCACTCTTTAATCCCTTTAAACTTTAAAGAAATTAAAGATATATTACATTCTTCTTTTATCTCTCTTTTAACACAAGCATCTATCTTCTCATTCTCTTTGACTTTTCCACCTGGTAAAGTTAATCCTGGCCAATCCTTTTTAGTCCTAAGTTGAAAAAGGACCTTATCTTTATCTCTAACTAGACACATAGTTGTTAAAACAATTTTTTCTTTTTTCATAACTCTAAATAGTTTAGTATATTGATGATGAAAAAGAAATCCTTGTTACTTTTATCAACTCTATTATTCTCATGTTCACCTGATGAGGAAACTTTTAAATGCATCTATTCTAATATGTATGAAGCTTCGTTTGCTTTACCTAATAGATTAGTAAATCAAAAAATAATCATAGATAATGAGAATATAGATACTGAGCAAAATTATTACAATATCTATATTCTTCATAATTTAGAAGAAAGAAATGAATTTTTAAGAACTGAAAATTTAAGTTATTCAGAAGGTGACTATATTGACTTTTCTATCACTAGCGATAACATCTATTTAGTGATCATCGCCTTAATTCCGCCTAACTATAGAGCATATAAAAGACCTAATATCCAATATATAAGAAATGATGAAGAAATATTAGTGACAGATAACTTCTATTATTATATTAATCGAAAAGATAATTCTTATCTCTATATAGATTTAGTAAAAGATGCAACGATAACAAATTACTATACTTACTCTTTCTACTATATCTTAGACTCAAGTTACACTGAACAATTAACTAGTGAGAATATCGCTGTTTATTACAATTTGAATTAGTCAAGAGAAACGATCTGATAATCAAGAGAACCTAATCCATGTTCATAGCTAGCTTCGATAGTTCTAATAGCATGTTTATCAAGCATCCTTTTAACTAAAGAAGCTTTCTCTTGATCATTAGAATTCATTACAGCATCATAACAAGCTTTATCTAAAACCACAGGATCAAGAGAAGCAAAGAGACCAATATCATTCATCTCTGGTTCTTTCGGATGAGCATTGCAATCACAATCGATAGAAAGTCGATTAGCAACATTAATATAAGCCATATTTCCCATACCTTTATAAGTGATTATCGCTTTACAGGCATCAGCCATCGACTCAAGGAAAGCATCCTGTTTAGGAAGATTAGACCATACTTGAACAGAATCAGTTGTCTCTTCTGCTGAATGAATATAAGCTTTACCAGCAGTAGAGGCGATACCGATACTGATATTTTTTAAAGCTCCTTCACAACCCGCCATCTCATGTCCTTTAAAATGAGAAAGAACTAAAATAGAATCATACTTTTTAAAATTGATACCGACAATATCTTTATCAAGATGAAAACCTTTATAAACTGGGATAGAAAATTCACCCTGCTCACCCATAATATCAACATCAGCAATAGATAAAAATCCGTGATCTTTAATAGTTTCCTAATGTTTTTTAGGATCTTGCCTACTACCACCATAAGCAGTATTGCATTCGATAATAGTTCCTTTTAATGACTTAACTATATCACCGATGAGTTCAGAATGAAGATAATTATGACCTCCATATTCACCAGTTGATATTTTTACACCGACTTTTCCTTTTAAAGTTACACCTAATTTTTTATAAATCTTAAGAAGTGAAGAAGGAGTTATCTATTTTGTAAAATAGACTTTTGACTTTTACATAAAACACCTCACCTTTTCTATAAATATTATAAAAGATAACAAAATGGATAAAAATATTTTTATAATTAAAAAATAAAAAGCTTATTGCTTAAAACTAAGTCAATTTTACCTTCAATCTAGTATCTCAAAGAACATTTTTTACTCAAATCTATAGTCAAAACTAAAGATTCATATAAACTCTTTAAACACATAAATATCCATAGAAACATCTATAGAAACATCCATTACTAGTATAAATACTACCGACAATTTCAATTAAAATAGTACTATAATCAGCAATTTCTTTAATATATTATGTTTGTTCTGCACCATATTTTCATTTTATCAGTCCTTCAGACATCCAATTGGAACCACATATACTCCATCCTTCCTTCTGTACGCGTAATCTCCAACCCCAATTAAAACCATCAAAAAGGAGGGGGCTTTCATTTTATTTATATCAATTTTATTCTTTAATGTCTTAAGATTTTCTGCACCATCTTCTATCAGCTTATCTCCGCCAAGTTTCACTTCAATTAATCCATAAGACCCATTTCTTAAATGAACCACCGCATCACATTCCAATCCCGTTTTATCTCGAAAATGATATACTTTTCCATTCAGTGCATCCGCAAATACCCTTAAATCTCTAATGCACATTGTTTCAAATAGCAAACCAAATGTATTCAGGTCTCCAATCAGATCCTGAGGACCTAATCCCAGTGCGGCAACTGCAATAGAAGGATCAACAAAATAACGTGTATTAGAAGTTCGTATTGCTGTTTTAGAACGAAGATTCGGAATCCAGGCTTCCATTTCCTCAATTACAAATATTTTTTGTAATGCATTGATATAAGAATATATCGTGTCCGTGTCAAAAAAATCCACTTCATTTGCCATAATATCGTCCTTAAGTAAAGTATTTGTTGCCTGTAAACCCTGGTTTCTAGCATATGAGCGCATTAGACGCTTTACTCGATCCGGATTTCTTGTGATTCCATCAGCTCTAGATATATCAGATTTTACAACCGCATCATAATAGTCAAAAGCCTGCTCAAGAGCAGTCTTTCCTTTTAGGTCAGTTGCTCTAGGCCAGCCTCCGCGACACACCAAAAAAGCCAATTGATTCAAATCAAGTGAATTTTCGCCTTTAATCTGTTCCGGTGTCTCAAAAAGTGCTTTTAAACTAACCTCTCCAGTTGAGTCCAAAGATTCATATAAGCTCATCGGACGCATCAATATCCACGAGAACCGTCCTGTTCCAGTATGATGAATATGCTCAAAAGAAGCAGGAACTGCAGAGCCAGTTAAAATAAATTGTCCCATTTCATTTCTGTGATCAACCTCAAATCTAACGGCATCCCACAGCTTCGGAGCAATCTGCCATTCATCGACAAGACGCGGAGTTTTTCCTTTTAAAAGTCTCCCTGGATTTATTTCTGCCATTGCCAGATTTTGTTGTTCTTTTTCTGGATCTGCCATATAAAGAATACTGCCGGCAATCTGCTCAGCCGTTGTAGTTTTTCCACACCATTTAGCACATTCAATCAAAATAGCGCCTTTTCCAAGTAGCCGTTTTTCTAATATCTTATCTGCAATTCTTGGTTTATATTTTCTCATTTAACTTAAGCCTCCTGCCGCATAATATGAATTTATATTTTCTTCTATTTACTTAAAGTATATCTATTTTTCGGCATTTTGGCTCGTTTAAATTCTTTTTATAAATACTTAACACTAACAACAGAAATTATATCTGCTGCTTTTTAGTTTAATTTTTAATACCTATATCCACATCAATACAGGTAGAATGATCAGCAATTTCTTTATAAACTCCTGCTTGTCTTATATTTATAGAAATATAAACTTCTTTAGAATTTATATAGCCACGCTATAAATGCATAGTGCTATATGTATTGCACGACATTTTTCTTAAATCTTTATTTTTCAAGGCAATTTGAATCAAGGAGAAAATCATAGATATTTATAGTAAGGATACCATATTCATCATACTGGGGTGGAACTATGTCTCTAGTAATAATGATTTTCTTAAAAGAATCATCAATCTTTCTGAATGGTCTAACCTCGTTAGTACGCTTTTTTTCATCAGGCAAAGTATAGGCAGATTGAATATAATATCTAGAAGAGCCTAGATTACATACAAAATCAACTTCCAACTGCTTACGTGTCACTGTCCCGTTGTAATCTTTTTCAGCGATAGGTACAACTCCGACGTCCACACTATAACCACGCATACGAAGCTCATTATAAATCACATTTTCCATAGAATGGGTCTGTTCAAACTGTCGGAAGTTAATTCTTGCATTCCTCAGTCCAAGGTCAGAAAAATAATATTTTTGAGGAGTTTCAATATATGCCTTTCCCTTGATGTCATAACGTTTAGCAGACTCAACCAGGAATGAATCTTCAAAATAATCAAGATACTTTTTAATGGTATTAGCTGTAATTTTAGATTTCTTCACCGTCCGAAAAATATTTTTAAGCTTCTCTGGATTAGTCAGAGATCCGATTGCAGAAGAAAGAATATTCAAAAGATCTTCTAATTCACCAATGTTTTTAACATGGTTCCTCCTGACTATATCCTGGATATATATTTCACTGAAGAGACTCTGTAATGCCATAGCTTTATCATTAGCTCCGTCGCGCAGAACGACTAAAGGAATACCTCCATAGAGCATGTATTCTGATAATCCCATATATTTATCCCCTTTATATACAGACATAAATTCTGCAAAGCTCAAAGGGTACATATGAACTTCATCACCACGACCTGCAAATTCAGTAGCGATATCTTTTGAAAGAAGTTTTGCATGACTTCCTGTCAAAAATACATCTATGTTATCCTGGCGTAAATAACTATTCATCACAGCTTCAAAACAATCTAACATCTGAATTTCATCAAGCAGCAAATAATACTTTCCATCATCAACAACTTTAGTTCGAATGTAAGCCATGAATTTTTCCGGGTCTACACCACGCTTTTCCTTCTCAATTCTAATAAGGCTTTCACCGATTAAGTATAGATCTTCCGCTGAATCAAAGGCAAAACGTATGATATGATCAGAATCCACACCACTCTCTAGTAAATGATGATAAAAAAGGTTATTAAGCAGATAGGATTTACCACACCTACGAATACCAGTGATGATTTTAATGAGTCCGTTGTTTTTTCTCTTTATCAATTTATCCAGGTAGAAATTTCTGCAGATCTCCATTTAATAACCTCCTTAGAAAATATTTTTGCAACCTGACACTATTTTCTGTTCTATTTTATCATTAAGCAAGAAATAGCTCAATATAACAAAAGAGAATTAGAAAGGATTTTTGCAACTTTTGCTATTTTTCTGTTTTAAGATTTGACAGTCCATAATATATAAAAGGTTGACTTCAAAAACATATATTATTTAAAAACTAGCATAACTACCTACAGAAGAAGCAAGAACATCAACCAGTTCCTCCAATTCCTCCTTATTGCGTACTTTGTGCCGCTCCACGATATCCAATAAATAAAATTTTTGAAATAGTGTTGTCAGATATTCCGCTTTATCTTCTGGTTCATCCATATAAAGAATCAGCGTCAATCCACCATATACTACATAATCGTCCCAAGCTTCTTCTAGCGTTCCCGGATAAACAGAAATATATTCTTGAAAACAGAGTAGATAGACATGGATTTCATCACCACGACCACGGAACTCTGTAATGACACCTGAAGAAAGAAATTTAGAATTACTACCGGTAACATAGATATCTATGTTAGGAATATGCATCAGGCTGTTCAACATATCCTCAAATTCGTCCATGTACTGCACTTCATCAAGAATAATGTAGTAATCACCTTTATCTTGAATTCTTTCCTCTATATACCGAAGCATAGCATCCGGATTACGGAGCTCTTTATTTCTATGGTCATCTAGAGCAATTTCAATTATATGGTCTTTCAAAATACCTTCTTCCAACAAATGATTATGAAACAAGTGAAATAGCAGATAAGATTTACCACATCGCCGGACACCGGTCACTACTTTAATCAAACCATTTTTCTTCTTGCAAATCAATTTATTCAAATACACATCGCACTTGATTTCCATAAAAATTCTCCGCTCCGAATAAAAGTGCATAGTCACCTATATTCGGAATATATTATATTTGGAGAAGAATCATCAAGAGTTTTTATCCCTATAATTGATGGAAAAGCAAAAATCATTTTTTACGCTATATGTAAAAAAGATAAGATTAATATACTTAATAAAATCAAAAAATAGGTTAATAATTATAATTAAATCTTCTTACCTCAATTAATGAATAAATATTACTAATAAAAAAGTCCGATTTCTCGGACAACATCTTTATTTTCCTTATATCAAAATATTAATCATAAGTTGCCTACATACTACGCTTTTGATACATTGCACACCCTTACAACGGCAACAACGGCAACTTTTAAAGTAAAAAAAGGATGGTTGTCGCCCACCACCCAATTCTTTGCAAGGAGGCTCTCATAGAACTTTAGCCTTGTTTACTTACCTCCTTATCCAAGTTTTTAGCGAGTTTCGTGAAAACGTAGTTGTATTTGACATAGGTCTTTCCACCAAAGTCTTTATTGTTCGTCGTGCGAAGTCCATATGGATTGAAACCCAAATCCTCTCCTTCCAAGTCTTCCTTGGCATCAGTGTTTTCTACGACGAGCTCGCTTATGTAAAGGTTGTTAGTTGGGTTCCCAGAATATGAGTTGATATTCCTTAGGTTAACGTTTTGATAGTATTCATCTGCTGTTTTGCTGTACGAAACATTGAAATAGATATCGAAAGCATACAAATAGTCCATTGGCACAAAGTAATGCGACAAATAGGTGTTAATCAACATGCATTTATCAAGCAGGTCCTGGATCAATGACTTTAAACCAACGTCGTAACTTCTTATGACTACGAGGTGGCTTTGCGTACTTGATGGTACAAATAAGGAAAAACCACTTTCCTTGGAAAAGACATTGACGTTTTCGGAATCAAAGACCTCTCGGATGAAGTCAAAAATAGCGCTTGTCTTGACTAGTCTCAAATCAATCAGAATCTCTCCGCAGAATTTCTGCTTTTTCGAGGCTTTAACAAGTTGTTTAAAATGCCTGATGCCATAGGCTGAATCATATAGTGTAGGGTGGCTTAAGTTTTCATTATGGTTGCTTTGGTTGACGATCTCATAATGATTTTCCACCTTCACAACCTTGAATGACTGGCCGTTGGCGTTGAAGCAAATCTTATCAGCCTTCTCGTCATTAGTTAGGATATGGCAACAAATCAAATTGTGATCAGCTGTTTTCCCACCTTTTGACTGAGGATAGATATGATCTAAATTCCACCCAAATTCGCTGTTACGATCATCATAAGCGGATTTAACCATTGTTCTGCCAGCGAAATCCACCGCCTTCGTTTGCTTTCCATACCTTGTCGTCCATAAACGCATTGCGGTCTCTCTGTTAACAATCATTTCTTCTTTCATAATTAATTCTTTCAACAAGAAAAAACTATGAGTTAACCTCCTTTCGTAAGGTAACAAATGCAATGATTGACTATAGGGCGACCTATTGCTGATACCTCAATGGGTAGTTCTCTTGACAGCTTTGACAGAAAACTTTATCAATCTACTCTACTTAAAGAGCGGTAAGATTCGTTCCTTACAAAAAAATTATATAGGAAAACAGGAAGAAAAGATATGTAAATTTTGTGAAAACAAAAAGACCAAGGATTCACTCCTCAGCCTTTATCGTTGTTTCAAAGCCACTATAGAACTTGAATGTTATTGATTTATCTTTATGCACTATTGCTTTCTCTAAATTGAAATTGAATATTGCTTCATCAAAATCAGTAATGAGTTCACCTTTTTTAAGTGTTTCTATGAAGATATTAAACTTATTAACTTTTAGTTTTATTTCATTCTTTTTAGTAATAAGTGAATTAAGTTCTACTTCTTTGTTTTTATAAATATCTTTAAATTCTGCATACTTTTTTCGCCAAATCGTTTGATCCTGCAGCGTGGTCGTATTCATTTTAACCAATAGTTCAAACTCTTTATTCATATCATTGAGTTCATTAGATAATGCTTCTATTTGCTTATCCAAAGATGATGCATCAAAAGCTTTGCTTACTGCTTATATAAGATTAGTAATAAGAAGTTCTTTACTCCTAATCATCTCGTTATAGGCTTTAAGAAACATTTTGATGGGGGTATAAATTGAAAAAAAGTTAAAAAAATATTTCTGGGCAACAAAAAAGACCACCTAGCTCAATTAGAACCAGATGGTCAATCAATATTATTAATAAAGATAGGGTGTGCAGTTGCCGTGTTTAGGGGTGTGCAAGGGTGTGCAAAAATAGGGTTGCCGTGTAATAGTGCACACCTGCCGTTTCAAAGTGAGCCATAAAAATGATGGTTTTTTGATGAATTTTAGAGATTTCGGCTCCCACTATCACAACGGCGTAAATTTAAAAAGTGGTCATTTAAGCCTAAAATCAAAAAAAAGTCTGCACACCTCTAGTCATCGACTAAGTTTGTATCAGACATGTCGTTCTAATATGCCTGCATACTACGCTTTTGATACATTGCACACCCTTACAATTGCAACAACGGCAACTTTTAAGACGTAATAATGCGCTATTTCATTTAAACAATATGCACAGTTGGTCTTCCGCTATAAATAGTTGTTGACTGACGTTTTAAAGTAAATTCTATTTTTTCAGATTCATATATGACTTTATTATCGCTATCATATTGTTTTAAAACTATTGCATATGAGGCATATCCTAAATTAATAATAGGAATAAAAAAACTTATCTTTTTCAGACTTAAAACTACCCATAGTTTGATAGGTTTTATCCTTTCCCCTTGCTTCGTAAAAGCATAATAAAGTGTTACAACGCTGTAAGAATATTTATCATTTAATGGGTTATACAAAATATTTATTAAAGAATCGCCTAATACAACGTTTATATTTACTATTTCAGCAAGTTGCTCTTTATGTTCTTTTAATATTTTTTCGTCCCATGCTGTTTTGTCGGCATCAACATAAATAATTGGTATTTCAATTGGATCGGCGAGATTATCACTAAATGAAACAAAAATCGATGGCCTAAATGTACAGAAATGATACAACACACCAATTCCAAATTTACGCTACACCACAGCAATCTTTGTTTTTGTTTAAAGTAATTGCTTTATAAATGAATAATCCAATAACAAAAAGTGAGAACAAGAAAATAGCGCCTTGAGTAAATAATTGCATTAAATACATTGAGTCATCATTTCCACTTTCAGAGAAGATTTTGATTAAATTAAATTCCATCATTTGTATTGTGTATAGTGCTCCAATTAGACCAAGAAATGACAAGACATATTGCCTATCGGTTTTATCTTTCTTCACTAGGCTTTTGATGGCAAAAATCATTTTAAGCGTGCCATATAAAGCATAAGCGTAAATGAACCAATCAATAAAATAGTGAGGAGAGTCCTTATATAAGATTGTTAAGATGAATGCCGCCATCATGGGAGCAAGAACTATTGATAGCGAAATAACACCAGCAAGATAATGACTTGGTTTTATGTGATATTTTTCTATTGCCCACTGCCACACTTTAAATAGAAGCATGAGATAAGAAAAGATACAGTAATTAATCAAAATCCAATCAAATTTAATAATGACAAAAACAAGGTGAATTGTACCTATAATAAAAGGCCCAAGCAGCGATATATAAAACACTATATCACCTCTACTATAAAATTCTCTAATTTTATTGATAATCTTTTTCATTTGCAAATGTGTGTTTAGCGATTAAATTAACAATAAAATCAATATCGTCTTTGCAGTCTTCTTCGACCCATTTTTGAATGATTGCCAATGATCCTTTCGTGTAAAATTCGAAAATATATTTCTTTTCTTTTTCATCAACATTAAAAGTATCTAATGCTGGGTCAAATATATCTTTATACATTTTTTTAAATGCTTTATCAGCAGAAAATAGTTCTGGCTTTTGATGTATCAATTTATATGCTCTTTTGTTTTCTTTAACAAAGTTAAGATAAGGAGTTAAAAAATCTGGAGAAGTTAATATTCTTCTTTTTGTGTTGATTATTAGTTCTTTTGGAAAAGAAGTAACAAACCTTTCGTTTAATAGTTCAATGGTTTCTTCTAATAACTCATTAGTGTTTTCATAATGAAGATAAAACGTTGATCTATTAACACCAGCTCTTTGACAGATTTCTTTAACGAATATAAAGGCAAAATCCTTCTTCTCTAAAAGTTGAAGAAGGGCTTCGTCCATCAATAAAGCAGTATTGAAATATTTTGATTCGTTTTTATTCATCACTATTGTTTTATGCTTCTACGATTTCATTTGCTAAAGCAATAATATCATTCCCGTATTTTTGTTTCCCTTTAGCAAGAATCTTCTTATAGATGAAATAGTTAATTGATACACCTATAATTCCAATACCCCCGACGACATATCCTAAGATATCTTGCCATAATTCACCACTACCGATAACTTTTAAAGAGAAACACATACCGACACCAAGTAATAAAATCATTATAATCCCGAATGTGTAGCCAAAGATATTGGCGCCCATTTTGGCTTTTCTATCTAATTTCTTGAGGGCCACAACTTTGCTAGTTTCTTTTGGAGCATATTCCGCTGCCACTTTTTCTGCGTATGTTTTATCAGTATTCATTTCTTTTTCCTCCTTGAGCTGACACAAACATTCTATCAATTATAGTAGACACTATGAACAACACAAAAAGAAAAAAGTGTTGAAATAAGAAAAAGGACTGATATTTTGTATCAATCCTATTTAACTAAGTTGTGTGCAATTTGCCGTTAATACACAATGTATATTATATGCACTAATACATTAAAGGGTTATTGTAACCGCATCGAATTCGACACGTTTAAATTTGCTAGACATTGTTTGGCTTTTTTAAAATGAAACAATACACCTTCTCAGGAACATTTTAACTCGATCTATATCAGTGCTTTCATAATATCCAACAAGTTCTTTTTTAAACTGAGGTACTTTATCGAAAGGAATAATTAATAAGCCTTTGCCTCTTGAAATTAAATAAAAATTAGCAAAGATAACCGCTGTTCTTTTATTTCCATCATTATAAATTTGAGTCTTCATGACGTATAAGCATAGTTCAATTGCTTTATCCTCATCACATAAAGATGAATTTACAATATTTTCAATTTGTTCTTTAACAGCAAATTCCATTGGAAGAGGCGGAATATATGATGAACCACCAATTGTTACTGGTACTCCTCTAATACGTCCACCATCTTGATAGAATCCTTCATTAACTAATCTTGCAATATAGGAACACAGATAATAATCGCATTTAGATTGAATAACATTTTTATCTAGAATGAATTCCCATGAATGTTTTAAATTTAATATTTTTTGAACACCTTCAGCATCAACATTATGTATTTTTCCATTTTCAATAATGGTTTCAGTATCAGGAAAGGTTGTTGCAATACCCTCTAGAATAGCTTGATCATAAATAATTTGTTTCATATTTGACCTAGCAAAATCTAAATTTAATTGAACTCTTGGGTTTAATTCATTGTCTATATATCCAAGTAAAGCTAGCTCTTTATCTAATTTTCTTATTTGCTTTCTAATCTCTCTAGCTTCTTTGGTGCTTTTTAACAAAGAAGTGAGCAAGACGTCATCGAAAGGTCCAACATATGTTGAGGTGACTCTTCCGTTTACTCTTTTCCTTATATAAATATATTTTTGATTATTTTTTTCTTTAACTTCAGGAGTTCCATCATATGGCAAAAGATTATAGCGAGCTTGCAAATCTGCTTTTTGAACTAATAATTTTTGTATTTCTTCAAAACTGTTCATTTAGTGAAACCTCCTAGTAGGGAACTTTTGCAATAAAATAATATCATATTGTTCCCTACCATACAAGCAATTTAAACCTATCGAAATCGATGGGTTTAGCATGTGAAACATTTCTTCTATTTATGTTACACATACAGATTTTGCTCAGTAAACCGTTAATTCAATCAACATTTTATAGTTTTTAAGCAAATTCTTTCTCGCAAAGATTAAACTATTCTCGCATGTTAGTGGCATTATAAAAACTGCCAAATGGGAGTGCAGACAAAAACTTGGACTAAATAGAAAGGACAAGTATGCACAGAATAGAAGAAATTGAAAAAGCATTAAATTTATTAGATACCTATGATGGACAATTATCTAAGACTGCAAGAGCATTAGGGATTAATCGCTATACATTAAGATCTTGGAGAGATAAAAGAAAAAAAGTCTGCACACCCTTAGAAGTTCTAAGTTTGTATCAGACATGTCGTTCTAATATGGCAAAGATGAACCATTATAATACAATGCCTGCCCTTTGCACACCTAAATATAATGAATCTATTTTAGATAGAACAATTTTTAATCTGTGCACTTGATATTTTATACATTTCCTTTGCAAGATTTTTGCTTCTATCCTCAATATCAATTTTGCAAAATACTTGTTTACTATTGTTTTCTTCCAAGAACATTGAAACCATTTTATATTTAGATTTCTTGTAGTATATTTTTTTATTTTTTAAATCAGATTTTGGAATACTCGAGTTAATATTTTGCTCTAATAAAAGTAAATTGCCAATATAAAGAGTACTTTCATCTTCGATATCTTCATCTAAAACGTGTTCAATTGATGAATTTATTTCAAATATATCACTTTCTGATACTAACATTTCGAATACATTTATAAGATGTTTAGACATAACATTGGTAGAGATTGGTTGCTTACTAAATTTAAATTTCTTAAACCCCTCTACAAATTCATCCTCGTTTGGCAATAAACTTGTTAAGGACTTAATATAGGCTTTTAAACATTCTTTAATTGATTCCACATCATTACACAAAAATAAATCGTGAGCAAATGAGTTAATTGGTTTTTCCAAACTTGAAGTTCTTTTCGAGCATACTGCATTGTAAATTAAATGAAAACGAGATATGGCGATAACTATTTTTTTAAACTGCCTTAAATTAATTAGACTTTTTTTAATATGCTGATAATATAATGACATTAAAACCGGTCTGATTTGAACAATTCCGTAATAATCATTTATTGATTTTAATTCTGTGATTATGAAATTATATTCTTTTTTACATTCAAAATCATTTATTTGAGGGTTTAACAAGAGAGAATAGATTTTTGAGAAATAGTTCATTTCCCTTAATAATTCAAGATAGGCATCTTCCGTTTTCTTTACCTTGTTTTGAAAATCTGAATATAACTTACTATCCTGTACTTTGCCATAACGCATTATCCAAAAATGCCTAAAAAATGTAGCAAATTCAATTCTATTTCCTCGCGAGCATAAATTATTTCTTATTTGTAACCATAATTCCTTTGCTGCATCAGCAGGAACCTCACTTTTTAATTTTTCAAAAATGGAATTTTTTATTAAATCTACACTTGCTAGCTCTTTACCTTTTGCATTTAATATTTCGAAAATCATATTTGCATATTCTTTATCTTCGGTCGAAATACAAATAACATAACTTCTTAACAATTGATCCCTTATTGCCTTCAACAACTCTATATAATCAGCTCCATTCAAATCATCTTTTTTCAATCTTTGAAATCTCTTTTTTAATCCTTTTTTTGAAAGGTTGGATTTAAAGAATTTGTTTGCTTCTAAAATTTTTTCTTCTTCCGTATTAGAAGGATCCATCTCTTCTTCTTTCAACTTTTGAATTGTAAATTGAAAATATGGCTTTGGTGTTTCATTTTTTAGCACTGCAAACGATTCTGTATTTGCATCTTTACCAATGATATATTCCCACAATGCACGAGATAAACCTTCATTCCTATTAGCGTCAAACAACTTTGCAATTACTGATAAGAATATAGTCATTGTTGTTATTCTTTGTTGACCATCAACAACATTAACCTCCAATGTCTTCTGATCATCTAAATCACCGACAAGCAATAAGCTTCCCCAAAAATATTCGGTAGTATCAAGTTTTCCTTCATGTAGTGTTATTCCACTAAGAATATCATCCAAAAACTCGTTTAATTCCACTTTTGACCATGTATATTCTCTTTGAAACCTAGGAATTACGAATTGTTTTTTGCAAGAAAATAGCGATGTAATTGATTTTTTTCCAGATTTAAAATCCATATTTGTCCCCTTATTATTTCCAACTGCAATTGATTGATATGATAGTAGTTGGCATACCAATTATTTGAATATCAAATTTCAAACTTGTTTCAACTAATGTAGATGCATTATGAATTCTAAAACTAAATTGCCAACCATTATCCATATATAATTCAACGGTATTTTTGCTATTTGGTTTATATCCTAAACTAACAATTCTTGTGGGCAAATTAGTAATAGGTATCTCAATTGCAGGTTTAGTACTCTTTGATGACTGATTTAATGTTCCATGAAGATTAAATGCTTGAATTTGTGTTGTTCTTCTAGCATCCATACTTATAACTTTATAAAAATCAAATTCACCAAGTAGATATTCAACCATCTTCTTTGGAGTTTTTGAATTCATTTTATTTTGCCTGTTTATTTCATCCATAAAAGCTCTTAATAAAGGAACATATACATCATCTTCCTTTGCCGGTAACTCTTTCCACTCTTTGTTTTGTTTTTTCATAGTTTCAAGATAATCAAAAGTAGAAGAAACTATATTCCAATACTCGCTTGTGCATTTTCTACCGAACCATTTTTGACTAAAATCTAATGTTTTAGCTAGTCTACTATGTTTGACTGCAAAATGGTTGTGTTTAATACTTAGGCCAATTTCCCAGTTAATACCACTTCTTAAAATAATAATATCTCTTACATCTCCTTCTTCACCTTTAGAATCAGGTTGTAACTGCAAATTTAGAATGTCTCCAGAATCTTCTATAATTAAAGGTTCTAGGTCAAAAAGTGTGTCAACAAACGATACAGCACTAAGTGCTAAATTACCTTGCAACATTTCATCAATATTGTTCCAGGCATTTTGAGCAGCAATAAAACTACTATTTTCATCAATTACACACTTTCTATGCCTATTAATCTCGTTATATAAAACAGTTAAGCAAACATACTCATATGCTCGTCCATAATCATTACTTTGATTGCTCATTTTTCCAACTCCTTTTTGATAGCACGGGCGATTTCAAATGCTAAATTAACAGGTACTGCATTACCAATCATTTTATATCCATTATCAACATTTTTATAAATGAACTTAAAACCATCCGGGAACCCCTGTATTCTAGCTGCTTCTCTAACAGTTAATCGCCTATACAAATCTTTCTTATCTTTTACAAACTCGCATTTGTCTTTTCCAACCTTGACCATCTTTGGTGCTGATGGATGGAGTTGAGACTGTCGACCAGATGCTTGAATTGTAAATGCCTGTTCGCTCCAATCTTTTACTCTATTTCTACTCATAAATATTGGAGAATATTCACCAACAAAATATTCATTGTTATTTATTGATTCTGGATTATGATAATTTCTTGTCAATGCTGGAACTGCAGAATCTTTTAAATCCCAAATTACATCTCTTAATGTTAATTTGCTTTCATCTTCTTCAGTAGAGCCTTTTGGAAAATTAAATTTAATATTAAGGTCCTTTCTAAAGCCTATGTAAAAAACTCTTTTTCTTTCTTGAGCAACACCATAATTTTTTGCATTAACAAGTGTCAAAGATACATCATACCCCGCTTCGTCAAACAAAGATATGATATTTTTAACTGCTTCAGAATGCCTATTAGCTAACATACCACTAACATTTTCAGCTAAAAAGAATTTTGGCTTAAACTCTTTTAAAATTCTAATATAATCAAAGAAAAGCTGTCCTCTAGCATCCTCGATTCCTCTAAGAGCACCTGCTTCTGACCATGATTGGCAAGGTGGACCGCCTATAATTCCATCGATATTGCCATCACCAAGATATTTTTCTATATCATTTTTTGTAATTTGTCTGACATCACCTTCAATAAGTTTTGTATGAGGGTGATTGATTTTAAATGTTTCAAATATAGTTTTATCAAACTCATTAGCTACAGGTATTTCAAAACCAGCTTTTTCAAATCCTAAATCAAGCCCGCCACAGCCACTAAAAAGACTAAGTATTCTCATTTGTTGAAACCTCACATAGTTCTATATTATTTTGATTTAGCAATTCTTCCAATTTAACTTTTGCTATAATAGTTGGTTCATAATGCCCATTTTCCCATCTATTAACAGATGGAAATGAAACACCAAGCATATCAGCTAGTTCTTGTTGTGAAATATTGAGTTTAGCTCTTAATTTTCTTATTGCACTAGGATAATCTTTTTTATTCATTTCTTACCTCAATCATATATATCATAGTATATCACTTTATTAAATAAAATCTATTTTTTATGCCTATTTTTTACTTTTCTGTTAAGTGACAAAGTCAATGCAACTCTAACTATTTTATAACTACTTTTTCTTTTTTATATAATATTTTTGTCTTCTTTGCTTATTAGGAATTAGAAAGGGGTGAGTTATGAAAAAAAATAAACAAAGAAAAAGACTGACAATTGAAGATCGTATGGTTATAAAAGCTTATATTCATCATGGCATGAATATTACTGAAATTGCTTCTAGAATTGGAGTTAATAAATCAACGATGTCTAGAGAAATAAATAAGCATTCTTATATTAAAAATGGAAATGAATTTTCTTGTTTTAAAAGAAAAGCTGGAGGATCATGTAATAAATGTAATGCTGTTGTATATTGTAAAAAAAAGAAAAAAATATTATGACTTTACTCTAGCAGAAGAAAAAAGTAAAAATTGTATCTGTCAGAATAGTTTTGTTGGAAAATAACGGTCGAAAATGTTGGTTTTCTACGACACTATTCTTTTCTTTTGATAAACTTTCAACTATGTGGAGGTTAGATCATGAGGAAAGATGTTTATGAAAGGATGAAAACAATGAAGCAAGAAGGAATTAAACCAAATTATACTGAAATAGCTAGAAGATGGAATTGTGATTATCGAACTGTTAGACGTTATTTCGAACAAGATGTTGTTCCAATAAGGAAAATAACTAGACCATCTAAGCTTGATCCATATAGGACTCTTGTTGAAGAAAAAGTTAATTTAGGATGCACTGCTAGTTCGATATATCACTAGAATCATAATTCCTAAAACCTTAACATGTGTTGAAGGGGCTGCTTTCATAGGTAGTAATGTAAAAGAAACTTTTTATGAAGGTACTGAAGAAGAATTTGCTAGTATCAACTTTACCATTAGTAACTACGAAGTAGTCGATGAGTCGACAAAATATTTTTATAGCGAAACTAAGCCTGCAAGTTCTGGAATTATTGGCACTACGCTGAAGATGGCGTCACTCCAAAAATTTGGGAATAAAATTAACTTTTGCGAGGTTTTTTAAAAAAAACTAAATATTTATTGGTAAAAATTATATTGACATTATCAAAAATCCATTTTTTTCTAATTCTTCTACCAAGTAGGAAAAGTTTTTCCAATCATTAAAGATTATAATAGAACCACCATCTTTAACTAAATCAGAAACATCTGAGGTCCACTTTTTTTGATCAAAATTATAGTCCCATTGTCCATAATTCATCCCAGCTCTTCCCATATTTGAAAAACCAAGTTGGTAATCTCTACTAACACAATATGGAGGATCTGTAAAAATCAAATCTACTTTTATATTTTGTTTTTTCATTCTTTTTACTAAATCAACATAATCACAATTCTCAAAAATAACGCTCATTAAAAAGCGCCTCATTCATTAATCATCTAATTTCATGCCTATTTCATTAAAGAGAGCGACAAGTTTCTTTTGGTATCCATAGTTGGTTCAAATCTACCTGTTTTCCATTTACAAATGGAAACATAACTAACATTTAATAATTTAGCTAGTTCCTCCTGTGTTAAGCATTTTCTTTCATGGTATTCTCTAATCTTTTTAGCATAATCAAACATATGGTCACCTCAAATGGTTATCAGTGTATTAACATAAACGAGGTTAAATTTCGATATTTTTATAGAACTTTGACGAGATTTTTTCTCAAAAAGTATAAAAAGTTTTTTGTAGGACAAAAAGTTTATTGTGCCGTAAAAAGTTTTTAGTGCAAAATCACAAGCTACAAATGTTAAATTCACTACCAGATTTCTTTCTTCTCTCAATCGTTTCACCTGATATTAGTTTAACGTTATCAATTATATGTTTTAAATAATTTAACTCATTCATTTTAATTTTTATTTTTTGTAAAAATTCTTATTAATTATATCAAAAATTCGGTTAGTCCATTAACAATCTTTAAAATCCTTTTCAATAAACTATGTAAGAGTTGAAGTAGACAAAATTACGAACTTTTACGAACTTTGATAATTAAACTTTATGTAGAAGACCTAAAATTTGACCCATTTGTAAAATATTGACGCTTATTTCGGAGAGACATTTGGAGTGACATTTTGCTTTCTATCACAAATAAAAAAAACACGATATTCATCGTGCATTTTCAAGATTTTGGTGACCCAAGAAGGATTTGAACCTTCGACACCCAGTTTCGAAGACTGATGCTCTAATCCAGACTGAGCTATTGGGCCACACTATTATTTTAACATAGGGTAAATTAGAGAGAATAAGTAAAGATAGCTTCTTCATTATCAAACTGTTCATTTGATACCCAAGTGACAGTTTTATCAGTTAAATTATATAATGAAGACCAAACAGTAATGGAATTAGAATCGGAAACACCATGAAGCGGATCCCAGGTTCTTCTTCCTAAATCTTGTAAAAGATCTAAACCTTCCTGATAAGAAAATAAACCATCTGAATTAGTAAGATTAGGATCGATAGTTTCAGAAATATAATTATAACGATCAAATCCGGCCTTCTGGTCATCGTTTTGATAATAATCAGGAGTTACTAAGAAATTAGTGATATATTGGAAATCTTGCTGTCCTTCTCTTTCACCGACATTACTATCAGCATCGTTATAATAAACTTTAAGCTCTCTTTGTGTACCATCATCATGATCAGCAACATTATTGACCCACTCTAAGATTGCACTCTTACCTGTACTATCAGCGACCATATAGTGGAAAGAAGTATTAGCTGAATCATGGAAATCATATTGGCTAACTAATTCAACAGCTTCATCGACACTATCTGCATAATCTAAAATCATTCTAAGCATTGTCGTTGAAGTTAAATCAGGCTTATCTGTATTTTGATTTGTACTTTCAACTTCTACTGTTCCATCATCTTGGGTATTAGTCTGATAAGACATATAAATACCGCAGCTAACACCAGCATCATTAACACCATCTAAAGGAACATAAGGAGCAACTAAAGATAAGGCGTTCTTCATAAAAGAATCAAGTTCACCTTCAATACCTAAAAATTGAAGATCAGCTGATGATATAGAAGCGTGTCTTCCATTTCCAGGATTAGTTTTAACAATCATTGAAGTAGTAGTGGAGAAATCATAATTTCTTGCAAAATAACGATCACCATTCTCATCTTGGAAAGTAAAAGAAGAGCAACCGATAGAGGGAGCATTAAGATCAATATCGATGACACCTTTAGTAAGATTATCAACTAAGAAATTGATGAGATCTTGATCAGAAGAAGCTCCTCCTTGCTCTAAGAATTTATCAAAATAATAATCACCGCTCATCGATATTTCATAAACAGGTCCAGCTTTAACATCATCATTAGCGTCGTTTAATTTTTTGATCGTACAAAGAGAATTTATCTCATTAAACCACATACCATAAACAGTTCCACCAGCGATAAGAGCTAAGGTAACTAAGGAGATACCAGTTCCTAAAAGAATTTTTTTGTAAAGTTTCATGTTATATACCTCAAACGGGTTTAAGATACGCTTTTTTCAATAAAAACACAAAAAAAGCCGGTAATTTACTATGAAATTATTTTTAATTTAAACGCCTGTAAATTATTTTTTCCACTTTAAAAGCATAAAAAAAGGGTGAGGTTTTTCTCACCCTTTTAAGATAGATTATTTTTTAATCATGATTTGATATATCTCAGCATCTAATTCAGTATCTGAGCCTTGGATATAGCCTGTAACATCTAAGTTACGGCTTGTCCAGTTAGTATAAGTTTCTTCTATCATCTTAATATAGACATCGAAAGTAATTTCACCATCATCTTCAATAGCGATATTGCTTGCTGTCATCTCAAATCTCTCAGGATAGAAAGATGATTCAACTTTAATTGTTAAAAGGCTAGGATCAAGATAGCAAGTCATCTGCTCACGGTCTTTATTAAAGAATCCACCTGTAGAAGCGTGAATTGTTGTTCCCTTTATAATAGAATCCCATCCCCAAATAGTATAGGAATGATAAACTGAGGTTGTCTTATCTCTAATAGCATCAACTTGACCAGTAACAATACCTGCAGTAAAGACAGGAGTTAATGTAACTGCATCATCAGGCATCACATAATCATAAGTATATTGATTAGTTCCTTCATCATATGTGAAGAGTAAAGGAGAAACCTTAGTTTCACCATTACTATCTTCTACTAAAATATAATCGATGTCATAACCTGAATTAGGCTGCATTGTAATAGTGATAGTATCACCAGCTTCAACAGAAGTTATGTCAGAAGTAGTAACAGTACCATTTGCACTAGTAGTGACATCAACAGATGCAGAAATGCCAGTATTATTCAATGCTAAAGGATAAGAAGAGATAACTGTTCCATCTTTCCAAGTGATGTTCAAATTCATCTTTAAGGCCTTAGGAATTTTATTTCCATCCTTAACACGTAAACGAACACCAAAGGAACCATCATCCTCCTTAGTTGCTGGATCAAGATAAACATAATTAGCAATATCAGTTTTTTCTTCTTCACTAAGCCCAAGATACTCTAATTCAATATTAAAGTCAGTAAGATCAATAGCAGTACTAGTTAATTGATATCCATAATCATCAAAGAAGTTAATATCCTTTAAAGAGTATTGGCTAGTAGTAGAGACAATAAAGTTATTCTCAAAAACAAACTCTTCATCAGTTGTAAGATCATTACTTAAGTAACCCAAGGTAGTTGAAGAAGGTGTTTCAATTTCTTGACCAAAGCGACCGATATTAATCCATTGTCCACCAACATAAGCAAAGACTGTATAATCAGTAGTATCGATATAGAAGTCTCCTTCACTAGGAGAAGTGACATTAGTTGCAGGATCACCAGCACCGGAAAGCCAAGTAGTACCCGTTGAAGGATCTTCACTTTGGCCAGGAGCTAAAGTAAGAATCTTTGTCCAACCTGTTTCACCTTTTTGATAGACATCGGTAGTATCTATATCTAAATAAAGGTCACCGACTTTACCTAAATCTGCACTAGGAGCTCCACTTCCTGTTAACCAAGTTGCGCCATCAGTACCAGCTTCACCAGTGTCTCCAGTGTCACCATCTGCACCTGTTTCACCTTTAATATTAGTGATAAGTGTCCAAGTACCATCTTCTTTTTGATAAACATCAGAAGTAGATGTATCTAAATACAAGTCTCCATCTTTACCTAAAGTATTATCAGGAGCTCCACTTCCAGTTAACCAAGTTGCGCCGTCAGTACCAGCTTGACCAGGGTCTCCAGCATCGCCAGTGTCACCTTTATCACCATCTGCACCTGTTTCACCTTTAATATTAGTAATAAGTGTCCAAGCACCATCTTCTTTTTGATAAACATCAGAAGTAGAAACATCTAAATAAAGATCGCCATCTTTACCTAAATCAGTACTAGGAGCACCAGTACCAGTTAACCAAGCGGCTCCATCAGTGCCAGCTTCACCAGTTTCGCCTTTCTCACCATCATCACCTTTTTCACCGGTATCACCTTTATCGCCTTTAAGATTACCGATATATCTCCAGTTATTGGATTCATCCATAGTGAAGATATCACCTGTAACATCATTTAAATATAAATCTCCAGGTTTACCTTCAGTTTCACCATCGACAGGATCAGTAGAGCCTATATGCCACTGACTTCCATCAGTACCATCAGTTCCAGCTTCACCAGTGTCACCTTTATCGCCTTTGTCGCCCTTTTCACCATCTACACCATCTTCACCTTTGATATTTCCGATCACTACCCAACCAGAAGCAGTTTTAGAATAAATATCATAAGTAGAAGTATTTAAATATAAATCACCGACAACACCTAAATCTTCACTAGGAGCAACATCACCAAATAACCAAGTAGCACCATCAGTTCCATTTATTCCGTCAACACCATCTTCACCTCTTTCGCCTGTAGGTCCTGTAGCACCAGTAATAGGACTACTTACTCCTTCAGAACAAGAAGCAAGAGACATAGATCCTATGGCAATAAGCATTGCTAACGGCAGAAATTTCTTTTTCATCATGTATCTCCTTTCAAAAGATATATCTAATATAACATAAAAGCGGTTACATGAATAGAAAATTTCATTGACAAATTTTAAAGAATAATAAATAAAAAATTTTATATAGATAAAAAACAAGCATTTTAGCTTAATAATTACTAATTATCAAAATAAAAAAAGCCCTTTTATTTAAGTGATTATTTATTAAATAAAAGGGCAAAATAAACTACTTAACTAGTAAAACTTAATTGCGGCTTCCTATTTGGAACTTAAATCCTCCAGCATAAGTTCCAGTAAGTTTAAATGTCATATCGATAAAAATTTCAGTATATGAATCTAAGGGGAACTGACCTTGTTTTAAGGTGTACTTAAGCTTTATTGCATCTTTACCAGAATAGGTTGAAGGTTCAGCGGTAAATTCAATCTTACTTGCATCTTCAGGATTTCTAAGACTGAAGTCAAACATATCAAAAGAAACATAAACGTCAATCTTATCACCACGATAACTAGGATCATTTGCAGCTTCTTCTTCATCGAAAGTATAGAACTCTAATGTTTTATTAACAGTACCTTCACGATCCTGTGTCTGTAACTGTTCAACAGTTCTATCTGTAAAGGAGACAGAGTGTGTACGTGATAAAGCACTAAAACCACCAGGAACACCAGGCATTGCACCTCTTTCAAAATCACAATCTACTTCAATGCCACCTTCGACCATCTCAGTAGTATAAGTATAATAATCACCCTCTTCATGATATTCAAAAAGATAAGGGCTAACTTTTTCATCATTGATTGTCATTAAAGTAGGATGCCAAGTAGACTTAGAATTATTAGGAGTAATAGTTAAAGTAACAGGGCCACCAACAACTGTTTCAACTGGGTTAGCCTCAACTTTTCCTCTTAATTCAGGGATAGAATCATTAATAGTAACACTACCTAAAGTAGCACTTTGAGTTAAAGAACCGATATAGATCCAAATACCACCTTCTTTTCTAAAGAAATTATTAGTTTCAGTATCAAGATAAACATCACCCTCATCACCTAATTCAGAAGTAGGGACTCCAGCACCAGTAAGGAAGGAAGAGCCTTCATCAGAAGGTCTTAAAGTAGTAATTAAAGTCCAGCCTTCTTCACCTTTTTGATAGACATCAGTAGTATCTATATCTAAATAAAGGTCACCGACTTTACCTAAATCTGCACTAGGAAGACCACTTCCAGTTAACCAAGTAGCACCATCAGTGCCAGCTTCACCAGCATCTCCTTTATCACCATCTTCTCCAGGTTTACCATCTTCACCTTTAAGATTAGTAATTAAAGTCCAAACACCATCAACTTTTTGATATAGATCAGAAGTAGAAGCATCTAAATAGATATCACCATCTTTACCTAAATCAGCACCTGGTTCACCTTCGCCAGATAAAAATTCAGTCCCTATTGTGCCATCTTCTCCATCTTCACCATCATCACCTTTTTCACCGGTATCACCTTTATCACCTTTAAGATTACCGATATATCTCCAGTTATTGGATTCATCCATAGTGAAGATATCACCTGTAACATCATTTAAATATAAATCTCCAGGTTTACCTTCAGTTTCACCATCGACAGGATCAGTAGAGCCTATATGCCACTGACTTCCATCAGTACCATCAGTTCCAGCTTCACCAGTGTCACCTTTATCGCCTTTGTCGCCCTTTTCACCATCTACACCATCTTCACCTTTGATATTTCCGATCACTACCCAACCAGAAGCAGTTTTAGAATAAATATCATAAGTAGAAGTATTTAAATATAAATCACCGACAACACCTAAATCTTCACTAGGAGCAACATCACCAAATAACCAAGTAGCACCATCAGTTCCATTTATTCCGTCAACACCATCTTCACCTCTTTCACCTGCAGGTCCTGTAGCACCAGTAATAGGACTACTTACTCCTTCAGAACAAGAAGCTAAAGAGATTATCGAAGTTAAAGCGACAATCGACATCAAAAGTTTTTTCATATATTACCCCTTTCCAATCGAAAAAATTATACCATGAAACCGATTACATTCAAGGAATAGCTATTGATTTTTTAAAGAAAATGAACTGTTATATATTTAAGAACATTTTTCTTTTCTAAAAAATAGACTATAATTTAGCAGATGAATAATATCAGTGAATACTTTCCTATAGCTGGTTATAAACTTCTTTCTCTTCTACATGAACATGGCTACGAAGGATATTTTATCGGTGGCTGCGTAAGAGATGCTATTCTTAAAAGAAAAGCTTTTGACTTTGATATTGCTACAGATGCTCTACCTTCAGAAGTTAAATCGATATTTCCGCATACTATCGATACTGGTATAAAACACGGAACAGTGACAGTTATACTTGATGGTGAGTCATTTGAAGTTACTACTTATCGAATCGATGGAAAATATCTAGACTCCCGTCATCCACAATCAGTCACATTCTCAAGAAGCTTAAAAGAAGATGTTAAAAGAAGAGATTTAACTATCAATGCTTTAGCATATAGTTTAGAAAGTGGGATTATCGATTATACCGGTGGACTAGAAGATATAAAAAATAAAACGATTAGATTGATCGGAAATAAAAACAAAAGATTAGAAGAAGATGCTTTAAGAATTATGCGAGTATATCGCTTCGCAGCTGAATTGAATTTTCAGATAGAAGAAGAGACTTTAGAAGCAACTTCACTCTCAGCAGAGCTATTAAATAATATTTCTATCGAAAGGATTAGAGATGAATTTAATAAGTTAATAACTTCGCAAAATGTGATGATAATTAAAAAAATGTATGAAAAAAATATTTTAGCTAATTTTTTACCAGAATTTGCTGAAACGATAACATGTAAACAAAATAATCCCTATCATAAATATACTGTCGGTATCCATTCTTTAGTCGCAATGAATAATATTGATAATGATCTGATACTAAGATTAGTCATGCTTTTACATGATATCGGTAAAATAAAAACAAAGACTACAATAAATAATATTGATCACTTTTATAATCATCAAAAATATTCCTATTCGATGTCCTTAGATATTTTAAGAAGAATGAAATATCCTAATAAAATAATCGAGGAAGTTTCTTTTTTAGTCTTACATCACTGCGATATGTTCTCCCTTAGTAAAAAATCGATAAGAAAAGCGATGTATAAAATTACTCCTGAATTATTCCCTTCATTTTTAAAAGTAAGAGAAGCGGATTTACTATCGCAGAGCGATCTTTCTCAAAAAGAAAAGATTCCTAAACTTCAAGAAGCTATAAACATTTATCAAGAAATATTAAAAGAAAATAATTGTTTTTCACTAAAAGATTTAAAAGTAAACGGAAATGATCTAATCGCTTTAGGTTATAGAGGAAAAGAGATTGGAGTCATCTTAAATAATATGTTAAAAGCAGTAATTGAAGATGAAGAGAAAAATGATAAGGATTATTTACTAACAAACATCTTTTCCTTTGAAGATTAAATGATCATCTTCCTTTTTAAAACCCAAGTTGATAAGTATAGTCTCATCTTTAAAAGAACGACATATTAAATTATTATTATCTTTTAAAATCTTTTTAAATAAAGGATAAATTGTATATTTATCATCATAATTTAAATAATCCACTTTACCATCTTTAATTATTACAATAGCATGTATTTTCTTTCTTTTAGAAGCTAAGTAACATGAATTATATTTTTTATTTAGATTATATTGTTCTCTTATTCTCTTAGAGATCTTTTCTTTTTTCACAATATGGTAAGAAGTAGATGACTTTAAATTTCTCAATAAAAAATATCGTGAACCTTCTTCTTTATAACGAAGATGTTGAAAATATAAATAACTCAAATATACTAAAATTAAAAAGATAATTATAAAAGTTAAGAAAAATATCAAATACATCCACCAACTAAACGAGCGATAATCAAATAGATCAGTACAGATTATACAGGTAGCTAAAACACCGATATTACGGAATAGAAGTGTACAAACAAAATTATATAAAAAGGACATATCACTCATTCCAACAATAAGAGAAATAGTATCATCTGGAAATAAAGGAAGAAGATAAGTCATCGGGATTAAAGCTTTACCACCGATAGTCAAATACTTTTCAATTTTCTTCGCTGGTTCTTTTCCAACTATCCATTCAACTAACCTTTTTCCACCTACTTTACCTAAAATAAACATTAAAGAAGAAGTTAAAATAACTGAAACAGCTGAAAGAGCAAAAGATATTAACATACCTTCTATCGTCTTATCATTAAAAAGCATATTAGCTAAGACAATAGTAGTCATAGAACTTATACCCGGAATAATATTAATTAATGGAGTTAAAATAATATATAAAAAGGCAGCAAGATAAATATTATCTTCTGCCCAAGATTGAAAAATACTAGTTAATTTATCTTCGCCTAAAAATAAGTTAAAAAGATAAAATGCAATAAGAACAAGGAAAACGATAGTGAGAAGAGTTCCGATAGCTTTTAAGATATTAGGTAGATATTTTTTCACCTTTCAAGTCTATCATAAAAAAGAATTTTAAGATAGTTTTAGTCTAATTTGCTATATTCCTCTTCACTAACAGGTTCAAGCCATTCTGTGTGAGTATTTTCACCTGGTACTTCAATAGCAAGATGAGTAAAATAGCTATCCTTAATAGCGCCGTGCCAATGCTTAAGATTAGGAGCAATATAAACTACATCTCCAGGATGAAGCTTTCTAACTTCTTTACCCTCTTCTTGATAATACCCTTCCCCATCAGTACATAATAAAATTTGACCGCCACCTTTAGTAGCTCTATGAATATGCCAATTATTTCTACAAGCAGGTTCAAAGGTTACATTAGCGATAGAAACTCCTTCAATATTAAGATGATTAAGATAAGATTGACCAATAAAATATTTAGCATAGGCATCATTTGGTTTTCCTAAACCAAATAAAGGCTCTTTAGTGATTTTCTCATCTTGATAAACTTCTCTTACATAAGGGAAAACTGCCCAAGCATTAGGCCAACCGACATAAAAAGCGATATGGGTAATAATTTCAACCATCTCTTCTTTAGTTACACCATGAGCTTTAGCATTAGCGATATGATATTTTAAGGAATTATCAAAAATACCTTTGCTCACTAAAGCGACTATAGTTATCATACAACGATCACGGAGAGAGAGTTTATCTACTCTTGACCAAACCTCTCCAAATAAAACATCATCATTTAATTCAGCAAATTTAGGAGCTAAATCACCTAAACCTTTTCTTCCAGCTTCTTGTTTCATAATTCCTCCTGAATAATTGACACTATGTCAATTAAAATTATAGTTTTTCTATTTTCTCTTGTCAAAGGCTTTATTCCTAATATCTACCTTTAATAAATAAGAAGAAGTATAATTAGAATGTTATAAACATTATGAACAATAAAGAGATATTATTAAACAATTTAGATAAGAAAAAATATGCTTTTAAAATAACTAGAGAGATTATATATCCTCTACTTGCGATATTAATTCCTCTAATAATCTGTTATTTTTTATTTAAAACTAATAATTTTCACCCTTTCAAAGATGATGGAAATACAGTTTTAATGATCGATGCTCAAGGTCAATACATCGCTTACTTTCGCTACTTTAAAACTTTACTTGAAGAAGGGGATAGTTTTTTATACACGTTATCGAAAACTTTCGGAGGAAACTTTTTATCTTTATATACTTACTATCTATCATCTCCCTTTAATTTCCTGATCGTTTTCTTTAGTTATGAAGACATACCTTTATTCTTTTTAATTACAGCCGTTATCAAAATGCTTTTAGCTAGCCTATTTATGTATCTATTTTTAAGATTTATTAAAAAGAAAGTATCTTTATCCTATTTAATTTTCGCAATCTCTTATGGTTTATGTTCTTACTTTTTTGTCTATTTATTCTCTCCGATGTGGCTAGATGGAGTGATGATTTTACCTTTAGTTGCTTTAGGAATCTATAAATTAGTTAAAAAAGAGGATGTTCTTATTTATCCTTTATCTTTATGCTATGCCTTATTAACTTCCTGGTATATCGGTTTTATGATCTGTATCTTCTCGGTCTTTTTCTTCTTTGCAACTTATTATGCCTTTAGAAATAAAAAATCGCTTCTTCTTTCACATATCGATAAAAACCATCTGATCCTTCGCTTCTTTATTCTCTCACTTTTAGGTGGATTATTAGCCTCACCATTATGGATAAGTGCTTTTTTACATTTTAGTGGCACCAAAGCTTCTGGATTCTCTTTTTCATATGATCAAGGCTTAACAATGAATCTAGAATCTATCTTCTCTTCTTTTTTAACTTATAATTATCAAAGTACAAGTTATATCTGTGAAACTTATCACTACATGGCAGCTTTCTCTTCTTTACCTGCCTTAGTTTTTGCTATCACCTTTTTCTTTTCAAAAGAAAGAAAACTCAATTATAGACTAAGCTATCTAATTCTCTTCTTAGCTTACCTTCTTTTAACTTCCTTAAGTGTCACTTACACTTTAATGCATGGAGGTTCTGCTCCTACTTGGTTCCCTACTAGATACTCTTTTATCTTCTCATTCTTAATATGTTTCTATGCTAGTGAAGGATTCTCTAGTTTAAAAAAGACGCCACTTTTAGCCTATCTCTTACCCTCTCTTGGCGGAGTATTAGTTTTATATTTAATAATCTTTGTCCCTGATTCACACGGAAACACTTATCCCTATTCATTAGCTCCTATTCTTATCTATTTTTCAACTATCTTCTTAGGTTTTATCGGTTCCTTACTCTATAAACTAAAATTAAAAAAGGCTCCTGTAATCGTTTCTTCTTTCTCACTGATATTGTTAGGATCAGCAAGTTATTCTATCTATTTAGGAGAAGATAATATTTTAAAAACTAATATTGAAGATAATAGTTATGTCACTCAAGAAGAATATTTAAAAGATTTAGCTTTCCAAAAAGATGTAGATACGATACAAGATTACGATTCTTCTTTATATAGGATGGAAAACACTTTTATGAGGGAAGGTTCTTATAATGGAGCTGATAATGATCCGATGTTCTACTCCTATAATGGAATATCTCACTATTCTTCAGTCGAAAAGAAAAATGTTATGGAATATCTAGAAAAGATTGGATTCTTCTACAATGGATTTAACGAAGGCTATGATGGTGGAAGTACAGTCAGTATGAATAGTTATTTAGGTATAAAATACTTAATAGATAACAATACTCAGAATGTTGTTCAATTCTTAGATTCCTTAACTGAATTACCTTTAACTTCAGAAAATAACATGTCTTTTTATGAAAACCAATACGCTCTTCCTCTAGCTTTTACAACTTCACCTAATGGAGCTACTTACATAGGTGAAGGTGTCTCTATAAATAATGAAACTTATTGGTATAGTCATTTTGAATATCAAAATGAAATTTTTAAGGCGATGAGCGATCAAGTTATTGATGAAGAAGGAAATAAAAAAGATATATTTAAAAAGATTGATTATACAATCAATACTTCTTTTGGCACTACTTATCAAAAAGAAGGACAATATACCTATTTCACTAATAAAAATGATAATTCTACTGTCACTTTTACTTTTACAATACCAGAAGAAGCCAAAGATAATAATCTCTATTTCATGTTTAAAGATAAAGATTCTGATCTTCGCATCTACTTAGATAATCGCTACATAAATTGTATGTCATATTCACATGCTGGTATTAGAAGCTTTAAAGGCGAAGTAAACTCGACCCATACATTAAGAGTACAGATTCCTAAAGAGATCGACCACTATCGTTTAGAACCTGAAATATATTATGAAGATCTTTCAATACTAAATGAATATGTAACTGCTATTAAAAAAGATAAAATAAGCAATTTGCATATTGAACATGAGGCTTTAAGCTATAAGATAACAGGGACCTTAAATCTTAATAATGATAATCGTTATCTTTTATTTACCTTACCTTTTGAAGAAAATATGAATATTTATATCGATAATAAAAAGATAAACACCTTCACTCGCTTTAATATCTTCACCTCTTGCGATATAACTAACTTAAATAAAGGTGAACATAAAATCGAACTCATTATTAAAGATAATGGTCTAAATATCGGTTTAGTTTTATCAGCTTTAGCTATCGTCGGTTTAGTTTCTTATTCGATCTTCTTCTTTAGAAGAAAGTGATTTATCGCTCTGTTTTTTATCGCTATCAATAATAAAAAGCGGAAGATTACGCGTATTAATTAATATATTATGTAGATAAATAGCGATTATTCCAATAAAGAAAATTAGTATCGATATTCCTAAGAATATCGCACTCAATATCATAAAAGTAAAAATTAACTGATTATAATGAAAAACTCCATTTACCATAACTATATAAGTTATAAGCAAAGAAAGAAAAGCAAAGAAAAATAAGAAAGAAGAGATCGCACCAACTTTAATTGGAAGATATAAAGGATTTGCTGTTCCAGTAGAAATAAGATTAAAGGCGTGAGTAAAAAGTTTAGAAAAGTTATATTTAGTCTTTCCAGCGCTTCTTTTTTGCCTAATAAAATCAATATAACAAGTCTTCATTCCTATAAAAGCCGCATCATTTAAAAAGAAACGATCTTTATTAGGAAAAGAGTTGATAAGAGCAACTGCTTTTTTAGATAATCCTCTAAAAGCATTAACATTTTCAGGAATAACTTTCTTACCTTCAATCTTATTGATGAAGCGATAAAACATACCTGCTGTCGTTCTTTTAAAATAGGTATCACTCTTTCTATCACCTCGATGAGGAGAGACAACATCATAACCTTCAGTAAATTTATTAACTATATCTTTAATGAGTTCAACTGGATCTTGTAAATCAACATCCATAGTTATGACATAATCGCTCTCACTAACGCTTAGACCTGCATAGATAGCTGGATTCTGTCCAAAATTTCTCGTAAGTGAAACCACTCTTACATCATCTCTTTTATAGTAGAGATTATCCATAACTTGTCTCGTTTTATCTTTTGATCCATCATCTACTAATATAAAATCAAAAGTATAATCTTGAATATCCTTAATAACTTTATCGACCGCTTCAAAATAAAGAGGAAGAGATTCTTCTTCATTATAACAAGGTAAGATAATCGAGACAGTTTTCATAATTTCCTCCTAAATATTATCTAACAAAGTACTTTTCATCTTCTCAAGCTTTTCTTTTTCTCTATCAGAAACTATCTGTTGCTTAGGAAGTTTCAAAAGATCGATAAAGATAATAATTAAAACAGCTAAATTGATAAAAGTACAAATATGAACTGAATCTTCTCCTAAAGCTTCGATAAAATATTTTCCACTTAAATAATGATAATAAGCGATTAAAGAAGAAACTTGCATCAAAGGAACTAAATAATATTTCTTTTTTGAAACCAAGGCATAAACTAAAACTAAGACATCTAAAGGATAGAAATATCTCTCATGCATATGTGGTAAGAAGAAAGGACAAATACCGATTAAAAAGATAGAGATTAACACAACATTTTTATCTGTTAAATCGATCTTTTTAAAATAAAGAACGGCTGTTAGCATACCTATCGCTAATAAAGCTGTCGCTGTCGCCATTATCGAAAAAGCAGTACTAGTATTAACAGCATTTTCACTACTTGTAAAATAATTAAATAAATGCCAAATAGAACCAGAGCCTAAAGTAAGATCGCTATATCCGCCTACTTGATCAACAATATAATTAAAAGGATTAGAAAAAGGTGCACCTAAAATATAAAAAGGAATAAAGGTAAGCATTAGAGCAGCAAAAGTAAAAACTAGCTGATATAACTTAGCTCTCCTTCGTAAAATCATATAAAAGACAGCAGGAGCAAAGAAAATAGCTTGCAATTTAACAGAGATAGCTAATCCCCAGATAAATAGAGCTAAAGAACCTTTATGTCTCATTAAAAAATAAATTGACCAAGCGAAACAACAAGTATAGAAAGAGTCACATTGTCCCCACATGGCTGAATTTATTATTTGAACTGGTAAAAATAAAAAGACACCATATCCAATAGTTGCTAAATTTTTATTTTTACTTATTTTATAAACAATAAAGAAGATCGCAACAGCTAAAAGAAGATCAAAAAAGAACATTACGCTCTTTAAATAATACATATAATATAAATAGTAACCAGAATTAGTAGTCAGATTGCCAAAATCTGTTACATAGGGTCCCTTAGGAAGAAGAGTAAAAAGACCGATCATAAAAATATAAATAGGCGAATAATCAGCACTTATCTGCCACATATTATTAAAGCCGACTTTTTCAATATCATTCATCCAAGAGAAGACAATACCGACAATATCATTAGTCGGATACTTAACTATCGCATATCTTGCAACTAAAGCTAAAATAGTAGCAATAACTAAAATAAAAATCCAACTATGTTTATAAAACCATTGGAATCCAGAATCAGCCTTGCTATCAAGATAAACTCTTAATTCTTTTATTTTCATAACAAAACTATTCTATCACGCTAAAGATAAAACTACTAATCTAATTAGCAAAGTATTCTTTTATTAATTCTTTACCACCACTTTTAATTATCTGTTTTTCCTTTATAATCAGTGATTCATCAGCTAAAGCAGAAGCACAACGAATATCATGAGTTATTGTTATTAAAGTATTATTAGTTTTTGCATGAAGATAATTTAAATTATTAACTAATTTAGATAAAAATTCATAATCTTGACCTACTGTCGGTTCATCTAATAAAACTACCTCAGGTTTACTTGCTAAAACACAAGCGATCGACAATCTTCTTTTCTGTCCTTCTGATAAAGATTGAGGATGTCTTTCATAAAGATTTTTAAGTTCAAATAAAGAAGCGATCTCATTAGCATATTCTAAAGAATAAGCTGAATAACACAATTCTTTTGAGTGATGTTTTTTGTGGCAGTACATCTTGATTATATAAGGGATCAATTCTTTTTGCCAATTTTTTAACTCTTGAGGAATTTTAGTTTTCATGTTGTTAATCATAGTTACCTAAATAATCTATCATAGAAGTTAAACATAGTAAACAAAACAATTAACCATGATTAATAAATTATTTTTTTATTAGTAATTTCCCTCAACCTATGTTATAAATATAAATAATTATGAAAATATTATATTCTTTACTTATTTTACTTATCCCTTTCTTAGCAACAACTATCGGCTCTGCTTCCGTTATCTTCTTTAAAAAAGATAAGATGAATCCTAATATTGAAAAAATCTGTGAAGGATTAGCAGCAGGAGTCATGTTAGCAGCAGCTATTTTCGGTTTACTGATGCCGGCTTTAGAATATGAAGTAAGTTATATGCCTAATATTCTTTTAGTCATCCTCGCTTTTATTTTAGGAGTTATCTTACTTTTAGTGATCGATCACCTTGTTCCTCACTTCCACATAGAAGGTAATTATGATGAAGGTCCTCAATCACACATATCAAAAATGAATAAAATGTTTTTAGCAGTTTTGATTCACAATATCCCAGAAGGCCTCTCAGTCGGTATCGCTTTAGGTTTGGCTTTAAATCAGATAACTACTGATAACATAACTATCGCTGCTTTCGCTTCTACTCTTTCTTTATCTATCGGAATAGCTATTCAAAATATTCCAGAAGGAGCTGTTGTCTCTTTACCGATAAAAGCTAGTACAGGTTCCCGTAAAAAAGGATTCTTATTTGGATTTTTATCAGGTGCAGTCGAACCGATTTTCGGAGTTATAGGCTTACTTCTCGCTTTCTATATCGAATCTCTCATGCCCTGGGCTTTAGCTTTAGCAGCGGGTGCAATGTTTTATGTCACTATCGAAGACTTGATACCTAATGCTGTTGAAAATAGTAAGCATCACCTAGGAATTATTTCCTTTATTGTTGGCTTTTTATTGATGATGTCATTAGATTATCTTTTATAAAATATAAAAAAAGCTTCTCATATTGATAATGAGAAGCTTTTTTTAGTTTAAATCAACTAACTATTATTCGATGACTATTTCGCCAGATTCAATATAAGAATTAACTAAATCAACGACAGATTCATCGATCTCATAAAGGGTATTGAAACTTCCTTCAATAGTATTGTTAGAGATAGTAACATCAGTGAAAGTAGTATCAGTATTGCCAGAGATAGTTATATCGCCATGGAATCTAACTAAGTAGTTACCCATAACACCAGATAATGTGTTATTTCTAATAGTAACATTACTAAGAGGTCCACCGACAGTTATACCATTAAGACCATAAGTATAGTTGAATGTATTATTCTCAACAAGAACATTACGGACAACTTGTCCACTAGTAGCTGAGAAATTGATAGGACGACCAAAAGTTGAATTTCTAATGACGATATCACCAGTATTGTTGCCGTTAACCCAGATAGCGTGATTCATATACTTACTAGAATGATTGTCAACGCTGAAGCTAACATTATCAATAACTAAATCACCTTCATAACCAGGTTGAATATGAACACCGATATTTGTTCCACCATTATATTCACTATCGATAGTTAAATTCTTAAGAGTTAAATCGTTAGTACCAGAAAGGTTAAAGACATTAACATTACTACCAGAGAGTGTAGTTTCAGGAATAACCATAGTGGCACCATGACCATCAATAGCAACACCACTAGGGACAGATAAAGTAGAAGTTACTTCATAAATAGCTCCTTCTTCAAGATAGATAGTATCGCCTTCTTTAGCACTAGTAAGAGCATCACCTAATTCTTCAGAAGAAATAGTTTCAGCAAACTCAGCAAGAACAACATAACCGCCTTCAACCATTTCAGTTGTATAGCTATAGCTTAATGTAGTCTCATCATAAGTTGCAGTAACTTCTTCACCGTTAAGTGTTAAAGAAGCTAAAGTGTAACCTTCATCAGGATAAGCGGTGAAAGTGATCTCTTCACCGACTAAAGCAGAACCGATGCTAGGTAAAACATAGCCGTTTTCACTAGGTAAGATAGTATTAGAATAAGCAGTTAAACCTTCATCACCTTTTTCACCAGTATCACCTTTATCGCCTTTGAGATTACCGATATATCTCCAGTTATTAGATTCATCTTTTGTGAAGATATCACCGGTAACATCATTTAAATATAAGTCTCCGACTTCACCGATTGTGTCTTCTGGATCAGTAGAACCAACTAACCAAGTAGCTCCATCTTTTCCATCTGTTCCATCAACTCCATCTAAGCCATCACTTCCATCATTTCCATCTGTTCCAGGAAGTCCATCTTCTCCTTTAATGTTACCGATAAGTGTCCAGCCAGATTCAGTCTTAGCATAGATATCATATGTATCTGTATTTAAGTAAAGATCTCCAATAGCACCTAAATCAGCACTAGGATCAGAAGAACCGAATAACCAAGTAGCACCATCGACACCATTTAAACCATCAGCGCCGTTTTGACCATTTTGTCCAGCAGGACCAGTTGGACCAGTGATAGGATCAGTAGTAGTATCAGCACAAGAAGCTAAAGTGAGGACAGAAGCTAAGGAAATAATCGACATCAATATTTTTTTCTTCATGAATAAAAATATCCTCCAGTTACAACAATACTATGAAAGCACATTCAATGAAAAAAAACAAGTATATTTTAGGGATTTTTTCACCTATAGTGAAATGTTTTCAAAAAAAAGAAGGTAGGAATTCCTACCCTCTTTCTCTTGATTTTTAGATGTATTCAGCGACGTTAATATTATCCATGAGCATCTGTCTAAGGTCAGGATCTGTCGTAGTTGCTAACTTAGTAGCAGAGACAACAGAAATCCATTCTTGGACATACTCAAGAGCGATCTTACTCTTGCGGCAGAACTCTTTAAGATAGACATTAGCGCCCTTCTCATCACCTGATAATAAGAATAAGAGATAAGTCATAGCGGCATCAGCAGAAGAGTTACCTCTTGTGCAGTGAGCCCAGTCTAAAACGTAAGGTTTTCCATCATGGATGATGATATTGTGAGGAGCTAAATCGCCATGGCAGACTTTGACGTGGTTAGGCATCTTTTCTAAACGGATATGAAGTTCATAACGAGTAGAAGTATCTAAACCAGAATCAGAGATATAAGCGTTGAGTTTATCTTTTAATTTAGGAAGTTTAAGGTTAGAAGAGAGGTGATTTAAAAGATCTAACTGAACATCTACTAAAAGGGAGATGTACTTTCTTTCATCTTTCGGATTCTCAGCGATGAGCTCTTTTAAAGTTTTACCAGTGATCTCTTCACTAGCTAAAGCCCAATCATCACCGACAGGAGTAACAGAATAAACTTTAGGGACATTGAAGCCAGATTCTAATGCGTACTGCTGAATCATCGCTTCTCTTAAAACATCAGAACCAGAATAGAATTTACCGTCAAAAAGTTTTGTGATAACTCCATCTTTGCGATAGATCTGTTTGTTGTGATGGGTGAGGATGAGTTCGCCAAAATCTTTAACTGTATTTGCCATAATCATTCTCCTTTATTACTTATTGCCGAATTTCTTCTCGTATTCTTTTTCTCCATAATAAACTCTTAAGTAGAGGTCTTTCATCTCGGAGATTAAAGGATAACGAGGGTTAGCACCTGTGCATTGATCGTTAAACGCAGCTTCAGCCATCTCATCTAAGGATTCCAAGAACTTGGTTTCATCAACGCCAGCATCCTTAATTGTTAAAGGAAGTTCAATCTCAGCTTGGAGAGATTTGATCTTCTCTAGAAGCTTCTTGAGCTTCTCTTCATCGCTCTTACCAGTGATACCTAACATCTCAGCGATTTCAGCATATCTTCTTAAAGTATGTGGATATTTATACTGAGGGAAAGTACCCATTCTGGTAGGAACTTCACCAGAGTTAAACTTCATAACTTCTCTAAGCATTAAAGAGACGCAGACACCGTGAGGTAAGTGATGATAAGCACCTAACTTATGACCTAAAGAGTGATCAATACCTAAGAAGCAGTTAGCAAAAGCGATACCAGCGATAGTAGCAGCATGAGCCATATGCTCTCTAGCTTCAGGATCATTACCTAAATTCTTGTAGCAGCGAGGGAGATATTTGAAGATTTCAGAAATACCCTCTTTTGCCATAGCATCAGTGAAGGGAGTAGCATACATAGAAGCATAAGCCTCCATGCAGTGAGTTAAAGCATCGATACCAGAAGCTCTTGTTAAACCCTTAGGGATATTGAGCATAAGGTCGGAATCGATGATAGCCATAGAAGGTAAGAGTGAGTAATCAGTGATAGGATATTTTGTTCCATCTCTTTGATCAGTGATAATAGCAAAAGGAGTGACCTCAGAACCTGTACCAGCAGTAGTAGGAACGCAGACGAGCATAGCTTTTTCACCTAACTGCGGGAAGTCGACAACTCTCTTTCTAATATCGACAAAGTCCATAGCCATATCAGAGAAGTCAGCTTCAGGATGTTCATATAAGACCCACATGATCTTAGCAGCATCCATAGGAGAACCACCGCCTAAAGCGATCAAGCAGTCAGGCTGGAAGGAACGGCAAAGCTTAGCGCCTTCTTCAGCACAAGCGAGTGTCGGATCGGGTGCAACATCAGAGAAGACTTCAGTCTCAATACCATAACGATCTAAGATATCTGTAAGCTTCTTACTGAAACCAGACTGATGGAGGAACTTATCAGTGATGACAAGTACTCTCTTTCTCTTATAAACAGAACTAAGTTCTTCCAAAGCCTTAGATAAGCAACCAGGCTTAAAGAAGATCTTGCTGGGTGTTCTAAACCAAAGCATATTTTCTCTCCTTTTCGCTACTGTTTTGATGTTGAGTAGATGTTTAACTCCGACGTTTTCTGAGACAGAGTTACCACCCCAAGAACCGCAACCTAAAGTAAGAGACGGAGTTAACATAAAGTTATAAAGATCACCAATACCACCTAAAGCGGAAGGAGTATTGATAAGAATACGGCAAGCTTTCATTCTCTGAGAGAATTCAGCGATATGATCTTTACCTAAAATTTCATCAGCATAAAGATCAGCGGTATGACCATAGCCACCATCAGCAACAAGCTGTTCAGCCTTCTTTAAAGCATCTTCAAAGTCTTCAGCTTTGTATAAAGCGATGACGGGTGAAAGCTTTTCATGAGCAAATTCTTCACTCTTGTCAGTCTTTTCAACTTCACCAACTAAAACTTTAGAAGTCTCAGGGATAGTGACGCCAGCCATCTTAGCGATAGTATAAGCACTTTGACCGACGATCTTAGCATTTAATGAACCGTTGATGATGATAGTCTTTCTAACTTTATTAAGTTCATCCTTATTTAAGAAGTAGCAACCTCTATAGATAAGCTCTTCCTTCATGGCATCATAAACATCTTTTAAAGCGATGATAGATTGCTCAGAAGCGCAGATCATACCATTATCAAAAGTCTTTGAATGAATGATAGAAGAAGCAGCCATCTTAATATCAGCTGTTGTATCGATGATAGTCGGAGCATTACCAGGGCCGACACCGATAGCAGGCTTACCAGAAGAATAAGCAGCGGTAACCATACCAGGGCCACCAGTAGCTAAGATGCAGTCGCAAGACTTCATAAGTTGGTTAGAAGCCTCGATTGAAGGTTGTTCAATCCAAGCGATGATATCCTTAGGAGCACCAGCTTTAACAGCGGCATCTAAAACGATTTGAGCAGCGTGAATTGTGCATTGTTTTGCTCTCGGATGAGGAGAGAAAATGATAGCATTTCTTGTTTTTAAAGCGATAAGGGATTTAAAGATAGCTGTAGATGTCGGGTTAGTTGTCGGAACAATACCAGCTAAGATACCGAGAGGTTCAGCGATTCTCTCGTAACCCATATCTTCATTATCTTCGATGACACCGCAAGTCTTTGTATTGCGGTAAGCGTTATAGATATACTCAGCAGCAAAGTGATTTTTGATGACCTTGTCCTCAACAAGACCCATACCAGTTTCAGCAACAGCTTCCTTGGCTAAAGGAATACGCGCTTTATTAGCAGCGATAGCAGCGGCTCTAAAAATTGCATCTACTTGTTCTTGAGTATAAGTAGCATAAATCTTTTGGGCAGCTCTGACTCTTTCAATCATTTCAGCCAAGTCTTGACTTGCCTTCATCTTTTGAATTTCATCCATCAGACGGACCTCCTATATTTTGTATATAAATTATATCTTGTTTATCTTTTTAATCAAAGATAAAACAAGCAATTTTTATTAAGAATATGCTCTCATTGCTCATTTTTTGCGCACTTTATCACAAAATGAAAATAGTTTTTTCAAAAATAATAAGTTTAAAAGGGATAATTAATAAAAAACATTGCTTCTCGCCTCGTTTTGTGGTATCTTTTATGAGCATCTTTTTATTGCTTATATATTTTAGGAGGATAGATTATGTCAAGAAAATGCCCGCTTACCGGAAAAGGCCCGATGACAGGTTGCAATGTTTCTCACTCTATGCGTCACACTAGAAGAAGATGGAATGTCAACTTACAGACCACCACTATCGTCATCAATGGTAAGAAGACAAGAGTTAGATTATCTACTTCTGCTCTTCGTACATTAAGAAAAAACTCAAAAAAAGTTCAACCTGAAACTGCTCAAGCTTAATATTAAGGCTGTTAAACAGCCTTTTTATTTTTACTACATTAAAAAAGAGAGGGATATCCCTCTCTTTTATTTTATCTATTAACAAGTCTTTTACTTCATACCGATGAGGTTATTATTCGCATCATAGCAATAGAAACCCCAAGTCGCTGTACAATCAACAGTATCGATAGAACTATTAGCTATATCATCCATATCGAAGATAACGTAAAGTTCGTCATATGTCGCATCATAATAAAGTCCAGCTTTAAAGGTATTGAAAGTATATTTATAATCGATAGTAGCTAATTGTTCTTCTGTAAGTGTTCCGCGAGGAAGACCTGCGGTAGAAGCGCTTTTTACAGTCACTGAATCAACTGCATAAATTCTTGAGAAAGCACCATACTTAGTAAAATCAGTATAATCTTCATCACTAGCAAACTCTAAAACATCATCAATAACAGTTTTGACACCATTAGAATAATTGCCGTTACCCCAGTTGATTTGACTGACATTAATATAAGGATAGACAGTATAATCTTCTAAACCTTCTAATTCAGGTTTTTGAATGATTAAACTACCTCTCTGTAAATCGTAGCGCATAATTCTTGTAACATCAGCTAAGACATTATTTTCACTAGTTGAAATTGTGCTATCTCCTAAGATAGAAGCGATCTGTTCAGCAGTTAATAAGTCCGGGTTACCAGGAGTTAAGCAGACATTAGTTTCATTACCTAGTAAGCCGATAAGAGCACCATTTAATTTAACATTATTAACAGTTAAATCTTCGGCAGAAATCATTGATTCAGGGCCATGTTCACCGCTAGGATCAAGATTAGCGGGATTAGTATAAGCGCTATTTCCCCATAATAGACCGACATTAGTAGTACCTGTAATAGTGCCATTAACTAGGATATCTTCAAATACTAAACTATCATAACAATCATAAAGGATACCGGAACCGATAAGAGCACCGGTAGAAGTTCCTTCATTCATAATAGAAGCATTGACTGTAATATCTCTAAATTCATATTTTTGATGCGTTAAAACATTACCATAATAACCGACAGGATTATTAGTGATAAAACCATAGTTATTTAAATTAACTCTGACAGGTTCACCATCTAAAGAAGTGACAGTTAAACCGCTGACATAAACTTCAGTAACATAAGTACCATCATCTAATTCCCAGTTAGAATCATTATAAAGAGAGACAGCTTGATGCTCTCTAACACCTAATTCAAGATTAGAGATAGAAGCGACTTTTCCACCATAGAAATTACCAAAGATAGTAGCAGCACCATTCCAAGTAAGATCTTCTTCAAAAGAAATAGAATGATCGTTGCCATCATAATAACCAGCAAAACCAGAAAGTCTATCGCTTAAGGTTAAAACTAAATCAGCAGTCTGTTCAAAATGCAAGTCACTAAAATCAGGAGAAACATTAACATTTCCTTGTGAATTAGCAGCTTCTTGTAAAGCAGCAATCTGTTTAAATTGTTCCGGTGTAGATAATGTTAATGGATCAGCTTCAGTACCAGTTCCACTATCAAACTTAATTTCTGTAGCTTCACCTTCAATAAGAACGTTACCGACACCATCAACTAATCCACCTACATATAATAGACCATCTTCAAAGTAGATAGAATTTCCTTCTTCTTCAGCAGAAGCGAAAGTAGCTTGAACAACAAATCCACCCTCTAACATTGCTAGGGTATAAGAAGGAATACCATCAGTAATATCAGCTTCAGGTAAAGTGATAGCTAAACCTTTATTGTAAATTGTTAAATCACTTAAAACATAACCTTCATCAGGATAAGCAGTAAATGTAACTTCTTCTCCGACTAAAGCAGAACCGACATCAATAGTTACATAGCCGTTTTCACTAGGTAAGATAGTATTAGAATAAGCAGTTAAACCTTCATCACCTTTTTCACCAGTATCACCTTTATCGCCTTTGAGATTACCGATATATCTCCAGTTATTAGATTCATCTTTTGTGAAGATATCACCGGTAACATCATTTAAATATAAGTCTCCGACTTCACCGATTGTGTCTTCTGGATCAGTAGAACCAACTAACCAAGTAGCTCCATCTTTTCCATCTGTTCCATCAACTCCATCTAAGCCATCACTTCCATCATTTCCATCTGTTCCAGGAAGTCCATCTTCTCCTTTAATGTTACCGATAAGTGTCCAGCCAGATTCAGTCTTAGCATAGATATCATATGTATCTGTATTTAAGTAAAGATCTCCAATAGCACCTAAATCAGCACTAGGATCAGAAGAACCGAATAACCAAGTAGCACCATCGACACCATTTAAACCATCAGCGCCGTTTTGACCATTTTGTCCAGCAGGACCAGTTGCACCTGTGATAGGATCAGCAGAAGTATCAGCACAAGAAGCTAAGAAGCTAAAGTAATGACGGAGGCAAGAGCGATTATCGAAGTAAGCAATCTCTTTTTCATATTTTTCTCCTTTTTTATATATTATAAACTTTTTTTATTAAAGTATAATTAAAGTTACAAAAATTTACCATAAAAATACGATTTATTTATTTTTTACTAATAAAAAAGGGCTATTACAAGCCTAAACTTATAATAGCCTCAATTTTTCTTCTTATTGCGGAACCAAGAGAATTTCTCACTGAATCTCTTATCTTGAAGTTCACCGATCTGTTCAACTAATTTTTTCTGCTCTGAAGTTAAACTATCAGGGAATCTAATATCGACCTTAACATATTCATCGCCGATCTTACCATTAGGAAGAGTGATACCTTTTCCTCTCATTTTAAGGATTGTATTAGGTTGAGTACAAGATGGTATATCTAAATCGGCTTGACCATCTAAAGTATCAACTGGAACTTTAGCACCTAATAAAGCGTCAATGAACGAAACTGAAACTGTGGCATAAATATCAGCTTCCTTACGAGTGAAAATCTTCGAAGGGGCGACGACAATATTGATGATAAGATCACCATTAGGTCCACCATTTTCACCCTCAGCACCTTTTCCAGCAAGCCTTATAACATTACCTGTATCAACGCCGTGAGGGATATTGACAGATATTGTCTCCTCTTTTTTAACCTTACCACTTCCATGGCATTTAGGACATTTATTAACAATTTTCTTACCTGTTCCACCGCAATCAGGACAAGTAGTTTCATTTTCCATAATACCAAAGATAGTGCGGCTTCTAGTCCTGACTCTTCCTCTACCTTGGCAAGTAGGACAAGTAGTAAAGTCCGTTCCGTTTTTAGCGCCATTTCCATGACAATCTGGACAAGAGCCAGTATAGCTAGTAGTGATATCGATACTTGTACCTTTTACAGCTTCTTCAAAAGATAAATTGGCTGTATAGATAATATCTCGTCCTTTACGAGGAACATTAGCTCTTCTTGAAGACCTACTTCCTCCTCCGAAGAACTGTGAGAAAATATCATTAATATCATCAAAACCGCTAGCATTAAAGCCATTAAAACCAGAAGAGAAGCCATTAGCACCATTATTATCAAAAGCTGCTTGGCCAAATTGGTCATATTTAGCTCTTTTATCAGGATCTTTTAAGACCTCGTAAGCTTCAGTCACCTCTTTAAACTTATCAGCAGCATCAGGCGCATGGTTAAGATCAGGATGGTATTTTTTGGCTAAAGCACGGTAAGCTTTTTGAATCTCTTCACTAGAAGCGTTCTTACTTACCCCTAATACCTCATAGTAATCGCGTTTAGTAGCCATACTTACCTCCTTTATAAATAACTGCCTAGCTTAACTAGGCAGTTAATGTTACTTATCATCGTTTTTCTTTTCAGTGTAGGTTGCATCGACAACATTCGGATCATTAGGATCAGAAGATGTCTGTTTAGTTTCACCAGCGTTAGGTGTCTGAGCTTGAGCTTGATACATAGCATTAGCAGCTTGCTGAAGTTCAGCGATACGAGCTCTAATAGTATCAAGATCATTTTTATCAAGAGCAGCCTTGATCTCATCCCTGATCTTGGTAGCTTGAGCTTTAGTATTTTCATCGATAGGATGAGTTGTATCAGCTAATTGTCTATCGATAGTATCGATAAGCTGCTGAGCTTCATTTCTAGTATCAGCATCAGCTTTTCTCTTATCATCAGCTTCCTTATTAACTTCCGCTTCTTTAACCATTCTATCGATCTCTTCTTTAGAAAGACCGGAAGAATTAGAGATAGTAATATGCTGTTCTTTCTCAGTATCTAAGTCTTTAGCAGAGACAGAAACAATACCGTTAACATCGATAGAGAAAGTAACTTGGATTCGAGGCTCACCTCTTCTAGCAGGACGGATACCTTCAAGTTTAAAGCGGCCTAAGAACTTATTATCATCAGCCATAGGTCTCTCACCTTGATAAATCTCAATTTCAACACCGGGTTGATTATCTTCAGCAGTAGAGAAAACTTGAGACTTAGTAACAGGAATAGTAGTATTGCGAGTGATAAGAGGAGTCATAACACCACCTAAAGTCTTAATACCTAAAGTAAGAGGAGTGACATCGAGTAAAACAACATCATCGATATCGCCGCGGATAACACCGCCTTGAATAGCAGCACCTTCAGAAACTGCTTCATCAGGGTTAACTGACTGATTAGGACGTTTACCATTATTTAAACGAGTAACTAAATCGATGACAGCCGGCATTCTTGTAGAACCACCGACAAGAATAACTTCATCAAGATCATTAACTGTGAGCTTAACATCTTGTAAAGCTTTCTTGAAAGGAACCTCAAGTCGGCTTAATAAATCAGCAGTTAAGCTTTGGAATTTAGCACGAGTTAAAGTTGTTTCAAAGTTGACAGGGGCATTATCTTTAAAACCGATATAAGGTAATGAGATGATAGTTTCAGACTGTGAAGAAAGGTTGATCTTAGCTTTTTCAGCTTCATCACGAAGTCTTTGTAAAGTAGGACGATCTTTAGGATTCTTATCATCGATAGTAATACCGCATTGAGTAGAGATCTCTTGTCTTAACCAATCGATAATATGATTATCCCAGTCATCACCACCTAAATGGGTATCACCAGAAGTAGATAAAACTTCGAAAGTACCATCGCCGATATCAAGGATTGAAACATCAAAAGTTCCACCGCCTAAATCGAAGACTAAAATCTTACCAGCTTTTTTACTATCAAGACCATAAGCTAAAGCAGCTGCTGTCGGTTCAGAGATAACTCTAACGACATCTAAGCCAGCGATAGTACCAGCATTTTTTGTAGCTTGTCTTTGATCATCATTAAAATAAGCAGGGCAGGTGATAACAGCCTTTTTTACAGGATGGCCTAAATACTTTTCCGCATAACTCTTCATATAAGAAAGAATCTTTGCGGAAATCTCTTCAGGAGTAAAGTCCTTATTGAGGCAGTTGATATGAACTGTCTCTCTTGTTCCCATCTTTCTCTTGATAGAGTAAACAGTGTCGACATTTGTTAAGAGCATTCTCTTAGCAGCGTTACCGACAATCTCTTCACCATCAGCTTTAAAAGATACGACTGAAGGGCAAGTATTAGTTCCTTCAGGAGAAGGAATAACCTTGACAGTCTTATCCTCTTGCATGTAAGAAACAACAGAGTTAGTTGTACCTAAATCGATACCTAAAATTACTTCTTTTGCCATAATCTATATCTCCTTTTATTTATCTTCTTTTTTATCTTCAACTTTCTTTTTTGTTACGATAACTCCCGCTGGACGTAATAAGTGTTCGTGAAGCTTATAACCTTTTAAGAAAGTATCAGCAACTTTATTATCTTCTTCTCCCTCAACGCTAGAAAAAGCTTCCATCTTATGAGGGTCATATTCATCTCCTTTATTAGGATTAATAACTTCAACTCCAAGACTCTTAAGAGCATTTAAGATTTTGGAATGAATCATGATGAAACCAGATAAATAACTTTTTAACTTCTCATCATCCGGTTCATTTTTTAAAGCCATATCGAAGGAGTCGAGAGTAGGAATAAGTTCTTGAATAACTGATTGAGTAGCATATTTTTTAAATTCTTTTTGCTCTTTTTCAATCTCTTTTCTAGTATTAGCTATATCTGCATAGACTTTGTAATATTTATTAGTCCAAGTATCGACGCTACTAGTCAGCTCTTTAATCTTTTTTTCCTTTTCTTCAAGCTCTTTTTTTAATTCCTCATTCTCTTTTATAAGATCTTCAGCTTTCGGAAGGACAGTCTCTTGTTTTTCTTCCTCTTGACTATCTTTTTCCTCAACATGTTCTTGCTCAAGATTTTGTTTTTCTTCTTGAATCATGTTTATCTCCTTTCTTTGACTTTTTATTATCTTGTAAATTTGTAACAGGTACTAAAGCATGAGATTGATCTTCACCATTGAAATAGTTATTAAGCATATAAGCAACATATTCAAGAGCGGAGAGAATCTTTTGATAATCCATTCTTTTAGGTCCGATGACCGCTATTTTATCATTATCATTGATATTTTTAGTTACAATAGCTAAGTCACCATTCTTTGAAGAAGTGAAACCGACTTGAATATTGCCTAAGTCATCCTGTCTTGTCATCGTTCTCTCAAGTTTGTCTGGATTATCGAGAATATCGATAGCTTGTAAAAATGATCTAGTATCATCAGCAAACTCTGGTAAAGAGAGAAGATTTTTCTTGCCATAAACAGCAAACCTTTTTTCAGCAAAGCTTACTATAGCTTCTAAGAATATCCTTAGAAGAACACCGCTATCGTTACCAATTGTTTCAGAGATAATAGGAAGAAGTGATCTAACTTTCTCTTCTACTTCAGTAACCTTTGTACCTTGTAATCTTTTATCAAGGATATTGATAGCTTTACTAGCAGCTTCATAACTCAAGCCAGTATTTTTAAGAAGAAAAGTTTTCTTTTCAATATAACCTGAATCAGTGATAAACATACCTAATGCTTGATCTTCTGAAAGTTTGATAAATTGAATTGAAATAAGCTTTTCTTCGCTAGCTCTTTGTCCTAAAAAGACAGTCGCTGTATTTGTAAGCTCAGATATCATATGACAAGATTTAGATAAGACATCCTCTATCGACTGAGAACGAGCTGAAAGAAGATTTTTGAATTCTTTTTGAAAGTCAAAACTTACGCTTTCTAATAATTCATTATCTGATTTATGATCAAGATAATATTGATAACCTTTAGCAGAAGGAATACGACCTGAAGATACATGAGTCTTTTCGATCAAACCTTCCTTTTCTAGCTCGACCATCGTATTGCGGATAGTAGCAGAAGAGCAATTTAAACGATATTTTTCTAATAGTGTTTTAGAACCGACAGGCTCAGCTGTTTTGATGAATTCTTCGACGATACACTTTAGAACTATATCTTTGCGATCACTCTTCATCTTGCCTCCATCTGGCACTCTTATTTTTTGAGTGCTACAAATATTATAAACATGTTTTTAGCAATTTCAAGTATTGAGTGCTAAAAACACTTACAAGATGAAAACTAAATAATATTAAAAATATATATATTATTTTTTAATACCTGTAATAAGTGAAATACTTACTCCTTTTTCTCGGAACTTTCTTTCATATTCAGTAGAAGGTAAATAATCTACTTTTTCAGAATAAAAAGGATAACTGATCGTTAAATCAAAAAGAGGAGTCAGCATAAAATAGGAGATAGAGGCATTAAATAAATCAAGATTATCAGTTCTAAAAAATATTTTGCCCCCTGGTTTTAAAATACGATAATATTCTTTTAAAAAATAAGGATAAGATAAGCGGCGCTGATATTGTCTTTTTTTGATCCAAGGATCAGGGAAATTAATATAAATATTGTCAATAGATGAACTTTTTAAATAAGGGATAACTCTTTCAAATGGGGCATTTATTACCGAAAAATTATCTTTTTCTTTAATATCTTTCATCTTTTTAACTAAAGAAGCGAAAGCATTAATATTGACTTCAATACCTAAATATCTCTTATCGGGATTAAGTAAAACTAAATCTTTTAAAAATCCTCCTAAACCACAACCTATTTCAATATCAGTAAAACTTTCTAAAGACTTAGAAGTTATCCCTTTTAAAGGGATAACTATGTCTTTATTCTCTTCTAAAACTGAAGAAGTCCATTTTTTATGTCTAAGCCTCATAACGATTTAAGGTAATCTCCTAATTCTTTAATAGCACGAGCATAAATCTGCATATTTGCATAGAAAACATCAAGAGGGAAAAATTCATCTATACCGTGCATCTTATAGTCTTGATTAGGGAACTGTGCTCCAAAAGCGACAGAGTTCTTACTTTCACGCGCATAAGTTCCGCCACCGATAGCTAGAGGTTCAGATTGATAATCACCGCTCTCCTCTTGATAAGACTTTAAAAGAATCTTAACTAATGGTTTATCTTTAGGAACGACAAAACCAGTTGAACCACCTAATAAGGTGATGATAGCTCCTGTTTCATTTCTAACATCTTCAATAACTTTATTTACATCAAGAGAAGAAGGGAAACGAGCATTGATATAAACATCTAAAACGCCATCTTTATACTCCATTTTACCGGCATTATAAGAAGATTCAGTAAAAGTTTCATCTTGATAATTAAGATGAATACTCTCTCCTTTTCCACTGCTATAGTGAGCAAAAACATCTCTTGCTCTCTTATCATCAAAAAGATAACCCAAGAATAAAAGTAGATAGAGGCCAGCATTAACTCCATCCCAAGGTTTAGAACCATGACTAGGGACACCATAGAAAGAAATAACATCGCCTTCAATCTTACCTTTAACCTCAGGATATTTAGCTAAAAATTCGGGTAATAACTTTTTAGCTTCACTCACTTTTGATAATAAAGTAACTTGGCATCTATCTAAAACGATATTTAAAGCCTCACCCCAGATAAAATCTTTAACATCGATATTTAAATCATATCTTGCTTTATAAGCATAAATAGATTTTTCACCATAAATCAGCGGGTAGTCTGAATCAGGAGAAAAACCTAAAGTCGGATATTCTTTTTTAAGAGTATGGAAATAATGTTCTAAACAAAGAGAATCTCTTTCTTCATTTCCACCAAAAATAAAACGAACCTTATATCCATTAAGTTCACCACTATCTAAAAGTGCTTTCAAAGCATATAAACAGGCTATACCAGGACCTTTATCATCAGCGACACCTCTACCATAAAGGATATTATCAGCGATTCTGACAATAAAAGGATCGCTAGTCCAATCACTAGCCGTTACCGAAACAACATCAACGTGAGCGTATATATCTAATGTTTTACCTTCACCATGAGTTAATTCAACCACATAATTATCATAATTTGTGGCTTCAAATCCTAATTTTTTACCTAATTTGTAGACATAATCTAAGGCAGCAGAAACATTTTTTCCAAAAGGATTTTTCTCATCTTTTGTCTTTTCATCATAAACAGAAGGGATAGCAACTAATTCTTTTAAAGTTGCTAAAGCTTCATCTTTATATTTACTAACTAATTCTGTATATATTGTATTATTCATATTTTTCGCCTCCAACTAATTATTGTATCTAATTTAATTATTTATATCTACTTAGATAATCAAAGCTTAAAAGTGATGCTACCTTCTAAATCAGTTCTTCTAATCTTAATATTTCTCTCAGTTAAGAGATTAAGTACCTCATTATTTGGAAAAGAATAAATATTATTCTCCCCGACAGAAATAACAGCTTCTTGAGGAGTGATAGCATCTAAAAATAAAGGAGAAGTTGAAGTCTTTGAACCATGATGTCCTACTTTCAAGATATCGATATCTAAAAAATTATCTTGAATAATCAATTCTTCTATTTCTTTAGGAGCATCACCAGTGATAAGAAAAGAAGTTTCCTTGATCGAAAAGTAAAAGACATTAGACTGATAATTAGTTTCATTAGAAATATTATAATTATTTAAATCTTTTATCTTTAATCCACTGATATCTAAAGTATTATCTTCTAAATTATCAAAGTCATATGGATAATAGATATTCTTAACTTCAAACTTTTCTTTTAATTCATTTAAGGCTCCATAGTGATCATAATCTAAATGTGTTATGAGACAATAATCTATTTTTTCTATTTTTCTTTTATGAAAATAAGGTATCAAGCATTCATTAGCTAAATCATTATGTAAATCTCCACCTGTATCAATAAGAATATTAAATCTTTTGTAGCGTATAAGTGTCGAGTCACCTTGCCCAACATCGATAAAAGTGACTTCATAATGCGGAAAATAATCAGGGAGGAAAGAGGATGAGATTACTAAAATAGAAGAAACTAATAAAATATTCTTTTCTCTTTTTAGATTATAAGTACTACATATAAAACTCAAAACAAATAAAACATAAAAAGTTAGCAATATAAATAAAGAAGGTAAGCCACTAATCAAGATTGGAGAATTACTCGCAAGAAGATCACTTCCTTGAATTATTACACCTATTATCTGACTGATTAAGATTCCGATAGGTGGGAGAATAAATAAAAGTAATGAAAGTAGAAATAAAATGTTTGTTAAAGGAAGAATGAAAAATTGAAGGAGTGGAGTAAGTAAATTATATTGGTACGAATCAATTAAAGATAACGGCAAAAAGAAAAAAGAAACTAATAAAACAAATTCGCTGCGCGTTCTCTTTTTAGGAAATAACGAAAGAAAGAAGACGAGAGGAAATGGATAATAAAAAGAAGGTGAAAGAAGAGAGTAAGGCTCAAGAAAAAGTAAAATAAGAGCAGTTAAACTAGTCTTATTTAAACTATTGATCCTTTTTTTATCATAATCAATCAAGTTTATCACCTCTTTTAAAAATAAGCGGCGAAGAGTATATTTAAAACCAGAGAGGAATAAGAAAATAATAAGAAAGATAATTTTACAGATAAGAAAAAGTTTTCTTTTTCTGCGAGGAATAAATTTACTGATTAAATTAAAGAAAAATGAAATATGTAATCCTCCTATCGTAAAAAAAGAAAACAAATTTAATTTATTAAGATAAGGATAGATATCACTCCCATATAAAGAAGATGAAAAAAGAAGGGAAGAGATGATATCGATGCTCGGTTTATCTAAATACTGAAAAAGATATCTTTCTAGATTATCATTCTTAAATGGAGATATAAAAATATCAATTTTATCGCCTATAAATTCTGAAAAAACTCCTTTAGTTATTAAATAATCTTTAAAAGAAAAGTTTTCTTGATAATGATAAGATGTGATAGATTCACTAATACCGTTAAGCTTTATGATGCTAAATAGTGGTAAAGGATATTCCGGGTAATATAAATATCTTCCTTTGATAGTTAAAAGTATGACATATGTATCTCTATTTTCAATGACTAAAGCATAATCTTGACTGAATTTTCCTTCCTTAGGATAAAAATATATAAGTGCAAAGGAAAGAAAAGAAAAAAAGATAAAAAATAATAGACGAGGTTTCTTTTTATAGAAAACTAGATAAAAAGAAAGTGGAATATCTATCAAAAGAAGAAAAGGAGAATATATAGCACTAAGTAAACCGATTAAAAAGAAGAGAAAGGCAAAAAACATCAGCTAAGGCATATCTTATCTTTTACTTTTTCAAATGTTGCTTCACCAATTCCCTTAACTTCTAATATTTCTTCAATAGCTTCAAAAAGCCCGTTTTCTTCTCTATAGGCGATAAGATTAGGAGCTTGAGAAGAATTAAAACCAACTTCTTTTAATTCATCTTCTTCAGCTACATTAATATTAACTTTTTCAATAGTTTCTTCAATACATATCTCAGGTATTTCAGCAATAGGAGGAATGTAAAAAGAAGTATGAGTGGAAATCAAAACATCTTCATTATAAGCTTTAGGATCAGCTAAACTTGTAACTCCTCCCGCCATATTGATGAGAGTACCTAAAGTCTCACTAGGAAGTAAAGAATAATCACCTGGATGATTGACTTCTCCTTCAATAGTAACTTTAACTTCATCATCTTCTAAAATAAAAGTTGAGTCATTACCATTTTCTAAAACAGTGCTAGTAACAGGTTGAACCTGCATATTTTTAATAACTGTAAAAGCAACTAATCCAACTACTGTAACTGCTAGACCTATAAGTATTGTCTTTAACATAAAAAGCCTCCTTCTTACTAATATTTAGTTTGAAGGAGGCAATTTTTAATTTTCGATTTTTTCAATAACTAATTGATAAGGAATCTTGGCTTTAACTTCAACAATATCACCGACACGATGTCCTAAGATAGCTAAAGCGACAGGACAAGAGTTAGATATCTTGCCTTCAAGCGGAGAAGCTTCACTTGAACCGACAATCATAAAAGTAGAAACTGTTCCTTTTGTAAGATTTTTAACAGTTATTTTTCCGCTGCCTAAGCGACAAATATTCTCTTGGCCTTTGATGGAACCTTCATCTAAAACGATAGAATGGTCTAAAGCGTATTGAATGCGATTGATTTCAGTTTCAATCTCTTGAACTCTTTCTCTTGCAGCATCATAGTCAGCATTTTCACTTAAATCGCCTTGACTTCTAGCAAGATTTAAGTCTGATAAAGCTTTAGGCTTATCTATTTCAATAAGCTGCTTTAAACGACTTTCAAGGTTAGCCTTACCTTCTCTAGTCAATATTTCTTTTTCATTTTCCATAGCTAATTCACCTCTAATGCAAAAAGATTATACCTTAAAAAGGCTATTTCTCAAAGCTTTTCTATGCAATGTAAATCAAAGATGATGATCTCAATATCGCTATTATTACTGAATGAATAATTGATACCCGCAAAATTAACTCTATCATAAACAGCAAAATTCTCTTTAAATTCGGTTTCAAGGGAAGCTATATCAACAGAGACATCGCTAACTAATGAAAAAGAGACATAAGAATTTGCTAAAGTTAAACTGAAGGTATTAGCTGTACTTAAATAAGAAGTGATGATCAAATCTTCAATATATATGTATGCATAATGATAATTATAAAAATCGTCCATTTCGTCAACGACAATTTTATCAGTAGCGATATCTTCATCTGCTAAAGTAATCTCATCACCTCTAAAACCATCCACTTCTAAACAATCAGCATTATTAAGATCACCTGTAAGAATATATCTTTTATAAAGACCATTAATAGTAACAGAATTACCGACCTTTAAATTAGCATAACCATTAGTTGACATAGTCGCTACAACCATAATAGCGTCTACTCCATCTTGAATAAAGGCCGTTAAATAATAATCTTCTTCATGAACAAAAGTGACTTTGCCTGAAAGAGAAACAAAGCAACCAATATAATATGATTCAGCTTCAGCGATAGTTGTTTCTTGATAAGTGTGAGTAGAACCATCTGCTTGTTGAACTGTCGAAATTTGTGCTTCCGTCATATTTCCTCTAAAAGAACAGCTAGTAAGCAGAGGTAGTAATATAAAGAAAAATCTTTGAAAACTTTTCATAGTGATATTTTTTGAACATAATATACTATCTTTTTTCTGTTTTGATGTCAAAATTAAATTGATATTATATTTTTAAAAAATATATTGCATAACTTCAAAAAATCTATATAATATACATACTTTTTAGGTATTGAAAGCCCTTTCTATGAGGTATTTAACAGATGAAAAAAACAGTAAAAAAAGGTGAAAAAATCCTTGATATGGTTAAGGATAAGGAGATTATTTGTGCTAAACTTGACGGAAAGATCGTTTCTTTAGACTACATGTTTAAAGATGAAGGTGAACACGATATTGAATTCCTCTCTCTTTCTGATTCTAATGCTACTAGAATCTATGAAAGTTCAATCCGCTTTTTAGTAGGTATGGCAATAAAATTAGTCAATCCAAGATTAGACGTCAGATTCTTTTATAATATCTCTCGCTCTATCTTCTGCCGTATTATTTCTAAAAATAACTTTAAGATCAACGCTAATTTCGTAAAAAAAGTTTCCGATAAAATGAAAGAATTAGTTGACGCTGACTTAAAGATTGAAAGGATGAAAATATCTAAAGATGAAGCTTTAAAACTTTATCATCAACAAGGTTTTATTGATAAAGTTAACGTTTTAAAGTATCGTCCAGAAAATTTCTCTCATCTTTTCTATTGTAAATATAAAAACTTTACTTATTACGATTATTTATATAGTCCATTAGTAGTTTCTACATCCTACTTAAATAAATTTATTCTCCGCATCTATCAGCCTGGATTCTTAATTCAAGTCCCTAGAAGTGAAAATAAAGGAGAAATACCAACATTTATTGATGAAATTAAATTTGCAACTACACTAGCTCATACTTCTAAATGGGCCGAGTTAAATCATTTAGATACTATTTCAAATATCAATCAATTTGTTAAAAAGTATGGAGCGATGTCACTTATTAATCTATCTGAAGCTCGTTTTAATAATACCTTAGCTGAACTAGGGGAAAAGATAATGGCAAAAGATAATACGATTAAAATGGTCTGCATAGCTGGCCCATCTTCATCAGGTAAAACATCCTTTGCTAATCGTTTAACCTTTGAACTAATGACTTATGGCTTAAGGCCGATAAGAATTTCAATGGATGATTTTTATATTCCAAAAGCTGAGCTTCCTAAGGGAACTGATATCGAATCAGCTGAAGCTATCGATATCCCCTTCTTTAACGAATTGATGAGCGATTTAATTCAAGGAGAAAAAGTCCGCTTACCTTCTTATAATTTCAAAGATGGTTTAAGAAAATTTGGAAGAGAAACAAGACTAGGTGAAAATTCAATAATAATTATCGAAGGTATCCACGCCCTTAATTCAAAACTGACGGCTTCAATTCCTGAACATCAGAAATTTAAGGTTTATATTGCACCTCAACCACAAGTCAATATCGATAATCACACCCCTTTAAGCATGACTGACCTTCGCTTATTAAGAAGAATAACAAGAGATGCTAGGACTAGAGGAAGTGACGCTAAAGAAACTATCTCAATGTGGCCTAATGTCAGAAATGGAGAATTTAAATACATCTATCCATCAGAAGAAAATGCCGATTTCATATTTGATACCTTCTTACATTATGAACCCTGTGCCTTAAGTAAGATAGTTTTACCGCTTCTAGATAAGATAAATCCTGATTGTGAAGAATATACTGTCGCTATGAGATTAAAAAATACTGTCAAATACTTCTTACCTATTTCTCTAGATGACATACCTTGTAACTCTTTAATGAGAGAGTTTGTCGGTGGCTCCTCATTTAAAGATGCCCGTTAAAATCCTTATATTATTAAGCTCTTTCACCTTATAAGAGATAAGATATATCTTGACTTATATTCGCTTTGTGGTTTAAAATCTTGCGGTGACAATAAGGATATAATTTTACTATCGATTGTCTAAATTATTTTAATTATAATATATTCGTGTGCATTCTATAGGGAGGTAGCCTAATGAGCTCTGTTGAAGGTAAAAAAACAAGCAAAGCAAAAGCTAATCTAGTAGCTGCTTGGGAATGGTTTAAAAGTGCAGCCTGGCTTCAGGTTTTACTTATTGTCGGTATCGTCGTCGCTATTGTTGTTTCAATACCTTATATTGTTACAGCGATCTCCAATCAGACGACAACCAGTGAATTCTTTGCTAGAAAACGTATCTATTACAACGATTTCTTAGAATTCATCAATGGTGAAGATGATAGTTGCAATGGTCCTGTCGGTTCCGATTCTTATAATAATACTATCTCTGATGATAAAGATGGCTTTGTTGTTATGTTCTACAAAGCTAATTGTGATCAATGCGATACTCTTCAACCCATCCTTGAAAACTTCTTTGATGAAGATTTAACAATGGATGGTGTCAGCAATCTCAACGATCAACTCAAGTTCTATACAATCGATGTCTCTTGGGTTCCTGATGAAAGCCAAGATTCCACAGAGGCCGAAGGTAACGATCTTGCTCTTTATAAGAATGAATATATCACTTTAGATGAGCAATTCGACGTTCAACAAAATGTTAAGAATGTCTATCTCCGTCAACCTGAAAAATATAAGAACTCTGCTGTCACTGAAGAGACACTCAATACTCAACTTAATACATTAGGTGGTGGAACTCTTCCTACTCCGATGTTTGTCTTCTATACTAAGGACAAGAGCGAATCAACTTACGATATCTCTAATCCGACAAAAGTCATCTGCGGTATGGAAGGAACCTTATCAAATTCTTCTGCTGCTGATGTTGCAACCCAGATGCTTGATATCTATAACTTCCAAGCTTATTCTGGTGAATAATTAAACAAAATAAAAAGAGGAGAAATCCTCTTTTTTTATTTATAATTATTTTTTATATTTTAACTATCAACTCATCGATTCTTCTTTTCTATCATCCTTTTTAAAACTGGTTGAGGAACTAATGAAGAAATATCTACACCTTGAAAAAATAATTCTTTAATAGTCGAAGAAGAAATAAATGAATGATCCTTTTTAGCCATAAAATAAAGCATATCAATATTAGGATCTAGATATTCATTTATCTCATGCAGCTGGCATTCTTTTTCATAATCTGTTATCGCTCTTAAGCCACGAATTAAGGTAGTAGCCTGCAATTCCTTAGCTTTTTGAATAGTTAATCCAGAAGTATAAGTAACTTCAAAACCTTCATAATCTTTTAATACTTCCTTGATCATCATAACTCTTTCATCAACATTAAAGAGATAAGTATGAGCTTTATCAGGGTTATTAGCTACTAAGATGATAATCTTATCAAATAATTCTTTCGCTCTTAAAGCTACGTTTAAATGGCCTTCAGTAAAAGGATCAAAAGAACCAGGATAACATGCTATTTTCATATATTCCTCCTATAGATACTAACAAACTTCTGCCCATAGCGATATTCTTTCATCTCAAAACCTTCAATCTCTTCATTCTTATTATCCTGTTCGGAAATAATTATTGCTTCACTAGCAAGCTTAGAGAATTTATCAAGATAAATAATAATATCTTTATTTATTTTATATCGATAAGGAGGATCAAGATAAACAATATCAAATTTAACATCGCTAGCTTTCTTTAAAAATAAACGATAATCTTTAAAAATAAGATGTATCTTATCTTGATCTTCAGAAAAACTTAATGCATTTTCTTTTAAAGTTTTAAAAGTCTTCGGATCTTTTTCAATAAAGTAGCATTCCTTACAGCCTCTTGATATCGCTTCTAAACCGATAGAACCTGATCCCGCAAAAAGGTCTAAAAAGATAGAATCTTCAACTTTATCTTTAAGAGCTGAAAAAATAGCCTGCCTTACTTTATCCATCGTCGGTCTAGTTGTTTTACTATCGGGAACTTTTAAAAAGCGACCTTTATATTTACCAGCAATAATTCTTATCATCTTAAAACCTCATTAATCTTTTCTTGCAAAGTAAGCAGATATTTTTTTAACTCTAAATAGACTTCATCATATCGTTTAACAATCTCTATTGAATGAAGAACATCATCTATTTTTTTAGCTTCGATTAAAAGCTCTCTTCTTTCATCCTCACTTGCTTCTTCTAACTTTTTATATAATTCATCTCTTTTAGAAGCTAAAGAGACAATCTCTTTATCATTTTTAATCTTCTCATCAAGCTCCTTATACTCTTTATAAAGAGCAGAAGATTTAAGCTTATCGATAAAGCGATATTCCAAATCTAAAAATTCATCATTTTTCATAGCTTAATTATAAACTATTATTATTTTAAAACTAATAAAAAAGTAGTATGATATTAAATGCTTATGAAACTTTTTAAAATATATACCGATAAAGATGAAGTCCTTCATAAAAAAGCCGAAGAAGTAAGCTTTCCTATTGATGAAGAGACTTCTAAAACAATGCTTGATATGGTGGAATATCTCCGCCTTTCACAAGATGATGAATTTGCTTCTAAACATAATATCCGTTCTGGAGTCGGTTTAGCGGCCCCTCAAATAGGCATTTCTAAACGTTTTTATGCTGTCTATCTCGATGATAAAGACAAACATTATGAATATGTTTTAGTCAATCCTAAAATCATCTCTACTTCAGTTAAAAAAGCTTATCTTTCTACAGGAGAAGGCTGCTTAAGTGTACCTAGTGATGTACCTGGTTTTGTCTATCGTTATTATAAAGTCACGATCAAAGCTTATGATGCTATCACAAATAAAGAAGTGACACTGCGTTTATCTGGTTATCCTGCTATAGTTTTCCAACACGAATATGATCACCTAGATGGTGTCTTATACTATGAACGCATCGATAAAAATAACCCCTTTAAAAAAGATGATAACGCTATCGAAATATAAGCATTGACATAGGCTGAAAAATCTTTAAAATATTATTTAATCACATGTTTTATTATGAATATATTATACGTAGGAGAATGACAAATGGCTGGTTTTAGAAACAGTATCTCTGCCCCTGTTCAAATTTATGCTCTTGGCGGCCTCGGTGAAGTTGGAAAAAATTTATATTGTATCGAAAATGATCGTTCAATCTTGATTATAGATTGTGGCGTCATGTTTCCCGAAGGTGATATGCCTGGAGTCGATTATGTAATACCGGATTTTACTCATTTAAGAGAGAATGCAAATAAAATTAAAGCTCTAGTGATAACCCACGGACATGAAGATCATATCGGTGGTATTCCTTTTCTTTTACAACAAGTAAAAGTTCCTGTTATCTACGCCCCTAAACTTGCTTGTGCACTTATTAGGCATAAACTAGCAGATATGAAGATTTCAACTGCTGGAACAAATATTGTGCAATACGATGAGAACTCTTTAGTAAAAGCTGGTGATTTTAAAGTTCAATTTTATCATGTCACTCACTCAATACCAGATTCTTATGGTCTTTATATTGAAACTCCTCAAGGTACAATTCTTGAATCTGGCGATTTTAAAATCGATTTAACACCAGTCGATGAAGACTTTAACCTTTCTAAGCTCACTCACTTTGGTGACAAAGGAATCGATGTTTTATTAGCTGATTCTACTAATGCTGAAAGAGAAGGTTATACTCAATCTGAAAGATCAGTCATCAAAGGGATCGCTGACGTCTTTGCAGAAGCGAGCGGAAGATTATTAATCTCTACGTTCTCATCTAATATTTCACGTATTCAACAAATCATTGAAACGGCGATATACTTCAAAAGAAAAATAATTGTTTTTGGTCGCTCAATGCAATCAAATATCGAAGCGGCTAGAGAATTTGGATATATTAAAGTTCCCGATGAAAGTTTAGCAAAACCTGAAGATCTTACTCATCTTTCTCCTGACCAAGTTTGTATCCTTTGTACAGGTACTCAAGGTGAACCGATGGCAGTTTTAGCTCGTATCGGAAGAGGTGAACATCGTTTCATCCGTGTTTTACCTGGTGATACTATCGTTTTCTCTTCATCAGTAATTCCTGGTAATACTGCAAGCATTAACTCAGTTATTAACCAGCTCACTCGCTTAGGTGCTTCTGTTATCACTAATTCGGTTCTTACTAATCTTCACACTTCTGGTCACGCTTCTAGACAAGAGATGAGGTTATTACAAAAATTAGCGAGACCTAAATACTTCATGCCTGTTCATGGCGAATATAGAATGCTTAAGCTTCATGCTGATATCGCTGTTGAATGCGGTATGCCTAAAGAAAACACCTTCGTTATGGAAAATGGAGATGTTTTAACTTTAATAAATAAAAAAGCTATCCGTTCTGGCCAGGTCCCTGCTGATAGTATTTATATCGATGGTAAAAATACTTCTGGTATTTCTACTTCAGTTATCAAAGATAGAACAATGCTCATTTCTGAAGGCGTCGTCGGTGTCTTTTTGATCATAAATCCTAAAACTAATAAACTTATCCGCATGCCGCAAGTGATCTCAAAAGGTTTTATTTCCTCGAATAAAAAAGCTATTCAGAAAAAAGCTGCGGAAGTTATAAATCTTGAAGTCACAAGGTTGATGGAATCTTCACATAAAGTCACTTATTCAATGATAAAACAGACTGTAAAAACCATTACAAATCATTTCCTTTATCGTGAAGCCCATAGAGCACCTATCGTCATACCTGTCATCCTCAGCTACGAAGAACCTGAAGATATTAAAAAACCGCTTTTCCAATGATCATTTTAGCTAGTACTTCCCCTCGTAGAATCGAGATACTTAAAGAGATAATCTCTGATTTTACTACTCTTAGTCCTCTTTGTGATGAAAGAGAAATCGACGATGATGATTGTTCTCTTTTATGTTTAAAAGAAGCTCACTTAAAAGCTAAAAGTATCGCTTCTACAGCTTCGAATTCTTTCATCATCGCTTCTGATACTATGGTCTCTTATCAAAATGAAAAATTAGGAAAACCCGAAGATGAGAAAAGTGCTTTTTCAATGCTCAAACAATTACAAGGAAATACTCATCAAGTCTATACAGCCTATGTCATATATCACGGTTTGACTCTTTTAAAAGAAAGAATAGTTGAAGCTGATGTCTTCATCGAAAAGATGAGCGATGAAGAAATAAATAAATATATTGAAACTAAATCTCCTTTAGATAAAGCTGGTGCCTATGGTATTCAAGATAAAGATTACATCCATGCTAAAATACTTAAAGGAGATATTTATACAGTTATGGGTCTTCCAAAAGAAGATTTAGAACATGATTTAAAAGAACTGAAGATTATTTAGTTTTATTGATATCTTCTAAAATATTTTTAAATTCCTCACTTTTTGATCCGATGACGAAGACTATCTTATTCCCCATAAAAAGAACAGATTCAAAAATATTTTGAATCTCTTTTTTATCAGCTTTATTTATATCATTTAATGTGACAACGACTCTAGAACCACTATTCTTAATCTCGAGGATGTTATCCTTGCCTCCAAATTTATCATATAAGGCCGTCGCTGATTGTTTTACTTCCTTTTCTAAAGCCTGAGCTTTCTTCTTACTATTATTTTTAAGAATGAAAAAGATAAGTAAAAATATAAGGATGAGTCCACCCAAAACTGAAAAGACAATAGTTAAAATAAGATTTGTTCCTGTTAGAGCTAAAAACATATAACCTCCTAAAGCTTTATTGCATCGACGATGCGATCAAAATTATCTCGTGGATAAAGATGGAATAACTTCACTTTTCTTTCACTCATTTTAATAATGAATTCTTTTCCTTCTTTCTTTACTTTAATTCCATCTAAATAAGTGAAAAGCTGTCCTTTAGTTTTGATCGATAAAACATCTTTATTAAAGAGGATACCTTTATCGATCATAAGAGGGAAAAGTTTATTATGAATAGGAGCGATAAGAGAATACTGATAAATATTAGCATAGGTGAGAATTGAAGGTGAACCTAAAGAACCTAAAAAGGCTGTTGAGGAAACTGGGGTCCCGATAACGATACCTGAAGCTTGAGAATCACCTAAATGTCGCAAATTAACATCTAAGGAAAATAAAGCAGTTTTTTCTGACTGGATAGAGATATCAGAGACAAAATAATACTTCTCTTCATCAATAATCGCTTCAAAAAGAGGAATCTCTTCTAAAATCTCTTCTTTATGAAGAATATCTTCTAAAAAGCGATCTAAATCAATAATCTTATAGTCTGAAAAAAATCCGAGATGACCTGCATTTATCAAAATAAAAGAAGGAGTAAAATCATAATGATGGATAGCTTCAAGCATCATACCATCACCACCAAAAACGATAACTATTTCTGGCTTATCTTTTAAATCATCTTGATAAACAAAATGATGTCCTAACAGAGTTTTTAAGGTCTTATCGATAAGGTGTCCAATCGAAGTTTTATTCGTAGGACCATAGATTGCAAATGAAGTAGATTTCATTTTTTTCTCTTTCTATTTTTACCATTGTATTGTATCATATTTATAGTTTTAAGGAGATAAAACAATGGCAAGTAATAACATTGAAATCGAAGCTAAGGTACTATTAAAAGAGAGTGATTATCAAAAAGCTCTTTCTACCTTGAAATTATCAGACGAAGAAGTTTCACAGACTAATTACTATCTCGATTCTGTCGATAGAATCCTTAAAAAATACGGTATGATTCTCCGTATCAGAGAAAATAATAAAAATTTCACTTTAACCATGAAAGCGCCTTTAAGTGAAGGTCTCTTAGAGAAAAATCAAGCCTTGAATGAAAAACAAGCTGATCTCTTCTTCAATGAGAATATCTTCCCTGCTGGAGATATTGCTGACTTCTTAGATATCTTACATATCGATCCTCGTGAGTTAAAGATTTTAGCCCAGATGACCACAGTTAGAAGAGAAGGAACTTATCGTGATACTTCTATCGACCTTTCTAAAAATAGCTATTCTGGCAAAGTTGACTACGAATTAGAGTGCGATTCTGATTCTGCTATTAAATCACAAGCTACTTTAAGAAATATCTGTGATGAACTCTCTATCCCCTTCGAATTAAATACCTTATCTAAAGAGACCCGCGCTATTAACGCCGCTACAGATTCTAAGTAAAAAAATAAAGTAAAAAATATAAATGGGAGAATTACTTCTCCCATTTTTTATTTCTTTAATTTAAATGGATGTTCACATCCTTCATAATCTGGACAATTTTGACAAGCAAGAGAAGCGATTCTCTTGGCTTTTTCAAATATTTCAATATCATCTGCATTATAACCGACCTGAAGGATATTATCAGAAAGAATTATCGGCCTTTTTAAGATAGTAGGATTCGCTTTAATAAAGTCAAGAAGTTCATTTAAAGACATCGAATCAACATCAATATTTCCTTCTTTAATAATCTTACTTCTCTTAGAGATGATATCATCCGTTCCATTCTCTGATTTACTAAGCATATCTTTTAACTCTTCTAAAGAGATCTCATGACTTAAAATATTGATCTCTTTAAAAGGAATCTTTTGATCAATAAAATATTTTTTTACTTTACGACAGCTAGAACAGCTAGGTGAAAGATAAAGTTTAATCATCTTTTACCTCCTTTTTCTTAAGTATTTTATAACCATCTATTAAGTACATAACTAAAGCGAAGAAAAGGAGAGCGATAGCTATAGAGCAGAGGACATTGATCACTATGTTATAAATTGCTTCACCACAATATTCAAAAATAAAAGGTGAACCAACTAAAAGAGTACCTAAGATTAAATAAAAGACAAAAGATGTCAATTTTCCATACCATTCAGCGTGATCTAAAGAGCGCTTTTTAGTTGCTAAATATATCAGTTCAACAGCTTGTAAAGCTTCCTTTAATACAAAGATAGCTAACATAATAAAAACTACTGGATACATATAAAACTTAACGCACAGTCCAATAGCGACAATAAACTGTAAAAGTTTATCAGCGATAGGATCTAATATTCTTCCTAAATGAGAACTTTGCTTATATTTTCTTGCGATAAAGCCGTCTAAAAAGTCGGTATAAGAAGCAAGTACCATCATCGCACAAGAAAGATAAATACCTGTAAAAGGATTATTAGTATATTCAATATAAATACCTTCGGGTATTAAATAAAAAGCTAGAAAAAGAAAAGTAAAAATAATCCTCAAATAACAGAGGACGTTAGGTATATATAAAGCCTCTTCTTTACGGAAATAATAGTGGAAGGTTTTTAAAAAGTTTTCTTTTTTGCTAGACATAGCTTTTAAATTATATCATTAAAACATTTTAAGAAAAAGCGATATCATCAATATTCAACTTTCTCAAGAAGCAATCCTTGAGGTTCAGCTTTTAAAGGAGACATCTGAATTTTTTCTCCTCTTAACAATTTTTCGACTTCTTCTTTACTTATTTTCTTTTTAGAATAGCGAAGCATCGTACCGACCATAAAACGTATCTGATAACGAAGGAAAGCAGAACCTTTAAAACGAATCTTTAATAAGTCATCTTCATCTATTGAGAAAGAATCAATAGTCATAACTGTATTTTCTTCTTTATCTAGAGGTTTAGATAAGTATTTAAAATCGTGAACTCCCACAAACAACTTCCCACATTCTTCTAAAAGCTTTTTATCTAATTTTTGCGGTGGAATATAGGTAATATTGGCTAAAAGTGGATTTTTAATATCAGAATTTTGAATAAGATAAAGATAAGTTTTATAGTGAGCTGAATAACGAGGAGAAAAACTATCTGGAACTTCTTTTATATCTTTAAAGAAGATATCAGGACCTAAGGAACGATTTAAGAAATATCGAAGATGAGAAAGATTAACTTCCTTATCTATTTTAAAAGAAAGATAAAAATCGAGAGCATTTACTCCCCTATCTAAACGTGAACAAGTAGTAGTTTTAATATTTGAAGAAAAAAGTGTGCTTAACTTTTCTTCAATTACTCCTTGAACAGTTATTTTTTCACTCTGTTTCTGTGTCCCATAAAAATGTTCACCTAAAAAAGAACAATTAATCAATATATTCATGATAATTTTGGTAAATCCACTCCTAAGTAACTAAATAAATCAAACTTGAAACAGCAGGCAGTGATAAAGAAAGCTAAAATAATAACAAGAATAAGAATAGCGATAACATCTTTTAAACCGAAATGATAAACCTTATAACGAGTACGTTTACTATCAGGATCATAACCTCTAGCTTCCATAGCATCAGCTAATTCTCCACTCTTCATAAAGGAAGAGATAAATAAAGGTATAATCATAGAAGTTAAAGCTTTAAATTTTTCTTTTAATCGCCCTTGATTATAATCTACTCCTCTAGATGCTTGAGCTTTGATAACTCTTTGACATTCCATAGTTATAGTCGGAACAAAGCGAAGAGCTAAGGAGATCGCCATAGCAAACTTATGGATAGGTATTTTAATTAGTTTTAAAGGATAGAAAAACCACTCCAATGCATAAGTCATATCCATAGGTTTAGTAGTAGAAGAGAAGATATTAGAAGCAGTTAAAATCGCAATTAATCTTAAAAGGACAAAAGAAACATTAATAATAGTCGAATAATAAATATCTAACTCATAAATACTAAAAGCGATATCTCCGCTATTAGAATTAGCAAATAGCAAAGATATGATAAGCAAGAATAAAACCATCACCCAAATACCTTTTAAAGAACGGAATAAGGAGATAAAACTAGCTTTACTTATTATGGAAAGAATAAAAAGTAAAATAAGAGCGATGCCATAAAAAACTAAGTTCATATAACCTGTTCCATATGGTAAAAAAAGAATAACAAAAAACGAGATAAGGGCAATAAGTTTAATGCGACTATCTAAGCGATGTATTATTGTTGTATAGTTATTGTACTTTCCGAATGTCATCTTTTACACCTATCTATCTCTTTAGCTAAACTAGGAATATCAAATATATTTTCAACATTTAAAGGTAAGCCTTTTTTTATCAATTCATCTGCAAATTCAAGAACTTTAGGCTTACGTAAAACTGATCTTTTTAAAAGCTCTTCATTTTTAAATAAAACATGAGGTCTATCAGCTAAAACTATTTTCCCATCTTCTAAAAGGAGAGCATTCTCAGCATATTTTAAAACGAGGTCCATATTATGCGTCGATAATATGATAGAAGTACCTCTACTATAAATATCTTTTATTAAATTTAAAAAGTTTTTTTCACCATCTGCATCTAAACCGACTGTCGGTTCATCTAAAACTAAAACATCAGGTTCTAAAGCTAAAATACCAGCGATAGCGACTCTTCTTTTTTCTCCGCCCGATAATTCAAAAGGAGAGCGTTCATAATATGAAGAATCTAAATCAACTTGTTTTAAAGCTTCATAACTTACCTTTTTGGCTTCCTCCTCACTTTTTCCAAAGTTTTTGGGCCCGAACATAACATCTTTTAAAACAGTTTCTTCAAAAAGTTGATATTCCGGGAATTGAAAAACGATTCCTACTTTCTTTCTTAAACTTTTTATATCTTTTAATTTCTTCTTTCTTTTCCTTTTCATCTTTCTTTCATCAACTTTACCATCTTTATATTCTAAAGAAAAATCGATAATATATGAACCTATAGAAATCTTTCCTGAAGTAGGAAGGATAAGAGCATTTAGATGCTGCAAAAGAGTAGACTTACCAGAACCAGTTTTACCGATCAAAGCCGTAAAACAATGATCAGAAAAGATATGAGATATATCTCTCAAAGCAACTTTTTCCGATGGTAAACCTATATCATAAGTATAGTTAACCTTTTCAAATTTTATCGACATATCTTTTCGATTAATCCTTCATGATCATCATATTCAATCTCATATCCTAACTTATTTAATTCTTTTACTAAAAGGTGATCAAAAGGTAAAGATAGATGAATAGAAGTTAAAAACTCATCGTTTGAAAATACTTTATTAGGTGTATCGCTCATCACTAGATTACCTTTAGATAAAACTAAGACACGGTCAGAATTAATAGTCTCATCTATCTCATGAGTAATATTAATTATAGTGAGATCTTTATCCTCTTTCTTCCTTTCAAAAATGATATCTTCAATCTCTTTTTTACCTTTAGGATCTAACATCGCACTCGCTTCATCTAATATTAAAATCTTCGGTTTTCTTGCTAAGGCTGAGGCGATAGCTATACGCTGCTTTTGACCTCCAGAAAGATTAGCTGGCTCCGCATCTTTATATTCTTCCATACCAACTTTCCGTAAACAATCATCGATAATCTCTTCCATATCTTCTTGCTTAACTTGCATATTCTCAAGTCCAAAAGCAATATCGTCTCGACAAGTAGCACCAATAAATTGGCTATCAGGGTTTTGAAATACTAAAGCGATATCTTTACGGAGCTGAATCGCATTATTATCTTGCATTTTAACACCGAAGATATAAATATCTCCTTCATTCTGAGCTAATATACCATCTATAAGTTTAGAAAGAGTCGATTTACCTGAACCATTATGTCCAATTATTGAGATAAACTCTCCTCTTTTGATATCAAAAGAAATATTCTTTAAACATGGTCTTTCTTTCTCATAAAAAAAAGAAACATTCTTAAAGGTTACAGCGCTATCTAAAGAAATATCTTTATCCCTGATAAATGTCAGTTCTTTATCTTTTTTCATCTTTATTTATTTTATGATGCTTAACTATCTGATATATCCAATAACCTAGTATAGCTAAAAATAAACAGACTGCCCAAACAATAGCTACTATATAATTATCTTCTTGATTGACTCCATAAAGAATACTATATAAAAGTGTCAATACTAAAAGAAAACAAATAATTATAATGATTGTAGCGATAATACATTTCTTTAAAGGAAATTTACTATGATTTTGATAATTCATTTTAAAACTTTATTTCGGGAACTCTGCCTTTATATTGTTCATAGGAGATATTACATAAGTCTAACATCTTTCTACTCGCTTCACCATCATCAGTATCATGATATTTATCTGATAGATAATAAATCTTTTTTATTCCTGCTTGAATAAGAGCTTTTGTACATTCATGACAAGGGAAAAGAGTAACATAAATAGTAGAACCTTTAAGATTGTGTGAACTATTTAAAATAGCATTTAATTCAGCGTGACAAACATAAGGGTATTTTGTATTTAAAAAATCACCCTCTCGACCCCAAGGCATATTATGATCATCAATTCCAGTAGGCATACCATTGTAACCTAAAGAGAGAACTTTATGTTCATCAGAAACAATACAAGCTCCTACTTTAGTATTAGGATCCTTACTTCTTAAACTAGAAAGAATAGCGATCGACATAAAGTATTCATCCCACGATATATTATTAAATTTCATAATTACCTCCTAGGTGCACTATATTATATTTAATCTAGCTTTTCATTAGAAGTTAATAAATCTATTTTATCTCCTTCTAATTTTAAAACATTATCAATATTTCTTGATAATGTTCTCCCCTTAGTCATAAATTCATCTTTTCTTTCTTTCAAATCATCAATATCTTTAGAGAATTCCTCCATAAGTTTATTATAATTACCTAAACTAGAACGAATCTTATTTAACTGTTCTAAAATCCTATCGATATTATTAATAGTTTCAATCCTGATCCTTGAGAAATTAATATTAGCTAGAATCGGTTGTAAAGTAGTCGGGGAAACAATTATTACTTTCTTTTTAGCAGCATATTCCATCACTTTCATATAAATATCTTCATCATTCTCTAAAAAGACTAAAAAACCATCATTAGCTATAAACATCAAAGCATAAGGTAAAGTCACATTATCGATAATATAATCATTAGCTATCTTATCTATCTGACCTTTTAAAGTTGAAATTAATAATTGTTTATTCTTTTTATATTCCTCAGGAGAAGAGATAAGATTTTTATATTTAATTACTGAAAATTTGCTATCGATACAAATAATAGTTTTCTCATCTAAATGAATAACAGCATCCGCAATAACTTTATCATTAGCATTATTAGTCAACGAATATTGCTTTTCAAAAATATTATTATCTCCAAAAGTAGAACGAAGGATATTACCTAAAAAATGTTCTCCATATTTACCGGCTTTATTTGAATAAGAAAGAATACTATTTAAAGAATTAACTTCCTTAGAAAGATTGACAATATTATTTTTAGCATCATCAATAATAGTTAATGAAGTAGTAACCTTCTCAATCTGTTCATTATTAGTTTTAAAGCCATCAGTTATAGAATTATTGACTTGATTCTGAATATTTAAAATATGATCATTGATATCTTTTTTTAAACTATCTAGGAATGTATATTGTTCCTTTATCTGTTTATTAGTCTCATCTTTCATCTTACTTAATTCAATATTTAATGAATTAGCAATAGAATTATTGATACTCTTATCAAGATTATTAATATTAGTATTTATAGAACCTAAAGAAGAATATAAATCATGATCATCTCTTTTTTTATGATAATGGATAATTAAAATAATAGTTATAATCAATGCAAGTAAACACACAATTAAAAGAATCAAAATAACATAATCTAACATCTATCTGACCTCCTTTAAAATATCTTATCATATTAATGATGAAAAAAGTTGACACTGCTATTAGAATCCGCTATAATTATTTTCGCTTTGAAAGAAGCAATGGGCGTTTAGCTCAGCTGGGAGAGCATCTGTTTGACGTACAGAAGGTCATAGGTTCGAGCCCTATAGCGCCCACCATTGTTTAAGCCTCATGAAGGCTTTTTTTATTATTTTGGAGCAGTACCCAAGCGGCTGAAGGGACTGGTCTTGAAAACCAGCAGTGGGCGAATAACCCAGCCAGAGTTCAAATCTCTGCTGCTCCGCCATCTTATAACTAACATTTTGATACAAAGTAATGGTCTCAAAATGAACGATATTTGTCCGAGAAATCGGACTTTTTAATTTTAGGGGTGTTTTGCTAGTATATAAAAATTGATTTGAATCTACGGATTTTAGAATTTTGGTTCTGCTAGAAAAAAGAAAGCCTACTAGCAAAACGTATCTCTACTAGAAAAAATATCCTTATGAATCCACAATTTTATTTTAATTAAGCGGCAACATAATGACTCTGAATAAGTTAAATCTATTTGTTGTTTTTAGATCGGTATACCGATATAATATTGGTATGACATTTTTAGATTTATTAGCATTTAAAAAAACAACAGTTTATGCGTTATCCATTAAAAGCGGGATTCCGAAAACCACTTTAATTGATATTGCGTCTAGTAAGACAGACATTTTAGAGTGTTCTGGTAAAACATTATTAGCAATATCAAAAAGTTTAAATATATCAATTGAAGAGTTGCTTTCTCTAGAAAAAGAAGAATCTAAAACTTTGTTGCCTTTATTTTTATATGATGCGATTTCAGAATATAGAAAATCTATACGTGAGAATAGTTCTTTATTAGATTGCTATAGCGACCAATTAAATAGTTCTATCAATGTTGCTGAAGTTGAAAATCTCATTTCGAAAGAACAAGCTGATCGATTAAGAGCAAGATACTTTAGGAGATAAACACTATATGATTAATTTTACAAATTTTCCGATAAGAAAAAAGGCGTATGGGGGTGCGAATGGGAATAAACTATCGGTAGTTTATAATGATGATCTTTATATGATCAAGCTCCCGATGCACGCCATTAAAAATCCTAATCTATCCTACACGAATAGTTGTATTTCTGAATATTTAGGTTGCCGTATTTTTAATATGTTAGGTGTAAAAGCACAAGAAACATTATTAGGAGTATATGAATTTCATGGAAAAGTTAGAAATGTTGTTGCGTGTAAAGATTTTACTTCTATAAATACTATATTTATTGATTTTGCATCAGTAAAAAATCAAATTATCGATTCTGCTTCAAATGGATATGGAACTGAATTGGCCGATATTCTTGATACTATTGAGAAACAAAATGCAGTCGATCCTAAAGAATTAAAAGAACATTTTTGGGATATGTTTGTTATTGATGCGTTTATTGGTAACTGGGATAGACATAATGGTAATTGGGGTTTTTTATATAACCAAGAAAACGATGAAATGAAAATTGCTCCAATCTTTGATTGTGGTTCATCGTTGTTTCCTCAAATTGACGATGAATTAATTAAAAAAGTTATGTCATCTAAGACAGAAATGGACGCTCGCGTTTTTGATATGCCAACTTCTGCAATACTAGTAAAAGGAAAAAGAGGCAATTATTTTAGAATGATAACATCCTTGGAATACAGTGACTGTAATGAAGCAATCAAAAGAATCGTTCCTAAAATCAATCTTAAACAGATTAATTCATTAATTGACGAAGTGGAGCAAGCAAGTGATTTACAAAAATTATTTCTTAAAAAAATACTAAAATTACGTAAAGAAAATATATTGGATTCTGCACTTATGAAATTGACTTGAAACAACTTATAGGAGTTTAGAAATGCTTAATGTTAACGATGAAATATCAATCAGCGATATTAAATACACAATAGTAAAACTTTTAGGACATGGTAAAGGTGGATATTCATATCTAGCAACAACTGATAATAAAAAATATGTATTAAAACAAATCCATCACGAGCCTTGTTCTTATTACCAATTTGGTAACAAAATCGAAGCCGAATTACATGATTACGAGCGACTTCTTAAAACAGGAATTAGAATCCCTAAATTGATTGCGTATGATAAAGATAAAGAAATAATCATTAAAGAATATATTGAAGGACCAGTCTTATCTGACCTAATTAAATTAAATAAAGATATTACAATTTATATTAAGCAAATGAAAGACATGCTTCCTAATATTTATAGTGCAGGTCTTAATATTGATTATTATCCAACAAATTTCATTATCAATAAGAATGATAATTTAATTTATTACATTGATTACGAATGCAATTTATACGATGCAAAATGGGATTTTGATAATTGGGGAATAAAGTATTGGAATGGCGGTGAAAAACTAATTTAAGAATGAAAATGGTATTGTTTTTCTAGTAAAGGTATTATCTTGCTATGTTTTGTATTAAAGTGATAGCATAATGACATTTGTTAGAAAGATATTTAAAACTGTAGATATAGTAAAATTTACACTTTTGCTCGAGAAATCGGGGCTTTTTTTGTAGTTGTTGCTCTTGTGGTTTATATCACTTTTAAAGTACAAAAAAAGTTTTTGCCCAATAGTCGAACGATTAGGAAGTTAACTAATTTTTCATGAAAGGGAAATAAGCAAATGTGAGACGTTTATGAGCCTTTTAAGACACAAGTAAAAACATTATCTAATCTATTCTTTACTTATTCAAAGTTAGTATCTTTAGCAGTATAATGTAAATGAAAATTAACGTGGACTTTTCCGGAGTCATCATCTTTTTGCCACATAGTCTAGTGATTGAATAGGTAGTTTTGTATTTATCATGTTTTTAGAAGGAGAATGATATTTATGAACACTGATTTTATTAAACTAATTAAAACTAGAAGAAGCATAAGAAGCTATAAGAAAGAACCAATATCAGAAAAGGATTTAAGTAAGATTCTTGAAGCTGGAACTTATGCTCCTACAGGTGGAGGAAGACAATCGCCTACCATTGTGGCTGTTACTAGTCCTAAGTATCGTGAAAAAATTACTGAGCTAAATGAAAAAGTTAGAAATACAAGTAATGACCCATATTATGGAGCTCCAATTGTTATTTTAGTTTTAGCTGATGGTAATGCTTCGAATTTTGTTGAGGATGGAAGCTGCGTTCTTATGAACATGATACTTGCTGCTCACTCTCTTGGACTTGGTAGTGTTTGGGTTGCTAAAGAGCGTGAGATATTTGATAGTGAAGAGGGGAAAGAACTTCTTAAAGAGTGGAATCTTCCTACAACATTAAGAGGTGTTGGAGCTCTTGCTCTTGGCTATGCTAATGAAGAACCTAAGGAAGCAGCACCTAGAAAGAAAGACTACATCGTTAGAGTATAAAATATTTACAAAATACTTATTTAATCACTTAAGCCATCATTCTTATTTTGCTGAGTTTGGTGGCTTTTTTGTTTTTCTAAGAATTGCTTAGAAAGGTAAAGTCAAGATTTATCAAGTGTGATTTAATCAGGAATGTAGAAAATTTTGTTGGCGATTATGATGCTTCTAAATCAAATAGAGAGTTTATAAAAAGATAAGCTCTCATAGCCAGCACTTCCTTCGGTCAGTTTATTTTTGATAATTTTAGATCATACTCAGCATATCTTTTCCAGCAAACAAGCCAAATTAAGTACTATATGGTGTGTCGATATTAAGTATAGAAACCTTGAGGAATCGAGGCTTTATAATTGTTGCTCTTGTGGTTTAGGCTACTTTAAATGTTCAAAATTCATGATTTTTACCCACTTGCTCAACGATTAGGGGACTAGACAAACGATTAGACCACTAGAGAAACGAAACACCCCAAAACAGGAAATAAACGTTTGTTCGAAATATTAAATGAATAATTTAGACTACTTTACTTGTATCGATGAAATTATGAGTAGGCTATTGCCTTTTAATTTTTGATGAATATTTAATTTCTTTTCTATGCTTATTGCCGTTTTCATCTTCAAGAACATTAGAGCGTCTTTTTCTTTCTTCCTGCACCTTATTAAATAGCTCAATTAAATAGCTCAGTGGGAATTATAGAAGTATGAGCTTCAGTAAATTTATACATGCTATGCTCGCCATTATTGATATATCTTTTCTTGTCCTTAGTATATGTTTTAAACACATCTGAAAACAACATGTTTGATACATTCTTAGAACTTATCTAAATGTGTTCAAACATTTTTTATTTTAAGCGATTAATAAGATATTTTAAAAAAGTTGCCGTTATAAAGATGTGCAATGTATCAAAAACGTAGCCATCTGATATCAGAATTATCGGTGATGTATCTAAACTCGATGATTTAACTATTAAAAATGCTGAAGATTTCCTTACATCTTTACCTAAACAAGTTGAAGTTACTTTCTTAGATGGATCAAAAGCTTTAGTAGATGTTCAATTTGATACTTCTATCTTCCAAGGTAAAAAAGGAACATATGAGTTAACTGGTTCACTCATCTTACCTCCTGAGTATGTTAACGCATTTAATAGACAAGTATCTTCAATAGTAATTGTCGAAAATGATTTGAAAGTTGAGGAACCTATTAATCCTCAAGATCCAACGATTGAAGATGATCAAAAAGGCTTACAAGCTAGTGATATTGCGGCTATCGTTCTTGGAATAATCTTAGGCTTAACAATCATCGGTGGTCTAATTTACTTCCTCATTATAAGAAAGAAAAAAGCATAAACTATAAAGGGCGGAATAATCTTCCGTCCTTTTTTACTAATAAGAAATTCAATTTTTAAATGCTATAATATCAGTAGCGAGGATATATTATGAATAATACATTAAAAATCTCCTTAAATGATGAACAAGGTGAATATGCTTATGTCTCATTAGAAGATAAAGATAACACCTACATCATTAAAGAAACTTATGTAGATAAGAGATATCGTGGACAAGGTAAAGCCAGTGAACTTATGAAAAAAGTTATCGAAAAAGCTGAATTAGATAACCATAGAATCGCAGCAACTTGTTCCTATGGAATATCTTATTTTGAAAAGAATCCCCACGAGCTTTACGACAAAGATAAATCGATATTAAAAGAGGAAGTTTGCCATTTATAAGAGGAAAAATTATGAAAACAGTTATTGAAACTATAAAAGAAAGAAGATCTATCAGAAAATATGAAGATAGAGAAGTAAGTGAAGAAATTATCAAAAAAATATGTGAACTAGGCTTGATGGCACCTAGCGGAATGAATAAAAAATCACCTATCATCATCGCTATAAAAGATAAAAAGATGCGTGATAGATTATCTAAATTAAATGCTTCTTTTTTAAATTCTTCTTCTGATCCTTTTTATGGAGCACCTGTTGTTTTGATAGTATTAGCTGATAAAAATATTCCAACCTATATTTATGATGGTAGCTGCGTGATCGAAAATCTTCTTTTAGCTAGTTATGCTTATGGCTTAGGTAGCTGCTGGATACATCGAGCTAAAGAAGAATTTAATTCTGAAGAAGGTAAACAAATTTTACAAGAACTAGGTATCGAAGGTAATTATGAAGGTATCGGTCATGTTATTTTAGGCTATCCAGCTGAAAAGAAAGAAAAGAAAGATATAGAAGATAATAGAATAGTTTGGTCTTTATAATAGTTAAACAATTTAATTATTTCGACTATCTTATAGTTGCTAAAAATAACATTTGACAAAAAAATTATTTCTAGTATCTTTTTGCTAGGAGGAAATTATGAAAAAGAATATTTCAATTTGTTTATTACTAACACTTGCAACGATCAGTTTAGCTTCTTGTGCAGATACTTCATCACAAGTTTCAAATAGTTCTACTGGCTCTTCTTCAACAACTAGCTCTAACTCTTCTAGTAGTTCTAGTAGTTCTAGTAGTTCTTCTACACCGACCACAGATAATGAACCTAGTGAAGTCAGCTTAAAAAGGAGCGGCAATATCGACCTTACCTTAGACTTAGGTACTCTCGGTAATATGTTTTTAGGAGCTATCGATTATTCTTCACCTATCGAACTCGCTTACCAAAGAATAGATGATAAAGTAGCTTATGAAAATGGTAACTTCTCTTTATCTATCTTACCTGCTGATTCTAGTTTAGCTAGCGAGGATATTTTAAGTAACTATAACTCCTTAAAAGTTCTCTACAGCTTAAATATGCTCTCTTCATTAGGCTTAGATGTCTCCTTCCCTAACTTCTATCTCTCATCTTATTATCGTTATAACGATATCGTAAGCAGTTTAGCTACTGAAGAAGCTACACCTGAAACTCTCTCATTAAACTTTTTAGGTAACAATTTTATCTACGCCGATACTTTTGAAGATAAATTAGCTGGTTATGCTATCGCTGATGCTTCAAGTGTCTCTTCACTTGGAACAGTATTAGATATTGTCGAAGAAGGAACGAGCGCTCTCTTTGCTAATTTAGACTTATCTAGCATCGACTTAACTTTAACTAGTATCTTCTCTTTATTGAACACTTTACTTCCTGATTTAGGAGAAGTTCAACCTATCATTTCAACTATCGGTACAGTATTAGTTGCTTTAGGTGATTATGTCGATATCTCTATCGATGAAAGAAGCGATGACTACACTTATATCACTTTAAATTTAGACTTAAATGAAGAAGGTAAAGTTTTCTTAAACGATCTTCTTTCTTCTATGCCTGAATTAAGTGCTATTGGAACAATCACCGCTGAAGATATTTCATTATCTTTCTCTTTCTATGATGATGAATATGGCTATACTCAAATCTCATCTTTAGGTTTAAGTGCTAATATCAATGCCAATGTCTTAGGCTTCCTTTCTCTTCCTATCGCTTTAGATTTCAACTGCAATTTAGGTAGTACTGAAGAAGAATTACAAGACACATATTTTGATGATCTTACTACTACTTTAAATTCATATTCTACCTTAGCTAGTGAATATGATACCTATTTCTCAAAGATTCGTGGCTATGCTACACATAATGGTTTATTAGGTTCTGAAAGCATCAATGCTAAAGAATTAGATGTTTCTAATGCTGCTCATGATGATTTAGAAGAAGCTATTAATAGCTATTCATCATTAAGTGATGAACTTAAATTTATGATTTCAGATCATTACTTAGAACAGATTGAAGATGGCACATTAGAAAATAATTATCAATCCGCCTTAGCTACTTTAACCTCTGCTATTGATAAATATAATTCATTAGGTACAATCGATAGCACAAATATCGCAACAATTCTTCCGTCAACTGTCACCCAATATAAAAATTGGCGTCAAGGATTAGTAGATAATGGAGGTGAGAATTTAATCTCAGCTTTAGATAGTTACTTAACTACTTATTTATCTGAATATCAAGTCTCACTCAACACTTTAGAAAGTGCTACTTCAGCTTATGTAGCTAATAGCACTGATGAAGAACTCTATACTACCCTTTTAGATGCTTATGAAGATTCTAGCTCCTTTACTCTTGATACAGCTTACTTCTCCGATGAACTTTTAAGCGAATATCAGAGCTTACAAATTCAAGGTCAAGATATTTTAAATAGAGCTAAAGAAGCTATTTCTACTCATGTCATCTCTACTCTTTCAAACACTGCTTTAACTTACACCGATTTAGTTAACTTCATCGATTCTTCAAGAGAATATCCGATCATCTCTGATAGTTTAATCTCTTTAGTAGCTAGTGATGAATCTTGCCATACTAATGTAGTTTCTGTAATCCAAGCTCAAGCTGATCAATATTTCACTGATGCTAGTAAAGCTTTTGTTACAGCTACTGAAGAAACTTATATCGATATCGCAAGAACCATCCGTCAAAACTATACCGATATTGAAGAGATAGCTAATACTTATTTAGGTGAAAATAACGAAGTAACTGAGACTATTAGTAACATCTATGCTCTCTATCTCGGTGTTATGGAAGCTTTTGCTTAATAATCCATAATCAAAGCCAAAAGAAAACCTCAGGTATTATCCTGAGGTTTTTTATTATTTTTTAATTCTTACTTAGCCCAATTACCTTGAATAAAGATAGGAACTTCTTTTCCATCTTTAGTTGTTCCAATAATATTCATATCTTCACTACCGATCATAAAATCACAATGGATCAAAGAAGAATTGATACCGCTAGCCTTTATCTGTTTTTCACTCTTTTTATCAAAATCACGAACGAGGTTAGAGAATCCTTGACCTAAAGCGAGATGGCAAGAGCAGTTTTCATCAAAAAGGGTCGAATAGAAAACAATACCTAAATCATTGATCGGAGAATGATAAGGAATTAAAGCACACTCACCTAACATTCTACTTCCTTCATCAGTATTAATTAAATGTCTTAAAGCATCCTCACCCTTTTCAGCATGTAAATCAACAACTTTACCATCCTTAAATACTATATAGAAATTATCAATAAGTTGACCGTCGAGATTCAAAGGCTTAGTAGCGACAACTTTACCTTCGCATCTACCAGCGATAGGAGAAGTAAAAATCTCTTCTGAAGGTATATTAGGCTCGAATACAATATCTTCATCCACTCTCTTCTCCTCTCCTCCTAAAAAGAGAATATCCGGATTTAAAGAGACTTCAAAATCTGTTCCATTCTTAGAACTATACTTCAATTTAACTAATTGTAAAGAATTAAGCCAGCTAGATTTTTCTTTAAGATTTAAGGCGTGTTCTTCCCAGTTTCTAATAGGATCACCTTCAAAAGCACGAGAAGCTTTTAAAATATTTTCCCAAAGCTTTTCGATCGCTTCTTCATCATTAAGTTCCGGGAAGACTTTCTTTGCCCATTTTAAGGAAGGAGCGCCAGCAATACACCACTGAACTTTATTTTCGAATTGATCACGATACTTTTTAATAATCTTTCTTCTAGCATTATCGATGCTAGAGATTTTACTAGCATCTAATCCTGCTAAAGCGTCAGGATCTTGAGATTCAATAAAAAGGCGACAAGCATGATGATCAGCAATATACTTCCACTTCTCTTCCTCAAAAGTTTCTAACTTATCTAAATCCGTCGCTTTTTCATATTCTAAACGTGAAACGACAGGATCTTCATAAGTTATAAATACTTTTCTAGCACCAGCATCATAAAGCTCTTCTAATAACATGTGATTAAAACTTGCTTGCTCGATAGTTGTTGTAAGCATTACATCTTGACCTTTTTGAACATTAAGGCCTACTCTAGCGATCAAACGCGCATAATTTCTTAATCTACTTTCATTCATTTTATTACCTCCTAATTTCATCAGCTAATTTTTGTCTATCTATCTTACCAATATTTGTTCTTGGTAATTTAGCTTTAATAATAATTTTTTCAGGCTTAGCATATCTAAACAAAACTTCATCTAAATGTTTTTCAATTCTCTCTTTTAATACATCATCTTTTTGATTGATATCCTTTTCAATAAAGAGAGCAAAATAAGGATGATCTTTATCAGAAATAAAGATAGCTGCTGAAGTGATTACTCCTTTACAAGCTTCAGCCTTCTTTTCTATCTCACTCGGGAAAATATTATAACCAGCAATCTTATGCACATCATTATTTCTATTTACAAAAAAGAGATAACCATCCTCATCAAGATAGCCGATATCACCAGTAACTAAATATTTTTGACCATCTAAATAATAGAATGGCTGCTTATCTTCTTTAGTATTCATATAACCTAAACAAAGAGAAGGAGAAGAGATCAAGATAAGACCTTTTTCATTAGCTTTCCTTTCAACTTTAAAATCTTCAGGATCGACAACGCGCACTATTACATCATCGATAGGTTTACCGACAGAATTAGGTTTATTATTTTTAAGAGTATTAACAACATTGACAGATAAAGTTTCTGTTAAACCATAACCTTGAAGTAATCTATTGATACTATGATGTTTAATCATCATCGCATCAAAATCAGCTGTCAGATTAGCATCGGGCTTATCGGCGCCAACAAAAGTAGAGATAAGATTCTGTAATATATCGCTATCAAACCCTTTTTCCTTCATTAGCTTATTTATCATATAAGGAATACCTAAGAGGATATTTATCTTATTCTCTTTTATCTTTTTTACTATCTCTTTAGTATCAAAATTAAGCAATAAACAAGTCGCTGCTCCATTAGAAAGAGGAGCATGGACAGACATTACAAGGCCATAGCCGTGAAAAATAGGTAAAACTCCGATAATAGATAGTCCATAGGGACAATGACAAAGCATCTTTTCCGATTGCTTTGTAATAAAGTTTATAGCTTTTTGGGAAACGATAACTGTCTTACTTTTACCAGTTGTTCCACCGCTTTGTAAATAAATAGAACCTCTAGTGTCATCATCATCAATTTCAAAAAAAACCTTTGGTCTCTTCATCTTATAAATATATAAAGTAGGATCAATATTCTTTAGAGCTTTACGATAAAGAAATTTAAAACCTAAATATGTTAAAGAAGAGACATCATCATGAATAGAAAGATAATGAATACTAATCTTTCTTTCTTTTAAAATATCTAAATACTTATCAGCTAAGACATCAAACAATAAAATATGTTCAGCTTTTGTCTCTCTTAAAAGTTCTTTTAAATCATCTTTCGGAATAAGAGGATGAACGATACTGATAGTCGCTCCAATTTTACTAAGAGCATATAAAGCTATGATGCACTCAGGGGCATTAGGCGCGAGTAGAGAAACGACAGTCTCTTTCTTAATACCTAAAGAATAAAGTTTATCTGCCATCTCATCAACTCTATTTAAAAAAGTCGGATATTTTATTGTTTCATTACGAAAATGAATAGCATTATTTTGACAACTACGATATTTATCCACAGTTAAATATAATGTTTCACTCATAATCTAAACCCCATTGAAAGTAATATAACACCTAAGATAATTATGATGATCGGCTGATGCAAAAAATAAACCCAGAGAGTATGTCCTCCGATAAATAAAATAGGTTTAAAAACCGGAAAACGTAAAAACTGTAGATATGATTCTTTCTTATTTTGATAAAGAATTTTACCGAAAGCTATACCTAAAAAGATAAGACCTAAATAGGGAAAAATCGGCCAATAATCGATAGGAGCTGAATAATAACCTAATGCGACATAAAGAGGAGAAAGAGGATCTTTATTAATCCAATCAAGGTAACTGATACCACTGATACTACTCACCGGCCAAGTTACATTAGATAAAGAATCAGTCAAATAGCCATTTCTTAAAAATAAACCGATAAAAAAGACTAAAAAACCGATAACAAAACATAATAAAACTGGTACTTCTTTCTTCAAAACTTTTTTATAAAATAGCTCGATCAAAGCATATATAAGTATAGATAAGCCCATGATATGTAAAATACCAAAGCCGATAAAAACATTATAATGCAAGATATCACTGATCAAATAAGAACCGAGAGAGATCAATAAAGCTGCTCCACATAATAAAAGTCCTCTTCTTAAATTATTTCTAGATAAAGAAGAGGAGATACCACAAGTAAAAAGAAACATACCAGCAAAGAAAGGAACGAGGATATCATGTAAAAAAGAATTGCTCATTATCTCTTGGCAAAGAGAGACAAAAGAATCTAAAGCTGGATAATTATTGATTATGCTTTGATAATTAGAGATAAGAGAAGGAAGCTGAGTGATATCATAACAAAAATGATAAAGAACAACTAAAAAAATAGGTATACCTCTCAAAAGATCTACCTCATATATACGCTTTTTTTTCTTTAGAGGATCTATTCCTTTAGTTAACACAGCAGCTGTCACGTGTAAAATTATATCATCTTCTTATTTTTTTGTTAGAAAAAATCAAATCTAAGCCTTAAATAAATACTAATTAAACTTTTGTAATAAAATCAGAGGTAAAAAATGGACATAAAAAAAGAGTTTCTCTAATTTCTCTAAAAGTTTAGATATTTTAGGCTTTTCTACTATATAATATTAGTGCTCTAAAGAGCATGAGGTAATATAATGAAAACAAAAATAAAATTTTTAACAACTCTCGTAACTATTGCTGCTCTCTCTTTTTCTTGTTCTGAAAATTCATCTTTATCGATTCCTTCTTCCAATTCTTCAACAACCTCCTCTTCTACTTCAAGTTCAAGTTCATCCTCTTCTTCCTCTTCTTCATCAAGCTCATCTAGTTCTAGCTCAAGTTCATCTATCAGCGTCGCTACTTACTACACTATTCAATGGCTAAATTATGATAATAGCGTCTTAGAGACAGATGTCGTCTTAGAAGGTGAGATGCCTACTTACGATGGAGAAACACCAACTAAACCCTCTTCTACTTTCTATGATTACACCTTCACCGGTTGGAATAAAGAAGTTGTCCCTGCTACACAAGACACCTCTTATACTGCAACCTTTACCGAAAAAATCCGCAGTTATAATGTAACTTGGTTAAATTATGATGGTTCAACTTTAGCTATAGATTCCTTTACAGCTGGTTCTATCCCCTCCTACGATTTCTCAACTCACGGCGTACCTACTAGAGAGTCAGATGCTCAATATTCTTACACCTTCTCCGGTTGGTCCCCTGCTATCACTGATACAACTTATGTTGAAAGTGATTTAACCTTTACCGCTACTTATTCAAGCACTGTCAATACTTACAACATCACAACTTATCTAAATATTGGTCCTAATGCTGGTTCTGGAACTAATCATAGCTATGAATACGGTACTAGTGTTAATGCTAGCGACTTAGGAACACCTAGTTATCCTGGCTATAACTTTATCGGTTGGTTCTATGATTCAAGTTGTACTGAGCCTGTTTCTTTCCCCATAACAGTCACTGAAAATATCTCGATTTATGCTGGATTTGAAGCTGCTATAACTTATCGTTACGATGAAGAAGCTCAATACTACATCGTCTTAGGCATCGAAGATGATACATTAACAGATATAAACTTTATTCCTAGTGAATATGATGATGGAGTTAATGGTCTCCATCCTGTCGGTGCTATCGGCACAAACGCTTTCAAAGGTATGACTAATTTAAAATCAATAACCATTCCTGAAAGTGTCAACATCATCAAATTATCCGCTTTTGAAAACTGCACTAACCTTACAACAGTCTCTCTCTCTTCCGGTTTAGTCACAATTGGAAATAAAGCTTTCCTAAATTGCTCCAGCCTCAATGAAATTAATATTCCTACTACAGTTACTACTATAGGTAACAACGCCTTTAGAGGTTGCTCTAGTTTAACTGCTTTACAATTAGATAATGTTACCTCCATCGGCAGCTTTGCTCTTTATGGATGCACTGATTTAACTGAAGTAAACTTACCTAACTGCACTACTATCGGAACTAATGCCTTTAGTGAATCAACTAATCTCACTACAGTCAACATCCCCTTAGTTACAACTATTCCTCAATCTGCTTTTGAAAGATGCACATCCTTAACTTCTCTTACCTTATCTTCTTCTCTTACAACAATCCATAAATCGGCTTTTAGAGATTGTGAAAAGCTCCCGTATTTAGTTATTCCTAGCACGATAACAACTATCGAACGCTTAGCTTTTGCTGGCTGTGATTCTCTTACCCTTTTCTTTGATGTCGCTCGTCCTAGTGATGATATCTATAATCTCTCAACCTTTGATGGCGAAGCTTATTTTAAAGGTGAGTGGACATATGATGAAAATAACATCCCTGTCCCTAATAGCGATATTGAAGAACCCACTGATCCCGGTGATATTGTTGAATTAGAAGTTTCTATTCCTTCTTTACCTACTCTCGAAGCTGGTGATCAATATGCTATCAATCCTACAGCTAACAAGGCTGGTGCTACTTTCGTTTACACTTCTTTAAATCCCGATATCGCTATTGTCGATGCTAATGGTGTTATCACTGCTGTTGCTACTGGCGTTGCTGAAATTAAAGTCTCTGCTACTTTAGGTGATGAAACTGATGCAAGCAGAGTTACCTTAGTCGTCAGAGATTCTTCTGTCAAAATCGAAGCTGCCTTCACTGGTAATAAAGTCGTTTTTGCTGATGATCCTGATTTCAACTACACAAGAGTTGAAGGTCGCGTTGTCAAAGATGATGGTCAAAACGATTATAGCCAGAGACTTGTTTATACAACCGAAGATACAGATTTAATCGAACTCGATGAAAATACTGGCCACATCATCGGTGTCTGGCAAGGCCAAGCTAACGTTAATATCACTTCCACTGACAATCCTGAAGTTTCTACTTGGATTGTTGTTACTATCAGATTCAGAAATCAAAACGCTGCTGATTGGATCCACTTCAATACTGAAGATGCCCATTTATATGTCGGCGATAAATTAAGTGTTAATGATAGAATCACTTTCGATGAAGACAATGATGGTCTTACTGGTTTCACAGCTGATCACATCGCTTTACTCAAAGAAAGACTCACTTGGACTCTTGAAGGTAATGATGGTTATCTTGAAGAGACCGCTAATGGTGAATATACCGCTATCGCTGCTACACCCGCTACTACTCTTCCTACCGCCAGAACAGATATTGCTGATTTAGTCGCTACCGTTACAATCCACATCCATGATGAAATCGGTGGTTACTTCTTCAGAACTGGTGATACAGCTGCTGAATAAAAAATAGATAAGCACCGATCCTTTTAGGATTGGTGCTTATTGTTCTTAAAAGAAAAATCTTTTATAATTTTTGTTTGATTACTCCACTTGAAAGGATAGATATATTGTCTAAGTTATTTGAAAGAATTCCCGCCGATCTCTTCTCCCCTTTATCTCGCAAATATAGGTCAGTTTATGCTTTTGCTTTACTTTGTCTTTATCGTTGCTTAAAGACTTATAAAACCGATATTAAAAAGGTTGATTATATTAACATGATTAAAAATCAAGGTGTCGACCTGATGTCCCTTTTTAATGTCGATATGGATAAACTCGACGATAAGGAAGAGGAAGATCAAGTTGAAATTAAAGAAGATGGTGATATTTTAAATAACAAAGTTAATTATATTGTCCGTAAACTAGCTAATTGTGGTTGGTTTATTATAAGTAAAGATTCAAACACTAATATCGAATACATCTATATCCCCGCTTACTCAATTCAATTTTTGAAAGTGATCGACGATTTAACTTCTGATATCGGCTCTTATTTACCTTTAGTCCATCAAACTTATGCTGAACTAAAAATGGAAGATGATAAAGAAGACGATTATATGTATCGAGCTCTTTTAAATGCTAGAAATAATGCTGATTCTATCGAGATGTCTGTCACTTTATTAAGGCAGCAAATATGCGTCTTCGGTAATCGTTTAACTTCTGTTTTAGATCCTAATATCGCTCTAAAGCAACACTTTGATGATTATAGAGTCAATGTTTCTGATAAATATTATCATCCGATGAAAACTTTCGATTCCTTAGGCCTCTACTCTCAACCAACTATATCTATTTTAAGAAAGTGGCTAAAAAGTGAAAGAATCATCGCCCTTTTAGTTAAAGAAGCTAAAAGTGAACCGATGAACCGCAACAGAGATGAAGCGCAACTGACAAAAGAGATGATAAAAATAATCAACGAAATCATCGATATTTTCTCTCGCTTGACTGCTAGCTTTAATGAAATAGATAAGGCTAATGCTAACTATACAGAGCAAGTACAGAAAAAGATTAATTATCTCTCTTCAACTGATAAAACTGTCAAAGGTAAAATCGATCGTATAATCCTAGCTTTAGCTAATGAAATTAAAAATAATCCCTCCTTAAGATATGATGAATTGCCCCTATTAGAGCAAGCTAGTGAAACTCTCCTATTAAATAGGCAAGGTTATATTGATACTTTCTCTCTTACGATGCCCTTTAAACGTGCAGTTAGCGAGAATAGTGAACCTCTGCCCCTAGATGATGATTTTATACCTGATGACGATCTTTTAGCTGATTATTTTGATAACCAATTAAATCGCTTTTCTGACCGCTCTATTCTTAACTTTATAGATAGCATCATGGAAGGAAAAGATGAAATAACAACTACAGATATTCCTATTGAAAATGCTGATCAACTAGTTATGATGATTTTAGCGATCATCAAAGCTGTCCTTGGAGTTATACCTTATACAGTCACTAAATTATCTGACCGTATCGACTATGCTAACTATTATATGCCGTTATATAAATTTGTCCGTAAAAAGTAGGAGGAGATAATGTTTTTAGAGGATTTTGAGAAATTAACGCGTTCAGAAAAAGCTCTTTTTTCAGAAGCTGTCAACGACCTTCTCTATCAATGCTTCATAGTTAGGCGCATTTACGATCGCAAAATGAAAATGTTCAAAACTAACCCCGATTATTTATATATAGATCGTCATTTTGAATTGATTGAAGATTATCTATCCTATATAAATATTTCTCTTTCTAAAAGCGATGAAGATGGTATTATTTTCATTTCATCAGGAATCGAGAAAAATCATCTTAGATTAGATGTTGTCACAACACTGATTGTCTACGCTTTAAGATCATATTATGAAGATCAAATAAGCCGTTTCCCGGAAGAGATCACTCCTCGCATGACCTATGGTATTTTAAATACTTTCTTACAAGAGACAGGTTTATCTAACTTAACTAAAAGACTCTCTTCTTCAACGATTGCGAGTTCTTTAAGAGTTTTAGATTCCTACAACATCATCACAAAGATTGAAGGATCTTATGGTGATCCTGCTTATAGCTTCTGTATTCTCCCTACTATCCGTTATATCATCTCTTCAGAAAAGATGAACACTCTCTATAACTTTTTAACTAAAAAAGATGACAATCTCATCTTAGATAGTTTTGAAAGGAGCGAAGAATGAAAGTACTAAAACGCCTTCGCCTAATTAATTGGCACTACTTTTCTAACACAACTACTGACCTTAAGCAGATCACTCTTTTAACTGGTCCTAACGGTACAGGTAAATCTACTATCATCGACGCCTTACAGATTGTTTTAATAGGCTCGACTAGAGCTGAATATTTCAATAAAGCTGCTAATGAAACCAAAGGTAGAGGACGTACTCTTCTCTCTTATTTAAGAGGGCAGACAGGTATATCTGACGATGGAAAAGTCATTAACCTTCGCAAAGGTAACTTCACTTCTTATATCGCTATTGAAATTTATGATGATGTTGAAAATAAAACCTTCTCTTTAGGTGCTGTTTTTGATGTCGATAGCGCTGATAATATTTCCAAACACTATTTTTATATCGCTTCTCCCTTCTTAAAAAATAACTTCTCAAATTCTGAAACAGAAAGCGATTTAAAAAAAGTACGTCCAATGATGTATAAAGAACTTTCTAGTTATGTTAGAAAGAATTATTCCAGTGGTGAATATCATTTCTTTGATACTGATATAGATTATCAAAACTTTATCAAAGTCGCTTTTGGTAACCTTCCTGATAAATACTTCTCTCTATTAAGAAAAGCTATCTCTTTTGCACCTATCAATAACATCTCTCAATTTATCACTGATTACATCTGTGATGCCGATAAAACCATCGATATCAAACCGATGCAAAAAAACATCGAACAATATAAATTATTAGAAAACGAAGCTAAAAAACTTAGAGTTAAACAAGAAGCTTTATTAAAAATAAAAGAAAGCTACACTAACTATTCTTCCTATGCTGAGAAGATGAATCTTTTAACTTATGTTAATGCTCGCGTCCAATATGAAGAAGCAAAAAAGAAGCTCGATTCCTTAAAAGAAAAATTAGAAAAAGATAATAATCGTCTTTCAGAGATTTCTTCTAACCTCAATTTATTTGATAAACAAATAGAAGATCTTCGCTCTGACTTATCTTCATACCAAGCTAAAAAACTTCAGTCTAAGAATTATTCTTTAACAGAAAAGCTTTCCATGAAGAAAGACAATATCACTAAACAGATAGCTTCTATTCAAATGGCTGTCTCTACTAGCATTTCCAAAATCAATAATTATGTACACGATTATATGGATGCCTGTCGCAACTTTGCTTCCTTCTATACCCAATTTGATTCAAATCGTTTCGGTGACAAAATTAAAGAAAACTTCGATCAATTGATCGAATTATGTAAAGATTTAACTATCCAATCAAAAGCTTTAATGGACAATATCGATAACGATAAAATTGATTTTAACGACTTAAAAGCCTTCCGTAACGATATGGAAGCCTTAAGAAATCAAGCTATCGCTATGAAACAGAGCTTAAGACGTGAATTATACGATACTTCTGCTGATTTACAAGCTTTACAGAAGGATTTAACTAATGTCAATTCTGGTAAAAAGCCTTTTGATCAGATAGGTCCTAGCTATATGGCTATTAAAAACTCCTTAGAATCAGCTCTAAAGATGAGGCACACTGATGCTTATGTTCATATTTATTGTGACTTAGTTGACGTTGATGATCCAGAGTGGACAATGGCTTTAGAAGCTGCTTTATACAATCAAAAATTTAACTTCTTTGTTAATCCTGAATATTATCAAGAAGCTAATCGCCTATTAAAAGAACTAACTGAAACTTATCGTTATTATCGTGTCTCCTTAGTAGATAGCGATAGATTATTAAGTAGTGATATCTATGCCGATGATGATTCAATAGCAAATCTTATCTCTACTAACGATGAAGGAGCGAGAGCTTATACTGATTATTTATTAGGCCGAATTAAAAAGTGTGAAACTTTTGAAGAAGCGAGAAACTCTGGTTCAGGTCTATTAAAAGACTGTACCGGTTATCGCGCATATGGAACGTGGTACTTAAATAAAGCCCACGCTCGTATCCCCTTCTTAGGTACAAAAGTTTCTTCTGATACTAAAGCTATATCAGCAAAAGATTATCAAGATATGAATAGACGTTATAATCTTTATACTGAAGCTTTAAATAAGTTAGATACTCTCTTATCTTTACCTTTAATGTCCCAAGCTGAATGCGACACCTATCAAAGCGATATCGAAAGGATGAAGGATATCTCCGGATTACAAGAATCTATTAAGGATATCGATACCCAGATGCATGATGTTTCAATGGGTGATATGGTTGAAGTAGAAAACAAAATTCAAGCTATCGAAGAAGATATCAAGACGATCAATGATGAAAGAGAAGAGATTCTCACGGAAAGAGGATCTCTCATCAATGAAACTCGCCACTTAAATGGAGAAGAGATACCTGTCGCTGATAGAAATTATCAATCTACTTTAGCAGAGTTAAAAAGCTTTGACGAACATATCGTCAATGAACAATATGCTCCTTTCTATGAAAAACTTATCGAACAAGAGGGTATGACTCTTTCAATGATTAGCAAAGAAGCTATGAAAGAGTATATTCAAGCTCAAAATAAACAAAATAGCGACCGTACTTTATTACTCCGTTTACGCTCTGACTACTGCTCTACTTATCATCTTAACTACGACTATACTAATATGGCAACTAACGAAGAGTTTGATAAAGAATTAGAAAGTATTTCTAAAGTTATGCTTCCTGATTATGAAGAAAAAATAAAACAAGCTCACGATAGTTCTGTCAAAGAGTTTAAAGATGATTTTGTTTATAAATTGAGAACTGCTATCGAGACAGTCAACACCCAGATTGTCGAATTAAATCAAGCTTTAGAAGACTGCCACTTCGGTGTTGATACCTATCAATTTAAAGTTACTCCAAGTAAAGATTATCTTGAATACTATAATATGATTATGGATCCGCTCCTTTTAAAAGCTGGAGATGCGGAAAATCTCTTTATGGAGAAATATAAAGAGACAATGGATTCCTTATTCAACCTAATCTCATCTTCGACAAGTGCAACTGGTGATGAGAAAAATCAAATTTTAGATAACATTAAAATCTTTACTACCTATACAACTTATATGAATTTTGATTTGTTAGTTTATCGCGGTGGAATCGAAAATAAACAAGTTATATCTTTAGGCCGTTCTTTCACCTCTCAATCAGGTGGTGAAACACAAACTCCTTTCTACATCTCAATTCTCGCTTCTTTTGCTTCTTTATGTCGTGTAAATAATGTCAAAGATAACAATACTCTACGTTTAGTAGTCTTCGATGAAGCCTTCTCAAAGATGGACTCTTCAAGAATTATGCAATCGACTGATCTTTTCCGTCAGTTTGGTTTACAAGCTATCTTATCCACACCAGCTGAAAAATTACGTGATCTTGTCTCTTACTTAGATCTCATCTTAGTCGCGATTCATGATGATAAACATAAGAGATCTGGTTTAGATATATACGAAGAAAAGAAAGATAAAGATAGCTAATTACATTTGTAAATAATCAATACTTTTTCAATGTCTTCTTTATTTCTTTTCCTCCCTGTTTTATAATGTTAAAAGTGAAAGCGTTTACAACAGGAGGACAAAAATGAAATCAGAAATGGTAGCAGTAATCCTCGCCGGTGGTAGAGGAACTCGCTTGCAGTCATTGACGGCGAAAATTGCTAAACCAGCTGTCTTTTTTGGTGGTAAATATCGAATTATCGACTTCGCTTTATCTAATGTCGCTAATTCCGGTATTTCAAGTGTCGGTGTAGCAACTCAATATGAAGCGACAGTTTTAAATACTTATATAGGAACTGGACGTAACTGGGGTCTTAATGGAAATGGTGCACTGACTTCTATTTTACCGCCTAGAGAGACACCTAAAGGCGCAAGTTGGTATTTAGGTACAGCAGATGCTATATATCAAAACATCGATTGGTTAGACAAAACTCATTGTGAATATGTAGTTATTCTCTCTGGTGACCATATTTACAAGATGGATTATTCAGAAATGCTTGCTTTCCACAAAAAGAATGCAGCTGATGTCACTATCGCTACTATCAAAGTTCCCATGGAAGAAGCTCCGCGCTTCGGTATTGTCTGCACTGATGATGAAGATAGAATCACTGAATTCCAAGAGAAGCCTAAAGTCCCTAAATCTGATTTAGCAAGTATGGGTATTTATATCTTCACTTATTCACTATTAAGAGAAAGCTTAATCGCTGACAGCAATAATGCTAAATCTTCCCATGACTTTGGAAAAGATATCTTACCTACTTTATTAAAAGCTGGAAAGAGACTTTTCTCCTATAATTTCCATGGCTACTGGAAAGATGTCGGTACAATTCATTCTTTATGGGAAGCCAATATGGACCTTCTCGATCCTGATTGCGAATTAAATATCTTCTCTTCCAAGATGAAGATTTATTCAGCTGATACCTATTCTCGCCCTCAATATATCGCTAAGATCGCTAAAGTTGAAGATAGCCTTATCAATCAAGGTGCTGTCATTCGTGGTACTTGCATCCATTCAGTAATATCTAATGAAGTTACGATTGAAAAAGGGGCTGTTGTTAAAGATTGCCTTATCATGCCTGGTGCAACTATCAAAGCTGATGTCAAGATAGAAAAAGCGATTGTCGGATCTTCAGTTGTCGTCTCATCTGATCACATCGGTACAACCGACAATATCGCTTTGATCAATAAGGAGGATTAATATGGCTAGAAGAATATTAGGCTTAGTCAATTGTTTCAGCAATGCTAATTTTGGCCCGATGACTGAGCATCGTTCCATTGCTTCAACTTCCTTTTTAGGTCGTTACGCTTTCATCGACTTCCCTCTCTCTAACTTCTTAAATTCAGGCATTCCTGCTATCGGTATCCTCTGTAAAAACCATATCCGTTCTCTTTCAAGACATGTAGGAAATGGTGCTCCTTGGACAGCTAATACAAAAATAGGTCAATTTCAAATCTTATACGATGAACCTAACATTGCTAATCCTTCTTATAATACCGATGTTGCTAACCTCATTGAAAACCGTTGGTTTTTAAAAGCTTGCAATCCTGATTATGTTGTTATCACACCCTCTTCAACTATCTTCTATGCTGACTTTGATCGCTTAGTTGAAGAACATATTTCTTCTGGTGCAAGAATCTCTTTACTCTATCATCACTGCACTGGATTAAAACACTCCTTTATCGGCAATAGAAAAGTTTATATCTCTGATAGAGGAAAAGTCACTAAAATGGAAATAAATCAAGGAGATAGCGATGAAGGTGATATCTCTTTAGGTACTATCATCTTAGATTATCCAATGTTAGAATCCTTATTAGATTATGCCAGTGGAACTTCTTCTTTCTTCACTATCGCTGACACTTTAAATTACATCTCTCCCTCTGTTTTAGTAAGAGCAGTTAAACACGAAGGCTATGCTAGAAGCTTTGATTCATTACCTCACTACTTTAACTATTCTTTAGAGATGCTTAATGAAGAAGTTTTTAGAACTCTCTTCCAAGATGATTGGCCGATCTATACTAAGAGTTATGACACACCTCCAGTCATTTATAAGAAAGGAGCAACAGTCTCTAACTCCAGTATCGCTAACGGTGCAATTATCGAAGGCACAGTTATCAATTCAATTTTAGGTCGCGGTGTCAAAATTAAAAAAGGTGCTGTTGTCAAAAATGCTGTTATCGGCTCTGATAGTATTATCGATTCAAATATTCATATCGAAAATGCTGTTGTCGATAAAGAAGTACAAGTCTTACATATTGCCGAGGTGAAAGGTACAATCGATGATCCTCTTTATATTGCGAGAGGAGATATTGTCTAATGAATATATTATTAGTAACAAGTGAAGCTCTACCTTATGCTAAAAGCGGAGGACTTGCTGATTTCATTTTTTCCTATGCTAAAGCTCTAGTTAAAAAGGGGCATAAAGCTTCTGTCATCATGCCTCTATATAAAAGTATCCGCTTTGGTCATAGCGAAGTTATGGAAGATCTATATGATACTTTCGACTTCAAAATGAACTGGAGAACTCAAGGTTGCGGATTATTCCATAGTAAAGTGAGCGGAGTAGATTATTACTTCACCGCTATGGATCGTTTTGACCGCGATGGTTTATATGGATATGGGGATGACAACGAGCGTTTTGCCTGCTTCATGATGGCTGTAAACACCTTCATAACTAGACATAACGATTTTGATGTTGTCCATTGTAACGATTGGCAAACAGCCGTCTTACCTCTTCTTTTAAAGTATAATCCCCGTCCGATAAAAACTATCTTAACTATTCATAATCCGGCTTACCAAGGCTGGGCAAAAAGAGAAGAAACTTCTCTCTTCTTTAATCTCCATACAGACTACTACGACTCTGGCTTTGTCCGCTTAGGAGATTCCTTTAACTTCTTAAAAACAGGTATTATGTCCGCTGATAAAATTACAACTGTTTCAAAGACTCATCGCGATGAACTCTTAAGAGATCATGATGGCTTTGGAAAGATTGGAGCAATTATCGATTGGTGCAGACATAATGACTTCGTCGGAATAGTCAACGGCTTAGATGTCGATATTTGGAATCCGAAGACTGATAAGCAATTAGCTAAAAACTATTCAGTCGATGATTATAAAGAAGGAAAGAAGATTAATCGCGATGCTATTTTAGACTCTCTAGGTATGAATAAAAACTTCACCGGTCCTCTCGTCGGTGTCGTCACCCGTTTATCTTTCCAAAAAGGTGTTGACCGCATCATTCAAGCTATGCGCGAAATCTATAAGAGCGATGGAAGAATGATCATAATCGGTACTGGTGAAATGGAAGAACAAATTCAAAGTGAAGCTTTTGCTCATCCAGAAGTCTACTATGTTAGAAGATATGATGAAAATTTAGCTCACCTTCTTTATGCAGCGAGTGACTACTTCTTAATGCCTTCCTATTTTGAACCATGTGGAACAAGTCAACTTATCTCCATGCGCTATGGAACCGTTCCTATCGTCTCAAATGTCGGTGGCTTAAATGATACTGTCAAAGATGCTTCAAGAGGAATGGAAGCGAGCGGATTCGTCTTCAATAATGCTGACCCTAACGGATTCATCAACTGCTTTATAGGAGCTACTCAATACTTCTATAATCCTGGTTTAGATACTCTCATCAAAAATGGTATGGTCGGAGATTATTCTTGGGCTAAATCTGCTGATGAATATCTTGATCTCTATAACTCAATCTATTGGAAATAATTAAATAAGAGCTGTGAAAACAGCTCTTTTTAAATAAATACTAATAAATTCATCCTTTAAATTTAGCTATTCATTATGATTTAATAGAATAGTTTTTCATAAAAGTAAGCTAAAACACCTAATAAAAATCTTTATTTTACGATAAAGTTAATTTCTTATTTACTTTTTGCGTAAGTAGCTATATAATTAACTTTGCTAATTTAAGCATCGAATTATTTATATTGGAGGATAAAGTATGGCTGTACCTGTGAGAAGAACTGGTGTCACAAAGAAAAGATTAAGAAGAGGTCATATCAAAGCTGTTGCGGCTGCTACTGTCGCTTGCCCTAACTGCGGTGCAGCTTATCGCCCTCATCATGTCTGCCCTTCTTGTGGCTATTATGATGGTCGCAAGGTTGTTGACGTCAAAGCTAAAGAAGATTAAAAGACCCACACGGGTCTTTTTTAAATATAATTATGACTTATATTGAAAGAATCACATATCTTATCGGTAGTTATTTAGAAATTCAACAATACGTAATGTTGAATGCTTTTGTTTATGCTTTTTATTTAAATGCTAAAAACAATCGAGCTATCTCTTCTTATGATTATATGCAAGTTATAGAATGCAATGCTACTGAAGAATACGATAAATATATCTCAAAAAGCAAAGATGACTATTTAAAATTCTTTAAAGATAATAATTTATCAAAAAGGGATATCACCACTTTAGATAAGATTGTCACTAAAAGAGATGAGATCTCTCAATCCTTTTTTATCAAGCACGCAGAAGGACTCGCTAAAGAAGATATCAATGTTTATAACTCAGTGATAAAAGAACTAGAAGATGCTATCAATTATGCTACTGATTATAATCGAAAATTGATAAAAAAAGTTGATGATTTAAAAACCTCACTATAAATAATTTCGCATTCTTGTAAATTTTTCTAAAAGATTTTTCCTCTCTATGATATAATCTTTTCTGTAAGCGGTTACAAATAAGGAGGAATAATCGATGATATATCAACCCGATAAGATACGTAATATTGCCGTCGTCGGTCATCAGTCAACTGGTAAAACAAGCTTAGTGGAAGCGATTGCTTTTAAAGCAGATATGATGGCAAAAAAGGGTACGATCGAAGAAAAGAACACTATCTCTGATTACTTACCTAAAGAGAAAGAAAAACAATGTTCATTATCTTCTGCTGTCGTTCCTGTTATCCGCAATGGCTATAAATTAAATTTGATAGATGTTCCTGGCAATGATGATTTTATCTTCGAAACCATCGGTATCACAAAACTTATCAAAGGCGCGATCATTGTCATCGATGCCTCTAAAGGTGTCCAAACTGGTGCGATAAAAAGTTTTAACCTTTTAAAGAAGAGAGGAGTCCCGATGATTCTCTTTGTTAACAAGATGGATAAAGAGAATGTCGACTTCAATAAGATTTATGCTGAAATTCAAGAAAAGTTAGATGCTAAAAAATGTGTTCCCTTCACCTATCCTATAGGTAGAAAAGAGAATTTTGATGGCTTTGTTAACGTTGTCGAATTAAAAGCTCGCAAATATAATGGTGTCACTTGTGAAGATGATGTTATCTATGATGATAAGAAGCAGATCGTTTTTGAACTTCATAATCGCCTCTGCGAGTCTGTCGCCACTATATCTGATGAATTATTAGAGAAATTCTTCTCTGGTGAACCATTAACTAACGAAGAGATTAAAAACGGACTTAGACAAGGTGTCATCAATGGTGAGCTTTATCCTATTATCGTAGGTTCAGCTACAAAAGAAATAGGCATCAATACCCTTTCAGAAATGTTGATTTCTTTCCTTCCTTCTCCTTTTGATCTCCGTCCATACTTTGCTAATGATGATAAAGGTGAAAAGATTGAAGTTGCTACTAAAGAGGATGAACCAGTCTCTCTTGTCGTCTTTAAAAACACTTATAGTTCTTATCAAGGAATGATCTCTATTTTCAAAGTTCAATCCGGTATTTTAAGAACAAACGACGAATTATATTGTCCCAATAATAACAGAACATATCGTTTGAATAATCTCTATACAATCTGCGGTGAAAAGTTGACACCTGTCGATGAAATAGGAGCGGGTGATATCGGTGCTGCTACTAGATTAGATGAGGTTAAACTCTCCTATACTTTAACTAGTAAAGATCGTGTCATCACATTTGATCCTGTTCATTATCCGACACCTACTTACTTCAATGCGATAGTTCCTGATTCTAAAAAAGACTTAGACAAATTATTCCAAGTCGCAGAAAGAATGATGTTTGAAGACCCTACTATCGCTTTAAAGAAAGAAGAGACAACCGGTCAGATTCTCTTAGGTGGACTTTCTAAAACTCATCTTCTCTACATCATGGAAAGATTACAGACAGAATTCGGTATCAAATTTAAGACCGAACCTATCGAAATCTCTTATCGTGAAACTATAACTACAAGCGCAGAAGCTGAAGGTAGATATGTTAAACAATCTGGTGGAAGCGGATATTATGGTGTTGTCAATATGCGCTTTGAACCTGATGATCACACTTCTTTCCAGTCAACCGTATTCGGTGGCCACATCGATAAATCTTACTTCCCCGCTGTTGAAAAAGGCTTCATGGAAGCTTTAAGCAAAGGTTCATTAGTCGGTGCTCCTGTCATCAATGTTAAGGCGACTTTAACTGATGGTAAACAACACTCTGTCGACTCTAATGAAATGGCCTTCAAAAACGCTGGTATCGCTGCTTTCCGCAACGCCTATATGAATTGTAAGCCGATACTCTTAGAACCTTATGATAAGATTATTGTCAATGTTACAAATGAATATCTCGGTGCTGTTTTAAGTGATTTAGCAAAGAAGAGAGGAAGAATCATCTCAACTGATGAAGGTAAGGATGGAAGCTTAGATGTCGTAGCTATGGTCCCTGAATCTGAAATTAAAGAATATGCTAATGAGCTTAAAGCTTTAACAAAAGGAACTGGTTTCTTCAACCTTGAATTCTTGGATTACGAAGAGGTTCCGATGAAATTAGCAGAAGACATCATCAAAGCCTATAAAGCTAAACAAGATAAATAATAAATCGGGGTTCAATAATTGAACCCCTTTTCTTTATATTAAATGATACAAAAGCAAAGTGAAATAAGTTATAATTTAAAGAGTTATGAACGATTTTAATGCTGAACTTACAGCGCTTAAGCGCATCTTATCTTCTAAAAAGACTTATCGTGAAACTGTCTTTAATATCTTTGTTCAAGAAAAGCTTTCTGCTAAGGACTTTAAAGAATTAAAACTCATCACCTATAGCATACTTAGACGCTATTTTTCTTTATCTTATGAAGCCTCTTCTCTCTTCCCTGAGATAAGAAAAGATGATGATGAATTTTATTTTATTTTGCTTCTTCTCTTTTATCTTCGCTACGATTTAAAAACAGATAAAATTATACTTCGTGAAAAGTTTTTAAACACTTTTAATTCTTTTAGATTATATGGTGATTTTAATTATATATATGATAAAGTTGCTAAAAAGACAGAACGAAACTTTACTATCCCTGAAAATCTAAAAGATAAGCCTTATACTTATAACTCTTTAGTTTTAGAAGTGCCAGAATTTTTACTTAAAAAGATAGTTGATTTTTATGGTGCTAAAAAAGCTAGTGAAATTTTAAAACACATTCACGATATTCCTCGCTTATATTGTGCTATAAACAAAAATAAAACAAATATTACCCTTAATTATGAAAAAGAGCATCTCTCTTATGCTGATATCTATCAGATCCCTAAAGACCACGACTTAAAGAAAGATCCTCTTTATCAAGAAGGAAAAATATATACTATCGATTATTTAAAAGCTTTAGCGATCAAAGATGTCTTTATTAAGCCCTTATCTTTTAAAGCTCTCTTACTTAATCAAAGAACACCCTATCTCTCTGCATATTTAGAAGAGATTATTAAAGATCATGAAGAAAAAGAGATAACTGCACATTATTTATCTTCCGCTCGTTATAGAATGGCTTTAGATTTAAAAGAAAAATTTAATTGTCAGATTTCTTCTCCTCTACTTTCCTCTCTTACTTTAGTAAAGACTTTTGTCAAAGAAGATTATTACGATTTAGTTTTCTTACAAGCGAGAGATACTAACTTAGGTAAAGCTGGCTCAAGAATCGATATTATTGCTAATCTTAATGAAAAAGATATCTATAATCATTCTTTAAGTGAAAAAAGTGATCTATTAGCTGCTTCTGATTTTGTAAAACTTGGAGGAGATTTAGTTTACTTAACTTTCTCTTTATTACAAGAAGAAACTTTTGCTATCAAAGATGACTTCTTAAAAATGAGAAAGAATTTTGCTTTCGTTAAAGATAATTTCTTATTCCCCGAAGATAAAAATACAGAGAGCGGTTATTATGCAATATTCAGGAGGATCAGATGAGAAGTATCTACTCCTATTCTTTAGATGAATTGACTAGTAAGATGCTCTCTTTAGGTCAATCCACTTATCGTTCAAAACAAATCTTCTCCTGGCTATATAAAAAAAGAGTTACTTCTTTTGATGAGATGAGTGACATCTCTAAATCATTTAGAGAAGTTTTAAAACAAGAATTTGACTTCTTTTTACCATCTATGGAGCATATCCGTTACTCTAAAGATGGAACGATTAAATGTTTAATTAAACTTAGAGATGGAGAAATGGTCGAAAGTGTATTGATGCATTATATATATGGATATGCAGTCTGTGTATCTTCTGAAGTTGGCTGCAATATGTCCTGTCAGTTTTGTGCATCAGGTATCTTAAAAAAGAAAAGAGCTTTAACTAGTGAAGAAATGTTAGGCCAAGTTTTAGCCTATGATCATCTTTTAAAAGAACAAGATCCTAATTTACGAGTTTCCCATGTCGTCATTATGGGTACTGGTGAACCATTTGATAATTATGACTCTGTTCTCTCTTTTGTAAGAAATATCAATTCTCCTTTTGGACTTGATATAGGTGCTAGACATATAACGATCTCAACTTGTGGAATAGTCCCTAAGATTAAGAAATTTGCTGATGAGCATCTCCAAGTAAATCTCGCTATCTCTCTTCATGCTCCTAACAATGAACTTAGAAATATATTGATGCCTATCAATAAAGCTTATCCGCTTGAAGACTTAATTCCAGCTGTAAAAGAATATACTGAGAAAAGTGGAAGGCGAGTCACTTTCGAATATATTATGATAAAAGGGTTAAATGATACTATTCAGCATGCTAAAGAATTAGTAGAGCTGATAAGACCGACAGGTGGATTTGTAAACTTGATTCCTTGTAATCCTGTCGTTGAAAAAGGTTTTTTAAGAAGCGATAATAAAGATATCGATTCATTCCATCGTTTCTTATTAAGCAGAGGAATAAAATCGACAATCCGCAAAGAATTCGGTTCAGATATCGAAGCTGCTTGCGGTCAACTGAGGGCTAAATATGAGTGATAAGGCATTTTTAAGCGATATAGGTCTTGTCAGAAAAAACAATGAAGATATCGCTGCTATCGTTGAAAATAATCACGGGCTAGCACTATTAGTCGCTGATGGTTTAGGTGGCCATCATAAAGGGGAGATCGCTTCGAGAATCGCTAGTGATGATCTCACTTTTTTCTTCAGGCAAAGAAAAGAAAAATTTACTGAGCACAGCGCTAAAAAGTTTATTAAAAAATGTATTAAAAGAGCTCACGACGATATTTATTCTCTCGCCTTATTAGATTCTTCTTATAACGGAATAGGGTCCACTTTAGTCTTTGCTTTAGTTGATGATAATAAAACATATATCGCAAATGTCGGCGATAGCCGTTGCTATACTTATTCTTCTTATGAAGGTTTAGTTTTAAGAACAAAAGATGAATCATATGTACAGTATCTCTTTGATTTAGGAAAGATAACAAAAGCTGAAAGAAAAGAGCATCCTCAGCGCAATATCCTTCTAAATGCGGTCGGCATCGATTGTGATTATAAACACGTACAGACGCAAACTTTAGACACTTCTTCCTATGATAAAATCATCCTTTGCTCAGATGGACTTTATAATTATGTTTCTGAAGAAAGAATAACTGAAGTTTTAAAAATGAAAATATCTAGTAAAGAAAAGTTAGATATCCTTTTAGAAGATGCCTTAAAAACTGGTGGAAAGGACAATATTGCTATCGCTCTTTGGGAGAAAGACTGATGGAAAACCTTCTTAATGAGATCATTGATGACCGCTATAAGATTATCGACTTCCTCGGTGAAGGCGGTACAGCTAAAGTTTATAAAGCCCACGACTTAGTCACTGATAAAGATGTTTCAATCAAGATGATGAAAGAAGAAGTTGCGGCTGTTAAAGCATCTTTAAGCCGCTTTGAAAGAGAAGCTCGCGCAGCTGCTTCTTTAAATCATGTCAACATAGTCAAAGTTATCAATGTTGGTACTTATAAAGGTTTGCCATATATTGTCAATGAATTTATCAATGGTTCTACTTTAAAAGATATCATGGATATCCGCGGTAAATTCTCTTTTTTAGAAGCTCTCGATATTATGAATCAACTTTGTTTAGCTGTCTGTTATGCACATAAACAAGGAGTTATTCACCGCGATATCAAACCGCAAAATATCTTTTTAACTAAAGATGGAACTATTAAATTAGGTGACTTTGGTATCGCCACTTTCCAAAATGCAAGTCCGATCACTAAACCACAGGTCGTTATCGGTTCTGTCCATTATATTGCCCCTGAGATCCCCTTAGGTAAACCAGTTACTGAAAGAAGTGACATCTATTCGATGGGTATTACTTTTTTTGAACTAATAACTGATTCTGTTCCTTTCGATAACCCTAATCCATATACAGTAACTATCATGCACATCAAAAATAAATTTCCTTCGATTAAAAAATTCAATCCTAAAGTTCCAGCTAGTATCGAAGAAATAATCTATAAAGCTTGTGCTAAAAAACCTTCTGATCGTTATAAAGATGCTGATGAAATGCAGAAAGCAATAATGAAAATCATCGCTGATCCTTCTTTATTAGAAAAAACAAGTTCAAACTTCTTCTCTTTTTTACGCTTAAGAAAAAATAGTGATAACCTCGAGAAAAAAGAAGTAAAAAAGAGACAGAAAGAAATTAAAAAAGAAATGAAAAAGGCAAGAAAAAAATGACATATCTTGTCCTCTCTTCCTCCTCTTTAGGCTATACATGTTATTCAGAAGTTGATAAGAGTCTAAGAATAGCAAAAAAAAGAGGAAATATACAAAAAGTACTGATCGGTGATAGAGTTTCAGTCGATGAAGAAGGATTTATCTATAAGGTTGAAGAAGAAAAGGCTGTTTTATATCGACCTCGTTTAGCTAATCCAGACTATGTATATATAGTCCTCTCAGCCACTAAACCACGTTTTTCTACTTATCTAGCTGATAAATTTTTAACAGTAATAAATTATTGCGAAATCAAAGCTTCACTTATTGTCACAAAAATAGATTTATTAACTGAAAGTGAAAAAGCAGAATTAGAAAAAACACTAGACTTTTATAGAGGATTAAATTACAACGTATTTCTTCTCGATGCTAAAGATAAAGAAAAATATGATTTTCCTAAGCTATTAGAATTCACAAAAGGAAAAAAAGTAGCTTTAATGGGACAAACTGGTGTCGGGAAATCGACGATTCTTAATTCTATAAATCCTGATATTAAAAGAAAGGTTGATTCCTTATATGCCAAAGTTGAAAGAGGAAGACATGTAACTAAAGAAAGTATCCTCATCCCATTTGACGATTTCATGATCTATGATACCCCTGGTTTCTCTTCCTTTAATTTAGATATGATGAATAAAGAAGAATTAGCTGTCTTCTTCCCCGGTTTTTCAACCTTATTTTTAAAATGTGAATTTGTTGATTGTCATCACTTAAGAGGAATGAAAGGATGCCACGTTTTAGAAGAAGTAAGCAAAAACGCCTATCCTTTGGAGAATTATCAAAATTATTGTAAAATATACACAGAGGTAAAAAGTGGATGGAAAAGAAAATAGAGATCTTTCCTTCTCTTCTCGGTGCGAATTTTTTATCACTAGAAGATGATCTAGAAAAGCTTTCAGAGATAGGAATCAAAACTATTCACTATGATGTAATGGATGGTCATTTTGTTGATGATATATCTTTTGGTGAACCTCTTCTAAGAAAACTATTTACTTCTCATCCTGAATTTAATTATGACGTTCACTTAATGGTCTCTAACCCTTTAAAAAAGTTAGAGGACTTCTATAAAATAGGAGCAAAGAAAATAACAATTCACCTTGAAGCTAAACATTTATCTCTCAATTTAATTCAATATCTTATAAATCAATATCCTAAACTTGAATTAGGTATTTCAATATCTCCTGAAACTGATGTTGAAGAAACTTTTTATCTCTTACCTTTTATTTCTTCTATACTGATAATGTCAGTAGTTCCTGGAAAAGGTGGTCAAAAATTCATAGAAAACTCATTGAATAAAGTACAGGTTCTTAAAGAGAAAAGAAAAGAGTTAAACTTTGCAATCGCAATAGATGGCGGCATCAATGATGAAAATATTGATAAAGTCATTTCTGCAGGAGCTGATCATATTATAGTCGGTTCTTATTTATTTAAAATTTTAAATGATAAAGAAAAAGTTGTTTCTTTTTTAAGGAGATAATATGAATCTTATTACTATCGCTTCTTTTGGTCTTTTAGCTTCTATTGCCCTCATATTCCTCTACTTTGTTCTTCTTATAATCTCGAATAATAAATTATTAAAAGAAAGAAGGTTATCGATCAAAAACTCTTTCCCTTATGAATTTTACATGGAATTTCCTATCAGTATAAGAGTCGCTTTATATTCTCTTTTATTCCTCTCTTTAATCGCTTCTATCATCGGTATCTCATGTTTCTTCTTAGCTTTTAATACAACATATATGCTCATGACAATGTCACTTTATGTAATATCTATCATCGCCATTACCTTCTCTAATGTCATTTCTCTTTCCCATTATAAAATTCACATTGCTCTTTCACTTATCTCTTTCTTCTTTTTTAGCTATTCTGCCCTTCTTATCACTTTTTCAACAAGCTTAAATAGTGCTCTTATCTATGAAGAAAACTTCAATTTACCGATTATTGTCATCTTAGGCGTATTAGGCTTTTCTATTTTATTAGCGATGCTTAATCCTCGCATAAAAAATTGGAGTAAAAAAGAAAGATGCGAAGATAATGGTAAAACATTCTATGTTAAACCTAAAATTAATTATTTAGCTCTTTATGAATGGATTTTTTTAATCGCCATTTACTTCAGTAATTTCTTATTATATATAAATATTATTGTTTCTGGAGACACATCAATATGAAAAAAGAATTATTACTTCTTTCTTTAGTATTTTCTCTTTTTTCCTGTAGTAATTTATCATCTATAACAACTTCTACAGAAGAATCTATTTCATCATCATATGATAATAGAGAACTTTTTATTAGTTCAAACCCTCAAAAAACTATCTATAATCTCTATGATAAATTTGATTCAACTGGTTTAATAATCGGATATACTGCTGAAGGAAAAGAAACAGCCTATCTAGTAAATAAAGACGAATATACATTATCAATAAATGGTCAAGAGATAAAAGATGGTGACATCTTAAAAGAAGTAGGCACGTTTCTAGTTACAATTACTTATAATGGATTAACGGCTAGTTTTTCTATTTCAGTAAATAATATTTATGATTACTACTCAGAACTAGAAATAGTTTCTTTACCTAATAAAACTAAATATCAAATAGGCGAGAAATTAGATCCTACTGGACTCTCTTTACTTATAAATACCACTTATAAAACTGCTCAAGGCCAAGAAGTTAAATTAAGTGAGACTGTAACTAAATATAAACTTACTATTAATGATATTGATTTTAATGAATATACTTTTAATGAACCTAAACGTGAAGAAGTAAAAATCACTTACATTGACAATAGTGAACGAGTTATTTTCACCTCATTTGCTATCCAAGTTCTAAAAGTAAAAGATATCTTCTCCCCTTTTAAATATGATGATAGTATAGGTTTACCTATCGACCATAATAATATAACTATCACTTTTGATAATCCTAATTTCTCTGACACTAATGATAAAGGATATTATGCTCCAGAAGAAATAATCACAGCTTATAATAGCCATAACTATGGAGAAGATAATTATTATAACTGGCATTATCCTGATACAAGTAAAGATGTCGCAGCTTTAGTTATACCAGTAGTTGTACCTGGTTATGAAGAGAAAGCAGATGATTATACTTGGAACTGTATTAATCAAGCTTTCTTTGGAGATGATAATGATCTTTATTTTGAATCTCTTCGCTCTTATTATTACAAGTCTTCTTTTGGACAATTAGATATTCAAGGAGCGATGACTGATTACTATTATGCTAAAGATGAATCTTCTTTCTATCACCATGAAGATGATTTAAGTACTGAAAAAGTAAATACTCTTGCTCAAGATTGTTTAAATTGGGCAATAGATACTTACTCTTTAGATAGTACAAAATATGATTTAGATAGAGATGGAACAGTCGATATGATCTGGCTAGTTTATGTTGGAAAAGAAGCAACAGGAAGTACTTACTGGGCTTTTACTTCTTCTACTGGTTTAATCTCTCATATGCCTGATAAATCTTTTTGTAATATGATAGGTTGGATCGGTGCTTCACAAATAATTGGTTTTTCTGATGAAAATGGAGATGTTGATGCTCATACTATCATCCATGAAACCGGCCACATTTTTGGAATATCTGACTATTACTCAACCGCCTTAAATGGTTATTCTGACTATATGCCTTTAGGACGTTCAGATATGATGGACCAAAATGTTGGCGATCATAATTCTTATTCTAAATTAACTTTAGGGTGGACTAAACCTTATATCGTTTATGGGGATTGTACATTAACCCTTTCTTCTTCTCGTCTAAAAGACTCTTGTATTGTTATTCCCTATGATAATAAAAAATATGAAAAAGATGAAAATGGAAAAATACTATTTAACCCTTATGATGAATATCTAGTTTTAGAATTATATACACCTATCGATTTAAACTCCCAAGGTTATGATGCTTATTATGTAGATTTATTAAAAACAACTGGAGTCAAAGTATTTCATGTTGATGCTCGCTTAGCTTGTCTTTCTAACTATACGAGCACTTATATTCCTGAAGATCCTGATTGGATTTATAAAGAAAAGAATTTAGGGAAACCTTGGATGGTTATTACAAATACCGAACAAGGTGAAACAGCAGAGGAAAGATTCTATTTAAACCAATATAATCATTTTGATGAGATACGTTGGATTACAAAAGACCACATATACCTTAATAGATATCAACAAGCTACTGAAGATAGCCTTTTTAAAAAAGGAGATTTTTTCTCTTTAACTGATTATATAGAGCAGTTTAATGCAGATGGTTTAGATAATGGAGAAATATTATCTACCACATTTAAAATATTAAAATAATGTCACAGAAACTTACTGAACCTTTCAGTATTCTAGTTTTTGATACTGATGAAGAAAATAAAGTCGAATTTATAAGCATTGGTACTCCTTTAGATTACGAATTTTATGGAGTTAGTTTTGAAGATTGTTTAGATGTAGGATCTTACTACAATACAGATTATTCTTCTTTAGAAGAAATAAAAGAAAAAGAATATTTAGAATATCGTAATAATTTAGAAAGAACCAAAAAGGAACTTCTCGAAGAGGGATATTATGAAAAAACTCAAGATTTAGCTATCCTCTATCAAAATTATGCCAAAATTTATTTTGAAGAAAAAGAAAAGATGAAAGGTCATTATAAAAAGTTTTCTAAAAGTCAGACTGCAAAAAACTTCAATAATTTCTTTAAAGAACATCAAGGATTAAATGAAGGAAATAAATGTCGTCTAGACCAACGTTTTCAGTTAGGTTCTTATATTAAAAAAGAAATTTTAAATGGAAAAGAATGTTCCGTGATCAATTGCAAAGAAAATAAAATATTTACAAAAGAAGAATACATTAAAAGTGTTGAAGATTCTTGTTTTAATTGTCTTAAAGCTTATAAAGATAATTTAAATTATGGAAAATATATTATAAAAGAAGATTATGATGATCTAATAAAAAGAGTTAAAAAATTACTAAAACAACATAGACGAGTTGGCTTAATAGGTTATAACACTACGGGACATGTAAAAGAAATAAATAATCTCTCAATCGATAACTTTAAAATAATTGATTATCTAAAAGTTAAACCACATTATATTTATTGGTTCACTAATTAAATTTATAAAATGATTTGCATTAACAAAAAAACCGATAGTGATATCACTATCGGCAATAATAACTAGATGGTGGAGCTAATGGGGGTCGAACCCACGACCTCCTCCATGCCATGGAGGCGCTCTTCCAATTGAGCTATAGCCCCAAAACGTTTAACGCGAAAATTATTATACGCTCTATAATAGTAATAGTCAATAATTTTATAAAATTTTCTTTTTATTACCTCTAAATCTAAATACATATATAAAATATGCTCAATTACATTTAACCATTCACTATCATCATTTATATTTATTAATAATTATTCTTTTAGCTTAACTATACTTATATTTTCCTAAATAGACATAAAATAATATTAAAAGAGTAGATATAACATTAAAAACAATACTATTTTTATAGGTGCTTAAAAATATTCTTTTGTTTTTACAAGACATACAATAAAAACAAATTTATTCTTAACAAAAATTTTCCTAATTATTTTTTAAAATGAATTTCATATTTATTTAAATCCTTTTAATTTAAAAATTATTAAATAGCAAAAAATAAAAATCATATTTATTTTTTTATTACTTACTATACAATATTAAACTTTGATTTTTCATATGTAAATAAATATAATACTATTAATAATAATTAACGGAGGATGAAATTATGAAATCATTCATTATTCTACCTCTCATCTTAACATCAGTAAACGCACTGAATTATCAGACTGACTCTCCTATCATTAGTTTTCATAAGGAGAATTACAGATGAAATTAAAAAATATTTTATTATCTTGTTTGTTTTTACTAACTGGTTGTACTGAGAATCAATCCTCAATTCAAACTTGGAGTGGATATCCTAGATATCAAATAATCGATCCTATCTTTGTTAATCACACTTTTAAAGATAGTGATGATATGATGATAATTACAGCAAGAGATGGTCTCTCATCATGTGGTAATCTTCCTGAATTCATCTATCCTAACAAAGATGAGCAAAAAACATTTTATAAAGAATTATTTGAATTAATTTATGATGCAAAATTTTATGTCACTTCTTGCGCAGCTGGTCCAGAATTTGGATCAATCACGGTAAAATTTGATGATGAAGGCAATTCAGGTGGATGCTTTTACTTAGTTATGGAAGGAAAATATTACACTAATGTAACTGCTCCAGATGACTATATTAATGGATACGGAGAAGAATATGAAACATATCCTTGTATCATAATTAGTCAAGTTATACAAGAAGGTGCAGATAAGGAAGAACTTTTTTTCAATGTACCAAATGTGGAATATCCAGTACATATAGCTAAAGGATGGCATATGCTAAACTGTTATTTAGAGCCAAGTGATGGTCCTAAACTTCAAGCATTAATAGATAAAGTTAATACGTTTATAAATGAAGCAGAAGAAAGATATAATATACCGTATGATGAATATTCTACCTTCCTTAAAGAACATTAAATTAAATGATATCTAAAAATATCAAAATAAGATGATTTAATGAAAAATATTTTAAATATTAAATAGTAAAAGATTTAGAAAGAACATCATTAGAGAATTCATCATCCATAGCTGACTCTAATTCAATCTCTCCTTTTTTCTCTAATTCTCTTTTAAACACGACTGTAAGAACATCGATAGCTAAATTCTTTCTACCATCATTATTGACAATAACATCTGCATAAGTTGAAGAAGGGGAAATAATCTCTTCAAACATAGGTTTAACAGTAGCAAAATATTGATTGACAATACTATCAAATGAACGTCCTCTCTCTTTACGATCACGAACAATTCTTCTTAAAAAACGGCGTTCATGAGAGGCAAAAATAAAAACTTTTAAGTCACCCATATCACGTAATTTTCTATCAACTAAAGCCATAATGCCTTCCACAACTATCAATTCTTTAGGTTCGATTATTTGAAATTGATCGCTGCGATTATGAACTGTAAAATCATAAATCGGTTTTTTAATAGTTTTACCTTCTTTTAAGCTTTTAATCTGCTCTCTTATTAACACCCAGTCGAATGCTTTAGGATGATCATAATTTACTTTGCAACGTTCTTCAAAAGTTAAATTACTTAAATCTTTATAATAATCATCTAAAGAAATATGTGTGACTTTATCTTCTCCGATATTTTTAATAACATTTCTTGTAACATAAGTTTTACCAGAAGAAGAACCGCCACCTACTAAAATAATGCGTGCCATTTTTAAGACCCTCATTGTATAATTTACCAAAAATCCATTCTAAATAATATGTTTATTTTTTATAGTATCCGCTTTCAGCTTATTTAATTATTATTTATACATATAATATTGTTTTTAGTAGAATATTAAGTGCTTGTCTACCATAGAAAGGAGAATAAATGGCAAATTATATTTTATCAGCTTGTACTACCGCTGACTTATCTAACCAAAAATTTCATGATAGAAATATCTCATATCTTTGCTACCATTATGTCTTAGGTGATAAAGAATATGTTGACGATTTAGGATCTACTATCTCAATGCATGAATTTTATCAAAAGATGGAAGAAGGGATCGATGCTAAAACAAGTCAAGTAAGTGTCGGACAATACTACGATTACTTCAAAAAATATTTAGACAACGGAAATGATATTTTTCATGTAGTTTTCTCTTCAGGTTTATCTGGTTCTTACAACTCAGCTATTCAAGCTGTAGAAATGTTAAAAGAAGAATATCCTGAAAGAAAAATCTACGTAGTTGACTCTTTAGCTGCTTCTTCAGGTTATGGCTTATTAATGGATAAATTAGCCGATCTTCGTGATGAAGGTAAAACAATTGAAGAACTTAACGAATTCGTTTTAAATAATCGCCTAAGAGTCAATCATTGGGTTTATTCAACCACTTTAAAATACTATGTTAAGGGTGGTCGTGTTTCTAAAACTGCTGGCTTTGTTGGCAATATTATTGGAATCTGTCCTATCATTTATGTCAATAAAGAAGGAAAATTAATTCCTGTTGAAAAAACTTTAGGTACTAAAAAAGCCGAGACAAATCTTTTAAATAAGATGATCAACTTAGCTGACTCTGGTCTAGACTACGCCGATAAATGTTTTATCTCACACTCTGATGTTTTATCACAAGCTACAAGTCTTGCAAAGAGGATTGAAGAAACATTCCCTCACCTCAAAGGAAAAGTAGAAATTTATGATATCGGTACAACGATCGGCTCTCATACTGGTCCTGGTACAATAGCTCTCTTCTTCTGGGGAAAGGAAAGAGAAAAATAAAAGAGGCAATTAAGCCTCTTTTTTAATATTTAGAAGAAATCAGAATATGAAGTTTCAACATAGGGAGTCGGATTATAATCTTCTTTAGAAGAAATTGTACCTCCACCTGTAATATTACCAAACATTTCACCCCAACCACCACGATAATTTAAATACTCTTGGAAGTCATTATAATGGTTATATGTATAAAACACATGCATTTCATTAGGATCAGTAATCTTTTCTCCATAACGATAGATAGAAGCGACAATTCTTGCTGCTCCTCTAGTGATCTTATTTCCATCATTATATATAACTGCTTCATAAGAAGGATCACAATCTGTTCCTGTTGTTCCGATATCTAATTCATAATAATCAGTATTACCATTGATACCTGAAATATCTGGAAGCTCTGGTTCATAAGGATAACGATCAGTATCTCCGCTAAAATATGAAAAGTTAAGACGGAGATATTCTCCCCATTCACTATTCTGCGGCCTTGCGTTCTTTTCTTCAATCTGATTAGCAGGTATATCACCAAAAGCATAAAGATAAGCTGCAACATCTTCTAAAGATGTATAAGCACCACCTTTATAAATTAAGTCTACAGGTGTTCCATAAGCATCGACAATTAGATATGTGTTACCACTATCTAAATAGCGATAAGCGGTGTTACGAATAAATTTATCTCCATCCTTAGGTTGATAAGTAGAAATTGAAGGCTCTTGATCTTGTAGTGAAATATCACCAGACATTAAATTGTGGCGGGATCTATAAATAGCATCAATATAGGAAGTAGCTTCATGATAATCTGCATAAAATTCTTCTTTATCAACATCAATATAAGGATCATCACTATCAAATAAAATATCAATAGTAACTTCGTTACTCATAACTCCTGAAATAGAACCGCGAATAGTAACTTTACCTGAATTAAGAGGAATGATTTCATCTTTTACTATCTTAACTAATTCCTCACCTTCAATAACCTCATAAGAGATATTTTTGGCGGCTGTCTCTGGATAAGACTTAAACTCAATCTTTGTTTTATATTTAGAATAAATATATGTTTTATCTAAAAAAAGATTGACCTTTTCTGGTGTTTCTCCTGGTTCATAAACTGAAAAAGATATTGGATCACTAACATAATCCCTAACTTTAGCGACTACTTGAATATCCTCTTCTCCACTTTCTTTAATTCCTTTTAAAGTATTATTAGTTATTTCAATATATTCTTCACCCGAGATAATTTCATATGATACAAAATCATTCAAAATCGAAGGATAAACTACTGCATTTAAAGTGGTTTCCTCTCCGATATTTAAATAATATTTATCAGCAGAAAAATCTATACCTTCAATCACTAAAGAAGAATCAATAACTGTAATATTAAGAATATTCGATTTTATTTCACCTTTTTGTGCATAAATTGAAGCTAATCCTGTCTTTAAGCCGGTAACAACATTATCTTCTATTGAAATAACATCTTCACCACTTAAAATCTTTAATTCAGCTTCCTGATTTATATCGATAGTTATCTTTTCACCAACATCAATATCAGTTTTATCAGCTTCGATGACAAGAGGTAAATTTTCTTCTACAGTAATAGCGATAGTATCAGTATAATCTTCTAGTTTCGCTGTTACATAAGTTGAACCAACATCCATAGCTGTCACTAAACCTGTATCTGTAACTTCAACAATTGAAGTATCAGCGCTTGAAAACTCTACAAAGCCCTCAATATTTTGATAAGAGATAAGTAACTGCAAAGTATCCCCTACATAAAGAGAATATTCATCACCATTAGTAATACTGATACCTCTATTTTCTTGGCAAGAAGTTAAAGAAAACATCAGAGAAGATAGCAGTAAAGGAGCAACAAAATTTTTTTTCATATCATCTCCCTCTTTTCTTAATTATTATAACAAATAAAAATTTCTAAAAAAAACATTGAAAACTAAGTATAGCTCAAGTATAATTATCGTTGCTATGCCAACTTAGCTCAGCAGGTAGAGCAACTGATTTGTAATCAGTAGGTCACTGGTTCGATTCCGGTAGTTGGCACCACTTATATATTATTTTCTTCAATTCTCCTTTAGTAAAAGGAGTTTTTTATTTGTTCTAATTATTCTTTATTTAAAAAAATATATATAATATAGATCTTACATAATTACAACTTATTTCACTTAGATTAATCGAGGAGATTTTGATTTATAAACTCATTTATATTTAATTTCATCTTATTTTATTAAAATAAAATTGTTATAGAGACTACTGCCTCTATAACAATAAATCATCACTTAAGGTGTTGCTTTAAAAATGATTCGATTTTATCAAAGGGAATATAATTATTTTTCCCTCCATCATAAAGATCAGTATGGACCGCTCCATGAATAAGAAGAAGTTCTTTATTATCTTTATAAGGATTATCTTTTAACATATTAGCATATGCATCTTTACTAAAATAGCAAGAGTGAGCTTTATCTCCATGTATCATCAAAACAGCACTCCTTATTTCATTAGAATAGCTAAGAATAGGTTGATTCATAAATGACATACATCCGATAGTTGCCCAACCACCATTCGAATTTAAAGAACGGGGATGATAACCGCGCTTAGTCTTATAATAATCATAATAATCAGCTACAAAATAAGGAGCATCTTTAGGAAGAGGATCAACAACTCCACCTGCTAACATATATGTTCCAGCTTTATAATCAATACTTCTTTGTTTATTTAAATTAACTTTTTTATTGTAACGAGCAGCTTCTGAGTCTTCTAAATCAAAATAACCTTTAGCATTTACTCTAGCCATATCATACATCGTCGAAGTTATTGTCACTTTAATTCGTGTATCAATAGAAGCCGCATTTAATGCTAGTCCTCCCCATCCACAGATACCGATAATACCGATCTTCTCACTATCTACCTCATCTGAAATTGAAAGATAGTCAACAGCAGCTTGGAAATCTTCAGTATTAATATCAGGAGAAGCCATATAACGAGGATAGCCACCACTTTCACCTGTGTAAGATGGATCAAAAGCAATAGTTAAAAATCCTCTTTCTGCTAATGTCATGGCATAATATCCAGAGGCTTGTTCTTTAACTGCCCCAAAAGGTCCAGCTACAGCAAGAGCAGGAAGCTTATTATTACTACCTTTAGGCTTATATAAGTCAGCTACTAAAGTGATGCCATATCTATTATGAAAAGTAATCTTTCTATGCTCTACTTTATCACTGAGCGAAAAAATTTTATCCCACTCCTGTGTAATTTTTATTTCTTTTATCACTTTATATCTCCTTTTTAAAGCTATCTAAATCTACTCCAAAATTACAGAGATGAGAAGAAATAAAATTTAATTGAGGATATGTCTTTTTAAGATGTGATAATGATAAAGGACTTCCACCACTTGTAGCAAAAACGATAATCTTTTTTCCTCTTAAATCATTCTCATCAATATAAGTATCAACTACGCGAGGTTCAACACCCCACCAAATAGGAAAACCAATTAAAATAGTTTCATAATTCTTAACATCATATTTTGTTTTTTGAATCTTAGGTCTACTAGACTCATCTTGCATTTCTAAAGTTGAACGAGAATTTCTATCACGCCAATTTAAATCAGCTGATGAATATAAAGGAACTGGAGTAATTTCTTCAATATCTGCTTGTAAACCCTCAGCTAAAGCAAGAGCGACAGCTTTTGTCTCTCCGCTAGCAGAAAAATAAACAACTAAAGTTTTATTCATTAATATGCCTCTTTCAAAATCCCATAAATTTCTTCGTGAGTAACTTTCTTATATCCACCACCTTCAACTGTAGAATATGCAATATCTTTTAACATCTCTTCTGTTGCCCCTAATTCTCTAATGTGCAAAACCATATGAGAATCCTCTATAAACTTTCTTAAAGCTTCAATACCTTCTAAAGCAATTTCATCATCAGTTTTACCTTGAGGATCAACATTAAATATATTCTCAGCAAAGCGAACAAATTTCTTTAAACCATATTTGTAAATATGTTTATAATAAGGGACAGAAATAGCAGCTAAGCCCATACCATGTGCACAATCTGTATATGCTCCTAACTGATGCTCGATATTATGAACTTCCCAGTCTTGAGTTTTTCCTTTTCCTACTAAAGTATTTAAAGCTAAAGAAGCAACCCACATAATATTACTTCTAGCTTCATAATTTTCTCTGTCTACAATCGCTACTTTTAAAGAAGTGATAAGGCTCTTCATTAATGCTTCGATAAGATAATCAGAAACATTATCATCTTCCCCAGAGAAATACTGTTCCATAAGGTGGGACAATACATCAAAGGCTCCTGAACACATCTGATATTCACTGACTGAATAAGTATATTCAGGATTTAAAATGGAAAACTTAGGATAAACATGAGGAGGGAAAACTCTACCCATTTTAATCTTTCTATCTTCATCAGTAATAACACTACCACCATTAAATTCACTACCAGTTCCAACCATGGTTAAAATAGAACCGACGGGAATATTATTTGTAGTAACATCTTTTTGTTTTAACCAAAGTTCTTTAAATGGATCTTCAAGTCCAATAGAGACGCTCATTCCTTTAGCGCAGTCAATAACTGAACCACCTCCAACTGCTAAAATAAGATCGATATGATGAGTCTCTATCATCTTTACTCCTCTCATCATATCTTTAAGCTTAGGATTAGGAGTAATATTAGGACATTCAAAAATATTTTTGTTGCATTCTTTTAAAATAGCGATGACCTTGTCGTAAAGACCGATCTTTTTTATTGATCCTCCACCATAAACTAATAAAACATTAGAACCATAATTTTTTAATTCGCTAGAAAGATAATTTAAACTATCTTTTCCAAAATGAATTCTTGTCGGATTGTAATAAGTAAAATCGTACTGCATCTTTATCTCCTTTCTTTTGTATAAATAAGTTGAACAGTATCACCTTCTAAAATTTTTACTTTATCAATATGATAATATTTAGGGAAACCATTAATATCTTCATTACCAACAAATGTTAATTCTTTTCTTCCACCCTGAACACCAGGACAAATAATTAAACTGATCTCATCAATCAAATCTTCTTTCATGAATACTGAATTAATTTTAGGTCCACCGCAAAGCATAAATGTACTTATGCCTAAAGAAGATAATTTTTCTAAGAAAAGCTTTAAATCAAAATCATCTTTTCCACAGAAAATATAAGAGATATTTTTACTATCTAAATAAGAAATAAATCTCCTATCAACACTTTCAGTTAAGACAGAGACAAAACGACTCTTTCTCTCTGCATAATCGTTATACTCATTCTTAAAGAAGAGTTTACCCCTTCTATCAAAAGCAAAACAGTAAATATCATCCCTTACTACGTGATCTACTAATTCACCTTCTTTGGGAAGATAAGAATCTAATTTTATATTCTTATCTGAGAGATATTCAAAAGTATCTCTTCCACATCCCCATGCTTTTACACTATCAAAAGTAAAATTATCATAAATGATGCCAGCTTCTAAGCTATCAGGATAGCCTTGAAGTTCTGTTTGAATCTTACCATCGATAGTCACATACATATGACAAATAACCTTAACTTTATCCATAATCCCTCCTTAGTTTTTGATTATAAAACCTAAACCTAACTTTAGGTCAAGATTTTCTTGAATAAATTTTTCTTTTGCTTTATTATGACTAAAAGAGGTGAATTATGGAATATACAATAAGTCAAGTAGCTGAAAATTTAATCTTACTATCTCACAGATCCGTTATTATGATAAAGAAGGATTATTACCTGATATAAAAAGAGTTAGTGGTATCCGTAAATTTACCGATGCAGATATTGAAGTTATATTTATTATTGAATGCTTAAAAAAGAGTGGTTTACAACTTAAAGAAATAAAACAATTTATCGAATGGACTAAAGAAGGAGATAAAACTATCCCATTAAGATTAGATTTTTTTATCAATCAGGAGAAAAAAATATTAAATGAAATAAATAAATTAGATAAAGCTTTATCCTTAGTTCGTTATAAAATTTATTACTATACCAAAGCTAAAGAATTAGGTACTACTTCTCTGATAGAAAATGATAAAAAAACATACATCCCCAAAAATATCCAAAAACTTTACGATAATGCCCACAAATAATAACTATATTTAAAATCAACATGAATGAAATTAGATTTTCAAGAAGTTCTTGGCAAATAGATGAACCATTAAGCAATAGCTAAGCAACGCAGTTATATTTACTAATTTTAAGCTTAGCATCACTTAACCATACACTTATGTATATTACCTTGCTAGATTTTTTTAGCAGACATGTATAAGTTTGATTATTAAATTTTAGTCTTTCATTTTAATGCTAAGACTTCCCAATGACCTATTCTATTAGTTCCAACTCTTATGAGCACTCCCGAATCTTTCAAATTTTTAATTGATTTTTTTATAGTAGAAATCTCTTTATTAAGTTTATTAGCTAATTCAGCTATTGTTATATCGTTCTTTTCTTTGATTAAAGATAAAATCGCTGATTGTGTCTTAGATAGTCGAATGGTGGAATAAATAGTGGAATCATTGGTGGATTTATGGTGGAAATTTAAGTCAGGTAAAATGATTCTAAAATAAGTATTATTTACATCAAATGAAGGCTTTAAATCACTACTTTCATAAGCCTCTTGAATTCGTTTTATGCCTTTACCAAAATTTTCAATATAGTTAAACTTATCTAGAACTCGTACTAATCCTGGGTTTCTAAAAGTTTGATATCCACGAAGTATTTGTTCCAATGTTCCGTCCAAAATTCCACCTGGACTAGTAATTTCTACTCTATCATCATAAAACTCAATTTTGATATTAGATGGTTTCAAATAATTAGCATGACAGATAGCATTCAATATTGCTTCTCTTAAACTTACGCCTGGATATGATTTTGTCTCTATTCTTTGAGCTTGATATGGAACGATAATCGCTGAAGTTGTATTAAGCAAATTAGCATATTCAAGAGTTTGATCAGCAATTTTCAAAATAGATCCATTAAAAACTTTCTTTGCTTTAAAGTTCAAGTCTTTATCGTATGAAGCAAATTTAATTTCAAGTGGATTTTCATCACTGATTACTAAACCTAAATTTGTAAAGTTGCCTTCTTTGTTTTTCAAACCTAAAGATAACAATTCTCTTTCACTAAATTCAATATTTTTAGCTTTCGCAAGTTCAATAGCATACGTAAAATGAAGGTTTTGATTTTCAGCTATTTCTTTTTCAAAAGATATCTTCATGCTGTCCATAAGCATAAAAAGAATCTCTTCATCAGTCAGTTGCTGTTTACTTCTACCTACTCTTATATATGTTCCACTTGGTCTAGGTATAGTAGATGCAACATAGTACGGCTTTTTGATACCTTCATTAATATGAATAACTAAAACATTGTCATTATCATATCTAAATGAAACTAATTGTTTTGCACTAGGTTTGATTCCTTCTGTTACTATTGATGATATCTTTTGATCATATATATCTTTTGAATCATGAGGAATGCCTACCACATTTCCATAATCATCAACACCAATATAAATAGTTCCACCATGAGCATTCAAAAAAGCGATGATTTCTTTGTCTAAATCTTTCACTATCTCACGCTTAAGTTCAACTTTGTCGCTTTCTTCGTATCTCACTATAAAACACCAGCTTCTAAAATATATTTGTTATGAAAAACGGCATTTTATCTACTTTTTTAAGATAAAAAGATCACAAAATCCTAATATTGTTAATAAAAAAAACAAAGTTAATTGAAATAAAAAGGTGGGACATTTATATAGTAGGGTTTTGTTTTTTTAGTAGGAATAAAAAATGCCCGATTTCTCGGGCAAATATTGCTGATTTTGACACCATTTAATCTTTTAAAATGAAGTTATCAAATGGCGGGGGAGGAAAGAATCGAACTCTCGATAACGGTTTTGGAGACCGCTGTTATACCACTTAACTACTCCCCCAAGTCAAGCGATATATATTTTAGTAAAAAGAAGATTATAAATCAATGATTAAATTCTTTAGCGATACTAGATACTAAAGACATATCAGCTTTACCAGCATATTCCTTCTTAAAAGTGACCATTATATTTTTTAGAGATTTATCATCAAGTTTAGAAATTACTTCTCTAATTTCATCAGCACTCATCATTTTAGGAAGATATGATTTAATAACTTCAATCTGGGCATCACAATTTGCAACTTCAGTTTGATTATTACCTTTTAAATACATTTCTTTTTCATCGCTAAGTTCTTTTAAAATCTTAGTTAATATTCTTGTAACATCAGCTTCTGTCATCTCTTCATTTTTAGAACGCTTTTCGATAGTTTGAAGCTGATAAGCATTGATAATAATACCTAAAACATTACCGCGATTTTCATCCTTATCTTTTAAAGCTTGCATCTTAGCTTTCTTTAAATCGACAATAGTCAACATAATTTAACCTCCTTACTTTAATCTACTTATATAATTTTCAAATCCATAAGAGATGATAGTTGAAGTATCCTTTATTCTTTTTACTGGAATAGATAGTAATGATTCTAAACTTTCTTTTAGACCAAAGAGATTAGCTGTTCCACCGCAGAGATATAAACCTGAAGAAACAATATCAGAAATTAAATCGGGTTTAGCCTGAGTTAAAACATCCGTTACTTTTAATACTAAATCTTCAATCAATGGTTTAATAAGATTCCTTATCTCACTGCTAGAGATGATCTTTGAAGTAGGTAAATGAGTAATAGTATCTAAACCGCGAACATCAACCAAACGATTATCACTATTTTCACTTAAAGAACCTAATCTTTTCTTTATATACTCAATACTTTGTTCACCCACTTGTAAATGTTGATGAATAAGAAGATAACGACGTATCTCTTCATTGATAAGATTACCTGAAAAAGTTGAAGTGCTAGAAGAAACAATATCGCCTAATGATAATAAAGCAATATCACTATATCCAGCACCACAATTAACTATTAAAGTAGCTGAGGGTGTATAAGTTTCCTCACCTAGACCTAAAGCAGTAATCTTTGCTTCACTTTCAATATAGATATTTTTTGCACCTAATCTTTTAGCTACTTGGATAAACGAATTTCTATTTACTGTAGAAAGAGAAGATGGGGAAGAGAAAACGATAGAACTGATGTGATGAATATCCACTTTATAAAGAGCTTCTTTAAGGAAATGATAAACTAATTCAACATCATTGATAATACCATTAGTGATAGGAGAATATATTTTTAAACTATAAGGGTTTTTATCTACCATCTTTTCAGTTAAAAAACCGATAGAATCTATCTTCTTACTATCACTAGAAATAGCTAATAAAGTACTTTCATCAAAGATGATACTCTTTTTTCTAAAAGAATAAATCAATGTGTTCTTGGTACCTAAATCGATGCCTAAAATCTCTTTTGTCATATAATTATTTTACTTTAAAAAGAGAAAAAAGTATATCAGATATATTCTTCAGGATGATGGGCTTCGTATTTCTTTCTTTCTTCCGTATTTAAAATCTTTTTACGCATACGGATAGATTTAGGAGTTATTTCAACTAATTCATCATTATTAATGTAATCTAAACAATCTTCTAAAGACATTCTACGAGGCGATTTCAAAACAACTGTTGTATCTTTATTAGCACTTCTCTGATTACCTAAAGACTTTGTTTTAGTTACATTAACAGCAATATCGCGATCATACTTATTTTCACCGACGATCATACCCTCATAAATATTTACACCAGGACCAATAAACATCACACCTCTCTCCTCAGTATATTTAAGAGCATAGGCAGTAGAAACACCGCTATCAGTAGCAACTAAAACACCATTTGATCTTTGACCGATAGATTTATTAATACGCGGTCTAAACTCTCTAAAAGAGTGATTAATAATGCCGTATCCTTTAGTTAAAGTCATAAAGGCGTTCATAAATGAGATAAGGCCTCTTGAAGGAATAATATAAACAAGCCTTGTTTGACCATTTTCACTAGTCATATTGATAGTCTCAGCCGAACGAGAACCAACTAACTGCATAACATTACCTGCAAATTCATCAGGTACATCAATCTGTAAATCTTCAAAAGGCTCATATTCGACGCCATCAATATTTTTAATGATGACAGTAGGTTTAGAAACTTGCATTTCAAAGCCTTCTCTTCTCATCGTTTCAATAAGAACAGATAGGTGAAGTTCACCTCTTCCAGTAACTACAAACGATTCATCAGTAGCTTGTTTTTCAAAACGTAAAGATACGTCCTTTTGACTTTCTTCATATAAACGATCAGAAATCTTTTGAGCAGTTAAAAGCTTACCTTCTTTACCCGCAAAAGGAGAAGTATTAGCAGCAAAAGTCATCTTCATTGTCGGCTCATCTATTCTTAAAGGAGGTAAGGGATCAATATTAGAATTATCACAAATAGTTTCACCGACCATAACATCAGATAAACCAGCAAAACCACAAATATCACCAGCATGAACAACATCAGCTTCAATTCTATCTAAACCATGGAAAGTAAATAACTTCGCAATTTTAAATTTAACTGTCGTATTATCTAATCTCACGCAGGTATATTCTTGTCCTAAGCGGAGAGAACCTCTATCGACTCTACCTATACCGATTCTACCAACATAACGGTTATAATCAAGTAAAGAAGGCTGGAACTGAGTAGACTTACTTTCATCAGCAAAAGGAGCAGGGATAGTATCAATAATAGCATTAAATAAAACATCCATACCAGGTTTTTGAGAATCAACATCTTTAGAAAGAGAGGAAGTCATATTTAAAGCAGAAGTATAGACAACAGGGAATTCAAGCTGCTCATCATCAGCGCCCAAATCAATAAATAATTCTAAAATCTCATTTAAAACTCTCTCAGGATCAGCTCCTGGTCTATCTACTTTATTGATAACTACAACCGTTTTTAAATGATAAGAGATCGCTTGTTTTAAAACAAAACGAGTCTGTGGCATCGGTCCATCAAAAGCGTCAACTAAAAGACAGACACCATCAACCATATTCATAATTCTTTCAACTTCACCTGAAAAATCAGCATGTCCAGGAGTATCGACGATATTAATTTTATAACCATTATAATTTACTCCTGTTGTTTTCGCTAAGATAGTAATACCTCTCTCATGCTCCAAAGGATTAGAATCCATAACACAAGTCTGAACAACTTGATTATCTCTAAAAGTACCAGAACATTTTAATAAAGCATCAACCAATGTGGTTTTTCCATGATCAACGTGAGCGATGATAGCAACATTTCTAATCTTATCATTCATATAAAAACTCTCCTTAAAAAACCAAGTAATAATTATAATTTCTTTTAAAGATTTAACAATATTTTTTATATATATAATTTTATATATATAAATTATTAAACCTCAAAAAACACGAAAATATAAAAGTAAAAAACATTCTTGCAAAATATGTGAAAACGCTTTAATTCAAAGCTTTTTCTAGTTCTTCATAAAGCGGCTGTAACTCTTTATTTACTTCTTCTATATCTAAAGAAATCTTCTTCATTTTTTCATTATCAGTGTAATTCTCTTCAAGCAGACAAGAATCTTCTAATCTCTTTTTTCTCTCTTCTAATCGATCTATCTTCATCATTACTTTTTCAGGAGATAAACGAGTAAAGCGAACACGAGTATCCTTCTTTTCAACTTTCTTTTCTGTTTTCTTTAACTGTTCAAGAGCAACTTTTTTCTCTTCTAAAATAGTCGATAACTTCTCTTCCTTAAATTCAGTATAAGAACCTTCATAATAATAAGCCTTACCATAATCTAAATAGAGGATTTTATCAGCAACTTTATCAACAAAATCACGATCATGAGAAATGATAATCAATGTTCCCATAAAAGAATTTAAAGCATCTATAAGTTCAGAAATAGATAAAACATCTAAGTGATTAGTAGGTTCATCTAAAAGCAATAAATCATACTCTTCTAAAGAAAGCTGATAAAGTTCTGTTCTCATCAATTCTCCACCAGAGAGCGAAGAAAGTTTTTTCTCATTTACTTCCTCATAAGTAAAGCCATACCTCGATAAGCCTGAATAAATCTCTTCATTAGCTTTCCTAGGATAAAGATTACGGAAATGAGCAAAGAGCGTCTCTTCACTATCATAAGAGCGGATATCCTGCTTTAATAACCCTGTCCTTAAAGTAAAGTAACGGCGAATATTACCTTTCAACGGCTTTAATTCACCTAATAATGTCCTTCCTAAAGTAGACTTACCGATTCCATTAGAACCCATTATCGCTAAATGATCTTGTCCAAAAAGAGAAAAATTAATATCAGTGATTAAAGGATGATCATAACCGATAGCTAAATCAGTTACATCCATGATTCTTTTCCCAGTTCGAGTATCACCTTTTAACGACATATTTAAATGAATCTCCTTCTTTTTAGAAGGATCATCGATAGCATTATTATTTAATCTCTCTAACTTTTTAACACGATCTTTAGCACGAGAAGCAAAACGCGGTTTAGGCATATAAAAAGCGATAAACCTTTCTAGCTTTTTTCTTTGCTCTTCCTGCTTTTTATATTCAGCTAACTGATTTAAATATCGATCTCTCTTCTCTTTACAATAATTGTCGTATGTACAGTTATAATATGTAAAAACTTTATTTTCAATCTCTAAAATGCTTTTAGCAAGTCTTTTAACAAATGCCATATCATGCGAAACAAAAATAATAGTTCCTTGATATGCTGATAGATAATCTTCTAACCACTCGATAGAGATAATATCAAGATGATTAGTAGGTTCATCTAATATCAAAATATCCGGATTTAATAGGAGAAGTTTAGCAAAAGCTAAACGGGATTTTTCTCCTCCTGAAAAGGAGCTGATCTTTCTTTCATAATCCTCTTTTTTAAAGTTGAACATATTAAGTATAAGGGCAATCTTATACTTATATTCATAACCTCCATGAGCTTGAAAAGAACTTTCTTTAGCCGAGTAAGATTTTAAACTTTCTTCATCAAATGGATTATCGGCTATCTTAATTGCTAATTCTTCTAATTTCTTTTCCTCACTTAAAATATCTTTAAAAACTGTTAAAGCCTCTTCATATAAAGTATGTTCAGGATTTTCAATTACATCCTGAGAAAGATAACCGATAGAAATATTTTTAGAAAGAACAATTGAACCAGAATCAGGTTCAATCTCTCTAAGTATCATCTTTAAAAGAGTAGATTTACCAGTCCCATTAGGACCAATAATAGCCATTCTTTCTTTTTCTTTTACACTTAAAGAAAGAGGCTCAAATAGCCTCTCTCCATCATATTCTTTAGTAACGTTTTGAATAGATAAAACAATAGCCATATTAATTCTTTGTTATTGAAAATTCATCCTTATCTTGATCATAAGTAATAAGTTCTTCTACGGTAGGAGCAACTGGAACAACATCTTGAGAGAAAGAAAAACAATTCAAAGCAGAAGTTTCATATGCTTGCATATTACTTCTCTCAGTATAAAGAGTCAAAAGAAGATCACCTTTATTAACTTTATCACCTAGTTTCTTATTCAAAACGATTCCCGCCGCCATATCAATGACATCATTCTTCTTTTCTCTTCCCGCTCCTAAATGCATAGAAATAAGGCCGAGATTTAAAGTATCGATTTCAGAAATATAACCATTCTTCATCGAACGAATAGGATAAGAATACATAGCTGTAGGGAATTTACTAGGATTATCTAAATAAGAAACATCTCCTCCTTCAGCTCTAATAAATGATTTAAAGACTTCAAAAGCACGTCCATTAGCAATATTTCTCTCTAAAGCTTCCCTTGTCTTTCTCTTATCATTAAACAACTTAGCTTGGAAAAGCATGGTAGTTGCTGAAGTTAAGCAAAGGTCGACAAAGTCTTTAGGTCCTCTACCTTTTAATGTATCGATAGCTTCCTTAACTTCAAGAATATTACCGATAGCATAACCTAAAGGTTGATCCATGCTTGTAATCTCAGCGCGAGTATCTTTATGGAAATAGGTACCGATCTTTACCATCTCTTGCGCTAATTTTTCAGCTTCTTCTTTAGTTTTCATAAAAGCGCCTTTTCCATATTTAACATCTAATAAGATACAATCTGAACCAGAGGCTAGCTTTTTAGACATAATGGAAGAAGCGATAAGCGGAATCGATTCAACAGTTCCAGTAACATCTCTTAGAGCATAAAGCTTCTTATCAGCTGGAACTAATTCTTCAGATTGACCAACAATAGCCATTCCGCAAGTGTTAACAATATCTAAAAATTGATCGACTGGCATCTCTACATTAACACCAGGAATCGATTCTAATTTATCTAAAGTGCCACCAGTAAATCCTAACCCACGTCCTGACATCTTAGCGATCTTAATACCTAAAGAAGCAACTAAAGGACAGAGAACAAGACTAGTTTTATCACCGACACCACCTGTAGAATGCTTATCACATTTAATACCAGGAATTGAAGAAAGATTGAGAGTTTTACCAGAATTGAGCATAGCTTGAGTGAGATAGAAAGTCTCCATCGCATTCATTCCTCTAATACAGATAGCCATAAGTAGTGATGAGACTTGGTAATCGGGAATCTTATCAGCACAATAATTCGTTATCCAATAATTAATCTCATCGACATTCAATTCTTCACCATTCTTCTTTTTTTCGATAATATCAACCATTGTCATAAATAATCACCTCTAATAAGATTATATCAAAAAAAATCGCCTATTTAATAGGCGATTTCAACTAATCAAGATAGATGACAACCCAGCGATCGTTTTCATCTCCCGAAAGATTATCATAAACACGAACATAAAGAGTATGTTCCCCAGTCTCACCGATATATGTTAAGGATGAATGTTCATTAATATAGACATACTCTTGATCATCACTAGCTTCTCCGCTCGCACAGAGAGCTTTATTAGCTTTAAAATAGTTTTGAGCTTTTCCAACTAATGTATAACCGCAATTAGCAGATTGATGAACAGGAACTTCACGACCATCAGCATGGGTAAACTTAACCTTCGCATCTTTTGTAAGAGTACCTTTAAAATAATACTCTTTAACATCATAAATCGCTGAAGTTTGAGAAGAAAATTGATGCTTTTCTCTACCAATAACTACATAAAGATCTTCACCTGTATCCACATTAGTGGTACTTACCTTCTTTGTTGTCTTCACGGCTGCTTTTTTAGTAGTCTTAGATTTTACCTCTTTCATGGATGAACCTCCGTTTTTTGTTATATTATATAACAGAAGTGAAAGAGGGTATATATGAAAAAAGATGAAAAAAGAGAGATGTTGATAGATATGGTTGAAAAATATCTTGATGCTGAACAATTGGAAAAATTTAAAAGTAGTTTCAATAGCGAAAGCAAAAAGACCTTTATTAAACAAAAAAAATATACTTTCTCTTTAGATGAAATAAATAATTTAGGATTAAAACAAATAGATGAACAAAATTATAGTTATAAAAATGAAATAAAAATAAGCCATTCTTTACTTTATAACTTAGGTGTCATCTACCCTCTTGATTATTCTTCTAGCTATATTATAAAAGTAATAAAGGATTATCTTCCTTCCTATCCTTTAGTTTTAGATATGTGTGCTGCTCCTGGTGGAAAAAGTATTTCACTCAGTTTCCTAAAAGAAGACGCTCTAATAACTAGTTATGACATCTCTTATTCACGAGTATTAGAAATGATTAAAAATGTTGATAGATCAGGACTAAATAATATATTTATCAATTCGATCGACCCATTAAAATTAAATTATTTCGAAACTTTTGATTTTATTATTTTAGATGCTCCATGTTCGGGTTCAGGAATGTTTAGAAAAGAAGAAAAGATGTTAGATGATTTAACAGAAAAAAAGATACAGAAGCTCTTACCTATTCAAAAGGACTTATTAAAAAAAGCAGTGACAATGGTAAAAAAGGGAGGATACATTCTTTATTCAACTTGTTCTTTTTCAATTGATGAGGATGAAAAACAAGTTGAAGAAATATTAAAAACAGCAGATATTGAAGAAATAAAGTTAGAGGTAGATAAAACTGTTATAAAAGGAAAGTATGGTTATCATCTTATCCCTGGCATTTTCCCTGGAGAAGGCATTTATTTTGCTCTTTTAAGGAAAAAAGGAGAAACGACAAAAGAAAGTAGGATGGATATAACTGAATTTAACTTTAATTCCAACACTTACTCAATACCTTACTTATATAAATCATTAACAAAGCAAAGTTTTATTAGACCTGGTATCGCTAAATACTCAAAGGAAAAATATCCAAAATGTGAATTTGATCATCCATATTGTAAAGTCGATCAAAAAACTGAGAAGTATGATTTATCTTTTGAAGAATGTCAAAAAATATATAGAGGAGAAGAAATCAACTCTTCTTCTACTTATGAAGGATTACTGATATTAACCTATAAAAATATACCTATAACTTATGCGTCAAAAAAAGGAAACCGCATAAAAAATTATTTACCGAAATATTTAAGAACTAATATTTTTTATTAAATCTTCTCAAATAGATCAATTAAGGCTTTAGCACCAGAATATGGTCCTTCTTTTCTATCTAAAGATAAACGTGTATAAAGTTTTCCAATAGGTACTTTGTTATCATTTAAAGCTTTAAAATAATCAGGTAGATATTTTTTAACCTCATCTTTTCTCTGCAATGGACCAAAAGGATTAGCAAAGAAAGTAGATACTAAACCAGATTCACTAGTCGTATTTAAAGCGACTCTTCTACCTAAGATAAAATCAGTCATCGCTATATTAAGATCATCATAAAACTCAATACCATCTTCACTAGGCGTATAATTATCTGCTAAGAGGAAAACGTCGACTGGATGATGAGTATAAGTCATCTCAAAATCTTCAATCGGAATAACGACACGAGAATTTTCCTGTTCAATATTTAAAAATACTGCTCTATCTGCTGAACGAAGAGAATAACCTTGATCTAAGTCATCCAATCTAACAAAAGCACCGATTTCCGTTCCAGTAGCATATACTTTACCATCGATCAAATGGAAAGTTCCCATATCGTCAAATATCGTATCGATCTGATAATCTTGATTATAAAGCATTCTAATAGCTTCGATAGTCTCGCTCTTACCAGCGCCTGAATCACCTAAGATAAAGAAATTCTTATGTTTATTTTCCCGACGAATTTTAATGCCAGCACCATGGATAGGTAAAAGCTTTCTATCTATCATTACTAAGTTAAACAAGGTCAAAACCATCTTTTTAGCATAGCCGAAATAATCGATATGGCTCTCTTTAGGCAAGACGCCGACATAAATTCCATCTTCTTTATAATAATAGCAATCGCTTTCTATCCCTTGAGTACCAAATAAAACAGCAAAATCGATATGTTCTACATTATCAGTTAATGTTTCAAGCTGGAATAAATTACCTAAAGAAACTAAGAAACCTAAATATTCTTTAGTAAAATAAATAACACCTCTTGTATCGTAAATATTGATTATTACAGCATAAGCATTTTTATAATCAAAATTATCGGGATGAACTTTTCTATCCTGATAAAAGAACGTTCCTCTTCTTTTATTCTCTTTAGTTCTGATAATAAAAGGAGGATGAGTAACAACACATTTCATCGCTTTCACTTCATTTAAAAAAGAAAGGGAAGAAGGCAAAGAAAGATGAGACTTAGACAAAAAGATACCTGCATTACCTCCAGAAGGTAAAATACGATAAACTGTCTGTTCCTGATTTATAATTGTCTCGTAAATTTCACGATAGAAAGAGACGATAGAAGAAGCAAACTCTTGGAAAAGATGAAGAAAATCTTTATTTTTAATATTATTTTTATCAGCATCTAAAAATACATATCTTTCTAAAGAACGCCAATAATCATAAATAGAATCAATAAAATTGATCATATCATCTTTCTTTTGCTCGGATAAATTAGAGATAGATTCTAAAGTTTGAGGATCTTTATTAACAATCCTCTTAATAAAATCAACTAATCTATCAGCTTTATAAAAATGGAAAAATTCACTATTAGGTTGACTATCTTTTTCATTTTCCTGAAAGTAAGATTTTAAAAACTTAAGAAACTTATCACTGTTAGCAATTTTCTGAGAACTAAGCGGTAAATCAATATCAGTTAAAGAAATTAAAAACTTACTCATATTCTCTTTTTCATCTCCTCAATATCATTTAAACTGATAGCTGAAATAGCTATTCTAATTCTTCGAGAATCAATAGGTGCAAAATATATATCCTTCTTTTCTAATTCATCACAAAACTTATGAGAATCTTCTGCCAAAAAAGTAAGATAAAAGCCTCCTTTATATGGATAAGAGACTATACCCTTTTCACTTAAAAATTTTTCCATACTCTTTCCGATAATAAAAAGTCTATTATTTTCATCAACTAATTCTTTCTTCACTTTTTTAACTTTATCTTTATCAGAATAAAATTCACTTATCGGACCCATCGCTCCACTATTTACGCAAGAATATGATCCTCTAGCATATGTGCGACAACTAGTAAGAAATAAGGAAGCATCCTTTTCTTTACTATAAATTGCAATTAAAGCACCTAATCTTAATCCATAAAGAGATAAAGATTTAGAACAAGAGAAAGCTAAATAAATATCAAAATTGATCTTTGAGTTTAAAAGTAATTCTTTTAAATAGTTTTCCATCGGTGAGTAATCATAATAAGCAATATCAATAAGTAAAGAAACTCGACCTTGCTTTTCATTTAATAAAGCAAATAACGAATAATACTCTTCTCTACTTAATGAATAACCTAAAGGATTTTCACAAGGATCATTTAAAACAAAAAGAACTTTTCCATCTTTTGGTAAAGCTTTTTTAATACCTTCAATATCAAGTTTATGCTCTTTATCTAAATAAGAGTAAATGCTCATCTTAGCTAAAGAATCTTCAACAATGGTATCATAATTAGGCCAACGAATATCAGGTAAAAAGATGAGATGAGTAGAATGAATGAAAGAAAAAAGCATCTTACAAGCACCGGTTCCACCTAAAGAAGCGACAACATTGATATTATATTTTTCCTTTAATTTTTCATCATCTTCATCAAAAAGCCAAGAGAGAACACCATTTTTATATTCATCAGTTCCTAATACAGGAGAGTAAGCTAAATATTTATCAAAAGAAGAACGAATTATCTCATCAATATCAAAAAAAGTTTTCAATTTCTTTTCATCATCAAAAAGCATACCAGCACAACCGTTAATAACATGCACACCTTGAGCTTTCCTTTTATTCATCCTTTCTTGAATCGAAAGAATATCATAATGTAAATTATCCATGTAAACCTCCTAATGATAAAATCTGTTCTCTTATCTTTTTCTCTGCTTCACCAAAAATTTCTTTCTCTTTTAAAGATAAAGCAATTTTATCTTCAGTAATAAAACTATTGTTTAGTGAAACAACTTTAGAAATAGCAATATCATCTACTATGATAGAAACAGGTAAAGAAATAAACTTATCTTCTATTATTTTTTCAACTATATCACAGGCTGAAGAAGCAACGCCATAATGCGTATATCCTTGAAGCTGAACTATTGTAAAACCTATCGATATTACTTCATTAGTAACTTCTTTTTCAAAAGAAAGAACATCAATATTGTTTTCTTTTAAATAATCCCCTAAAAATATATTTCCAATCTTTGTAGATGAAAATAAGATTGTAGCTAATTCACCATGTTCACCAATAACATAACCTTCAATATTATTTGGTGAGACATCTAACTTTTTAGAAAGGATAGAAATATATCTAGCATTATCTAATAAAGTACCTGTACCGATCACATGATTTCTATCTAAACCTGAGAACTTATAAAAAGTATAAGTCATGACATCTAAAGGGTTTGAAAGAATAATAGCATAGCCCTTAAATCCACTATTTTTAACCTCAGTAGCAATAGATGAAACGATATTATAAGCAGTATACATACCTGCGCTTCTTGAAGATGTATTATTAGGCTTTATTCCTGCTGTGACAATAATAAAATCATAGTCTTTCAATTCTGGATACTTTCCAGCATTAACAACTGTCTTTCTACCTAAAACGATAGAAGCATGTTCTAAATCATATAAACAGCCTTGAACCTTCTTTTCATCAACATCAAATAAGGAAATAACATCAGCTATCCCTCTTAAAAGCACAGTATATGCAGAAGTTGAACCAACATGTCCTAACCCGATTATTGCAATTTTCATAAACTACCTCGTTCTTATTTATTTTATCAAAATTAGGACTTTCAAAAAATAAGAAAATTATTTTTAAACCACAAAAAAACGGCTATCTTTACAAACGAATGATAGCCGCCTCAAACTAAATTAAATCTTCATCGTGCATGACGAGCATCAAGATACCTGCAACTAAACTGCAGAACAAGAGTGTCACAATACCGATGCCGACTAATTGACTATGGTAAGTAGAATTTTCAAGTTTACGATAAGCGATAATGCCGACAATCAAAGGAACTAAGCAGACAAAGCTACATATAATAGTAACAGTCGCAGAAACGCCCGCAACAGCAGCATCACCACTAGCGCCACCAGCTGCTACACCGATGATACCAACAATTAAGCAAGTTAGAAAACCTATTACTCCTCCAACCATAGAAAGTATTAAAAATACTTTTGCAGCTGTTTTCATATTTTTTCTCCTTTCACATAAATTATATCACTTAAAAAACTAATTTAACATTATTCTAAATCACTATCTTTACAAAGCATCATCAATAAACCAGCGATAAAACTACTTAAAAGAAGAGTTACGATACCGATAGGCATAATTTCATTTGCTGTTTTAGCCTTATTTACTTTATTGATAGCGATACTTGCTACCACGATTTTAACAATAGAAGCGATAAATAAAAGTATCATATAAATAGTCCAAACTATAGAGAAAGCATAGATGTTTTGAGTAGTATTAGATACTCCCTGGAAAAAATTTTCAAAAATAATAGGAGATAAAACACCAAGTACAATAGAAGTAACGATAAGCATACCGCCCAAAACTATTGAAAGAATCAAAAATACTTTAATAGATGTTTTCATAATAATCACCTTCCTTATTTATTATATATCATAAATATTTCTTTTATTATAATTCTTTATAAACCTTACAAGGAGAACCAAAAGCGATAACATTTGCAGGGATAGATTTTGTAACTAATGATCCCGCACCAATGATCGTATTGTCACCTATAGATACACCAGGAAGAATAATAGAACCTGAACCTATCCATACATTTTCACCTATATGAATAGGTTTTGGAAGTAAATCATGTCTCTCTTCTTTCTTTTGACCATGGTTTAAAGTTAATAACATAACTCCATGGCCAATAAGTGAATTATCACCAATATAAACTCCACCCTGATCTTGAAAAGTACAACAAGCATTGATAAATACTTTCTTACCGATATGAATATTCTTTCCACAATCTGAATAAAAAGGTGGAAAAATACGAAAATCATCATCTAACTTTTTTCCAGTTATCTTTTCCATGATCAATCTATTTTCTTCGTCAGTATGATAGGAATTATTTAATTCACATAAATATTTCCTTACTTCCTCACTCATTTTATGCATGATTAAATGCATAGAAGAGCCTCCCTTAATCTGTTCTTGTCTATTATAAACAGCGAGTAATTCTTCTTCAGTCATAGTTTCTCCTTTACAAATATATCTTAATAAATACTAGTTATAATACTAGTTTATCATCTCTTTATAAAGATGATAAAATAAAAGATGAGGTATTTATTATGGATTTAAAAGAAAAAATGATATCTTCTAAAGAAATTTATAGAGGACATATCTTAGATTTATTTGTTGATAAAGTTTCTCTTCCTAATGGAAAAGAAAGCACAAGAGAAGTCATTCGTCATTGTAAAGCTAGTGCTGTTTTAGCGATGGATGAGGAAGGAAATATCATTCTTGAAGAACAATATCGCTATCCTTTTGATACTATTTTAAAAGAAATTCCAGCAGGAAAATGTGATAAAGATGAAGACCCTAAAGATACTGCCCTTAGAGAATTAGAAGAAGAATGTGGATACAGAGCAAATAAAATTGAATATCTTGGTGTCATCTATCCGACTGTCGCCTATACTGATGAAAAAATTTATATCTATTTAGCAACAGAACTAAAAAAGACTCACCAACATTTAGATGATGGTGAATCTCTAACTTATAAATTTATACCTTTTAAAGAATTAGTAAGACTAGCTAAAGAGGGAGAAATTCAAGATGGAAAAACTTTAGCAGCGATCACTTTCTATTTGGCAAAGAATTACTAATTTTATATTTAGCAGAATAATCTTTATCAACTATAATTTCACTTTTATCATCAGAAACAAAATCAATATCTTTCGGATTATAAATAGAGATAGGAAGTTTGTTTAAGCTACCTGAAGCAGTAGTATACTCAAAAGCACGATCACAATCTTCCCTAAAGGAACAATTTTCAAATGTTATATTAGAAGAAGAAACAAAAGGTTGTGTGCCAATAAAAGTGCAATTCTTAAAATGGAGAGAAGAAGCAAACCACCCAGTATATTCTCCTTTTATAATACTGTCGATAACTGTGATATCTTTACAATGCCAAAAGGCATCTTTAGTATCTAGTTCACTATTTGTAATAGTTAAATTATGACAATATTGGAAAGAATATTTTCCTTTCATTTTTAAATGAGAAATAGTTCCATTTGAGCATTCAAAGAAAGGGTAATAACTTTCAAATATAAAATTATCGATAGTGAATTTATCACTTTTCCACAAAGACTCTATTCCTTTTAAAGTTGTATTTCTAATAGTAAAATCAGTGCATTCTCTTAATGTTTTAGGAGAAAACATCTGACAGGAATCTAAAACAAAAGACTTGGTATACCACAGAGGAGCTCTATCTGTTTTATAAAAATGTGACTTATAAACAATAATATCTTTATCTTCCCATAAAGCGTACTTAGCATGAAATTTACACTTATAGATAAATAAATGCTCACATTCCTTTAAAGGAGATTCCCCTGGATCATAAAAAGACGAAGTAGAAAGAAAGCAATCTTTCGTCTTAGTGAGTTCTCTCTCACCACTTCCAATATAATCTTTAATAACTTTTTGATAACCTGCTTTTAGATTTTTTAAATTCATCTATTTTTTCTCCGCGATTTTAAAACTAACCTTTCAGCATCAATAGGAGATAAAGGGACATTTTCAATTCCTTCCTTCACTTTTTTAGAAAAGCCATATCCAACAATCTCACTAGCTTTTACAATAGTAATAAAGGCAGAATGATCAATTTTATGAATTCCTCTTTCTAACAAAGAATATTCTGATCTATCAAAACAAACTTGAATAACCATAGTATCTAATCTAGAAAAACCGCCTTGTGCTCTATATAAAGTCGTTCCTCTTTCAATATTTGAAGTAATAAAATCATTGATTTTAACCCACTCTTTAGAAACAATAAAGGCAATATATGATTTATTTTTTCCTTGGAAAACCATATCGATTAAAACAGAACAAAGGAAAGAGGTAATAATACCTACTGATGATGCTAATAAATTCATTCCATTTATATAGAAACCACAAGCGATAATAATAATATCGCAACACAAAGAACAAGTACCTACTTTGATGTGAAAATATTTATTAACTGTCAAATTAATAACATCAGTTCCTCCGCTTGAACCTCCGCCTAAAAGAGCAAAACCGATACCAGCACCCATGATAATTCCGCCTAAAATACCGGAAACTAAATAGGCGATAGGAAGAAGCTGTTCACTAGATATTACAGTTGAATTTGCTAAAGTAATATCCATTAAATGGGTAATATCAAAGATATGGATACCATCGATAACAGCAACTTCAATCAGATAATTAAATAACAATATAAATAGTGGGTTAAAGATAGAGAAAACTAAAGTTTTTATCGAATATTTAACACCTAAGATAAGAAAACCTAAAATAAAGAAAGCCCAAGTTAAGATGATAATATACGTATCGACAGAAAGAATACTTAAGCCAGGAACAGCATTTAAAATGATGGCCATAGAAGAGATGCCACCAGAAATAATATTCATTGGAAGTAAGAAAAAAGCGGCACCGATGGAATAGATAAAAGCACCAAAAACAACCATAAGATTGTTTTTTAAAAGAGAAGAAAATGTTTCACCAGCAAATTCACCTTTAACATCTAAAATAAATTTATTCCATCTACGTTTAAAGAATGCACCGATCGCTTTCATCATTTTTTCTTCATCTTCTCCATAAAATCATAACGCAAATAAGAATCGATGAAATTTTGAATATTTCCATCCATCACGCTTTGAACATTAGTTTCAGAATAATCAGTTCGTAAATCTTTAACTAATGTGTAGGGACAAAAAACATAAGAACGAATCTGTGAAGAGAAAGAAATATCTTTCTTAACACCACCGATCTTTTCTTTTTCTTCCTGCCTCTTCTTCTCTTCTAATTGGAAAAGTTTAGAACGAAGCATATTCATAGCGAGCTCTTTATTCTGCATCTGAGATCTTTCAACCTGGCAAGAAACAACAATTCCTGTGGGTTTATGAGTAATACGAACAGCAGATTCTGTCTTATTAACATTTTGACCACCAGCACCTGAGGAATGATAAGTATCGATCTGTAAATCAGCGGGATTGATATCGATAGCGATAGATTGATCAAATTCAGGTATGACACTAACGGAAGCAAATGAAGTATGTCTACCTCCAGATGCATCAAAAGGAGAAAAGCGAACTAAACGATGTACTCCATTTTCTGAACGAAGATTACCATAAGCCATCTTTCCTGATACTAAAAGAGTTGCTGAAGATATACCAGCTTCTTCACCTTCTAAAATATCAAGTATTTTATAACTAAAACCTGCTAATTCAGCATAGCGAGTATACATTCTTAAAAGCATGGAAGCCCAATCATGAGCTTCAGTTCCACCAGCTCCTGGATGAAATTCTAAAATAGCATTTTGATTATCGTAAGGTCCAGAAAAGAAAAGATTCTTTTGGAAAATATTCATCTCTTTTGAGAGTCGACCTAAAAGAGTCTCACATTCAGAGTGAATACCTTCTTCATCCTCTTCTTTTAAATATTCCAAATATTCAGAAATAGAAGATAGCTCATTTTTAAATTTATCGATAGAATTAATCTTACTATCGACATCAGCTAATTTTTTATTTACTTCTTTAGCTAAATCTGGATCTTTCCAGAAACTTGGATCGGCTGTCTTCTTCGATAATTCCTCACTCTCTTTTTTTAAAGATTCAAGGTCAAAGACAGCCTTGCAGATCAGTTAGCTGTTCATCTAACTCTTTAAAAAAGCTAGATAACTCAAATAACTCTTTCATGCTCGGCTTTCCTTTCTACATAATTTTAGCGGTAGGATGAGATCTATCAAATCCTTCATCATCAGGAGTGATATTGCTCTCAGTTTCAGGATTAAATTTAACATTAGTTGGAATCTTCTGAGCTGTAGCTTGAGTGATAGTTTGCTGAGGACGCGGTTTAAACATAACATGGAGAAGATTACGACAAACATCAATAGAAATATTTTCATTCATCTTTTCAAACATCGCAAAGCCTTCGTTAGTATAAGCTTGTAAAGGATCTGTTTGCGCATAACTTCTAAGCCAAATAGCATCTCTAAGCTTACTCATCTGATCGATATGTTTTGTCCATCTTCTATCGATACAATCTAAAGTAACTGTTTTTTCAGCAAAATTGCGCATATCATCATTCCAATCTTTGCTGTGATCTTTATAAATCTTTTGAAGACGAGCTGAAAGAAGATCAACTGCATCGACATAAGGAATATTATTAAACACTTCTGCTTTAATAAGCGTAGGTTCAAGAGAAACTAATTTTGCAGTATTCTCTTGAAGATCTTTGCCAGAAATAATCTTCTCTTGATCTCTCATAATAAATGAAACATCACAGATGGCTTTAGAAACTAAATCAAAATAAGAAGGGATAGTATCAGAGACAGACTTTGAGAAAAGAATATGATCTCTTCTTGAATACATGATTTTTCTTTGACGAGATAAAACATCATCGTAATTCAATAATTGTTTACGAGTATCAAAGTTACGTCCCTCAACACGCTTCTGAGCTTGAGTGATAGCTTTAGACATCATCTTTGATTGGAAAGCATCATCACCTAATTTCTCATACATAGACTTAAATGATTGAGGAGCAAAACGAACGAATATTTCATCTTGTAAAGAGACATAGAATTTTGAATAACCAGGATCACCTTGACGTCCAGAACGGCCTTTAAGCTGATTATCGATACGTCTAGATTCATTTCTTTCAGTAGCTAAAACAGCTAAACCACCTAATTCTTTAACACCTTTGCCAAGTTTGATATCAGTACCTCTACCAGCCATATTAGTAGCGATTGTAACAGCACCTTTTTGACCAGCTTGAGCGATGATAGTCGCTTCCCTAGCATGATTTTTAGCATTTAAAACTTCATGAGGTATCTTCTCTTCATTAAGTAATTTATCAACAATTTCCGATTTTTCAACCGAGGGAGTACCGATCAAAATAGGTTGACCCTTTTCGTGACGAGCCTTAACATCAGCGATCAAAGCGGCATATTTAGCATCAGCATATCCGAAGATAGAATCGACATCATCCACACGAATAACTGGTTTATTAGTTGGGATGGGAATAACACGCATATTATAAACTTTACGGAATTCCTCTTCCTCAGTTTTAGCAGTACCAGTCATACCAGCCAATTTATCATAAAGACGGAAGAAATTCTGATAAGTGATAGTAGCTAAAGTGACTGTTTCAGGCTTGATTGAAACATGTTCCTTAGCTTGTAAAGCCTGTTGAAGACCATCAGAATATTCTCTGCCTTTCATAACACGGCCAGTAAAGCCATCGATAAGAAGGATTTCATCATCTTGAACCATATATTCAATATCCTTCTTCATAATATAATTAGCTTTTAAGGCCTGTTGAATACGGTGAGTTAAATCAGCCCACTGAGCATCAAAAAGATTCTCGATTGAGAAAGCTTGTTGAACAAGTTCTACACCATGATCAGTTAATGAACAAGTTTTCTTTTCAACATCGATAGTATAATCGCGATCTTTTCTTAAACTTTTAACAGCTCTATCAGCAGTAACATAAGAAGAAGCAGTAACACCGCTACCTCCAGAAATAATTAAAGGTGTACGAGATTCATCAATAAGAATTGAGTCAGCTTCATCAACAATAGCATAATGAAGTCCTCTTAAGACACGATTTTGCACAGATTTAGCCATATTATCACGGAGATAATCAAAGCCGATCTCAGAGTTAGTTGTATAGGTGATATCGCAATTAAAGGCTTCTTGTTTTCCTTTAGCATCCTTTTCACGAAGGTTAACACCGACTGTCAATCCTAAGAAACGGTAAATATTACCCATCCAATCAGCGTCTCTAGAAGCTAAGTATTCATTAACTGTAACAACATGAGTTCCTTTTCCTTCAAGGGCGTTAAGATAAACAGCCATAGTAGCTGTTAAAGTCTTACCTTCACCAGTCCTCATCTCTGCTACATCACCTTCGTTTAAAACAGTAGCACCAAAAACTTGGACAGGATAAGGGAACTGACCTAAAACTCTCTTAGCAGCTTCACGGCTTGTCGCAAAAGCTAAAGGAAGAATATCGTCAACTGTTTCACCAGCTGCTAATCTCTTTTTAAGTTCGGGTGTCATCGCCTTTAACTCAGAATCGCTCTTATGAGCAAATTCCTCCTCATAAAGGAAAACCTTCTTCGCTTTCTTTTCAATTTTTTTAAAAGCGCGAGCGTCGATTCGGAACACTTTATCAAGGAAACTCATCTATTTTCTCCTTCCATCAATGAATACACACCATACAAAAATTATAAAATTGTGCCTAAATAGCCTATATAATATAAATCATAAGGCTAAAAAAATAAAGAGAAAAATGTATGAAGCCAAAGGATAGAAATCTTGATATAATTTAATTGCAACAACTTAGCGAGGTAAACTAATGAAATATAAAATAATCTGTGATAGTTCAGCTAATCTACTCTCTGAACATTATCACTCTAGTAATGTCTCCTTTGATAGTGTTCCTTTATCTATATATATTGATGGTAAAGAATATGTGGATGATGAAAATTGTGATATTGAACAGATGATTCATGATATGAATAATCCTTCTTCTAAACTTTCTTCTTCTTGTCCATCTCCTAATGAGTATTTAAAACACTTAGAAGGAGCCGATAAATTCATCATAATCACTATCTCATCTCACTTATCAGGATCCTATAATTCTGCTTATATTGCCCGCAATATGTACAAAAATCCTGATGATGTTTTCGTAATCGATTCAAAATTAGTTGCGGGAGCAATGGAACTTATAGCAGATGAAGCTTTTAACCTTATTGAACAAGGTTTAGATTTTGAAAAGATCAAAGAAAAATTAACAAAATATCGCGATGAAAGAAATCTTCTTTTCGTTCTTGATAAATTCGATAACCTTATTAAACAAGGTAGAGTAAATAAAGTAGTGGGATTTTTAGCTACTAAATTTAATATCAAACCTCTTTGTTATGGTGAAGATGGTGTCATTAAAATCAAAGAAAAAGTTCGTACTATCCAAGGGGTTTTAAAAAGGCTTGTTATCAATATCGGGCATATGTGTGAGATAACAAAAGATAAAGTTCTCATTATCTCTTCCACAAAAGCTAATAAAAGTGTTCAATTCCTCAAAGAAGAAATAAATAAATTATTCGAATTTAAAGAGATTAGAATTAGAGAAAATCGTGCTCTTTGTGCTTTTTATGCTATGGAAGGTGGCATAATTGTTTCATTCTAATTAAATATTTTTTACAAAAATTAATTAAGCAAAGGTGATAATTCCTTTGCTTTTTTTGTAATTAAAAAATACACTTACTTTTGTATACTTTAATAAAAATATTAAATATTATATAATTAGAACGTATAAGGAGATAATTATTATGAAAACCATGTCTAAAATGTTGTCCTTAGTCGGTTTAACCGCAGTTTTATCATTAACAAGCTGTGCTTCTGAAATCACTTTACAAGAAGCTATTGACATCATGGAGACCTATGATCAAGCGGCTGTTAGTGAAAAATATGAGTCTGGTGAAGTTACTGGAAAAGCATTCGTACATGAAGCTACTGGTATCTTCGAAGCCTCATTCGCTGCTGCTGGTCTTGAAGTAGGAAAAGAATATACAGATACATTCAGTGTTACTCCTACATGCATTACCCGTGATGATTTAAATTTAAACTTAGATGATTTAGTTGGTGCCGGCGGCAATTTAGATTTTGATGATGACTATTATACCTTCTATAAAGTCGGTTCTAATGGTCTTCGCGTCGTTGTAAATGTTGAAGAACAGACATTAACTCAACCTGTTATTTCTATCAAGTGTGAGGGCGAATTTAATGTCAATGATGAAGGCCTTATGACTGATATGACAATGAGTGCAGAAATTTCCATGGGTGAAACTAATACTGCTTCTGTTGAAATGTCTTACGAATACTCTTACACCCTTAGATAAATTAATTTAACGTTACTTTTAATATTACTTTAATCACTAAAACAAAATTTAAAAGAATCTCTTGCTATAATTAAATAGTAATATGTTTTAATTATAGAAAAACAAAGAGGTATTATGAATCGAGAAGAACTTTTACGATACCGAGGATATCACCATATCCATCATTATTTGTATCTTTAAAAGAGTAAGGATATATTTGATAGACTCCGTATCGTAAAAGAACTCGATTATTTTAAGTTTTTAGGTGTCAAAATAATTTGGCTATCACCTATCTATCCTTCACCTTTAGTTGATATGGGATATGATATTAGCGATTACAAGAGCATCAATACTCTTTTAGGAACAATGGATGATTTTGATTTGCTTATAGAAGAAGCAAAGAAAAGAGGAATAAAGATTGTGATGGATATGGTGATGAACCATACCTCAAGCGACCATCCTTGGTTTAAAGAGGCCATCAATAATAAAAATTCACCTTATAGAGATTATTATTTCTTCCGTCAAGGAAAAGAAAATATAAATAACTGGCAAGCGACAATGTCAGGTTCAGCTTGGACTGAATTAGATAACGAAAAAGGGACATATTACCTCCACCTTTATTCTGATAAACAACCTGATTTAAATTGGCAAAATCCTGCTGTTTATAATGAATTTAAAAATATCTTAGAATTTTGGTTAAAAAAGGGTGTATATGGTTTCCGACTTGATGTTATTACCCAAATTTATAAAGAAAGTTTAGAAGATGGTAAAAAAGGAAAAATTGGTGAACAAGTAGGAAGAGAACACTATTTAGCTACAGAAGGGTGTCATAGAGTTTTAAGAAAGTTAAGAGAAGATGTTTTAGATAAATATAATGGAATTTTTATTGGAGAATGTTACGGGATCGACCACAATATAGCTAAAAGTTTTTTAGATAATGAATTAGATACTCTCTTTTTATTTGAACTTACTCATACCTCTCTATTAAAAAATAAGATAAATATGAGAAAATTTAAAAAGAATCTAATTCAAGTTCAAACAACCTTAGATTACAATGGCAACTTTTTAGAAAACCACGATCAGCATCGTTCTATCGGTCGTTATGTTAAAGATAAAAAGGGAGCCAAGATGCTTTTAACTCTCCTCTTTACTTTAAAAGGTATCCCTTTTATCTATCAAGGAGAAGAATTAGCCTTACAAGATTATCAAAACTTTTCTCCTTCTGATTCACAAGATATGGTTTATAAACATGTCTATAAACTATTAAAAAGTTACCACCTTCCTAATTTTATAGCTAAAAAGATTTCTCGTCTCTTTGGAAGAGATGATGCTAGATATCCTTATCCTTTTAACAATAGTGTTTTCAATGGATTCTCTTCAGTTAAACCTTGGAGCAAAGTATATGATGGAAAAGAAAATAGAGAAGAAGCTTTAAATGATAAAAATTCTTCTTTATATTACTTAAAAGAACTTTATAACTTAAGAAAAAATGATGATGTGTTATGCTTTGGTAACATTTCATTTCTTAAAGATAATAAATTAATATTAAGTTATATAAGAGAATATCAAAATAAAAAGAGACTCATCATTTTAAACTTATCAAACAAGAGAAAGAATATATCTAATAAAATTAAAAATCTAAAAAAAGAACTTTTGCTCTCTACTTCAAATAAAGAAAAAGATTATTTACAACATTATGAAGGAAGAATTTATTCACTCTGATCTTTCTTTTTAATTAATTGTCTTTCATCTTCAGAAAGATTAATTTTCAATGTTAAGATAATAGCTAAAAATATAAAAGATAAAACAGGGGCAATAAAAGAACCAAAAGATAATTCTATATTCGTATCGTTATAATTCATCAAGATGGTATAAACTATCTCAGCTATCAGTTTTAAAGCGAAGAAAACTACTAATGCAAAAGATAACTTTTTATGATTTTCATCTTTTAAAAATGGATAAAGGATAGAAGGAATAAAAGAACAGATTGAAAAAATAAATGAGAATAATAACATTACAATTGAATAATGTAAATAAGTTGTCGGATCATTAAAATAAGCAAAGGAACTAAAGCCTGAAACATATTGGTCGCCTGTTACTAAATATGGTGCTAAAAAGAATAAAATAGAAGTGATAGAAAAAAGAAAAGAAAAATAGAAAATCAAACTTCTCCTAATAGTAAGACGCTTTTTAATACTTGATGATTCCATTTTCACCCTCCAATAAATATGTTATTTTTGATTCACTAGAATTAATACCTAAATCAACTATGTGTTTTAAATATTTATTTTCAAACCGTAAATACTTTCTAATATTTAGATAATCATCCTCATCTTTATATTTATATATATAGTAAAAATAAAATTCTACCTTACCTTTTAAGCCTCTTTCATTTCTTAAAAAATCAAGGAGCATCTTTTTTTCTACTAAAGCATGAAAGTGATCGCTCATCTCAATATAATCTTTTAAAGCTTCATCATAATCTTTCACTCTTAAAAATGATAATTTTTTATCATCATAAGGGAAAATGATTGAGATTTTATTATCTATATAGACGTCACCTTTAAAATATTTGTCATCTTTTACATAAGGAAAAAGAAGATGAAGATCACTGATTAAAATCTGATAATCCTTTTCATCTATAAGTTTTTTTTCTAGTAAAAAAGAGAAGTTCTCTTCATCAGGAAGAAAAGAATAGTCATCTTTTAAGCTAAGAGCAACTTTAATATTTTCACTCATATTGATATTTTACTATTTAAGAAAGATAAAATTAAGCAAGAGAACAAGAAAAAATGAAAATAAATCACCTTTTTACATAAGCATTTAAAAATAGCGATAAATTAGCTTTTTTTTAGATTTTTAAGCGTTTTCTTTCATTTATTATCTTTACAATCTCTTAACACTTCTTAATAAGTCTTTGCTTTTTTTTAATTTGGAAATTCATTAAATTACTCATGAACTTAAAAAAGAGGAAAATTAAAATGAAAAAAACATTAAGATTCGTTCCGTTATTCGCTTGCTTAACTCTCTTAGCTAGTTGTGGTGGAGAATCTACTAATACTTCTAATACTGGTGCTAGCTCTTCTCAAGATACTACTGTAGATTTCGATACAACTCAGGAGATTACTCCTTTAACTAGAGATACAAACTCTGGTACAAGAGAAGCTTTCTTTGGTCACATCGACTTAGAAGATGCCGCTAGTGATGATTCGTTATTAACAACCAGCGCTTCTGTCGTGGCTTCTAATGGCGATATGATCTCTAATCTTGCTACTGATGAATATGCTATCGGTTATTTCTCCTTTGATTCAATAACTAGTGCTACTGATGAAGGAGTTAAAGTTGTCTCCTTTGAAGGAGTCACTCCTAGTGAAGACACCATCGTCTCAGGTGAATATTCATTAACAAGACACTTTAATTACATTGTCCGTAATGATTTTGGTGGTGACAGTGTTAAAGAGACAATCGTCGATGCTTTTGTCGCTTATATGGGTACTGCTGAAGGCTTAAATATCATCCAAACAAATGGTGGTGTCGTCGATCCTGAAACTATCAATAACGCTCCTACATGGGCAGAAATTTCTGCTAACTATCCTGGTATTTCTGATGACCATTCTGATGTCACTATCAACTTCGGTGGTTCTACTTCTGTCGAAGAGATCGCTAGACAACTTTCTGCTAGTTTCTCTACTTTAGCTGGAAACTTTATCGCTCATCATGACCACACAGGTTCTGGTGCTGCTTATAGTGGAACTCAAGGAGACGATGCTGGCACTTTAGATATCGGCTTCTTATCTCGTGAATTTAACGATAGTGAAGTTCCTGCTGAAAATACCTCTGGTGTCATTTGTACTGATGCTGTCATCATCGGTGTTAATGAAGCTAACCCTCTTACTAATATCACTGCTGATCAGTGCCATAACATTTACGCTCTTGATGGAACTATCGACACTTGGGATGATATCTTAGGCTAAAATGCAAAGCGATATCATTAAACAGGCAAGGATTGAAATTCAAAGAAAATCGGCATTAAATGCTGAAAAAAAGAAAAGGAAGGATAAAATCGTCCGCCTTTTCTTTTTTTTCATAACTTGTATCTGTTCTTTAATCATCGTCATCGTCGCTGGCTTTATCATCATCAAAGGCCTTACACCATTCTTTAAAATTTATACTGAAAATGGTCACACTGGTTCAATGTCCTTCTCCTATTTCTTTACCGGCTTACAATTTAATCATGGTTATGATCAAGAGACAGGCACATTTATGTATGGTGTCGGTTTTCTAGTTGTCAATACTCTTTATATCAATCTTATCTCATATATCATCTCAATCCCTACTTCAATTTTAACTTCTTTATTCATCGCAAGAATCGCTCCAAAACCATTAAAGAAAATAATATCGACTGGTGTTGATCTTCTTGCAAGTATCCCTTCAGTTATCTTCGGTATGTTTGGCTTAGGTGTTATTGTTCCTCTTGTTAGAAGCATAGGAAGAGCGATGGGCTTAGCTGGTACATCTGGCATATCTCTATTAGCCGGTGCGATCATCTTAGCTTTAATGTCTATGCCGACCATGATTTCAGTTATGGTAACTTCCCTAAATGCAATAGATGAATCACAAATAAAAGCTTCTCTTGCTTTAGGAGCATCTAAAACACAAACCAACTTTAAAATAGCACTTAAAAACGCCAAGTCTGGTATCTTTGCTGGTATCATCTTAGGAATCGGAAGAGCACTAGGAGAAGCTACTGCAGTTACAATGGTTACTGGCTCTCCTATCTATGGTATAACCGCTAATCCATTTGATCCGACAGTAACTTTAACAACACAGATGCTATTAGCAATCGGTGAAGCGACACCAAACTCTTTAAACTATGATGCTCGTTTCTCAGCAGGTTTAGTCTTATTAGTTATAATCATCCTCATAAATTTCCTCTTAAATAACATAAAAGATATTGTCTGTTCTATCGATAGAAAACCTTCTAAAGCTATCATCTTCCTTAAGCAACTATTTACTAATTTTAGGAATCCATGTTATGACCTTAAAAAGCTTAAATAACGAAGCTATCTTCGAAAAAAAGAAAAGATTTAGAGAAAGAGTCAAAGATTTCTTCTCTGTCACTTCAACATATATCTTCTCTTCTTTTACACTTATAGCTTTAATAGCTATTATCGTTTTTATCTTCTCAAGGGGTTATTCGACACTCTCTTGGGATTTTATAACTGGAGATTATAATCCCACTACCTATGTTATTAGAACTGATACTGAAAGTGATGCTGATAGACTAGATAATACTTTTGATTATACCCCAAGAGAAGGAGAATACTTTTCTTCTTTATGGGGAATAGGATTTATGGATGAAGAAAACAATGTCGGAGAAAAAATAGTCATAATCTCATACGTCGACCCTAATGCTAACATCAATAATATCGTCGATGCTGATAATAATCCTTTTACTATCGAAGCAGGAACAACTGTCAATAGCGCATTACTTTATAATGATGAAGGAAGAGTTTCAATCCGTATCGATAAAGGGGCTCAAGAAGTCGCTAAGCGCTTTGATGAATGTCCTTATATTCTCCAAATGTCACTGACAACAGGAGGAGATGGTATCCGCGGCTCATTTATTTCCACTCTCTACATGATAGGCATAACAATGGTTATCGCTCTTCCCTTAGGTATCTCAGCTGCTATTTATTTAGGTGTCTATGCTAAAGAAAATAAAATTACAAAAATGCTTAGAAATATGATCGACATGATTTCAGGCATCCCTTCCATTATCTTCGGTTTAGTCGGAGGTATTATATTTTTACCGATAGTTGGTGGTAATGGAAATTTAATTTCTGGATCACTAACTATGGCATTTATGATTTTGCCATTAATTATTAAAACCACCCAAGAATCAATAAAAACAATACCTAAGTCTTTATCTGACGCTTCTTTAGCTTTAGGAGCTAGTCAAACACAGACAACATTTAAAGTGATTTTACCTAATTCTTTACCCGGAATCTTAACTAGTGCTCTCCTTGGTATTTCTCGTGTTATCGGTGAAAGTGCCGCTTTAATCTATACATCTGGTGTTGCGATACTCGACACTGTTTCTCCTACCCAAGGAAGCGCAACCTTAGCTGTCCATATCTGGTCTCTTATGAGCGGAGAAACTCAAAATTATGAGGCATCTTGCGCAATATCAATCATCATTCTAATAATCATCTTAGTATTATCAATAATTATCAAACTGATATCATTCATAACTGAAAGAAAGAAAAGGAGGAGAGGCTGATGGAAATAAATAGCACCCAGCTTGAAGAAAATAAAGAAGAAGTAGTTTTCAAAATAAAAGATCTCAACCTCTTCTATTCAAATAAACAAGCTTTAAAAAATATTAATATGAATATCTATAAGAATAAAGTGACGGCTCTTATAGGTCCTTCTGGTTGTGGTAAGTCCACTTTCCTTCGCTGTTTAAATCGTATGAATGATTTAAATGATGAATGTAAGATAACTGGTCTTATCGAATATGAAGGACAAGATATCAAAGATATGAACACGATATTATTAAGAACAAAAGTCGGTATGGTTTTCCAGCAACCTAACCCTTTCCCAATGTCAATTTATGATAATATCGCCTATGGACCTCGCTGTCAGGGATTAAAAAATAGAGCGACATTAGATGAAATTGTTGTCACTTCATTAAAAGAAGCAGCTTTATATGATGAAGTTAAAGATCGTCTTAGGAAGAGTTCTCTTTCTTTATCTGGAGGTCAACAACAAAGGCTATGTATCGCTAGATGCTTAGCTTTAGGACCGGATTGTATTTTAATGGATGAACCAACTTCTGCTCTTGATCCTATCGCTACTAGCAAAGTGGAGGAACTTATCGCAGAGTTAAAAGAAAATTACACAATAATAATAGTCACTCATAATATGCAACAAGCGACAAGAGTTTCTGACTACACCGCTTTCTTTATGTTAGGTGATCTTATCGAATTTAATAAAACAGAAGAATTTTTCTCTCATCCTAAAGAGAAAAAAAGTTATGATTATATTACGGGTAGATTCTCATAAGGAGGAAGAATATGAATATCGATGCTGAATTAAAGATAATCACTGACTCTCTTTATCACATGTATGACTACACTTTAAATAATTTAAAAGTAGCATTAACCTACTTCCTAGGGAGAGATAATTATGACCCGAATCTCAAAATAGATGATGATATCATCAATGATTTTGAAAGAGATGTTGAATCGCTCTGTATGCAGATCCTCTTAAAAGAAAGAGCTTATGCTGGTGATTTAAGAGCGATTTTAGGCTATTTAAAATTAGTTGAAGATATTGAAAGGATAGCTGATCAAGCTTACGATATAAAAAACTTTGCTGACGATATTAAGAAAAACGATAGAGATGATAAAGTTGAAGAGATCAATAAAATGGTCGATATCGTTTACTCGATGGTTAAAGAAGCTTTTGAAGCATTAGTAAGAATGGATGTAAAAACCGCTGATAATATTATTAAAAGAGATGATATTGTCGATAAGATGTATTTAGATATTGAAAATGCTTTAATAGAATTAACAGAGAAAAAAGTTATTACTCCTTATGAAAGTATCAAACTTATCTCTGTTACCAAATATCTAGAAAGGATAGCTGATCAAACAACAAATATATCTGAATGGACAATCTATATTGTCAACGGATTCCATAAAGATAAGGTGGTAATATGAGCAAACTAATATATTCAGTCGAAGATGATAAAAACATCGCTAAAATTATTCGTCTCACACTTTCTAAACAAGGATACGAAGTTGAAACTTTTGAAGATGGTACTAGTTTTTTAGATGCGATAAATAAAAGAAAACCCGATTTAATTCTCCTTGACTTAATGCTTCCTGATATCGATGGAAATGAACTTATCAAAAAAATAAGAGATAATAAATTTTATGATGATGTTCTCATCATGATAATCTCCGCTCGTAATAACACTTTAGATAAAGTTGACTCCCTAGATTTAGGAGCAGATGATTTTTTAGAAAAACCTTTCGATTTACTAGAATTAATAAGCCGCGTCAATGCTAAATTCCGTCGAAAGAAAGATAGCAAAATCATAACTATCGGCAATGTTTCCTTAGATACAGATCGTTTAATTTGTTATGTCAATAATAATGAAGTTAACATAACAAATGCTGAATTTAAAATTCTCTTAACTTTAATGCAGAGAAGCGATGAAGCTGTTTCTAGAGAAGAATTATTAAAAATTTTATGGAAAACCGATCAAAATGTTGAAAGTAGAACTATCGATGTCCATATAAATAACATCCGTCAGAAGTTAAAAAAGGAAGGAAAAAGGATAGTATCTGTCTACGGATACGGATATAGGTATTTAAATGACGAAAAAAAGAATAATCATTGAAACTATCACCTTTTCACTTATTCTTATCATCTCCTATATTGCAATTTTCATTGTTCTCTTTTTCTCCTCAAGAGATCAGATGAGAATAAACTTACAAGCTGACTGTCAAGTAGCTGAACGTATTTTTGATGGTTCAAATCCGACAGTAACGGGAAAGGAAGTCACCTCTGCCTTTAAAGATAATGACTACCGCATCTCTATTATCACTAGAGAAAAAGATGGAGAATATACAATTATCTACGATAATCATAATATGTATCAATCTAATGAAGATGCCGATGAACTAGACAATATCGACGATTATACAACTAGAAAATCATCCTATGGTTATAGTATGGTTTATTATGTGATGCGCGATGAACAGAACCCTTCTTACTATATTAGAGCGGCAATTCGTGAATCAAATGTGTCAGAATTATCATATGATTTTCTTCTTTATGGTTCTATAGCTTTAATTATCATTCTATTTTTCTATGGCTTATATAAATATAAAGCCTATATCAATGGAATTAAACCTTTGAAAGAAGAAGTACAAAGATTAGCTTATATTTCAAATATTGACGATACAGGAGAAGAAGACTTACAAGCTTTGACTGAATCAATCGATGTCATTTCTAACAAATTAGTAGATGATATTAAAGCTTTAACAAACGAAAGAGAAAAAACAAAGAACATTTTAGATTCAGTCTCCCAAGCTATCATCGCTATCTCAAACTCTGGTAATATCGCACTATATAACCTCTCTGCTTCTAAATTATTTAATTATGAAGAAAAAGAAGCTATAAATGAAAATTATCATATACTTAACATCGGTGATGAGTTTAATAAAAATCTCGATTTAGTCTTACAAGGCAAAATTAAAACTTCCACTTTTGATTGCGTTATAAGAAATATCATCTATAGCTGTGAAATAATTCATACTGATTCTTCTTGGCTAGATTCTGGCAAAATTGGTGCTGTCATTCTCTTCTCTAATGTTGATGAAGAGAGAAGAATAAATAAAATAAAAAATGACTTTTTCTCAAATGCTAGTCACGAATTAAAAACTCCTTTAACTTCTATCCTCGGGTACTTAGAACTTATAGATAAAGGTATCTTACAGAATGAAGATGAAAAAGAAGCGATAAGCGAAAGCATCAAAGAAGCTAAAAAGATGAAAGATCTCTTAAAAGATATGCTTATCATAAATAATTTAGATAGTAATAAACAATTAAAAAAAGAAGAAGTTTCACTTAAAGAAACAATTGATGAAATAGTTTCTTCACTGCGTCCATTATTATTAAGTAAAGAAATCACAATAACAACAAATGAAGATGACTTTACTATTCTTGCTGATAAAAAAGATATTGAAAGACTTCTGATCAACTTGATTGAAAATGCTATTAAATATAATAAAGACAAAGGTAAAATTACTATCACTCTTAATTCCAGCGATAAAACCTTTAAAATTGAAGATACTGGTATCGGTATAGCTAGTGAAAATATCAATCGTATTTTTGAAAGATTCTATCGTGTAGATAATTCAAAAACTGATAAAAATATCGAAGGAACTGGTTTAGGCTTAGCAATCTGTAAACATATAGCTCAACTTTATGATTATCAAATTGAAGTTCAATCAAAACTAGCTATTGGAACCACTTTTACAGTCCATTTTAAATAGTATTCTTACTCTTTATAGAGTATAATTATAAAGTATGAAAAAGGCAGTAACTAAGTTAGTATTCTTCTTTAAATACCTCTTATCTTGTTTTCTTCCTTTACTAAAAGGTTTTTTAGTTGGCCTTTTTTCTAGTTTACCTTTTATTAATAGTCACGATGTTTCTCACCTTGTCGCTTTAAAAGAGGAAGAAGAAAACGAAGGAAGTATCTTTAAAAACTTTTTAACTCATTTAAAAAATACTTGGCCTATCTTATTAGGTGGTTTACTTGGTATTATCTTCTTTTTCCTAATTTCCGTTGAATATTTATATACTAGTTATGGTTTTGCAATCTCTTCTTCCTTAGCTTGTTTATCCCTTATTTTTCTTATATCTGAAATTTATTCTTTATATTGTTCAGTAAAAAAAGATAAAAATATTAAATCTTATTTATTCGCTTTAGTTTCTGCTCTTTTAACTTTAATAGTTCTCCTTATCTTTTATTTTATACCTTCATACTCTGCTATCAAAGTTTTCTTCATTTCATTCATCGCTAGTTTCTCCTTATTCTTCTCTGGCATAAGTTTTGGCTCATTATTCTTGGTTAGCTCTTCTTATATTGCTTTATCAACAAGGATGAACGACGCCTGTTATTTAATAATTAATTCTAATAATATGAGCACAATTATCACTCTTTTATTAGGTTTAATATTTGGTTTTATTGCTAGTTACATCTTAACAAATAAATTTAAAAATTTAACTAAAGAGAAAAACTCAAGTAACATCGTCTACTTCTTATTTGGCTTTATTATAAATATGATTGATACAATAAATACACCTCTTTACACTAACATAAATACTTCTGAACTAGCTCAATTATTCGTTATATTAACGATGATTCTTGCAAGCATTGGTATCGGCATCGGTTTAACATTCCACAAATATAAGAAAGTTACAATAACTGCGGAAGAAAATAAAAATGAAATAAAAAAAGAAGAGAAGAAAGAAAATGTTTCTTTTGAATCCTCCTCTGGAATCGATATAAGTAAGCTTAAGGAGATAAAAAATATAGACGATGAGGCTTGACCGCTTTCTCTCACAACAAGGATTAGGCACAAGAAAAGGTGTAAAAAAAATAATTAATGCCTGCCGTGTAAAAGTAAATAATAAAATAGTTACTGATAACACTATCTACATATATGGGGATGATATTATAACTGTCGATGATAAACAAATAGAAAATCTCCCCTATATAACAATACTTTTAAATAAACCAGAAGGGTATATCTCTTCTTTAATTGATGAAACTTATCCCTCAATTTTAAATCTTATCCCTGATAGATATAAAAAGCGTGTAAAAATTGTTGGCCGTCTAGATGCTGATACTACTGGACTTATCTTACTTACTGATAATGGTGTTTTAAATGCTCGTTTAACTAATCCTAATTATCATATTCAAAAAAGATATAAAGTAGTTGTTAATCATATTTTAAAACCATCATTAGTTGATATCTTCTCCTCACCGATCGATATTGGAAGAAATGAAGTAGTTCAGCCTGATAAGCTTGAAATAGTTGATGAATATACTGCTTATCTTACTATACATGATGGAAAATATCATGAGGTGAAAAGATTATTTGGAAAATTTTCTTATGATGTAGTATCTTTAGAAAGAGTAAACTTAGCTACTCTATCTTTAGGCGATTTAAAAAGAGGAGAATGGCGACTCATTCAAGGTGATGAATACATCTCTCTTCTTTCTTCTGTACATCTAAAAAAGGAGGATACTCTATGATCTGTCCAAAATGTGGAAGCATGAGCATAGAATACTGTGATGATAATGAAAATAAAGGTTATCATTGCATAGATTGTAATAAATTATTTGGTTTTTTAAGTGATGAAGAATTTAAAACACTATATGAAAAACTTGTTTCCTTAAAAATAATCAGAAAATATGTAGATGGTAAAACATATATTGTTAACTTTATACAAGAAGAAAAAAATAAAATAATTATGCAATCAAGTATCAGTTATCCTAATTACTACATCCCTTATTCAGTCATGGATGTTTCCTTGATGGCTTATCAAATCATGGATATCTTATTTAAAAAAATGTACCTTCTTGACTGGGAAGATGATGAGAAAAAAGAAGATTATTACGAAATTACGATAACTTTTAAAGATAAAACGATCACAAAGATTGGAAATTCATTAACAACAACATATACTGCTGATTTAGATGAGATGTTCTACGCCTTATTTAAAGAGAAAGAAAAATGAACAATATCATATCTATCGATTTTTGGAAAAGAAGTCCTCTTTCTGTAGATGAAATATTGAAACTTAAAATTGAAGCTAAAGATCAAATTATTCTTAGTTTAAAAGATAAGAAAAAAATATTAACTGCTGAAGAGTATAAAGATATAGTTGATCATCTTATTAAAGATATCGATATTTTTGCAAATGATCGCTGTTTTAATTACGAAGATAATCCTGAAGATTACAGTATATCTTTCTTTATCAACTTGCACTTTGATAATATGACTTATTTTGCTGTTAAAGGTCAAAAGAATAAAACAAAGAATTTTGATATACTTCTACATTATTTTGATAAATATTTACAATAAAAAAGGACCCAATTACCATTCTATCTGCGAAAGATAACTGGGTCCTATCTAGCTGAACTATCTGATGAAATTGCCGTAATAATTGTTCCTCCTAATAGTACAAAATTGACGAACCAACACGACTTATTGCTAAGAACAAAATAGCTACAATCGACTCGACTAACAACAATCAACTAACAACAAACGAATAACACCTAAACAACACGTAACAACTAAACTTCGTTCAGCTAGCTTCCTTTAAACTATTTATGCCATGGCTTTCTTCTAAATAGTCTCTTAGCATTTCACATCCTTTGTTTACAAATTCATCAACTAACGATTTTTTGGGCTTTTACCCTGTGAGCTTAACACTCGATTTAAGTAATTTAGAATAGTGCAAACAAATAATTTAAGAAGATGTAACCTTCCCTATCCGGAAGCAGATAAAGAAGATGCTGTAGTCTATATCATACAAGTATGATATATCGAAATTAGACAATGGTGTTAGAAGCTGTACTCATTGCAGAGCTTTTCGAATCCAGCTTTAGCTGAATCCTCATCTTCGCCAGAAAAAGTAATAGTCAAGACTGCTCCGCGTGAAATTGGAGCTAAAGCAAAAACATTCATGATCGACTTGAGATCACATTCATCACCATTCTCTAGTTTCAGACGAATATCGCACTTGTGATGATTAGCTTCTTCGACTAATTCAGCGCTAGAGCGAGAAGTTAATCCGCCCATATCGTTGATTTTAATTGTGTAGCTTGTCATATTTCTTAGCACCCTTATTATAATCGATTGTGGAAGCGATTACAAGTAATATTTGCAATCTTTATAATATCTCTAAAATAAAAAATCCTGGTTGTACCAGGAATAATTTTCAAGATGGTGGGTCTTAGTAGGCTTGAACTACCGACCTTGCGCTTATCAAGCGCACGCTCTAACCAACTGAGCTAAAGACCCGTTTAAGCGAAAATAATTTTATCGCATACTGATGATAATGTCAATAATAATAAATATTTTTTTATAAATCTATCTTACTACAATTATTTGAGGTCTTTTTTCTATCCTTGATAAATACATATTAAAATAATAAAATAAAAAGGACTCGGAGGTCAAAAATATGGCAAAAAAAGTTAGAATCGATGAAGAAGCTTGCATCGGTTGCGGTGCTTGCACAGGTATCTGCCCTGACATCTTCGCTATCAACGATGCTGGTAAGGCTGCTGTAGTTGCTGAACCTACAGATGCTGATGACGCTTCTGTTGATGAAGCTGTCGCTAGCTGCCCTGTCTCAGCTATCTCTGCTGAATAAGCTATAAGCTGCTACTTAGCAGCTTTTTTTGTGCACAATTTACTTAAACTAAGTATTTCTTCTTTTGTTAATTCTTTAAATTCGCCAGGTTTTAAATCTTCTAAAAAGATATTTCCGATCCTTACTCTTTTTAAATTGATCACTTCATGATGTAATGTCTCCATCATGCGACGAACTTCTCTTTTCTTTCCTTCATGAATAATAATAGAAAAAGTTAAACTATCCCGATGCTTTTCTAGTAACTTTGCTTTAGCAGGATAAGCTTTATATGCATACTTAGCTATATACAAACCTTTAGCTAATTTTTCAATCTCGTCACCTTTATATTCTCCTAAACAAGTTACAATATACTCTTTTTCTGGAGATGTAGAAGGATGCATAATTAAGTTAGAAAAATTACCATCATCAGTTAGTAAAATCAAACCTTCAGAATCATAATCTAATCTTCCTATTGGAAAAAGGCGACCATAACTTAGAGGAATTAAATCTATAATAGTCTTTCTTCCTTGCGGATCATCGCAAGTAGTAATATAGCCACGAGGTTTATAAACTTTTAAATAATGATGATCCTTTCTTATTTGAAGCACTTTACCATCAATAGCAACAACATCATCCACTGAACAAGTCGAACCTAATTTATCGATTAAAATACCATTTACTGTTACTTTTTTGTTAACAATATATTCCTCGGCTTTTCTTCTTGAGCAAAAGCCACTATCTGCAATAAATTTCTGTAATCTTACTTTTTCCATATATAAATAGTTTAATTGATACTAAATTGATAAACAACCTTTGGATAATACTAAAAAATATGCAATAATAATCATACCATCAAGGTGGAGGTAAGCATATGAAAAACAAAATTTTAGTGATGATTCCTTGTTTTACAAAAAAAGACTATCCTCAAGATAATATTTATTGTCCTATTGAAGTTGGTGCTTATTATAAAAAGATTCATTTTCTTTCTTTACGCGACGATCAAGGAACAAACATCTCTGATAGATTTGAAACTTTTCAAGGTCTCTCTGCCCTTTATTTTGCTTATCAAAACCTCACCTATGATACTTTAGGCGTTTTATATGATAATTATTACTTTACTAAAAATCACAAAAGGGATTTAAATAAAGTTATTACTGAAAATGATATAGTTACTTATTTAAATAATTATTCACTTATCTTCCCTAAAAAGAAATTACATTTAAAAACAACAAATCATCAATTATTAGATGAATATTATTCTGAAAAAGTTATTCTAGCTATCTCTAACTTAATAAATAAAGAATACAATGATTACTTCGAATTATTTAAAAAATATTTAAAAATGCGCTCATCATATCAATATCCTTTATTTATCATTAAAAAAGAGGAAGTCGAAGAATTTTTAACTTTCTTCTTCGGTATTCTTTTTAAAATTGAAAAGATCACTTCTGATAATCTTAATCAAATAGCCACAATGATAATGTATCTTTACATAAAGAAGAATAAGAAAAAATGTAAGCATGTCCCTATTATCAATATGTCCAAAACTCCACTTATTGATAAAATTTATAACGCTTTAAAGAAGAAAAAATAAAATGAAGAACATTCTTATCTTCATCGATATTCTCGGAGTATATAAGGCGAGTGATAATAGAATCCTTAACATTATTAGTTTAGCTGACTATACGAAATATCGATTTACTATTTTTGCTAATATAATCACCAAAGATATGTTAGAAAAATTAAAAGAACAAAACGTCGAATACTTTATCTTCTGTGACCAAGAAGAAAAAAGCATTTTTAAGCGAGCAAAAATAGCTAAGGAAAAAATCGAAGCAGCTATAACTAAGAAAAATTATACTTGCGCTGATCTTTATTTAAATTCTTCATTATTTTTCCCTATAGCTAAACTATGTAAAAAAGCTTCATTAAATACAATTATTCATAAAATTGAAAATCGTGACTTAAATCCTCTTCTACATATACTTGATAAGTTTCTCACTTTATTTAAAATGCCTAAAGCTGATCGTTATATTGCAACTAGTAAAACCGAAGGTAGAAAGTTATTCTTACCCCATATTATTAAATCTAATAAATTTACTGTTATCCCTGATGCTATTGTTGCAAATGATTATTGTTTCTCGGAAAAGAATAGAGTGGAATATCGCCATATCTTAAATGCTAAACTTGATACACTTCTAGTTTTGTGTGTTACTAAAAATTATCATAGTGCATTAAAAATAGTTGAATTATTTAAAAGTATTAAAGCGAATCGGCCTGATTCTCTTCTTTATATTTATTGTAAAGATAATAAAAAGATAAAGGTAGATGATGAAAATATCGTAATTCAAAAACTAAAATTCTTTAATCGAATTTATGATCCTTTTGATTGTTTAGTTTTACTTGATGATGATTATCATCTTAATCCCTATTTAATCGAAGCTCAAACTAATGGTTTAAAATGTATCGTCAATCAAGATTTTTCTTTCCATTTAACATATTCACCTTTAACTGTTACTTGTAATATTAAAGATACGGATAAATTAATAGATCACATTCTCTCTTCTCGTATCTGTTCACATATCGATTTAGTTCATTTAACACGTGAACAAGGCTTTGATGCTTGTGCTCAAGCTTTAAAAATCATCTCTTATTACTAATTTCATGTTATACTTACAGAGGTTAAACATGCAAAAAATAAAAAAACAATATAAAGCTATCACAAAATATTTCAATATAAAAACAACAATAAAATATCTTTTTTTTAAGTTTTTTATAGAAGATACTCGAAAAAATGAAATATCATTTTTTGCTTCTTCAGCTGAGAAAAAATATGGATATATCGGTGAAAATAATCATAAAAATTCCTTTAATCCTTCACAAGTAGAAGGAAAAAATATTTACGTCTTCTATTATGAAGGAATTGATAAAGCGAGCGACACTGTTAAATTATGTTTAAAATCGATCGGTCGTTTTAACTCATCATATCAAATCAAAGTTATCGATAAAAATAATATAACTTCTTATTTAGAAGATGATGATTTAGTTTATCGATATTTTAAAGAGGGAGATATTCCTTTAAAAGCTTTTAGCGATTATTTTAAATTTACAATATTAGAAAAATATGGCGGTTACTTTATTGAGCCTGACCTCCTCTTCTTAAATAGTTTTAATCTCTCTTCTCTTTTCCCTAAAGATGGTGATTTTGCTTGCTTATATTCAGAACCAGCTTCTATTCAGATTATAAAAGGTAATAAATTTCCTTATTTGCCCTATATAATCGGAGCTAAAAAAGGTAGCTTATTAGTAAAAACAATTAGAAAAACTCTTTATGATTATTATAAAAACTATCATTATCTTTACTCCACTTATATCGCTGATTTAATTATTTATACTTTTTATAATCATCAAGTAGATGGAGATGTTTTAAAGAAAATAAAACCTTATAAAGATGATATCTTCTATGCAAAAAAACATAATTATATAATCAGCGAAGAAGATCAGCTTTATTATTATAGAAAGATACCTCAAAAATTAGATAAATCTATATCTTTGGATGACAAAACACAGAAGATGATATCTTCTGCTTTAGAAAGATGAACATACTTATAACAGGGGCAGCCGGTTTTATCGGTAGTAATTATCTTCGTCATTTTTATAACAATAAAGATAATTTTATCATTGTCGATCTTTTAACTTACGCTGGCAATATCAATAACATAAAAAACTTATTAGAGAAGAAAAATATCTTTTTTAATAAAGCAGATATTGCTGATTCAGTAAAGATGGCTGAAATATTTAATGAATATCCTATCGATATTGTGATTAATTTTGCAGCTGAAAGCCATGTAGATCGTTCTTTTAATTCTCCTTTACTTTTCTTTAAAACAAACACGTATGGAACTGGTGTTCTTTTAGAAGAAGGAAGAAAACACATGATTAAACATTTTCACCAAGTATCTACTGATGAAGTATATGGTGAAAGTGATTATGATGATAAAGTTAAAAAAGATGAATCTTCTTTTCTTAATCCAACCTCACCTTATGCTAGCTCAAAAGCTGCAAGTGACCTCTTAGTTCTTTCTTATTATCATTCCTATAAACTAAATGTTACTATTTCACGTTCTTCTAATAATTATGGTCCTTATCAAAATAAAGAAAAACTAATACCTCTTATAATCGATAAAGCTCTTAAAGAAGAAAAGATACCTATTTATGGTAAAGGAGAAGAAAAGAGAGATTATATTTATGTTTTAGATCATTGTTTAGCAATAAATAAAATAATTACAGAAGGAAAAATAGGTGAAATATATAATATTTCTAGTGAAAAAGAAATTTGTAATCTAGATTTAGCAAAATATCTTTTAAAAAAATTAAATAAGAAAGAAGAACTTATCGAATTTGTTAATCAACGAAAATTTAATGATAAAAGGTATAATATATCAAGTAAGAAGATTAAAGAGGAATTAAACTTTACTCTTCTTACATCTTTTGAAGAAGGCCTCGATAAAACAATTCAATTTTATATAAATGAGAATAAATAAAAGGAGGATGTATGAAAATTCTTAAAAAGGTATTAACAGTTATCGTATCAATTCTAGTTTTTATTTTAATAGCAATATTCCTCTGGTTTGCTGTTTGGAATAGTGTTAAATTTGCTGTATTTTCTGATTTCTATAATATTCAGCATTCAGTTACAAAAATACCTGGCATCAATGATAACTTTGTTCCTCAAGGCATCACAGTTACTGATGAATACTACATAACAAGCGGATATATGTCAACTGATGAAGCTAGCCGCATCTATCATACTGATACTGAAGGAAATTATGCATTTACTGAAATATATAAAGATGGAAAACCATCAAGAATGCACGCGGGTGGAATCGCTGATTATAATGACACTTTATTTATCGCTAATAGTGAACAAATTCATCTTTTATCTTTAGATGAAGCCTTAACTTATCAACATACAGAAATTACAAAATCTGTTCCTGTAAACAACGCTGCTTCTTTTGTTTTTATCAAAAATGATTATCTCTTTGTCGGAGAATTTAATGATAATGAACATTATATAACTTCCAATCCTTATGCAAGCGCTGATGAAGATGAACATAGAGCAATAGTTTCTCAATATACAATAAGCTCAATATTAGAAGAAGAAAACCCTGATCCTGTCGCTATCTATAGTATTCGTGATAGAGTGCAAGGATTTGCAATTACAGATGAAGGAAAGATCGTTTTATCTACTTCATGGGGAACTTCTGCTTCTCACTTCTATGTCTATGATTTAGGTTTTGATCCTTCAAAAGAACTACTTTTACCTGATATAGAAGATAATAATACCCCTGTATATATCTTAGATAAAAATAACCTTATTGAAGATATTAAAGCTCCTTCAATGAGTGAAGATTTAGACTATTATGATGGATATGTTATATCTTTAAGTGAATCAGCTTCTAATAAGTATATCTATGGAAAATTATTCTTTTATACAGATATTTATGCTTTAGATATCAGATAGTTACATCTTTATTTAATAGATATGAAAATGATTTCTTAACTAAGAAATACAATAAAATATCTATTCCTAAGTAGAAAACTATATCAATAACTACTGCTAAATATAACATATTCGGTAAGAATAAAGAAAAAGTGATAATTGTAATTAAAGATAAAGCCGGGAAAAGATAATTTGCAATTATAACAATAGCATTTCCCCAACCTTTTTGTAGTATTTCAATTGGATTATTGTAATCAAAATGAGAGAAAAATATTGAGATTAATAGATAAAGAAGATTGGAAGAAAAAGAATAAACAATTGAAAAAGGAATAGAAAGAATAATTGTATAAATATCAAAAGATAATAGGGGAAGAAACACAGAAAATAAAATGATATTTATAAGACCAGTATAAATAAAACCAAAAGCTATCTTAGAAAAAATATAACTTGAACTTTTAAAAGGCATAGTTTTAATCAAATAAAAACTTTTTCCTTCTAATGGTAAAGATATATAAGATAAATATGGTTGTAAAGAAGCGGTTAAGACTAAAGCAAAAACAACTATAAATAATATATTTTTAGGAAGAGCTAACTCTTGAGAAAATGCAAAAAACGAAAGTAAGCTGATTCCTGATATTAACATAATAATAGAGTATATTAAGGAGCTAATAAAAAGTTGAGAATTTCTTGATAAAGAATAAAATTCTCTTCTTATAAAGAATAAGAAAGGATATTTCATAGCTAAAGAAAATACTTTATCTATATGGCTAGCCTTTTTCTTCTTATGATGTGAACTTGTAGAATATAAACTTGTAAGATAGAACTTATCAGCCAAAAGAAAAGTGATAATTCCTATGACAACTAAAACAATTAACCCATATCCAACAAATTGTAAATCTATAGGAGAATTAACAAGTATTACTTTACTAGGAATATAAGCAATCCAGTTTATAAAAGTTAAATTGCTATAAATTGTATGTATGCTATTTTCAATAGAAGTTATATCGTTACCTTCGATTGAAAAAAATATGCTAAAGATAAAACCTAAAACACCGATAAGAGCAAAGATTGTTGAATATAAAGATAAAGCGACTTTGCTAGTTTTAAAATGAATAAAAATTGAAAAGAATAAAGCAACTATAAAACTAATAAATGAAAGTAAAAGAGTTTCGATAATCGAAGCTAGAATACCAATAATATAACAATAAAATGGTAAATTAAAAGAGATGCAGGTGATAATACTTAAAGCGAGTAAAGAAGTCCCTCCATAAATAAATGAATAATAAATATTTATTAAATACTTCGCTAAAAATAGTTCTCGTCCTTTAATCGGTAAAGGTAAAAAAGCTTCATCACCTTTATAAAAATAAATAGAAGGAGAAATAGCGATAGACATAAATAAGCCGAAGAAAATAATACAAGTAAAATAAATATCAACATATTCAAAAATAGATTGGTTAGAAATATTTAATTTGCCTAAATTACTTGCGGACTCATAAAATAAAAATGCAAAATAAAAAACTAAAATGAGACCTGATATTAATTGAGGAATAAAAGGATTTCTCATTTTCTTTTGTCGTTTAGAAAAAGAGATAGAGAGAGAAGAATAATAAGTCGCTTTTAAAATAGAAAGAAATCTTTTCATTCTTTTGTAAGCTCCAAAAACAAAGTTTCTAAAGAACTATTTTCATTCTTTAACTGTCTCAATTCTTCTAAAGTACCTGTAAAGATAATTTTTCCTTTATTAATAATTGCTAATTTATCACAGATTTTCTCTGCAACATCTAAAACATGTGTAGATAATAAGACAGTTTTTCCCTCTAAAGCATTTTCTCGCATTATTTCTTTTAAAGTATAAAAAGATTCAGGATCTAAACCGGTTAAAGGTTCATCTAAAATAAGATTATGAGGAGAATGTAATAACATACCGATAATCATTATCTTCTGTCTCATACCATGAGAATAATTTATTATATAATCACCTAAATTATCTTTAATATTGAATCTTTCAGCTAATTTTTCCGCTTTTTGAAGACCTTCATTTTTATCAATATTATAAATAGCTGCTATAAAAGCTAAATAATCCTCCCCTTTCATTCCTAAAAACAAATCGGGTGAATCAGGAACATAACCAAAATTTTGTTTTGCTTTAAAAGGATCATCTTTTAAAGAGATATCATCGATAAAAATATTCCCTTTATCAGGTCTCAAAATACTAGTTATCATCTTTAATGTAGTTGATTTACCGGCACCATTAGGACCTAATAAACCAAAAATCATACCATCTTCAATAGTTAAAGATAAATTATCAACAGCGATAAGATCACCAAATTTTTTACTTATCTCTTCTAATCTAATCATGTTTTATCCCCATCGAATCTTTTTCACTAATTTCTCTATAAACTTTACAAGGATTACCAAAAGCAAGAGAGAAAGGAGGAACATCTTTTGTCACAACCGAACCAGAACCTATAACTGATCCTCTATGAATAGTAACTCCACCATTTATAACAACATTTCCACCTATCCAGCAATCATCTTCAATAGTGATTGGTTTTCCATATTCTAAATTATGATATGAACCATCTTCTTTCATAAATATATTTCTTTCTTCATAACGAAGAGGGTGAAGAGGAGTAAGAAGTGAAACATTAGGACCAATAAAAACATTATTACCAATCTTAACTGGCAAAACATCTAAAATAGTTAAGTTGAAATTAGCATAAAAATTATCACCGATAGTCGTATTAATGCCATAATCAACAAAGATCGGTCCCTGGAAGAAAACATTTTTACCGGCATTAGGGAAAAGGTCTTTAATTATCTTTTCTCTTTCATCAGTCATTGTCTCATCACTTTCACTATAATGCCTAGCTAAAAGATGCGCTTTTCTTCTTAATCGAACTAATTCTTCATCACTTGAATCATAGAGATAGCCAGCTATCATTTTTTCTCTTTCAGTCATAATTTCACCCTCTAAAATTATATATTATGTGTGAATAAAAGAAAAAGGGAGGAAAAGCAATAATTATTCTTGATTATTATTTAACAATCTAATAAAATACTTTGTGCGTCTATTAATGGCTGTGTAGCTCAGTTGGTTAGAGCGTCCGGCTCATACCCGGTATGTCAAGAGTTCGAATCTCCTCACAGCCACCATCGTTATGGATCAATAGCTCAATTGGTTAGAGTCCACGGCCCATAACCGTGTTGTTACAGGTTCAAGTCCTGTTTGATCCACCAGTATTAAAAACAAAAGCAAAAGATAGAGTAGATAAGCATTAAATATATTGCCATCCAAAGCGGATGGCATTTTTTAATTGCAAAGAATAATTAACAAACGATACATTGTAAAATTTAATAAAAAAAGATACAATATGTACTAACAACACAGCTACCTACGACTTGGAGGGTATATGAATAATATTTCTATCATCGCTTCTGTTGTAGCTTGTATACTTCTTACCATCTTTTTTATTGCTGTTTTAAGCATAGTTTATAAAAATAAAAAGAGTCTTATTTTAGCGCAAAAATTAGATGGTGACATCAAAGAAAACATCGCATACGAATACAGCAAGTATAATGAAAAAACTGCAAAATATTCCTCTTTTGAAGAATATATTAACAAAAAAGCTTCTTGTAAATCTGTCCGCACAATTATAACTGATGCGATTTTAATACTTATTGAAATAGTTGCCCTAGCCATTTTAGTTTTAGCTATTAGTTATAGAGCGATGAATGAACAAATATTTATCAATGATACCTGCTTTTTAGTAGTTGAAACTGGTTCCATGGAAGAAAAGAATACAAGTAACCAATATTTGATAGAAAATAATTTAAATGATCAAATTCCTACTAATTCTTTCGTCTCTATAACAAATTTAAAAGATAATGAAGAGCCTGAATTATATAAGATTTATGCTTTCTATTCTGCTGAAGATGAAGTATTAATTCATAGGCTTATCGGAATCAACGAAGATGGTAATTATATCTTTAGAGGAGATAGTAACTCTCTTTCTTTAAAAGCGGAAATAGACGTTCCTCTAGGTGATATCATCGGTGTTTATAATAATGATGCTAATCAAGCTTTAGGTACTACTATTGTTTTCTTCAAATCTCCTATGGGATTAGTTGTACTCTTCTTAATTGCTGTTTTATTAATTTCTAATAATGTTTATTCTTGTAAGCTCAATAAACTTATTCAAGAACGCTACAATGCTCTTTATCCTCACGCTAGCGATATTTATTTACAATATCTTGCTATCGATGAAGAAAGAGAAAAATCTGCTCATATTCTTAATGATATAAGAGAGTTTGAAAGTGGTGATATATGCTTAGTTTTAAGTAGTAAAAATAATCTTCAAACTGGAGATAAAGTAAAAATAATTCAAATTATTGATGAAAAGTATGTTCTTTGTTCCTTAATAAACAATCAAGATTATGAGGCCTCTGCTATCAAGGTAGCTAAAAACAATCTCGTTAAAACATCTGGTAATACCACTGTAAATAAGTGATTACATATTTTTTTGCAAATTATTGAAAGGAGATTAAAATGCAAAAGAAAAAAGTTGGCGGATCTCTCTTACTTACTTCTTTAGCAGCATTAACAGTTGTCGGTGTCGGCCTTGCAGCTTTTACTGCCACTACTGGTACAGCAGATTTTGCTATTGAGTTCATCGATGATTCTTCCACGGGAACTATAGTAGTAGATAGTAGTTCAGCTGACACAACCTTACAGGTTATTGAAGAAACAAGAATCGCTCAATTCTCCAATAACATTCAATTCAATTACACTGCCCCTGAAGAATTCGTTTTAACTGAAGATATTCAATTAAAATGGACTGTCACTCTCCCCTCTGACTTCGATACTTATTTTGATGTCACAACAACCACTGGTGTCTTAGATCAAGATGTTGGTGCTTTCAATTCTGAAACAAATTCCACACATTATACATTACCTTATAACGCTTTAGGTGCTTCATTAAAAGAAGAGGCTGATTATGATGCAGCTAAAACAGCCTTCAATGGTGAAAAAGTCACTATTACTGTTGAAACAGTTGAACCTACATCAACTGATGTACCTGTTTCCTCAATCGAAATCAATAGTGAAAACCTCACCTTAAAAGTCGGTGATACAACTACATTGACAGCCACTGTCAATCCTGATAATGCAACTGATAAAACTATCACCTGGTCTAGCTCTACACCTGCTGTCGCTACAATCAGTGATGCTGGTGTCATCAATGCTTTAGATGTCGGTCAAACAACCATCACTGCTAAAGCTGGTGAACAAACAGATTCTATCACCTTAACAGTTGAAGAAAAATCTTCTCAAACTGAGACAATAGTCGAAACTGGTAAATTAGGTCTCTGGCAGACTGGTTTAAATAAAGCTCTCTACTTTACTGGAGCAATGGATGGTTATTACTTCGGTACTACAGAAACTTATAATGATGGTGTAACTATCGATGTTATTGAAGCTGCTGAAGGCGTCTATTTAAAAATCCAAGATGGACAATATATCGCTGCTCGCTTAAATGAAGGTCATAATAATATCATCATGCAAGATGATCCATATGCATGGAGCTATAATGATGAATATGATGCCTACTACACTAATTTAGGTGCAAATGATCTTTGGATCGGTAATTCTAAAAGTTATGATACTCTTTCTTTAAATGATTGGGATTACATCGCTAATGCTGGTAACAACGTCGCTCACGTCGTTCAAGCTGAAATTGAAGCTCCGGAAATTGATGTACCTGTCGATGTTGATACAGGCGTTGATTTAGCCGAAGGTACATTCAAACTTGGCTTCTATCAAAAAACTTTAAAAGAATACTATTACTTTACTGGTGAAGCAGCCAATACTTATTATGGTGGATCAACAACTAATATTGCAGAAGCTGCTGATATCACAGTCGATGTTCTTGATGATGCTGCTAATACATTCACCATGCAATTAGATAATGGAAAATATCTCGGTGCCACAGTCAGTGGAACTTTTACTAACTTTGTTTTCAATTTAGATGATCCTTTCACTTGGACTTATGATGATGAAACTCATATGATCAGTGCTACTGTCGATACAACAGAACTTTATATTGGCACTTATGGTTCATTTAATACCTTCTCTGTTTCTACAATGGACCACCTTGAAAACTCTGATACTTGCCTCGCTCACTTATATGCTTCTTCAACTGATCCTGATCCTGAACCAGAGCCTAGCGATGCATTAGCAAGCTATAATATTACTGCACCCGGTAGCAGCAATACTGAAATAGATGGCTCAGCTTTATTATCTATATTAACTAGTGCCTGCTCTAGTGGAACTAATATTATTACCGAAATCACAGCGACATCTAAAGTATATGAAGGCTATTCTAATTATCTGAATTTAGGTCTTAAATTTGGAACTAGTAGTAAAGCTGGAACCTTCACTGCAAGTTTAAATACTAATGTTTCGAAAGTTGTTGTTAAAGCAGCTGGTTGGAAAACAAGTGACACCTTATCCGTTAATGATGTTGCTCAACCTACTCCCTTTACAGTTACTTATGAAGATGCAGATCCGCTTCTTGAATTAACTTACACATTCACTGCTACAAATACTGTCACTTTCGATTTTGCTAATCGCGGCTTCATTCAAAGCATTGAATTCTACGCTTAATTAAACTTAATAAATAAAAAGGGTTAGGAGAAATCCTAACCCTTTTTTAATTTATAAATAGAAAAAACAACTTCTTTAACGATATTGAACTTTTTTAGCTTTCTTCAATGAATAATTATTTACTTTTTGAATACAATTTAAATCATTTTTCTTCAGCTCATCTAAAGCATCAGAAATACGGTTCTCAACTAAATCAGCAAGATTTTGAGGTGATAAATTTTCATATTCAGAAGGATAAATGGGCTTCAAATAATGAACTTGAACAGGATATTTTTTATAGTGATATCTCTGATTTAAAATACGATCAGTAAAGTAAATAGCCATTGGAACAATAGGAAGAGAAGCTTTAGTAGCGATCTTAAATGAGCCTGGATGAAAAGGAAGAAGATTAAAATTATTCTTTTTAGAACGCGTTCCTTCTGGGAAGATACAATAATTTAAATCAGGATACTTTTTAAGAAGTTTATTTACATTAATAAATACTTTAATTTCACTTCTTAAATCTTTTCTGTCGATATAAGAGGAATCTAACACAGTTGCAATCTTAGCGACAAAAGGCATTTTCAAAGTCTCTTTTTTAGCAAGAAAACCAAAATTAGGAGATACAGTAAAAAGAGGGATAAGCGGATCTAAAACTGAGACATGATTTCCAAAATAAATAGCTTGCTTAGGAAGCTCAGCATCCTTGCTTACAATATATTCGATATGAAAAGCCTTTTTATTCACATCTTGTAATAAGTTAAAAGCATAATTATGCCTCTCTTCAAATGAATACTTATCAAGATTCTTCGCCATCTTTTGAATCTTTCTAAACTTGATAAGAAGAGAGGGGCCTGCCATAAGACCCATTCTTAAATATTTAATCATCTTCGCTCTCTTTTTCTTCCTTGCTTACTAAGAAAACATTGATAGATAAAGCATTGATAATAGCTAAATGAACATATACTTCATGTGAAGTAACTATACCGGTATCATTAAAGATTAATGAAGCATAATCTTTAAATTCATAAGTGAAAGTGTTTTTAGATGGATTTAGGATAATATAAACATAACAATTCTTTAAATCGTAGTTAATTTTAATAGCGCCGCAAGGAAGGTTATCAAATGAAATATTTACGTTTGTAGGATCGACACCTTCCATCTCAATAAAGCGTTTCTTTAAAGTGATCGCATCTTTAAAGAAAACATACATATCTTCGCGCTCATCTAAAACACTATAATCAAAACCATTTATATCATCACCAGAGTTATAAGAATTACCATTACCTTTTTTAGAAAGACCAATCTCTTGTCCAGCATGAAAGAAAGGTATACCACAAGCGATTAAAGTCGAGAAGTTTATCATCTTAATTCTTTTAAGAATATCTTCTACACTTTCATCATAGCAACAGCATTTAAGCTTATCAAATAGCACATGATTATCATGGCATTCAACATAATTAAGAGATTGTTTAATGGAAGTAAACATCGGAGCAAAAGCCAAAGCGACAGAAGAACCGAGCATAACATGTTTAAAACCATCAAGGTAGTTAGGATCACCAGAAAGATAACCTTTAACAGCTAAAGTTGTTGTCTTACCCTTAACTATGTCGCGGAAACGATCATTAAAGAAGGCAACATTAGGAAGCTTATTATAGTTATAATGATTAGCCTTTAAATCAGCGGGGAGATTAGTTGGAAGATCCCAACCTTCTCCATAAAACATAATATTATTCTTCTTTTCAATACAGGCCTGATATCCTCTATTAACAGTTTCAACATCTAAAATACCCATCAAATCAAAACGGAAACCATCGACATCAAAGAAATCGATACAATGTAAAAGAGAATCGATAATCATCTTTCTACACATATAATTTCTTGTTTCTAAATCGTTACCACAGCCAGATCCATTAGAGAAAGAGCCGTCGTGATTTAAACGAACATAATAATTAGGAACCAAGATATTAAAAGAATTATAGGAAGTATCAAAAACATGATTATAAACGACGTCCAATGTTACTCTTAATCCCTTCTTATGTAACATACCTACTAAATTACGTAGTTCGATAATTCTGCTATAAGCACTATCGGGATAAGAAGCATAAGAACCTTCAGGAGCAAAGAAGAAAGAAGGATCATAACCCCAGTTATAAGATTGACGAGGATTATCATCATCTATCGTTTGGAAATCTAACACTGGTTGAAGTTGAATATGCGTAACACCTAATGAACCTAAGTAGTCTAAACCCATAGGATTGTTATTCTTTGTAAGATATCCTTCTTTAGCCAAAGCATTATAAGTCCCTTTATCAGGAAGATTAGTCTTACTTGTCATATCCCTAACATCGCACTCATAAATGATAGCCTTCAAAACATCATCAAAAGGAGGTAAACAATCATCGTGAGTATCTACAGCATAAATTTTCTGAGGGTCTATAACATAAGAATAACGAGAATTTGAACCTAAAGCATAAGAATATGGATCTGGTACATCATAAGTTTCATCAAAAATAGTAGCAGAATAAAGGTATTTAGCCTCATCTAAATCACCATCAATCGTTATTTCAAAAATACCGACATCTAAATTATGATCCATGACAAAAGCTTCAATCTTATCATGGTCTTTTCTTTTAAGTTTGAGGATTACTGAAGTAGAAAATGGAGAGAAGACACGGAAAGTTGTTTTTTCTTTAGAATAAATAGCACCTAACTTACCATCGTAACGATATTTCTTTTCAAATTCTTCAGTTTTAGCTAAGAAAGAAATATCGACAGGAACAAAAAAGTTATTAAAAAGTTTTATCTCGTATTTATAACCTGGTTTGAAAGTAAAATTTTGATAAAGTAAAGTAAAAATATAACTCGAATTAGATTCTGAAATAGAAACAGGAGAGATAACCATCACAGCTTTTCCATCTTGATATAAAGAAAAATACTTTTGAGAATTAGCTCCATAATATTCTTTACTTATTGCAACTTCGATAACATTTCCACTTTTAGCAACCGCTTGAAATAATGATTTTTTCATATTGATCCTTTATTAACTACTACTATCTTCTTTATTATAACAATAATTCTCCATTACTCATATTATATTAAATACTTTCATCATCAATAATAATAACAGCAAAGACAAAAATATCATGAGAAATCGATATTAAACATGAGACTTTGTTTCCATCCTTATATAAGAAAGGCTTCCCATTTTCGTCATCTAAAATAGATAATGAACGATAATCAATAGCCTTATCACCAGTAGCTTTAACATAGCATTCTTTACATGCAAAGCGAGAAGCTAAAAAAGTAGCGCTTTTCTTCTTTTGATAATAAATATCTAGCTCTAAAGGAGAAAGAACTCTTTTAGCTAGTTCTTCTTTATTTTCAAAACGCTCTATTAAAGTTACGTCAACACCTAAACCTTTCATATCTTCTTCATTTGAACAGAAGCTTTAGGGAACTTAGAGATTTCCTTCAATAATTCTTTATATGATTTAAAATTCATTTTACTTGTCGATACTAATAAAGCTGTATATGGGAAATTATTAGCATATGAACGAGCAAAATTTCTAATAGTATCTTTAGGACGAGAAAGATTAGCTAAAGAACGTACATAATAATTATCGACTATTTCTGTAAATCTTTTAGAATCGATCCTCTTGCTAAGATCAGAAAAATAATCTGTTAAAAAAGAAAGTAAAGCAACACTTCTCTTTGTTTTGAAAGTTAAAAGAAGAGAAGTATCTTCTCCACCCTCTAATAACTCTGCCTTTAAAAAGTCCGCTCCTACTTTATAAACTCCTTTTTGAAACTCCTCATTTTTATTAAATAAGCAGTCACATAAAACCTCATAAGAATAAAAAAGAAGTTGACCAAAATGTTCAAAAAGTTCTTCACGACGACAAAATTTAACACCGTACATTAAAATATCGTCTTCGCCTTCAATCGTTTCAAACTCCTCTTTTACATGAGCATAATCTTCATCAAAAACTAATTCCTCACTATATGTAGGTGCATTAGAAGGAAGAGGAAGTTTCTTCACTTTTTCAATAACTTCGCTTGGTGCTAAGCTAGCTAAAATGATTAAAGTTACCCTAGGAGGAACATAATAATGAGACATAAACTTTTTTAAAGCAGTTGTATGAATCAAAACACTCTCTTTTTCATCAGGAACGTAACCATTTTTAATTGGAGAAGAAAAATAGAGATTATTTAATAATCTTCTTTTAGTTACATCATAAGCGGTTTTAGGAAGATGAGTTACACTTTTAATTTTATCTAACTCTTCTTCATCAAAACGCATAGAAGATAATCTATTCATTAAAAGTGTCAAAGGTGTAAAAATATCATCTTTCTTTGTCACTTGAAAACAAGTATAAGAATAATCACTTGCGCTATAGCTATCTGTATCTAATTTTTTTAACTCATCTTTAAATTCATCATCCATAATCATCTTTTCAACATAGTAAGAAGTTCCAAAAGGAATTTTAGATGATAAAATCTTTGAAGAATGAAGATAACCACCTTGAGAAAGATAAACTATCGCACTTTCATTAACTCCATCATATGGAATAAAGATAACCTTAAGTCCGTTATCTAACTTCTGCTCATAAAATGGATAATTGATATGTCCATAATCACTTTTAATCATAGTTGTTTCCTCACATAAGAGATATTTTTTATCGTAAGAGAAGACAAGAAAGCATAGATAGCTTCATTGATATTTAAAACTTCCTTATTTTCTGTTAAAACTGCTGACTGCAATAACTCTTTTTCAAAAAGATCAATATCTTCTCCAGTAGAAATATCTCTAATATTTTTCTCTCTTAAAGCCTGCATAATATATTCATCTTTAAACTCAAGCTTAAAAGTAGATGAAATAGGTAATTGTTTATCTAGTAAAGAAAGATTAGAAGATTGGAAAGTAAAATAAAGGAGAGTCTCTTTTTCTGAAATATATTGATAATCAAAAGCTATCTTTCGATACATTTTATCCTTCATATAATTTGAAAAAGCAAAATGAAGAACTAAATAAGATAAGTCAGAAACATATTTATTTATATCCATGCTCATAACATCTATAACTAATAATTCATTTTGAATACTATTAGAAAAGATGTTTTTACTTTTAACTTCATCTAATTCTATATTATTAGAAGTTTTAATATCTGGAATATTTTCACCTATATTTATCGTAATATAAGAAGTGAAATCTATATATTCTTTAGCTTTTTTTACATCTTCTATACTGATTGAGCTTAAATCAAAAGACACTTCCCCAAAATCAAAAATAAAACGAGGATCAGTTAAAAGAGCAATCAATTTATCTGATAAACGAGATTTCAAAATCTCAAAATAATCTTTATCGCCATAAATTTCATTTTCAAAAATGTGGGCAAAAATATAGTCAGCTTCTTTATAAGGATCAGAAAAAATAAAATGTAACCTTTTAGATTCTGCTTGTTCAAGAGATAATTTAAGAAAAAATTTAGACCCTAATTTAAGAATATCAAAACTTATATTCATATCAGCTAAAGTATATAATGGTTTATCTTTTTTAGTTTTTAATCCTTTTATCAAGGCAGATAAATATAAAGATAAAATAGAATAAGAAAAATTATCTTTTAATAAATATAGATAAGTCTTTTTTCTTTTACCATAGATAGATGTTTTATATGATAAAGAATTCATCTACATCTCCTTTCTTTGAACAACAACATTCTTGCCATTTGCTGAAGACATTATTATACCTTCTTCTTTTAAACTATTTAAGACACTTTCAGCTTCTTGATAAGAAATAGAAAAATTACGCATAATAGCTGACTTACTAGCAATACCTGTATCCATAACATAATCTTTAATCTCATTATAAATATCAAGCTCTTCTTCTGTTTCTAAAAAATCAGGATTATAGATAGGACCACCAGCTTCCTTCTTTAAATAATCTAAAACTTCCATCATATCTTCATCAGAAATAAAAGAAGATTGAGCTCTAATCATCGATTTTTTACCCGGTATCTTAAATAATAAATCACCTTTACCTAATAAAGTCTCGGCACCATTTTCATCTAAAATAACGCGAGAATCAACCGCAGTAGAACAAGAAAGACCTATTCTACAAGCAATATTAGATTTAATAACCATCGGAATAACATCTTTAGATGGTCTTTGTGTAGCAATAATTAAATAAATACCTGCTGCTCTAGCTTTTTGAGAAATTCTTTGAACAGCCTCAGCAACCTCATTTCCTCCAGTCTGCATCAGATCAGCAAATTCATCAATAACGCAAACAATATCTGGCATAGGAGGTAAATCTTTTTCATGTCCTCTTCTCTTCTTTCGATAATCAGCAACTTTAACGACACTATTTTGTCTTAAGATCGTATAGCGATGTTCCATTTCCTCACAAAGCTTTCTCAGTATTGTTATCGCTTCTGAAGACTCATTAACAACAGGACAAAATAAATGAGGTTCATCAGAATATCTTTCAAATTCTACTTGCTTAGGATCGATAAGAATAAGTTTTAAATCATCTGGATAATTTCTCATGATAAGAGTCATAATAAAAGTTTGAATAAGAACAGATTTACCAGAACCAGTAGTACCTGCTACTAATAAATGTGGCATCTTATCTAAAGGATAAGAAATAATATTTCCAGATATATCTTTACCAATAGGTAATAATAAATGCTCCTCTGGGTATTTTTGCAGTTCTTCAAAACACTCCTTAAAAGAAACAGCCATCATTGTTTTATTTCCTACTTCAATACCTGAAGTAGTCCTACCTTCAACAACCGTCTCAATTCTCACAGATTTATCACCTTTTAATGCGATCTGCAACTCATTTAAAACAGAATTTATCTTTTCACTTTTAACGCCCGGTTCCATCTGAATATTAAATCTTGTAACAGAGGCACCGACCGTAAAAGAAATAGCTTTTCCTTGAATTTTAAAGTCCTCAAAGACTTGATTTATAATCCTTGCTTTTTCTTGAGCAGCTTCATTGTTAATAATAATTTTAGATGAATCATTAACTTCAGAAAGGAATGAAGAATCAGGAAGTTTATAAGTATAAAATATGTTCTCAATAGTTGATGTCTTCTTTTCTTTCTTAAGAGAGAGTATTCTCTCTTCTTCCTTCTTTCTTTTCTCTTTTAAATAAATATCTTCTTTATCTTCACTTTCTTCTAAAGAAGCATCCTCTTTAGCTTTTAAAGCAAAATCATAAGCAGCAGAACTGACTTTATCATCAACTAAAATAGTATTACCTTTTCTCTCATCAACCTTATATTCATTAGTCGTCTCTTCTAATTTAGCATCAACTGCTATATCTCCCTTAAAATTAATACTTCTAGGCTTACTATCTTCTTGTTTTTGATAGGGAGAAGAATAACTATTAGGCTTACTTTCTCTCTCCTTTTCTTTAGGCTTTTTAAATGAAAGAATAAGTGATTTAATAGGAGAAAATAATAATAATCCTAAAGAAACAAATAATATAATTGAATAAACGGAAATTGAACCAGCTAAAGTCATAAAAGAAGAGAACATAGTTAAAAATAATAAACCGATTATACCTCCACCTAAAGAAGAAATAGAAGAATAATCTTCAACTAAAAAGGGCTGAGAAGAAAAAGCTAGCATCCTCGTATTATAAAATTGAATAAACTGAGAAATATCATCAATATCAGCTGCTAAAGAATAAGAAGAAATGGCTGTAATAGAAATAAATAAAAGGATAGAGATAACTATATTAATCGGTTTGATTTTATGATTTTTTATTTTATTTATAAATAAAAGTAAAATAGCAAACAGAAAAATTAAAACTAAAATAAATGGTGATAAAAAACCAAACAAATAAGCAAAGGAATAAAAGAAAAAAGAGCCTACTGGGGGTAAAGCAATAAAAGTAATAATAACTAAAGCTAACAAAATGATACCAAGAACAATAGTTAGAAAACGTTTTAAAGATACATTTTTAAACTTTTCAAGCATACTCCTCTTCCCTTCTAAAGAAGTATACCATAAATAAGCCTAATTTATCGCAAAAAATAAGTTTTTAACACCATTTTTTATCTTCCATATTTACAATCTTATTTTGAAAAGATATAAAACAGATTAGTCCTAATAAAAAGATAAAAAGGGAAATAATTCCACCTGTATATATATCAAATATTCGATAATCTACTTAAGGTGAAAAAAGAAGCATATGAATCTGTAAAGATAATAATTAAACTAGAGCATCTACTAAATTAATATTTCTCAAAGATTAAAAAAATCATCATCTCTTTTATGAGCTTTAATAAAATTAATAATAGAAAAAGTCATTTTATAAGTAGTATAACAAGCAGAATAATAAATAAAAATTATAAAAAGTTATATAAGCTAAAATTTAGTTACTTCTTTAAATAATATAAAAAAGGATACTTAAGTATCTAAGTATCCTTTTTAATAACTTATTAAAAATTAAGCTTTTATAATGAATTAACTTTGTTTACAAAGCGTAAGAGACCTTCCTTACCTTTCTCATCTTGCTTATACACGCCTGCGCATTCAAGAACTTTCATGAAAGTCTTACCGATCTCAGCTTTTAACATATCCTCGATATTCTTTTCAGTAGAAATATCGTATTTATCTATGAAGTTATCTAACCACTCTTTATGTTTTAAAGTATCAGGATCAGAAGCTATATCTTTACCTTCTTTAATTAAAGTAGTCATCTTTTCAATCTCACCTTTCAAACGAGAAGGTAAAACTGCTAATCCCATAACTTCAATGAGTCCGATATTCTCTTTTTTGATATTCCAATATTCTTGATGTGGATGATAAACACCTAAAGGATATTCTTCAGTCGTTATATTATTGCGGAGAGTTAAATCGATGATAAAAGTATCTCCTCTCTTATGTACAATAGGAGTAATAGTATTGTGGGGAGTATCATCAGTATAAGCATAAATAAAGCTTTCCTCATCAGTATATTCACGCCAACAATTTAAAATCTTCATCGATAAAGCTATAAGTTTCTCTTTATCTATACTCTCTAAACGAATGACAGATAAAGGCCACTTTAAGAAAGAAGCTTTAACATCTTCATAACCTTTAAACTCTAACTCACAAACTTTATCAGCTCTAAACATCGGGAAGACATAAGCGCCACCTTGATAATGATCATGAGTTAAAATTGAACCACCAACAATAGGAAGATCAGCATTAGATCCTAGCATATAATGAGGGAATTTAGAGACGAAAGCAAATAGATGCTTTAAGGCAGGCTCATTAATTACCATGGGAATATGCTTTTCATTAAATACGATACAATGTTCATTATAGTAAGAATAAGGAGAATACTGGAAATAGAATTTATCGCCTTCTAAATCAAGAGGAATAATTCTTATAGTCTCTCTAGCTGGATGATTAACTCTACCGCGATAACCTTCATTTTCTACGCAAAGCATACATTTAGGGTAGCTAGATTGCTTCATAAGTTTAGCAGCAGCGATAGCTTTAGGATCTTTTTCTGGCTTAGAGAGATTGATTGTAATATCTAAATCGCCATAAATAGTCGGACTTGTCCATTTAAGATCTTTCTTGATTCTATAGTCGCGTACATAATCAGTATTTTTAGCAAAAGCGTAATACCAATCAGTCGCTTCCTTAGGTGAATCTTCATATAAAGAATAAAACTTATCGATGACAGATTGCGGCCTAGGAGTAAAGCAATTCATAACCTTCGTGTCAAATAAATCACGATAAACAACAGAATCATTCTCTAGAAGATTGTTGCTAGCAGCATAGTCTAAAATTTCTTTTAAAGTGCTCTCTAAGTCAACATTAACATATTCTTCACTTGGTTCATCATATTCATCAAGATTCAAAACATCTAAAAGAAGATTGATAGAATACGCTCGTTCTTCTTCAGTAATCAACCCTTTTTCTAAAGCATAAGTTGCTAGTTTTTTGATGGTATTATAAATCATCAGAACAATCTCCTTCCACCTTCACCAACTTCTAACTCATAAATACTAGTATCTAGACCAGTAATAGCTTTATATGATTTAGAAACGTTAGCCTTAAAAGAGGCAACATCTTCATCCTTAACGATAGAGACAGTATTTCCGCCCCAACCGCCACCGGTTTCTCTTGAACCTAAAACACCAGCTTGTTTTCTAGCTAATTCAACTAAAGTATCGATTTCAAAGCAAGTAGCATCGTAATCATATTTAAGAGAATCACCAGATTCATTTAATAGACGACCAAAAGTAACTAAATCATCTCTCTTTAAAGCTTCGACAGCTTCTTTAGTTCTCTCTTCTTCATAAACTGCATGCTTTGCTCTTCTTAAACAGAACTCATCTTTAATAGCAGATTTATATTGTTCAAACTGAGCGACAGTAAGATGACAAAGAGCATCAACTTTAACAACAGATTGCAAATCAGCTAAAGCTTGTTCGCACTCTTTACGACGATCATTATAGTGAGAAGTAACTAATGAGTGAGGCTTATTAGAATTAGAAACAATAATCTTATAACCTTTAAGATCTAAAGGTACATATTGATAATCTAAAGTCGCACAATCTAAGAAAATAGCTTTATTCTCTTTACCCATAGCAGAAGCAAATTGATCCATGATTCCGCAATTCATGCCGATGAAATCATTTTCTGCTCTTTGACCTGCTAAAGCAATATCGATAGGTGTGATATCAAAATCAAAATAGTCTTTTAACATCGTACCAATAACTACTTCCATAGCAGCAGAAGAGGAAAGACCAGAACCAGGAATATTACCCCAAATATAGATATCAAAGCCGTGAGTAACCTCGAAGCCTTTTTCTTTTAATGCCCAGATGACACCTAAGGGATAATTTGTCCAACTATAGTCATGTTTTCTTAAATCATCTAATGAAGTTTCATAAACTCCACCCTTATGATAATTAGCAGAGTAAAAACGAAGTTTTCGATCATCCCTTTTTCTAACAACAGCATAATTACCATTTTTTAAGGCACAAGGGAAAACATGTCCACCATTATAATCGATGTGTTCACCGATAAGATTGACTCTTCCCGGACTCATGTATCCTCTTATTTCGCCTTCATCACCATAGATTTTGATAAATCCTTCTCTTAATTCTTCATTTGTCATAGTTGAGCTCCTTTTTTGAATGCGCTTACTAATAAAATAATTATACCATTTTAATAATTAAAATAAATGTTTAAATCATTAAGAGATTACATGAAAAATAAAAACTAAACTAAAATAAATAAAATAAATGAAAATTAAATAATTTATATTATTTTTATAATATCAATCTTTATAAATGAATTATTTATATAAAATTAATACTTTAAACAAAATAATCGGTTATTTTAATTCCATAAATAAAAAACATATAAATAAGTTATCTACAAACAATTTATTATATTTATTAAAGGTTTTCTTTGTAAAATAATATTATGCTTTTAGAGTATACCAACAAAAATGATTATGTTAATTACTAGTAAATAAATGAGACTTTAATGTTTTATTTAAAATGATTAAGTATTATTTTTATAGTATAAAAAATCAATGAAAAAACAAAAAACAACATTTAAAAAATAAAACATAAAATTACTTAAATAAAAATTATTTATAGAATATCTTTTTATATTTACTATAAAAATAAAAGTTTTCAATATTTTCATTATCTATTTTTATCTAAATAGTTTAATATATATAAGTTTATAGAGGTAATTTATGTTAAAGTTTATCGCAACGATAAAAAATAAAGCCAACGATACTCTTCTCGATCATCCTCACTTAAAAAATTGGTCGGTTTGGACGGGCAAGTTCATTGTTGAAATAATCTCTGCTTTCATCTTTGCTTATGGTTTTAGAGCCTTTATCTCCCCGACTCTAAACTGTGTTCAGCACTGGGTCTCTGCTGATACAACTTATGTTCAATCTCTAATATCAGGTGGGGCCTCCGGTATTTCTCAAGCTATTATTAAATTTATAGAGATATTCCCTTCAGTCAATCTTATTGAATGGGAGAAAACCTTAATTTCTATTTTATACTTCTTGATTAACGTCCCTCTGCTTTTACTTTCTTATTTTAAAATTTCAAAACAGTTTACTATCTTTACATTAATAAATGTTGGTTTCGTTTCTTTATTTAACCAAATCATCCCTGATTCCTGGATTTATAATGTCATTAATATTTATGATGATTTGCTCGCTCGTACAATATTCGGTGGCATAACGACTGGAATATCGTCAGGTTTAGCTGTTTTAGTAGGAACTTCTTCAGGCGGTGTTGATATTATCTCTATCTACATTTCTGAAAGAAAATCAACTAATGTAGGTAAATATTCAACTTTTGCCAACTGTATGACTGTTATTTGTTATGTGATTTTCTCTGTTATTGCTCTTACTACTAATCCTGTTTATGCAAATTCTAATCAAGATAGCAATACTATTGTCACTACTGCTCTATACACCTTAGTTTACTTCTTTGTCTCTGGTAAAGTGATCGATGTTCTAAATACTAAGCATCGAAAAATTGAACTACAGATATTTACTTCATCCGAAATACTGCCTCAAGTTCTTATTAGAGCATTCCCACATTCCTGTACTATTGTGGAATCAAAAGGGGCATATACTGGAAGAAAAAATACCATACTTTATATGGTGATTTCTCGCTCTGAACGTAAAAAAGCTGTTAAAATGATACGTGCAGTTGATAAACTATCTTTCATCACTGTCATTGACCTCTATCAAGTTTACGGACGATTCTATATAAAACCGATCGAATAAAGGAGTATAAAATGTCTACTTACAAAGATTTAGCTGAACTTATCTTCCCCGACGTCAAAAAAACTATCAAAGATTTAGAAAAACAATATCCGCCAAGAGATTTAAAAGAAGGTGCTTATGTCACACGTTTTGCTCCTTCACCTACAGGTTTTTTACATACTGGTTCACTTTTTACTGCTCTTATCGCCTATCGCTTTGCTAAACAAACTGGTGGTGTTTATTTTTTCCGTTTAGAAGATACTGATCAAAAACGTGAAATCAAAGGAACTGGAGAAGATTTAGTAAACCAATTACAAGTTTTTGGTATCAAGTCTGATGAAGGATATATGGGTGATCATGAAGAAGGAAATTATGGTCCTTATCAGCAATCAAAAAGAGCTGATATCTACAAAATAGTTATCAAAGAACTTCTTAAGAAAGGACGCGCATATCCTTGCTTCTGCACTAAGGAAGAGCTTGATCAATTAAGAGAAGTTCAAAATGCTAATAAAGTTATCCCAGGTTATTATGGTGAATACGCTAAATGTCGCCATTATTCTATCGATGAACAGATTGCTCTAATCAAAGAAGGAAAACCGTATGTTATCCGCTTTAAGAGCAAAGGTAATCATCTTAATCATGTCAGAGTTCATGATGAGATAAGAGGCGATATGGATTTAAGCGAAAATGATCAGGATATTGTAATCTTAAAATCTGATGGTTTACCTACCTATCACTTTGCTCATCTTGTAGATGACCATTTTATGAGAACTAACCTTATCACTAGAGGTGAAGAATGGATCTCTTCTCTTCCTATCCATATCGAATTATTTGATACTATGGGATGGGCTAGACCAAAATATGCTCATCTTCCTGTCATTATGGTTAACGATGCTGAAACTAATAATCGCCGTAAACTTTCAAAAAGAAAAGATAAAGAAGCTGCAACAAGTTATTTCCTTGAGAGCGGTTATCCTATCAAAGGTTTTATTGAATATCTATTAACCATTGCTAATTCTGATTTTGAGGCATTCCTTTTAAATAACCCTAAAGCTGACATCGATACATTTAACCTTTCATTTGAAAAATTCTCTTTAGATGGAGCTCTTTTTGACTTACCAAAACTCAATAATATTTCAAAAGAAGTCTTAGCTAATATGGATAAAAAGACTTTTACTGACCAATGCTTAGATTATGCGAAAAAATATAATTCCGAACTTTATGAATTAATCAATAAAGATCGTGATTATTTTGAAAGTATTATCAATATTGAAAGAGAACAAGAAAAACCTCGTAAAGATTATGAGAAATTTTCTGATGTCCTTCCGAAAATTCTTTTCTTCTATCCTGACCACTATGATCAGCTTATCAAAAATGAACTTCCCTTTAATGAATTTATTAAAAAAGATGTTATTATCGAACTCTTAAAAGATATGAAAGAAAATATCTCTTTAGATACAGATGAAAACACCTGGTTTAATAAAATGAAAGAGATCGGAAAACAACATAACTTTGCTGATGATCGCAAAGAATATAAAAAGAATCCTCAAGCTTATAATGGTTGGTATGCAGATGCTATCTCTATCTTACGTATTGCTATCTGCGCTTCCACTCAATCCCCTAAACTCTATGATGTTTTAAAAATTCTAGGTTTAGAAGAAATAAGAAGAAGGATTGATAGTGTAGTCGCTAAATTACAAGGTTGATGACTAAAACAAAACATAAAAAACTTATCCGTTCTTTACTCAACGTCTTCTTAATTTTCATCATTACAATTTTAGCTATCTATTACATCTTAAAAGATGATCCCCAGAAAACCTTTTCTCTTTTCAAACAGGTTAATCTTTACTATGTAATTCTTTCATTTGTCCTCTTTTTTATAACTGTTATCATCGAAGGTTTCATTCTCTTTTTTGAAGGAAGGTTATTTAATAAAGAGTATAGCTATAAAGATGGCTTAATAAATTCGATCACCTCCTCTTTTATGACTGTCCTTTATAAGTCTGCTTCCTTTGTAATCCAAGGATATACTTATTCTAAACAAGGTATCGATAAGTCGACATCTGCCTCTTTAGCAACTATGCGCTTTTTAATATATCAAGCTGCATTTACTATCTTTTCAACAGTCATGGTATTTATCGGCTACAATTATGTAAAAGATATCCCTATCGAATTATTAGGTGGAATAAAAATCCTTACTTTTGCTATCATAGGACTCATCATCGCACTCGCTTTTCTCATATTTTTAATAACGATAGCCTTCTCGACAACTATTCATCAGAAAGCGATATCATTCTTCGTAAATATACTATATAAAATAAAACTAATTAAAAACCCTGAAGAACGTAAATATAAGTATTTTCTTACATTAGCAACTTATAAAGTTAATTTAAAAAGTATATTTAAACATAAAACTGCTCTCTTCTTTTTAGTAATCTTAGATATATTAAAAATAGCTCTTTTAACTTCTCTTCCCTATTTTGTCTTTCTATCTTTTAATATACCTTCTTCATCATTAGATTTTCTTTCAATATTTTCTGGTAACTCTTATTTATCTCTCATATCTTCTTTTTTAATAGTCGGTGCCCCCGAAGTCGGTTTTCAAAGTATTTTTTCTACTTTAATCAGTATCGACAATATATCTAATTACGTTTCAGCTAGCAACTTATTATGGAGAACTATTACTTTTTATACTCCTCTTATCTTTGGTGGTATCAGCTTTGTATTATATAAGGGAAAAAGAACAAGATTACTCTTATCAGATACAAAAACTCTATTTGATATCGTACCTTTATATCCTACCTTTTCACCGATTAAAATTGATTTATTAGATATAAATGGAGTTGAAATATCTTTTAAAGAATTAAGAGAAGAAATATCTCAAAGAGATAAAGTAAAAACTATATATAATATAGATAGCTCATTAACTGAGCAGAAAAAAGTTTTAGCTGATGTCTATAAAGAAGCTCAGAAACTAAAAAAGCACACTATCAACAAAGAAGTAGATATTGAATTAAATAAAGTGATCAACAAAGAGAAAAAAGATGAAAATAGGAATATTCACTGATACTTATTATCCAGATATTAATGGTGTAGCTAGTGCTACTATGATGCAAAAAGAAATCTTAGAAAAGCATGGTCACCAAGTAGTAATTGTTACTACTGGTTTAAATAAGCAAAAAAAAGTAACTTTTGAAGATGGAATATTAAGGATACCTGGTCTTCCTCTGAAATTTATTTATAACTATCGTCTTGCTTTTTTCTTTTCTAAAGGAGCATATGATATTTTAAAAAAGATGAATTTTGATATCATCCACGTCGAACAAGAATTCGGAATATCACTTTTTGGAAGAATCTGTTCAAAAATATTTGATACTCCGTTAGTCTATACTTATCATACTAATTATAGCGACTATTCAAAAATGTTTACAAAAGGAAGAAAAGTTCCCGATAATATCTATAAAAATACTGTTAAATTTTTAACTAGAAAAATAACTGAAAATAAAAATCTTATAGTTACTCCTTCTTATAAATCTAAGTCAATTTTAAGAAGTGCTGGAATTAATAAACATATTTATGTCATACCAAACGCTATCGATCTAGAAGACTACCTTAAAGAAATAACACAAGAAGATAAAAATAAATTTTATGAATACTATAACTTACCTAAAAATAAAAAACTTCTGCTTTATTTAGGTAGAATAGGTGTTGAAAAGAATATAGATGAAGTCATCGCTATCTTTAAACTTTATCAAAAAGAAAAAGATGATGCTGTTCTTCTCATAGTCGGAGATGGACCTTACAAAAATGAACTTATCAAAAAATATGGTGAGGATAAAAACATCTATTTTGTAAATAAGATCCCACATCAAAAAACACCAATTTTTTACAAGATGGCTGATATATTTCTCAATGCTTCTACTTCCGAAACGCAAGGCTTAACTTACATTGAAGCTGCTACATCAGGTGCTATTATTTTAGCTAAATATGATTTTAATCTTGATACAGTTATTCAGCATAATAAAACAGGTTTCTTCTTTGATACTATTGAAAATGGCAAAGAAACATTAAAAAGAATTCTCTCTTTAAGTGATGATAAAAAAAATATAATCAGGAAGAATGCTCAAGAAAATTGCTTGTCATTATATAGTGAAGATAATTATTATCAAGAGGTGATGGATGTCTACAATAAAGCCCTCAGAGACAACTTATAAGATAGAAGATAGTTATCTAAAAAATAAAGAATGCCACCTTTTAATCAATAATGTAGAATATATAATAACTATTTCTGATTATACAGAATACCTTTTTTATAAAGGTAAAGAGATAACTTTAAAAGATATAGAATTGATCAGTTCTTTAGCTAAGGAATTTACATATAAAAAATATCTATCGAGACTTCTAGCTAATAAAAGATATACCATCTATGAAATAAGCAATAAACTAAAAAAGAAATTCCTCTTATCAAAAAAGGAGATTGATAAACTTTTAGATTCTTACATAAACTCAAAGATTTTAGATGATAAGGCTTATGCTATTGATTATATTGAGAGCAATAATCATAAATATGGAAGAAAGAGACTTCTTTCTGAACTTAAAAAGAAAGGAATTAGTGAGAATATTTTAAATTCCCAAGAAGTTTTAAATAGCATCGATGATACTATCGATGAAGAAGTCATTATTAAACTAGAAAAAAGATATCGTTCACTTCCTTTTAATAAAAGATGTGAAAAAATTAAAGAGATTCTCTATAAAAGAGGATTTATAACAAGTGAAATAAATAAAATTAAAATAATAGATACGGCAAAAAATGATAGTTCTCTTCTAATAAAAGAAGCAAAAAAATGTTATAATGCAATAGCAAGTAAAAAGGTTGATAAAGAGAAGATGAAATCTCTATTTACCACAAAGTTACTTCGAAAAGGCTTTTCTTACGAAGAGATTATAAAATTGAAAGAGGAATATTTTAATGATTAAAGATCTGATTGAAAAAGAAGGACCCGTCAATTCTATTTTTATGATAAAAAGTGCCGTTAAAGCAACTAGTAGCACTGGTGCTTTTTATCTCTCTATCGTCCTACAAGATATGTCAGGTACTTTAGATGCAAAGATGTGGCAGATTACCGAAGGTGACATAGAATTAGCAAAACCTGGTACCTTAGTACGCATTGAAGGAATAATGCTTAATTATAAAGGTCATCCTCAATTAAAAATCAATTCATTAGATTTAGTATATGATGATACTATTGATATCTCTAAATATGTCCCTGTTGCCCCTATTAAAATTGAAGATTTAAAAGTCACTTTAGCTGACTATATTAATATGATTGAAGATAGTGACTTAAAAACTCTTGTCGAGAAAGTCATCAATACTAACTATGAAAAATATACAACCTACCCCGCAGCAGTCAGCATACATCACGCATATTATGGTGGAATCCTTTACCACTCTCTTTCAATATGTAAAATGGCACTAGATATGTGTGATCACTATCCTTTCTTATCTAAAGATTATATGATTGCTGGATCTTTACTTCACGATATCGGTAAAATTTATGAATTATCTGGAACAAGAGCAACCACTTACACTACTGAAGGTAATCTTTTAGGTCATATCGCTTTAGGTGCAATGATTGTCTACCACGAAGGTAAAAAATTACATACTGATAGTGAAAAATTAGAGGTCCTTGTTCATATGATTCTCTCACATCATGGAGAACAAGAGTTTGGTTCTCCCAAAACTCCTCTAACAAGAGAAGCCTATACTCTCCACGTCCTCGACAATTTAGATGCTAAACTTGACTGTATCAATAATTACTATAAAGGTGTTGAAGAAGGTCAATTAACTTCTAGAATCCCTTGGATGGATAATAATATGTTCTATAAGCCATATAAAACAAAGAAAGGAGAATAAGATGAAAAAGATTACAAAAGCTATCATTCCGGCTGCTGGATTAGGTACAAGATTTTTACCTGTTACTAAATCGCTTCCTAAAGAGATGCTTCCGATCATCGATACTCCTAATATCTATTACATCATTAAAGAAGCGGTCTTAGCTGGTATTACTGATTTCCTCATCATTGTTTCTAGAAATAAAACAGCTATCGAAGATTTTTTTGACATCAATTACGAATTAGAAATGAGGTTAAAAAACTCGGGTAAAGAAAAAGAATTAGAGATGATTCATGAGGTAGCAAATATTGCTAATATTCAATACGTTCATCAAAAAGAACCTGCTGGATTAGGTGATGCTATTCTTTATGGTGAATCTTTTATCGGTGACGATGATGCTTTTGCTGTCTTATTAGGTGATGATCTTATCTCATATGAAGAAAAATCCGCTATCGGAGAATTAATTGACGCCTATAATAAAACTCAAGGTACTATCTTAGGTTGCAAAGAAGTTCCCTTAGAGATGACTAAAAAGTATGGTATAGTCACACCTAAAGATGATCCTTCTAAAGAAATATTTGAAATTAAAGATATGGTTGAAAAACCTAAAGAAAATCCACCATCTAATATTGCAGTTTTAGGTCGCTATATTTTACCTAATGAAATTTTTAAAATCTTAAAAGAAACAAAGATCGGTGTAGGTGGAGAATTGCAGCTGACTGATGCTATAAAAAATAGTCTAAATAATCGCTCTTGCTACGCATGTAAGTTTACTGGTGAAAGATACGATATCGGCGATAAATTTGGATATATTAAAGCAACTATCGACTACGCATTAAAAAGAGATGATTTAAAAAATAAAGTCTTAGAATATTTACAACAACTTTTAAAATGAAACGATATACTTTCTTTATCTACTTAAAAAATGAAGAAGCTAAGATAAATAGAACCATTAAGATCGATGACTACAATCTCAATTTTTTAGCTTATTCAATCATGATCGCTTTTAATTCTCAATGTGATGCACTATATTCTTTTATTATTAAAGATATTCGATATGTTTCAAGAATCGATTATCCTCTAGCCCATTCTCTAGATGAACGCTATAAAAAAGATGAAGAATACATTTTATCATCTCTGCACTTACACATCGGAGATTCTTTTATTTTTAACTACGGAAAAAATGAATGGTTTTCTTTCATTATAAAAGTTATAAATATTGAAGATTGTGAAGAAAAAGAACTCCCCAATATTATTGATGGCAAAGGTTATGGAATCTATGAATTAAATCCGTTACTTTTAAAATATTATTTAGAAGTAGATGATGATTATCTTTATTCACCAAAACTAAAAAGAAAAGTAAAAAGAGAAGATTATCTACCTTTTAATTTTGATGATTGCGACATTGCTAAAATAAACGAAAAAGTTAAACAAGACCTCAATAAAATAGCTTCATTTTATTCAAGTCAAAAAGAAATGTTACCTGCATATTAAGGAGGAAGTATGGATAAAAAAATCATTTTAACTGCTGATAGGCCTACTGGAAAACTACATATTGGTCACTACGTTGGTTCACTTAAAAGAAGAGTAGAACTTCAAAATGAAGGTAACTATGATGAACTTTATATCATGATTGCAGACACCCAAGCTCTCACCGATAATTTTAAAGACCCGATGAAAGTTAAGGATAACGTGATCGAAGTTGCCTTAGATTATTTAAGTTGTGGTATCGACCCTACAAAATCAACTATATTTATCCAATCACAAATCCCCGAATTATTTGAACTTACAACCTATTTTCTCGACTTAGTAACTCTCTCTCGTCTTGAAAGAAATCCAACAGTTAAAACTGAAATGAAAACTAAAGATTATGATACTTCTATCCCTGTCGGATTTTTATGTTACCCAGTTTCTCAATCTGCAGATATCGCTTTATTTGATACATCGATTGTTCCTGCTGGAGAAGATCAATCTCCCATGATTGAACAATGCCAGGAATTAGTTCATAAATTTAACTCATTATATGGTGAGACTTTAGTTTCACCGACTATTATGCTTCCTGAAAATAATTCATGCCGTCGCTTACCTGGTATTGATGGAAAAGCAAAGATGAGTAAGTCACTAAATAATTGTATTTATCTTTCTGATGATGAAACAACAGTCAATAAGAAAGTAATGTCCATGTATACTGATCCAGAACATTTAAAAATTACTGATAAAGGTCATACTGAAAACAACCCTGTTTTTATCTATCTTGACGCTTTTGCTACTGATGAAGATTTTAAAACATATTTACCTGAATATAAAAATTTAGCAGCTTTAAAAAAGCATTATGAAGATGGTGGATTAGGTGATACAACAGTTAAAAAATTCTTAGCTAAAGTATTAAATGCTAAGCTAGAACCCATCAGAAATAGACGTTACGAGCTTGAAAAAGATATTGCGAGCGTTTATAACATCTTAGACGAAGGAAATAAAAAAGCTAGAGAGCACGCTAAGAAAACAATCACAAGAATAAGAAGAGCGCTTAAGATCGATTACTTTAGTGATAATACTTTTGTAACAAAGCAACAAAAAAGATTTAATAACGAGCATAAAAAGAGAGAAGAATACCTTGCTTACCTTGCGAAAACTCGCAAGTAAGCGATTTCAAGAGTTTTAAATTAAATGTCGTGAATCTTATTTATTTACCACATTTTTCATAAAAAATAACAAAATAACTTCATTTTTTACGTTTAATTTTCTTGCAAGCGCTTTCTTTTTCTATGGTAAAGAAACCTCTTAACTAAAAAATTTTTTAGTGTAAAAAAGCAGTTTATTTATAATTTTTATAAATTGAAAGGGGGTCTTCACCTATGAAAAAAAGTTTACTTTTTTTGCCTTTTTCGTTACTTATCGTCTCTTCTTGTTCTGAAACTTCTAGTTCCCTAGAACCATCAACTTCTCTACCTTCAACTACACCTCCAATATCTTCTTCTACTTCCTCTATACCTGATCCAACAATCACTCTTGAGGATTATCCTGAAACATTATATTTAAACGAAAGTTATAAAATTAGTTATACAGTAACTGATTATGAAGATGAAGTAATAATAACTTCTTCTGATGAAAGCGTTGTTAAAGTTGAGGGCGATGTTTTGACCTCTCAAGACATTGAAGGTAGTGCGACTATCGCTATTCAAGCTGGTGAAACTCGTGAGGAGTTCACTGTAACTGTCAGTCCTACTTTACCTGATTTAAAAACCGCTATAAGTAATTTAGTAAATACACAAAACTATACTTTAAATGTCACTAAAAATGGTGACGCTTATGAAACGCTATACTATACTCCTTATGCTATAAATTTAACTTCTACTGCTTCAGAAGAAGTTAAAAGATATGCTTTATCTAGTATAGATGGTTTAGCATTCACTTATGAGATTGAAGATGGGGCGATTGTTCCCGGTGAGAGAATGGTTGATTTATCTGGATATATCACACAAGAAACTTTCCATGGCAATAGTTCTAATCCATATTACTTCCCAATAGTCGGATTAGGCGCTGTTGATACTTCATATCTTCCTACAGAAGGAGTAGATAATATTTATCAAATCGAACTTCCTTATGCCGATTCTGATCGTGATAGTAGTAATCAAATCTTACTTTGTATGATAGGTGATTATGACACCTATGATATGCTTTTTAGTCGCCCGTACAACATTACTATGTCTATCGAAGTCAAAGGATATTATGATTTAACAATAACTTATACATGTGGACTTCGCGGAAAAGAAACAAGCGATTATGTTATCGAAGTAGATGACATTACTCAGACAGAAATAGATGACGGAATAAAAGATTATATTAAGGTCGGTACTGGCTTAGATAGAGTGGTTCCTTCAGCTTTAACAGGTAGTGTTAATCAATTAAAAGAATATAACAACTACTGTATAACTGATGACTATTCTTATCAATATATTGTTACAGAGAATTACACCGCTTTCTCTTATTTAGATGATTATTTTGGGCCATATTATGATCCTGAAAATTATAACTACAATGGTAGTGGATATATAAAATTAGAAGATGGCATCTATTCATATATAATACCGACAACTTACGATATTGATAGTGACGTAATAACTAGAGGTGATATCGTCTTAGGTGAAAAAGTTGAGGGTACAGATTCTAATAGTTCATTAATTGATACTCTCTGTTACTTCTCTACTTGGTCTGCTCTAGAAGATGAAAAAGTATTTTCAGATACAACTGAATATATGGCTGCAACTTTCTTAGGCTATGCAAATGGAAATAAAGAATTAGCTAATGATACTTATGAAAAAGCTTCTAAATTCTTCCCCGCTGATATATTTGCTCCGTGGGGAGCTGAAGAAGGTCAATCATATGTTGGTTATCGCACTCATGTTTTAACTTCAAATTATAATGAAGATCCTTCTTTATCAACAGTAGGAATCATGGTCGGTTATCAAGTAAAAGAAGTTCAGGAAGATAAATCCTCCTCTTATAACTATATGACTTATTATGTGAGAGATTTTGGAACAGCAAAAGACGATACTCTCGAAGATTATTTAAGCTAATAATTTCTACTCCAAATATTGCTGTGCTGTCATGGGAACATGGCAGCTTTTTAATGCATGTAAATACCAACTTTATCTCTTACTAAATAAATTGTTAAATTAATAAATAAAAAATAAAGCGGAATTTATCCGCTTTATAATTTTTTCACGTATGATCTTCTTCTCTTATGAAGACGGTTGTTGAATCTATTCCAATTATTTGTGATAGCTTTATTATCTTCTAGATTAAGATTAGTTTCACAATACTTAATTCTACCTGATTTTAGCATTCTCATCACTTCAAGAAGAATAGCACCATGGATACCTGAATTACGATATTCATCTTTCACACCGATAAGTCCAAAATCTAACACTTCAGGATCCTTTACTTCTTTTAAAATACGGATGATAGTTGGTAAAGTAAGATGACCCCTAGATTTTTGCAAAGCTTTTCCAATGGCAGGAAAACATAGTCCAAAAGCAACTAATTTATCATTTTTATCAACAATAAATCGGCAATAGAAAGGAGAAAGAATAAGGCGGAAAGTAGAAATCAACTCTTTTCTTTGCTCAGGTAAGAAGTTAACAGTTCCATATAATTTAGAATAAGATTCATCTACGAGATCAAAAAATTGATCACCATATCTCTTAATAATCTTACTCATGCTCTTTAAATCAACAAGATGAAGATTCTCTTTAGTCATAATTCTATCGACAAGTTTAACTAAAGCTGGTGAAATTTCATCAGGAGCAAAGATCTGTCTTTCAGTCCAATCAACGTCCTTCTTAAATCCTAATTTCTCAATAAGTTCAGGGTAATAAGCATAATTATATTGTTCTTCAAAAGTGGCAATTTCTTCAAAGCCTTCAATTAAAAGGCCTTCTCTTTCCATATCTGAATAACCTAAAGGACCACAAATTTCTTCTAATCCTCTTTTTCTACCCCAATTTTCAACGGCATCAAAAAGAGCTTTAGCAACTTCTAAATCATCAATGCAATCAAAACGGGTGAAACGAACTCTCTTCTGTTTCCATTTATCATTACTAGCTTTATGGATGATTCCAGAAATACGTCCGACTATCTTTCCATCCTTATATGCATTAAAGAAAACTGAATCGGAAAACTGATGATAAAAATAATCAGGAGAAAATATCCTCTTTTCATCAGAATAAATAGGAGGAACAAAATAAGGACAATCTTTATAAAGATTCAAAGGAAAATCTAAGAATTCCTTCTTTTCTTTAGTAGTTTTAACTTTTCTTATTTCAATCATATTAGCGACTCTTAGAATGGAAAACAACACCTAAACAAAATGGACCAGCATGGACACCAGCAGTCGGATTAATAGGAACAACTGTAATATTTAATTCTTTACCAAATTTATCCTTTAAAAGATCTTCCATTCTCTTTACAAGGTTAGGGCAATCAGAATGACAGATAAAGATAGGATGAGAAGAAATATCATCACCTAGTTTAACAATATAATTCATAATTTTATCTAAAGCACCAAAACGACCGATAGCTTTAGAGATAGCATCCATTTTACCATCATCAGAAATAGAAATAATGGGCTTCATATTTAAAATTGTACCCATAGTTGCAACAGGTCCAGATAATCTACCAGAATGTTTAAAAAACTCTAAACCATCAGCAAAAGCATAGAAAGCATAATGCTTTAATAAATCATTTTCAGCGATCTCAATTATCTCTTCAATCGATTTCTTCTCTTCATAAAAGAGTTTAGATATTTCAATTAAAATAACTAAAGCTAATGCTGTAATAGCACGAGTATCTAAAAGATAAATCTTTCTCTCTGGATATTTTTCTTTTAACTCTTCAATCGCAATGTTCATCGCATTAAAAGTAGAAGATAATTTTTCAGAAAAATGAGCATAGAAAATGTCGTTACCTTTCTTTAATTCAGGCTCAAAATATTCAACATATTTCCGCGGTGAAAGAGCACTTGTCTTAGGAATAGTTCCCTTTCTTAAAATTTCATAGAAAGCATGATCATCAAATTCCTTAAAACTTTCATAAGGAAAGACTTCTTCTCCATTTAAAGTATAAGGCATTGAAATAATCTTATAGCCATACTTTTCTGCGATTTGAGGACTAATATCGCAGTCAGAGTCGGCAAATAACGTGACGTTAGGATTATATGACATATTTGTCTCCTTTTTTCATCTATTTATTATACTAAAAATAGTTCTATAGTGTAATTTCTACCTGCAGAAAGAGAGAAAATATCTAATATTATTTATATTTGATAAATATTATTCTTTCTTAATTTTCTTTTTCTCAAAATTAAATAAATTAATTCTAAAAAAACAAATTTGTAAATCTTAAAAATAATTAAAAAAATAGACTGAACTATGATAACTAAACTCCCTTAAATATAGTAGTCGGAATAATAGTACTATCAATATAAACTAAAGCCATTTATAAACTAATTACAGCTAGCACTATATTTTTTACCAAACTGAACTGGTGACATATGTTAGATAACAGAATATAGTAGTCCTCTTCCTAAACCAATAATTAAAAAACTAGACAATACTAAAAATAACTCGTATTTTAAATAATTAGCTACGCTAAACCTAATAATAATCAAGTAAGCTAATAAAAACTAACAATAAATTAGAAGCTATATTTATACTTAATAATCACAAAAAAAGAGCAATTTTATTTCAATTGCTCTCTATTATTTATTATTCTACGTATTGAATAGTAATATGACGCTTATGACCAGTTCCAATAGATTGAGTTTTAATATGTGGATAATCTGTTAATGCCTGATGGATGATTCTTCTTTCATCAGAAGTCATCGGATCCATGACAACTGTAATATGAGTTCTCATAACATCATCCGCATATTTTCTTGCGATAGCGATGAATTTATCATATTTATTTTCTTTATAACCATCGCAATTAAGAAGGATACGATAATGACCCCCAAAACGATTAAAACAAGCAGAGCGTGTTAACTCGTTAATAGACCTTAAAGTATCACCATTTCTTCCAATAACATTCTTATTATAGGAACAAACAATATTAAGTTTAATAACACCATCTTCGTACTTAGCTTCTGTTGAACCTTCTAAACCTAAAGCGCGTAAGCAGCGACGAATATAATCATCTGCAAAAACAATAACATCGTTAATAGAATAAATACCGATTGTAACAACGCTTGAGAAAAGAGTTTTTTTAACAGAAATAACCTGATAATTAAGAGATTTAGGATCAGCGATACCTAATTCTTCACAAGCTTTTAAAACTGCTTCTTCTTCTGTTTTACCTTCAAATTTATTCATAACTTACCTCCACATCGGTTTATCTTTCTTTTTCTTTGAATCTTTCTTAGTTGAAGTACGATGATGAGCACTTCTTCTCACAATAGCAAGATTAGAACCATCTCCCGTCTCAGCTGCTAACTTATGACGAGAATGTGTCTGAATAACTTCGGTAATAAGAGACTGCATTATAGAAAGTAAAGAACCGAAGATCCAATAAATACCCATACCAGCAGGTAAAGACCAACCCATGATGATAATAAAGACAAGCATGACATAAGTCATAATCTTGGTTGTCTTCTGAGGATCCATCGATCCTTGTTCAGGATTGACCTTAGAAATAGTACCAAAATTCTTCGTGCGCCAATTAGTAAACCAAAGACTAGTAAATGATGAAAGGACATTAGATAAGGTCATGAAGATAAAAATCATGATACCTGTAAGAGCACCTGGAGTATCAGCAAAGCTCATAAAGCATTGAGAGACAGGTGTAGTTAAAGCTAATCCCCAAAGATTACTAGCAGCTAAAGAAGCATTACCCTGTAAAGCTGACCAGACACAAATGAAGATCGGGAATTGAATAATTAAAAAGATAAGAGGCAAAACAGGATGAACTTTAGCTTGTTTAATTAATTTAGCTTGTTCAAAAGCTAACTGCTGTTTCTGCTCTTTATCATAAGCAGCATTAGGATACTTAGCTTGTAAATCATTGATCATCGGCTGAATCTTCTGCTGCTTCGCTTGTGAACGTCCTTGTAAAACAGTTGAGACGACTGTGACTAATCTAGCGATCAAAGTAACAGTAAAAATAGCTAAGATTTGAGCCCAACCATTATTTCCTAATCCTTCAGAAATAGTGTGAACTAACCAAGAGAAAGGATAAACAAAGAGGCCTTCTAAAAAACCATATTCAGAAAAAGCTTCACCCCAAGTTTTACCTTGAATATAAATAGTGACACCATTCTGATTAAAATAGCTATCTTCTGGAGTAATACAAGCAGTGTTAGAAGCGATAGTCGCATTAACTTGAGCTTGGAAAGCTGAGACAAAAGAATTAGAAGGAGCTAAAGAAACACCTAATGTCTCATCTTCTAAACTTGCATCATACCACTCATTATAATTAGTCCATAAAGGAGCGACAATAATATCTCCATCTTCATCAGTTGTAATACCAGCATAGATAGCGACGTGTAAAGCGTTATCGTTAGCTAAACTAACTTCATCTGGATCACTTTCATCATAAGAAGCAAAAGTTCCATCAAACCAATAATGAACATTATCAGAAGCAAAAGTTGTAGCTTGTTCATTCATATAATTATTGAAGGCTTTTGTAGGACGTGAGAATCCATTTGTTTCTAAAGTACCATAAAGAGTCTCACGATTTTCATTTTGAACAGTGATATTATCTAAAGCAGAGCCGTTTGAGACATCGACACTATCTTCAAAAATATTGCCATAGTAGCCATATAATTGATTAGCTTGATCTTGAGGCGTACAAAAAGATTGTGTACAACTCGTAAACATAAAAGCGCCAACGATAGCTACAAAGCATACTGCTAATCTTTTTAAAAATCGATGTGAGTGTTTCCTCATTAATAACTCCCCTCATGCTTTTGTAGCGGAAGAAAGGCTTTCATTAAAAGCTCAAGATTCTCTGAAAACTTTTTCTTTAAATAGTTAGGTTTCACAATGATGACAACATCTATATGTAAAGAATATATGTTACACTGAGCTATTTGAGCTCTAAGTTGCCTTTTCACCCGCGTTCGGATAACAGCATTGCCTATTTTAGTAGAAACTGAGAGACCGATGCGTGCATTAGTTAATTCATTAGGTATATAGAATATCGAAAAAGAATCACTCCGATGCAAACATCTTCTTTCATCTAATACTTTTTTAAAGTCTTCCGATCTTTTCAATCGGTAGATTTTTTTCATACTAAATATTAGGCTTGAGTAAGTCTAACTCTTCCTTTAGCTCTTCTTCTAGCTAAAACCTTACGACCATTTTTAGTAGCCATTCTAGCTCTAAAACCGCATGTATGTGTTCTTTTGATTTTACTAGGCTGATAAGTTCTTTTCATAATCTTCCTCCATTTTCAAAATAGATGCGCAAAAAACGCATGTAGAATTATTATAGGTTTTAGACCCTTCTAAATCAATAAATAATTTTATATTTAACAACAAAACAACTATAATAAATAAGTTGATATGAAACTAAAAAATAAAAATATAAATATACGCATGATAGTCGATATCGTTAAGGCGATAATAATGATACTTTATGGTATCCTCTTTTTAGCTTTTTCTTTAATAGTTAGAGAACAAGAATCTAAAAGTTTATTAAATTATCTAATAGCTTCTTTCTTCTTATTTATGGCTGTGTTAGAAGCGATGATCGGACTTTTAGCAAAAGAAAAGAAAATTCTTTTAGTCCCAGCTGTTTTATGTGCTTCTGGTATCTCAATTATACTAGCTGAACCATATATTTATAATTTTTTAGGTATATTTATTCTTTCCTTCTGCTACGCTTTTTCTTGCTTTGTTATAATTAGAGAAATCTTATTTATAAAAAATAAAGATGCCACATGGAAAAAAATAATTTCTTTTATTCCTTCGGGAATTTTATTAATTTTATCAATAACAGCATCTATATTTATTAATGATCATGCTGATCAAGTTTCTTTCTATCTCATTTTATTATTAGGTATGGTCATAGCTTGCTACGGAGCTTTCTCTTTATTTATGGTTAAAAATAAAGTAGACGAAAAAGAAGATAAAATTTTTCAAGAGAAAATGATGAGCAAAGTAAAAAAAGAAGAAATAGACGAAAAAGCGCGAATTATTCCTCTTGAAGAATTAAAAAAAGAGATGAAAGATAATGAAAGAAATTGATTTTAGTTCACTTCTTAAAATTTTATTAAGAGACTATTCTCTTTCTATTTCGGAATTTGCTTCTTCTGTCCATTCAAGTGAAGAAGAAATAAACGCCTGCCTAAATGGTTCTAAACCTTCTCACCATCTTTTACATCATATAGAAGAAGCTTATGCTATCCCCAAAGAATTATTAGAGCGTTATGAAAGAGAGGAATAATATATGTCGCAAAAAAGATGCCTTACTATTCAAGATTATTCATGTTTAGGACGTTGTTCATTGACCGTCGCTTTACCGACAATCTCAGCTTTTGGAGTAGAAACTGTCGGATTACCTACAGCAATTTTATCTAATCATACTGCTGGTTTTAAAAATTGGACATATGTGGATTTAACTTCCTATATGCTCGATATAGTTGATCACTGGAAGGAATACGATCACAATTTTGATGCTATCTATACTGGTTACTTAGCGAGCGAACAAGTCGATATAGTTTTAAAAATATTTAACAAGTTAAAAGAAACCAATACTAAGATCATCGTTGATCCAGCTTTTGGAGACAATGGAACTTTATATAAAGCTTTTGATTTATCCCATGTTGAAGAGATTAAAAAACTAATAAAAGAAGCTGATATTACTATGCCTAATTTAACAGAGGCTTGTTTTTTAACTGGTACAGAATATAAAAAAGATTATGATGAAAATTATATTCAAGAGCTAATTTATAAACTCTCTTTACTAGGTCCCAAACAAATTTGTATCTCGGGAATCTCATTTAAGGAAGGTATAGTTGGTTGCTATATCTATGAAAATAATAAATTTAGCTATTATTCAACACCTTCTTATCCTGGTAAATATCATGGAACTGGTGATATTTTTGCTTCTAGTGTCGTAGGTGGCATATTAAGTAATCTCACTTTTTATGATGCCTGCTCCTTAGCTCATGATTTAGTACACTTATCTATCTATTACTCAATAAAAGATAAAAGAACTGATTTAACTCAAGGAGTTGAATTTGAAAAGGCCCTTTCGCTTATTCCCCAAAGAATAGAACATAAATAAAAAAGCTTCAGAATTAACTGAAGCGGAAACGCCAACGTAATTTTTTATCTTCATTTGGATATTTAATATCCATCTTTTCACGAATCTTATCTAACATAGCCATCATTTCTAATGTCTCGTCATGAGGCATCGATATAGGTTCGATCGCTCCTTGCATAATAGCATCGCGGCATTCTCTAAGCTCATACTCATATCCAGAGATCTGACTTTCTCTTCTCATTTCTCTAATAAGATGATTATTTACATCATAAATAGAAATTTTTTCAGGATTATTGATATTATTAACCACAATATATCCATTATTACCATTAATAGTACCAATTCTCGAAGTAGAAGAAGACATTGAACAAGTCAAGGTCGCAATAGTATTATCTGAATAAACTAAAGTGATACTATCACTATCATCAAGATGCTTATCAGTATAAGTACATATGGCTTCAACTTTAGTAACATTGTTACCTAAAAACATTGAAGCAAAGTTTAAAGGATAAATTCCAACATCGAGCAAAGCTCCACCTGCTAAATGTGGATCAACTAATCTTTTCTTTTTATTGATAACATATCCTAAATCAGCTGTGACAGATTTAACTTTACCAATAGTATTATTAGCAATAAGATCATTTATAACCTTACGTATCGGCATATAGCGAGTCCAAATAGCCTCAGCTAAAAATATTTTTTTCGAACGAGCATAATTGATAACTTCTTTAGCTTGTCTTTCATTAACAGTGAAAGCTTTTTCACAAAGTACATTTCTACCATTTTCAAGGCAAAGCATAATATTTTTGTAATGCTCTGAATGTGGGGTTGCTATATAAACTAGATCAATATCCTCGTCTTTAACCATATCTTCATAAGAAGAATAAGCTTTATCTACATGATATTGTTCTTTAAAAGCAAGGGCTTTATTTTCATCTCTAGAAGCACAAGCAAAAAGGTGGATGTCTTCACTTTCCATCCTATTCATCGTTTCTGCAAGTGTATGGGCAATTGCTCCTAGCCCCATTATTCCTATATTCATATTTCCCTTACCCTTTTTATTATATAACAACTTATTAAAAGATTAAAAGTAGTAACTTAATTATCCTTTAAAATCATAACATAATAAAGAACGCGAATAAAAATAAGGATAAAATCACTATATAACATGAAGGCACAATAAATGCACATGCTATTAATACTAGAAAAATTCTTATTTTTAATTAATCTATTAATATTATTAAAATCAATAGCTGTTATAAGTAAAATAACACCAAAAATTACAAAATCTGTAATCCAATAAATAATATCGTTAAAAAAGAAGAAGTTGACTAAAGTTAATATTAAAGCACCAATACTTGCTGTTAAAAGGATAGGCCAAAGAATACTATTTAAATTTTTCTTAAAAATAGCACCAAATAGACCCATCAATATAAAACAACCAGCAGTAATAAAGAAAGAAATAGCAATAGTACTTAAAGCAGAACCTTGATCTTCCCACAATAAATAGATAAAAACCGAAGAAAGTAAAGCACCGATACAAATTGCATAAACTATATAGCAAATCAGGGAAACCTTCATCTTCGGACTCATCGCTTTAAACATGACAACAAAAGACAAGGGAATTGAAATGATGCTAGAAACAATCATCAAAACTAAAGAAGTAGTATTAATAACATTTGGATCATTAGTAGCTGTAAAAAGAATCTGAGGAATAGAAAAAGAGACTATACCAGTAATCAATAACCCCAAACCTAAAAATAATAATATTTTAGTAAAAGGTAGCATCTTTTTTTCTGGAGTGATTTTACTCTTTTTTATTTCAAAAGAATCAATATTATATTCTTCCATAAACAACCTCCTTTTAATTCAATATTAAGTATAAAACAAATAAATAGAATTGCAAGAAAAATCTCACAATGTGAAACTTTTTAAAAAAGTATTAAATATTCTTTACTATTAAAAATTAAACAATTTCATTCACTCTTAATTATCTAGCAAACAAATCATAAATTATTTTTCTTTCTATTTTTAATTATTTTAATTAAGCAAAAAACTATTCCAACAATAGCAGCTATATTTAAAACCTGAAAAACGATTAATTCTGGATCACTAGAATAAAAAGGAATATACCAATTATAAAATCCTTCACCAAAAGTTGGACTACTTCTTTTATCTAGTAAAGACCAAACAAAACATAATATTATCACTAAAAAAGAAAAAGCTAATAAAATGTAATATAGAATATCATTAAACTTATTATGCTTTATAGAAGAATTAGTGTTTTTTGATAAAGAATCAGATCCCTCACCATTAAGTAAAAATTCATAATCAACTTGAAAATAAGAAGCTATAAATTTAATCGTATCAATACTTGGCTCATTAATATCTTTTTCCCACTTTTGAACCGCTTGTCTAGAAACATTTAATGTTTTAGCTAATTGTTCTTGTGATAAACCATTCTTTTTTCTCAATTCCTTAATTTTTTCACCCAAAGACATACTAATAACCTCCACAACAATTATTATAAAAATTAAATAAATATTTATAAGCAACATAAAATAGCATATCAGATATTTATCGTAGCAATTTATTATTTAAGAAGACTGATGATAATTATCCAAAAGCAATTAGCTGATTTTAAATTAATAGCTCAGATATTCATTACAATATTTCTATTTTAAAATGATAACTTTAGCTAAAGGAAACTCTTCATAAATCATTTCAACTATCTGATTTTGCCTTTCAAAAATATATTTTTCTTTTTCACTCTCAAACTTAGTAAAATCAACAGTATTCATCGCGGTTTGTAGTGTGATATCTCGTGGGATTATCCGGTTATATTCGTTCAATTTTTCATCTAAATATTTATTTTTGATTTTTTTGTTAACTGACTCATTTAACAATAAATAATTACCTATATTTTGAGTCAAAATCCCTCTATCGGCATTACTTGTAGGCCAGCCATTCATAGCCCATTTTGGTGCGGGTTTTTGAGGATATATATGTTCTAAATTTATACAATCCATATTCAAATCACTCGAAGAAGTATGTAAAATAACATCCATAATTAATAGTGCTTCTTTTAATTTTGTAGATGTTTCTTTTTTTCCTAGGCACTCTTTAAAATCTTCGAAAGAAATCTTACACATTTCAGCATTATCATTGATAAACGATGCAATCTTTTCACTAATTATTTGGCTATTTTTACAATCCTTAATTAATGAAATAACTGAGGAATACAGTGAACGAATTATTCCACCAGGATTAGATTTTTTCATCGTCATAGCTACACTTAAAAGACATAATGGAAACATTACATCAGTTAAATACTCCCGTTTCTTATTTACATCTATATTTTTAATTGCCATTATGTTGAGAATATCAAAAAGTTGGCTTCTATTTATATAATCAATAATGTGATAGATTGAATATTTAGATATTTTAGAAAGACTTTGAAGATAATTAGCAAAATTAGTAAAAGCTTGCTTGTTAATTACTATGTAATTTTTTAAAAATCCCATTATCGAAATAGAATCGAAATTGGAATTGTAAGATGAATTAAAAAACTTATAATAACTACTTATCGCTTTACGAAGCTGCTTAATACCATTATTTATAGGAACCTGATACAATGTTGAATATTGATCAATAGCAGTTTTTATTACTTCATCTTTTGTCAGTGGCTTTCCTCCAGTATTAATTTGTGTAAAGATTGTAAATGCAGCATCAGGAGATTCTGTTTCCTTCATATATATATAAATTTTATTTTTTATAGTATTTATAAATGAATTCAAGTTTTCTTTATGCTTATCAACAAAATCATATATATACAGATACATTTTTTTGAATGGTGCAACAATATAATTTGTAAATGCTTGATCATACTTTTTTTGATACTCAAAATTGTCATAAGAGATATCAAAAAAATTGATATCATCAATACTAATATTATTAACAGCAGCATAATCTTTAATTGCTTTAATAATTAGATTTATTGAAACAATTCTCTGTTGTCCATCAGCCAATTTAATCTTTTCATCTTCTTTATACCAAATAAAATCAAGAAGATATATTTCTTTATCAGCATAGTTTATGCATTCTAATAAATCATTTAGAGTCTCATATATTTGTTTTTCTTTCCATGAATAAAATCGCTGAAAAATAGGAATGCCTATACTTTCTTTTGAAAGTGAATAAAGATTCACATAATTAAATTTAATACTATCCTTATCAATCAACATGTTATTTTACTCCTTGATAAACAATCCTTTCTCCTTTTTTATCTTCATTTATTTCTTTATATGCTAATATTTCTTTTTGATTAGCTAAACCATTAGGATGAAATGCATTACTTGACCACAAATTTCTATTTATTACTCTATATCTTTCTTGATGATTGGAACTCAATTTTTCTAAAAAATAAGGGGGAATCTTATCTTTATTTTCATCTAAAATTTGATAATAAATTGGTATAGCAGTATCACTATCAATCTTTGCTGGATATATACTTAAAATATCTTGAACTGCTATACTTCTTAAAATTTCCCAAAAAGCATCTGGGCCAACTTTTTTTCTAGAAGCATTTTTCAATAGATAAATATTCCTTCTTAAATAATCACCAAAAGCCATTATAAATACCTCTACGCTTATCAAGAAAAAATAAAAATTCATTTGTATGTATGGTTCTATTTTGTAAATTTCTGCTCCCTCTAAATGTATTATAAATAATTTGCTTTGATTCAACTTTTCCATATTTTTTTAGCATAGTTTCCATTTCATCGTAAGAAATAAAACCCTCGTTGTTATATGAAATTAAAGCAAATTTAGTATCTAAATTTTTAATAATTTGCTCCATAGAAAGTAAAGCATATTTTTTCTTATTAAAAACTGAACGATTCCAACCATCTGGAATACCTGACACCTTTGAAATCGATTCAGGTATTTTATTATCAATTATTAAATTTAACATAAAATAATTAGATCCATAAGGATGCTGATTATAGGGAGGATCTAGATAAACAAAATCGAGATTCTTTAATAAGGAGGAAATACTAATAGCATCTTGTCGGTATACAAGATAATCTGTTGATATATTAGAAAGAATAGGTCTTCTTAATTGAATTTTTCCTTTTATCCTTGAAAGTGCATTTTCTGCTGAACCTCCAAATTTACCAATACCAGTATTTTTATCTTTATAAAAACCTTTAAAAACACCGCTGGTATTAACATGAATTGAAGCTTCAGTAATTAAAGAAACTAAAAAGTACTTTTTTAGATCTGTATGGGGGGGGGGTACAAGTTTATCAATATAATGTCGATAACTATCAATTAAAACGGCATTATCATGAGTATAGAACACTCTTTCACCTAATTTAATATCATCATCATTTTTAGGTGAATAAAGATGTGTAATAATTCCTTCAACAGGCTTTAATTTTACTGCTTCGTTTATTTGTGTTAGATAAAAATCAAATAGATCATAATCAAACTCATTATTATTGGATAAAAACACACTATTAATTAATTCAGAATATTTTTCCAAATCATTAGCTATAACTAAGCTAGAATATTGCTTTAAGAGGCGAGCAACAATACCACTACCAGAAAAAATATCTAATGTAACCAGTTTTCTTTTATGTAATTTTTTTAAAACTTCATTTATAAAAAAATCTATTTCCCTTAAAAGTGAGCGCTTATTTCCCAAATATGTTATTATTTGTTCATTAAAATATGGTGATTCAAAATCAATCATATAATAGCCTCTCAATCAAACCAAATTTTAACACGGGATTTCTTCTTTTACTATACTTTTAAACAAAATACTTATAGCATTATTTGAAATAACTTTGAGAACAAATTGATAAAAATCAAAAGATAAAAATTAAATTTAGATAATAACAAATTTCTTTTTCTACTATACCCATTTAAAAAACTATCAGTTAAGCTCTAATAACGAAAAACTAAACATAAAAAAATGCCCGATTTCTCGAGCATTTATTTTCTATTTTGATACCATTATTCGTATCAAAATATTAATTATAAACTGGCGGAGCAAGAGAGATTTGAACTCTCGCTGAGATTACTCCCACTAAGTCCTTAGCAGGGACTCCTCTTCACCACTTGAGTATTGCTCCAAATAAGCCCGCAGGCTTATTTATTATCGCTTTTTTTTAGAAAAAGTCAAGCGTTGCGGGCTTAATCAATATAATTTAGTTTACAAAACGATACCAGTGATCTGAGGAGTGCCATTGTAAGGAGCATAATAGACTAACATACTGACTTCAGAACCGATAGTAAGAGAACTTGTCTTTTCATCAGTTAAGAAGTCTTTAGGATTGCTGAAGTAATAAACATCGCCTTCATTACGATCAGAAATCTTGATAGTTCCGTTAGCACTAGCACCGTAAACTAAGATATCATCAGTGCAACCTTCACTGACAAGATAGAAGTTACCATATTGGGTACCATCTGTTGAATCAGAATATCTCCAAGAAGTGATAGTACCAGAGACTTCATAGACACCGAAAGTCTTAACCATCTCATTGTTGAAATCATCAGTAGTCTTTGAACCATTGACAATTGTTTCACCATTAACAGCTAAGATGACAGCACTGATCTCTTTTGTAGATCCATAATCAGCACGGATACAAGCAACTGTTAATCTATCACCATCTTTAATATCCTTTGTATATTCATTAGTATTGAAGTCTTTAGCATTCTCGTATGAATATCTTTCAGTAGCATTATCGAAAACGATAGCATCAGCACTTGCACCAGAGCCATAGACTTGGATACGAGTATCTCCATCTTCAAGATACATATTACCATATTGGTCGCCTTTAACATCAGAAGCGGTACCTTCAGTGATATAGATAAACTTACCATCAGTATCATCAGCATTGAATACGGTAGCTAAATCAGCAAACTGAAGTTCAGGTTCACCGACAGCGGTTAAAATATCGATGACACAAGTAGCAGTAGCTTTACCATATGTAGCAGTGATAGTAACTTCGCCTTGAGCAAGTAAGTTAACTGTAGCTTCACCAGTAGGATTACCTTCACTGTCGACTGCGGGAGTGACTGTAGCTAAAGTATCATCAGAAGAAGACCAAGTGAGCGCACCTTCACTAGTACCAGCATAAGCGGCAGAGATAGTAAGTGTAGAACTTGTATATCCTGAAGTTTCATTAACGTTTAAAAGGATCTCATCTTCAGTGACTTCTCTAGGTTCAACAGAAGTAATAAGTAAAGCCGCATAAGCATTGCTTGTAGAATAACCGACAAAGAAACCTTCGATATCATAAGCAGTATTCTTTTCGAAAGTGAACATATCAGAATCGAGGTAAGAAGGTTCGATAGTGACATTAGCACCACCTAAAGAGAGTGTTGTATATCCACCTAATTCACCGGCGATTGTAGAATAAGAATACTTCTTAAGTTCAGTCTGATCGAAAGAAGTTTTACCGACCCAAGCCTCAGCAACATCAGCAGTAAGAGGAGTAGCTTCAGGAGCAGTAAGTTCATCAGTAGCTTGTAATTTAGTGACTACAGCAGCGGCTGTAAACTGATAGAAACCACTATATGAACCAGAAATAGTTTCTCTAATACGGAGATGATCACCGATTTCATAATCAGTAGGTTTAGCATTAAGATAGTACATAGCAGTAGCTGTACCATCATAAATTAAGACAGAACGAGCATTCTTAGCGACGACAATAGCATCGACAACAGCATCTTGACCTTTAGCAAGAGTATTTAAAGTGGTTGTTTTATCTTCAGTAGCAACATAGAAATCAAATGAGCAAGAGGTGATTGCAGAATCTTTAGCAGTAGCTGTAATGGTTACTTTGGAATCACTAGCAGCAACACCTGTGACAACACCATTCTCATCGACAGTAGCTAAAGTTTCATCAGATGAAGTCCAATTATAATCGGTAACGACAGTGCTACCATCATTTGATTCAAGTTGTAAAGCTTGAGTCTGTCCGACAACAATAGTATCACTTTCAGGAATAATAGAGACGTTAGCATAAACACCGATAGGGGCAGTTGTAACAGAAACATCACCACAAGTAATAGTGATAGTAGCTTCACCTAAACCAGCAGCATGGACTACTTGACCCATAACTGTTAATACGCTAGTATCAGAAGAAGTAATCTTCATAGCACCAGAAGAGATAAGTGTATAAACATTCTGCTCAGGATCTGTAGTGATATTTAAAGTCCTATCAGTTCCATTCTGCATAGGTTTTTCAATCTCTTCTTGATTAACAAGAGTGATGCTGTCAATATCGACAGTAGAAGTAGAGGTGCTAGGGGTAGTAGGTTCAGTAGTATGAGAAGTATCAGGTGTTGAAGAAGATGTACCGATAGAAGATGTCTCAGAGCAGGAAGCTAATGTAACGATTGATAAAAGGCCGGCTAAGGACAATAGTAACTTTTTTTTCATTTTTCCCTCCTTAATGGCTTAATGTTATAAAAAGTTATTGATAAAACGTCTCATCTTGAATAGTTTTCAAGAGGCGTGAATATTTGATGCGACGAATTATTCCATTTGTTGTAAAAACGATACCGATAATAATCAGAACCGCAGAAATAGCAAAGCAAACAAGACAGACATAGTACTCAGGGCAAGAAGTAACGAGCTCAAAATTGTTAGCAGGTTTATGGGCTAAAAGGAAAAAGATAATACCTAATATCAAAATGATTAATCCAATAAGATTAAAGGACATTCCAGAAGCAAAGTTATTATGTCCTCTTTGAATTTCAGCATGAGAAGCGGCAGCTAAAGATTTAATCTCTTGTTCAGAGACATCTTTATGAATCAGATGAGAGCAACGCGGGCACACGTATTCAACTTTTGTACCTTCATCGATCTCACCTTGAGAAATAGAAAGAGATAATTTCTTTTTCTCAAGCTTCTTTTCGTTTATCTTTTTTCCACAATGGCAACAATACATAACCCTATACCTCTATATCTAATTCACCTAAGAACTCTATATCATCACTAGTTGTCGGAACAATCTGGAATCCGACTCTACCACTTGAGAATGTATGATAAGTATAGACACCTTGAATATTGAACTCTTTACCTACAAAGTCATCTAATGTTCTCCAAGTTAAACCAGGATAATTTTCTCTATCTGGATAGTAAATGAAACCATCTGAAAGATAAATATCATAATCGAGAGCATTACCTTCTAAATCTTCAAGATAAAGAGTAAGTTCAGTTCCGGCATCATTAACATATCCACCAGAAACTCTAACAGCTTCTGTCAATTTAACAGCACAATTAAGAGCGCTATAATCATCATTCTTTAATTCACTAGGTACATATTCAAAGACATGAAGTTGCTGTTCCTCAGTATTATCAGCGGCAGAAATTAAAACTTTAGCATCATTTTCAGAAGAAGAGACGATAGGGAAATTACCATCTGATAATTGGAAACCAAATTGATCAGAATCTAATCCAAGGCCGCAGACTTGAATATATGCATTAGGCGTAATGTATTTACTCGGTGGTTGATTCATACCAACGAAGAAATTAATACCTGCATATTCACCGCCTGTACCATCTTCATTCTCATAATAATTCTGAATATAAAGAATATGATTAGAGAATCCAGCGACTGTACCAACTATTCTTAACTTTGTATTGTCATATTTATTGGTGTAACTTTCTCCGTTACTTTCTGCTTCGATCTGTTTGATAATTTCATTCTTTAAATCAAGCAAAGAAACATCAGTATATTCACCATAGTTGAAAAGCGGATCAGGTTCACCAGAGAAAAGATTTAATTTATAATCTCTAGACTGCTGTTCAGCAGCATAGAAATTATCTGCGTAAAGAGGAATCTCCGCAACATTTTTAACATAAGACCAACCATCTTGAACAATCCAAAGGTTCAAAAGGCTAAGCTCATCATAGTCGCAGTCTTTTTTCTCTGTATTGACCCAAACTAAGCCAAGATATCTTTCACCTGTTGAATCAAACTTAGGAGTATCGTAAACAGCAGAAACTGTAGTTACAACAATCGTTCCATTTTCAGCAGCTTCTTCAAGCTTTTCTTTTGTGAAATTAGAAGCTCCTCTTCCGTACTCTTCAACTCTTCCAGTTGATTCAGGAGTATCGATACCACCAAATCTGATCTTGATGACTTCTGCTCTATTCTCTTCTCCATCTGGAGCGTTATTAAAATGAGCAGTATCACCATCGATAGTGGTCTTTAAAGTGACTTGACCAACACCATCTTCTAAGAAGTTATGACCTTTATAATCGACTGTAAGACGAGAAGAATCGCTATTTACATAATCGATGTATTCACTAGAAGAAATAATCGATGAATTACTAGTAGTTTCACATGAAGTTAAGGTAAAGGAAGCAGCAGGAATGACAAGACTAGCTAAGACAAATAAAACATTTTTATGAAGTTTCATTTTGTACCTCACATAGCTAATTTAGCTTGATTTTCAGCTTCTTCAAAAGCGCCATCAATATCACCATGTAAGAAAACTTGAGTGATAATACCACCGGCAGCTTCTCTAGCTGCTGCTGAGCCTTTAAAACAAGGAGTATTAAGATAATGTCCATCAATCTCATTGATAACAGTATCAGCAACATCAGCAACAAACTCTCCTTCTTCTAAGAAGATATTGAAGAAATCTGTATCATAAGAGCTTGTACGAACAGGAACATAACCTTCAGAACCATTGACGCAAAGCTCAGCATTAACTTCACTTGAAGTTAAATACTTTAAGAATTTCCAAGCATAATCAGCTTTTCTTCCATCGACATCATCAGGTGTCTTAAGTAAGCAAAGAGTTAAACCTTGAGTGACATAAAGAGGATTATTATCTATCGAAGGAACTCTTGCGATTCCGACATCAAAACCATCTCCTTGCGGGTACTGATAACCAGCACCACCGGAAGAACCGACATCAAAAACTACTTGACCTGTTGAGAAATATTCAGAACCATACTTATCACCATTAGCGCCTTTAGTAGTAAATAATCCACGATCATAGCAATCTTTTAAAGAAGAAACCATCGATTTAGCTTCATCATTATTAAAGAGAATTTCACCTTCACCGCTATCATTAATATCGATGAAAGGAATACCAGCTTGATAAGATTGTGAGATGAATAGATTCTCATCAGAATCATAATAAGCTGGCCAAACTAAATCTCTAGTAATAGGATTAGAAGAATTACTATCATCTAAGATAAACTGGCAGAAATCCATAAATTCATCCCAAGAGAGATTATTTATAAATTCATCTAAAGCATCACGATTATTGATAGTAGAATCATACCTATAAGCATAGGCTAAGGCCAAATTAACATTATAGTAAAGAACTTCAGAAGACTTCATCAAAGGCAAAGAATAAATACCTTCTCTAGCATAAGAAGAACCTTCTTCATAGAAAGCAGTAACAAAATCATCAGCTGGACCATCACCAAGCCATTCTTCAGCTCCAAATGTTGTTTCAGGATTATCGATATAATCTTGAAGATTGACAACATAACGACCAGGATCAGAACCTTCACTCTCAAGATATTCAGCTACATGGTCAGGATATGCGACTGCTATAGTCGGATAATTGCCAGTAGGGAATCCTTTTAAAATCTTATCTAATTGATCATCATAACTTCCTTGATAAGAGAGAGTTATTTTAACATCAACGCCTTCATTCTCTTTTACAAGAGCCGCGAAGTCTTCTATCTTTTTATTAAGTTCACGAATAACTGTTTGACCAGAAGTATGCCAAAAGGTGATCTCAACAGGATCAGTAGAACTAGATCCACCATTAGAAGTAGAGGAAGTATCAGAGCACGAAGAAAGACCACCTAATAATAAAGGTAGTATCATTAAGGCAAATAGATTGTGTTTTTTCATGTTAAACTCCTTTCTTTAATTTATCAGATGGTCTATTAAACTTATTGGGGAAGTCCAAGTAAAGCTTGGTTTTCAGCTTCACTGAAGAGTTTATTCATCTCATCATCTGTTAAAAGATGATCAGCGAGAATAATCTGAGTCATAAGACCACCGACTTCTGTTCTAGCACCAGAAGAACCGACGAAAGCGGGAGAGACAAAGAGAGAATCAGTAACGACATCAGTACCGCAGAAAATAGCAGATTGAGCCATTAATTTTTCTTTTGTCCAGGCAGAAGAATCAGCTTCAGAAACATATTCTTGATAAAGGTCAGTTTCATAAACAGATTTTCTCAAACCCATGTAACCAGTATTGATAGACCAGGCAGTAGCATTATCAGTATTAGAGAGGAACTTATAGAATAACCAAGAAGCTAATTCTCTATTAGAATCTTGATGAGATAATATAGCGACACTAGGTCCTTGAGAGATGACATATCTATCATGACCTTTAGCATAAGGAACAGGTGCGACCATAATCTCAGGGTTAGTAGAAGCATACTGATAACCGACACCACCAGTAGAACCGATAGAGAAGAGGATGTTATTAGTATTGAATAAAGTATTGACGTATTCACTACCGCCCAAACCACCTTTAGTAATAAGGTAATCGTTTAAAGCATAACTATTCCATTTCTTCATGAGAGCTTTCATCTCATCGTTGTTGAAATCGATAGAACCGCGACCGGTGTTAGGATCGATAGAAGTATAAGGAATGTCATACTGCTTAGCTAAGGTGATGAATAAGTTATCATCAGAGTCATAACCAACGATAGCGGGATTCTCAGGGTCTAAAGAGAAAATCTTAGAAGCAGAGGGAATTTCTTCATCGTTTAAATATTCCATGATAGCAGGGCAGAGAACATCAAATAACTCTTCCCAAGTAAGATTTTCAATATATTCTTGAGTTACGATACCATTATTACCGATAGCTGTATTATATTTAGAAAGATTTAAACCGATAACTCTACGGTTATAATACATAGCTTCAGTAGATTTAGAAAGAGGTAAAGAATAAGTGCCAGAAGCAGAATAATTTCTACCTTCATCTAAATAAGCAGCAGGGATGTCAGCAAGATCCTCTTCAGTCCAACCATACTCAGAATTGTTGATATAAGGATCGAGGTTAACGGCATAACCATAGTTTAAATATTCAGCGACGTGATCAGGATAGCAATAGATGATGTCAGGATAGTTATTAGCAGGGAAACCTTGAATGGTAACATCTTTTAAAGCGTTGTAATCACCATCTTTAATGATGTGATTGACAGTGATGTTAGGTTCAACTTCTTTAAAATCTTCGATGATATTGTTAATAGTAGGACGATTAGCTTGACCGATATTAGTCCAAAAATCGATAGTGACTGGTTCTTGAATGATGTAATCATCATTAACCTCAGTGGTGCTAGAACCACCGAGTTGATTAGAACCACCATTGCTAGTAACTGAAGAAGTTTCAGAGCAGCTAGCAAGAGTTAAAACACTAAGCAAAGGGAGAACAAATAACAAATTCTTTTTCATACTTTTCCTCCTGATAAGAATTTCCTTTTTTATGTTAATTGCTATAAGCAAAATAACATCAACCTTTAATACCAGCACGTCCGACGCCGCGCATGATATATTTTCTAAAGAAGACGAATAGTAAGAATAACGGGACGGTAACTAAGACAGTAGCCGCCATCTGATAGCCGTAAGAAATACGGCCTGTATCTGCATCCTGGAACGCTGAACCTCTAAGACCATTAGAGATTAAACGATAGGTAGAATCATTAGTAACTAAGTTAGGCCAGACATATGAGTTCCAAGTTCCCATAAACTTTAAGATAGTAATAGAGATTAAAGTAGGAAGAGCTAAAGGAACCATAACCTTCCAGAGGAAGGACCAATCTGACTTACCATCAACTTTAGCAGCTAAATATAATTCATTTGGAATCTGCTTGAAGTTTTGTCGCAATAAGTAAATATAGAAAACTGAAATCCAGAATGGAACAATCATAGCTGCATAAGCTTCATAAATCGTTTGATCATTACCGATCCAACCGAAGGAAGCGACAGTAATATAGTTAGAAATAACCATCATTTCGCCAGGGATCATCATTGTCATAAGGAAGACTAAGAAGAGAGAATCACGACCTTTAAATTGAAGACGAGCAAAAGCAAAAGCGGCGATGATAGTTGTAATTAAAGTACCGATTGTCGAGAAAACAGCGACAACGATAGTATTTAACATATACTGACCAAAATCAAATGATTCAAAGACGTATACATAATTAGTCCACATAACGACAGAAGGGAAGAATGTTTGAGTGATAGCAATAATCTCATTATTTTCCTTTAAAGAAGTGATAATCATCCAATAGAATGGGAAAATCATAATCAAAGCTAATGCGATGACAACGATATAAAGAATGATAGTTGAGATTACTCCACCTACTTTTTCAGCTTTTTGAATAGAGTGAACTGTCTGTCCAGAATCAGCTAAAGAAAGAGTGATATGGTCGTTAACTGAAACTTGTTTAAAATCGATATATTGTTTTTTAGCAACAGTACTTTCCATATTATCCTCCTTAATAGTGTACTCTCTTTTTCGAGACCCAGAGCTGCAAAGCTGTGAAGATTAAGATAACAACGAAAAGGAAGACAGCAGCTGCAGCCGCATAAGAGGTATGGCCTTGTAAATTATCATAAATATAATAAACAATGGTGTACATGTTATAAGAGCCATTAGAAGTACCCGGGCCATTAAATAAAGCAACAATAGAAGTATATTCCTTAAATGCTCCGATAAAGGAAGTGACGATGATGTACATGATTTGTGGAGACATTAAAGGAACTGTGATTCTCCATAAAATTTTAGAGTGGCTAGAACCATCGACTTTTGCCGCATCATAATATTGTTTATCAATACCTTGTAAACCAGATAAGAAAACAAGAATTTTAAAAGGAATAGAAGACCAAATAATGTAGAAGCAAAGAGGAACCATCGCTGTCCATCTATCAGCACCATTAATCCATTGTATATCTGAATTAAATATAAAGTTGATAACACCGTTTTGATCAAACATAACGGAGAAAACCATACCGATAGCGATAGCGTTAGTAACATAAGGAAGGAAGAAAACAGTTTGTAAGAATTTTTGGAACCATTTAATCGAATTTAAAGCTACTGAAATAAGTAAGGCAATCAAAGTAGAAAGAGGAACTGTTAAGAAAACGATAATGAAAGTATTAGGGATAGCATAATTGACGAAATTCCTTTCAATACCTCCGCCACCACCTTCAGTAAGACCGAAAATGACTCCAAAGTTATCTAAAGTTACACCATCGAAACTACCATCGATATAACTGTAATTATCTAAGAAAGAAATAAAGATAGTATTAATCAAAGGGTAGAGAAGGAAAACGACTAAAAGGATAAGAACCGGTCCTAAATAAAGCCAAGCTTTCCAATTATTACGGCTAGCAACATCATCAATACCGCTAACTTTATAAGCTTTTCTCTTCTTCTTTTCCGGTTTAACAAGACGGATGACAGTGTTAGTCTTCTCGACATAACCTTCCTGATAAGAAGGTCTCTCTTCGAAGAAGTCGTTAACGGCTGTCATGCTCTTTTGTTCTCGCAATTTTGGTTGTTCCATAAAACTTCCTCTTTATCAAAGATAAATCCTCTGCTCATTCTCTTTGTTAAAGATAAAGAGCTTATTAGGTTTAACTTCAACATGAACTTTACCATGAGAGATAACATTATCACTGGAGATGATAGCTTTAAAAGTGGGTTTAGTGCAATTAGCATTCTTAGCGATAATAAATAAATCACGTCCCAAAACTTGAATAGAATCAATTTCAGCTTCAAAGTGAGGATTTGTTGTCTCTTCATTAGTAATATTCATACCTTCAGGACGGATAGCAACATAAAGATCTTGATCAGGGATATCTTTATCTGTTTCATAAATAAAGTCATCACCGATATAAACTTTATGATCAGCAATACGTCCATTGAAAACATTGATAGGCGGAGTACCTAAGAATTGAGCGACGAAGAGATTAGCCGGTGAATTATAAACATTTTGAGGAGTATCGATCTGTTGTTCTTCACCTAACTTCATAACAACAATCTTATCAGAGATAGACATAGCTTCTTCTTGATCGTGAGTAACGAAAACAGTTGTAATGCCTGTATCTCTTTGGATTCTCTTAATTTCTTCACGAGTTTGAAGTCTTAAACGAGCATCTAAGTTAGAGAGAGGTTCATCTAAAAGTAAAACTTTAGGTTTCTTAACTAATGCTCTAGCGATAGCGACTCTCTGTTGTTGACCACCTGAGAGTTGATTAGGTTTTCTTTGAAGATAATCTTCAACTTGAACTAACTTAGCTGTTTCGTAAACGATATCTTTTCTCTCATCTTTAGTTAATTTACGATGAGAAACAGCAGTCTTAATATCTGTTACAACATCAGCTAATTGAAGTTCATCAGTTAAGAATTTGATAGTTTCATCAATATCAGCTTTCCTACTCTTCTTTAAAATAAGGAAGACTTTTAGAATATCCTTCTCATAATAAAGTTTAAGATCAGAATACTTAATCTTTTTACCTTTCAAAAGTTTTTTAACAGATAATTCAAATTTCTTATCGTAAACATCAGTAATAGCTAAAGTATAAGAAGCAAATTCAACACTAGCTAAAATATCCTTTAATAAATTGTCTTTTTCAGGTGCAGCTACTTTTCCAACACGAGCGATCAATTCATAACCTGTCTTAGTTCTTAAGATAGTTGCCGCTTCAACATGACCATATTTTTCGCTAGCAGCGCGAACTTTTTTGATATTATCATCAATGCTATCTGTTGTGAAAGAAGCAGGTAATTTACCAATAAAGTTGACATCTATCTTCTCTAAAGGATCAACTTTAGTAACATTACCTCTCAACTTACAATCATAATAAGCTTCACTTGTTTGAACTTTATCAAAGGTGATATCAAACTTAATAATCTTATCGAGATTGGTTTTGAATAATTCAGCAATATCATCAGAGATATTCAATAAATCAACTTCACCTTTAAGAGTGTCGCCTTCTCTTGTTAAAGAAATATTTCTATTTCTTGAACGAAGACCTAATTTCTTAATAAGAGAATCGATACTATATTCAATACCATCTAAATCATCCTCTTTTTCAAGATGAGCTGTAAGTTTAAAATGGTAGTCAAAGAAAGTGACAAGAGGGACTTCTACTTTAAGATTAGTAAGAGGGAATTCAATATTTTTGTAGATAGTCATATGAGGATAAAGAGCATAGTTTTGGAAGACTAAACCGATACCTCTCTTTTCAGGAGAAAGATTAGTAACCTCCTGATCTCCGAACCAAACTTCACCTGAAGTAGGTTTTAAAAGTCCAGAGATCATATAAAGCGTTGTCGATTTACCGCATCCTGAAGGACCTAATAAACCGACTAATTTGCCATCTGGAACTTCAAAGTCCATATTGTTGACAGCAATTGTGTCGCGGATGTTCTTCTTAGGGTTTCCCGGGAAGATTTTAGTCAGATTCTTCAACTTGATTTCCATAATCTTTCACTCCTATTTTGTTCCGTCGTCTTCGACATCATTATCAAGTTTTAACTTTGCTTTATTTCGTCTTTCAATATAATCTTTGGTAACACCAACGAAATATTTAATAAAGTAGCCGATCAAGATGATGAGAAGGATAGAGAAGACTACTATGAAGATATCAAAGGGATTATAGACAATAATCGAGTTATTAAAGATACCACAGCGGAAGATGATGGCAAGAATATCAAGAAGTAAGAGATCTAAAGTCACCATACCTATTGAACCAGTCTTGAAGAATGAGCGAGCGTCAACTCTTCTAAATTCATCATTCTTATATTTATTCTTCTTATAGAAATAGACGCCTACTTCAATTCCTACATAAACTAAAGCAAATATAATCGCTGTTAAAATGTAAACAAGATTAAGATCAACATAGGTTACTGAACTGATACCATCACTACTTTCAAAGCCGATACCACCTAAACGAGTTGTCACAGCTGTACCAACAACATCTTTATCAGTTTCAGTAACAATCATTCTCATCTGTAAGTCTAAAGAGCAGAGAGAGATACTTTCTATTCCTTCTAATTCTATATCTGGGAAAATCAAAGTATAATTATTATTACCTTCAGTGAAATAAGAAGAGGCAGAAATAGGATATTCATTTGTGGCATTAGGCACTCTTTCAATAACTGTGCCATCTTCATAAACGAATCTTACATAAGAGTTACCTAACGTCGGGAAACGATAAACTAACTGGTATTCACCAGACTCTAACTCTTCACTATAACGCTCATAAGTAGCGCCTCTTTTTGTTAAATAATAGTCTAATAATTGATTATCGAGATTAACGGATAAAGAGATATAATTACTAAAAGAAGATATCGAAGTAAACTCAGCATTAATATATTGCGTAAAATCAACTAATTCACCCGAACTATTGGCTTCAATATTATCAATATATAATGGATTTTCTGTATCTGGAACAAATACAATACTTTCTCTATCTTCACCGTTAGGACCTGTAGTAATAACTGTTTCAGCTATCGCAGGGAAAACGTTATAGACAATAAGAGAATCTTCAGCGATAGTTTCACCTTCATCAACAAAGACATCAAAATTCAAATCGAGGTCGACAATACCTGTCATACCACCTAAACCATTGTAATTAGTTGTAGCACTTGTATTTTCAAAAGATGTTGAACGTGTCTCAGAAGATCCATCAGGTAAGATTACATCATATTGTATTGAGATAGGTAAATATAAATCCCCTTCTCCATAATATCCTAAAAGATAACCTGTAAAATCAAGATCAGACCTTAAAGTAGAAAAACGAATAGTATAAGAATAACAGATACCTGTATAAGCAGCATTTGTCAAAGTAGAAGTAAAAACAGGATCAATTTCTGTTATAGATACAGCATCATCTTGCAGAGATTTAGTATCCGCTTCTAAGATATCATTTTTTTGCGCAACTTTTTCAGCTTCGAAACGAATACCTTCTTGCGCAATATCAGAGACTGGAGTGAAGAGAACAGCAAATAAAGAAAAGCAAAGACCAAATGGCAACCATTTCTTGTGTTTCATCAGTTAATCCTCGATTGATAAATTCAACATAGTAAGATAGATTGTCGCTTTATCATCTTATATTATACAAAATTTCAAAAACTTATAATAAGTATTTTTATTATTAAGCGCATTTCTTCATATATTTACACCTTTTTAACAACATTTTAAATAGTTTTAAGCAATAAAATTATAATAAGTCTCACAATTACTATGATTTTTGAATATATAAAAATAAAAGAATAATTTATAATAAAAGCAGAGGTTTATCTTTATGACTAATGAAAAGATCGGTTTACGTAAGTGGCTAACTTTGATTATCATCGGCTTAGCGGGTCAATTTGCTTGGGCTATTGAGAATATGTACTTAAATAGCTACATCAGCTATCTCAATGCTACGGCCCCGATGGGACAAGAATTTAATTATTCTTTAATGATTGCCATAACAACAGCAGCTAGTGCCATAATAGCTACATTGACAACAATATTCATGGGAGCTTTATCTGATAAAGTAAATAAACGAAAAATATTTATCACTGCTGGTTATATCATCTGGGGCATATCAACGGCTTCATTTGGTCTAGTTAATGTCAATAGCGCCCAAACTTTAATACCTATATCAATGACAGCGATGAATGCGGCCATTATGGTTATAGTTATAGATTGTCTTATGACTTTCTTTGGTTCAACCTCTAATGATGCCGCTTTTAATAGTTACGTAACTAAAAATATCGATAATAAAAATCGTGGTAAAGTGGAATCTGTTCTCTCTATTCTTCCTCTCATCGCTATGCTGATCATCTTTGTCGGTTTAAATTTCTTAACAACTGAAAGCATGGGCTATCGCTGGGATTTATTCTTCTATATTGTTGGTGGTTTAGTTTCTTTAGTCGGTATTATTTCTATCTTCTTGATGCCTAAAGAGAAAAAAGAAGAAAAAAGCAAAGATACTTATCTATCTTTATTAAAAGATGGCTTTTCAATTAAAACAATTAAAAATAATAAAAAATTATATCTAATTCTTTTAATCTACTTTATCTATGGAGTAGCGATCCAAATCTTCTTCCCATATTTGATGGTCTATATTGAAAAAACTTGTGAGATAGATAATTCCGGTTCTTCTTTTTTAACTCCTTTTGCAATTGTTATGGCTGTCGCTTTACTTTTAGGTTCATTATTATCTGTAATAGTTGGTTTCTTATCCGATAAGGTTAATAAAAAGATAATGATAATTCCGATAGTTCTTGTTGAGATAATCGGTTTAATCATGATGTTCTTTATCCCCGATATAGAAGGTGAAACTAATAGAATTATCTACGCTGCTATCTCTGGAACTATTATGATTCTCGGCTATGTTGGTATACCGACTATTTTAAACTCACTAGTTCGTTCCTATATTCCCAAAGGAAAAGAGGGGTCATTCATGGGCGTAAGAATGCTCTTTGTCGTCCTTCTTCCGATGTGTATTGGACCTTTTATTGGTGACGCTTTAAATCAAAACTATAATCAATATTACATAAATGAATGGGGTGTTGAATCCACTTTACCTAATCCCTTAGGCTATATTATCGCTAGTATCGTCCTTCTATTAATAATTATTCCTTTTATCTTCTTAATTAAGAAAAATAAAAATTATAAAGATGGCTATCTATTAAAAGACCTCCATGATTTTAAAGATAATGAATTACACTTTTCATTAAATGAACATCCTCGCCCTTCTTTTAGAAGAGAAAATTATTTAGTTCTTAATGGTGAATGGAATTATACAATCAGCGAAGATAAGTCATTCCCAGACTCCTATGAAGGAAAAATAATTGTTCCTTTTGCAGTAGAATCACCAATGTCAAAAGTAAATAGATTACTAAAACCTAACGAATATCTCTTCTATCAAAAAGAAGTTACTCTTCCAGAAAATCTCCAAAATAAAAATCATCTTTTCTTAGTTTTTGAAGGAGTTGATCAAATAGCTGATGTTATGATTGATGACCACCTTGTCACTTCACATACTGGAGGATATACTCGCTTTAAATGCGATATAGCTGAAATTATTAAAGATAAGAAAACTTTCACAATTAAAGTAAGAGTTCAAGATTTAACAGACTCTTCTCATTATATGCGCGGAAAACAAGTTTTAAAACCTAATATGTGCTTCTATACTCGTTCTTCTGGCATCTATAAACCTGTTTATTTAGAAGGTGTCGATGATGATTATATTCAAGATTTTAAAATGACAAGCGATTATGATAATGAAGGTTTAAAAATAATCGTCATAACAAAAAACGATGATTACTTCTTATTTAATATCGCAGATAAAACTTATAAATTAAAAACTAACGTGATCAATTCTGTCCGTTTACCTTCTTTCCGTCCGTGGTCAAATTTAGATCCGTATCTTTATAATATAACTTTAATCTATAAAACAGACATCGTACACACTTACTTTGGTATAAGAAAAATAGAAACTAAAGATGGACATATTTATCTTAATAACAAAAAAATAATACTAAATGGTTTATTAGATCAAGGTTATTACTACCCTGGAAATTTAACCCCTACTTCCTATCAACAATACGAAAAAGATATATTAAAAGTCCGCTCATTAGGTTATAACTGTTTAAGAAAACATGTAAAAGTCGAATGTGAATACTTCTATTATCTTTGTGATATCTATGGCCTTCTAGTTATTCAAGATCTTCCTAACGGTGGAAGAAAGATACCTTTTATCAACGTAGCTTATCCTCGCTTATCACTCTGTTTAAATAATGAGAAATTTTTAAGCTATAAAAAATATGGAAGAGAAAATAAAACTGAACGCGAACAATTCATTAAGGAAAGCGATGAAATCATATCGAGTATGGAAGCTTTCCCTTCTATTATTATGATAACTATCTTTAATGAGGCCTGGGGAGAATTTGATCCTGCCTTACTTTACGAAAGATACCATAATAAATATCCTACTTTCTTATATGATACAGCTAGCGGTTGGTTAGATTCAAAAAAGAGCGATGTTTATTCTTTGCACTCTTATACTCTTCCTAAAAGAAAGAGAAAGAGCAAAGATAATAGGCCTTATATTCTTTCAGAAACTGGTGGTATCGGTCTAAAGATTGAAGAATCTTTCCTCTATCCTAAGCTTTTTGGCCATCAAGTCTGCTATAGTCAAGAAAAACTCAACAAAAAGTATGCTTCTTTATACAAAGCCTTAATTAAACAAATAAAAGAAGGTACTTTAAATGGTATCATCTATACTCAATTAGCCGATGTAGAAACTGAAGCAAATGGCATCTATACTTTCGATAGACAAGTTTTAAAATTAAATTCTCAACTGATAAAAGATATTAATAAAGAGATAAATAACCTTTAATCATTCACCTGTTATATTTCTAAATTGAACTGGTTTCTTTTCAGGATTGATAAATTCTAATTCGACTTCTTCACGGCTGAGATAGATTTTTTCATAAGTTACATCAACTTCATATAATTGCAAAATATATTCAGAAAAATCTTGCTTAGTTTTTGTAATAATCATCATCGAAATAGAAATCAATAAAGGAATAGCTAAAGTGACAAAGGATAAAACTATCTCTAAAAATATTCTTGAAAGAGCAAAAAGAGTAAATCTTTTTAACGAAACATTTAACAATCTTGAATCAACTAAACCGATGTGATAAATAAGCATACCGATAGTTTTTCTACCTCTTTTAAAAATTAAAGGAGGAACAAAATATGTTAAAAAAGCTGCGATAATTACTGCGATAGGAAGCTCAACAAAAACAATCATATCTGACATGTATTTAGTATCTTCTAAATATTGTGGGAAAAGGGATGTTAAATAATTTTTCAAATGATTATCAATGTAAGGGATATAACAAAGATCAGAATATTGCTTATAAGTATCTCCATCTAAGTTTATACTCGGATTTATAATTATCTCATCATTCTCAGTTATAAACATCTTTATCCCCTGATAATCTAAAGATAATCGATAAGAATTATAATCTTCTAAAACTGTCTTATAATCTTCCTCACCATTTCTTTCTAAAACAAAAGGTAAAAAATCATATTCAATAACAGCGATATAACTCTCCATCTTCTGCCTATCTGATAAAGTATCATCATTACTTATATCATTAATAACATCATAATTAGTTCCATCTACATCAATATATAACCCACTAGAAAGCATAATATCATCGATCCTCGCTTGTACTTCTTGATGATATGAAGTTGACTGAACTATTGCTCTTGCACCAAAAAATAAAGCTATTCCAATAATAACTAAAACTAAAAGATCGATAAGTTTAGCAAAAATACGGCGATATAACTTAGCCTTAGTATAGGTGATATTGTGATTTTTCTTATCGCTTGTTGCATCAAATACGATAGTTTTCATCAATTAGGATATCCTTTCGCAGCATATATCATCTCTAACATCTCACTAGTTATTAATATCGTCCTTGTTAAATAATCAGATAAAGATCGATTCATCTTGGAGAAGATAATCACAAACATAGATATTACAACTAATGCAAGCGATACTAAAGTAACATAGACAAGTTGATTTAAGGAGAAAAGAGTTGAAAAACCAAGATAAAGAAGAGGAGTAAACATAATAAGCGGTAAAGAAAAGATAGTTAAATAAACAAAATTGATACATCTTTCAAGCCTTGAAATAGTTTTAAAAACACCGACTCCAACTCTTTCAATTTTCATTGTCATCATACCGATTGTCTTACCTCTTTTTGAAACTAAAGGAATAACTAAAAAAGAGATGAGGCTACCTAGAAAATAAGCAACATAAGTTGCATACATTATTATATTCATCAAAATCGTTGTATTAGTATCAATAATAATTTGATTTTCGCGATATGAAAAGAATTCATCCCCTTCTTTTATACTATCATTAGTCAACAATTCATTTAACATCGTCGAATAAATATTCGTAAAAAAAGAATTAGTAAAATAAGAATAATCATTATTAGCTTGTTCAGAAAGAGTATCTTTTGAATCTAATAGAGGCATAAATTCATTTTTATACTCTTCTTTTAATTCAGGTCTTGGAGAATCATAATTAAAAAAAGAACGGCTATCACAAGATTTATAAACTTCTTTTAATTTCTCTTCTCCCTCATTCATCTCAGTGATATAAAAATTAAAAATATAATCATTAGAACGATCCTCTTGTAAAAAAGAGATTAAATATAAATCAGCAGAATCTTTTAAATTATCATCAAAGTTATATTTATCATCACCTTCATAATCGAGAAGATTATTATCATATAAAAGATCTAACATACTAAAACGCGCTCTTTCATTCTCCTGAGATAATTCACCATAAGGAGTTACTACTTGAGCAAGAGGATAAACAGCAACAGAAAAGATAGCAAGAGAAATGATAAAATTGATAAAAAGATCAGCTAAATAGACTAGCATCCTCTTTCCTTTAAAAAGGGGATAAACATCAAGATAATGTGGATTAAGAACTGGTTTTTCACTCATATTGATTGAAGATACTTTCCAATATCGCTATATTCATCAACCCAGATGACAATAAGATCAAAAGAAAAGAAATAAGAAGTTAAAAAAGAATAGACGACTGGAGAATAATCTTTTTCTTTCTTTAAAAATATAAAATTAAACTTTAAATAATTGTCAGCTAGTTCTAATAGTCTTTTCATATCAGGGTCAGTAAGAGAAATACCGATGAAAAGACAGACATTAAATTTAAAATCATGTAACTGTTTAGCAATATTCCAAGAATAAGGATTATTATACAAATAAAAATATTCTGACTCATTAAAGATTAAAGAATCAGTAAATCTCTTCTCGTTATATCTATCATAAGGAAGAAGACCATGAACATGATAAATATCAACTAAAGCCTCTTTATTTATAAAAGAAGAATCATCATAGACAGTACTATAAGCAATAGAACGCTTCTTTAACAAGTACTCTAAGTTTGTATCATAATTATAAGTTATAACGGAAGTATGATTATGATTCTTAATAAAATCGACACATGCTGAAAGAGTCGATTCAGCTGTATCAAAACTTTTAGCTTCTTTATACTCATATAATTCTCTATTTAAAGAACGATATGAGTCAAAACCGCTCGTCTTCATAATCATGCTATCAGTGAATAATTCTTTACCAACATAATGCTTTATCTCATTAGCAAATTTATAATCACCTTTATAAAAATCATTATTTAAAGCTTCAATAAGTGCGTTCCAATTTTTAGCACCATAATCTTCATTAATACCAGCTCCCATAACTAAATCATTATGTAAGCGGGCAGAGAAAAATTTTAATAACCACAAAGTGAAATCACTAGCCGAAGAATTTATTCCAAAATACTTCTTATCATTACATAAACGATAAATAAGATTATCACGATTCTCACTCTTCTGTGAATAAAGAGTAAAACGCATCTTTTTTCCTTCAATATAACCAATCGCTAATAATTCACTACCTGTAAAATAAATATTTAACGATGCTTGAGGTTCTAAAAATTCTTGACCGCGAATCTTATTAACTAAAATAATATTCACATTTCCCATAACATCTAATTGCTCAAGATTGACTCCATATAAAGAATCAAAAATATGGCAGACATATTTATGAATATGATCTTTTTTTGATCTAACAATCGCTTTAAAATCACAAGAAGGATCAAAATGGAATCCGAACGAACGAAGGATTATCGAATCAAAAGATACATCGTTTAAATAATAGATAAAGAGAAGGATTAAGAGGCTTCTCTTTTTAAATATATACTTTTCTCTCTCTTCTTTTTTCATGTTTCACAAAATATTATATCAATATTTAAGCAATAAAAAAGAGGCTATAAATCAGCCTGAGCTACACTTTATAACCTCTTTACATTAATTTAAGCTAAATAATAAGTCATTGAAGTGAGTCTAAACTGACCATTAGCAATTAAAGTAAGAGTAGTTAAAGGCTCACTAGAAGTAATACCATTTTCAATAATAGTAACTGCTGTATTTTCAGTAGATACTCTATCAGGATTTACTTCTCTTCCTTCTTCACTAACAAATTCAATATCTGTGAATTGACCAGATAATAATTCAAAAGTAATACTATGGCCAGAATAGATACGAAGAGGAATATAACGAAGAGTTTCACCAGTCTCTTGATCTAAAGCAATAGCACCACTAGCATCGTTTTTATTAACAGTGATCTTCATATCACCTACTGTCTTCTCCCACTGTTCAGTGGAGATAGTTGTAAAATCAGTATTAAAAGCATCATCAAAATTGATAGTAACGCTTTCTCTAACTTCCTCAAAATCACTAATATAAGTAAACTGATAATTACTATTATAAGTACTTAAATAAGTATAAGTTGAGAAGGTATCACCAGCTTCTAAAGATTCAAGCTTAGCTAACTCATCAGCATTGTTATAACGATTATCGACTCTTAACTCATAAGAATTAGCACCTTTAGAGAAGTTGATAGTATATGTTTTATTGCTATCGACAGATACTGTATCAACAGTAGCATCTTCAATATAGAACTTTCTATTAATATCTGTTTCAACTAAAGAATAATCATCAGTTAAAGTGACAACCTCAGGCTTTTCTATAGCAGCGATAAGAGAAGGATCAGTTACAATTTCAAAAGTAGAAAAATCCTTAGCTTCGGGAAGTCCACTATAAGGAGAATAAGTACCTGTGAACTTAATAACTGTTTCACCTTCAACAAAATCAGAAGTGATAAGATCTTGATTTACTCTATAAAGTAAGAAACCAGAAGTACCATCTCCGACAAAGACAGCATTATAAGTGCCGTTATAAACAGTTCCGCAGTTACCCATATAATAACCGGCAGAAGTGAAAGTCTCTCCTTCACTTAAATTAGTAAGTTCAGAAATAGGGGTGATATCGCTAGGAAGTTCAGCTTTAGTAACAGTGAAATCTTCATAATAAACAAACTGCATCTCATCTCTATTAGAACCTACATAAGAGTAGGTTGTAAAAGTATCGCCAGCTTTTAAGTTAGCAAGTTCATCTATCGTAACATCACTATAACGAGAATCAAGATAAAGAGTATATTCAGCACCATCAAGAGTAAAAGTGATTGTTAAATTGCCATAATTATTAGCGCTGACATTTGTGACTAAAGCACCTTCAATATAGAACTTCTTATTAATATCGGAAGGAAGTAAAGTATATCCATCGCTTAATGTAGTTATAACAGGAGCTTCAACAAGGGTAGCAAAATCTTCATCAGTAATAACTTCAACCTCTGTTATATCAAGTTCATAAACAGTTACAGTGCTACCTTCAGCAGTATAGTGGGCTGTTGTTCCTGTTACCTTAATAAGATCATTTAAAGAAACACCAGTTAATAAGCTCTCTTCAATCTTATAAAGTTGCATATAATTAGCGCCATCAGCAATATAAGCACCATTATAATAACCATCATATAAGGCGTTAGAACTACCGACATAATAACCATAAGTGACAACATTTTCACCGGTAGGAATACTTGCAATATCAGCGATTCTTGTGGCATCACTAGGCCAAGTAATTTCTTCAGCAGAAGAGCTAGAAGAATCATCCATAGAAGAAGAAGAAATATCAGAAGAAGTAGAAGAACTAATAGAACTATCTGGTTCAGATGTTGAACTTGAGGTTTCTGTGCTTGAAATTACAGAAGAAGTTTCACCACAGGAAGCTAAACCAACAAAAGATAACATCATGACAGCAGTAAATAATAATTTTCTTTTCATTTTAATACTCCATTAATATTACTATAAATGATAAAAGGCCTATCCAATTAGGATAGGCCTATACTAATCAAAAATTAGTCAAGAATAGTTGTAACGGTGCCAGCACCGACAGTCTTACCACCTTCTCTGATAGAGAATTTGGTATTAGCTTCCAAAGCGATGGGGTGGATAAGCTCGACAGTTAACTCAACGTTATCACCGGGCATAACCATAGGAACGCCTTCAGGAAGAGTAACGGTACCAGTAACGTCAGTTGTTCTAAAGTAGAATTGAGGACGATAGTTAGAAGTGAAAGCAGTATGACGTCCACCTTCTTCTTTCTTTAAAACGTAAACTTGGCACTTAAACTTCTTATGAGGAGTGACAGAACCAACCTTACAAAGAACCTGACCGCGGACGATTTCATCACGATCGACACCTCTTAAAAGGGCACCGACGTTATCGCCAGCCTCAGCGTAGTCAAGAATCTTACGGAACATTTCTAAAGAAGTGATAACACACTTTCTTGTAGGAAGGATACCGACGATTTCGCATTCATCGTTAGGTTTGATGATACCTCTCTCAACTCTACCAGTAGCGACAGTACCACGACCTGTGATGGTCATGACGTCTTCAACAGCGAGTAAGAAGGGCTTTTCATTATCTCTAGCAGGATCAGGGATATATTTATCAACAGCATCCATAAGCTCGATGACAGCTTTCTGAGCCTCGGCATCGCCATTTAAAGCATTTAAAGCGGAACCGCGGATAACAGGGATTTCATCACCGGGATAACCGTATTTATTTAAGAGTTCACGGACATCCATTTCAACTAAATCGATGAGTTCAGGATCATCGACTTGGTCACACTTATTTAAGAAGACAACGATATAAGGGACGCCGACCTGACGGGCTAATAAGACGTGCTCTCTAGTCTGAGGCATAACACCATCAGTAGCAGCAACGACAAGGATAGCACCATCCATCTGAGCGGCACCTGTGATCATGTTCTTAATGTAGTCAGCGTGTCCAGGGCAGTCAACGTGACAATAGTGTCTGTTTTTAGTTTCATATTCGATGTGAGCAGCGTTAATTGTGACACCTCTAGCTCTTTCTTCAGGAGCGGCATCAACCTGATCATAACGCATAGCGGTAGCGAGACCCTCTTTAGCTAATGTCTGTGTGATAGCAGCAGTTAAAGTGGTCTTACCGTGGTCGACGTGACCGATAGTACCGATATTAACATTCGGTTTAGAACGGTCGAATTTCTGCTTTGCCATATATTATTTTTTCCTCCAGTATAATATCTTTATGAATATACACTTTTATTGTGTTTTTTTCAAGAAGCTTTATGATTTATCCCCTCTTCTTTATGATTTCTTCTTGTACAGAGCGCGGGACTTCTTGATAGTGATCGAATTCCATGTTGTAAATACCTCTACCTTGTGTCATTGAACGCAAATCAGAGATATAACCAAACATGTTAGCTAAAGGTATAGTAGCAGAGATGACTTGGGCATTAGCTTTTTGAACCATACCGATAACAGAACCGCGACGAGATGAGATATCACCCATAACGGTACCGACATAATCGATAGGTGTTGTGATATCAGCCTTGACGATAGGTTCAAGGATGACAGGATCGCACTTCTCAGCAGCAGCTTTCAAAGCTTGAGCAGAAGCTAACTTATAAGCAGCTTCAGAAGAGTCGACATCGTGGTAAGAACCATCGATGAGAGTAGCTTTGACATCGATGACAGGATAACCAGCGACCATACCTCTTTCCATAGCATCTTTTAAACCATCCAAAGAAGGTTTGATGTATTCCTTAGGAATGATACCACCAGTAATAGCATCGACAAACTCAATACCTTTACCAGGATTAGGCTCCATCTTGAAGACAACGTGACCATATTGACCATGACCACCAGACTGTTTGATATACTTACCTTCGCAGTCAGCAGTCTTAGAAATAGTTTCACGATAAGCGACTTGAGGAGCACCGACTTTACAAGCGATCTTATAATCGTTTCTTAAACGAGTGACGTTAACATCGAGCTGTAATTCACCGACACCAGCGATAATGCCTTGTCCTGTTTCCTCATCAGTATAATAATGGAAAGTAGGATCTTCTTCAGTGAATTTAATTAAAGCAGCTGTCATCTTATCTTGATCGTGCTTACTGACAGGTTCAATAGCTTCAGAGATAACAGGATCAGCAAACTTGATGCTCTCGAGAGTAACACGAGGATCATTTTCACCGACGATAGTATCACCTGTTCTAGTAGAAGAGAAACCGACAGCCGCCGCAATCTCACCAGCTTTACATTCAGTGATACTCTCTGTTGAAGAAGCATTCATCAAGAGTAAACGAGAGACTCTATCCTTTGTACCTTTTCTAACGTTATAAACGTAAGAACCAGCTTTAAGAGTACCAGAATAAACACGGAAGAAGCAAAGGTTACCAAATTGGTTAGTGGTGATCTTAAAAGCTAAAGCGACGAAGGGACCATTAGGATCAGATTCGCACTTAACGATATTGCCTTCAGAATCTGTGCCTTCAGCACATTTGACATCTAAAGGTGAAGGTAAGTAATCTCTGACACTATCAAGAACATATTGAACACCCTTATTCTTATAAGCAGAGCCAGGAATACAAGGATAAATTTCACTAGCTAAAGTAGCTTTACGAATAGCTTTCTTAATAGCTTCAACAGAAGGTTCTTTACCCTCTAAAACAGATTCCATAATTTCATCATCGAAATTAGCTAACTGCTCTAATAAAATAGTGTGATAAACATGAGCTTGCTCAATATCATGAGCATATTGACTAGGAACTTGATCTAAGTCGACGATATTAGGTTGCATAAGAGAAGCTTTCTTAGAATCTAAATCCCAAAGCCATGCTTTCATCTCAACTAAGTCAATAAGACCTAAAAGAGATTGTTCAATACCAACAGGATAAGCGATAGCAACACCGTTACCACCTAATCTCTGTTTGATAGATTCAACACTCATCTCAAAGTTAGCGCCAGTAGCATCTAATTTATTGACGAAAACAATACGAGGAATGTTATATTTATCAGCTTGTCTCCAAACTGTTTCTGTCTGAGGTTCAACACCGTTTTTACCATCGAGAACACAAACAGCACCATCGAGAACACGGAGCGATCTTTCAACTTCAGCAGTGAAGTCGACGTGTCCAGGAGTATCGATAAGGTTAATACGATATCCTTTCCATAAGCAGGTTGTGGCTGCTGAATAGATGGTGATACCTCTCTTCTGTTCCTGAGGATCAAAGTCCATAGAAGCAGAACCATCGTGAACTTCACCGATCTTATGAGTCTTTCCAGTATAGAAAAGAATACGTTCAGAAGTGGTCGTCTTGCCGGCATCTATGTGTGCCATGATGCCGATGTTTCTCACTTTCTCAAGCGAAACTGCTTCGTAGACCGAAACCATCGCCTGGTCGTTATCCATTGCCATAATCTCTATTTCCTTTTTAATTATTTTAATTAGAAGCGATAGTGGGCATAAGCCTTATTAGCTTCAGCAGTCTTATGAGTATCATCTCTTCTCTTAACAGCACCACCAGTACCATTAGCAGCATCAATGATTTCACCAGCTAATTTATCGATCATTGTTTTCTCATTTCTTAAACGAGCATAAGTAACTAACCATCTTAATCCTAAAGTAACTTTACGATCTTGAGCAACTTCAACAGGAACTTGATAGTTAGCAGCACCGATACGGCGAGCCTTAAGTTCAACTTCAGGCATAATATTACCTAAAGCGATTTCGAAAACTTCCATCGCTGGTTTTCCAGTCTTAGCAGCAACTTTATCAAAAGCGCCATAAAGAATAGTTTCAGCGACACCCTTTTTACCATCTAACATAATCCTATTAATAAGGCGGGTGACAAGTTTTGAATTATAAATAGGATCCGGTAAAACATCTCTCTTTTGAACAGAACCATTTTTTCTAGGCATCTTATTTCTCCTTTACTACTTCTTCTGGACGCTTCCGTCCTTCTTAGTGCCGTAAAGGGAACGACCCTGCTTACGGTTCTCAACTCCGAAGCACTCTAAAGCGCCTCTGATGATGTGGTATCTGACACCAGGAAGATCACGGACGTGACCACCTCTAATCAAAACGACTTTATGTTCCTGAAGGTTATGTCCTTCACCACCAATATAAGCGGTAACCTCATAGCCGTTTGAAAGTCTGACTCTAGCGTATTTACGAGCAGCAGAGTTAGGTTTCTTAGGAGTCATAGTACCGACACGGGTGCAAACACCCTTCTTTTGAGGAGAGGGGATTAACCTTTCCTTCTTGTTTAAAGAATCCCATCTTTTACCTAAAGCAGCTGACTTAGATTTATAGATCGGCTTCTTTCTCTCATTGCGCACTAACTGATTAATAGTAGGCATTTTTTCCTCCGAGTTTTATATCCTCAGTTCCGGGTGTTTCCTATATCTTTCATAAAAATAAGCGGAATTACCGCACTGAGCAAAAGAAATTATAAATGTTTATATAATAATTGTCAAAGGTTTTTTGAAACTCCCGGACATGAGTTAATAGCTTATAATGAATTTTCCTTTATTTTATCGCGCTTTTTAGGATAATAGATATAAAAATAAAAAGTAGCTATATCACTATAGCTACTTATTTTCTTGAACTTTTTCGATATCAGAATATTTTGAAACGATAATCTGTGGTCTACCGAACAAGGTGATCTCTACAGAGACTTCACTACTTTCAGGTTTAATCTCAGTGATGACACCTTCTGCATCAGCGAAAGTGCCAGAGAGAATCTTAATCATATCTCCGACATGATAATCAGAATACATATCAGGATCATCAATGTGCATTCTCTTTAAAACAGGTTCAATCTCTTCTCTAGGGATAGGGAAAGGCATAGCACCTTTACCAGAAGAACCAGTAATACCAGAAACACCAGGAGTATTACGAACAACAAACCAAGTAGACTTAGTCATGATCATTTCAACGAAGATATAACCGGGATAATAGTTCTTTGTTTTAGTCTTAGGAACCATCTGACCAGTCTTTTTATCCTTAGTATATTTTTGCTTGCCATTATCATCAAGAACAGGCTCTTCATATTCAGCGCAAATAATACGGAAAATTTTATCTTCAATGTGGAATGATTTAGCTCTCTTTTGAAGTAAATCTTCTACTTGTTTTTCTCTTTTAGCGAAAGTATTGATAACATACCAAGCTTTCTCGGGTAATTCGCTACCTTCCTCCCCTTCATCAGGGTTAACTTCATCAGGATTTACTTCACCGATCTCTTCATTATAATCGAGATTTAATTTTAAATTTTCATCACTCATAATAAACCTCCTAAGGTGAGTCTTAAAGCTTCAGCAGCTGCTGAATCACCAGAGCTAGTAGAAGAAGAGATTTGAGGGAATGCTTCTTCAAAAGCGCGCATAATCTGAACGATCAAAGTATCAGAAAGAAGAATAGCTAAAGCAGAGACGATACCGATAACTAAGACGATAGCGACGGAAGTCCAAAGTAACTTTCTATCAGGCCAACGAATACGTCTAGCTTCTTCATTAACACCACGAAAATATTTAGTTATCTTTCCCATCCTTATTTTCCCTCCTTATGAAGAGTGTGCTTACCACACTTCGGACAATATTTCATAACTTGAACACGATTAGGATCACCTTTTTTCTTAGTAGCATTATAATTGCGGGATTCGCATTCAGTGCACACTAATGAAACTTTTTCTCGCATGTTTTCTCCATTCCAAATAAAAAACCTGCTGAACAGGTTTAAATAATTATATCCTTATTTATTTCAAAAGAAAAGAGATTTCTTATTTATTAACCTACATGATTATCTAAATGATGAAGAACTTAAAAACTTTTTTATGAAATGAAGAAATTAGAAATATCTTTTTTAATCATTTCTGGTCACTTACCATCAACAATTTCACCTTATGAGAATATAATTACTCTTGATGAAGACTTATTTGATTACTATATTGCTGCTGCATTAAAAAAAGAGTAAAATAATAATAGTTTTCAATATTTTCGCCTAAAACCATCATTTTTCTTATATTTTTGAGGTTTGAGACTATTGTAAAACTAGATACATCTATAACAAGAAAATAATGTTATTCAATATGGATTAAAGAAATATAAATCCTATTGATTTTACTAGATAAATAATATCTAATTAATTGAGGAGATGTAATTATGAATATACAATACATAAAATTATCACCAGAACAATATAAACAATATGTAGATGATATGAAAGCGATGGGTAGAAATCCAGATAAAACAGATCATAAAGAAATAAAATTCAAAAGACCCATTCGCTTTTTAGATGGCACTGTAACTGAATATAGTCCTCAACTTATTCCAGCTCTTGAAAAAGGAATTGAGAGAGCTAAAGATCAAAAAACAAAAAATGAAATTCAAGCTGAAATAGATTATATAAAAACACAGATGATATAAAGAAAGAGGTAAATATTTAATATTCTCTTTTGATTAAATTTAAATCATTAAATATTTATAAAAATCTACCCGTAATACTTTTATTTGACTTCTTAATTTCATCTAAAGTACCTGTAAAAACTATCTCCCCTCCTTCATAACCTCCTTTAGGACCCATATCAATAATATAATCGGAATTATTAATAACATCTAAATCATGTTCAATAACAATAATAGTTGCTTTAGCATCAATAAGTGTTTGGAATACATTTAAAAGTGTTTCTACATCTTTAGGATGAAGTCCAATGGTAGGTTCATCAAAAACAAAGAGACTATTCTCTTGTCCTTTATTTATCTCACTAGCTAATTTAAGCCTTTGAGCTTCACCTCCTGATAAGCTTGGTGTCGCTTCACCTAAGGTTAAATAACCTAAGCCTAGATCATCTAGTATTTGTAATTTAGAATTAACCTTCGGAAGATTTTTAGTAACTTTTAAGGCGGTTTTAACATCCATCGACATCAACTCAGGAAGAGTAAAACTAATATCTTTATTATGGTAAATAATTTCATCACATTCTCGAGAATATCTTTTACCATGGCAGTCAGGACAAGTTATTTCAACATCAGGTAAAAATTGAACATCTAAAGAAATTGAACCTGTACCATCACAAGTAGGACAACGCAATTTACCCGTGTTATAAGAAAAATCACTAGCTTTATAATGATGAGAAAGACTATCTTTTGTTTTAGCAAATATCTTTCTTAACTCGTCGTGAATATCAGCATAAGTAGCAACTGTCGAACGGACATTAATACCGATAGGAGTCGCATCAATGAGCTTAACTTGGTTGATGCCACCGCTATCAATATTTAATATATGTTTAGGCATCTTAGTATTATTTATAAAAGATTGTAATGCAGGAATTAGGCTTTCTAAAACTAAAGTTGTTTTACCTGATCCAGACACACCTGTAATTACTGTTAATCTTCCTTTAGGGATATCTACTTTTAGTGGTTTAACTGTATGAATGTTTGAAGTTTTAAGATGGATCTTACCTAACGAGAAAATCTCTTTTGCATCTAAAATAGGTCTTTTCCTTAGTCTCTCTTCTTTTAATAAATATCTACCGATTATTGACTCTTTATTATTTACTATCTCAACTGGTTTTCCTTTAGTGATAACTTCTCCACCTAAAGAACCAGATCCCTTACCCATTTCAATAATATAATTAGCTTTATTTAATACTTGAGTATCGTGATCAACTAATATGACCGAATTACCATCTTTTATTAAGTCATTCATAACATCGACTAAACCAACAATATTAGCTGGATGAAGACCTATAGATGGTTCATCTAAAACATAAAGGACTCCAGTAGTCCTATTTCTAACTGCTCTTGCTAATTGTACTCTTTGTCTCTCACCAGTAGATAAGGTATTAGAAGCTCTATCTAAAGTTAAATAACCTAATCCTAAATCGACTAATCTTTTAGCTGTATCTAAAAATGATTCAATGATATTAATAGCCATATCTTTCATCTCATCAGGAAGAGAAGAAGGAACTTTTTTAACCCACGTTATTACATCATTTAAGCTCATCTTAGTAACATCAGCTAAAGATGAAGAAAGAATCTCAGGAGAAAGAGCTCTCTTATTTAATCTACTTCCCTGACAATCAGGACATATATCTACTTTCAAAAACTTTTCAATTCTTTTCATACCGCTCTCATCCTTTACTTTAGAAAGAGCGTTTAAAACAGTGCGATTTGCAGAATAATAAGTAAAATCTAATTCTGCAAAATCATCTGTTTTTTTAGAACGATATAAAATATGTTTTTTAATCGCTGGACCATTATAAACTATATCTTTTTCTTTATCTGTTAAATCTTTAAAAGGAACATCTATTCTTACTCCCATCTCTTTACAGACATCTACCATAAGTGACCACATAAGAGAATTCCAAGGGGCAACAGCTCCTTGTTCAATAGTAAGATTTTCATCAGGAACTAGAGAATCTTGATCGACTGTTCTAACTTCTCCTGTTCCCGAACAAGTTTTACAAGCTCCTTGAGAATTAAAAGCTAGTTCTTCTGCAGAGGGAGCAAAGAAATGTTCATTACAAATAGGACACACTAATTCCTGTCCTAATGCAACATTTAAAGAAGGAGGTAATCTATGTCCATTAGGACAAAGGTGATTAGCACAGCGAGAAAATAGCAAACGAAGACTATTTAATAATTCACTTAAAGTACCAAAAGTGCTTCTTATACCAGGCAAAGCGGGTCTTTGATGGAGAGCTAAGGCTGCTGGAATATATAAAACCTCATCTACATCTGCACGAGAAGCTTGAGTCATCCTTCTTCTAGTATATGTCGAAAGAGATTCTAAATATCTTCTTGAACCTTCAGAATATAAAACACCTAAAGCTAAAGAGGATTTACCAGAGCCTGAAACTCCCGCAATACCAACTATTTGATTTAAAGGAATAGAAACATCAATATTTTTTAAATTATGTACCCTTGCACCTTTTACTTCAATATGATTTACCATCACCCCTCCACTTTTTTACCTGCTTTTAAAACTTTATCCTTGAACTTATCTAGTTTATCTTGGATAGCATCTAAATAATTCTTATTTATTTTATCAATTATTTCTTGAATGTTATCAGAGGCTTCCTTTATTTGATTATTCTTTTTTACAAGTTCATTAATACTATTTTGCAAAGTAGCTAAAGGCTTATCTAAATAAGTATCTTTTAACTTATCAAATTGTTCAACAAACTCATTCATATTATAACGATAGGCTTTCTCTTTATTTACTTCCATAACCATATTCATAAATCCTTTAGTAAGGGAAGTAATCATATTTAAAAAAGTCATAAGATAGGCAGGTCTAACTACATACATATCCATATAATCATTAACTTTAAAGATAGGTATATCATTAGGTTTATCAGCTTCTAGGTTTGAAACTAAAACTGCATACTTGCAATGCTTTTTATTTCGATTATTATTTAAAGCATCATAATAATCTTTATTACTCTTTTTATTTTTGGATTCTGGATCTTCATCCTTCATATCTAAGCAGATAGAAGTTAATAATTCATTTTCTTTCTTTTCATCTGTCGCATAAATCTTAAAAATAAAATCTGCTTTTGAGGCTTTATTTTCCCCTTCATTTTTAACAAGAATATTGTCCTTATACCACTCACAATTAGTAAAACCATTCTGCATATAACCTAAAACTGTATTATTGCACCAAGATTCTAAATTTTCTCCTATCTGTTTTATATTTAAAGAAGTTTTAGCTAACTTCAAATTATTTATTTGCTTTATTAATTCTTCTTTTTCTTCTATAAATTTATTTAACTGTTCACTCTTTGCTTTTTCAACTGCTATTTGAATCTCCTGTTGATTCTTTTCTTTTTGATTTTCTAAATCTTTTTGTAAATTTTGTTTATCTTGCTTAAGAGTATTGATATTTTCTAGGTATTTCTTTTCTATTTCATTAGCTCCAAGCTTAAGTTTATCACTTAAAGATTCCTCTAATCTCTCAAGTTTATTCTGTAAATCCTTCACTTCATTAATTTTAGTATTAAGATCATTCTCATATTTATCAATAATATTTTGTTTTTCATCTTTGAAAGTAAGATTTAATTCATTTTCTTTATTCTTATATTTTAATTCAGCATTCTCTTCAATCTTTTTTCTTTCTTTATTTATAGCTTCTTCAATCCTCTTATTTATTTCTTGCTCTTTAGCTTTATTAACTAAATCAGAAATATATGTTAAATCGACATCAGCTATCTCATCTAAAAGAATAATATCTCCTTTTTGACCATCTTCTTCTAATTGTAATTTATTTCGATCTAAGACGCTTACTTTTATCTCTTTCATAAATTCTCCTTTTCTATCTTTAAATGAAAACTTCATATAAATAATAATATAATAACTGGGAAATTTAATAACCATAAAAATAATAGTTGAATATGTAAGCCCTTTCAATAAGTGAGATGTAAAGATTAATACTATTTAGATAGAAATAAAACACAAATAGTGTTATTCTATTTCTAACGTTATAAGAAAGGGGTTTCAAAACATGATTACAAATAGCGAGTTAAGAAGAGAAGCAATTAAGGGAGATTGTAAATCCATGTGCATCTTAGCCATGCGTTACTTTGATGGATTTACAACTAGACGTTCCCCAGAAAAAGGCTTAGAACTAGTCAAAAAAGCCCAAAGAAAAAAATGTCCTTATGCTATTTACCTTCTAGGCTATTACTACAAACACTATGCTTATTCTCCTAAAAAAGAAGACAAAATCAAAGATCTTTTTACTCAAGCTAATCGTGAATTAAAAGAGCTTGCAGATAAAGAAGATGCCTTTGCTTGCTATTGCGTCGGAATGATCAATAGAAAAAACACAGACGCTGCAAGTAAAAAAGAAGTTATTCGTTTATTCAAAATAGCTGCTAACGCTGGTATGACGGAAGCTCAATATGAATTAGGACTCATATATATGAATGATCCTAAACAAGCTGAAAATGCTAAAACACTTATCTATCAAGCAGCTAATAAAGGCTATCATAAAGCTCAAAAAGCTATGGGTGATATTTATAGCTATGGTAAATTAGGTCAGACTGCATCCCCTGAAGTCGCCTACGAATTCTATAATAAAGCTGCAAGAAATGGTAATCATGTCGCCATGAGAATAATCGGTGAGAAATATCTCGCTAATGGCAATAAAGAAAGAGCTCAATATTGGATAAGAAAAGCTAATAGCCGTAAATCTATCGACCTTTAATAGCGCAAATGCCTAAGATTATCTTAGGCATTTTTTGTGATATAATTTTTTAGTTATGTCTTTAAAATTAATAGAGAGATTAGCTATCAATAAAAACCGTAGAGATAAAGTATTAATTTCTGCTTGTCTTTTAGGTGAAAGTTGTCGTTATGATGGTAAAAGTAAAAAGGTAGAAGGAATTGAAAAATTACTAAACTACTTTGATTTGATTCCTATCTGTCCCGAAGTTATGGGTGGATTAAAAACACCGCGTGACCCCTCAGAAATAAAAGGACTAATGGTTATTACTAAAAAAGGAAAAAATGTCACTGAGGAATATAATAACGGAGCTTATTTAGCAAGTACAATCGCTCATATTAAACATGTTAAATTAGCTGTATTAAAAGAAAATTCTCCTTCTTGTGGAGTATATAAAATACATGATGGAAGTTTCACAAATAAACTTATCTCAGGTGAAGGAATAACAACAAAAAGACTAAAAAAAGAAAATATTCCCGTTATTAATGAAGAAGAAGCTTTAGAATTATTAAAAGAATTACAAGATGAAAACATTTAACATTGCCGGTATAGAATTAAAAAATAGATATGTCTTAGCTCCTTTAGCTGGTTTTACAGACTATTCTTTAAGAAGATTAGCTAGCGAATATGGGGCTGGTTTAACTTACACAGAAATGGAGTCTTGTGAATCTTTACTCTATAATTCAAAAGAAACGATCGAAGATTTAAAAAATACTCACTTAGACAAAAAATATTGTCCTACTACAAAGTTAGCTTTACAAATATTTGGAGGTAAAGCTGAAAACATTCTTAAATCCATTCCTGTGGTTGAAAAATATGCTGACTATGATTTTTTAGATTTTAATGTTGGATGTCCTGTTCCAAAAGTTATACGACAATCTGCAGGCTCCTACTGGTTAAATAGAGAAGACGAATTATTAGAATTATTAAAAAATATGGTTAGAATATCTTCTAAACCTGTTATTGTAAAGATTAGAATTGGTTTTGAAAAGATAATGGATGTAAAACATCTTGTTAAAGAGATTGAAAAATGTGGTGTTAATGCTATAGCTATTCACGGAAGAACAAGAGCGGAAGGATTTTCTGGTCCTGTTCATTACGATATTATTAAAGAGTGCGTACACGCTGTTTCTATTCCTATAATCGCAAACGGAAGCATAGATGAAAATAACTTTTTAGATGTCTTTAATATGACGGATTGTCAAGCTGTGATGATCGGACAAAGAGCTATCGGTTATCCAAAAGTATTTCAGGATATGATCGATAGAGAAGAAGGAAAAGAGATAACAAAAACTACTCTTTTTAATCAAATAAATGATTTAAAGAAACATTTAGACTACATCTTCTCAATCAAACCAGAAATAGTAGCCAGTAGGATAATGAGAGGAATTTCGACTAACTATCTAAAAAACTTTAATAATATGAAAGAATATAAAAGAAGATTAGTCTTATCTAATTCGAAAGCTGATTATTTACAAATTTTAGATGAACTTATAAAAAATATTAATTAACATAGCAAAGTATAATTAATATGTTGAAAACACATTCTATAAAAATTAAAATGTGAGTATGAAAAAAACTCGTGAACAAGAGATACTAAAACTATTAGAAGAAAGCTCTTCTCAATTTGTTTCTATAAAAGAATTAAGCGATTATTTTAAAACTTCAGAATCGACAATCAGAAGAGAAATTCAAAAGATGGCTGATAATCATAAGATTATTAGAATGCATGGAAAAGTAGCTTCACTTCACTATTCTGGTGATTTTCATTTTGAAAGATTAGATAAAGAATATTTAGAAAGAGAGCAATCAGAGATCGATACTAAAAGAATTATTGCTCGAGAAGCTAGTAAATTTGTTAAAGAAGGCTACTGTATCTATTTAGATGCTTCCACAACTGTAGCTAGCATGGTCCCTTTCTTACCAACTTATAAAAATACTTATTATGTTACTAATTCACCTCTTTTAGCTCAAAAATTAGCAGAAAGAGATTTAACTTGTTATGTTACTGGTGGAGAAATAAAACTTACAACAAACGCCTTTATCGGTTCTTATGCCGTCGATTTTATTAATAGATTTAATTATAATATCGGCTTTTTTGGAACAAATGGAATTCATCACAATGCTAAATTTACAACACCAGACCCTCAAGAAGCTCTAATTAAAGAAACTGCTATAAATAAGTGCTATAACATCTATATCCTAGCTGATCATACTAAATTTGATAATATTGCAAACGCTACTTTTGCCGATTTTTCACGTCCAATTCTCATTTCAGATGCAATCAATGAAAAATATCGTTCGCTTATTAAGTCAATAGAAGTTAAAATAAAATAGGTTAAAAAAGGAGATATATAAAAATGATCTATTCATTAACAATCGCCCCTTGCATCGACTATAACCTCAACCTTGAAGATAAGGAATTGAGAGTTGGGGGTGTCAATCGTCCGAAAGCTGAAGGCTTCTCTTTAGGTGGAAAAGGTATCACTGTTTCAAGAATGCTTTCAAATCTTCATGTTGAAAACATTCCTATCGTCGCTATTGGTGGTAACATCGGTGAAGATATCCGCAAGATTGTCGATAGTGAATATAAAGATCCTATCTATCTTAAGACCGAAACTAATTCAAGAATGAACGTTATGATCACTGGTCCTCATCAGGATACTCGTTTTGATCCTGCAGCTCCTAAAGTTGTCGATAGCGAACTTGACAAACTCTTTGCTTACTTTAAAGAAAATCTTAAAGAAAACGATATTGTTATCTTATCTGGTTCTTTAGGACAAGAGAAAAAGGATCTCTACGCTCGCCTTATGGATGAGTGCTGCAATCCTGCTAAAGCTTATGTCTTCTTAGATACTGTCGATGAAGCTTTAACCTACGCTTTACCTTATCGTCCATTTATGATTAAACCTAATGATGAAGAATTAGGTGACCTCTTAGGTAAGAAGCTCACCACTGATGAGGAAATCATCAAAGGTGGAGAAGAATTCTTAACTAAAGGACCTCGCTCTGTTATGGTTACTTTAGGAAGAAGAGGTGCATATTACTTCGCTGAAGATGGCCACGTTTATCACTGCTCAAATGCTACTGGTACTCAAATTTCTGCTGTTGGAGCTGGTGATAGTTCTATCGCTGGTTTCATAAAAGGCTTAGCTGAAAAGAAATCAATTGAAGAGACTCTTCAATATTCAATGGCTGCTGGTGGTGCTACTGCTTTCTCACCGCATCTTGGCTCTTATGAACTCTGGAGCGAATTAGTTCCTCAAATCAAAGTTACTAAAATTAAATAAAATTAAGCATCTAGAGCAATCTAGATGCTTTTTAATTTTTGAAAACTAACTTATTAAATTCTTCTAATGTTAGAGATTTTTTATCACGAACATTTTTTATGCTAGAAATAACATAATCCGCGTCTTTTATATTTCTCACAAAAATAATATTCTTTCTGATAAACTCTTTTTTATGCTTGTTAAAATAAGTGATATTTTCACTGACTATACGATAATTGATAAAGAAATGCTTCCCCCATACATCTTTATCATAAGTTTCTATAACAGGATGAATAGAAGAATCATTTTTATAAAAGTCCTCGACTGCTTTATGCATCTTTTCTTTTTGTATTCGTAAGGCTTTGTTTTTATTATATATCTCTATATATTCTTCAGTCGGCTTATAACAAGGAAATTTATTTATAATATCTTCAACTAAAATATTATTTTCTTTTAAGAGTGTCGATAGTATTTCCATACTCATATAAGCATCATCATCAGAACGATGATAAGTAAAAGAAGGCAGATTATATAATTCAATAAGTTTATCTAAACCGCGAAGATTAGATAATTTATGAATGATTTTATCTAATAATTGAATATCAATAACTTTAAAGTTTTCAAATTTTAAACGATATCTTTTACAAGAATAATAAAAATAATTTATATCTTGATTAATAGCAAAGCCAAAAACGATCGTATCTTTATCAATCAGAAGATTTTTAATCTCTTCATAATAAAAGGGAAAAGTGTGAGCCCATTTAAAATGAAATAAAGGATAAGCTAAAGCGATTCCGCATCCCTTTTTAGCATTACCTAATAAAAAAGGGGCATCTGGATCTATTAAAATATCTTTCTTTTTAATAACATTAAATTTATCATCGGTTTTTACATAACCGAAGGAACAGATTTTTCCTTCTCCATGAAGACAATTAGCACATTCAATATCGATAAATAGGTAATTCATCAAGTTTATTGTATATCAAAAAACAATTATTTTATACTTTTTTATAAGTGAGTTTTATTGAAAATAAGTAATAAAAACAATCGATTTTACATATCTATTTTACATAAATGAGCTTTTTTATTTTTTATATCATCTAAATAGTGATTTCTATCTTTTTTTATCAATCATTTTTCCTTATAATTTAAGCGAGGTAAAAAAGGAAAATGAACAAGAAAACACTAGACATACTTTCAGAGTGCGATGGTGCTATCTTCGATATGGATGGTACGATTATTGATTCAATGCGCATATGGAGCGATATTGACAAAAGGTTTTTTGCTGCCCACGATATGGACATACCTAAAGGCTTACAACAAAAAATTGCTCATATGAACTTTAAAGAGATGGCTCAATACTTTAAAGATACTTTTTCCTTTTCGGAATCTGTCGAAGAAATCAATCAAATGTGGATGAATATGGCTAAAGAAGAATATTCATACAACATTAAATTAAAACCTTATGTAAAAGAGTTTTTAGCAGCTTTAAAAGAAAGAAATTATAAGATATCTTTAGCTACTTCTAATCAAAAAGATCTATATGAACCTTGTTTAAAGAACAATAAGATCCTTGAATACTTTGACTATTTACTTAACACTAATGTTTATTCTACTTCAAAAGATGAACCTACTATCTATTTAGAAGCTTCTAAAAAGATGAATACACCTGTTGAAAAAACTGTTGTTTTTGAAGATATATATCCTGCGATTAAAACAGCAAAAAACGCTGGTTTTAAAGTAATAGCCATTTACGATGATAGTTCTAAAGATCGTGAAAAAGATATTCGCTATTTAGCAGATGATTATATTTATTCCTTCGACGTATTTAAATAATGAAAGAAATAGAAATATTACAACAATATATAGATGAAAGTGATAATATCGTCTTTTTTGGTGGGGCGGGAGTCTCAACTGAATCAGGCATACCTGATTTTCGTTCTAAAGATGGTCTTTATAATCAAAAATATGCTTATCCCCCTGAAGAGATATTATCCTCTCACTTCTTTTATTCTCAACCTGAAGAATTTTTTCGTTTTTATAAAGATAAAATGCTCGTTTTAGATGCTAAACCAAATAGAGCTCACCTTTATCTAGCAAAATTAGAAAAAGAAGGAAAATTACAAGCGATAGTAACACAAAATATCGATGGTCTTCATCAAAAAGCGGGTAATAAAAACGTCATTGAACTCCATGGTTCCATTTATAGAAACCGCTGCATAAACTGTTCTAAATTCTATCCGCCTGAATATATAAAAGAATGTGATAAAATCCCTTATTGCGAACATTGCCATAATATTGTTAAACCAGAAGTTGTCCTTTATGAAGAACCATTAGATGAAATGGTTATGACTAAAGCGATGATTAAAATAATGGAGGCTGAATTATTAATAATAGCTGGTACATCTTTATCTGTTTATCCTGCTAATGGATTCATTAATTATTTTCAAGGTAAACATATGGTGTTAATAAATAAAGATAAAACTCCCTATGATAATAAAGCTGATTTAGTAATTCACGATAAAATAGGAGAGGTCTTTAGTAAATTAAAATGAAAGATATAGAAATATTAAAAGATATAGAATCAAAATATTATTTCGGCTCTGCTTTCTTCTTCTCACTTTTACCGATTTGTGAAGAGCTAAATGCTCCTTTAATTATAAAAAATACTTTAGAAAAATTAATTGAAGAGGATGCTTATCTTTTTACTTTTTCTTTAAAAGATAAACTCACTTTATCTGATAAAGATATCATCGTCAATTCATTAAATGATTATCTTCTTATTGCTAATTATTTAAAAGATGAAGTAAAAAATGATTCATTATTATCACTTCCTCTATTATTTATTCATAATCTCTTATCTTTACAAATTCCTTTATTTAGAAAAGAAGAGATGAAAGATCAATCTTTACTATTAAATAAAATAATACAAACTGAAAATGAAATAAAATATTTATTAGATGAGGTGAGTGATGAATTATAACTTACTGATTGAAAAGACACTACTTAAACCTATAAATATAAGAAAAAAGTACAGCTATTGCTTATCTCTCTTACCTTATTATTATCTTCTCTCTAAATTATTAAAAAGGAAAGAACAAGGTAAAAAACCATTTTCGGAGAAATTTTATTATGAAAAAAAGATTAATCTGTTAGAAGAAACAATTCAGAGTACTGAAAAAGAATTAGAACAAGATAATATAAATTTCTCTTTTATTGCTTTTTCATTAAAATATATAATTGAAATAGCGCAAGAGGCTGAGGAAGAAATAAAAAATAAAAGTTTTAAACAAGATTTTACAAATATAAAATTGTACCTGATGACACTATATGTATTTCTCGAACAAAATAAATGATATAATTTGGAGGTATTATGAAAGATTACGAAGAGTGGAAAAATAGAAAAAAACTTATCGATTTAAGAGCAAGATATGCTACTTGCTATGAGAATGAAGATGGTTCTCGTTTTTATATTGAACCTCAATTCTATACTTGTCTACAAGCTTATAAAATGCTTAGGCCAGAATCGTATCAAAACATTTTAAATAAATTAGATGAAATTGTTAAAAAGAATCGTGTCGTATGTTTTATTGGACAAGAAGATAATCCATTAGAAGATATTGATGATGCTATTTATTTAACAGCCATCGATGTAGCTGACCGGGCTCAAGTCTTAGTAGAAGATAAATCACGCGGCTCTGATTATGGAGATTAAACATGAAGAAATTACCAATACTCCTTTCTTTTTCACTTCTTACTTTATCCTCTTGCGTCTTCTTCCCTCAAGTAAATATTCCTTCAGGTTCATCAATTTATAGAGAACCTAGTTATAATTCTAATTATACAAGTGAAAATCTTAATCTTTATAACATCGGTAGAGGATCTTTAGCGAGAGCTGTTTATATGCCGAGCAAAGGCTCCCCTAAATCTTTAGTTATACCTGTTGAATTTTCTGATGATAAATTTACTGATATTGAACTTGAAAGATTAAATTATTCATTAAATGGTGATAGTGAAGATACTGGTTGGGAATCAGTCTCCTCTTATTACTATAAATCTAGTAATGGTCTTTTAAATATGGAGTTTGAAATAACTCCTGTCTTTTCTTTGACTAATACAGTTCAAGGATTACAAAATTCAGCTTATCAAAGTTCTTCAACTGATGTTGTTATTTCTATCTTAAATCAATGTCTAAGTGTTTTAAATGATGAAGGCTATGACTTAACTCAGTATGATACTAATAATGATGGTTTTATCGATAGTGTCTATCTTATCTACTCTGCTCCTTATAGTGCTTCTAGCGATTTATATTGGGCATTTACTAGTTGGAATACTGAATACGATTATTCTTTAGATGTTCAAGCTAGCTCTTATACTTGGCAAAGCATCGATTTTTTAACCGATGGTAATTATGCTAGTTATGACAAAGCTAAAAATGGTGATGCTCATACTATCATTCATGAAACTGGCCATTTATTAGGTTTAGACGATTATTATTCCTATGATGTAAATGGTATTGATAATTTTGATTCACCTTGTGGAACATTAACTATGATGGATGCGAATATCGGTGATCTTGATAGCTATTCTAAATACTTATTAGGTTGGATTGATCCTATTGTGATCACTGAAGATCTCATCTCTTCTAATAATACTATCCGTTTAGATAAATCATCAGAGAATCAAGCGATATTGATTCCTATCTATAAAAATAATCAGATTGATTTTAATTATACTCCTTTCGATGAATATCTTATTTTAGAATACTATACACCCAGTGAATTAAATGAAAAGGATTCACTTACTCCTTATGACAATCTTCGAATGTATACTGAAGATGGTGTTATCTTATACCATATTAATTCTCGTATAGGTAGAATGGATGCAAACACTTTCGGTGTTCCTGAATATAGCGGATATAATTACGACAAGCTACCTTTATATTCTGAAGATCGTCAATGGGGAAGAAATTATGTTTTCGATTATATTCATTCAAATACCCCCTCTTATTCTTACGAAACTTTAGATGATGCTGATAACTATTATAGAGGTAGAAAGATTTCAATTTTAGGTAGCAATGAAACTAAAACTCAATTCTCTTTAGGAAAAACAGCTTCAAATCGCTCATTATATCAAGAAGGTGATTCTTTCTATCTCGAAAATTCCACATATAATAATTTTATCTTTGATGATGGAAGCGCACCGCACTTTGGCTTTAGAATTACAGATATGACAGAAGATTATTGCGATATTACTTTTGAGGTGATTTAATGTCGGTTTTTCTTTATCCAGAAAAAGAACTATCTTTAGATTCCTATCCCATCTATAAAAAAGCCTATTTTGGTTTACATACTATTTTTTTCTTGGATGAACAAAATAATATATATGCTCCGCTTTCTGAAAAAGCAGGTATTGAAAGTCTAAATCAATTCTATAAAAAACATATAATTCACCTTAATTTTTATCCTGTCTATAATGGCAAATCTTTTTCATATAAAAAAGGTAGTGAAGTTGATACTTATCAATATGTTTTAGGAATACCAAATACTATCTTTAAAATGTTTGATTTAAAAAAAGAGATAACTGAGCAAATTATTTTTAAAGAAGATTTAGAATCCTTAAAGAAAACATGCTATCAAGATATCTATGCTGATTATAATAAGAAATGGTACTGTGATGACTTTAAATTATATGCTGCTAAGAAAGGGTTTTTCTTCCTTTACGATGAAAGCAAAGACTTTTTAAAAGAACACTTTTTACCTGTCTATTTTAATCAAGAAAGTATGACACCTTTCTTTAAAGATTTACTTTCTTCTTATTCTTCTAAAAGATTAGTTATCGACTTTTTAAATAATGAAACTGACACAGAACTACTTAAATTTTTAGAAAGATTTGATAAATTTAATTTAGAAGAGATAACTTATTATTTTATTAATCACCAATATAATCGTCGCATTGCTGAAGCCTGTTCTTTTTCTCCTTACATCTCAACTTTAGTAAATGCTACTAAGCGTTTCTTAATTGCAATTATCAATTCTCTTTATGATGATTACTGTTTAAAAGAACTAAAAATAGATACTAATAAAAAATCAATTTTTACTCCTTCTTCTATTTTTGAAAACAAATCTCTCTATTCTTATTCTTCATATAATGGAGAAGTTTTCACTAATGATAATAAAACTTTTTTCTTCAATATAGCTGATAAAAATAAATTAAAAAACATGATTCAAGATATTAAAAATCTTGAAAAAGATATCCCTCCTCTTTTAATTTATGCTCGCTTAGGTTACCCTTACTTAGGCTATAAGATGATAGAAGATAAAATAAATAATAATGATTTAATCTCCCTATTACCTTTTAAGGAGATTACTTATGATGATGCTTTTTTAGCATATAAACGTTATTCTAAAGACTACACTTATTCTCCTTTTAATACTGAACATCGTTTAACTTACTATACTCGTTCTCTTTTAGACTATGGAATAAAATATACTGAAAGAGAAGATAATAATGAGAAAAGAATAACCATTCGTGTTTTTAAATGTAAAAGAAAAGGTTTATTAAAAGAGATTTTTGATAACCCTACTTGTTCTTTATATGAACACTACTATTACCAATATTGTCTTGAAAACGATTTAAACGATAATCCTTTTATCAAAGAATTTCTTCGTATCTTAGATAAAGTATCATCTTATACTGCTTGCTCTTATTTTTTCTCCTCTTTCTCTGATACTACTTTAAAAGAGACAGTTGATGACTTATTAACTTATTTCTCTCTTGATAAATATATCGGTAGAAAAGAGATATATAGTCTTTTTGATTATATAAAACAGTCCTTACTTATCTACGTTGAAGATGAAATTAGAAAAAAAGCATTAAAAGAACACGATTTATTAGTGTTAACTACATTAGATGGTATTATCAAAAACGGAGATAATTACGAAATAGAATCCATTTATCCGTATGTAGATTATGGTTTTTCTTATTGCTCATTTAAAAAAACATATTTCTCTACTCCTTATATCTGTTCTTCACAGAAAGAGAGCTTAGAAAAAAGAGGAATGTTTTTTAAAGAACAATACGAAAAATATCATCCTGATGAAGAAGATGTGCGCAATAAAAATCAATATATTGCTGAAAAATTAGGTTTGCCAAGCGATGTCACTTGTACTTTATTTATCAATCAAGATATATTGCCACAAATCAAATATCTTGATGATATTTCTCATCTTAAACAATCAATAGAGCCACAATGTCAAGAAGCTTTTTCATTTGAAATAAAAGAACTCACTCCATATTCTCCTTATATAATTGCTGAAGCGAGTAAATATGGTCTTCATATAACTGATAGTTTTGATGATTATATAGATAAGATAAAAGAGGCTATTGAAAAGCATCAATTTTATGGTGCATTAAATATCGATAGAAGATATATATCTTCTGAATTTTTACCTTATTTAGATATGACTGTTCCTAAAGCTATCGCTTTACTATGTTCAGCAATTTCCGTCGATGTTTCCATCGATATTCATCTAGCAGATTTAGAGGAAAATCTTGGCGATGATGAAACATTAAATGAAATTCTTTTTAATATGAAAGAAAAAGATTATCCGATTCTTGAAAAAAATTATCCGCTATATTTAGATCTCTTCCGAATTTATTATTTACTTGCAACAACATATGCCATCGAAGTTAGTAAAAAAATAATTCCTTCCTTAAAAGACTTACCATTAAGAACTCATGATAAAATAGAAGGCTTACCTTATCCATACGTTTATTATGGAAGAAATTTTAATGCTTATAAACAAGATGGTGATAATAATTATTACTTCTGTTCTTGTGATAAACAAGGAATCAGAAAAATGATTGAACTATTCGATGCTGAAATATACGATGAAGTTTCTCCTAAAACCAGAATCGCTTATTTATTAAGTGCGGCTGGTCTACCTTATCATGTAATAATCGATGTTTTAAATAATGATTTTACTAGGTTCAATATTGATGAGGTGATGAATTGCCTCCATTTTAAAGAACATATTTGTCGTCGTTGTGTAAATATTAATCACCCTGCTCTATTTTTGTTTTTCTATGTCCTTTTACCTTTAAAAGATGGTAAAAATGCAGAGTATGTGTTCATCAGAAATCAAATGATAAAAGATGGATTCTATATGACTCCTTTTGTCGATTTAGCTAATGTCCACTTTGATCCTAATTATCATTATCATTTAGAGGACTACAATGATGAAATGATACCTACTTATGTTTCTTTAACAAGTGGTACACCTGAAAAGATCTTTACTTCATTTATCTTAGAAGAAAATGAAATGCATAATATTATCTTCGATTACCTCAATCTATTTAAAAGCGATAGTCAAACTAAAATTAATCTTTCAACCATTCTTAATGAATCTTATCGAATAAACCATTCTATCTTTTTAGCCTACTATATGAATATCAACAAGGGTTTTGAAACTTTAGCTACTTACACTCTTAAAACTTTCCCTATACTTTATTATAAAAAGTATCCAAATCATGAGAAATTAATCAATGGATTATTAGGCTTTTTAACATATCTCATTGAAAAGATGATTGATCGCTACGTTCAAAAAGAGATGATGATAGGGAGAAAATAATGATTTACAATATTAACTTTTTTGAAATAACAAAAGAAAAAGATAAGTATACAAAATACAGCACTCTTATCAAAACAGGTTTTTATAATATTTATTCAGATGGTCCTAATGATTATCATATGGCTTTAGAAGATAAAGAGTCGATTTTTGAAAGAGCATATTTTTACAAAAAATATATATCCCATCTAAAAGACTACCCCCTATATACAAAAAATAATATTCAAACCACCTCTAACCCTAACTCACTCGAATGTATGCTGCAGGTATTATCATTACCTCCAGATATATTTTATGTTGAAATTAATGGCAAGAAACAACAACTATCAATTGACGAAGCCTTAGTAAGGATTCATTTTGAAAATTTCCTTATCAATAATTATGATAAAAGCTTAACATTTAATAATGAAGTTACTTCTCAAAATAGTATTGCTAATATTCAACTTGTTAATTATTTTCTTAAACATGGTATTTTCTTCCCTGATATTGATCTCCTTTTTTATAAAGAGATAAATCGAATTAAATATCCTGTCTTTTTAGATATAAATAAAATTCCTTCATATTTTTTAAGAAAAGTAACAAAAGAAGAATTACTTTTGAATTATTCTTCAAATTATCGTGGTAAAATATCTCTAAATCAATATCGCCAATCCTTTACTGATTTAACACCTAAAAATATCGATAGATTTTTCACTTTTGCTTTTAAAGATGAAACCAAAGATAATCAAAGAGCTTTTAAAAATGCTTTACAAAATTACTTCATTACCTTATTAAGTAAAGTAGCAAGCGACTTTTATAAAAATTATTATGATAGTTCTTTATTTATAAGTAATGAACTAAATATAAACACAAAAATAAATGATAAATATCATCTCTATTTCTTTGGAAATTCTTTTAACATGGTTCAAGAAGAAAAATATATTGTTAAAGGAACAGATAAATTATCATTAACTTGCAATAAATCTGACTACCTCTTTTTAAACAGTAATAAAGAAAGATTAAAATATGCTTATAAGTTAATTCATAATCATTTTAAGATGCATCCTGAGTATAAGTTCTCTTCAATTTTCTTCGCTTATTATATGGGTTTACCTTATCAAGCCTTAAATAATTGCCTCTACTTTGATTTTGAAAAAGGAACAGCCGATGATTTTATTAATCTCTACTCTTTTGCAGAACAAGAAAATTGCTTATCTTCTTATTTTTCTAATGCTTTTAGAACAGAAACAATAATCGCTTTAGATGAAAAACATGATATTAATACCTATTATTCCTATTCCGCTAACGCATTTACTCAATCATTAAATGATGATAATTTATATTTTCTTTCAGAACAAGTTATTGAAAACTCGGAGATATTAAAAGATAATACAAAACTTATTGAAGATTTTCTTTATCTTTATAAAGATGAACATTTTTTGATTGATATCTTATCACATAATCCTAGAAGTGGCTATTTTCTTATTAAAGAAATAATTATCCTTCTTAATGATGGATATTCAATAAAAAATGTAGCTGAATTAAAATCTCTTCCTTATCCAGAGTTAGATAAATTTATCAATAAACTTTATGAATATTTAAATAACTATACCACCAATAGAAGGGTTAGTTTTTATAATTCAAACTCAGAATTATATGATGATTCATTAGCTATTAAGAATGCCTATATCGGAAATAAAAATCTGATTTTTTATAAAGATAATAAATATTATTTTGCAAAAGAAGACAAAGAAATATTAACTATTTATGAGAAACTATATAATAAATATTTTTTAAAAACTAATATTAAATATAATCCAGCAGATAGATTCTTCTTAGGTTTAAAATCTGTTACTTCAATTAAAAATAGTGAAAAAAATATTTATAAAGCCATCGCAATCACAGGTTTAGAAAAAGATAAGATATACTCACTTAACCTTGATTTTAATAAAGATATTGTTCCTCAATTAACATTTATTGATGGATGTGATTTCTTTGATGAAAAACATCAAGAAATCATTAAAGCTAATGATGAATTATTAAATATTCAAATTACAAGAAACCTTTTAAAAAAGGGAATATATCTTGAAAAAGAATTTATGGAAGAAGATGTTCCATTCTATTATTTAGAAGATAGGCTTCCTGATGAATATAAGTTTTATTTTAGTTATTCCTTCCTTTTTATTCTTTTCTGCCAAAACTATATTTTCAATCATCAAGTTTCTTTAAAGAAAGAACGATTTTTAGCTTCTGAAGAAAACTTTAAAAAACTTATAATAGATCTTCTAGATAATAATGAGAATAAAAAATATCCTTATTATATTTACATGCTTAGAGAAGATCTTAAAAACATGTTTTATTATTCAGAAAAAGAGAAGATTACTTCTATTCCTTCTAAATATTTCTTAGATAACTACTATGATAATAAACTTAATCTATATGTTCGTCCAGGTACGATTTTTAATTCTTTTTCAAAAACTGGTATAGAAGATTCTTTCTTCTTTAAAGAGGAAGATCGCTCTAAAATCAATCTTGTTGTTCAAGCTTCTTCTATCTATCCATATAAACTACAAACAGACGATTTAATAATAGCTGAAAATGCTATTATGACTGGATTACCTTTAAAAACAATAGTTGAAATCTTTGCTATTGCTACAAAAAGAATGGAGCCTAAAATAATTTATCGTTTTGAAAATATAAAAATTGATGATAGTGAAATAAATATATCTTCTTTTTATACTCTTACATCAACTTATGACAATCTTATTAATTCTTCTTATTTTAAAAAGATACTTATAAATGATGGTATCTTTTACTTTGATTATTGCTACGATATATATTCTGATGAAACCCATAATTTATCTGAATTATTCCATAATGCTATAAATTATCTTAGTGATTGTCCCCTTTATATTGATAACAATCTTAAAAATTATGCAGATAAAATATTTAAACCTGATTTTATCACTTTTAATTATCTTTTAAACTCTTTCTTATCTTTATCTTTTTTAAAATACTTTAATAACTACTTTTTACTATATTTAAAAGAAGTGCTTGAATATCTTTACTTAAAAGATAAACTTTTCATTATCAAACTAATACGTAAATTACAATTTACTTCTTCCTCAGCCTATATGAGTACTTTAAAAAGAAATTTAAAATCCTTCTCCTTTCCTCTTTTAGAACCATCGATTAATATGTCTGAATTAGTAGCAGCTATCACAATATTTTTACTTTATATCCAACTTATTTATATATCTAATACACGCAAAAAGCTGAAAAAATAAACTTATCTCATATACATATATTTTTAATGAAATATAATACCGAAGCTAATTTATGCGTTCTTTTTTTATCTTTTTAAAGAAGAAGATAGAAGTGGCAATAGTAAAAAGAACTGAATAAACAAATATTAATCCCAATTGTCTAAAAGAAAATGAAATAACATTTATTATACCTGGAATAAAGTAATAATAATCCATTATTGCACTATTTATAGGGATAGATAAACCAAAACTAATAACAGAACTTACAAGGAATATAATCAATCCAAATATAATTGTTTCTATTAAGAAAATAGATAAACCATAACTCTTAGTTCCCATAGCATAGAAATACTTATTTTGACTTATAGATTTATAAGAAACTTTTTTGAAAAATAAAATACTAAAAGTAGTGCTCAAAATAAATAACAAAATAGACCAAAAAATAGTGTCACTTAGCCAACGATTCCTTTGACCATATTCTAAATTTTCAATATTATTAAAAAGAGTATAGTTATATACATAATAACTATCTGAATTATCTAATTTATCCAAAATCTCAACAGCTTGACTTCTATTATTTATAGGAACAATAATAGAAGAATAAGGTGTTTCATGATTTAAATCATAGTGGCATTGACGCTCGTGATAAAAATCAATAACATCTGGAGAAATATAACCAGTCCTAGAATAAGAAAAGAATTCGTTATGTATATATTGCCATTTAGGACAATATTTTCTCATAAATTCTTCTCTTAAAGCGGGATCTACTACTTGACCCATCCTACCACATTCGTATATATCTTTAAAATGTTGTTCATCAAAACCAGTATCTAAAACACCCGATATTGTTAGAGAATAATCAACAGCAGGTAGATCAAAAGCAGAATCGGAAGGTAAATATGCATATAAAGGTAAACCGATCATATCTTTCGGTTCACTAAAATATATTGGATTTCTTTCTTTATCTGGACCCATATAATTGTTTTGATAACAATACCCGAAATTATCAAATAACGTAAATTGATAATCAGTAATCATTATTTCATTTTCACCTAAAGGCATTTCACCAGCTAAAAGTGAAAATGAAGAAGGTAAATCATCCATGCTATCTATAGATAATAAATCAGTAACTATTAATGGATTAATATCATTCATCTCACGAAAAGTATCAGACGCTAAATCATAATTATATAGATTATTATAAATAACAAAAGTAAGTGGATCCCACGAAAAATCACCAACACCATGAGTATTCATCTCATTTTGGAACTCCTCAACTTCGTTTTTAGTAAAAGTCTCATCCTCACCTATTTTATATATATTAACATACTTATCATTTTGAACAATAGTATCCAAAATAACTTCTTCTCTATTAAATCCATAGACACTATCAATTATTCCAAACCATGTTAGATTACCTATTGCAAATAATAAGACAAAAACTATTTTAAATGATGAAAAAAGATTATTAAAAGCTATTTTAAGTTTACTAAAAAAGTTTAATTTTACTTCTTTAACTTCAGTTTTAGATATATCAATATTTTTATTTATATTTTTATCTAAAACAACTTCTCCATCCTTAATTATATAGTCAGCATATAAGTTAGCTACCCCTTCATCTGAACCTATAATTATCACTAAACAATCCTTAGAAACTTTTTGAATCATCTCAAAAATTTTCATATATTGCATAAACTTACCATCTATAATAATTACCTGCGGATTTTTAATAACCGCTCTAACTAAGGCAACTTTTAATTTATCTTCTTGGCAAAGATTCTGTACTCTTTTGTTTTTAATTTTATTCAAACCAAAATCTGTAATTTTTCGTGTTAAATTTAATTTTCTCTCCCTATTTGAACGAGATTTAGTATCAACTAAAGATAAGTTATCTTTAACACTCAATTCCTGTATATATAATGATTCTTTTGTGATATAAGAAAAATATAAATTTTTAAATTCTTGTTTTTCATCACAACTTAATTCAGATAGATTTTGATCATTCAAAAATATACAGAAATCATCATCCTTTTTAAAATCTAAAAAATTATCAATAATGTTTTCATCTAAAATATAAGTTAAACCATTATTAGGTAAAGAAATAGTATTATTTTTAAATCTAATTTTTAAATTCATAATTAAATTACCTCACAAAATAACTGAAAACCATTTGTATTACATGAATTATTGCCGATTAAATTTAAAATCTCTTGAAAAATTAATAGTTTTATAATTATCTACAACAATAGAAGTATTATTGAAAAAAGGAATAAGAAGGGAGGTAATAGTAGTAACTAACATCATTTTTTTAAACATAACTAATATGCCTACCTTTGTATTTAGAATATCAAAGAATACATATATTTGCAACTGTGTGTTTTTTTGTTTATAAATGTCTAAACTTGTATAAAATATTTCTTATATAAGTTTATAAAATAATCAAGGTATTTTTTATTCACTTCAATTTATAATAATCTAGCTTACTCTTTATTAAAAAATAAATTTATTATTAGACAAAAAGTTATTTATGTAAAAAATATTTCTTTTATTGCTTATGAAAATAATAATAAACTAACATATTTTTCATGTCAGCTACATACACTATGCTTCTTATCAAAATTTACTTAAATAACGTTCTATGTGCTTTTTTTCATCATTTAGAAAGTGTAAAACCTTTTATATATGCTTTAAATAACTAAGCATTTAATAAAAAGCCTTCATTACATATCTCTTTTTAAATAAGGATTTATATTTTTTAATTTTGCTTACTTAAGTGAAAATATCTTGCTTTTTAACATCTAAAAGATTATATTATGAGTAAAGAGAGGTAAACTTATGTTTAAAAAAGTCTTTGTCTTAAGTTCCCTTATTTTTGCTACATTTTTGAGTTTAGGAAGCAAAAACAATAATCTTTTAGATGATACTATTGAATATAATGTTAACTCCTATGAATTAAATATCAATAATTTATATGATTTAGATTTTTATAATTATCAACACGATGATTTTTCTTTTTATATTTTAGATAATGACTATAATAATGAACTCAAATTATTTGAAATAGTACAGAATGGAGGACAAATTTTAGAAAGTGATGATAAAGCTCCTGAAGGAAATTATATAAAAATAATTACAGAATCTAATGATTTACTTGATATTACATATTATTCAATTTCAGATAAAGATTTTACTAATATAAGTAATAATAGTCTCTCACTTGATTTATTAGATAAAAATGAACGAGCTAAAATATTAGAAGCTCATTCATATGAAAGTAATTATCGTTCAAGTTCTGCTATTAACGAAAGTAGTGGTATTTCATTACTTAGTTCAAATAACGCTTCGCTGATTGATTATAAAGATTACACTTCAAGTGATGGTGCTATTGATGAATTTATTGATATAAATGAAAAAAATGAACCTACATATGTTGATAAGTTTAATGATAATAGATATGGAGCCGATAATCTTATTATAAATATTATACCTAAAGAATTATTTACTAAAATAAATAAAACATATTCTGCCGGAACAGAATATGGATTTTATATTAACACATATAATTCTGGAAGATATTTAGAGTCTAACTATATTATTTTCGATGTCGATATTAAAATTAAAGATAATCAATTTTCTTATATTTATATAGATGTTCCAATAAATGGTTTTTCAAAGTATGATGAGGAAAACAATGTTGTATTTTCTTATACTGAAGGTTCTAATCTTGCAATAACAAATATTGAATCAAATTTTAGTCTATATAACAATAATGGCTATAATCCTGGAAATAGTGGATATAATATAACTAATGATCTAGGTACATTCTTTGAGACCTCTGAATTAAGTATCAATGCATCTGTTCATAATAATGAAATTGATCCTGAAACTCTTAAATCTATGATTCTCAATGGTTTGAGTCTAGCTGCCACGCTTGCTTCATATATTCCTAATCCAATAGTAAGTAAAATAGGAAAATTTGTTGGCTTATTAACTAAAACTATAAGTAACATAATTGAGATAGATGATAAAGTTAGTAAATTAAATATGTCAGATAATAAGGATGGATCTCAAAATTTCGCCCATGTTGAAATTACTCATTTTAATCAAAATATAAACTTTTATAAATCACATGGTCTAAATTTACCACGTGGAATTTATGATAATACATTTCGAAATGTATATGAACAAGAAAACCAATATTTGATGTTAAAACAAAAAGAAGACTATTATGCTTTTTTTTCAACTATGTATTATTATAATAACATGAAAGATAATACAAATGATTGGAGTTCAACTCTTACATATTTATACTCATTAGATATTATTCAAGATAATGGCAATTATACCGATGTTCCTTTTTTAGCTAATATAGGTATAGAATATAGTACTTTAATATCCCAGTACATCGCATTCCCACAAAATAAAAATATTGTAACTAATACAAAATATTACATTACATACCCAAATACTTCTATAACAAAAAATAATTTTGCAAAACTTATTTTTACCCCAAAAGAAACTGATGATTATATTCTTTCTTTTGTTTTAGATGAATTTAAAACTATTCCAAACATTAACTATAATGACTATGGCTATGACTATACCGCACAAATAAATATTTATGATTCAAATAATAATTTAATTATTTCCGATAAAGATTCAGGATATGGGGATAACCCTTTAGTGATTACAAATTTAAAAGCTAATCACACTTATTCCATATATGTATCAAGTGATGATTATGAATATAATGATGGTAGTGGATATTTTCAAATCTTTAGGTATAGTACAGGATATACTATGGATGGCATGACAAATTCCGCTATACCGATGCAAACCACAACTTCAAATAGTGATCCAGCAATTTATATGTTAACACCGACAACCGAAGGAAGATATTCAATATTTACTTCTCAAGGATCATCTTCTTCACTTTGTGATACTTATCTTGAATTATATGATGAACAATTTAGAAAGCTAGCATTTAATGATAATTTTGTAGGCAATTACTCAAAAGTAGAATGGTATTTAGAAAAGCAAAAAACTTATTATATTGCTATTAAAAACAAATCTAGTGGTTCAAGACAATTTAAACTAAATATTATTGATGATCAAGTAATTCAGGAGAAGAACTTTGGTAATCCGATTACATTATATACAGTATGTTCTACATATAAGAGATATAGTTATATTACTTTATATACAAGTAAAAGTTCTACTCGCTATTTCTATACTGAAAATCTTTCAGGACATAAAGATATTACATTAACTATCTATGATGATAAGATGAATCAAATAGCTTTTGATGATGATAGTAGAGGAAATAATCAACCATATATAAGCGTATATTTACAAGCAAATAGATATTATTATCTATTTATTAAAATGATAATCAATGGAACATATGCACCATCATCAGTATTTAATTTAGTAATAGGAGGTTAAATATGAAAAAGAATAAATATTTGATAATCGCCTTATCTGTTTTATTAACTTCTTGCGATAATAGTGTCCCAGAAGAAGACTATAATAAATTAGAACAAAGTTATTGCGTAGCTTCCAATGAAATAGATACCCATGTGATGACTACAGGTTCTTCACAAGATATAAGCGGATATACTTTTGATTATAATGATAAGGTTTATACTTTCGATTCTGCTGATATAGATTATATTCACTATTCTATAACTACTAATATATTATATGGTCCTGAGCATACGTGGGATTGGAATGATTACTATTCAGAGTATACTGAAGAACAAAGTAAAAATTATAAGTATATTTATGATGGAAATATAGATGTAAAGGGCAATAAAACAGATGTTGGATGTATTCTCGATGGAACCATTATTACTTTTTTGCTTTCGGGAAATTATCAAATTATCGTGAATGTGATGTTTAACGATGACCAATGTATAAGTGTCGATTTAGGCTATTGGTATGTTTATGATCCTGAAACAATAATATATATAAATAATGAAAACGACTTCATGAATATAAGTTTAGATGGAGGATTTTATTATCTAAACGCTGATTTAGATTTTAAAGGGATAGACTTCAAACCAATTACTTTTACTGGACCGGGTTTGAACCAATTTTTATTGATAAACCCTGAAAAACATGTGATTAAAAACATCACTATAAATCAAAATAATATAGAGTATGTAGGTATTTTTCTAACTCTAGCTCCCGGATATATTGATGGATTAATCATCGATAACTTAAATATAAATGTTACAGGGGATACGAAAGATTTTGAAGATAATTTCCATCCTATTGTCACTGGAGGATTAATCGGATTTATTGGTCCTGGCTTCGACCATTCAATAATAAAAGATTGTCATATAACAGGAAATATCAACGCTGAAAATGTAAATGCTGTCGGTGGATTAATAGGTACAATCGACGATTATTATTTTAGATTTATCATTGATCCTCCATTTAGGATGATTAATTGTTCATTTAACGGCAATATTACTCATACTGTTTCTGAAAATTATACAGATTTATCAAAAATTGATCTAAGTACTGGAGGCCTTGTCGGATACATAGGTAGAGAGGGTTACTTTATGGGGTTGTCGATGTCACCATCCAGATACAAAAGAAGATTAAAAGGAGATTCATTCAATTATCCTACTAATAATGTAAACGCTAAGATAAAAGGACCTAAATATGTAGGCGGTTTTTGCGGACTTTTATACAGAGAGGGTTGGATTAGTAACTCATTAGACCCATCCATTCCTTACTTCAATTATAATTTTGATAATGTGACCTTTGAAGGTGAATTAGAATCTACTGGAAATTATACGACAGATGATTTTTTCAAAGAGAATCTTTTCGGAGAAATTATAGATAATGTTTATTGATTACTAAATAGACATATTAAAAGGGATTATCAATGATAATCCCTTTTTTGCTCAAAACTTTTTACCTATCAGATAATTTGAACGTTTTTCTTTCTAAATATAGGGGCAGCTATTTCATGTACAACCAAAGGAATTATAGCAAAACCAAGTAATTCAAACCATTCAAACCACTGGAGATGAGTTGTTGTAAAGACTAAATTCATAGCATCAACTTCTGTGACTAAAACCTGCATTGCAAATCCAAAGACAAAAGCGACTAATAACATCCAGTTCTTTCCTTTAAAGATATTGATAAATGAATGCTTAATATCAGTCATACCAATCATGTGGAAAATCTGAGCCATAGCTAGAACAGTAAAAGCAAAAGTTTGACCTTGTTCATGAACATTAAGATAACCTAAAGAGAACTGAGCATCATTTAATGCTTGCTCTGTTTCAAATAACTGATGGACATACTGACCACCAACATATTTAACGCCAACAAACTGACCTGCACCATTACTAGATGCCATACAATTATATAAGCCTTCAAAAGACCATGACCAATAAGGTGTTTCACCCATATGTTGTAAAACAGGTAAGAAGAATGCTAAAGCAGTAATGATAAAAATAACAACACCATAGAAGAGAGTAAATTTAAGACCACCATGAGCAAATATACCATCTTTAGGATCACGTGGCTTTTGCTTCATAATACCTTTTTCTTTATCATTCATACTTAAAGCGATAGCAGGTAAAGAATCAGTAATTAAATTAATCCATAAAATATGAAGCGTAGCTAGAGGTAAAATGATGCCAAAATCAGAGAAAGCGGTAAAGATAGTGAAGAAGAACATAACTAAAACTTCAGCAAAGTTACTTGATAAAAGATAGAAAATAGCTTTCTTAACATTAGAGAAGATTCCTCTACCTTCTTCAACAGCTTTTTCGATGGAAGCAAAATTATCATCCGTTAAAACCATATCAGCTGCAGATTTAGCAACATCTGTACCAGTAATACCCATCGCAATACCGATGTCAGCAATCTTTAAAGATGGGGCATCATTAACACCATCTCCTGTCATCGAAACAATATTTCCATTAGCTTTTAAAGCTTTAACAATTTGAACTTTATTTTCTGGAGAAACACGAGCAAAGACACAAGCTGTTTTCACTTCTTCTTGTAATTGTTCTTCACTCATCTCATTAAGCTGATCACCTGAAATACATTGTTCAGGTTTTTCAGCAATACCAAGATTTTTAGCGATAGCAAAAGCTGTATCTTTATGATCACCAGTGATCATGATAGTTCTAATACCAGCTTCTTTAAATGTCGCAACAGCCGGTGCTGCTTCAACTCTTTCAGGATCAATCATACCGACCATACCGACATAAATAAGATTATCTTCGCTCATCTTATTTTCATCAGCATAACGGTAAGCAAAAGCTAAAACACGATAAGCTTCTTTAGCCATATCCTCACTAGCTTTATTAATTTTTTCTATCTCTTCTTCAGTAATAGGAGAAATAACACCATCAACTTCATAAGCTGTGACATGTTTTAAAATAGAATCTAAAGCACCTTTGGTATAAATAATTTTTCTTCCATCAGGTAGCTTATTTTCAACTGACATCATCTTACGGACAGAGTCAAAAGGTAACTCATCTGTTCTCGGTTGCTCTTCCTTTTCAACAAGAGATTTTTCAAAACCTAAAGTTTTTGCATAATCTAATAAGGCAATTTCTGTAGGATCACCATATCTATCACCTTCAATAGAGGCGTTAGAACAGAGCATCATACCCTTAGCTAAAAATTCTGCCTTCTCCGCTTTATCAGCATCATATGTTTTATTATTAACATAAACTTTCTTAACTGTCATTCTATTCTGAGTAAGAGTACCCGTCTTATCTGAACAAACAACAGTAACTGAACCTAAAGTTTCAACAGAAGGAAGTTTTCTAACAATAGTATTAACTTTAACCATCTTACCGACACCTAAAGCTAGAGCGATAGTAACAATAGCCGGTAAACCTTCAGGAATAGCTGCAACAGCTAAAGCGATAGCAGATTCAAAAAGATCTAAAATTTCAGTTCCAATATTAGCCCAATCACCAGTAGTACCTGCTTTAACTAAAACAGAAATAGTACCAACAAGGAAAGTAACTACAACAATAACTAAACAAATCAATCCTAATTGTTTGGATAAAACAGCTAATTTCTTCTGTAAAGGAGTTTCATCATCCTCACTTTCAGTAAGCATAGTTGCAATCTTACCGACTTCAGTACTCATACCAGTAGCAATAGCAATACCAGTACCACGACCATAAGAAATAGGACATGACATATGACCAATAGTACTTTGATCAGCAACTAAAGTATCTTCACTTAAAACTGCTTTAGCATCTTTCTCAGCTGGGACTGATTCACCAGTTAAAGAAGATTCATCAGATTTTATATCGACAGAAGTAATCAATCTAACATCTGAAGGAATAACATCTCCTTCTTCAAGGATAATAAGATCACCAGGAACAACATCTTCAGCTTTGATTGTAAGATTCTTACCGCTCCTCTTTACTTTACAAGTAGGAGCCGATAATTTTTTCAAAGCTTCCAAAGATTGTTCAGCCTTTTGTTCCTGAATAGCACCGATTAAAGCATTGATAATGACAATAGCTAAAATAACGATGCAATCAATCCACTCATCTGATTCTTTTCCAGTTGAAGCATTAAAAATAAAAATACCTAAAGAAATTAAAGCAGCGATAAGTAAAACAATAACCATCGGTTCAATAAACTGTTTTAATAACTTAATAATAAAAGGAACTTTCTTTCCTTCTTGTAGTTTATTAGGACCAAATCTTTTTAAACGACTAGCTGCTTCTTCTTCACTTAAACCATTTATAGGATCAGTTTTAAAATGTTCGACTACTTCTTCTGGAGTTTTACAATAAGATTTGTAGTCTTCTTGTTTTTCAAATTGGATCTTCTCCTTTTTCATATAAAATACCTTTCTATCATTCAGGTCTCATCACCTATATAAGGTTGCTTCCCGATCAGTTTCCTGATGTTTTGACGAGAAAACAGTTATAATTACTCCCCTAAAGACTTAATAATCATAACTTTAAATTGAAAAATATTCAAGGTAATGCGGGATATTAACTTAGAAAAATAATTTAATATTTAATAATTAATATTAATGATTATTTAAATAATATTTTTAATCTTTTAATCTGTATCTATTTTTATTCCTAAATATAATTACTAATAATAAAATTACTAACACAAATACAAAAACAAATAATATTGAATAAGGCGAACCTGTAAATAATGGAATCGGAGTAAGTATATTATCATAATAAGGACAAAACGGCTCTAATGAATAGTAATAATAACCACTAGGGATATTTACCCCTTGATAATGAATAAGCATTGAAAAAAGATTAGCAAGATAAGGAAATAATGTTAAACCTAAAGTAAAAGCAATAAGAAATAATGGGAAGGTTAGTATTAAAATAAATTTTAGTTTTGATGATTTCAAGTTGGCATGAATAATAATTGAATGTATATTCTCTAACCATGATTTAAGTGATTTCTTTAGAATAAAAACACATAATAAGAAAAGGAAAAATGAAAAAATCGCGGCTATTAAAAAAATAATAGCATAGGTATTTAACTTATAAGAATAATCATTTACAAAAAGAACAGGTGAAAAAACAGCATCAATATTACTCATAAAATATTCTTTATCTACATAAAAGGAAAGAATATGATCATCGCTTGCTAAAAGAATATTTAGATAAATATCTTTGGATATAATTACATTATTTTCACTTATACAATCTGAAGTAGCAATAGTTAATCCTGACTCTAATGTTATAGTTGTGTTTTTATCTGTATTTGGAAGTGAAAAAGTATTGTTCTCTTCCACAATAATCGGTTGCATTCCATAATGAAAACTAAGAGTTCCATTTTGATAAGAAAGTAAAGCTTCCGGACTAAGTTCAACACCTTTTTCAGATACAATATTATCATTAGAAAAAAGAAGATAATTCATAAAATTTTGTGAACAAAGAGTTATCGATCCATATAAATATGAATCTCTAATTAAAGCAAAATTAAATGTATCGGGTATTAAACCTATTTCTTCTTCTGTTAAAAAAGAGACAGATATCTCTTTATTATCAATATAAAACTTATCACCTTCATCAAAACAAAAAAAAGTATTACTATAGTGCAATAACTTATCATCATTAAGTGAAGCAATAAAAGTTGTTGGCCCGTTAGATGTTGTAACATTTAATGACCAAATAAATTTATCTGGTATTTCTTTAAATAATTGATTGCCCTTATGTTGGACCTGCGTTATTGGAAATGGGTCAGCTTGAAGGATTGTATTTTCTCGTGCTCTTTCACTTCTAGGTTGAAAAAACACAAAAGAGAGAAACATAAATAAAAAAGCAACAAATAAAAGAAGGATAAGTAATATAAAAGTCCATTTTCTAGCTTTAAAAGCATTTCTTAATGTTAACATAGTGCTGTTTTTAGGTAAACTAGAAACATTATAATTTTGATATGGTACCTCCTCTATTTCTTTATCTTCAATATAAAAATTATTATTTTTAAAAAGAATTCTTTTATTAAATGGTATCTGTATATTATTTTTAATATGTTCAATTATAATAACTATCTTCTCTTGAGAAATACTTTTTAAAATATCGATGATTATCTCTTGACTTTTTTTATCTAAACAAGCTAAACATTCATCTAAAATATAAATATCAGCTTCTCTTAAAAGCATTAAAAATAACTCTGCTTTTTTTCTTTCTCCACCACTTAAAAAATAGATTTTTTTATCTAAATATGAAAAAATTCCTAATATCTTTAATAGTTCGATAGATTTAGAATGAAAAGCATTGTCTCCTATTAAAAGCTTCAAATTACTTCTAAGTGTCTCTTCTTGGAAAAGAATAGGTTTATTACCACAATAAGAAATTTTATTTTTATCATCAGGAAAACTTATTTCACCCGCTGTTTTTTCTTTGGGATTTTGAATAATATCTATCAGTGTACTTTTACCACATCCTGATGGTCCTTCAATCAAAAGAATGCCTTTTTCAAATGAAAAAGATAAATCGGAGAAAAGTATCTTATCACTATATTCTTTAGACAAGTTAGTAATTTTAATCATTTTTTCTTTATCTCATAAATCAGTTTTGAAATATCTTTAGGTGAAAGATGATTATTTATAATGTAAGTTGCTAAAAAGATAAAAAGAATTAAATTAATTCCAGGAAGAAGAAGTCCGACTAATGGAAATAATAAAACCATTGTTGATGAAATTAACACTGAAGAAAAATAAAAATTTAAAGATATTATAACTAAACAACCTAAAAGATATCCTAAACTAGTTCCTAATATTGCTGGGAATAATATTCCTGAAAGTAACCTTTGATTAATCTTTTCTTGCGAATTATTGATAACTCTTAACAAAAGAATTTTTCTTTGATTTTTCAAATTAAAAAGAATAAGACTCACAATAGAAAAAACAAATAGGAAAACTATAAAAATAATAGCAAATAATAAAGAAGACTTAGTCGAAGTAAAAAAACTATTAGTAAATAATGATTCTCCTTCTTTATTTATTTCAATAGGACAAAAAACATCGTCTTCACTATCTTGATATAAGGAAAAATCATAAACATCTTTATATGTTAAAGATTTAACATTTTCATCTGTTGGGAGAACAAATTCTTTATTTATTTCATTTGTATCACAAGTAAATATTGCTTCTGATAAAAAGCCATAGGATAAAGCATAATCAATATTTATCATATCTTCAGTAAGTTCTTTAGACAGAGGATAAAAAGGATTGATATCAGCTTCATAAATACCAACTATTGTTCCAGAAGTATAAAAATCAGGAAATACTGATAAAACATCTTGTCCAATAATATCTTTTTGAATTTTATCTGCACAAGCAGAAGAAATAATAAATTCAAATGGATTTTTAGGAATTTGACCTGCGACCATTTTATCATTAAAAAATGAAAGATTATTACTACCTAAAGTAGCTATTATCCTACTACCGACATCTATATTATCTTCAATAATATATGGCATATCTGAAATGACAACAAAAGAAGTTCCATCTTCTGCTATAAATCCATTATCTCTTTCTCTTAAAGATATAGCTTGTGCTGAATTAATATATTCTTCAAAAATACGATAACTATTATTATCAGTACTAAAAGAGAAAGCCATACTATCAAAAAAGATAATAATAACCATAAATAATATAAAAATAAAAGTGATCCAAGCTGGAAACGGTTTAGCTAAAACTAATCCTTCTTTAAGAATAGAGGATTTATGCTTTATATAAGAAGTAGTAGCAGAAATACTATTTAATTTTCCAGTTTTAATAAGGTTAATCTTTTTATCTTTAATCTGATAAATAAAAGCATCATCTAAATTATTTATCGAATAATTATCATGACTAACAAATATAATAATATGATTTTTAGATAATAAATTTAAATAAGAAAGAATAATATCTGTACTTTTCCTATCTAAATTAGTTGTACATTCATCTAAAAGTATAATCTCTTTATCTGCATAAAAAGCTCGCGCAATAGCTAAACGCTGCTTTTCACCATCAGAAAGAGTTTTGACATCATGATCAATAACCTTTTCAAGGCCTAATTGATAAAGAATAGTTTTAGCTTTTTCTCTATCTTTTTTTTCATAAGGAAAAAGAATATTATCAATAATTGAAAGATCTTCAAAAATCAAAGCATCTTGTGGACAATAAGTTATATATCTTTGGCTATAAATCCAAGCCTTTTTTCTATTAACTTGTTCTCCATTATAACTTAAAACACCTTCATAATCTAAATCTGTACCAGAAAGAATAGACAATAATGTTGTTTTACCAGCACCATTATCTCCTTCTAAAATAATAATACCTGCACCATTGATATTAATCTCAGTATTCTCTAAAACAATGTGTTCATTAAAAGCTTTCTTTTGAATTTGACAATTTAGAATCATATTTATTTATATAATCCGTATTCTTCAGATACATGATAATCTATTTCTTCATGTTGCTCCCACCAATAATGTCTATAAGCTACATTATCCATATGAATTTCAACATCAAAACCAAAGGAGTAATCTTGATATCCAATACCATTATTTTTTGCTTCAAAAAGATAATAAGTTTCTAATGAATATGTATTATTTCCTTGTTCAGCATATTCATAGCTCCACTGCATATCTTTGACACTATCTCCTCTTTGATAAGATATAGAAGGTTCAGGACCAGTAACAGCTATACTTTTATTAAAAGATAATGCTAAACCTACTCCAGCTTGAGCTTTAGCTGATAAACCTTCAGTTAAGCTTACACCTGCACCTAATGTAGCATTTAAATTAATAGATGACCCATAAGAAGAAGTAACTGTAGAAGTAAAATCACTAGATTGGGGCCATCCTTGTTTGACTGCTATACTAGATGATTGTGCATATAAATCTAGTTTTTGATATAAATTTATATGAATATAACCTTTATATAAACTAAATCTACTATCAAATTCTTTATTACCATTATTATAAGCTTCACATCCTGGAGTAAAATCCACTTTTACTCTTATAAGGAACAAACGTGAAACAGAAGTAAAATCCGTAAAATAAACGTCCATATCATAATAAAAATAGCCAGTTTTTTTATTCGCAATGGCAATTCTATTAGCATCAACATATCCATAACTATATGAAAAACCTGGAATATATGGATGAGAATTATGTGAATATGGTTCAATATTAGTTTGTTCCAATATTTCATTGCCCTGATTTAATGAATAATGAGACTTAATAAAAGAAGATGAACATATAGCAACTAAACTTAAAATAAAGCTAACTACTTTCATAAACACCCTCCTTTTATTTTAATTATATCAAATATTTTGTAATTTGTTAAATAAATTTATATTTTTTTAAAATTTAAGCCATCTTTTTATAAAATTGTTTGTCATATTATGTAAAGAAAGGATTTATCAGTAAATTAAATTTTTCAATATTTATGTAATTATTCATAACTATTTTGATTCTTTTGCACTATGTTTATAAATATAATCAAACATATTATTTAATATAGAAAATAAAAAATGGGGAGTTATTAACTCCCCATTTATAATTTACTCTTTATATTACTCTAATCCGCCGTATCTTAAGATATCGTGATATCTTCTCTCAGCGTACTTCTCACTCTTAGTAAGAAGTTCTTCAGCATGATCAGGATTAACTCTGAATAATTGAGAATATCTTGTCTGAGTCATGACGAAGTCACGGAACTTAGTGAAATCAGGCTTGCAGCTCATAGTGAGAGGTGATTTACCTTGTTCTTTAAGGCGAGGATCATAAGTATAGGTTAAGAAGTAACCGCAATCGACAGCTAACTTCTCTTGTTTCATAGAGTTAGATAATCCACCTTTGATACCATGTTCTTGGCAAGGAGCATAGCAGATAATTAAGGACGGACCATGATAACTTTCAGCATCTGTCATAGCTTTGATAGCTTGAGCAGGATTGCTGCCGATAGAGATAGAAGCAACATAGACAGAATCATAAGCCATAGCGATGAGACCTAAATTCTTCTTAGCTGTCTTCTTACCAGATGCAGCAAACTTAGCAATCTGACCAGTCTGTGAAGATTTAGAAGCTTGACCACCAGTATTAGAATAGACTTCAGTATCTAAGACTAAAACATTAACATCATCTTCAGTAGCTAAGATATGATCTAAACCTCCGTAACCGATATCATAAGCCCAACCATCACCACCGACAATCCAAACAGATTTATCTAAGAGATCATTCTTCATCTCAAGTAAGGCTTTGATTTCAGTGCAAGAAGATTTCTCAATAAGAGCAAGCATGTTAGGAAGCATAGCTCTTACATGATTCTTATCTTTAATATTAGCACAATAATCAGATAAAACTTCCTTAAGTTCAGGTTCAACTTTATCTAAATTAGCAGTTATAATCTTGCAAATCTTCTCAAGTTTATAATCAGTAGCTAATCTCATACCATAACCATACTCAGCATTATCTTCAAATAAGGAGTTAGCCCAAGCAGGACCATTACCATTCTTATCGCAGACAAACGGAGTCATAGGAGTAGAACCATTATAGATAGAAGAACAACCAGTAGCATTAGCGATGAGCATATCTTGGCCAAAGAGTTGAGAAGCTAAACGATAGTAAGGAGTTTCACCGCAGCCAGCACAAGCGCCAGAAACTTCTTGATAAGGTTTCTTTAAAGAAACTTCTTTAACAGTTCCAGCAGGGAAGAGACCAGTGCGAGGTTCAATCTCATTATAGAGGATCTTAGCTGCTACCTCATGTCCAAATTGAGATTTAGCTTCGACTAAGGTAAGAGCCTTCTTGACCTCAAATACGGTCTTTCCAGTCTCATCCTTAACTTCATTACCATTCTCATCTTTCTTAGCGACTCTCTTACCAGGGCATTGATTGACACAAAGTCCGCAACCGACACAGTTCATCGGAGAGACTTGGATACGGAAGAGGAGATCCTTAACTTTAGGTCCACCTAAAGCGGGTAAAACATCAGCTCTTTCATCTTCAGGAAGTTTGTCAACTTCTTCTTGATTAAGTAAGAAAGCACGAATTGTAGCATGAGGACAGACAAAGGCGCACTGACCACATTGGATACAATTTTCTTTATTCCAGACAGGAACTCTATCAGCGATAGCACGATCTTCTCTTAAGGTGACATTAGGCTCCATTGTGCCATCTTCAAGTTCCCACTTTAAGAATGTAGAAACAGGAATATCGTTACCTTCAAGGTTACCGATTAAAGAAATGTAAGAATCCCAATAATCATCACCAGTAGAAACAACCTCTTTATTGATAGGTAATTGAGCCCAAGCTTCATCAACTTTGACTTCTCTTAAGCCTTCTGTACCTTGATCGATAGCTTTATAGTTAAGTTCAACAACGTCTTGACCTTTCTTAGCATAAGTCTTAGCAGCAAATTTCTTCATCCATTCATTAGCTTCAGCATAAGGCATGATCTGTTGATTAAGATAGAAGAAAGAAGCTTGAAGAATAGTATTAGTATGACGACCCATACCGATAGATAAAGCGATCTTGTTAGCGTCGATAACATATAACTTAGCATGTTTCTCAGCTAATTGTCTCTTCATTCTGTTAGGCATAGAAGCGATAAGCTTCTCATCGTCCATATCAGTATTTAATAAGAAGGTTCCACCATCTTTTAAGTTCTTAATCATATCGAACTTGAAGATGTAAGAATCCAAAGAGCAAGAGATAAAGTCAGCATTTTCAACATAATAAGTAGAGTGGATAGGTGTCTTACCAAATCTTAAGTGAGATCTAGTAACACCACCTGCTTTTCTTGAATCATAAGCGAAATAAGCTTGAGCATATTGATGGGTTTCGTCACCGATAATCTTAACAGAAGATTTGTTAGCAGAAACAGTACCATCAGAACCTAAGCCGTAGAATAAACAGGAAGTATAATTATGAGGAACTGTGTATGTATCATCAGCTTTCAAAGAAAGATTTGTAACATCATCATCGATACCGATAGTGAATCCAGTCCAAGTCTTTTCAGCATCTAAGAAATCATAGACAGCTTTGATATGTTTAGGTTGAGTATCTTTAGAAGAGATACCATATCTACCACCGAGAACAAATATATCGTCTCTATGAGCTTGTCTTAAAGCAGCGACAACATCAAGATAGAGAGGTTCACCATCACTACCAGGTTCCTTAGTTCTATCTAAGACAGCAATCTTCTTACAAGTGGCAGGGATAGTAGCGATAAGGTGTTTAACAGAGAAAGGACGATAAAGATGAACTTTGATTAAACCAACCTTTTCACCTTTCTTTAAGAGATCATCGACAACTTCGATGCAAGTCTCGGTAACAGAACCCATAGCGATGATAACCTTAGTAGCTTCTTTATCACCATAATATGTGAAAGGAGCATAAGGACGACCAGTCGCATCAGTAAGTTTCTGGAAATACTTGCAAGCGACATCAATAATCTTTTCTTCGTGGAGATTTTGAGCTTCACGACCCTGGAAGCAGATATCATCATTCTCAGCGCCACCTCTTGTAACAGCGTGACCATGAGGATTCAAGGCTCTTTCCTTGAAATTCTTGACCATATCTTTATTGACTAAATTCTTCCAGAAATCATCATTAATAAATTCAACATTTTGAATTTCATGAGATGTTCTAAAGCCATCAAAGAAATGGATGACAGGAGAACTAGATTCAATAGCGATGCAGTGAGCTAAAGGAGCTAAATCAGCAACTTCTTGAACAGAGTGCGAACAAATCATAGCCGCACCAGTTTGCCTTACAGCATAGATATCGCCTTGATCACCAAAGATAGAAAGTGAACGGCTAGCTAAGGCTCTAGCAGCAACGTGCAAAACCGCAGGTAATTCTTCACCGACCCACTTATAGATGTTAGGAATCATCAATAAGAGACCTTGTGAAGCGGTATAAGTAGTAGCTAAACTACCGCCTTGTAAAGCACCATGAACAGCTCCAGAAGCACCAGCTTCAGATTGCATTTCAATGACTTTGACAACATCCCCAAAAGCGTTCTTCATACCTTGAGAAGCGTAAACATCAACGTTCTCAGCCATAGGTGAAGAAGGGGTGATAGGATAAATAGCAGCAACTTCAGTAAATTTGTAAGATCCGAGAGCGGCAGCTGTATTGCCGTCTACAGATTTAAACGAGAACTTTTCTTTTTCCATACACATCCTCCAATGTTTATGTCTGTAGTTCAATCAATTTATTATAAATCAATCAACTAGTTTTTAGTAGGGTAAAATTATAAATTGACTGAATAAAAACATAATAATTAAAAATATCTCAAAAAATAATCATGATTTAAAAAAACTATTCTCTAACCATTAAAAAGCTAGAAATAACTTAACTATATTTTTATTTATAAGATTTCTTCAATATAGATATTACATCCTCTCTTGTAAAAGAAGCAGGATCAACCTTAAAAAGACCTCCCATAGTCTCAAAAGCATTATCAGCTATCCTCGGTAAATCTTCTTCTTTAACGTTATGTGAAGACATTAAAAGATTATCTACTTCACATCTAACAATTAAATCATGTAAAGCTTCAACCATATCTTCAGGTCTATTAGCATTCTCTTTACCTAAAGCTTTAGCTAAGGTGATAAGTCTCTCATCTGATTTATGAGAATTTACTTCATGAGAATAATAAGCTAAAGAAATAGAAATCAAAGCATAACCATGAATTAAAGAAGGAAAGATGCCGCTCATAGCATGAGCGATAGAATGTTCAGCTGTACAACCAGATAAACTCTCTACAATACCTGCATAAGTATTAGCTAACATAACATCTGTTCGCGCTTGAATATCTTGTCCATTTTTTATTGCTACTTCTAAACTTTTAGCAATAAGGCTAACAGCTTTAAGTGCAAAAATATCACTCATCTCATTATGTCTGATATTAAGATAGCCTTCCATAGAGTGGAAAAGGGCATCAAACCCTTGATAAGCCGTAAGATCTTTAGGAACAGAAAGAGTTAAAAGAGGATCAACTATAGATAAATAAGGAAAAGTTCCACTATGGTTATCGCCAAAGCCAATCTTTTCATCTTTATATGTAATAACAGTAAAAGGATCTGCTTCAGTACCAGTTCCACTCGTAGTAGTAATCGCAATAATAGGAAGAGGTTTATTAACTAAATCTTGTCCCTTTCCAGATCCTCCAGAAATATAATCCCAATAATCACCTGGATTTGTCGCCATAACTGCAATAGATTTAGAACTATCTAAAGCGCTGCCTCCACCTAAGCCAATAACTACATCTATATTATGTTCTCTACAAATTTTTGCACCTTCCATAACATGATCTTTAATAGGATTAGGTAAGATTTTATCGAAAACTTCATACTCGATATTAGCTTTATCTAATTCTTCTTCTAATTCTTGTAAATAGCCATATCGAATAACAGATTTACCATGAGTTGTGACGATTAAAGCTTTTTTAAAAGGTAAGTCTTGCTCATGTAATTTCTTCAAACTGTTCGCTCCATAAATAATTCTTGTAGGAATATAAAACTCAGCCATTGTGATACCTCCTAACTAATATTTTAATAGCAAAAAAGAAAAATAACAAAAAATGTTGACTCTTTCATATGAAAATACTATCATATGAAAGATAACTCATGGGAGGTTCTTATGGCTTGTAGTCATTGCAAAGTTCAACATAAAGAGTTAAGCGAAGAGAAAAAAGAAACAATAAAGAAAATAATTTCTCTTGTCGTAGGTATTATCTTTTTAGTTATAGCTTATGTCTTAGTTAAAAATGATCCTACTATATATAAAGGAATAGAATGGGGATACTTTAGTCAAAGAGAATTTTATTCTTCCTACTCATTCATCTCTTTTATTTTATATTCAGTAGGTTACATTTACTTAGCTATCGATATCATCAAAGAGATGATAGAAGGGTTTAAAGAAAAAGAATTTTTTAATGAATCAACTCTAATGTTTATTGCGACCATAGGAGCCTATGCTATCTGTGAATTTCCTGAAGCTTTATTTGTTCTTCTTTTTAATATCGTCGGAGAAACTTTAGAAGAATATGCAACTAATAAATCAAAAAAATCTATCAATAAATTAGTTAATTCGATGCCATTATATGCTCATTATGTAAATAGTGATGGTATGATTATTGAAAAAACACCGGAAGAAATTAATGTCGGTGATATTTTAGAAATTCATCCAGGAGAGAAAGTTGCAATCGATGGCGTTTTAATTAAAGGAAACACCTCTTTAGACTTATCTTCTATCAATGGAGAATCTTTACCAAAAGATATCATAATCGGTGATTTTGTATACTCTGGTTCTATCAACCTCACTTCTAATATTCAAATTAAAACAACTAAAAAATATGAAGATTCTACTTTAAGTAAAATTATGTATTTAGTTGAAACTGAACAGAGCAAAAAAGCAAAAACAGAGAAATTTATAACTCGTTTTAGCCGCATTTATACACCGATAGTTATCCTCATCTCCCTGATAGTTTTCCTTACAGGATACGGCTTATCTGGTTTTGTTTGGGAGGGGAGTAATGGTGGTAGCATCTGGCTTTACCGCGCTTTATCTATTCTCCTTGTTTCTTGCCCTTGTGCTCTTATTATTTCTGTCCCGATCGGTTTCTTTGCTTCTATTGGTAAAGCGAGCTCTTTAGGCGTGTTAATTAAAGGTTCACTACCGATTGAAAATATGTCCAAAAGTAAATACTTTTTCTTTGATAAAACAGGAACTTTAACTAAAGGAAACTTTATTCTTAAAAATAAAGTTGACAATAAATATTTAAAGATAGCTGCCTCTATTGAATCAAAGAGTAATCACCCCTTATCAAAAGCGATATGCGATGCATATACGGGTGAACTTTTAAAAGTAGATGATGTAATAAATCATCCAGGATTTGGAATCGAAGGTTCTCTTGATGGTGATAAATATTTAATAGGCAGTAAAGAGTTTTTAATAAATAATGGAGTAAAAGATTTTGAAGAATATCAGACACCTTATAAAGTTCTCTACTTAGGTAAAAAAGGTGGTAATATGCTTTCTTATTTCATCGTCGCTGATGAAGTTAAACCTTCTGCTAAGGTTATGCTTTCAGCTTTAAAAGAAGAAAAAGTAAAAGAGACTATTATGCTGAGCGGAGATGAAGAAAAAATCGCTAAACAAGTCGCAAGCGATGTCGGTGTAGATAAAGTATTAGGCAATCTTTTACCAGAGGATAAACTAAATGAAATAAAATCAGCTTCTCAAAAAGGTAAAACTTGCTTTGTCGGTGATGGCGTCAACGATTCTCCTTCTCTTCTTGCAAGTGATGTCGGTGTAGCTATGGGCGCTTTAGGTAGCGATGCCGCTATTGAAGCGAGCGATATTGTTATTATGGATGATAATATCTTAAAAGTTGCTGAAACTAAAAGACTTTCAAAATATTCATTAGGAATTATCATCTCTGCTATTATCTTTTCTATTTTAGTTAAAGTTGCAGTTATGATTATTATCACCATTGGTTTAGCTGAAGATTATGCGATGATTTTAGGATCGATATCAGATACAGCTGTTATGGCTTTATGCGTCCTCTACACTATGTCTATATTACTTTACAAACCTAAATATCTAAAAAGAGTACAAGCTTAATGCTCGTACTCTTTTCTTTCACTATAAACTTTCTCATCTTTCTCAGAAACGTGCTCTAGACCTGTTTTAAATATATCTTTAATGTGATTATCTTTTAAAGAATATAAAACTTGTTTTCCAGAGCGAGTAAAAATAACAATATCATGTTTACGAAGAATAGCTAGTTGATGAGATACTCTCGATTGCTCTAAAGAAAGTATTTCTGCTATCTCATTAACACAAAGCTTATTATCAATAAGAAGAGAGATAATCGCTAATCTAGTCTTATCAGCAAAAAGAGAGTAGAAAGAAGATAATGTTTCATAGGTGTTTTCAGACAATATCTTTATTTTGTTCTTTTCCATAGTTCTTACCTTCTTAATTTATTATAAACTTTTCTTCATGAGTGTAAAATAGGCTAATTTAAGTAAATCAACCTATATATATGTTAAGGAAAAATACTAGATATATATATATTTATAATATATAATATATAAGTTGATTTTTGAGGTGAACATGAACACTGAAACTATCTATATATACGGAGAATATATCACTTTAGGACAGCTCATCAAGAAGATCGGGTTAGTTGAAAAAGGTGGGGATGAGAAAAGTTTCTTACAATCTCACTCTATCTTTTTTGGTGGTGTCGAAGAAAAAAGAAGAGGAAAAAAGTTACACATAGGTGAATCGATAACTATCGATTCTATCACCTACACTATATGTTCATCAAAGAATTAACCCTAAGTAACTTTCGCTCCTATAAAGATCTTCACATTACTTTTCCTAATTCAACTATTTTTATTATAGGTAAAAATGGTTCAGGAAAAACAAACATCCTTGAATCTCTCTATTATCTAAGTATTGGACGTTCATTTCTAAAAGTTGAAGATAAAAACTTAATCAACGATAAAAGTTCAAGTGCGACTATCTTTATACGATACCATAGTGATAAAGACCATACTATCTCCTCTCTTATAACTCCTAAATATAAACAGATATATTTCGATGATGATAAAGTTAAAACACTATCTTCTCTACTCGGAAAGCTTTTAATAACTTATTATCTACCTAATCAAGTTTATCTTTTTAAAGAGGAGCCAAGTGAGAGAAGACGCATACTAGATGAGACTTTAAGTCAATTAGATAGCGACTACTTATATGAAATATCGCGCTATAAAAGATTACTTAAAGAGCGAAACTCCGCAATCGTTCAAAACTTCGATATAGATGTTATTAACGTCCTTAAAGATCAACTGATAAATCTTTCCTACTCCATCATCAAAAAAAGAAAGAAACTTATCTCCCTTCTTTCAGCTAGAACAGATGGAACTTATCACTCTTTATTTGCAAATAATAAAAAACTCAATCTCTTCTATAAAACTTCTTGCTCTTTAGCTGATGATAAAGACAAATTCATAAGCGAGATGGAGATTCTCTTCGAAAAGAACCGCTCTATTGAAAATATCAGACGCTCTACTATTATCGGTCCCCATAGAGATGATTTCTTCGCTCAAATTGATGACAAGAATCTTTCTTCTCATGGCTCTCAAAGTGAAAATAGATTAGCTTCTTTAAGCCTCCGTTTAGCTATAAGAGATGAGATAGAGTATGAAAAGAAGGAAAAACCGATTCTCTTGCTTGACGATATCTTATCGGACTTAGATAAAACGAGGCAAGATAACTTATTATCTTATATCAAAGATAAAGGTCAGGTATTTATAACTTACGCTAAGAGAGATGATAGGTTTAAAAATAATTTCATTTATACAACTTCAGACATGGAGGAATAATTATGACTGACGAAGAAAGAAGACAGATGTTAGAGAAATTGACTGAAAAACAAAAAAGAAAAGTTGAATCAGTCGCTCAAGCAGAAAAGAAACAAGAAGTACAACCTAAAAAGTTAGAAGAAACCCCCGCTGAATCTTTTGATGAAGAACATATTGAACATACTAATATTAGTGAAGCGGATGAAGAAAAAGCTTTAAAAGCTAAAGAAGAATATACCGGAAAAGATATTGAAATATTAGAGGGTCTTCAAGCTATTAGGCAAAGACCTGGTATGTATATAGGTACAACTTCCTCTAAAGGTTTACACCACCTCATCAGAGAAGCTGTTGATAATGGTGTTGATGAAGCCTTAGCTGGTTATTGTAAACATATCCATGTCACTATTCTTCCAGGAACTGAAGATAATCCAATAAATAGAGTCCGCGTTGAAGATGATGGTAGAGGTATACCTTGTGATATCAATGCTCAAACTGGTCTTTCAACAGTAGAAACTGTTTATACATATCTACACGCTGGTGGTAAATTTAATAATAAAACAGCTTTTAAAATCTCTGGTGGTCTCCACGGTATAGGTGTTAAAGCTGTTAACGCTCTCTCCACACTTGTTATCGTCACTGTCTACCGTGAAGGAAAAATCCATCAGATTAAATTTACTGATGGTGGACATACTGTCGCTCCTGGTCTACAAGTTATCGGATCATGCCCTCTTGAAAAAACAGGAACAACAGTAGAATTCACCCCTGATCCTTCTATCTTTAAAGAAACAACAACTTTTGATTATTCTACTATCAATAATTATTTAAGACAGACTGCATATTTAACTAAAGGATTAGATATTACTTTAGAAGATTTAAGAGATCCTTCCAATAAACTTCATAATCATTATTGCTTTGAGGGTGGAATTAAAGAATATGTTTCTTACATCAATGAAACTAAAGATAAAGTTTTTGATGCTATCCCTTATTGTATCGGTGAAGTCTCTTTACCTAGTGGAAATGAAGAAGGAGAAATGTCTACAATTATCTGTGAATGCGCTATGCAACCTACTAAAGGAGCAATTGAAAATATTAATTCCTTCTGTAACAACATCAGAACAATGGGTGGAGGAACACATGAAGAAGGTTTATCTTTAGCTGTCGGTAGAGAATTAAGAAATTACTTTATGGCTAAAGGATGGATCAAAGATAAAGATGCTAAATTTGTAAGAAATGATTATTTTGAAGGTTTAACCGTCGTCATATCTATCAAGCATTCCTCACCTCAATATGAAGGTCAAGTTAAAGATAAATTAGGAAATGATGAAGTTAGAAAAGTCGTGTCTTCTATCGTCGGTGATTTCTTAAAAGAATGGTTATTAGAAAATCCAAAAGAAGGTCGTCTCTGGTTTGAGAGAGTCGAACTTGCTTTTAAGAGTCGTCGCGCTTCTGAAAGAGCGATAGCACAAACCCAAGGTAAATTATCATCTGGTTCTGGTTTACCTGATAAATTGACAGATTGTGTAAGTAAAGATCCGCGTGAAAGAGAACTTTTTGTTGTTGAAGGTAATTCAGCTGGTGGTTCTGCTATCAGCGGTAGAGATGCTCGTACACAAGCTATTTTACCTTTAAGAGGTAAAGTCTTGAATGTTGAAAAAGCTCCTGCTGTGCGCATTGAAAAGAACGCTGAAATCAATACTCTTGTCACTGCTATTGGAGCCGGTCAAGGTGAACACTTCGATGTTTCAAAAATAAAATATGATAAAGTTATCATCATGACCGATGCCGATGTCGATGGTAGTCACATCAGAATCTTACTTCTTACTTTCTTCTATCGTTATATGCGCCCTCTTATCGAATATGGTCACCTTTATATCGCTCAACCTCCTCTTTATAGAGTAAGTTATCAAAATAAACTTTACTACGCTTATTCTGATGAAGATTTAGAAGAAATTAAAAGTAAGCTTCCTGCTAATGCTCGTTATGGTTTACAACGCTATAAAGGTTTAGGTGAAATGGATCCTAAACAACTTGATGAGACGACAATGAATAAAAATAATCGCCATATGTATCAAGTTACAATGTTAGATGCTCAAAGTGCCAATGATGCGATTATTGACCTTATGGGTGAAAATGTTATGCCGAGAAAAGATTTCATCACGGCTAATGCTAAATTTGTTAAGAATCTTGACATCTAAGGAGAATTATTATGAACGATAATAACGAAAAAGATAATAAAATTGAAGGCCTTCAAGAAGGTATTCAAAATGGTCTTTCACCCTTAGAATTCTCTGATGAAGTTAAAACTGCTTTCCTTGATTATGCCGTCTCTACTTTAACTTCAAGAGCTATTCCTGATGCAAGAGATGGTTTAAAACCTGTCCAAAGAAGAATTATCTATGGTATGTGGAATATGGGCGTATCACCTGATAAGCCTTATAAAAAATCCGCCCGTATTACTGGTGAAGTCATGGGTAAATATCACCCTCATGGTAATTCTTCTATTTACGATGCGATGGCAAGATTAGCCCAACCTTTCGCTATGCGCTATCCTTTAGTCGATGGTCATGGTAATTTTGGTTCTCCTGATGGATATGCTCCTGCCGCTGAAAGATATACTGAAGCCCGCTTAAATAAGTTAGCGATGGAAATGACAAGAGATATCGAAAAAAATACTGTCTCTTTCATCGATACTTATGACTCTGAAGGAAAAGAACCGACCGTTCTTCCCTCTGTTTTCCCTAACTTACTTTGCAATGTCACTACTGGCATCGCTGTCGGTATGGCTACTTCTATTCCTCCTCATAATCTTTCTGAAGTTACAGAAGGTATTAAAGCTGTCATCAATAATCCTGCTATTACTACTGAAGAATTGATGGAAATAATCAAAGGACCTGATTTCCCTGATGGCGGTATTATCATCGGAAGAGCTGGTATCAAAAAATATTTTGAAACTGGTCGCGGCTCTATTCGTGTACGCAGCAAATATCATATCGAAGAGAAGAATGGTCATACTTCAATAGTCTTTACTGAATTGCCTTATATGACAAATAAAAAGCTATTAGCGAAGAAAATCGCTGATTTAGCTGATAGGAAAGTTATTGAAGGTATCGCCGCTATCGCCGATTACTCAGATTATAAAACTGGTGTTAACTTCACTATTGAATTAAAGAAAAATACTAATGTCGATATAGTATTAAATCACTTATTTAAGTATACTGAACTTCAATCTAACTTCGCTGTCAATATGCTAGCTATCAATAATGGAACACCAGAAATTTTATCGATGAGAAAAGCGATAGATATCTATATCAATTTCCAAGAAGATATCATCACAAAAAGAACAAAATTTAATCTTCAAAAAGCTGAAAATAGAATTCATATATTAGAAGGTTTCTTAAAGATTACTGATAATATCGACCGCTGTATTCATATCATCCGTTCTTCAGAAACTGATGAAGAAGTTATCGGAAAACTTTATGAAGAATTTGGTCTTGATGAGATTCAATCTAGAAGTGTTTTAGACATGCAGTTAAAGAGATTAAAGAAGCTTGATGAGAATAAATTTAAAGAAGAAAAAGCTTCTTTAGAAGCAGATTGTGTCCATTATAATAAGATTCTTTCTGATAAGCATGAGTTAGAGAAAACCTTAATAGAAGAACTCGACTATATCAAAGAAAACTATGGGGATGATAGAAGAACTACCATCTCTGATATGATTTATGATGAAAGCGATGAAGATCTTATTCCAAATAAAGAAATTCTTATCATGCTCACTAAATCTGGTTATATCAAGAGAGTCGATACTTCCGAATTTAAAACTCAAAATCGTGGAGGAATCGGTGTTCAAGGCATGAAGACAAAAGAAGATGACACTGTAGAAATAATGATTCATAGTCATAATAAAACAGATGTTCTCTTCTTTACAGATAGAGGTAAAGTATATCGTTGTCGAGCTTATCAAATCCAAGAAGGTAGCCGCACCTCAAAAGGAATACCTGTTATCAACTTCTTACACTTAGATAAAGAAGAAAAAGTAACCTCTATCATCTCTATCGATAAATGTGATGATGATAAATACTTCTTCTTTGCTACAAGAGATGGTATTGTTAAACGCACTAAAGCCTCTGATTTTAAACTAATTAACTCTAATGGTAAAATCGCTATAACATTAAAAGATAATGATGTTCTCATCGGTGTCAAATTAACTGATGGTAATGCCCTTATATCTCTAGGTAGCTCTAATGGCAAAGTCTGTACTTTCCATGAAAATGACGTTCGTTCGATGGGACGTACTGCTGCTGGTGTTAAAGGTATCAACCTTGAAGATGACTCACATGTTATCGGTATTATTACTTCCTTAGAAGGTGATAAGATCTTCTCCTTATCAAGTAAAGGCTATGGTAAAATTACCGATATAAGTGAATATCGTATTACTTCAAGAGGTTCAAAAGGTGTTATCTCTTTAAAATCCACTGAAAAGAATGGTGAACTTATCGCCATTAAAACTGTAACTGGTGCTGAAGAGATTCTTATCATCACTGACCATGGAACAATCATCAAGACAAGACTAGATCAAGTCAGTAATCTCTCAAGAAATACTATCGGTGTTAAGATCATCACTTTAAAAGATAATGAAAAGATCTCATCCTGTACAATCGAACCACCTGAAGAAGCATATCAAGCAGAAGATAAAGAAGAAGTTGAAGATGATACAAATATTGACGAAGAATTAAATGCCATGTTAAATACTGAAAGTGAAGATGATGAATAAAATTCTTCTTTCATATGATAATAGGAGATTAACCGCTCCTTTTAATTACATTGCTAAATTATTTTTCAGTAATAATCTATCTAATAAAGGATACATTGTCACTGAAGATTATAATGATGATTATGAAGCTGTCATTTTCCCTTCAAGTGAAGATATGATGAGCAACTTTCCTAAAATTAAAAAAGGTGTTAAAACCTATCTTCTCGCTCTTAACGATATAGAAGATTATGCTGATAATCATAAAAAAATTCAGCTTTCTATGACTGCTTATAATTATTTTCAAAAAGCAGATTGTTTATTAGTCTTCTATGAATCTCAAAAAAAATTTCTTCTTGAGAATAAAGTAACAACCGAAATAAAAGTTATTGATCTTAATCCGACTTATTCAGACGACAATATTTCACAAGAAGAAAAAGAGAGTTTTCGTCACTATCTTCAATTAGAAAAAGAAAAAGTCACAATTGTAACTTTCGGTGCCCTCAATTCTAAAGATGATTATAATCTCTTTGAATCAATCGCCAGACTTTTCCCGGATAAAGAATTTCTCTACTTTGGAAAGCTTGACAAAGAATTCTATCATCTGCGTTTACAAGAAAGATTATCTCAACCGATCAATATTCGTTACTGCTTACCTTTAAGAGAGGAGCTTTACCATTCAGCTTTACTTACTGCTGATTGCTTCTTTAGCACTCAGAAAGTATTACCTAACATCTTAGCGATAAATGATTTTAATGCTCACGGTGTACCGATCATCTTCTCAAATGAACCTTATGTTCCTGAAATAACTGAACTTAAAAACACCCAAATAATTACTAATTTTGAAAAACTCTATCAAAAGATAAAAGATATTCAAAAAATTGAGCGCAATCATGTTTGATTATATATAATAATAACGATTAAAGAAGGAGAAATAAAAATTATGCTTGATACTAAATATGTAATCGATAATTTAGAAGAAGTCATCAAAAGATTAAATACGAGAAATGACGACTACTCTTATTTAAGAGAACTTCCTGCCCTTGATCAAAAAAGACGCGATATTATCGTAAAAGTCGATAAAATAAAAATGGACCGCAACAATTTCTCAAAAGAGATCGGTAAATTAAAAGCGCAAAAAAAAGAAGAGGAAGCTAATAAACTTTTACAAGAGATGGCTTTCTCAAAAGAAGAGATTGCTAAATTAGATGCGGAAAAAGTAGAGATTGAGAATCAAATTCACGAAATGATGTTAAAGACTCCTAACTTACCTGATGCTTCTTTACCTATTGGAATCGATGATACTTATAATCGTGTTGAAAAATATGTTGGTGAAAAGAAAACTTTCCCCTTTAAACCTAAAGCCCACTGGGATTTAATGAATAAAACTGGTGCTTTTGATTTTGATAGAGCCGCTAAAGTATCTGGTACTAGATTTACTTTCTATCTCGGTACATATGCAAGATTAGAAAGAGCTTTAGCTTCTTTTATGTTAGATACTCACGTTAAAGCTGGTTATTTAGAAGTTTTACCTCCCTATATGGTTAATACAGCTTCTTTAACAGGATCAGGTCAACTTCCTAAATTTGCAGATCAAGCCTATAATACTACTCCTGGAGACTTTTGGATGATTCCAACCGCTGAAGTTCCTGTCACTAATTATTATCGTGATGAGATTCTTTCTGCCGATGATCTTCCTAAATGGTTTGCTGCTTACTCTTCTTGTTTCCGCGCTGAAGCTGGCGCTGCTGGAAGAGATACTCGCGGTATCATCCGTCAACATCAATTCCAAAAAGTTGAACTTGTCAAATATTGCTTACCTGAAAAATCTTTTGAAGAGCTTGAATCTTTGACTGAAGAAGCGGAAAAGATTTTAGAACTACTTAAACTCCCTTATCGTCGTGTCTGCTTATCAACTGGCGATGTTGGATTCTCTTCAGCTAAAACTTACGACCTTGAAGTCTGGATGCCTTCTTATAATGATTATGAAGAAAAAGATGGATTATTTGTTCCAACAACTAATGTCTATAAAGAAATTTCTTCATGTTCAAATGATACAGATTATCAAGCTAGACGTATGAATATCCGCTTTAAGAGAAATAAAGATAGTAAAACAGAATATGTTCATATGTTAAATGGTTCCGGCTTAGCTGTCGGAAGAACTGTTGCAGCTGTCTTAGAAAATTATCAGAATGAAGATGGTTCTATCACTGTTCCTGAAGTTTTACGTCCTTACATGGGAACAGATATAATCAAATAAAAAACAACTTTAAATAAAAGTAAAATCGTTTTTTAAAAAAATCTTGTAATTTCATGCTGAAATATAGTTTAATAAATATAAGTAACGGAGGAAAAAATAATGGCAAAAGAAAGATCTACACCAAGATATATCAAGATTGCTCAAGATGTCTGTGGAAAGATTTTAACTGGAGAATATCCTGAAGGAACACTTTTAAAAGGTCGTTCTATCTTAGGTGCTTCTTATGGCGTTTCTCCTGAAACCGTTCGTAAAGCCTTAAATATACTTGAAAAAGAAAAAGTTGTTTCTTCTAAGAGAGGTGTCGGCGTCTTTATTGAATCTGCTCTTCATGCTCAAGCTTTTGCTAATAAATGGAAAGCAGAAACTCAAATCAAAGATAAATATGCTAATCTTGAAAACCTTCTTAACCAACAAAAAGAATTACAACAAAAGATAATAACTGCTATCGATGATATGAAGGATTCCTTCACTTATCAAACAACAGAAGCAGTTAAGTTCTCTGAAGCTGAGATTCCTGAAGGTTCTTGGATAGATGGAAAAACTATCGGTGAAGTCTTCTTCTGGAACTACACTGAAGCAACAATAGTCGCTGTCATCGGTAACGACAATATTACTCGCCAATCAGTTGGTCCTGACTTCACACTACATGTAGGAGATCGTCTAATCTTTGTCGGCAAGGATAATTTAACTTTCGATAGAGTATTATCTTTCCTTACTTACGGAGTTATCAATCAAAATTAAGGGGCTAACAAAAAGCCCCTTTTTTAAAATTATAGGCTATATAAATCAAATATAAATAAACATGATAAATACTAAACTTAAACGTTTTTTTACAAAATACCTTTCGTCCTATTCTTCTCTATCTCTCAGTGAAAGAGAAGATATCCTTTCGATGCTTCCTTTTTCTCACAAAGATGATTCTCTTTATTATCACGTCTATTCTTTTTTATCTATTCATTTTCCTAATGTCGATGAAAAAGATGATTTAATTATCGAACACTTATCATTATCTCTTCTCTTTACTCGCCTAAGAATGCTAGATACAATCAAAGAAGAAGAACAGAAAAAAAAGAATTATGAGAATTTACTTTATATCTCCTTCCAAACTTTCGATCAAATGAGAAATTTAACAAATAAAGATTTTTATTGTCCTTATTTTAAAGCAGAAGAAAATTTATACCATCAAGATAAACATCCTTTTTATATAAATATCTCTTATCTTCTTTATCTTGGTCAAAATATAAAAGGTTATGAAAATAACTTAGATAAAGCCTTGTTTTATGCCCCAAAACATGCACCTCTTCTATTTCTCTCTTTAATAAATAAGTCAAAACATAATGAACAAATAAAAAAAGAAGAGATTATTGAAGCTTTTTCTAATTTGATCCTTCCTCAAGATTACTCTTATTACTTGCTTTTTTTAGAAGAATATTTTTTCACCCGTGATTTAAAAGCTTATGAAGAAATTAAAAATTTCACTGATGATGAACATATCTTTAAAAAAATGTCACCTTATCTATTAGATTGCCTGAAAAAAGAAAATCTTCCTTATCAGTATAATCAAGTTGGTATAGATATCCTTCAAAGTTTAACTGATAAAGAAGATCTTTATTCTTTATATTATAAAAAGCTTTTATCTTTTATTCTTTAGATGTTCAATTGAAGCTGAAACAAATCCTTTAAATAAAGGATGTGGTCTATCAGGACGAGATTTAAATTCAGGATGCGCTTGAGTTCCTATAAAAAAGGGATGAGAAGGAAGTTCAACCATCTCGACGATTCTATTATCAGGTGAAAAACCTACAGGTGTTAATCCTTTATCTTTTAATAATTTGCGATAATCATTATTAACCTCATAACGATGACGATGCCTTTCAAATATTTCTTTCACGCCATATAAAGAATACGTTTTTGAATCTGTATCTAAGACACAAGGATAAGAACCTAAACGCATAGTTCCACCCAGATTTACAATGTTGTTCTGCTCTTCCATAAGATGAATAACAGGATGAATTGTCGCAGGATCAAACTCAGTTGAATTAGCATCTCGATAACCTAAAACATCTCTCGCATATTCAATTATCGATAATTGCATACCTAAGCATATTCCTAAAAAAGGAATCTTATTCTCACGAGCATATTTAATTGCTAGTATCATTTCTTCGATACCGCGATTACCAAATCCACCTGGAACAATAATACCATCGACATCATTAAATATCTCTTTTACATCACCTTTAATGGTTTCTGCTTCAATCCATTTGATAACAACTTTATAATCTAAAGAATAACCCGCAGCTTTTAAAGCTTCAGAAACTGAAAGATAAGCATCATGTAAGGCCGTATATTTACCAACTAAAGCAATATTGACTACGTCTTTAGCTTCTTTAATCTTTCGAACCATCTCTTTCCAATCAGTTAAATCAGGTTCTAACATAGGAAGATGGAGAGTATCTCCAACCGCTTGAGCAAACTTCTCTTCATCAAGTTTTAAAGGAAGTTCATAAACAGTTTCAACATCAAGATTAGGTAAAACATGATCAGGAGTTACATTACAAAAAAGAGAAATTTTATCAATTAAATATTGCGGGATCTCTTTTTCAGAACGACAAACAATAATATCTGGTTGTAAACCTAACGATTGCAAGGTTTTAACAGCCATCTGAGTCGGTTTAGTCTTAAGCTCTTGACTTGCTCGTAAATAAGGGATTAAAGATACCATAATAATACAGCAATTTTCTGGACCTATCTCATGTTTAAATTGACGGATCGCTTCAAAAAAAGGCTGTGATTCAATATCTCCAATTGTTCCACCTATTTCAACAATAGTTATACCTGTTTCATCTACTTTATAATCTCGATGAAATTTACTTTTAATAGTATTAGTAACATGAGGGATAACTTGGACTGTTCCTCCTCCATAATCACCATGTCTCTCTTTAGCTAAAACTTCCTCATAAATTTTACCTGTTGTGATATTAGAGTTTTTATTTAAAGATTCATCAATAAATCTTTCATAATGACCTAAATCAAGATCAGTCTCTGTTCCATCATCAGTCACAAAAACTTCACCATGCTGAATAGGAGACATAGTTCCGGGATCAACATTAAGATAAGGATCAAATTTTTGCATAGTAACTTTATAGCCACGAGCTTTTAATAAACGACCTAAAGAAGCGGCAGTAATCCCTTTTCCTAATCCAGAGACAACACCGCCTGTTACAAAGATATATTTTTCCATAATCTCCCCTTATTTTGCCATAATCATATATTTCATAATGGCATTTCTTGTCACAATCCCAATAAAAATACCTAAATCATCGATGACAGGAACAAAGTTTTGGTTTAAAACCAAGTTATATAAATCTTCCATTCTTGCTGTCGATTTTATTGGTTTAATATCTCTTTTAACTTTTAAATCTAAAATAGGGACATTCTCTGCATCTTTAAAACAAAGATTATTATGTTCTCTTAAAAAAGAAAGAATATCACCTTCTGCAATAGTCTCAACATATCTCCCTTTCTTATCTAATAAAGGAATAGCCGTATATTGATGATAATAAAGCTTCTCCATCACTTGTCTCAGAGTAAAATCATCCTCAACATACGCTACTTTACTTTTAGGAATAAGAAAAAATAATATATTCATAATAAAATTATATGCTTTTTAAACGCTGAAATAAATGTGATTATTAATTATTTTTATTCTTTTCTTTTTTATCTAAAGAAAAGCTTAAAAACTCACTTCAATTTCATATTTCGTTTATTAAGATAAACCGTAATTAGTATATATAGTAATATATAGATAAACATGAGCAAATATAATGGCTCAAAATGAAGAAATTGTAATGGTTTGATATTATCATAATAAGGATTATCTATTTGTGCATAAGGCTTATTTAAATCAGCCATAGGATTATCTTTTAATACAAGATTATTATTTCCAAGAGGAATAAAAAGAACTAAATATAGTAAAAACGCAAGTATAATAGGAATTATACTGATAATAGTGCTTGCTATAGTCTTACTTAGCAAAAGTTTTTTACTATTAAATCCAAAAGAATACGAGGCTGATTTCAAACGTCTAGCGTGATTTTTTCTTGAGGAATTTGAAAGAAAAATATAAAGAATAGAAGCTAAAAACAAAACAGAAGAAACGACAATATAGGTTATTCCAGTCTCATTATCATTATCTTTTTGATAGATAGTATCGATAGGACTAAAATAATTTAAAACATCTCCTTGAGAGAGTATATTTCTATTATAAACGGGATAGAACTTATTACCGATAACATGTAATATAAACTCTTTATAAGTATCAACACTCATTATTATCCCGCTTTCACCATCTGTGGTTGTTGTAATCGATGTAACTAAATAGCCACTTGAATCAATTATTTCTATTTCAGTATTTGCTTTTATTCCACCTACTGAGAAATAATATCCTTCCTCATCATTTATAATTAAATCAGTATGATCAGATATAATATTTGATCCATAGTTTATATGTGAACCAGATAATAAAAGAGGGGCATAGCTCAGCTCTAACCTAGTGTTATCTTTTGTATAAAATGTCAATTCATGCTCATTTTTTAATAACGAATCAATAGTATCTGAAGGAAGAAAGATTATACTATCTCTACTATATCCATCAACAATCTTTTGAAAATTATAGACATTAGGAATAAGAGCAGTATCAGTCAATTTTTCAAGATGGATTTCCTCTTTTTCACTTGTATAAAGTACTGAGAGATCTTCACTTGAATAATAATAAGCCTTTTCATCATCTAAACAATTAGTAATATAATAGTTCACTTCATTCTTATTTAAAACATAGATTTCAAAATCTCTTTTAGTAAAAATAGAATAAGGAATTGTTTCTTCTTGACTGACGATTACTCTTTGATAATTGAATGGATCAACTTTTAAAGAAACTAACTTATTTTCAGTAAAAGAATTCGTATTGATATTTGACATACCAAAAGAGAAAACAAGCAAAACAATAGCAATTAATATCCCTTGAAATACACTATCAAAATATGAATAAGAAAGAAAAGAATGAATAAAAGCAAAGAGATTTTTTCTCGTTCTTTCAATCTTTATAGGTCCTTTTTTATCATCACTATCTTTTATTTTATTAAAAACAATCTCATCACCAAATATAATTTCACCACTTACATCAACAAAAGTTATATCGATATCGTGATTGATAAGAAAAACAGTTTTTTCTTTTGCTAAATCACAAATTATATCACATAAGATTTGACGACTATCTTTGTCAAGAGAGGCAAACGTCTCATCAAAAAAGTAATATTTAACATCTTTTAGCAAAGCAAAAATAATCTCTGCCTTGGCTCTTTCTCCTCCGCTTAGTTCATTGATCTTAGTATCAATAAAGTTCACAAATTTAAATTTGCCTGCATATTTATCTAAATTTTGTTGATCATATATAGAAGCAAGAAGAAGATTTGATTTTAAACTCTCTTCATAAATAAGGCTTGGTTTTTGTCCAGCATAAGAAAAATTATCAAAAATAAAATCATATCTTTCTTTATCTTTAAGAGAATAAAGATCAACACCATCTATAATTACTTTTCCTTCATCTGGAAAAGTATAACCTCTAATAATGTCTAAAAGAGTGCTTTTCCCACAACCTGATTCACCTTTTAAAATATTAAGACCGCTCTTTATTTCACAATATAAAGAATGAATGATTGTACGATTATTATAACTTTTAGTGATATTATCAAGTTTAATCATGTTCTATTTTTTAAATTATTTATCTGTTTTCCCAAACTCTTAGGGATGATAGCAAAGTATAAAAGAACGAAAAAGAAGACTATTGAAAAGAGGACTGAAAAAATAACATATAAAAGAGGTAGATAATAAAAAGCGATATAGATAGTGTTAATCATCTCTCTTGTAAAAGAGATACACATTGATTGAGTAATACTTATAGCGATAACACTAAGAATAGAAGATGTGATAAGAGAAAGTAATAGTGGTATTGAATAAATGAGAAGTTCCTGTTTTATAAGTGTCTTCCTTTTAAAACCACCGACTCTTAACAACATATAATATCGTCTATTTTTTACAAGATAAGAGAGAGCAATAATCGTTTGAATTATTACAATCAAAATCAAAGTTAGTGCCATATAGCCGAAAAAATTTCGACTAGTTTCTAAAAAATCTTTAAATTGACCTTCACCTTCACTATTCAAATTGATATATGGAGTAACTATTTCCCCTTCAATATAATACGAGACATCATCTATTGTTATATTTTTTCGATTGTTCTCAGTATTTTCTACTATAATCATTTCATAATTATTTGAGAGAGTAAAAACGCCCTCTTGCATAAAAGAGTAAGAGATTGTTAATAGTGGATGAGTCGTTACCCGACTTTCTTTTCGAAACTGATAATTATCGTTGACTACTCCTTCATAAATTCCTACTACTTTAGCATCAAAAGAAATCTGATTTAATGGCTCATTTTGTAGTTCAGAAAAAGCTTCCTCTTCAGAGATGTTATAAAGATTAGAATAATAATCTAAGTGACAAGATGAAAGTAAATATTCGTTTTCATTCATCGGGTATCTTCCATATAAAAGATTAAGCCTAGAGTTTTCAAAAGAGGATAGAGGAGTAAAAATACCCTGTAAGTAACTTCCAGGCTGAACAGAATTGCCGTCAAAATTTGCTAAATTACTAGATACTAAACCAAAAACAGTATTATTATCAAAATAATCTACATTTTCTCTTGCTAAAATAAAAGAAGGAGCAGTGTTAATATAATTATTATAAGATATTTGAGTTATTCTATCTAAATTTTCATCACCATTTAAATAGTAAAAATAACTTCCAGCAAAGATTGAAAAAGAGAAGAATAAGATTGATATTATAAGTGTGGATAAATATATCATCTTATTTCTCAAAAATAATCTTTTTAAACCGTGTTGAGTTTTATTTCCATGTTGTTTTTGAAGATTTACATTATCTATAACATTGTACTTTTCAACTTTTAAGGATTTATTCTCTAATGTTAAAGATATATCAAAATCAATATCATCTTTTGTATGGGAAACAAAGATGATAAGATGATTATCCTTTAATAGTTTGATATAGTTTAAAAATAAAGTTTTATTCTCATCATCAAGTTGAGAATAAGATTCATCAAGTAAAATAATGTGATTTGGATTTATAAACAACCTACTGAAAGCAATTCGTTGTTTTTCACCCACAGATATATCTTGAGCTAAAGAATCCTTAATCTTATCTAATTTAAAATATTTTAAGACCTCAAGGGCTTCATTCATCTGTCTTTTTCCACAAGATATAAGAATGTTATCAAGAACGCTCATATCATCAAAAATCAAAGGATCTTGAGGTAGATATGATATATATCTTTCAAAAAATTCAGATGATTTTTCTTTTGTTATTTCTTTTCCTTCAAAATATATTTTTCCTTCATAGCTAGTATCTATACCAGCGATGATATTTAACAAAGTAGTTTTACCTGCACCATTTTCACCATGCAAATAAACTAACCCTATTGAGGGTAATTCAAAATTTAAATCTTTGAAGATGTATCGATTATTTTTCTGAATAGAAAGATTTTGAAACTTTAAAAATTCAGTCATAATTAACAAGATAAATTTATTGTGAAAGTATTTTCACCAAGTTGGAGAACTTTTTTATTTCTAAATTGCACTAAAGATAAATAGATATAACCATTATCTAAATATCTAATTCTTATAAAAAAAGGAAATTTTTTCATTTTATTTCTCCTCTTTTACCTAAATATTATAACTCAAATTTGTTCTTGTCAATACGGCAGAAATAATATTCATTAGATTAATTTTTATTATAAATTATCACTAAATTATCTTTACTTTTTTGAAAAAATATATCATGTTATATCTTATTTTAACTATCTCAATCTATTAAGTAAGGAATATATATAATGATTTATCAATAATAGAATATCGTTAAAATAATAAAAAGCAGATATGAACCAAAATGATGTTTATAAGAAAGATAATATCGTTATTTTTGATGTGTTCTCTTTCGTTATTGATATTAAAACTACTAGGATTGTAATCTAAGAATTAACTTTTAAAGTGATTTTAGAATTACAAAATTAGTAAATTTAAATACATTAGATAATAAAAATTATTCATTTGAATGAATTAAATATTAGAATGCAAGTAATTTATTAAAGATGAAGTAGTATGTTTTTAAACGCTGAAATAAATGTGATTATTAATTATTTTTATTCTTTCTTTTTTTATCTAAAGAAAAGCTTTGATTCTTTTATTTTCATCCGTATAAATAATAGATTTATTATTCGCAAAAAATAGCTTTTATTTATAAAATAAGAAAGCTTTTGAGTATAATTAAATAAGAGAGGAAAAGATTTTGGCTTATCAAGCTTTATATAACAAATATCGTCCGCAAACCTTTGAGCAAGTGGTTGGACAAAAAGCTATCGTTCAAACCTTAAAAAATGCGATAGTAGAAAATAAAATTGCTCACGCTTATCTTTTCTGTGGCCCAAGAGGCACAGGTAAAACAACAATGGCTCGTCTTTTTGCTAAAGCTTTAAACTGCAAGGAAGGTTTAGGTCATCAATGCTTAGATTGTCCTTCTTGTAAAGCGATAGCTAAAGGTGATCATCCTGATGTTATAGAAATAGATGCTGCTTCAAATTCTACTGTAGATAGTGTACGTTCATTGATTGAAAACGTCTCTTATCAACCTATTATGTCAGATTATAAAATCTATATTATTGATGAAGTACATAATATGTCAAATTCCGCTTTTAATGCTCTACTAAAAACTTTAGAAGAGCCACCTTCTTTTGTTATTTTTATCCTCTGTACAACTGAACCCCAAAAGATTATTCCGACTATCCTTTCTCGCGTTCAACGTTTTGATTTTTCAAAAATAAGAAAAGACGAACTTATTGAGAATATGAAAAACATCTTAAAATCTGAAAATATTGAATATGAAGATGAAGCCTTAAAAATGGTTGCTAGTTTATCAGATGGTGGGGTTAGAGATTCGTTATCATTATTAGATCAACTCGTTTCTTATTGTGATAAAAAGATAGAAGCTAAAGATGTATATACTCTTTTTGGAATTATGTCCAAAGAGGATGAAATTAAAATTATTAAAGATATATCTAATAATGATGCTGATGATTGCTTAAAGTTAATAAGAGATAAATATCAACAGGGAGCTAATCTATTATTCTTGCATGATGATATGACTGCCATATATAAAGATATAATTATCTATAATATAACAAAAAATGTTTCTTTGCTTGAAAAAATAACTGTAGATGATATAACCAATCTTAATGTTTCTCTTGAAAATGCTAAAAATAATATAACTAGATTAACTGAGATGAGAAAAGAATATCGAAATTCTGATAATCCTCTCTCTATCCTTGAATTAACTTTACTATCTTTCTTTGAAAACAAAAAGAAGGAATTGACTTCAACTCCTATAAAAGTTATTGCAGATGATATTAAAATAATCCCCGAAGAAAATAAAAAAGAAGAGAAGAAAGAATATATCAAATATACTTTAAATGATATAGTAGATTTGATGCTAGATGGTCAAAATCGAAAAGAAGAAAGAAAAAGCATCTCTTCAAAATGGGAAGAAATTTTATCTATTGAAGATAAATCTCTTACTATCGAAGCTAAAGCATTAGCTTCTTCTGTTTTGCGCTGTGTTGGTTTTGATATTCTTATAGTTTCCACTAAATATCTACAAGATTCACAATTACTCCAAGAAATAGATGTTCAACCTAAATTAAAGAAGATTGCAAATACTATCTTTAATAAAGAATACAATATTCTTGTTATCACTGATACTGAATTTAAAGAAGCATATAACATGTTTAAATCTGCTGATAAATCTACTCAACCATTAAAACCAAATATTTACTTTGGCAAAGAAAAGAATTTATTAGCTTCTACTGAATTCTTCAATTCACTTAAAATAGATGATTAAGGAGGAAATAATATGGCTGAAGATGAAAACATTAAAAAATCAAAACAAGCTGTCGACCTTTTAATGCTTCAAAATAAAGCTAAAGAGTTTCAAGAACGCTCTAACAACCTTTTAAATAAAAATTATCAAGGACGCGTTCAAGGCGTAACTATTACAATGAAAGGTAATCACGATATAGTTGAAATTCATATTGATCAGTCTTTTTATGAGACTGCTGGTAAAGGAGAATTAGAAATAGCTTTTATTAAGTGTTTATCTAATCTCAATACAGCAATAAATAATGAGCAACAAGAATTACAAAATGAGTTGCAAAAAGAAATTATAATGATGCAACAGAAACAAAATGAAGAATATTAAAACAATAGACGATCTTATTCGCTGCTATAAAACTTTACCCGGTATCGGCAGTAAAACTGCTGAAAGATTAGCCTATGCTACTTTACAATTATCTAAAGAAGAGAGAGATGACTTCATCTCCTCTTTTATTAAGTGCAATGATGAAGTAAAAATATGTGATAAATGTGGTTTTTTCTACGAAGGCGAATGTCCTATATGTAATGATCCAAAGAGAGAACATTCTTCTGTTATGATCGTCTCAAGCTCTAAAGATGTCTTAACTATTGATAATACAGAAGAATATAATGGTTTATATTTCATTTTAAAAGGAACGATCTCTCCTTTAAAAAATATTACTGCTCAAGATATTGGACTTGATAAGTTAGAAAAATACATCACCCAAAATAATTGTCGAGAAATAATATTAGCTTTACCTACTAATATCGAAGGAGAAACTACTTCTTTATATATAACTAATATGTTCAAAGATTCTTCTCTTAACATCTCACGCTTAGCTTCTGGCATCCCTTTAGGAACTAATTTAGAGTATATAGATAATATGACGATTTCTCGTTCAATAAAAGATAGAATATTTATTAAAGGAGTTAAAGATGAATAAAGGCTTATTTTTAACCTTTGAGGGTTGTGATGGCTGTGGAAAAACAACAGTTATCAAAGAAGTATATGAGGAATTATTAAAAAGAAATATTTCTTGTCTTTTAACAAGAGAACCTGGTGGAAGTAAAATTGCTGAAGAGATTAGAAATATTATCCTCGATAGAAAAAACACCGAAATGGATATTCGTACAGAAGCTCTTCTTTATGCTGCTTCAAGAAGACAACATTTAATAGAAATAATCTTACCTGCTCTAAAAGAAGGAAAAATTATATTATGTGATCGCTATTTAGATTCCTCTCTAGCTTATCAAGGATATGCGCGCGGTATCGGAATTGAAGAGGTTTATAGTATCAATCTTTTTGCTACAGATAATCAATTGCCTGATGTAACTTTCTTCTTTGATTTAAGTGCTGAAGAAGGATTAAACCGAATCTCCAAAAACAAAAATAGAGAAATTAATAGATTAGACTTAGAAAAATTAGATTTTCATAAGAAAGTATATGAAGGATATAAAAAGATCATCGATAAATATCAAAACCGCACTTTTAAAATTATTGATGCTCATAAAACAATAGAAGAAGAAAAGGAAGAGATTCTTTCTATCATTTTAAATCTTATAAACAATGGATAAAGAGACATTACTTAAGACTGAACCAAAAATAGCAAAGTTATTTATCAACTCACGAAAAAAAGATAGGCTTGCTCATACTTATCTTTTATATGGAGATAAAATATCTCCTTTAAAAGAAATAGCTTTTTATTTAGCTCAATCACTAAACTGTAAACAGGATTTTTTAGCATGTAACAACTGTCCTTCTTGTCAAAGATTTTTAAAAGGAATTCACCCGGATTTTACTTTTATTGATGGTGATAAAGAAACAATTAAAAAAGAACAGATTCAAAACATCTTAAAAAAATATTCTCTTTCTGCTGTTGAAAAAGGACATATTCTTTCTTTAGTTATTCATAAAGTGGAAAATATGACTGATGAGGCTTCAAATACACTTTTAAAATTCTTAGAAGAACCTAAAGAAGAACAAGTAGTATTTTTAACCACGTATAATCCAGAAAAAGTTTTAAAAACTATTTTATCTCGCTGTATCACTTTAAATTTAACACCTTCAAAAACAAATAATTATCAACAATATTTAGACTATAACTATAAAGATGAAAAAGATAAAAATTATAATCTCACCGCTTTTACTAGTTATATCGCCTCTTTTCTTTTTGCTTTTCCTTTTGAATTAGAAGAAAATTTAAAAGAAGATAAAACATTCTTATTAGCAAGCGAAGTAGTAGAAAACTTTTTAACTAATCTAACACATAATATATCTCTCGCCACATATAATTTATTGAAAGATACCACACAAATTAAAGATAATAAATGTTATAATTGGATATATCTGTCTTTAGATGTTATTTTTTCATTAGCATTAAATAATAAAACAGATATAAAAGGACCAGCTGAAGAAGTTCTTTCTTTTTTAAAAAGGAAGGAAAATTTGGTCATAGACGGTGAAAAGATATTGAAAGAAGCAATAAATTTGAAATCTTTAAATTTAAATCCCACTTCAACTCTCAGCCGCTTTTTATTAACTTTAGATAAGGACTATTAATATGGCTACTTCATTAATTGGAATCTCATTTGATTTTACAGGTTTATGTTATTACCAAACAAATAAAGATGTTGAAATCGGTTCTTTAGTTGTTTGTAATACCCCTCATGGAAATTACATCGGAAAAGTTTCAAAGATTAGAAAACCCACTGAAAAAGAATTAAATAATCCTGACTTTGAAACACTCTATCCACCTGTATTAAGAATGGCAACTTTTCAAGATCAAAGATTTGCAGAAGAAAACAAAGATAAAGAGATTGAAATTTCAAGGATGACTCAACAAGAAGCAGATCTGTTATCTTTAGATATGAAAGTTTTAAAATCTTATCTTGATGTTGAAGATAGCAAAGTGTTAATCACTTTTATCGCTGATGGTCGTATCGATTTTAGAGAATTAGTCAAAATATTAAATGGTATATTCCATCTTCGTATTGAGCTTAGACAAATTGGACCAAGAGATAAAGCGCGTCTAGTTGGAGGTATTGGTCTTTGTGGCCTACCTATTTGCTGTTCTGTCTTTTTAAAATCTTTCGATGGCATATCTATCGCAATGGCTAAAAATCAATTATTAGTTATCAATATACCTAAATTATCCGGTCAATGCGGTAAACTCATGTGCTGTTTAAAATATGAAGATGAAACTTATACTGAAATTCGTCCTCTTTATCCTAAGATTGGCGAGAAGATCACTTATAAGAATTCGACCTATGAAGTTTCTTCAATCAACATACTTAATGATACTATCACTCTTTATAATGGCAGCAACTATGAATATTTCACTAAAGAACAATTAGAAAGAGTTAAAAACGGTTTAGAAAAGGTTGAAGAAGTAGTCTTTAAAGATATAAATTCTGGGGTTGATCTTTCTGGTTTTGGTTTAAATGAAACTAATAATCGTATCAATAAAATAAAAATATTTGAAGAAAAACATATTGAAGATATTAAGAACGCTAAAGAGAAAAAGACTAAAAATAAACCCACTAATAAAAATAATCGTTATTATACTCATACATATCAAAACAAGAGCAAAAAAGACTCTGGTTTTATCCCTGTCTCCCAAATTGCTGATAAAGAAGTTCTCTCCATCAAAGGAGTAGTAAAAAAAGAAGATGATAATAAATAATCCTTATCTAAAAAAAGATAAGCCTTTAATAACATTAGTAAGTACGCCTATCGGTAATCTTGAAGATATAACTATCCGAGCTTTAAACTATTTAAAATCTTGCGATATTATTGCTTGTGAAGATACTCGGGTTACTATGAAACTACTAAAACACTATAATATCGAATCTAAACCGCTCGTCTCTTTATATGCCCAAACAGAGAGAAAAAATTGCATTGCTCTTATTGAAAAAGTAAAAAAAGATAATCTTAAACTAGCTTATTGTTCTGATGCTGGTATGCCTTGCATTTCTGATCCTGGCAATATTTTAGTTAGCGAAGCTTATAAAGCCGGAGTCAGCGTTTCAATTATTCCAGGGCCTTCGGCATCTTTATCCGCTTTAGCAATATCAGGTTTAAATAGTGCTGATTTTGCTTTCTATGGATTTTTACCAACAAAATCAGGTGCAATAAAAGAGATGTTAAACAAAATAAAAGATGATAGTAAAACAGCTATCTTTTATGAATCTCCAAAAAGAATTTCAAAAACTATCTCTTATATGAAAGAAATATATGGTAAAGATAGAAAAGCTGCTATTGTAAGAGAAATAACTAAATTATATGAGGAATCTTTAATCGGAACTTTAGAAGAATTAGAAAAGATTGAAGAACTTAAAGGAGAATGTGTAATTTTAGTTGAAGGTGTTCTAGAAAAAAAACAACTTTCAGAAGCAGAACTAATTGAACTTATCAGGGAAGAACTAAAAAATGGTTCTTCAGTAAAAGATTTATCTAAAAAAATCGCTGAACAAGAAAATATTAAAAAAAGCGATGTTTATAAATTAGCTCTATCACTTATTAATTAATGATATCTTTTGCTTGTTTATTATGTAAGCGTACAAGATCATCTTTAATTTGAATGTGTTGAATTATCATTTTAACAATTTTAGTAAGAGTGCTATTTTCTGTATAATCAGCTGCTGCAATATAATCGACACGATTATCTGCAAAAAGCTGACTAGCTGTAAGTTTCTTCTTGCTATAAACAGCAATAGAAAATCCACCCTTTTCTCTTACTAATTTCATACAAGGAACATCGGTTAATCCATCTGCGATATAAATCATATTCCTAAAAGGAATCATTCTCTCAGATTCAGGAACAAAAGAATTAACTTTATCATTGTCTGCAATATCAAATACACCTTTGTTAATACGGAAAAGATATTGTGTTTTTGTTGTATAGTTTATGACATTTTTAGGCCATATAGCAACATCGTTTTCATAAAGAAATTCACAAGCAAAAACTTCTTTGAAATATTTAAAAACATCAGAGCCTTCAATTATTTCTTTATTACCTGACGAGATAACATAATGTTCAATATCAACATTTAATGATTTACCATATTCATTTATATTATTAAACCATTCTTTTACCCCTGGGAAAAATTGGATATTTTTACCCATGTTGACAAAAGCTTCTCTATTAATAGGTAAATTCTTTTCTTTCGAATACTTAATCATTAAATACATATAGACTAAAAGCGACTCCATATGTTCTTTCTTCGAAAATTCGTTACACTGCTCCCAAAATTCTTGAGGTTTAATGTTCAAAGCCGGTATGAATGAATAGTTCTGCATATCGGTAGTGCAAAGAGTCTTATCAAAGTCATAAATAAGTGCTATTTTTGCTTTATATTTCATACTTTCCTCACTTCTATTTTTATTGTAACATAAATAAGATGCTTTCTTTACATCATTTTTTCTTTTAAATAACTTCATGCCTATTATTTTCCTTATCTCTACTTATATTTGAGTTATTAGTCCTTTTATTAAAAATAACTTGAATAAAAATGCTAAATAAGATATAGTATTGAATGCTCATTTATTAAAATGATGTTTTTTTAGAATTAATAGGAGGCTTAAAATGAAGAAGGACATTCACCCTGAATATCATCGCGCTAAAGTCACCTGCATGACTTGTGGTAACACCTTTGAAACTGGTTCTACTTTAAAAGAAATTAAAGTTGATACTTGTTCTAATTGCCACAGCTTCTATACAGGTAAGTTAACTTTCACTGCTGACACTGGTCGTGTTGCAAAGTTCAACAAAAAAGTTCAAGATAGCGAAGCTAAAAAGAATAAATAATCCGCTTTAATTGCGGATTTTTTATTATCCCTTCTCTTTAATGTTCTAAACGATGTCACAAAATTTAAGTTTTTCTTTTTTATCAAATAAATATAATTCCTCTTTAAAGATTTTACACGCCAGCACCCTTTCTATTATTTCAAAAAACTCTTTAGAGAGTTTTTTTATTGGTTCTCCGTTAACTTATAGTGGCACCATCAAAGAATATTTTGCTCCTGTTTTATTAGTCGAGAATGAAATTGATGTTGCCTATCCTATCTTCTTCATTTCTATTATTAAAGAGAAAAAAGATGATTTGATCTCTTCTTTTATTTCTACTAAAAAAGTTTTACTTAATTCATTAGCTATCGATAAACTTAAAGAAATAAATATCGATTTAACTGATATATCACGATTAGATGACCTCTCTTCTTTTGTCTTTTCTTTATCTTCAATGATCAATTTAAAAGATGAGAAAGAACACTACTCTCTTATTTTTGCTTACTCTTTCTTTAATGAAGAAGATATTATTATCAATTCTTTATATCCTATCTTAAAAAATAATACTCTTTTTTCTTTGCCTGCTAAATATCAAAATTTATATTCTCCTAATAAAACTCATATTCAAAAAAATGATAACTTTATTATTAATATTCTTTCTCTATTAGAAGAAGAAAAAATAGTATCTTTAAAATATAGTAATGAAAAAGATATTATAAATATATTAATTAATCTCGCTTTTGAAAATCTAAAAAATAATAAAAATATAGCTGTTTTTATAAGTGATGATAAAAGTGAAAAATTAACTTCTTTTACTGAAAATGATTTTTTATTCTCTTCATTTCCTAAATCTAAACAAGAAAAGACAATAGATTTTGACCATCGTTATAATGAAGCAAAAGATACTCTTCTTTCTTATATAAAAAAGAAAGAAAATATTTATTATTTATTAAAAGTAATCTATTCTTCTTTAAATAAGGATGAAATAAAAGAGATATCAGAAAGTAAAAATAAAATTTTTACATTAAATACTTCTAATTATTCTGAAGAAGATTATGAAGTAGATCTAGTATTTTTAAATAAACTTTCTTCTTTTCCAACTTTATTTAATACTAAATTAAAAGATCATGTTTATTATGGCTTGAGCTGCTCTGATAAAAAAGAAAATTACAACATTATCCACTCTTTAATTTCACAAATAATTTCTGACATTCAACAATTCAAAGAAATCCTTTCAAAAAAAAATATTTTAGATCTATACAATAATCCCATTTCTTCTTTTTCTTCTTTTGAAAAATACGGTGAAGAATTATATCTATTAGAAACAATTCCAAATATAACTAAAGAATACGACACTAAAGATATTGATTTAAATTCATTAAAAAAGTTATATCAATCTATCTCTTCCATTATTTTATTAATTAATAATATATTAGACTCAAATATCTATAATGATAACATTAATGATATTGTTGAAAAATATAACTCTGCTACTTTTTTACAAAAAAGAAAGATTAAAAAACATATCGAAAACTTATATATAGATAAAAGCAAAAAAGAAAAAAATAAATTTTCGACAATCATGCGTTTATTAAAGCTCTATGTAGAACAAAATCAAGAAATTATTTCCTTATTACCTGCTTCTTTCTATCAAAATGAAAGAGGTATCGAATCATTAAAAGATATTCAAAACATTGAAAATCAAATTAATAATTACAATCGTTTTAAACAATATAAAGAAAAGAATCCTGAATTCTCTTTAAATAATCCTCTTATTTCTGCTTGTTTAGATAAACCAGAAGTTTTAGCTAAAAGGATTTCTGATTATCGGATAATAAATAAACTTTATCTTTCTTTAAAAACAAAAATAAACACTTTTATCGGTTATTTCTTAGATGATAACTATCCTTTCTTTACTAGTAATATAAATGAACTTTTAACTTACTTCCAAAATAAAACTCGTGGAGACTATCAACTATTCTCTAATTATGCTGATTTTAAAACTGAATTAAAAAAGACTTCATTTACTTTACAATTAGCTTTAAGAAGATTCCAAAACTTCAATATAAAATATCAAGATTATAAAGTAACTTATTTAAAGTCGCTAATCTTATCCATTAAAGATAATGCTGATGAAAACTTTGAAGAGATTGAAAAAGAGTTTAATCAGGCAGAAGAAAACTATAAAAATATGATTTTAAATATTAAAGATATAGTGATCAATAATCTTTGTTATTATACCTATACCAATGAAAATAGTGCTCTTTATCTATTCACTCCAGATGATTTATATTTATTAAACAAAGATATTTTTGATTTAGCAATAATTTTTAATACAGAAGATTTCTCACAAGTAGAAATATTTAAAATATTATCTTCAGCTAAAACTCTTCTTTTATTAAATAAAAACTCTTCTTATGATGAAAGAATAATTGATTTTAATTCTTTATCTTGCGACTTAAAAGATCAATTTATTTTCTATAAACTTACTCATGAGGAGTTAAATAATCATTATCAAAAATATTTAGAAGATAATTCTTATCAAGAAATAGATAATGATTACCCATATTTAATTAAAGATGATGATAATATTATATGCCTCTTTTTCAATACTGATATTTATGATAAGGAAGAAGAATTTATACAGCTTTCAACAAATTTAAATATTTTATATAGTTATCAAATTAAAGTTATCGATATTATCGAACTCTTAAAATAAAAAGAGAGGATTTCTCCTCTCTTAAGCGATCTCTTTAACCCAAAGGCCGTGAAGATTACAATATTCGTAAACAGCCTTTACTTTTTCACCCTCTGCTAATTCAAAATCAGCCTTAGGTTCACCTGTTTTTTCAAGATACTTAACTTGAACAACATCATCTGTTACACAAGCAATAAAAGCTATATGATGTTCAACAGTCATCGGATGGATTGTACTTCCGACTTCAACATGAACCTTATTGCCTTCGATTGAAACAACAGGAACATGCTTTTCAGTAGCTGCATCTATTGAGTTAGCTTTTAACTCAATATAATTATCATCTCCTTCTTTAGGAAGTAAAGAAAATACAACCAAACCACTCTCTTTCTCTTTGTAAAATTTAACATCCATAACATTTGCCTCCTATCTTTATTTTATCATTATTAACGGAAATATTCGCGAAAATCGAACTGATATTTATGACGGCAATATTGAATAATATCAAAAATATTCCATAAAACACCGACAAAAATAAGGTTATATAAAAGTTTAACTAAAGCAAACTTCCAACCTAATTTAAATGATTTAATATAAACAAATTTATCGATTCCTAACCATCCTAAGAATATTAAACAAAGCAAGAATAGTGGAGAAAACTCTTCTTTTTCATTACTATAATCAGTTTTTGCCATCTGCATTCCTCCTATAGACTAAATAATTATAACTTACTTTTTTCTTTTTTTGTATCGTCTAGCATTTTTATTTGAATTATTATCACTACTAACCCTTATTTTAACCTAATAAGAGATGAACTATACTCCTTTCCGAATATATCATTAACATTGATTGATACATAATTTGCCTTTTTAATTTCACTTCTTTTAATATTTTCACCTTTATAAACCATATCGTGATTATCAATATTGATTACATCCCCATAATTTAAGCTCTCCATATATTGTTCATTTTCTTCTAATATAGGAACAAATCCGATTATCTCATACACTCCATTTAACTCATCATCTATAGCATATTCATAACTAAAATATAAATTACCTTCAACATCGTTAACTTCTACATTAGTCTTATATGTAATCTTAGCCGTATATGGATCAGTATCATCTTGAAATGAAGTTATTGAATAATTTAAAAGATAATCTCCTAAAGTCAATTCAAATAAAGCAGAATTATCTACAGAAATTATGGTATTCTTACTACTATCATCAAAAATAGAATTCAAGGAAACTTTATCTGATTTAATAACTTTTTTATCATTATCATAAAATACATATTCAAATATAGCTGCATAAGTAGGAGCTAATTCATCTAATGTAACTTTAATTATTTGATCTACTTCACCACGGGAAGTATTAAGAATATTTATATAATTCTTATTTTTCAAGTCATTACGATGCTTTAAAAAAGAAAGATATTCTGGATAAAAACAACTGGAAGAATAATTGTTAATATCATTAGCTAAAAGTTCATCCTTATAAAAAATAGATAAACCTGAAGTATCAAATCTTGTTCCATGTATTTCATGAACTATAGCCTCTTTAAGTTTATTTTTTAAAAAATTACCTGAGGATGTCTCACTAAATAAATCAAAAATATCTTTACCAAATGATCCAACATTATTTGTATTACTTACTCCCTTTAAAAAATCAGTAAATTCTTCGAGTGAACTATTATATAAAAGAGAAGCAAAATATTGATCAAAACTCTCCCTTACATCATTAAGAGCACTTAAATCAATGAGCGATAGAGTCAAAGTATCTTTTAAAGAACTATTTTCATATTTTCTTAAAGTATCATCAATGATTTTGACTCCAATCTCCTCTATGCTTTCTGAATTATTATTAATAAAATAATTTATCATTGAAGTATAACTATAACCTAAAGAAGGAAAAACATGCTCAGAAGCGATAGCATAATCAGCACTAGTTGAAACTGAAGTTAAAAGGTCAAGATTAGAAGTATAACAAGCATTAAAAATTAAAAGATCATAGAATGAATCTTCTAAAGCTTCATGTATTTCTTCATAAGTTAAATAATCCTCATATAAAGAATCAATACATAAAGAATAAGTTGAACCATGTCCCCAAAACAATAATACTTTTTTATCCGCTTTAATATCTTTAGAAAAAGAAACAAAATCTTTTAAGGTGCTCATTTCACCCATATTTGCTTTATAACTATCCAGCAAAATTAATTCATTTTCTACTTTAAATCGGGAAACTAAAGTAGAAATATTTTCATTTGACCAGGTTTTAGCGCCACCAGTTTCAAGATATATCTCAATATTATCACTTTTTTCTATCGCTAATATTTCATTAATAACTTCACTAGCAGCCCCGACATTTTCTTCTAAATCTCCCCCGCACATATAAATGAAAAGAGCATAAGATTCATTATTAAAAGTCATACTGCTAGTACTACTACAAGAAATTAATGAAAATAAAATAAGGAAAAAAGATAATATCTTATTGCTTAGTTTTTGCATAAAACCTCCTTGTTAATATAATTAAAATTATTCCAATAATAATAGAGATAAGAGCAAAAATATGAGATATAGAAAAAATAGAAAATAAATTTGTTCTCACCCTAAAAAACTCAATAATAAACCGCAATAGTCCATAAATCAAAAAGAAAAGATAAAAGCATTGACCTTGATATAATTTTTTATAATGAGTAAAAAAGATAAACAATGTAGCCATCAATAAACAAGAAACAGATTCAATAATCTGTGTTGGAATTTTAAAACCATCAATCGTAATTCCACCACAACAACCTGATATCCAGCAATCCACTCTATAAAACCCGAGCATAATTAAGGAAGCGATAGTAATAAAAGAAGCGACATTAAGATAATCTTTTTTAAAAATAAGAGATACAATAAAAGCAGATAATGGTAAAAAGAAGATTGCTCCAAATAACGAAAAACCGCTAAAAGTTAAACCATAATGAATTACAAAATCCAAATTTTCAAATATATATAATAGTTTTGCTCCAAGAGAAAGAATTATTAAATTAATAATTCCATAAAGAAATGCATATAACTGCTTTTCTTTAAAAAAAGGAGCATCAATTAGAAAATATATTTGTGAAAAAACAATACCTACAATCCAAAAGAAATAACCGGAAGTTATGATATCCATAACTATTAGAATGAAAGCTTTGTTCGACTAATAGTACCTGTTTTTGGATTATTAGATAAATCAGTAATCGAATAATATCTTATCGGACTATTATGAATACTAGCGTTCCAATTTATCAAATCTTGAGTGCCATATGTAATATTTCTAATATAATCAGAAGCGCTATTTCCTATTCCTTCAAACAAATACCATCTTTCTTCAAACTTAGGTCCACAATTAGAATTGACAGAATGTTTTTCACAATAAAGAGAATAATATACTTTATTATAATTATGAGACTTTACAAATTCAGAGATCTTCATATTAATATCAACACAAGTTACTGCAACACAATTTTTGAATTTTCTTCCGTTATTATAATAATCATCATAATTACCTAAACCTTTTTCAGCACCTAAAATAAGATAAGAAGATTGATTATTAGTTGGGAATAAGAAACCTTCATTACTTAAAAATTGCTTAAAAGTTAAATCATCATCTTGTAAAACATTGTAAATATCATCAACAAATTTATTGAAGTCCTCTTTAGTAATATTTCCAAAAGAATCATATTTTATACTGATATCACCATTATCACTGATCTCAGAAACCGATAATATATCCTTAGCCCAAACAGTCTTTATTGTTTTATCAGCTGTTTGAGTATATGAACCACCAGCATTTAAAGTGCGTTTACTAGAATCGATAGTAACTTTATCTAAACCATTTGTCGTAATAAAGTCATCATATAATTCACATATCTGATTATAGTCAGATAACATATTAGAAAAATTATTTGCTATTAAATAAGCGGTGCCGCTGATGTTATTTATCATCAAAGGCTCAGCCTCTACTAAGGTCGTATCTTTTATAAGATCACCATAATATTTTTCATATGTCTCTTTATCTGAACTATTATTATGGCAATTTCTATAGACTGTACTTACACCATCACTAGTATATTGATAACCGATAACTGTTACAGCAGTATCTGAAAGTTCTTTAGTTTGAGAATCGATAGCTGGGGCAAAATAAATTTGATCGATTCCAAAATCATCTAGTTTCATAGAAAAATCTAAAGAAGCTAGTTTAAGTCCCGAACTATAGGCAGTAAATGGAGCAGCGATAGCATCTGTAAATAAGGCTAATTGATTTTCTTTATAAACATTTTGAAGTTTAGCAAATCTATAAACAATTTCAAATATATTATCTCTAGCTAAACTAGCAATAGATGTTTGATCACCGACGATGCAATGAGCTAAATTTGTGAGAGAGGTATAAATTTCAGAAGCTGCTAAACCGCTAGGATTAATTTCAATTAATAAATCATCAATCTGACTTTCAATATTAGTGGCAGTTTTATCTTCAATATCTTTTTCTAAATCCATCAATAACTTATAAGGACCATCAATAAAATCAGCTAGCTCTGTATAAGTACTATAAAAATTAGTATATATATTGCGGTAATTTTCATTTTCAAAACTAGAAGATAATCTATCAAGCTTTTTATTAATATCCTCTAATTCAGCATTAATATTAGATAAGGAATCTAAAACATTCTGCATGAATTGTTCTTCACTAACATAAGAGAAGCCTATCTTATCTAAAATATTTCCAATAACGCTTGAAACAATAGGAGAAACAACACTAGAAACACCAGATTCAATACCAGAACTAACTGCACTAAGAGCAAAATCTAATAATTTTGAACCGATGCTAGCTAATCCGCCATCCATATCATATGAATCAGGTTCAACAACAACAGGAATACTATCATTACTACTGCTGGTATCGCTACAACTAGTAAGACCAGTCGTGAGTAAAGTGAGGGTAGATAAAGTGAATAATAAAGCGGATTTTCTTTTCATTTTTTTCTCCTTTAAGAAACTTGTTTTCTAATTTTATTATTTTAAAATACGATAAAAGATAACATTTTAAGATAAATATAGAGGATTAATATGTTGTCATCTAAATTATCCTTTCTTCTATTATTATAAAAATAGAAAAGTCTATATAATTATAACTTTTTAAAACTAATATTTACAATCATAAACATAAACCTTTACATATAATAATTATCAGCGATCACTTATCTCTTTTTCTCTCATACTTTAAAAAACAGACAGTTTTTTTTATAATAATTAAAGGAGGGTAAACAATGGTTAAAACATTTTTATGCGATGAAACTAAACATGAATTTAGTGCAAATACTTATATTATCGGTAAAATTAATTCTTCTTGTTTAGTTATCGATATCGGTATGAGGGATGAAGCTATTTACGATTATATTGATTCTCACTATACCCGCTGCTTAGGTGTACTTTTAACACATGGACACTTTGACCATATTAGAGGTTTACCCGCATTTTTAAAACATTATAAAGATACACCTGTCTACCTTCATCCAGAAGATGCCCATCTTTTATATGATTCTACAGCCAATGCCTCTTATTTAACTGGAGAATCTGTCTCGATGAATTTACAAACAATCGATGTTAAAGATGGAGAGACTCTACACATCAAAGAAACTAATATTCGCGTTATTCACACTCCTTTCCACACAAAAGGAAGCGTCTGTTATCTATTTGAAGATGATAATGCTCTTTTTACTGGAGATACTTTATTTAAAAATGGCATCGGAAGATTCGATTTAGAAACTAGCGATGCCACTCAAATAATACCTTCTTTAAAAAAATTAGCAGGACTTAAAGATACTTTAGTCGTTTATCCTGGACATGGTTCTTATACAAGACTAGGCGAAGAAAAGCAAACCAATCCATATTTAGTTGAAGCTTCGTTATAACTACTCCGCTTTGCCATCAATTAATTCAGTTAAGAATTTTATTTCTTCATCTTTCTTTAAACGAGGGAAGAGAGGTTTTATCTCTCCGATTTTTACATTAGAGAGGCATCCTATTTTATCAAGAGAATCAACTTTTCTAAATTCAACAGGAACATTCTCTTGATTTAAAGCTTCTTCAGTTTTAATAGGCATAATAGGTGATAAAAGAATACTTCCTATTCTAATGAGTTCACAAGCTGCATATAGCGACTCAGCTAAAATAGTTTTATCTTCTTTTTTGGCTTGATTCCATGGGGCGATTTCATCAAAATACTTATTACCTAAATCGATAAACTCCATAGCTTTTAAAGCACCTATTGTAATGTCATATTGATCCATCGCAGCAAAATATTGATTGATTTTAATTTTTGCATCTTCATAAAGCTTAATAGTTAAAGGATCAACAGGCGTTTTATATTCAGGAATAACTCCATCAAAATAACGATTAACCATAGAAAGAGTACGATTAACAATATTGCCATAATTATTAGCAAGATCAGCATTCATCCTGTCAACAAATTGTAAGGGAGTAAAAGCTCCATCCTCACCTATCTGCATTTCTCTAACTAAATAATATCTTAATGCATCAGTTGAATATCTTTCAATTAAAGGATAGGGGGAAGGCGCGTTACCTAATGACTTAGATAATTTAACACCCGATTTAGTAAGTAATAGTCCGTGAACTAAGATTTGATCAGGGCATCTTAAACCTAAAGCCATGAGTAAAATTGGCCAGTAAACAGTATGGAAACGATTGATATCACGACCAGCTAATTGAACAATCTCTGTATCATCAGACCAGAATTTTTTCATTAGTGAGTCATCTTCGCTCTTATAACCTAAAGCAGAAACATAATTTAAAAGAGCGTCAATCCAAACATAAATAACATGCTTTTCACTTTCTTTGATCGGAATACCCCAATCAAAAGAAGTTCTTGTAATACAAAGATCATCTAATCCAGGCTTAATAAAAGTATTAATGACTTCATTAAGTTTATCTTTTTTACAGAAATTTGGATGAGTATCATAGAAAGCTAAAAGCTTATCAACAAACTTTTTAAGATTAAAGAAAAAAGCATCTTCACTTTCCCAGCGGACAGGGCGATGACAATCAGGACAAAGATGATCTTCACCGACTTGACTATCAGTAAAAAAAGATTCACAAGGGGTGCAATACCACCCTTCATACTTTCCTAAATAAATATCATCTTTATTTAATAATTCTGTAAAAACTTTTTGAACACAAGAAATATGATAATCATCAGTAGTTCTTACATAATAATCATATGAAATCTCCATCGCTTCCCATACTTGTTTAAATGAAGCGGCTATTTCATCTACATATGTTTTAGGATCTTTATGTGCAGCGATAGCATTCTTTTCAATTTTTTCGCCATGTTCATCCGAACCTGTCATAAACCTGACTTCATAGCCCATCATTCTCTTATAACGAGCAATAGTATCAGCGATGACTGTACAATAAGTGTGTCCGATATGAATATTTCCAGAAGCGTAATAAATCGGAGTTGTAATATAAAAATATTTTTTCTTATCCATAGTTATCCTCTCAGGTTTATTATTACTTAAATATTATATACTTTTTTCCTCTTTTAGTATATTTTTGACTAAATATTAAAAGAAATACTATCCTCTAAAAAATTATTCTCTATAATTTATAATGTGACAAGAATAAAACGTATCATCTCCAAAGTATTCTCTATTCCTATCTTTAATAGAATCATCGTAATAGTCGCCTTAGTCCTCTTTCTTATCATTCCTGTTGTTTCATTACAATTTACTTTTTTTATGCCTTACGCTTTAAATTCTTCTTACCCTTCCCTTCTGATTATTGGTGCTATTTTAGGAATCGGGGCTGTCGCTTTATATAAGCCGACAAACATGACTTTATTTTTCTTTATTGAATTATTTTTTATCATGTTCTTTTTCCACGATTATATTCTTGATTTACCGGGAAAGATTATTTTTAATATCGAACCTATCTTTAACTTAGAATTAATATATTGCACGTTAGCTTTATTTATTTTCTTTATTCAAATGTTCTATGTTTATTTTTCAAAAAAGAATTTAAAAAAAACAATAAAAGAGGATGCAAACCACGATTCCATTTTTGAATTTTTATGCGCTTCTGATTCTAATAAGAAAATAGAAAAGAAAATTGAAAATATCGCTAAAGATTCTAAAATTGAATTATTAATAAAAAAGAAAACGAGCTTATCAAAAATATGTCGTTTTTTAACTTATATCCCTTTCTTAATATTTTCAGTAATTTCTCTAAGTCACTTAAATGAAGCTCTATTATATAGTAACTTATTAACAACAAATATTATTACTAGTTTATTTATTGTAACAATATCTTTTATCTTCTCTTTTTTAGCTCCCAAAGATTTTAAATATGTCTTTTTCTTTAATATCTATTTATTTACTGCTGGCAATATTATCATCAGTTATTATTTACAACATCTACCTTTTTTATTCATTATAATTTCAATCATCACTACTTTAAATCTGATAATAACAATGATTCCCGAAGGAAGAAGATGGATGGGTGCAAAACTTGACGCTTAAAATTGAATCTTTAAATATCTATTCTTATTTTCCCAATCTTTAATAAAACTTAAACTTATCGGATTTAACATCTTTTCAGCAAGAATATAAACATTCTCTGCATTTGTACTTTCTAATTCAAAATATGCTTCACCACCTCTTAAAATATGCTTTTCTAAATCAGTAAATATTTCTTTATAAGATGAAAGTCCATCTTTTCCAGCATAAAGAGCTAGTTTAGGCTCAAAAGGAGCAAAAACATCAAGATTATCTTCTTCAATATAAGGAGGATTAGAAATTATTAAAGAATATTTTTTATCAATATTTTTTAAGTAATCAGATTGAATAAATTCAATTTTAGTGTTATTGGTTTTCGCATTCATTTCTGCAATATTTAAAGCAGAAATAGAAATATCACTAGCTGATATCAACGCGTTAGGGAATTTCTTTTTTAAAAGTATAGCGATGAAACCAGAACCAGTACAAAGATCTAAAACAGTTTTACCATTCAAATCTTTTTTGTTTACTATCTCTTCTATCAGAAAATTTTCTGTTTCTACTCTTGGAATTAAAACATTTTCATCAACATACAAGTCTATATCTTGAACTTTAACATGCTTTACTAAATAAGCGATAGGATAATTTATTTTTATCGCTTCTAAAACTTTATTAACTAATTCATCATCAATATTGAAAGATGAAGTATAAATCTTGTCAAAATCGCATTTAAAAAACTCATTAAAAATTATTTTAATATCAGCCAAAGGAACCTTTTCTTTAATTAATCTATAAAATATTTCTTCAGCCTTCATCCTTCATCTTTTCTTTTAGTTTTTCTGTTTCTTCTTTAATTAAATCAGCTTGATTAGCTTCATTTAAAGCAGACAATAACTCATCTAAATCACCATCCATAAACTTAGGTAAGTTAAGCATTGTATAACCTATTCTATGATCAGTAACACGATTTTGTGGATAGTTATAGGTTCTTATTCTTTCATTTCTTTCACCTGTACCAACTTTAAGGCGTCTTTCAGAGCCTAATTTTTCTTCTTGTTCAGTATCATACTTGTTTTGTAATTTAGCTTTTAACATCTCCATCGCAAGTTCTTTATTCTGCATCTGAGATCTTTCAACCTGGCAAGAAACAACAATTCCTGTAGGTTTATGAGTAATACGAACAGCAGATTCTGTCTTATTAACATTTTGACCACCAGCACCTGAGGAATGATAAGTGTCAATCTGTAAATCAGCGGGATTGATAACAATATCTATCGTTTGTTTTTCAGGCATAACTAAAACTGTTGCCGTTGAAGTTTGAATACGTCCGTTCGCTTCAGTAACAGGAACTCTTTGAACACGATGAGCACCAGATTCAAACTTTAATTTAGAATAAACGCCTTTTCCAATAATTTTAAAAGATACAAGAGAATAACCACCTAAAGCTGTCGGTTGAGAATCAAGTATTTTAATTTTCCAACCTTGTTTATCCGCATAATGAGAATACATTCTAAAAAGATCACCAGCAAAAATATTAGCTTCATCTCCGCCAGCAGCTCCTCTAATTTCCATAATAATATTACGTGAATCATTTTCATCTTTAGGAAGAAGAGCAATCTCTAATTGTTTTCTTTTCTCTTCAATCTTTTTAGATAATTCTTCATATTCACTTTTAGCAAGCTTACGAATCTCTTCATCTTCATCCTTCATCATTTCTAATGAATCTTTTTGATTTTCTTCAGCTTTAACTATTTCACCATATATTTCTACCGGCTCTTCTAAAGCTGCTCTTTCTTTTGAAAGGCTTGCAACCATCTTATTATCTTGAATGCCATTAGATAATATACGATCAATATCCTCTAATCTTTCTTTCATCGCTTTTACGCGTTCAATCATATAATCCATATCAATTCACCTTTAAATAACTTTATGATTTTATCATATTCTTTAAAGTAATGGGATATTAGGATATATATATCCTATTCATTCAAACAAAAAAATTTACAATTATTTTTATTTAAAAAATAAAATAAAAAATTCATTTTTAATTATCTTAATAATTACCTAATAAAGGGAGTATTTAAAAGTAACAATTTAACCAACTTTATAAAGCATAAATCTATACAGGTCAATTTTGAAGAGCATCTGCCTTTTTTTTAATTCTTGATTGTTCTATAATTTTAAACGTTCAAAAAGTTAAATGTGATATCGAGAAGATTCATGTAATTGCTTTTATAACCCTTAAATATCGAAAAAGGAGATAAAACGATGATATCAAGACTTACAAATCCATTTTCTGTCAATAATGTCGTTACAAAAATAGTTAAAAGAGATGGTCGCGTCGTTACTTTTGATAGTACCAAAATTCTTTTAGCTATTGCTAATGCTGCAAGAGCAACAAAAGAAACTTTACCTTTAGGCCCTTTAACAGATGAAGTCGTCTCCATTATTAATAGAAATTTTAACGATAATACTCAAAAAGCGACAGTTGAGGATTGTCAAGATATCGTCGAAGATGTTCTTATAGAACATAATTATGCTAAAACAGCAAAAGAATACATCCTTTATCGTGCTAATAGATCCCGCATAAGAGAAGCGAAAACTGATCTTATGTCGACTATTGATGGTATCGCCACTCAGGATGCAAGTGAAAATAATAATAAGAGAGAAAATGCTAATATCGATAGCAATACAGCTATGGGTACCATGCTTAAATTTGGATCAGAAACCGCAAAAACTTATTATTTAGAAAAGATGATTGATCCTAAGATTGCTTTTGCTCATAAAAATGGTGATATCCATATTCATGATCTCGATTTCTATTCTTTAACTTTAACTTGTTGTCAAATTGATTGTTTAAAATTATTCCAAAAAGGTTTTTCTACTGGTCATGGTTTCATCAGAGAACCTAATTCCATTCGCACTTATGCTTCTTTAGCCTGCATTGCTATTCAGGCTGATCAAAATGATATGCATGGTGGTCAATCTATACCTAACTTTGATTTCTCTATGGCACCTGGTGTTATTAAATCATTTAATAAAGCTTTCCGTAATAACTGTATTAAAATTGCTGAATATGAAACTAATACGGATGACTATGAAGAAGAACTCAAAAATCTTTTCAAAGATCTTTTAGCACAAAATAAAGAGCCGCGTTATAAGAACGAAGAAAGAATCAATGCTACTTTTGAAACCTTAAAAGAACAAATCCCTGAGATTGATTGGGAAAAGAATAGAAGAAATATTATCGAGTTTTCTTATAAAGAGATTGAAAACGAAACCTATCAAGCGATGGAAGCTTTAATCCATAACCTTAATACCATGCATTCTCGTGCTGGTGCTCAAGTCCCCTTCTCTTCCTTAAATTATGGAACCGATACTTCTGAAGAAGGTAGATTGGTTATTAAGATGCTCTTAAAAGCGACAGAAGCTGGATTAGGAGATGGTGAAACTCCAATCTTCCCTATCCAAATCTTCAAAGTAAAAGAAGGCATCAATTATAATCCTGGCGATCCTAATTATGACCTTTTTAGAGAAGCTATTGTCTGCTCTGGAAAAAGATTATTCCCTAACTTCTCTTTCTTAGATGCACCTTATAATCTTAAATATTACAAAAAAGGTGATTATAACAGCGAAGTTGCTTATATGGGTTGCCGCACTCGTGTCATGGCAAATGTCTATGATCCAACTAACGAAGTTACTTGTGGACGCGGTAATCTCTCCTTCACTTCAGTTAATTTACCTCGTTTAGGTATCGATTCTCATGGTGACTTAGATCTTTTCTTCAAAAAATTGAATGATATCTCTGATTTAATTATCAAACAATTATTAGATAGACTTGAAATTCAAAGACATCGTCACGTTAAAAATATGCCTTTCCTTATGGGACAAGGTATTTGGTTAGGTTCTGATAAATTAAGTTGGGACGATGAAATTGACTCTGTTATTCGTCATGGTTCTTTAACTATGGGCTTCATCGGCTTAGCTGAATGTCTAGTTGCCCTTATCGGTAAACATCACGGTGAAAGTGAAGCCGCTCAAGATTTAGGTTTAAAAATTGTCAAAACAATGCGTGATAAGATGGATGAAGCTTGCGAAAAATATAAACTTAATTTTGCTTTAATCGCTACTCCAGCTGAAGGATTATCAGGTCGTTTTATCAATATTGATAAACAGCGCTATGGTGTTATTAAAGGCATTACTGATAGAGAATACTACACAAACTCATTCCATGTTCCTGTCTACTATCCTATCAGTATGTTTAAAAAGATTGATATTGAAGCTCCTTACCATAACTTTACAAATGGTGGCCATATTACTTATATTGAAGTTGATGGTGATGTTGCTAAGAATCCCGATGCATTTGAAAAAATTGTCCGCCATATGAAAGAAAGAGGCATCGGTTATGGTGCTATTAATCATCCTATCGATCGTGATCCTGCCTGCGGATATAATGGTATCATTAATGATGTTTGCCCTAAATGTGGAAGACATGAATTTGATCAAGGCGTAGGATTTGAAAGAATAAGAAGAATAACTGGTTATCTTGTCGGTACACTCGATAGATTTAATGACGCTAAAAAAGCTGAGGTTCATGATCGTGTTAAACACAATCGTTATTCTGACGCTTCTGAATTAAAATAAAGCACCTTATTGGTGCTTTTTTAAATATGAAACTAGCAGGATTTACTGAAGAATCAATCGTTGATGGACCTGGAGTAAGAATCGTCTTTTTTTTCCAAGGTTGTGTTCATCACTGCCCATTTTGTCAAAACCCTACTACTTGGAGTTTTGATAATGGGACAGAAATATCACTTGAGCAAATTGAAAAACTTTTAGATAAAAAATATAAAGAAACTTCTGGTGTTACTTTATCAGGAGGTGATCCTTTTTGTAATTTAAAAGATGCTATTAGTCTTGCAAAACTCATTAAAGAAAAATATCACATTAATCTGATTGCATTTACTGGATATACTTTAGAAGAGATATTAATATTGAGTGAAAAAAATAAAGATTATCTAACTTTATTATCATATTTAGATACATTAATTGATGGACGTTTTATTATGGCATTAAGATCAATAGATATAAATACGCGCGGTTCAAGAAATCAAAGATGTATCGATATGAAAAAGACAATTGAAAATAATTATCAGATTGTCCTCGCTTCTGAAATGATGGATATGTCTTTTTATAATAATAAATATGAGTCATTTTAATTATGGATAAAATAATTGTTTTAGATTTTGGTGGTCAATATAACCAACTTATCGCAAGAAGAATCAGAGAACTTCATGTATACTCAGAAGTATTACCTTTTAATACTGATTTAGAAAAACTCAAAGATAAAAATGTTAAAGGTATTATTTTAACAGGTGGCCCCAATTCAGTTTACTTACCATCTTCTCCAAAAATAGATAAAATGATTTTTGATATAAACAAGCCTCTTTTAGGTATATGTTATGGTGCTCAATTACTGGCTTATCTATCAAGCGGAAAAGTAAAACAGGGTGCTGTCGGTGAATATGGTTCAGCTATTATAACAACGAGTAAAAGTAATCTATTATCAACAATGTTAGATAAAGAAGAAGTATTCATGTCTCATAGAGATTGCATCTATTCATTACCTGAAGATTTTATTATTACTTCTTCAACAAAAGATTGTCCGATCGCAAGCTATGAAAATATCAAAAAAAATATTTATGGTACTCAATTTCATCCTGAAGTTAAACATACAAAACATGGAAATAAAATATTTAAAAATTTCCTCTTTAATATTTGTCATTGTAAAAAAGAATGGAAGTATGATACCTTTATTGAAAATAAAATAGAAGAGATTAAGGAAAAAGTTCAAAATAAAAAAGTATTATTAGGATTATCTGGAGGAGTTGATTCTTCTGTCACCGCTGCATTATTATCTAAAGCAATCGGTAAAAATCTTTATTGTGTTTTCATTGATCACGGACTAATGAGAAAAGATGAAGGCAAAGAAATAGAAGAAACGTTTAAAAAATATGATTTAAATTTTATTTCAATTGATGCTTCATCCTTATTTTATGACAAATTAAAAGGTATTATAGATCCCGAAATGAAAAGAAAGATAATAGAATCTACTTTTCTTGAAGTGTTTGAAAAAGAAGCTAAAAAATTAGGCGAGATTGATTATTTTGCTCAAGGGACAATTTATCCTGATAGAATTGAATCAGGATTAGGTATTTCTGCAAAAATCAAATCGCATCATAATGTAGGTGGTCTTCCTAGTAAAATAAATTTCCAAGGAATTATTGAACCTTTAGATATGCTCTTTAAAGATGAGGTAAGAAAAGTTGGTATGAAATTAAATCTTCCTTCTTCTCTAATTAATAGACAACCTTTCCCTGGACCAGGTTTAGGCATTCGTATCATTGGAGAAATAACTAAAGAAAAAGTAAAGATAGTTCAAGAAGCTGACTATATCTTTAGAAAAGAATTAAAAAAGAATAATTATAAAGCTGATCAATACTTTGCCGCTCTAAGTTCTATGAAATCAGTAGGAGTAATGGGAGATAGTAGAACTTATGAGTATGCTTTAATATTAAGAGCAGTTCAAACTGATGATTTTATGACTGCTAAACCTACTCTACTTCCTCCAACATTTTTAGAACATATAAGCGATCTTCTTATAAATAATGTTAAAGGAATCAACAGAGTATTTTATGACTATACTTCAAAACCTCCTGCAACAATTGAATTTGAATAAAAATATAATCTATACCATTATTTTTAATTTTTATATAATCTTGTGAAATATATATTTTATAAATAAAATCAATTTTTATTTGCATCAGTTACCAGAAAAGTAATAATTTGTTTACCTATTTTTATCATGGTTTCTGGCGATTCTTTAAATCTATTTAAAATCCATGCATTTAAAATTCCAAAAAGACCATATTTAAAAAATGAATTAGCATAATACTGATCCTGCTCATTTTCTTGATATACAAAAATAGCATCAAAAACTGAAAGTATTGTTTGTGATAAACCGGCATCAGACACTAATAAAATTATTTCTCTATTAACATAATTAAAATTAAAAAAGGCTTCCATATTTTCAAGAGCAAAACCATTTATCATCCTAAGTTTTGCTTCTTTTGCCCACCTTTCCCAGCTAACTTTTAATTTAAATACAATTAATTCTTCTTTATTTTTAATATGTCGAAAATAGGTTGCTCTACCTACACCTGATTTTTCTGTAATCTCATTAATTGTTATTTGATTAAATGCTTTTTCTTTCATCAAAGAAATTAATGAATCTGCCATACATTCTAATAAGAATTCTGTCGACTTGTTTTTATGTTTCATAGCTATCCCCTTAAGATACTTTTTATTCATAAAAGTATCAATTATCTTTAGCAAAATTGACACTGCTTATATTCGTTGTTAAGATTATTTTTAAGATACAAAAGTATCATAAATAAGTCAAGAAGAAAGAGAGAGGACTATGAGTTATAAAAAAATAGTTGTTGCTGGTGGTGGTGTTCTTGGAAGTCAAATCGCTTTTCAAAGCGCTTATTGTGGATTTGATGTAACAATATGGCTTAGATCAAATAGTTCTATTGGCCGAACTCAACCAAAAATCGATAATCTAAAACAGATTTATCTAAATACTATCGACAAGATGAGTAAAGGTGAGGGTGTTTGGGCTACCGGTATTTCTGATGTCGAATCTTTTGATAAAGAAGCATGTATTGAGAAAGTTAACCATGCCTATTCTAATTTAAAATTAGAATTAGATCTTAAAAAAGCTGTAGAAGATGCAGATTTAGTGATTGAATCTATGGCCGAAAATGAAAAAGATAAAATAGAATTCTATAAAAAACTCGCTCCTTATCTTCCTGATAAAACTGTAATTGTTACTAACTCTTCTACATTACTTCCCTCAACTTTTGCAAAATATACCGGAAGACCAGATAAATATTTATCTCTTCATTTTGCAAACTCTATCTGGCAAAACAATACTGCAGAAATTATGGCTCAAGAAAAAACTGATCCTCGTTATTTTGATGAAGTTATTGAATTTAGTAATGAGATTAGAATGATAGCTTTACCTGTTCATAAAGAAAAGAATGGTTATCTTTTAAATTCTATGTTAGTTCCATTTTTATTAAGTGGCCTTGACCTTTATGTATCTGGTGTTTCAGATCCTCAAAGTATTGATATTGCTTGGACACACGGAACAGGTGCTCCAAAAGGTCCTTTCCAAATCATCGATACTGTTGGTCTTACAACTGCCTATAATATCGTTATGCAATATCAAAAAGTACCCGGTCTAATTTGTCCTCTCTTAAAGAAAATGATGATGCCTTATAATTTTAAAGAGATGGCTAAAGTATTAAAAAAATATATTGATGAAGGTAAATTAGGCATATCTTCTAAAGAAGGCTTCTATAAATATAAATAAAAATAAATATCTCCTTACTAAGTAAGGAGATATTTTTATAATGACTATTTCTTATCAATCTTTTTGTTTTTTAAAATATAAAACAACAACAATATAATAGGTATAAGTGAGACAAATATACTGAATGAAAATGTTTGAAAAGCCACTGGAGCGACAACATCATTAAAATGTATATCCCCTAAACAAGATGAATAACTTCCATAAACATCATAAATAAAACTATAAAGTAAAGCATTTTCACTATTAATAAATAAAGGATAACTAATAATAGTAATAAGTAAAAGTAAAATAACTGGAATAAATATATAAAATGAAAGAATAAATCTTGTCATCCTATTTGTATATCCTAATCTTTTATAGAAAAACATTTCATCTTTAATATCTAATTTTCTCTTTTTATTAGAAATAGATAATACTATAACTGCTAAAATAAATATTAAAACAGCACTTAAAACAAAAGCTAAACCATTTATAAATGTTTCTTCAAAATTATCAGGTATTATCCCTAAAACGACAAAATCGTTTTTTGCTAGTTCTATTGTTGTGTCCTTATTTTCTATAAAAATCAATCCTCTAGAATTGCTAACCACATAAGAAAGAGATAATAAATATAAATAAACATCATATCCGATCACGGGGTGATTTTCTGAAGTATCATCAGTAGTATTTATACTAGAGATTTCCTCATCATTTTTAATAATCGAAACACGTTCCCCTTTAGCTACATTAGGAATAGCAAAATAGCCTGTTTCAGGTGTTAAAATAACTTGAGTTTCATTTTCAGTATTAATATTAATTTGATTATTATGAATATTAAATATTGAATGTAAATTAAATTGCAAAACATTATTAACAACGCAATTAAATCCACCACTTTCAAGAATTGAATATAATGTGTTTTTTGTTATTGCATGTACACGATAATATTTATCTCTTCGAGAAATATGAGGTAAATCAAGTGATATTTCAATATTTTTACCTGGCAAACTTAATATATCATTAAATAAAAAAGATGAGCCATCTTCATAAGCTGATGAATAAATAATACCATCCTTTAAATTCATTTTATCAGTAACTAAAAAAGAATCCCCCTGTACAATATTAACTAAAAATTGAGAATCATCGTCATACAATTCTTTAAAGTCATCATATGATTTATTATCCGTTGTTACTTCAAAATATGAATGAGGATCCACTTGAACACTATAAACATCTGGATCTCTTAATTCAGATGGTGAAATTCTTGTTATTCCAAACGAATAAAAAATAGAAAACATTATGGACATTATAAATAACAGAGCAAAATTAATTTTATGTTCCTTAATATTATTAAAAAGAAGGTTAGAAGTTAATTTTTTATCATGTGCGTTTTTTATTGGTTTTTCATTTAATTCATATCCTATATTATTTATAACTATAGTTTCTTCTGGTAGATTAAGAATCTCTTCTACAGAAATAGTAATATTTTCATGAGAGACTAAAATAATTAAATGATTCTCTTTTTCTTTATCTAATATTTCTAAAATTTGTTCAATAGATTCTTCATCTAATCCATCTAATGGTTCATCTAAAACTAAAATTGGTTTATCACATAAAAGAGCATATATTAATTCTGATTTTCTCCTATTACCATAGCTTAATTCATTTATTGGAGAAGTTGTACTAGAAACTTTTAATTTTTCAACTAAAAAAGAATATTTTTCAGTATCAAAATCAGGAAGTAAAATATTTAAATTTTGAATGAGACTCTTTTTAGGTAATAATGATCTTCTATCACCTACATAAGAAATTTGACTAGCAAAATCAGGAATATTCTTTTCATTTACTTCTTCATTAAATAGTTTTACTGTTCCACTATCTGGTTTTAAATCACCAAAAATAATATTAATAAGAGAAGTTTTACCACATCCCGAAGGCCCTTTGATCCATAATATACCACTATTTATTTTTAAATTTATATTTTTAAGAATTTTCCGTAATCCAAAATTGAGTGATATATTTTGTAATTCTAGTGTCATTTTTCATTAAGTCTCTTTAATTTAGATGAAATATCTTTAGGTGATAAGTACAAAGCATAAATAAAATAGAATACTAAACAACTAAAAATAGGAATAATTATTGATAATGATAAATAAAGAGGAGATAAATATAAAAGGAGAATCTTTGCACCAATCATATTATGTGAAAAGAAATTATTAAGACATACAAACGAAATAACCGAAATAATAAAACTTAAAATAGTTGGGATTAATGATGATAAAGAATAAACAAAAGTGCTACGCATAATCTGAACTTTTCTATCAACACTAATTACTCTCTCTAATAAAATGCGTTTTCTTTCACTTAAGGCATAAGATAAAGGTATTAAAATTGCAGATACAGCTAAATATATTAAAATAATCAAAGGAATAAAGTTATACTGCACCATATCATAAAGCACATAAAGATAATTTGTTCCATCAAAAGTTACTGCATAACTTAAATTATCGTTTTCATTTTCAGGTTTTATTAATTTAGATACTATATAATCTAGATAATAAGAATCAAACATATCTTGGTTGATTATTTTTTCTGTTTCTTCAGTACGAAGAATCATTGTTTTATCATTATAATTTACTACATTAAATACATTATTCTCATTAACAAATGCAGTCTCTACTCCAAAACCAAATAATAATCTAGAATCATCATAAAAATAATCAGAAGATAATTTATCAAATGCTTTAATAAATCTTTCTTCCACCATACTTATTGGTTTATAAAAACCACATACATGGACATTAATTGGGCTATTAAACCATTTAAATTCATTAGACTCAAAGAACAACTCTTCTGCTTCAGAAAAAGAACTCAAATTATTCTGCTGCTGAAAAGTATTAATACAATATTCATATGATTTATATGAAACTAAAACATCATTTTCATTTATAGGATATGTTCCTAATGTTTTTCCATCTTTTGTTTCTAACTGAATAATACCATTTTCATAACCACCAACAGGATAAGCAAAACCAAAAGCTGAACCTCCTATACTTCCTTCAGAACGATTAGTAAAGGAAATTGTTCCCTCTGTTGCTGGGTGTTGAGAAAAAACAAACTGTGTTTCAGTTGGGAAATTATTAGAATATTCATTTGACACAACATAACCGCTAGCATTCTTCATATAAGCAGTTAAACCTATTTCAGTTAAATGCTCATTTGAATAATCAAATAAAAAGATTGATCCTAATACCAATATAAAAACAGCCAAGAAGCAATTGACTGAATTTAAAATATAAGCAAATTTATGAGAAGAAAATTCATGTTTAATAGTTTCTAAATTGATTTTAGAAAAACTAACTGCTTTCGTTCTGTTAGTAGATATACCATTTTCACTAACTAAAATAAGATTTTTATTTTCAACCTTTAAGATTGTTCTTTCTGTTTCTTCTTTTATATGAGATGTATAAATAACTAAACTATTATTAGATAATTCATGCATTATCTCTAATATAATTTTTCTATTATTTTCATCGAGATTATGAATAGCTTCATCAAAAATAATTATTGCTGGATTTTTAAATATAGCTCGTGCAATCGATAACCTCTGTCTTTCACCTTGTGATAATATTTCAGCTTTAGAATCAGCTAACTCATCTAATTTTACTTTTTTTAAACATTCAATAGCTTTATTTCTATCTTTACTAGAATATGGATAAAGAACATTTTCTACCACCGTTATATCTTTAAGAATAATTGGTGTGTCCATAATAAAAGCAACATAATTTGATGTATAACTACTAGCATTCTTTTTATCTATTTTTTTATCATTATAAAGAACCTCGCCTTCATAATCCAAATCAAGGCCGGCAATTATTCTTAATAATGTTGTTTTTCCACTTCCATTTTTTCCTTCAATCTGAAAAAGGCCTGTGTCAGGAAAAGTAAAAGAAATATTACTTAATACATTTAATTTTCCAAATGATTTTGAAAGATTCTTTATTTCTAGCATAATCAATAATCCATCCTAAATTCTTTGTATTCCTTATGATGACTATCTGTATGTACATTATTTGTATTATCAATGGTTACAATTTGTGTTTCCACATAAAGAGTAAATTGATTATCATTAAAAGTGCCCATTTTGTCCTCATCTATTTCAAATACATAACAAACATCTTGTATATATCCATGCTGGGTTGGTTCAATGTATGATAAAGTCCACTCAAATCCTTGATTATATCCAGTAGAACTTTTTATTAATCGTGTAAACAATTGGGGATTAGGACCAGTAAAACTCTTATTATTTGTTGAAGAAATTTGTATAGAAAAAGAGTTTTGATTTTTAAATGCCAAATCAAAGGATTCAAAATTAAAATTTGCTTCTTCTTTTGTTTGATTGCCAAATGTAATTGAGGATGATGTGCTACTACCATAAGTAGCAGTAACATTACTTTGATGAGGATATCCATTGATATAATAAACATTTCCACCATGATAAGTTAAAGAGCCGGAAAAAGAATAAGTATATTGATATGCTTGCAAAGCAATTGAAGCTTGCATCATTCTATAATTAACTCTAGGGTAAAAAGACGCTTGAGCCCAAATCATCACTAAATGAGACTCTTCTGTATAAGGAGCAATATAACTTTGAAAGGTAACAATTGTCTCAGATTTATCATCTATATATTCATATCCCTTGGGTCTATAAATATTATTTAGATGAAAATCACCTAATTCAATAGATGGAGCTAAAGCTTGAAGACTTATTAATGAAAATAATAGAGAAACAGATAAACCAGTAAAACTCATATATATACTCCTCTCACTTATAATAAAAGTTTAACACATGAAAATTATTTTTTCTATTATTTTTTTAATTTAGAAAATTTACTAGACATAAATATTACTTAAATTATAATGTTAAACTATAAACATTCGCTTTAATTTCATATAAAATTATTGAAAACTTAGTATCTAAATAAAAAAATATAAAATTATTATAATTAAAATATAATTTATAAGGAAAAGTTATATTTTGTTAAACTAAAATATTTTAAAAATACAAACACAATAACAAACAAATTTAAGCATAGTTAAATATTTTAAGCAAACATATTATTAATTAAAATATTTCAATAAAATTAAATATTTACATTAGTAATCAATACTATTTAATATAACCATAGCCTATACTAACATTGATTTTTAAGCAGCAAATGCTATATTGATAACATTAAAGTATCTATAACATCTACTAGAAAGGGAAATTTATATGGCCTACGATCATGGTGCATTTCGTGTTAGTAATCTAGAAAAAAGCAATTGATTTTTATGTAAATAAATTAGGCTTTAAATTATTATTTAGAAGTAATGCTGAACAATATGGAGAAAAGGGGGCTTTTTTAGAATATAATGGAGCTCGTTTAGAATTGCTTGAAACTATCGGTGTTACTTACGTTCCTAAAAGACCCGAACGTCCTTATTGCCCTCACTTATGTTTTGAAACAAACAATATGGATGAAGTGATTGAAACATTAAAGAAAAATAATATTGAAATTCTTGATGGTCCAAATAAAATACCTGGTTCAAAAAAATGGTTATATTTTATGGATTTAGATCTAAATGTTTTAGAATTTATCATGTGGATTGATAAGGATAAAAAATAATGCAAATTGATCACATCGCTTTATATGTTTACGATTTAGAAAAAGCAAAAGATTTCTTTATCAAATATTTTAATGCTACCGCCAATTCTGGTTACTACAATAAAACGACAAATTTTCAATCTTATTTTTTGTCCTTTTCTAATGGTGCAAGAATAGAGATAATGAAAAGACCAGGAATAGAAGAAAATAATAAAGCATTAATACATGCAGGATATATTCACATCGCCTTTAGTTTAGGAAGTAAAGAGAAAGTTGATGAACTAACAAATAGATTAAAGGATGATGGTTATAATGTAATAAGTGGACCTAGAACAACAGGTGATGGTTATTATGAAAGTTGTATCGTCGGTATAGAAGGAAATCAAATTGAATTAACAATATAAACTATCTTTTATCAATAAAAAAATTCTGAAGTAATTCTTTAAATCTATTATCTTCTACCCTATGAACTCTTAAAACATCATCAACAAAAATATGATAATGAGATAAAGCTCCCTTTTTCTCATCATCAAGAACATAATACAAATCTTTAATTCCGGCTTTTAATATTGCACCCATACAAAATAAACAAGGTTCTAATGAAACAAATAAACTGCTTTCTTTAATATATCTTTCCTTTGTATCATTTATATAATTATTAATTACTATAAATTCTGCATGTTGAAAAGGATTATTATTCTTTTCAACTTGATTGTATCCTGTATATCTATTATTAGAAGTTACTAAAATAGCCGAGACAGGAACTTCCCCATCTTCATAAGCTTTTTTACTCAATAGATATAATTCATCGATAATACTTTGTATTTCTTCTTTATTCATAAAAAAAGGCCATCGCACCCTACATAACTATCTTATGGCTGCTACCTTCCGGTCCTGACCAGGTTCGATGCATGTAGTCGCGACGGTGAATAAATTATATATCTTTTATAGATTAAAAACAATAAAATAATAATAATTGATAGATACTATAATAGTATTAAATAAATATGAGTTTCAAATAGTTCATGATAAAAGAATAAAATTATTAAAAACATCTTTTATAATATAAAATAACTTGAATTATTTAATAAACTTTTCACCTCTTTATTTATATTTATTAACATAGTATATTATTTCGGTTATTTTGAGGCTTATATATGTATCAAGAATTACAAAAAGGTTGGATTGAAGTTATTACTGGCCCAATGTTTGCTGGTAAATCTGAAGAATTAATAAGACGTTTAAAAACTCTTTCTTATGCTAATAAAAAAATAGTTGCTTTTAAACCAGCGATAGATGATAGATATGATGTAACTAATATTACGAGTCACGATGGTATTAAAATTAAGGCTTACCCTATTAAAAATCCCTCAGAAATCATGGAACATATAAGTGATGATACTGAAGTTATTGGAATTGACGAAGTACAATTTTTCGATGGTTCTATAATTCAAATAGTTGAAACCTTAGCTGATAAAGGTATTCGCGTAATTATAGCTGGATTAGATACTGATTTTAGAGGGGAACCTTTTGGTCCCATGCCTGAACTTTTAGCTCGAGCTGAATTTGTTACTAAGCTTTCTGCTGCTTGTACTATTTGCGGTATGGCAGCCACAAGAACACAAAGACTCATAAACAATGAACCTGCCTCTTACGATCAACCAACTATTTTAGTTGGTGCTAAAGAAAGTTATCAAGCTCGTTGCCGTAAACATCACATCGTTCCTAAAAAGAAATAATTTATTTTTTAATATTTTCTCTTTAAAATATATATATGAGAAAAGAAAGGTCAAAATTAAATTTTTCATTTCTAAAAAAGAAAAAAAAGGCAGAATCTCTCTCTTTACCAACAAATATTGAGAGATTTGAACCTGATATTAATGAAGGTCTTTCTAGCGATCAAGTAAATAAAAGAATTACTGAGAATCTTTTAAATAAAACAACAACAAAAAATGAAAAAACTTATTTAAAAATCTTTTGTACAAATATTTTTACTTTCTTTAATTTATTATTACTTGCTTTAGCGATAGCTCTTTTTATCTTTAAAAGATATACTTCAACTTTCTTTTTCTTTATTGCTATTGCTAATACTGCTATCGGTATCATTCAAGAAATTAGAGCTAAAAAAACTATTGATAAATTAAAATTAGTAACCGTTCAAAAAACTAAAGTTATTCGCGATAAAAAAACTTTTTCAATACCTTCTGACTCGCTGGTTTTAGACGATATTTACTTTCTTGCTAATGGAGAACAAGTTCCAACTGATTCTCTTGTTTTAGATGGACAAATTGAAGTTAATGAATCTTTATTAACTGGTGAATCTCTTCCTATAAAGAAAAATAAAGGCGATAAAATACTCGCTGGTTCTTATGTTGTCTCTGGTTCTAGTACAGTTAAAGCTATTTTAATAGGTGACTATAATTACATTTCTTTTATTCAATCAAAGGCTAAAGAATACACTAAACCTAAATCTGAATTGGTTCGTTCATTGAATCTTCTTATTAAAGTTATTTCTATAATCATTATTCCAATCGGTGCTGGTATTTTTGCTACACAATGGATAAAAGCAGCCAGCGATATAACAAAAACAACATTTGATATTGCCTCTGAAGCAGTTTCTTATACTGCAGGTTCCATGGTAGGTATGATTCCTTCTGGTATGTATCTTTTAACTTCTGTTGCTCTAGCTGTCGGGGTTGTTTCTTTAGCTAGAAAAAAGACTTTAGTTCAAGATTTATATTGCATTGAAATGCTAGCGAGAGTTGATACCTTATGTTTAGACAAAACAGGTACTTTAACAGATGGTACTATGAAAGTAGAAGAGATTGTACAAGCTGATACTTCTTTTGATTTAAAAAAATTAATGGGTTCTTACCTTAATGCTTTTAAAGAAAATAATCAAACTTCTATCGCTTTAACTAAAGAATTCCCGTTAATGAATGAATATCATGTACTATCAACCATTCCCTTTTCCTCAGATAGAAAGTATTCTTCTGTAACTTTTGAAAAACTCGGTTCTTTCGTTTTAGGAGCGCCTGAATATATTTATACAAAATATCAAGATAAAACTATTATTAAATATATAAAAGAGAAAACAAATAAAGGATATCGTGTAATCTTATTATGTCGTTTAAATGATCCTATCGATGAAAAGAAAAAAAGTTTAGGAAGAACAATACCAGTAGCTATTTTCTCTCTAGAAGATCATATTCGTGATGATGCTAGTTCAACTATCGATTGGTTTATCAATAATAATGTAAATATTAAAATTATCTCTGGTGATAATCCTTATACCGCTTCAGAAATCGCTCATAAATGCCATGTTCCTAACGCTGAACACTGTATTTCTTTAGAAGGTTTATCAAATAATGAAGTTATTGAACTAGTTGATAAATATACTGTTTTTGGAAGAGTCTCCCCTGAACAAAAAGCCCTTATTATTCAAGAATTAAAGAATAGTAAACATACTGTCGGTATGACAGGAGATGGCGTTAATGATATTTTAGCCATGAAAAGTGCTGACTGTTCAATCGCTATGGCCAATGGTTCTTCTGCCGCAAGAAATGCTGCTCACTTAGTTTTATTAGAATCAAACTTCTCAGCGATGCCCGCTGTAGTTAAAGAAGGAAGACGAGTAATAAATAATATTCAGCGTTCCTCTGCTCTATTTTTAATGAAGACAATATTTACTATCGCTTTTTCTCTTATTGTTCTATTATCTTTTATCAACAATGGAAATGGCATCGTTTATCCCTTTGAAACAAACAATATTTTAATAGTTGAACTGATCGGTATCGGTCTACCTTCCTTCTTCTTAGCTTTACAAAAAAATGATCAACTTATCACTGGCCACTTCTTAAAAAATACTTTTTCACAGGCTATACCTGGTGCAATTATGATGATAATTACAATAGGTATAAATTACATCTTTGTCTCTTGTGATTTTATTGAATTAAATTCTCAAGAAAGTTTCGTCACTTTATGCTCTTTAACTCTTACTATTGTCTCACTAGCTATGGTTTATAATTGTTGTCGTCCCTTTAATGTTTATCGTTCTGTTCTCTTTATCTCGCTTATTGTAATTGGCCTTATGCTCGTTTTTGGTTTACCTTATATTCCTGCCTTTGCTTCACGTCCTCCATCTCTAAGCGGGGAAAAATATTGGAATCTATCAACTGAACTTATTGGAATCGACTTCCATTACATGGATAAAACAATGTGGTTAGTTCTTATTATTTACGGATTTTTATCCTTCATTTCAATCGATAAATTAACTCAGATATCTGAAAAGATATTATCAATAAAAATCAAGAAATAATAATAATTTATTGCTTTTTAATTAAGAGAGTATTATAATTATCAAGCTATATTTTTGGATCATTAGCTCAGCACGGTAGAGCAACTGACTCTTAATCAGTGGGCCTAGGGTTCAAATCCCTAATGATCCACCAGGTTAAAAATAATGGTTTGATAAGCTGATAAGGCTATTCAAACCTTTTTTATTATATTTAGCAAATAATTAATAGATAGTTACATATAGGAACATAGTTAAATGTTTCTCATATCTTAATTTGATTATATTTTAAAAATCATTATTAAAATAAATATAAATCTTTTAGATAAGAGAAAGATCAATCTATCCGATTATTACAAATAATAATTTATTCAAGTAAGTAATATATTAATAATAAATAAATGTATTAAGAAATACATATTATAACTATTAAACGAAAAAGTTAATTATTATTGCAAAATAAAAATGATACTCTATTGCAATTATTTATATTATTATTTATAATTTATAATATGTATTACGATTTTTCTAATTATAAATTAAGCAATATTCGATATGGCGGATTAGAAAGAAAATTAGGGATTTTAATTAATGATGAGCCATATATGCTCAAATTCCAAAAAAACACAAAATTTGGAAAAAGAAACAATCATCTTTCCGAATTTTTAGGTAGTCACATTTTTGAGTTACTAGGATTTAATGTTCATAAAACTTATCTTGGCAAATATAAAGGAGAATTTGTAGTTGCTTGTAAAGATTTTGTAATTAATGGCTATGAATTTGTTCCATTTAATGATGTTGGTGAATCAACAATTGAAACTGACAAAGAAACGTATCAATATACTTATGAAGATATAGTCTTACTTTTAGAAAAAAATCGAAAAATTACTAATGTAGATGAAACAATTTCAATATTTTTTGAAATGTATATAGTTGATGCTTTACTTGGAAACTTTGATCGTCATGGAGCTAATTGGGGATTTTTAAAAAAAGAAAATAAATATCAACTTGCACCAATATTTGATAATGGCTCGTGCTTATTCCCTCAATTAGTAAACGAAGATGAAATGAACTATATTTTAAATGATGAAAATGAACTTAATGAAAGAATTTATAAATTTCCGACTTCACAAATCAAACTTGGTAATAAAAAATCATCTTATTATGAAGTCATTTCTTCTTTAAAATACAAAGAATGCAATGAAGCATTAATCAAAATATGTCCTAAAGTTGACATTAATAAAATAGGTGAGTTAATTAACTCACTTGATATTTCAACTATCCATAAAAATTTTTATACATCAATTATAATGGAAAGATATAAAAAAATACTTAAACATTCTTATGATAAATTGGTAGGTAATTATTAATGAAAAGTAGTTTAACTAAAGGAATTATTTGCTTAAAAGATAAACTTAATATTGAATATAGGATATGTATTATAGAATATCTTCTTAATGAAGACGAAACTTTTGAATACCATTTTTATCCAAATTACGAAGTGATTGAATTATTAAATAACGATACATTTCAAGGTATTCCAGGACTTGACTTAGATTTAAAAAGAAGAGTTTATGTCAGAAAAAATATGGTGCCTGTTTTTATTTCAGAAAGAGTACCTTCTAAAAACAGAGAAGATTATTACGATTTACTAAAAAAAGTAAATATGACTTACATGGATTCAATTGAATACTTAATTAAAAGCAAAGAAAAATATTCTGGAGATAATTTTTATTTAATAAGTTATGAAGAAACTAAAAAAATTGATATTGATAAAATAAAAAAGAAAGCAAACACCTTTGGTATAACTAAAATGATTCTTCAAACAATGGCCTCCAATAATCAAGTTTATCTTGATGGTCATAAAATAAATGATACAAAAGTTTTTAAAACACTTTATTATTTATACAAAATGCAGTATCAAACTCTCAAAAAGAAACAAAAAAAAGGTATTATCTCTGCTCAAAAAAATAATTATTATGTTGGAAGAAAACAAAGCTATGTCGATATTTTGGCTCTTAATGATTTATTAGAAAAAGTAAAAAGAAAAGAATTAACTAACAAAAAAGCTGCAGAGATACTTGGAATTAGTATTGACAAATATTATAGAACAATGAAAAGATTGCAAAATAAAAATGATACTCTATTGCAATTACATGACATAAATAAAAACTAGAAGTTTTATATTGATTTATCGACAAGACTCACTAAATTATTTAATTTTTATTAGATACCTATTAAGGATTACTTAATTTACTTCTTTTAATGATGTATTAAATATTTTCTCCTCTATCTAATGCTCCTACAACATCATGTGGTCTATATAATTCTTCTAGATATTTCTTCTCATCTTCTGTTAGCTTTAAGTTTAAAGCAGCTACAGCTTCATCAATATATTTTTCTTTTGTCGCACCTAAAAGAATAGAAGCAACAGGCTTTTTAGAAAATAGCCAAGCAAGAGAAATCTGTCCCATTGAAACGTTATGTTTATCTGCTAATTCTTTAACTCTTTCAACAATTGGCATATCTAAATTTCTATTAGAGTCATATTTTCTCTTAGCAAAAGCATCAATTTTACTTCTATTAGTATCTGCATCCCATAATCTTGCTAGTCTTCCTCCAGCTAAAGGAGAATAAGGAGTAGAAGAGACCTCTTCTTCTAATAAAAGCTTCATCATTTCTCTTTCTTCTTCACGATAAATAAGGTTATAGTGATTTTGCATAGAAATAAAAGAAGAAAGATTATGTTCTCTAGCATAATCTTGCATTTTAGCAAATTGATAAGCATACATCGCTGAAGCACCAATATAACGTACTTTTCCGTTTCTAATAACTTGATTTAAAGCCTCCATAGTTTCACCAATAGGAGTTGAATAATCAAAACGATGAATAATTAGTAGATCAATATAATTCATCTGTAATCTTTTTAAAGAATTATCAACTTCTCTTATAATTGCTTCTCTAGAGAGATGGCCTTCATTAAAATAAACTTTTGTTGCAATGATCACTTGATCTCTTTGACAATGTGATTTAACAAATCTTCCTAAATATTCTTCACTAGAACCATTACTATAACAATTAGCGGTATCAAAAAAATTAATCCCTTTTTCTATAGCATGAGACATTATTTTTTCACTATCTGTATAATTTAAAGCCCAATTTTGCATACCTGTTGCATTACCAAAAGACATACAACCTAAGCAAACTCTCGAAACATTTAATTCTGATTTTCCAAGTTTTATATACTCCATATTCTTCCCCTTTCGTTATATATTAGAATAAATATAAATAATAGTTGACACAATGTCAATTATTATGATGGGTAGTTTCTCTTTACATTTTTAGTTACTAAAAATATAATATGAATAGAGGTATTAGTTATGAAACAGAAAAGTTTTAGTTTTACTATTTCTGCTATAAGTATTTTTACATTAAGTTTAACTTCGTGCTCCTCTTCTAATTTATTATATGAAGCTAAAGAAGTTGCTCAATTTACCTATAATGATGGTTTTATTAATTATTTGAATAATGTTTCTTTATTTTCTTCTGATTTTAGTGAGACTCTTTATCAAAATTATAAAAATGGAGATAATATCGTCTACTCACCCATCTCCGTTTATCTATGTTTAGGTGTAGCCGCTGAAATATCTCAAAATAATACAAGAGAAGAAATTTTAAATGCTTTAAATACAAACTATAATGATTTAAATAAAAATTATCACATTCTTTTTGAATCATTAAATAAAGAATTTAAATCTGGTCAATTAAGTTTAACTAATTCTATTTGGTTAAACGATTCATGTAAATTTATTGATAGTACGTTAGAAAAAATAGCGGATGATTATTATACTTATTCTTATCGTGTCGACTATACAACAAATGAAGCAAATAATGCTATTCGTGAATTTATTATAGAAAAAACTAATGGTTTTCTTAATCCTCTAATAAATTTTGATCCACAAACTATCTTCGTTTTAATGAATACTTTATATCTGAAAGATAACTGGACACTAAGCGGATCTGATTTATCTACTTATCAAGATAGGATTAATTTCATTAATAGCGATAATACAATAACTAATACAAATATGCTCAGTTCTGGTTATAAAGATAAGAATATCTATGTTGGAGATACTTTTAAATCATGCTATATAAGTACAGTTAACGGATACAATTTAAATTTCTTTGTCCCGTTAGATGGTTATTCTGTTGAAGATATTTTTACAGCTGAAAATATAAACTTAGTTAATACTGATTCTTCGATATTCGCAAGTGTTGATGAAGAAAAAGAAGTTATTTATAACACAAATGTCATCTTCCCTGAATTTGAAGCAGAATTTGATGAAGGTTTAGAAGATATTATGAAAAACGAATATGGAATCAAAGATTTATTCTCAGTAGAAAATTGTGATTTATCACCTATATTTTCTGATGATGCTTACGCTTCTTCACTTAGACATATAGCTAAACTAAAAACAGACAAAAAAGGTATAGAAGGAGCAGCTGTCACATTACTAGTTACTGATGGTGCAACATCTTCACCTTTATATCCTATAGAAAGACAAGAATTTATTGTTGACCGTTCATTTGGTTTTACTGTTACTGATTCGCATGGTATTTGTTTATTTAGCGGAGTCGTCGAAAAAATATAAATATTAATGCACTAAAAAAGCTGTTGTGATTCACAACAGCTTTTTATATGAAATAGAGATTGATTACTGTAAAACAAAACCACCGTTAGGTGAAATAACTTGGCCAGTAAGATAAGGAGCTTTTAAGATATATTCTAAGGCGCCTGCAATATCTTCAACATCACCGATATAACCTTCAGGAATAGTGGCTGCTAAAGCATGTAATTCATCCTGATTAACACCGCGCAACATATCAGTCATAATCATACCAGGAGCGATAACATTAACACGTATTCCTTTTTTCGCATATTCAAGAGCTAAGGCACGGCTAAGACCGATAACACCAGATTTAGCAGCACAATAATCAGCTTGATTGATAACACCAGTCATTCCACCGACAGAAGAAGTATTAACAATAACACATTGATGATCTTTATCACTATGATTAACCATATAAGGTAATACTAAGTGAGACATATGCATAAAGGACATAAGATTAGTAGCAATAACTTTTTCATATGCTTCTTTTTTAATATCGATCCAATTGCAGTTATTTGTAATACCTGCGTTATTGACTAAAACATCTATCTTATCTCCAAATCTTTCAATAGTCGCTTTAACTAAATTTTCACATTCTTCATAAATAGAAACATCAGCCTTAACAATAAGAGTTTCAACATGATATTTTTCTTCTAATTCTTTTGCAACAGCTTCTGATTTTTCTTTAGAAGAAGGTGAACGATAATTAATAACGACATTATAACCTAATTCACCTAATTTTAAAGATAAAGCTTTGCCAATACCTCTTGAACCGCCTGTAATAATAGCTGTTTTTGCCATTTTTATTTTCTCCTTGTTAACCGCTTACAATTTATCACTTTTATTTTTTCTAGTCAAATAGGATAATAAAAAAATTTACAAATTATGCGATAAATAATTGTATAAATATAATAAATACTTTTAATAATTTATATAAGTTGCTTATTAAATATATCATGAAAATAATAAGTAATAAAATAATTATCATTCAAATAAAAAGTTCTCAGTTTTTAGCTGAGAACTTATTTATCACTTTAATTTTTCAAAGTCCTTTACACCATGTTTACATAAAGGACAGATGAAGTCTTTAGGTAATTCTTCTCCTTCGTATACATATCCACAAATCTTACAAACCCATCCAACCTTATTACCTTCTCTTCTAGCTGGACGCGGCTTAATTTGATCTTGATAATAACTATAAGTAAGAGAAGTTTCTTTATTTAATACTTTCTCCTCTTTAATATGACATGTAAAGACATAGTGGGAGGGTAATTCATCTACTTTATCAACAACTAATGAAATATAGGCGTTAGCATATTTAGTAAGATAAAGAAGATTATTTGAAGATCTTTCAGCATCGGGATAATCAGCAAATTTATCAACATCTTTTCCGCTTTGGAAACCGAATCTCTTAATCAAAGAGAAAGGAGTATTTGTTGTCAAAATAGAAATATTAGCTTCCTTTGTTTTCTTTAAAACTTCAGCTGTATAATTCTTTTTATTAATACTGATAGAGATAGTATCTGGGTTTTCTCCTATTTGAGTAACAGTATTGATGATGATTCCATTATCTTTATTTCCATCATTTGTTGTTAAACAATATAAGCCATATGGGATATTAAAAAGAGCATTTTCTTCATCTAGTTTGATTTTAGGAAAATCATTAGCAATATCTTTAGCAAGCTCTTTTACTTTTTCAATCTCTTCACTCTTTATAGCTGAACGGATAGTAAAGCAAGAATCTAAGACTTTCATTTCTTTCATTTCAGAGAAAATCTTCTTCATAAGATTAAGAGAATTAGGAGCCCAGGTTCCATTTTCAACTAAAGCGACTGTTCTCTTCTGCATATTATGATACTTTAAGTCTAACAAATATTCTTCAACCGGAGTAAATATACCCATATTATATGTAGAAGCAACAACAATAAGATGCGAGTATTTAAATGTAAGTGATACTAATTCTGATTTATCTGTCTTTGAAGCATCATACATTTCAATATTATGAATACCTTCTTCATCTAAAGCGTCAGCGATAAGATTAGCAACTTTCTCTCCATTACCATAAATAGAACCATAAACGATTAAAACGCCTTTAACTTCCGGTTCATAAGAAGACCATTTATCATAAAGATTGATAAGATAAGGGAGATTATATCTCCAAATAGGACCATGAAGAGGACAGATTCTTTCAATTTCAATAGTTCCGGCTTTTTTAAGAATAGCTTGAACTTGTGTACCATATTTACCGACGATATTAGTGTAATATCTTCTAGCTTCATCTAAATATTTATGATCAAAATCAACCTCGTCAGCAAAAAGATTTCCGGAAAGAGCTCCGAAAGTTCCAAAAGCATCAGCGGAGAAAAGTGTCTTAGTAGTTACATCATAAGTAACCATTACTTCTGGCCAATGAACCATAGGAGCCATTACAAAGGTCAATGTATGTTTACCTAAATTTAATGTATCAAATTCTTTAACTAAAAGAAGATTAGTAGGAGTGTAGTTATCATTAAAGTTTTTAAACATTGTCAATGTTTTCTCATTCATAACAACTGTAACATCAGGATACTTTTTAATTACAGCCATTAAGCAATAAGCATGGTCCGGTTCCATATGATTAACAATAAGATAATCTAATTTACGACCATTTAAAACGTCTTCTAATTTTTCTTCAAAAATAGAAGCTATACTTCTATCAACAGCATCTAATAAACAAGTTTTTTCATCTAAAATAACATATGAGTTATAAGAAACTCCATTTGTTAAAGGATAGATATTTTCAAATAAAGCAAGCCTTCGATCGCTACCTCCAACATAATAAGTTTCAGGAGCAACTAATTTTTTAGAATACATAACTTTACCTCTTTCTTTTCGTTTAATTATATAACAAATAAATTTTTCTTCTTTCTTTATAATTACTTTTTATTAGGATATTCCTTTTTGCAATTAGGACAAATTGTTTCTTCTTCGGTTAAAACATGCTTACAATAAGGACAAATTTTCCCTTGTTTAACTATAGGAAGCTTACTGTTATTAAAAAAGTAGAGGAAGATAAAAAACAAATCAATAATTAAAGATGATATAGCTAAACCTAAAGAAAAATCTACCCAATATGTTTCTGATAATACAAAGTAAAAAATAACATAAAGAATAAATAAGATGATTGTTAAACTTGAAAAGATGATAGTTAAAATCTTAAATGTGTTTTTTTTCATCTTATTTTTCCATTAATTTTGTAACTATTTCAACCATCTTTTCCATCTCATTGAGATCAACATATTCATATTGTCCGTGACAATTGTAGTCACCTGTTCCAAGATTAGGACAAGGGAGACCTTTAAATGATAACTGAGAACCTGTCGTTCCTCCTCTTATCATTTCATATTCATAATCTAATCCGCTCTCTTTATATGCTTTTTCAACTTCTTGCATAATCTCAGGATATTTATCGATCACTCTCTTCATATTATGATATTGATTCTTAATATCAAGATGGATACATTCATATCCTTCTCTTTCATTGATTCTCATCGCTGTAAATTTAGCTAATTCGATCATCTTTTCAATCTCATCTTCATCAAAAGATCGAATAATATAAGAAGCATGAGCTGTATCTTCACAGCCTTTTACTTCACAAACATGATAAAAAGGTTGTCTTTGTTCTGTATATTCAGGTCTTAAAAATTTAGGAAGTGAATCATGGAATTCTGTAAAAATACTAACAGCATTAACCATTTTTCCTTTAGCAGATCCTGGATGAATTGAGCGTCCTTGAATACTTACTTCCATTGAATATGCTGTAAATGATTCAATAGAAATAAAACGATAATCTCCTCCATCTATCGTATATCCATAAGGAGAAGAAAGAAGTCGTAAAGAAACATGCTCAGCATCAGCTCCGATTTCTTCATCAGTAGTAAATATAATTTCTAATGGGCGGTTATTCTTCTCTTTTAATACTTTATTTAAACTAGTCATGATGATAGCAATACCTGCTTTATCATCTCCACCTAAAAGAGTTGTACCATCAGTTACAATGATTTTATGTCCTATAGCATTCTTTAAAGAAGGAAATTCTTTAATAGATAGGATACGTCCTTCAGATAATTTAATATCTTGTCCTTCATAATCGATGATACTCGGTTTAACATCTTTTCCACTAGCTTGATTTGAAGTGTCTACATGAGCTAAAAAAGCAACACTGTTTTTTTCACCGTAACCTTTAAATTTACAATCAATTATTCCAAATTTATTGATTGAAATCTCTTCGGGTTCTAATGGTAATAACTCTTTTACTAATTCATCAACTAAATTTAACATTAAAGGATTAGAACAAGAATCATCTCTTTCCTTTAATGCAGTCGTCTCAAAAGAAACATATTTTAAAAAACGTTCTAATACTGTCATTTTATACCTCAATTATCTGTTGTATTTTTATTTTTTGAAATATCAAATCTATAATTGTATTCACGGAAGATACCTGAGAATTTATAAATTTCCGCAAAATTACCTGCTCCTAAACGCGACTCAGTTAAAGAAGAAGCATCGACAGGTAAATCGTCAATAATTTCAGGACCTAATATCAAGGTTCTTTTAATTGTCGCATTGATAACAGAATTCTGAACTAATTCATAAATAACTGCTTTTAAATCCGGATCTTTTGTCTCAGTATAAATAGTATCATATCCTACATGTCTTAACGATGAGCGACATTTCACCTGATCTAAAACAATAATAGCATTGATCATATTCTTTTCACGGAATGCTAAACGATACGAATTAAGAAGAACTGCATAATCTAAAACTTCTTTATAAGCACCATCAACAGTACCATCAAAAGTTATAAATGCACAATTGCTTCCTTTTCCTCCACTAGATTTTAATTGAGCTTCAATGAAGGAATTAGGACAACATCTTTTTACTGTTTTATCAATAAGATCAAAGAAATTCATCAAAGCATCATGTGATGGTTCTGATTTAGAAGTACCGATGCACTTAATAAATAGATAGATAAGATTTTCTTCTTTAGCACTGCTTGTTTGAATCACTTCAAGTGAACTTTCAAAATCATATGGGTCAGTGATGAAATCTTCACTTATAACTTTTCTCTTACCATCGATAAGTTCAACATGATATGTATGTCCGTTAGTTACAAATGAATCACTGCTTGAGAAGTCTTTTAATGTTCTTATATTAGCAACAACAATATTATCAATATTATCTCCAGCTAAAGGATCACAAATAACATAATTCCATCCAAAAGGAGATTTTTCATCAAGATATTTATCAAGATGAACTTCTCTTCCGGCAAAGTCAGAACCTATAGTATTATTTTTACCATAAGTTATTCCAAAGTAATTGCGGGCATTTCTTTCACGGATAATTTCTTTTTCAATATAAGAAACATCATATGAACCTATATCTGAAATCTCATCTTTTACTTGAGGGAGAATCTCTTCATTACTTTCACTTGCTATAGGAGCTTCTAGTAATTCATCATGCGAATAAGAATAAGTTAAAGTGGTTGCAAAAATCTTACAGATATTCTCTTTATCAAAAGGAAGATCATTATAATTTAGATATTCTTTTAAATCTTCATATTTATCTTTTCTTCCACCTAAACTATAGAAAAGATTTTCTTTTTCAACATCTTTTAATTTTTCTTGCAAAATATTGATAGTATCATTCTTTTCTGCTTCTATTCTTTCTCTTTCACTCTTTAACTTACTATAGTTTTCTTGTAAAAGATTAAACTCATTATCTTTATTAGAAATCTCATTATTCTTATCAAGTAAACTATTTTCTAATTCGTTTTTCTTGTTATTTAAATCTAATATTAAATTATCTTTTTCAGTTAATTTTGTATTTAGTTCTTCGATATTTCTATCTTTGTTAGCAATATCTTCAATCTTACTTTGAATATCTTTATCTTTTTCTTCATTACTTTGTTTTAATTCTTCGATATTTCTATTCTTTTCTGATAAAGACTCATTACAGTTCAAAAGATTATTATTAAGATTATTTACTTGTTCAGTTAGCTCATTCTTTTCATCAGAAAGTTTATTCTTTTCTTCTGATAAAGCAGAGTAACTTTCTTTTAAAGCTTCATAATCTAAAGTTAAATGATCAATGGCTTCCTGTTTTTCTGCAATATCAGCTTTATATTGATTGTTTTCTTCTTGTAACTTTTGAGAAGAAAGAACTAATTGATTCTTCTCTGTTACCATTAATTCAATATCTTGAGAATTTTTAATAAGAGCATTCTTATTATTCTCATTTTCAATAGTTAAAGCATCAAGAGCGTTCTGCTTTTCATCTCTTTGAGAGATTAAAGAATTTATCTCTTCTGTTTTACTATTATTTTCATTCTGTAAAGTGACTATCTCATTTTGCAGATTTACTTTTTCATTTTCTTTTTCTACTAACTGATTTTTAAGTTCTGCATTTTCATTGGAGAGAATTACTTTCTCCTCATCTTTTTTAACTAATTCTTCATCTTTGCTAGCTAAAAGATTATCCTTATCGCTTATTATATTCTCATATTCTAAATTCTTTGAATTTAAATTATCCTTTTCTTCATTTAAAGAAGTAAGAGAATTCTCTAATTCATTTATTTTTTGAAGTAAATTATTTTTTTCTTCATTTAAAGAAGTTACTTGATTATTTATATTATCTTTTTCTTGATTTATATTCTCTTTTTCAGAGTTCAATGAAGAAATTATCTTATTTAATTCTTCTAACTTCTCTTCATTTTCATTAATCTTTTTATCTTTTTCTTCTTTTTCAGTAAGAAGTAGATTTCTTTCATTTTCTAATTGAGAAATCTTATCTAATTTTTCTTGTTGTTCACTTACTATCTTTTCATTTTCTTGTTTAAGAGTTTCAATCTCTACTTCGATAGACTCTTTTTCTTTTTGAATAGCATTAACTTTATTTTGAGCATCATTTAAATAAGATAAAAGATCATCTTTTTTCTTATTAAGATCACTTATTTCTGTTTTATAATTTTGCTCATTTTCTAATAAAGCATTCTTTTCATCATTTAAAGTAGAAATCTTAGTTTGAAGCTCTGAAATAAGAGAAAGATTTTGTTCATCTTCATTCTTCTTACTCTCTAAAATAGATATTTGATTTAGTAAATTCTCTTTTTCTTGATTTAAAGAATTAAGATTTTCTGAATATGTATGATTTTCTTGTTCTAAAGAAGAAATTTGTTTATTAAGTTCTTCTTTTTCAAGAATGATAGCATTTAATTGTTGTTGTTTCTCATCTCTTTGAGAAGTTAATAAATCGATCTCTTTTTTATACTCATCTAAAGAAGCCTGTTTATTTCCTTCTTCTTGATTAAGAGATTTAATTTGTTCTTCTTTTTCTTGAAGAGAATGATTTAAACTTTCAATCTTTTGGTTTAAAGAATTTTTTTCTTCTATATAGCGATTTCTTTCAGACTCATAGGAAACAAGTTTACCTTGAAGTTCACCATTTTTGCCTTCTAAATCTCTTAATGATTGTTTTAACTTATTTTGATCATCCGCGTTTTGATAAATAACTTTATTTAATCTTTCAATTTCTTGATCTTTATCTTCTTTTTCCTTAGTTAAAGAAGAGATGGTATTTTCTAATTCTTTTATATCCCCACTCACATCAACTTCCATCTTCCTTGTCATCTCAGGGATAATAATACCTTCTTGTTCTTTTTCTTCAACTTTATTATCTAATTCAAATAAGCGATCATTAAGTTCTTGAATATCACGATCTCTTTCTTCTAACTCTTTCTTTAATTTAGCGATTTCATCATCCTTTTTATCATTTTGAGAAGTAATAAAGTTATATTCTTTTTTCTTTAAAGGAGAAGATAAATCAAAAGTAGGTTTACTTTCTTTGTTTTCACTACGAAGAAGTCTCTTTTTATTATATTCAGGATCTTGATTATCAGCGTCAGGTTCAACAGAAATAGGTGCATTTTTATCTGTCACATCAAAAATATAGTAAAGTCCAAACTTCTTTCCTTTTCTTATCTCATAAGATAAATTTCCAATAGTAAAATTTAACTTACCATTTCTTTTTCTTATAACTTCTAAAGAAGTAGGAATCATATTATCTGGAACATTTTTACCACCAAAAGTAAGAGGGCGCTTATAATCTATAGCCCAACCATACTCTGAAGATCTGTTTTGATACTCATATTTCTTGATGAGATGAGAAGCATAATCATAGGCTTCATCTTTTGTCCCGTAATATTGCTCCCATATTTTTAACGCTGTATTTCTATCCATATGTAACACCTATTTTTATAATCATTTAATTATAACATATATATATATTATATAAAGAATATAGCGTATTTTTACGAAAATTTTAATAAAAGGCCAGCTAGATAGTGGCCTTATAATAACTTATTTTTTTATTCTCCGTAATTATATAGACGGATAGGAGTTAAAATTTGAATATTTTCAGGATCATCATTCTTAATCATAAAAAGACGAGTCGGAGCCGAGAAAACGAAAGTAACTGTTTTAGAATCCAAAGCTTTAACAGCCTCTATTGCATATTCTACATTAAAAACTATCTCAAAGATATCTTGATCATCAGGTAAGGTATAAGATACTTTCTTAATAATTTCTTCTGAATTACCATAATTTGTAGATTTAGAGAACATTGTTACACCATTATCTCTATTAATAGTGATTCTAACTTTACAATTATTATCTTCAGCAGCTGCGATGATTCTAACTCTATCAGCAGCTAAAAGAAACTCATCACTATCGACAGTTAAAGAATAAGGGAATGAAGGAGGAATCATCTGTTCTACCACAGGGAATGAACCATTATATAAAGTTGTCGATAAAATAACATCATCAGACTTAAAGATAGCTTTTTGATTATCAAAATAGATTGTACAAAGTCCTAAATCAGATATTTTGGATACCATCTCTAATGCTTTACAAGGACAAATAAAAGAAAAATCAGCATTTTGATCAGCTACAGGAATATCTAATCTTGCCATACGATAAGAATCAGTAGCTAAAAAGTATAACTTATTATTCTTAGCAAAGACATTGATACCATAATAATATGTCTTAGGACCTTTTTTAGCAGCAGCAAAGGCTGTTGCATTATATAATTTCTTTAAATCAGAAAATAAAATAGTAAATCCGCTATTATTTTCTGGAATATTGAAATCGACATCTGGATATTCTGCGGCATCTTTTGTAATAAGATTATAATTAGTAATATCATCAGATATATTTAAATAATTTGTATCAATTAAAGTTAAAGTAATAATATTTCCACTAAGTTTAGATACAATATCTAAAAAATAGGAAGCAGGGATTTGAATTTCACCAGGTTCAGAATTAATAATTACATCATTATTATCTTTATCTTTTTTAGAGATTTTATATTGAGTTGAAATATTACTATCTGTTCCAGTTATTATTACATTTTCATCAGTTACTTTTAATAGAAAATTCATTAATAAATTATCTACTGATTTAGATGGAATAATTTGATTAACATAATTTAGTGCTTTAAGGAAATTTTCTCTTTTTATCGTTAATTTCATATGGATACCTCGTAGTAATATTATAGTTTTTTGAGGTTTTTTTTAAAAGTTTTTATTCATCATATTTTTTATATTAAAGAATAATGATAATAAGGGGCTGTTAGTTTGTTGATAAGTCAAAAAACAGAAATAAAAGAATAAAAACTTATAAGTAAATTTTACGTAAAATACGATAAATTTCTCTGATATTAAAATTTCAAAAAAATAAAAAATCTATTAACAATAGCTGTTGATAAAAAATGAGTTAATAACAGGTATTGTGGATAAAAAAAGATAAAAAAGAAAGATATATAAACAAAAGAGTAAATTTTTGCACATAGTATATTTAAAAGAAAACCAAAATAATAATAAAAAATAAGAAAAAATTAAATTTATTAATTAAAAAAACGCCATCATTTCTGATAGCGTTATTCAGTAGCTTTAATTTGATTAGTTAAATTATCAAGAGCTTTTCTTAAAGAAGGATTTTCTTTACTTTCTTTTTCAATTTTCGAAACGTTAGATAGAACAGTAGTATGATCTTTACCGAATACTCTTCCTATAACTTGATAAGGCGAATTAAGTATAGTTCTTGATAAGTACATAGCAATCTGTCTAGCTAAAGCGATTTGCCTTGTTCTAACTTTTGATTTTAGTTGAGATTCAGTAAGCGAATAAGAAGAAGCGACGACGGAAACAATTTTATCTATATCAATTTTTCCGGCTTTGGTTTTTCTCTTTTCATCATCTTCAAAAACTGATTTTACAAACTTAAGATTTATTTTATCTTCTGGCTTTCTGATAGTCATTGAGAAGAGAAGACGAGTAAAAGCACCTTCAAGCTCACGAACATTTCGAGAATAGTTGAAAGCAAGGTATTCTAATACTTCATTATCAAACATCGATAAAGAGAGATTATTAGCTTTAATTTTCATCTTAAGAATACCTATAAGTGTCTCTTTTTCTGGATTAGTTATATTGATAGATAAGCCGCCAGAAAAACGGCTGACAAGTCGATCTTGCAATCCTTTTAATTCAGAAGGAGAGCGATCAGAGGTCAATACTATTTGCTTATTGGCTGCAATAAGAAGATTAAAGACATGGAAGAACATGACTTGAGTTTCATCTTTACCTGTTAAAAATTGAATATCATCTACTAATAAAATATCAATGGTAGAGAAGAAATCTTTTAAATCTTCTGAATTTTTATTACCTTTAATAAATTTAACAAACTCAGAAACAAAGTCTTCACTAGTTATATAAAGAACTTTATATTCAGGATGCTTGATAAGAAATTCATTACCGATAGATTGTAAAAGATGAGTTTTACCTAATCCTGATTTTGAATAAATAAAGATAGGATTATTTCGACCGGGTTTTTCGACAGCTAAAAGACTAGCTAAATAAGCTTCTTTATTTGAAGGACCGGTTACAAAATTATCGAAAGTATATTGAGGTTGAAGATGAGAATTTTTAAAAAATGTATGAGAAGCAGCTTCTACAGCTGTTTTCTTTTTTAAATAAGAAGAACGATCTGTAATCTCAACTTCATAATCACTTTGGGTAATTTCGTTTAAGCTTGATTGAATCAATGATAAGTAATTATCTTTAATAATCTTAGCTGTTGAGGAAGCGTCAGTAACAAAGATTGCTTTATTACCCTCTAAACTTTTTAATTCAAAAGAATCATCTCCGAATATGTTATCGAAGAGACGAGAATTAGTGTTTTCTTTTATTGAGTGCAATAACATCTGGAAGATGTCATTGATTTGTTTATCCATTCTAGTTTCAGTCATGATTTTAAGCACAAAGATTATAGCTCAAATGTTAGTGAGAAAAAAGAGTAAAAATATTCATCAAAAAAGTTATCCACAGTTCAAAAACAATATAAAAAGCGAAGAAAAAAGAGATACATAAACTTATCCACAATTACAATTTTGTGGATAAGTTGTTGATAAAGTTGGTGTGGATAACTTGATTGTTGATAAGTTGATAACTTATCCACACAAATGTAATTATCCACATAAAAATATTTTGATAAATAAAGGCTTTTTTATGGTTATCCACCTATTAAAATTTTGATATCCACATATGGTAGATACATTGTTTTTATGGTGGATAAGTGGTGGATAAGTCAACAATTTTATCCACAATGCATAAAACTTACTAACATTGTAAAATTTATTTATTTTTAATTGATTAGCTGAAATAAAATGTATTTCTTTTCTTTTGTTTCCCGTTTTTTATGGGTTGGTTGATAACATTTATTATTGACTTGTTTTTTTTCGATATATATTATTATTTTGTCTGCTATCAAGGAGTATTTTTATGGATGAAAAAGATAAAATAAGTTCAGAAAATAATCAAAAAGAAGAACAAGTTTTCGAATTTGTCTCCTACGATACAAAAGGATTTTTTAAAAGTTTATTATTAGGAGTATTTATTGGTTTAGCTGTAGTAATCCCAGGTATATCTGGGGCAGCTATTGCTATTATGTTTAAATTGTACGATAAGCTAATTTATGCTATTGGTAATATAACTAATCAATTTAAAAAGTGCTTTAAATTTCTTCTTCCTATTATTATCGGAGTAGTTATTGGATTTGTTGTTGGATTCTTTTTAATAAAGTTATTATTAGACTATATTCCCCTTTCTCTTATCTGTTTATTTGCAGGGCTTATGGTAGGTGCTTTACCTATTGTTTTTTCTGAAAGTAAGGGAGATAAATGGTCAAAAGGAAAAATAGCTTTATTTATTATCGGACTTCTTATCCCCTTGATAGTTGGAGGAATAGCTGTTGGATTACAAGCAGGATCAGGATTTGAATTAGCGTATGGTTTAAGTAATAGTGATGTAAGTGATGGAATTGATCCTATATTAATTTCAACTTTTGGTGAGTTTCCTTTCTGGATTTATATTATAGCTTTACCTATTGGATTTGTTTTAGGTATGACACAGGTTATCCCTGGACTATCAGCAACAGCATTTTTAATGATGATAGGCTACTATAAACCGATTATGGCTTCTATATCTCTTACGTATTTTAAAGCCTATCCGCAAATCTTTGGTTTTTATGCTATTTTGTTAGTAGGTGCTATACTAGGTTTCATTATCGTTTCAAAGATATTAAATAAACTATTTGCATGGAATAGAAAACTTGTCTATAGATTAGTCATAGGCTTATCTATAGGATCAATCATAGGTATGTTTATTAATCCTGATGTTTTTTCTATCTATTATACTTTAGCGACAAATATGGTAGTAGATAATGTAGTTAATATTAGGATGATTGTTGATTTAGCCTTAATCATACCATTAGCAATAGGTGGTTATTTCCTTTCTCATTCTCTTGTTAAAATGAGTGAAAAGAAGGGCTAATTATTTTATTTGATAAGTTATATTTATATCTTTTATTGCTGAAAAAGAAGACATTAAAGTTTCTATAATATTTTTTTCTTGTTCTTTTAATTGTGCTAAAGTTGTTTCTTTATTAGAGTAAATAGAAATATCTAAATAGTATTTTTCACCCACTAAATGTGACTTGATATAAGCAATATCAGAGGGTGAAATTATTTGGCTTAAGGCTTTTTTAATATTGTCCAATTCTTGTTTATCAATGGAATGATCAGACAATATACGAAAATTTGTAATGAATGTTTTAACTGCTAAGATAATAATCATTATAGCAATAGGGAATGAGAGTATGGGATCTAAGATATTATTATCAGGTAAAAAATAATAACCGCAGAGAGCGATAATAGTCATTATTGATGAAAGAGCATCTAATCTTTGATGCCAAGCGTCTACTTTCATTGCTGAAGAGTGAGCTTTTTTAGCACCATAAATAGTAATATAAAACATTATCTCTTTTAAAATAATGGAAGCGATAGCTAAACCTAATGAAGTATAGAAAAGAGGAGAATTAACTATAGTTCCATCAGTACCTGTAAAATTTATTAATTCGGTTATGCTTTCTTCAATTATTGTTATTGAAGAAATAAAAAGAATAACTGATAAAACGATAGCAGCTATAGCACCAAATCTTTCTCGTCCATAATTATATTTTTCATCTTTTTTTATAGAAGAAAAATAAACGGAAATTAAAGCGATAATCGATATTAAAACATCACCAGTTGAATGAATACCATCTGACATGACGGAAGAAAAATTCATTATCTGACCGATGACAATCTTGGTTATTCCTAATAATAGATTTAAAACTATACTTATAGTAGAAACGATAGTAGCAATCTTAACATTTTGTTTTTCTTTTTCTTCAAAATTTATTGTTTTCATATTTTCCTAATTACAATTAATAATATACCTTTTTTTACTTGAATATAACTTTCTTCTCCAATGAATTCGTTTGATACACCTAAAGATTCATAACTATGAAGATCATAATTGGTGAGTGAATATTTTAAGCCTTTTTCTGTAACAGAGTAAGAACAATCATTTAAAGAGAAAATGGAAATAAATCCTTTCTCTTCTTTTGAAAATGAAATTTTATTGTCTTTTAGAGTGAAAATTTTAGTTTTTAAGTCATTAGAATAAAAAGTTGCATTTATATTTTTTAAAGCTAAATATTTTAAAATAGCGATGTTAGCTAAAGAATGTTCAAGTTTTGTTCCTCCTAATGCTCCATAAATTTCATATTTAGAAAACTTATTTTCAGTCTCTTTAATAGCATAAAAAATATCAGTATCATCTTTGATAGGATTTAACTTAATAATTTTTTTTGGGTTTTTAACTAATGAACTATCGAGTGTATCAAAGTCAGCAACAAGAAGGTCGGGTTCTTTGTTTTCTTTTAAAAAAGCAAGATAGCCTCCATCACAAGCGATAGTATACGTATCCTCTGATATTTCTTTTAAAAAAGAAGTGTCTAGAGGAGTTGAAAAACCGACGATGAGACATTTTTTCATAAAGCGACTCCAGGTAATCTATAGTTATCTTTTTCAGCAATAGAATATATTTTATATGCTTTTTCTGTTTTTCTTTCTTTTAAAGCTAACAATAGAAGATAGAAATAACTTTCTTTGTTTCCTAAATAGAGCGCTTTTAAATAACAGTTTTCAGCCTTTTTATAATCTTTTGAAAAAAGAAAACCTTCTTGATAATTTTTTCCCATTTCTAGATATGCTTCTGTAATACTTGAAGAACAACTTAAACGTAGAAAGATGCGAGCCTTTTTAAAATCATTAGCTTTTAGATATATTTTATATAGGCAGTAATAACCATAAGGATTATCTTCTTTTAGTGCTTTTTTACAGAAATGAATAGCTTGTTCTTGAGAAATTTTAAATAAGGAAAAATCATCTTCAATATAACTTTCCGCTAAATAAAGGTAATTCATACCATGAAAATTATTTGAATGAAAGAGAATAGATTTAATATCTTGATACGAATCGGCGGTACAAAAAGGATCGTAAGCTTTTTTAATTAGGTAAATCAATAAAGCTTTAGAAGATAATTTTTTATCCATCTTTTTATTTTACAATATAAATCTAAATAATAGGTGTAAAAAAACTTTAAATTATAAAGAATAAACTATCTTGCAAGCTATAATAAGGCTGATTAAAATATTAAAGGCAATAAATATGAATACAAAAATAATTAAAGCTTTAGCGAAAATCAATCTCGCTATAGATGTAAAAAGTAAAAGAGAAGATGGGTATCATAATATTGATATGGTATCTGTTCCACTAAAACTTCATGATATCTTAGAGATAACTAAGCTTGGAAAAGATTATGATACTTACTTATTATGTGACGATCCAACTATTATTTGTGATGAAAATAATTTAGTTTATAAAGCTTTTAATCTTTTAAAGAGTGAATATACGATAGAAGGAGAATATCGCATTTTTTTATACAAAAAAATACCTGTTGAAGCTGGATTAGGTGGTGGATCAGCGGATGCAGCAGCGGTTTTACTTGCTTTAAAGGAACATATCAAAAATATTGATGAACATAAGTTTTTAAAAGAAGCTAGCGATATAGGAGCAGATATTCCTTTCTGTTTGTATAATAGGGCAGCAAGAGTAGAAGGAAAAGGTGAATTTATTACTCCAATTAAAATACAGTTCCCTTATCATGTTTTAATTGTTAAACCCCAACAAGGATTAGAAACAAAACAAGTTTATGAGGCCTTTGATTTTATTAAAGAGGATATACCTCACCCAAATATATCTAAACTTATTTTTGCTTTAGAAAAAGATGATGAAGAGATGATGAAACAATCGATGTTTAATGTTTTATCAGTCCCCGCAATTAAAGTTTTACCGGTTATTGGAGAATTATTAGAAGAAATGGAGATGATGAATCTTCATTTAAATGGTATGTCAGGAACAGGTTCAGCATGTTTTGCTCTTTCAAAAAATAAAGAACATCTTGAAAAAGCTTCAAAAATTTTTGAAAAACAAGGATACCAAACCTATATAACTCAATTTGTTATTTAATAGTGATATATTTCTACTTCTAAGTCACTTAGAGGATAAATTGCACAAGCGTGTAAATAATTATATTTTTGATCAGCTTCTCTTACACCATGGAAAATAGTTTTATAGACTTCACCAGTTATTAAACGGACGCGGCAACAACCACAACCGCCAACATGGCAATTAGAACGAATCAAGATTTTATTTCTTTCTAAAGCAGTCATAAGAGTTTCTTTGCTCGTTCCTTTAATATTGATTATTTCATCGCGATCATGAACCTTGATATTAACTTCTTTATTTATATCAGGACCCATATATTTATCAATACTTCTTTCAATGCGGATATCTTTTTTGATGATATTAAGAGGAGCGATCTCTTTTGTTATATAACTAATAAAATCTTGTGAACCAGAGATAAAGATAGAATAAGGAGTACGGGCATATTTTTGAATGATTTCTTTAGTGATGAATCCTTGTTCGTAATTTTCACTTTTTTCATCAGATATAACAAAGACAAATTTAACTTTTCCTTGACTTCTTTTTTCAATATCTTCCACATAAGGAGTATAAATATTATCTTTTTCAGTTCTTAAACCACAAATAATAGTTAGATTAAAATCTTCTATTTTATCAGCGATAGCATAACCCATAGAGATAAAACCAGAAATTGCGGTTGAACTTGCTAAAGCTATAACATCATTTTCGTCTCTTAAGCGATTATAAGTTAAAAATCCAGCTGGTTCACTAACAATAAAAGTATCTCCAACCTGACATTTATCGATTAAATAACTAGAGAATATTCCCCCTTCTTTTCTTTTAACTAAGATACGATAATTATTCTCTTTTAATGCTTCTTTAGGAGAAGAAAATAAAGTATATGCTCTAGAGATGATTCCATTATCAATCTCTTTAATAAGATTAATGTGCGATCCTGCTTTAAAAGGAGCAATATCTTTACAGGGGTACTTTTTATCTAAAGAAAGAGTGAAGAGTTTAATATCAGAAGATAATTCTTCGATTTTAGTAATAATTAAATGTTGCTTATATGGATGATAAATATTAGCTATTTCTTCTGATTTATAACTTGCTTTTAAAGGAGTAGAAGGAGAAAGAGAAATCTTTTTTAAACGGTCTCTTTTTAAATGTTTAAAATGTAGTTTATCAGATAATGAAAATAATGATACTTTTACTTTCATCTTATTTATCCTCCTTCATATCACCTAAAGTAAGTTTAGCCATAATATCTCCTGAAATATAAGCAGAGTTATAGCCGCTTGAACGTATAGAATGACCACCGACAAAGCGAAGACCTTTACAAATTTTTTCGTCATACATTGTCATAAGTCTAGGTAGCATATTATCTAATCCTTCAGTTGAATAGCCGTAGATAGATCCATCTCTTGAAGCTGTATAGTAATAGAAGGTAGAAGGGGTAGCAACTTCAATCTCTTCAATAGCATCTTGGATTTTAATACCGGTAGTTTTTTCAAATCTTTCGATATAATTTTTAGCTATTCTATCTTTTAATTCATAATAATTTTCTTTTGTAACTTCTTTATCAAAAGCGTCTGAGAATAATAACGAAGTAAAGTAAAGGATTGTCGTTGATGTAGGTGAACAAGTCGGATTAACTGAATTTAAACAGACAACAACTTGAGCAGTTGAATCTAGGCTTTTCATCATCTCATATTGTTTATCGGAATCTAAAGTATCATAAATAAAATAACTATAATTATTTAAACCTAATTCTTCTTTTGATTTATTAAGTCCGAGGTAAATTGCAAAACCTCTACCAGATAATTCGCGACTATTAGCTATTTTTAATTGTTCTTCTGGTATATCTTCAGTTAATAAATTTCCGAAAACTGAATGAGGAGAAGCGTTAGAGATAATATGATGTGAATAATAGGCTTTGCCATCAACTAGTTTTACTCCCTGAACTTCACCACTATGATAAATAATCTCTTTAACTTCACAACCATAATAAATTTCTCCACCTAAAGAGGTAATTTTATTTGCTAAAGCTAAAGAGATAGCATGACTTCGAAGTTTAGGAATATAAGGAGAATAAACTACATAGTAATAAAGCATTAAAGTATAGTGAACGAAACTCATCTTTTTGCTAGGAGTTCCAAGATATGACCAATAAGTTGTAAGTAATTCTTGAGCTAAAATAGGCATCTTTAAAGCATCTAAAACAGTTTTAATATTGTAAGCAGCGACGTTCATAAAGTTAGGATATTCTTTCATTAATACTTTTGTATCTGCTTTACCATGGCTAGCATTTAAATATTTCATCGCTAAAGTACATTCTTTTGCTAAAGCAAAATATTTTTCCATAGAAGGACGAGAAGAAGGAACATATTCTTCCATCTTATTAATAAAGTTATCTATACCAGTAGGAAAAGAATATTGTTTACCATTTTTATCATAGACAGTAAAAGCTTCTGGTATTTTAATAAATTCAATTTCCTTATTTAGGTCATATTCCTCTAAGATATCATATAGTTCTCCATGATTATCTTTATCACCATATTCACATAATTCGTGTAAAGAAGCTTCAAATTCAAAACGACCTCTTTTGAATGAAGTTGCATAACCGCCAGGAACTAATTCTCTTTCAAGAACTAATACTTTCTTATTGTTTTTTAAAAGTCTAAGTGCAGCCATAAGGCCACCGTTACCTGCTCCGATAACGATACAATCAAAATTTGTTTTATCCATATTTTCCACCTTATTTATATTATAGATTGAAATTATAAAAAAAGAAAATCTTCTTATTTTTCTTTAAAACAGATAATGTTAATTTGTAATAGTTATTCTTATTTATAATTTCAATGTTGTAAAATAGTTAGGAAAGAGAGGTAAGAATCGTGTCCGGTGATAATTTTGTAATATATGCTTTATCAGCCAATAGAGAATTAGCTCAAAAAGTTGCTACTAAATTAGGCACAACTTTAGGAAAAGTCTCTTTATCTCATTTTCCTTCAGGAGAAGTATTAGCTTGTCCACAAGAGACAGTTAGAGGAAGACAGGTATTTATTATTCAATCTACTTGCCCTCCAGTTAATGAACACTTGATGGAAACTTTAATCTTTATTGATTCCTTACGTCGTTCTTCTGCTCGTGAAATCAATGTTATCTGTCCTTATTTTGGCTATGCTAGACAAGATCGTAAATCTAAACCGCGCGAACCTATCTCTTCAAAATTAGTAGCTGATCTTTTTGCAACAGCCGGTGCTAATCGTGTTTTAACCTTTGATTTACACGCTGCACAAATTCAAGGTTTCTTCTCCTGTATTGAAGATGATATATCGGCTATTCCTTATTTAGGACATGTTATTTTGACAGATGAGAGTGTCAATAAATCAAATCTTGTTACTGTTTCCCCGGATCATGGCGGAGTGAATAGAGTAAGAAGGATTGCTGAAATACTAAATACTCCTATTGCTATTATTGATAAGAGAAGAAATGCAGCTTATCAACCAGAAGTTATGAATATTATCGGTGATGTTAAAAATAAAGATTGTCTTATCGTTGATGATATGGTTGATACAGCTGGTTCTGTTTTAGCAGCTAAGCAAGCACTTATAACAGCTGGAGCTAAAAACATTATGCTTGTCTGTACACATCCTGTTTTATCAGATCCCGCTTATGAAAGATTAGCAGCTAATCCTTTTACTAAGATTTATACAACAGATTCTATTCCCTTAAAAGAAAAGTTTATCAATAATAAAGACATGAATATTAAAGTTTGCTCATTATCGACGATGATTGCTAATGCTATTTCCGCTATTGCTCAAGATCGTTCAGTTTCTTTAGCTTGTTCTTTATTTGATTAATTAAGTTTTTCTAATAATATTTTTGCTCTTTCTTCTCCAAGAGAAGCTGCTTTTAAAAGTAAATCATGTGCTTTATTATAGTTCTTTTCAACTACGTTTCCTTCAAGATAGAAAAGAGCTAATTCATACATAGCATTTCTATAACCGTTTTTACTTGCTAATGTATAACATTCAAAAGCTTTCTTCTCATTTTTTTCAGTACCTAAACCATCTTTATACATCTCTCCTAAATATAGGTAAGATAAAGGATAATTTTGTGCGCTAGCCTTTTTAAAGTAAGCAAAAGCTAGATTATAATTTTTATCAATATCGATCCCTTTAAAATAAATAACACCGAGATGATAATCAGCAGGACTATAATTTTCCTGGGCTGCTTTTTCATAATAATAAATAGCTTTATTGATATCTTTTTCGGTTGCTATTCCTTTTTCATAATATTCACCTAAATTATTTAGAGCATAGGGATTGTTAGAAGGAGAGGCTTTTAAAAAGTATTCAAAAGCGAGAGATTGATCTACTTTTACTCCTTCTCCATATTTATAAGCTCTACCTATTAATGCATTTGCTTCAATAATATTTAAGTTTGCCGCTTTTAATAATAAAGGTAAACTTTTATCAGGATCATAATGATTTAAATTAGGTTGAGAATAGATGGTTCCTAAAAAATAGCAGGCTTGACCTTCTTCAAATTTAATCGCTTCAGAAAAGAATTCGATACCTTTATCAACATCTTGGGTAATTCCAAAACCGAGAGAATATAATAAGCCTAAACGAGTATAAGCAGGAGGAAAAGGAAGAGCTTTTTGATAATAATTTAAACTAGTTTCAATTCTTTTATCAATGAATACGCCCTCTCTATATAATTCTCCTAAAAAGAAGAGAGCCTCTTTATTTCCTTTATCAGCTAACGATTTAAAAAGAGTTAAAGCTGCAGAATTAGAATTAAGATATAGTAGATAAGCTAAGAGAATAATATCTTCATCTGATTGATTATGTTCATATCTTATTTGAGCTTCTAAAAGCAGATCATCTTTTATTGCATCTGTGTAGGAGATATATTCAATAAAAATATTTTCCTCTAAATAGAGATGGAAGAACTCCTCGACAGATGTTGCTTGAACCTTTTTAAATATTATGTTTTTCATGTCTATATTATAGATTAGTTTCTCTTATTTTTTCAGCAATATTTAATAGAGTCTTACTATCTAATTGACGAGCTCGATAGTTTTTAACTTCGTCAATATCTTTTAAAGCGAGGGAAGCTTTTTTATATTCAGGGAATTGTTTTAAACAATTAAGGATTGTTTTATTCGGATCTTTAAACATTATTTTAAAAATAGGATATATACTAAAATCATAATTTGTAACTCTATCTAATCTTACGAAAGCAGAGTCAACTTTAGGTGAAGGATAAAAAGCGCTTCTATCAACAAAAGTGACTAACTCATATTTACAACAAGTAGAAATAAAAGCACCTAAAGGTGAATTTTCTTTTTTGTTTTGTTGATATAAAAATTTATCATAAACTTCTTTTTGAATCATAAAACCTGCGCGAGAAAATTTCTTTTCAAGCATATATTCAATAAGTGAAGAAGTAATATTATAGGGGAGATTACCTATAAATAGACGTGACTCATCTGAAAAAGAATCAGGATCTACTTTTAAGAAATCGCTTTGAATAATATTTATATTGTTGTTATTATTAAATTCTTCTTTTAAAAAAGCAATCATGTCTCTATCTGCATCTACCAAAAACAATTTATTACATACTTTAGAAAGTGGTATTGATAAAGAACCAAGTCCAGAACCTATTTCAATCGTGGTGTCATATTTTTCAGGTTCCATATTAGTTATGATGCGTTTGATTATACCATCATCAATTAAAAAATTTTGTCCAAAAGATTTTTTAGCAAAGATTTTTTTATTTTTTAAGATATTTATTACCCGTTCTCTTTCAGTCATTTAAAATCCTTTCTATCTCTTCTTTTTTTATTCTTAACATTAATAAGCATTCTTCTACTTTTTTATTAGAAGTATAAGGTAAAGAAAAATGCTCTATTATTTTATTTCTTCTTACTTTTTTTCCTCCACCCACAAGATCAAAATCTAAATAATCTTCCTCATCAAATGAAAAGAGTTCATCACAGTAGATATCATGTTCGATACATGGACGCAATTCTTCTTTTATAGTTGTTATAGAAGCTTGAGCGACACCTACTTTATTATGTTTGATACATTCTTTTTTATTAAAATTGATTCGAATATAATCATCGATATGTTTTTTTAAGTTTTCTTCTATCTTGTTTCCAGGACCATCTGGATCTAAAACCAAGATGAGACGACGGACTTTAGAAACAGCAATAATAAAATCATATAATTCTTTTCTTATAAAAGTTCCACCTGTAGGTATAACAAAAAAACAACCGATCTTTTTTAATTTATCTTCATCAGTAATACCTTCACAGATATAGGCGTAACGATAATTTTCTTTATCTGACATTATAAAACCTCTTTGCGTTATTATATAAAATATTGCTCGCTTCTTCTTGATTCATCATTTTTATTTCAGAAATCTTTTTTATTATTAAAGGAAGATATTTGCTTTCGTTTTTCTCACCTCTATGTGGAACAGGAGCTAAATATGGAGAGTCTGTTTCTGTTAAAAGATGATCAAGAGAAATATTGTTGACAATAGAAACTAAAGTTTTGGCATTTTTAAAAGTGATGACACCACCTATTCCAAAATATACTTGATCACTGTATCGTAAATATTCTTCAGCAATTTCTAAAGAAGAGGAATAACAATGAAGATCTATTTTTTTAATATTTTCTTCAACAACTATTTTATAAGTATCATAACTAGCATCGCGAGAATGAATGACAATCGGAAGATTATGTTTTTTAGCAAATCTTATTTGTTCTCTAAAATACTTCTCTTGGTTTTTCTTTGTTTCTTCAGATTTATCATAGTGATAGTCAAGACCTATTTCTCCTATCGCATCAATTTCAGAGAGGTGTTCTTCAATATATTTAAGTGATTGAAAAAGATAATCATCACCATTATTAGCATATTCTGGGTGGATACCTAAAACAGCATGACAAAAATCAGGAAACTCTCTTTTAAGTTTTATAATTTCTGATAAAGATTCAAAAGAATCACCATTGTTAAAAATAGCAGAGACATTATTTTCTAAAGCCTCTTTAATATACTGTTCTTTATCTATAAAATCATCAACATTAAGATGACAATGCGTATCTATTATTTTCATTTTTATTTTCCTAAGCAGAAATGTGAAAAAAGTGTATTATATACATCTTCTAATGTTTTTGATTCATCGTTACCTAACATCGTATCTAAAACATGACAAATATTTATTAATGAATCGGAAACAATATCAATCTCTTTAGTTGTATCTATTTTTTCGATGGTATCTTTTATCATCATTATAATTTTATTAAGGTAATCTTCTTCTCTTTGTCCTAAAAAGAGGGGATCAATCTTAGCATCTAAGTCAAGTTTTGAAAAAATAAGGTCAAATAAAGGAGAGAGATCATCATAAGAAGAAAGAAGGATATCAGCATTGATTCCTTTATTTCCAAGATCTTTTTTTGTACCTACTTTAATAGTTATTTTATTTTTTAACTTATCTTCTAATTCTTTCTCATTAGAAAAATCATTGTCAGCTAAATAAAGAACAAGATCAGCTTTTTCAATCATTTTGTAAGAGCGATCAATTCCTAGATTTTCAATTATATCTTCGGTTTTTCTAATGCCAGCAGTATCTGAAAAATGGAAGGAGATACCTTTAATTTCTTTATCTCCTTCAATCGTATCTCTTGTTGTACCTGGAATGGGAGAAACAATCGCTTTATCCTCATTTAAAATAGCATTTAAAAGAGTTGATTTACCAACATTAGGTTCTCCGATAATAGCGACATTGATACCTTGATATTGTTGATTAGCTTTTTTAGTATCCTCAGTAATCTTTGACCATTTATTTAAATCTTCAACCAAAGCTTTTTTAATCTTTTTAAATTCTTCTAAATATTCTTCATCATCAGAAAATTGATCTTCTACATAATATTCTAAACTTGCTACATAAGATAATAAGGAATCATGCAAAGAAGATATCTCTTCACTATTTTTACCTTTTAAAGTATGGTTTGCAATTTTAACACCTCTGATTGAACGAGCATTGATTAAATCGTTAATGCCTTCAGCTTTTAGAAGATCGATCTTTTTATTGTAATAAGCTTGGGCTGAAAATTCTCCTTTTTCAGCGCGCCTTGCACCATATTTAACTAAAGTTGAAAGAAGCATTTCAACGATTAATGGAGAACCATGAATAGACATCTCTACTAAATCGAAACCAGTATAAGATTTTGGTGCTCTATAAATTGTAACTACGCCTTCATCAATTAAAGAATCTTCATTTTCATTTTCGTACATTTTTAATAAATAGGCGTGATTGCTTTCTAATTTCTGAATATCTTTTTTTATAAGATGAGAAAAAACCTCTAAAGCATGGGGACCTGATAATCTTAATAAAGCGAGAGCACTTCTATAAGGCGGTGTCGCTAAAGCACAAATTGTATCAAATATAAGCATATAAATAATTATACCCTAATTGACAAAAGAAAATAATAATTGTATGAGTAGATAGATAAATTATATTATTTTGATATCTTTTTTATTATAAAAGGGGCTATTTCTAGCCCCAAATATAATTAGACAACAGGAACTTCAAAGTCCTCTATCGGTCCATAAGTTAAAGTATAGACTATATCTTTACTTGTTCCCTTTATATGATGTAAAGAGATTAATTTTCCCGTCTCATTTAATATCATATCGTAGGTTTCAGTAGCAGAAACAGCAATATGAATATTATTGTCATTTATTGAACCATAATTAATGAAATCATTTGTTGTCGGGAATTCTAAAGTGGTAGTAGCACAAAGGCCATTAGCGATGGAGTGATAATTACCTCTGCTTCTTTTTGACCAAACACCAGAATCATTACAAGTATATTCATAAAGACGATCAATAGTTGCTGAATAAGGTTCGATTTGATAATAAGCAGTGACTATTCCATCAGTTGTAATCTTCGCTTTATCTTCAGTGATAGCAACCTGAATATCTTGTCCTTCATCTACATAAGAGATAGTAACATCAGTTAAATTAGTTGGATCCATCGCTTTATAGAAGGGAGAGATAGTATCAGCAGCTTGCTTAATTTCTTGGGGAACAACAGTTGAACCGATATCTTCAAGATAATAATCTACAATGAATTTTTCCTGATAATTAGTTATGTAACTTATTAATCTAAATCCGGTTACTTTTTCTTCATCAGTATAGATATATAAATCCATCAGACCATTAGAAAGAGCATTTCCATAATTATCGATAGGAGGAAGCATGGATGCGATGATGGAGCCATCGGTTAAAAAGCGAGTATCTTTAATTTTGTAGCAGTTTTCATTATATTCTTCAAATAGTTTTCCAGAGAAATCAAAGGGGGCATGAGCTACATCTTTACTGAGAGTTGAAGTAGTTCCGTTTGGTTTTATTGAAGAATCTAAGGGTAGATAACCAGCATAATAAGTACTACCAGCATCAAAGAGGAATTGATAATATTCTCCATAATTTTGGTTATAGAGGATAGTATCACCAGCTAATAAATCATCTGTATAGTAATATTTGGCACTTTGAATACCTGTAGCTCCTTCAGTACCTTCAACTACTTCAGTTCTTATCGTATAATTTCCTTCATTGAGTATCTCTTTAGTTTTTTGAATCTTTTGATCTAATTCTTTTGAGGTTGTATCATCTTCTAATTCTTCAAAGAGATATATATCTTCATCTAAAAGAGGAGCAAACTCACAATAAAAGTCGATAGTAGTTTTAATTCCACCCGAGACATCATCGTCATAAGCTGTAAATTCACAAGATGTGAAAGATTTTGATTCATCAGAATAATGGAAAGTGAGAGGTTGAATAGAGAAAGTATATAGATTAAGATAAGCGAAAGCTGACATGAAGTAATAAGTGATACTTGCACCATTAATAATAGTTGCAGTATTGTTTTCAGTATCGACGATAAAATCTTTTTCACCGACTAAATCAAAAGCAAAGGGATAAGTATAATCAAAATTAGTTGCTGTTTGCGAATAATAAACTTGACCATCTTTCCCCATCGATAAACTTAGTCCAGCCGTTTCTTGATAACGTGTGATGAAAGCTTGTTTATTACTTTCGATAACTTCTTCTTTAAAGCCAGTTAAGAACGATTGAGAAAGGTAATCAGGAGTGCGAACTTCCTTAGTATATTGTCGAGTTTCACTTATTAATTCACCTGTTTCACGATCCTCTAAATATTGATAAGTATCAGTATAAAATTTAACGCCTTTTCTTGCATTATTTAATACTTGTTCAAATTCACTATCATCATAAAGAGAACCGACATTATCTTCATTATCTAAATTATCAGCTTGATTCTCATGAGGATTTGTTGAAGAACTAATATTTACTTTATCAAGAGAGATAGTTGATAATGAACTTATAAGTAAGATAGAAGCTAAAGCTTTAATAATATTCTTTTTCATTTCATTTTCCTCCTTACTTTGCAATAGTAAAGGTAGTTAGAGGTAAGAATGTAAGAGTTTCTGAGACTTTAAACTCATCATAGGCACCTAAAACATAGTTACCAGAGGTGAGTTTTGTCATAGTGTGTCCCTCGTCATCTAAATGAGTGGTTGAGAGAATAAGAGAATTAATATCACTTGCATCATAAGTTAAATAGGCACAATCTTGTAAAACAGGTGATGTTAATCTAGCAAAACCATAGCCATCAAAGTCTAGATAGACAGTAAAAGCAGTATAGGAGGAAGAAGAAGAATATTGGATTCTCGCCATAAGTCTAATACCAGCCATCGCATCTTTTTCAGTATAACTATTTAAGCTCATATCTTCTTTATTTATAGTATAGACATATTCTTCTTCCATATTATAGATAACAAGACGATCATCATTTCTAGCATATAGATAATCGCTATCATCTATAGTTGCATTTCCATAACCATCAAGAGTAACTTTTTCACCAGAATCGGTTGTATATTCACCGATAAGATTATCAGAAGCGATACAGACGCTAGCAGAACCATTAGTCTGATATTGAACTTGAGCTACAAAGTTACCTTCTAAATCATAAGTATCAATCAAATTGACAGTAACTCCGCTAACTACTCCAGATTGAATATTATCTAAAGTAACTTCACCCGAATAATCGTAAGTTAAAAGATGATAACCATCAGTTTCATTACCGACTAATAATGCTTGTTGATCAAGACCAGAAACGGAAGTAGAAGCTAAATAAGTAACTTCTTCTTCGGCTCTAAGTGCGACCATAAAAGCGGTGTTTGAACTCTTTCTAACTATCGCATAACAAGCCTCATCTTTAAACCATAATTCGCCGGTATAACCCGCTTGAGTAAAGGCATATTTATTATCATCGATAGGTCTTAAGAAATCAGAATAGAGCATGTTATTAACTTGAAGACTGATTTTACCAGTGGAATCAACGATTAAGGTACAAGGACCATTAGGGCCATAAGTCCAATAACCTGTATATGTTCCGGCAACATCAATATCCGCAAAAGGAGTACTTAAAACATGGACGTAAGATTGACCATAATAAGCGACACCATCTTCTATATATTTAGCTCTGATAGAATAAGTTTTAGCTTCATTTAATGGTATAGAAGCTAAACTTAGTTCAAGTTCACTTGCAGGAATCTCGACAATATTACCATCAGCATCTTTCTTTTTAGCGACGAATAAATTGCTGGTTAAATATTCCTCATCGCTTAAAGGAACTGATATTTCACTACCTTGAATGTAGATACCTTTAACATCATTATAAAGAGTAGCAAAGTCTGTTGCTAAAGTTGTGTAATCAGTTTCTAAAACACTTAAGGTATTATAGTTATTACCCATTTGAACATCAAAATAAGTAATACTTCCTGTTGTTCCAATAATATCAAAATGTAATAAAGTCGGATCTTCTTCTCTTGTTATCTTAATAGGATAACCGATAGTGGAGCGATGATTAACAGAAACCCAACCATAATTTCCAGCTAAAGTATAACAATGATAGTCATCAGCTATATAGAAGCCATCATAGTCTTGTTCTTCTTCACTTGCGACAGTAAATGTATTTGTAGAAGGATCAACAGTAACTTCATAAAGTTGAGCAACATTGACTTTTGTTCCATCTTCCATAGGATCATTAACAAATTCACTAACAAGGAAGACGCTTTCTTCTTTGCTTACATTTATAGCATAGATACGAGCCGAAGATTCACCAACTAAGAAGGAACCACTGACAGAATAACTATCGGAACCATCATAGGAGATAGAATGGGTGATAGTTAAATTTTTACTTTCATCTCCTTCTAAAGATAAAACCTCACCTGAAATACCAGTAGGATCACTATCAGGAAGTAAACTTTCAGTCGATATCTTTGTAAGGTCAACAGTGCCATCACTTTGAGGTTCTAAAGAGAAAGTATATTCTGCGACACCGATGACAGTTGTTGAATAAGTATCTTCATCATCATTATAGATAATCTCTTGATCAAGGTAGACTCCTTCTAAAGAGACGGTATAGGAACTATAAGTTGAACGATGAAGAACATAATAATCTTCTCCAGTTGTTTTTATAGTAAGAGCAGCAATATCGATGATTTCCTCCCCATTTCTTGTGACATCATTTAAAGAAGCTTTCGGAGAGTAGATATCCTCATTATACATTAAAGTAAGACCGCTTAAGAATGTAGAAGAAGAACCAGTTACAGAAGTTAAAACATCTTCATAGAGAATACCAGCGGCATCATAACAAAGGTCGATGTTATAATTCCAATAAGCGTTACTAGAAGTAATATGAATTCTTCCTCTATCGGTCAATTCCATTTTACCTTCTGTTGAATTTGCTACTCTTCCTTCATATTGCCAGTTTACTTGAACTGTACCATCTTTTCTAATTTGATATTCTAAAAGATATTCACCAGAATTTAAGAAATCATAATTCTTATAAGTTCCAAAGAATGATGTAGGTAAAACAGCGATAGTGCGACTATAAGAGACGCCTTTATAAGTTAAAGTTACTGAATAATCTCCTACTTCATCAAACTTAACGAGGGAAGTATCTAAAGTACAAGCAGTTAAAGGAACGCTTACTCCACCTTCATCAATTGTAAATAAGTCATATAATTCAGAGATTGTTCCTTCATTTACAGGGAAGAAAACTCGGGCCTCTTCATTATCTTTAATATGGATATTAGAATTAACTTGAACATAAGCAGTAGCTGTGATCAAATTATCTAATTCATCATGAGCGGTGACAGTTACAGGGTATAATCCAGGAGTATCAAAATCAATTTGTGATTTATCAAAATCAGCAAAAATAATACGAGGATCATCTTTATCTAAACCGCTGGCTTTAGCTTTATCTGCTAAATAATAATAACCAAAATCTGATACGTAATTAGTAGAGAAGAGCTTAGTAAAATCAAAACCTTGAATATTAGCTTCTCCTTGCTCGATGATAAAAGGAGCATCTTCTGTATAGTTAGTATAAATAGAAGCTAATCCTTTAACAATATGAATATTAACAGTTTCTTCATATGTTCTACCATCGACATCGACAGTTAAAGTAACAGGATAACTTGCTCCTATTTCTTTACCCACTTCGCCCGATATCCAGCTAGGATCAATTGTAACTTGTTGATCGTTGATAGATAAAGAGAAACAAGAGATCATATCTTCAATGTTAACATCGTAACTTGAGTTAGCAAATGAATAATAAGGATCTGCTGTATGAGGAAGAGTAATTTCAACTTTTGAATATACTTCAACAGTTGCTGTTTTAGTTAAAGTTACTCCATCAACAGTTGCCGTACAAGTGAAAGAATAAATACCTTCCATCTTTGTATCGATAGAGCCAGTTATCATATCAGAAGTGATAACTTTTTCAACGTCACCGACAGTTAATCTAAATAGTTTTGTTGCGTCGAAGTCTTCATCTCCCCAACGTACTTCATTAGGGCCGACAACTTCTAAAGTCGGAGTAGAGTCTACAACACTAGTACTGTTACTAGGACTTGAAGTGTCAGAGGTCGTATCACTTGATGAAGAAGGTTGACTAGAGGAGGTATCAGTACAGCCCACTAATGATAGAGCTATAAGACCACAAAGGACGAAGATCGACGACTTGCGATTCTTTTTCATATTGTGTTTCCTTTCATTTGGATAAATTATAGAAAAAGAAAAAAGACTTTCCAAAAAATTGAAAAGATAAAAAAATAATAAGTATTGACAAAAAATATTTAATTATTTATAAAAAGGCTTTCATTAAGCGTAAATATGTTTAAATAAAAGGGAAAAAGATTAAAAAACACAATGATTTGTAAGCGGTTTCAACTGATAAATAATTATTTTAAATAAAAAAAGAGGATCCGTAGATCCTCTTTCTGATTAGATATTTTCAAGCAATTCTTTGAAAGATTCACTCTTTAAAGAAGCGCCGCCAACTAATGCACCATCAACATCAGGTTGTTCCATATATTGATGAATATTGTTAGGTTTAACAGAACCACCGTAGAGGATTAAAACCTTGCTAGCAGCAACTTGTCCATAAAGTTCTTTGATGATAGAACGAATATACGAACAAATATCTTGAGCAATTTCGCTAGAAGCGTTTTTACCTGTTCCGATAGACCAGACAGGTTCATAAGCTATGACAATTTTACTGATGTCTTCTTTAGAGATGTTCATTAAACCGACGAGCATCTGTTCTCTAACAACATCTTTAGTTAAATTAGCATCATATTCTTTTTCTGTTTCACCGACGCAATAAATTGCATGGCAATTATTAGCAACTAAAGCTTTAATCTTACGATTGCAGATGAAAGAAGTCTCATGTTCATAAGTTCTTCTTTCAGAGTGGCCAATAATAGTCCAATCGACGCCTATTTCTTTAAGCATAGGGATAGAGACGTTAGAAGTATAGGCACCATGATCTTCATAATGGCAGTCTTGGCTAGCGACTATAAGACCATGAGAATGCTTTTTAACAGCTTGTAAGGAGAGATATGTGGGAGCAACACCCATCATAACTCCTTTAGAGCGGGCAAGTTTAACAAGATTATTTTCTTTCACATCTTCACAGAAAGCTAAAGCTTCTGCGATGGTGTGATTCATTTTCCAGTTGCCCATTAAAAACTTTTTTCTTGCCATATTATTTTTCTTCGATATCGTCGATGCCAGGGAGATGACCATCGAATTGGATAAGCTCTAAGGAAGCACCGCCACCTGTAGAGACGTGAGAGAATTTATCAGCATAACCGAACTGTTTAGCAGCAGCTGCAGAATCACCGCCACCGATAGCAGAGAAAGCACCAGCGACAGTAGCATCTGCGCAAGCTTTGCAGACAGCCTTTGTACCATTAGCAAAAGCAGGATTTTCAAAGACGCCCATAGGTCCATTCCAGAAGATAGTTTTAGCAGCTAAAATCTCTTTGGTGAATAATTCTTCACTCTTAGGACCGATGTCTAAACCAAGATAACCATCGGGGATATCTTCTAAAGAAGTCTTGATATCTTTAGGTTCATCGAAGCTATCAGCGATAACATTATCGATAGGTAAAACAATCTTGCCGGTAGCTAAGCAATTCTTAGCATAATCGATCTGATCAGCTTCGAATAAAGAATTACCGATCTTATGACCTTTAGCGGCAAGGAAAGTATAAGCCATACCACCACCGATGAGGATCTTGTCGCATTTTTTAAGTAAAGAATCGATAACTTGAATCTTATCAGAAACTTTAGAACCACCTAAGATAGCAACATAAGGATGTCCATCTTCAGGGCAGTTGACACAACGGCCGAGGTTCTTAATTTCTTTTTCGACAAGATAACCAACAGCGGTTTCTTTACCTTCTTTAGCTAAGATGGTAGGAACACCGACAGTGGAGCTATGAGCTCTGTGAGCGGAGCCAAAAGCATCCATAACATAAGCATCAGCTAAGCTAGCCCATTCTTCAGAAAGAGCGGGATCATTCTTAGTTTCACCTTTTTCATAACGGGTGTTTTGAACTAATAAAACTTCACCAGCTTCAAGCTTATCAGCAGCAGCTTTTAAACTTTCACCGCGTGTAGCTTCAGAGAAATAAACGTTAACAGGATGACCTAAAGCTTCTTCAAGATGAGCTTTTAAAGAAGGAAGAGCAATCTTTAAATCGTTCTTTTTCTTTTCATTTTCGATTTCAGCATCATCAACTTTGCCCCATTTAATCTTACCTAAGTGAGACATAAGGATGACTTTAGCATTAGCTTTTAATAAATCAGCGATAGTAGGAATAGCTGCACGGATACGGTTGTCATCAGTGATAGTTTCACCTTTATGAGGAATATTGAAGTCGACTCTAACGAGAACTTTTTTATTTTCAACTTTAAGATCAGAAACTAATTTTTTCATCTTTTATCCTCCCAAAAATTGATATTTAGATAAATGGCGGCAGTATTGCTGCCGCCAGAGATTAGACAATTGAGTTAGTTATTAGGCTAATTTTTGACCGAAAAGCTTTGTAAGTCTAACATATTGGCAGGTGTAAGAATATTCATTATCATACCAAGCGAAGACTTTGACAAGCTGAGTTCCATCGGGTGTTGTGAAGACTTTGGTCTGATCACCGTTGTAGATACCACCTTCGGTTCTGCCGAGGATATCTCTAGAAACGATAGGATCATCAGTATAACCTAAGACACCCTTTAAGGAAGTTTCAGCAGCTTCTTTCATTAAGCCATTGATTTCAGCAGCATCCTTAACATCTTTCTTAAGTTTTAAGGTGCAGTCGATTAAGGAACCATCGAGAACAGGAACACGGATAGCACCACCCTGCATTCTACCCTTTAATGAAGGGATAACAAGGTTGATAGCTTTAGCGGCACCAGTAGATGTAGGAACGATGTTTTGAGCAGCAGCACGACCTCTTCTGAAATCTTTCTCTTTGATGAGGTCGAGGTTTGTCTGATCGTTTGTATAAGCGTGGACAGTTGTCATGAAACCGCCATCGATACCATAGTTATCTTCGATAACCTTTAAAACGGGACCTAAGCAGTTAGTTGTGCAGGAAGCACCAGAGATGATCTTGGTGTCAGCAGTAAGTTCATCAGAGTTGACGCCATAAACATAAGTAGGAGTATCATCCTTAGCAGGAGCAGACATGACGACACCCTTAGCACCAGATTTGATATGCCAATCAGCTTGCTCTTTCTTTAAATAGTGACCAGAGCACTCCATAACGACATCAACACCTAATTCAGCCCAAGGGAAGAGACCTTCTTTAGCGGGATCTTTGATCTTATAGACGGGGATCTTCTTACCATCGACGATGATATTTGTTTCATCATGATCGATGTCATGGGGATATGTGCCATGAGCAGAATCATACTTTAATAAGTAAGCAAGGTTAGCAGTAGAAGAGAGATCGTTGATTGCGACAATTTCGAAATCAGGATCTGTGAAGGCGCGTCTAAATGCAAGACGACCGATACGACCGAAACCATTAATAGCAACTTTAATAGACATTGTGTGTCCTCCTATATACATTGATAATTATAGTATTCTAATTTTGGTTTTTAAAGAGAAAAAAGAGTATTTTTATTAAAAATACCCCTTTCAAGCCTTATTTTGTAATAAAAACGCCTTTTTTTAAATCAGTTAAGTTAAAGTGAGCAATAAATGAGCAAAATAATAATTAAAATTGAACAATTATTTTTGCTAATTAAACCTTATTAAATAAGTAAATATATTTATTTTATAAATATTGATATAATAAGATGATTTTGGGGGAAAATTATGTTTACAAGTTTAGATTTAGCAAATCACTTTGGTTTCAAAGTTATAAATGGTGATTTAGAGGCTCTTAAGCGTCCCATTAAAGTTGCTGAATTAGATAGACCTGGTTTAGAACTATTAGGTGATTTTGATTTCCATCAAAAAGATCGCATAATGGTTATCGGTAATAAAGAGTTAGCTGTTATTAAAGATAAAGATGATGAATTTATTTATAAAAATGCGGTATTACTTTGTGATGAAGAATGCCCAGCTGTTATTATTACTCATGGTAAAGAATGTCCAAAGCCAATTTTAAAAGCGGCCCAGGATAAAAAGTGCCCTCTTTTTTCTTCTGATGCTGATACTTCTCGTTTATTTTCTGATTTATATGTTTATTTAACAGAGGCTTTAGCTCCGAAAACTGCTCTTCATGCTTGTCTTCTTGAAATTTATGGTATAGGAGTTCTTTTAACCGGAGAATCAGGTATCGGTAAATCAGAAATTTCTCTTGATCTTATTAAAAAAGGTCATCGTTTAATCGCTGATGATAGAGTTAATATCAAAGATGTTAGAGGTAAACTTATCGGTTCTTGCCCGGAATCTATCTATGGTATGATGGAAGTAAGAGGTATCGGTATAATTGATGTTCCTCGTATGTTTGGTATCAATTCGCTTTCTAAAAATACGAGAATTTCTTTAGTAGTTCATCTTGTCTCTTTTAATAAGAATGAACCTATGGAAAGAGTCGGTATGAAAACTGATAGAATTCAACTATTAAATGAGCAAATTCCGATGGTTAAACTTCCTGTTTCTGCCGCTAGAAGCATGTCGGAGATTATTGAAGCAGCTGTTACTAATTTTAAACTTAAAGATTACGGCTATGATACTGGTTATGAATTCCAAAAGAGGCTTCAAGCGATTGAAGATCGCCGAGAGCAAGAAAAGAGACAAGCTATGCTTGTTGTCAATAGACAAAATCTTAAAAATATTATTTCTATGAATCCGGAACCTGATCATGGTGATAAGATTACTGTTGGAAATATTAATCCAGAATCTTCTAATGATGATATTGGAAAAGTAAAAATATTAAAAAATGGTATACCTCAAGGAGATCTTTAATGAATATTCTTGCTTATATTAATGGCATACCGGCAGAAAATCCTGTTATCACTTTTTATGCTTTATTTATTGTCGGTGGTGCTATTGTTGCGCTTTTATTATCGAATTATCGTGCAAAACAAGATGGATACGAATTTAGTTTTTTCAATACGATTTTTTTAGTCGCTTTCCCTTGTGGAATTATCGGTGCCCGTATCTGGTATGTTGTAGCGCAGTGGTCTTCAGAATTTGCTAATGCACCTTGGTATCATGTATTTGAGATATGGCAAGGAGGTTTAGCGATTCAAGGTGGTGCTATCGCTGGTGTTTTAGCTGGTGTTTTATATGTATTTTTTAGAAGGAAAGGAACACCAGTATTGAAGTGCACTGATTTTGCAGTTCCGACCATCTTAGTAGCTCAAGCTATAGGACGTTGGGGCAACTTCTTTAATCAAGAAGTATTCGGTCAAGAAGTTTCTTTGATGGGATGGTCTTTTTTACCGAGTTTTATTACTAATAATATGCAAAATGGCACCTCGGGTATGATCGGTGCTCATAATGTTATTGTTGGAGATGGTAATATCGTTGCTCCTTTATTTTTAATAGAAGGAATAATTAATATCGCCTTTTTCTTCTTAATTACTACTGGATTAGAATCATTAGAAGGTAAACATTATAAGAATGGTGATTCAACTTTCTTTTATTTTATCGCTTATGGAATTACAAGGTTTGTTTTAGAACCGATGAGAAATCAACATTTTATTATGGGAAGTAGTGAGGATAAGCAAGCTTCGGTTTCTATGGCTATCGCTTTTATTTCAATAGGTTTAATCTTATTTGTTTTGAACCATCTTATCCGTTATTTAGATGATAAAAAGAAACTAGAAAACATACCTGTTCTTGGCTCAATGTCACGTTATTTTAAGGAAAGAACGGATAGTATCACTCAAATTAAAGTTAAAGATGAAAAGATGGATGAATTAGATATAGAAAAACTAAATAAACTTAAGGATGATAAAGATGGAAAAGAATGAGGTTGCAATTATCGGTTTAGGTCCTGCGGGCATCGCTGCAGCAATCTATTTAAAAAGATATGGGATGAATCCAGTCTGTTTTGAAAGAGATTTAGTAGGAGGAAAAACTAATTATACTGAAAGCATTGAAAATTATCCGGGTTATTTAGAATTTAAAGGACCTACTTTAAGCTCTCGTTTTGAAGAACAATTAAAGCATTTTGGAATAAAACCTATTTATAAAGAAGTAAAAAAACTTGAAAAAGTTGATGATCATTTTCTTTTATCATATGGAAAAGAACAAAAAGAATTTAAGTATGTTATTATCGCTAACGGTTTGAAAGAAAAAGAATTAGCGATTGAGGGTGAAGAAACCTTTAATAGAAGAGGAATTTCTCGCTGTGCTATTTGTGATGGACCTTTTTATGCAGGTAAAAAAGTAGCTGTTATTGGTGCTGGTAATTCTGCGTTTGAAGAGGCTCTTTATCTTTCTACTATCTGTGAACAAGTTTATATTATCGCTAGAAGAAACAAGTATAGAGCGATGGAAGATATAGTAAGACAAGCTAAAGAGAGTAAAAATATTAAGATATATTCTCCATATATAACTGTTAGTTGTACTGGTGAAAATACTCTCGAACATCTTATTATTGAAAATAATGAAACAAAAGAAAGAGAGACTTTAGATATTTCAGGTTTATTTATTTATATTGGAGAAGAACCAGTCCTTAACTATATTGATTTCGATATAAATAAAACCGCAAACGGATTTATTATTACTGATGAAAGAATGGAAACTTCAGTGAAAAATCTTTACGCTATCGGAGATTGTCGAAACACTTTGTTAAGGCAAGTCGCGACAGCGGTGAGTGACGGGACAGTGGCAGCTACAAGTATTCATAAGGATTATTTAGAAGAAAACGATGGCTAGTGATATCAATTTTGCAAAACAAGTAAAGAATGAATTAACATCTCAAAAATATACTATCGAGCAAAAGAAAGCTATTTTGACTGGATTTATTAGAAGTTCAGGAACTTTATCATTAGGTAAAGTGCCGACTCTTCATTTAAGAACAGAGATTGCAAGTGTTGCAAAACTTATCTTTTCTGCTTTTAATGATTGTTATGAAATTACTTCTAAAATCGCCTATGAAAATATGACTCGATTTAGAAAAGGTATCGCTTATCAAATCACGATAACTTCAGCAGCTTTAAATCAAATTTTAGAAGAATTAGAAGTTATTGAAGATGGTTTTGAGAGAATGCCTTTAAAAGAGACATTAAAAAATAAATATTTTAAATACCTTCTTGTCGGATATTTTTTAGCGAGCGGAAGTATTAATAATCCATCTTTAAGTAAAACTTCTTATTTTTTAGAGATGGCATTTAATGATAAAAAAGATGCTCAAGCTATTAAAAGAAAGCTTTGTTCTTTTAAAGAAGAAAGAACAATGAATTTTAAAATGATTGAAAGAAGAAATAAATTTGTTCTTTATTTAAAAAGAAGTGATCAAATATCAGTTTTTCTTTCTTTTATTGGAGCACATGAGAGTATGTTTGCTTTTGAAAATGCCCGAATAATGAAAGAAGATATAAATATTAACAATCGACTGACAATCTGTGATACTGCTAATTACGGCAAAACAATTTCTGTTTCTCAAAAAGATATCGAAGATATTAATCTTCTTTTACAACATAAACCACTTTCTCTTTTTGATGAAAAAACTCAGATGCTTATTAATATGCGCCTAGAATATAAAGATGCAAATTATCGTGAACTAGCTGAAAAGATGACAGAAAAAGGAATAAAGATAACTAAATCTGGTGTATATCACATTTTAAATAATATAAGAGAAGATGTTAAAAAGATAAAAGAACATTCTAATTAAAAAGATTATTAATATATTAAATTATAAATCGATTTATAATCGTTTTCATTTTCAAAGCGTATATATGAGATGTAAATAGACATATCCTCCGTTAGATATTTTTCACCATCAATTATAGTAAACGGTAAAGGATTTAAGCTGTACAAGAACCTCATGAAATAACCATTTTTATATTCATCTTTATTTTCCTCGTCTAAGTTTACAATATCAAAAGGACTATATATTTTTCCGCTTTCTAGAGCATCTCCAACAGCAATATAACTGCCGTCGGCAAAGTTAAATTGAACATTATTGTCAAATCTACATCCGGGGCCACCCATAGTAAATATATATGTCGCTCTTGAAAGAACGTCGAATAATGTGTCTTTCGCTTGTTCTTCGTTTTCTACTTCGCTTTCTTCGTAAATATGATATTTGCCGGCCATTCTTCGTTTAACAGAGATACAATCTTCTTTTGTTTCAGTGATATTTAAATCTAGGATTGCGAATCTAGAATTATTAAGCTCGTAATCCTGAGTGCAAGAAGAAGGTAATGTAAAGAGTAATATTGATAATGATAATTTTGATAAAAGCTTTAGTTTCATTTGTATGCTCCTTTATTTATGTAAAAAATCAAATTGTCTTACAATATCAGTCGAAACCATAACTTCTTTCATGGTGTCATTAGCGGCATAATTAGTAATTAAAAATCTTTCTGTCTCTGATGAATTATAAATTTCACGATATCCTATACCTAAAATATCATGACTATGGTCGTTACTATACATAATATCTACTGGAACGGGTATTGCACAGCGATATATTGAGTTTACATATTCATTATAATTTTTTGATATCTCACATTTGATATTTGAAAATCCATGATCTGAATAATAATTTTCATAACCAACAGGTATTTGGCTCCACTCTGTATTATTTTCAGCTGTAGTGTGGAAATAATCATCACCTAAGTATTGAATAAAAGAATCAATTTGCGTACGATTATCGGTATGTTTTATAGATGAATTCTCCCAATTTATAATGTATTTTGATAAATTTGCCTCTAAATATTGTTTTTGCTCAACTGAAAGTAGAATATTATTATTTGTTTGAGATTGATAAAAAGATGCTATAGTTAAATATAAACCAGCAATAGCAGGTAAATTTAATATCATAATTAATAAATACTAACTAGTACTTCTCCTTTTTTTTATATTATTGGATGTTTGATTGCTATATACATTTTATAATATTGTGTTATTTTTGTCAATCTCTAGTTTAAGTAAAGAAAAGAACCACACATATTTACAATAATAAATTAAAAGTTAATATAAGTTTTTCGATATTATTTTAATAATGAATTTATATCGTAAATAAATATTATATTTCACTAAAAATAGTAGTCAGTATATTAAACTGAGTTTTGTTTCTCTCTTATCTTATTTAACACACGATATTTTAGTAATAAAGTTATATGATTGATAAATAAAAAGATCTAATATGATTTCTAACTTTGAAGATTTTCTCTAGATTATTTGTATATGTTTTATTGCTCTCTTCAACAAGTTCTTTGCTCGGAAATCACTCTTATATAATACTTTATAGTCTCAAAAGTCAGTTGAATGAGTTATTTTATGATTTCTAATAATTAAAGTTGTAGGTTAAATAACTTTAAATAATCTAAATATGATAATTATTAAATAAAAAAAGCTGCAATATTTAGTTTATTGCAGCTTCATTTTTAAGTTAGTTTAGATTAATATTCGGGTTCGTCAGCGTGGTTATTTTTGCAGGTTGCAGGCTTTGGAATATCAGTGACAACAGCTTCAGTAGTAACATATAAAGCAGAGATAGAAGCAGCGTTCATAACAGCAGTTCTTGTAACCTTAGTAGGATCGATGATACCAGCTTCAATCATATTTGTCCATTTGCCAGTCTTTGCATCAAAGCCATAGTCGCCTTCTGCCTTCTTCATAGCTTCAACAACATCGCTTCCATCATATCCAGCGTTAGTGGAGATTTGAGAAATAGGGGCAGATAAGGAATTGATAACAACGTCAATACCTTTTTGAATATCAGGGTTTTCATCAGTTAAAGAACCCTTTAATGTACGATAAACTTCCATAAGAGCTGTACCACCACCAGCGACAACACCTTCATCGACAGCAGCAGCAGTAGCATTGATAGCATCTTCTAAGCGAAGCTTCTTATCTTTAAGTTCGGTTTCAGTGGTTGCACCAACTCTAATAACAGCGACGCCAGCAGCTAACTTAGCGATTCTCTTTTGAATGTTCTTCTTATCATAATCAGAAGTGGTCTCAGTAAGATGAGCTTTAAGTTCTCTGACTCTATCATCGATTTCAACCTTTGTTCCTGCGCCACCGATAATAGTTGTGCTATCTTTGGTAACTTTGACTTTCTTAGCAGTACCTAAGTCGTTGATACTGATATCCTTAAGATTCATAGAGAGATCTTTAGAATAGAAGTTAGCACCTGTGACAATAGCGATATCTTGAAGTGTATTCTTTTGATTATCACCAAATTCAGGAGCTTTAACAGCGACAACATTGAAAGTGCCACGTAACTTATTAACAATTAAAGTAGAAGCGACATCGTTATCAACATCATCAGCGATAATAAGTAAAGGATTATGAGATTCAACAACAGCTTGAAGTAAAGGTAAGATATCTTGAAGATTGTTGATCTTCTGATCTGTAACTAAGACATAGGCATTTTCAAGTTCAGCGATCATCTTTTCAGAATCAGTAACCATATAAGGTGAGATATAGCCTTTATCAAATTGCATACCTTGGACAACTTCTAAGGTTGTATCGAAAGACTTAGATTCATCGACAGTGATGACACCATCTTTTCCGACCTTGTCCATAGCTTCAGCAATGGTTTCACCGATTGTTTCATCACCAGCAGAGATAGCAGCAACATTAGCAATATCGCTAGAAGTAGAAATCTTTTTAGAGATATTTAATAATTCATCAGAAACAGCTTTGCTAGCTTTTTCAATACCAGCTCTAACTAAAACAGGATTAGCACCTTTATCAACAGCAGCAAAACCTTTGTGAATCATTGATTGAGCTAAGACTGTTGCTGTAGTTGTACCATCACCAGCTACATCATTTGTTTTATTAGCAACTTCATAGACAAGTTTAGCACCTAAATTTTGCTCTTTATCCTGAAGTTCAATCTCACGAGCGATAGTAACACCATCGTTAACGATAATAGGTGAACCATATCCTCTATCTAAAGCGACATTACGACCTTTAGGACCTAAGGTTAATTTAACGGTGTCAGCTAAAGAATCGACACCGATAAGCATATTATCGCGAGCACTTTTTCCAAATGTAATCTTTTTTGCCATAAATATTAATCTCCTTTATTTATTAGTCAACAACAGCGAGGATATCTTTATCCTGGATGAGCATTAACTTTCTACCAGCTTCTTCGTAGTCGGTTGTGGAATATTTTTTATAAATAACCTTTTGACCGACAGTGGCTTGAACTTTGATTTCATGACCTTCGTTATCAGTATAACCAGGACCAACAGCGATAACTAAGGCGACAGCCGATTCGTTTTCGTGGCTGGTTGCGATTATGATATTTCCGATCTTTTTCTCATCAGGAATTTTCTCTAATACAACATAATCTCTTAAGGGTTTAATCATTGGTTTTTCCTCCTACTAACTTTAGACAATCATAATTATAAACATGTTTTTAGCAATTTCAAGTATCAAGTGCTAATTTTTTGATTATCTTTTTATCTTCCTTTTTATTTTTTAGTAAATAAATATAAAAATATACTATTTTGAAAAAGAAAAAAGTGCTTATTAATAAGCACTTTTATTGATTAGCATCTTTATTTAATACATTTGTTACTTTAAGTCAGTGACAATAGTAGCAGAACTTTTTAAGAAAACAGTTATTAGTCTCTTTGGGAAGAGATGAGATAAGAAATGGAGACATTTCATCTCAAAACCAGGAACGATAGTTAGTCTTCCTTTCAATAGACCTTTATAGGCTTTTTTAGCGACAAATGAAGGAGAGCGGGCAAAGATATTAAATTTAACATTAGCTCTTTTTTCAAAGTCTGTTTTAACAGGTCCAGGGCATAAAGCAGAAATCGTGACCTTACTTTTTATATGTTTTAATTCGCGATGATAACCATGAACAAGATAGTAAACAAATACTTTGCTCGCATAGTAACAAGACATATAAGGGGCGGGAGCAAAGCTAGCAGCAGAAGAGACAAACATCACTCTTCCATGACCTTTTTTAATGAAGCGATTTAGAAATGTTTTTCCAAGTATTAAAGTAGAAATATCATTTAATTTAACCATATCGACATCTTTTTTAATATCAGATTGATCGATGTGTGAAATATCACCAAAACCGGCATTTGCGATAAAGAATGAAATATCGCGTTGTTCAGTCTCTTTTAAGAGTTGATAACATTCTTCTTCTTTAGTTAAATCGTGTGAGATAAAAGAGATAAGGCGAGTAGGATATTTCTTTTTTAATTCTTCTAAGTGACCTTCACTTCGAGAAACTAAAAGAACATCATGTCCGTTTTGTAAAAATTCTTCAGCGATAGCTAAGCCGATACCATTAGTACCACCAGTAATTAATGCTAACATCAGTCTTTAATCCTTTTATAACTTGCAGCTATAAGGCCAGCGACACGGGCATTATTCTTAATAAGAGCAATATTAGATTCTAAAGATTTACCATGAGTAAGTTCTAACATTTTTGATAAGAGATAAGGGGTGACTTCTTTACCATGAATATTATCTTTTTTCATCATCTCTAAAGCGATATCAATCTCTTGTTCTATGTAATTTTCATTTAAAGAATATTCTTCAGGAATCTTGTTAACTATAAGTGATCCCATATGAAGATTAAGTTTCTTTTGGATGTAAATCATTTTAGCGATAGCGTCTTCATCTAAATCTTTTAAGTCAAGAGGATATTTTGAAGTGGCTGTGTAGAAAAGCGGTAAAGAAGAACACTTATAACCATAGACGGGAATTCCTTTTGTTTCTAAATATTCTATAGTTTTAGGTACATCTAAAATCGCTTTAGGACCAGCACAGATTACATTAACTTCAGTTTTAGTAAATTCATCTAAATCTGCTGAAGCATCTAATGTTTCACTATAACCTCTATGTACTCCACCAATACCGCCGGTCGCAAAGAAATCGATATGGGCTAAAGAAGCTAAAATCATAGTTGCTGCGACAGTAGTTGATCCAGTTAACCCTTTTTCAAGGCAATAAGGTAAATCTTTTCTTGAAACTTTTATCGCATCTGTTGTTTTACCTAATTTTTCAATTTCTTCTTTTGTAAGACCAATTTTAATCTGGCCATCGATAATACCGATTGTATAAGGTTTAGCACCAGCTTTTCTTATTTCCTCTTCACAAGCTAAAGCGCACTCAACATTTTGAGGATAAGGCATACCGTGAGTAAGAACCGTTGTTTCTAAGGCGACAGCAGGTTCATCTTTTAAATCAGGTATATTCTGTATTAATTTATTGAAAACCATAATTATTATTTTTTAATGAAACGATAACGGATAAAATGAGAGAATTTTTGATTAGGAGTTAAGATAATATTATCTTTAGGGAAAATTTGAGGTTCTATGGCAATAGCTCTTCTTTCTAAAAGATTATCACCATTAGCAAAATCCCATTTTTTCATAGAGGAATCGACATAAATATTAACTCCATCAAAATCAGTGTAGCATTCGATTAAAAGTTCAGGAGTATCTAAGATAATCTGAGGTTTATCAGTCATGACATTGTCAAAGAGGAAAGCGTGATCAAGAGTACCGATCTCAGGAATATTTTTCTCAATTAAATCGAGCTTATCTTTTAAGGAAGAAAGTTCTCTAAAATCTAAACACTCAGGAACATCAGCTGCTTTTTCAACTAACTGATTACCTTTGTGGAAAACACCATATTTAGAAGCATTAACTTTTAAACGATAACTATTAACATCTTTAGAAGAGAAAATGTTCCAATAGATGTGATTAGATAATGAGATAGGGGTATTTAAATCAGTTTGAGCTTCAAAATAGATGCGGAGTTCATTTTCATCTATCGGCATTTCATAGGTGACTCTAACATCAACATTACCAGGGAAACCAGCTTCACCAGAAGGAGAATGATAAAAGAAAGAGATAGCTGAAGCGTTCTCTTTAGGGACAATAGTTCCTTTGAAATCTTTAAAAGAAAGAGATTCCATCTCTCCGCCGTGTAAACATAAAGAATCAGCACCTTTTATAAGATGATAAGTTACATCATCAACTTTATAATCTCCAGGTATCCTTCCAGCGACTCTACCTAAAGTTTTTCCAAAAAATTGATCAGAGTTTAAGTAATCAAGAGGTTCTTTAGGCATCAAAGTTAATCTTTTATCGTCGAGAGTTAAAGAGCGGACACCAGCACCAATAGTTGAAAAATTGCCGACCAGACCGAGGTTATTCTTGATGGTAAGATATCCAGAATCTGTTACTTTTTTCTCCATATTTTTTACTCACTTTTATTCTTCAGTTTTCTTTTCTGTTGTTTCAGCAGGTTTGCTTTCAGTTTGATTAGCGCGAGGTTGTAATTTACCATCTTTGAAGGCTTTGTAACGGAAGTCTAAATCATCGGTAACAAAAGAGGTTGTATGTTTAGCAAATTCGGTTCTATTGTTCTTCATTAAATCAAGAACTCTTTCACAAGCTTTTTTCTGCTCTTCAGTCCATAAGTTAGGAAGAGAGAGCTTGTTATTGTTAAAGATATCTTGAGTTAAGATAACACCAGTTTTATCATCTTTATCTTTTCTAAAGAAAGCAAATCTAGTTTGAGATTCATCATCGTCATAAACGAAGGTGCAGTTAAAGGGAGCAGTTACGCCTTGATTATCTCTAAGATTGATGGTGACTTTATTATCTTGTGATAAAGCTTTAACACCATCGCTGATAGTTCTATAAGAAGGTAATAAGCCGTTTCTTAATAGTTCAGTAATGATGTTGATTCTCTCAAGAATTTCTTTGCTGGGATTGAGAAGAAGACGGACGTGTTTAGAATCGTTAGTGACGGTGAAGAGATATTGGGCGTTAAAAGAAAGAGTAACACAAGAAACGAAGAAGATGCGAGAGCGGAAATCATAATAGCGATATACTTCAATTAAAGTGATATCTCTACCAGTTGAAGAGCGGAGTTTAAGTTCAACAGCACCTCTATCGAGAGCATTTTCAACTTCAATTAAATAATCAGTTACTTCTTCAACTGAAGGAGGAACGAGTTTTAAAGTAGGTTTGATATCTCTATTATAGTGGACAGATAATTCAGTGATTTTTTGAATGTTTTCTTCTTCAGTTACTTCTAAATCTTTAGTGACATAGAAAATACGGAAGACTAATCTAGGCATATCAGAACCTAAACAATAATAGATAGAAGAGCCATCCTCTTTTTCTTCATCATAGATGTATGTTAATTCAGCAGGACGAATATATCTCTTAGCTTTTTCATCAGCAAGAGCTTGAATCTTCTGCATAATAACTTTATTTTCCATATTTTTCTCCTTGAATATATGCGCAATTATATTATATCTACTTTTAGATTTATTTACTAATAATTATTTCCGTTGAAATCGATAGGACTTTCGTTGTGCTTTAGAAAAAACTCTTCACATTTTTGAAAACAGAAGCTATTAAAAAAACCGCGATTAGCTGAAAGAGGTGAAGGGTGAGCTGTATGGATTATCAAGTGATTTTTATTGTGAATTAAATCGGCTTTTTTATAAGCTTCATTTCCCATTAAAAGAAAAACAATAGGATGATTAAATGACGAGACGATCTTAATTATTTCATCTGTAAAATTTACCCATACTTCTTTATGACTTAATTTTTTACCTTCTTCAACTGTTAGAGCGGTGTTTAAAAGTAATACACCTTGTTTAGCTAAAAAAGTTAAATCTCCAGATTTAGGAATGGGGTAAGAAAATTCAATTTTTAATTCCTTAAAGATATTTTTTAAAGAAGGTGGAAAGATAGTCCCTTTTGGCACAGAGAAAGCTAAACCGTGAGCTTGTCCTTCTCTAATATATGGATCTTGACCTAGTATAACGAGTTTAACTGAATTAGGAGGAGTAAGAGAAAGAGCATTATAAATATTATCTATTTTTGGATAGATAGTTTTTGTTTGATATTCATTTACTAAAAAATCTTTATCAATTAATTGTTCTAAAGGTTTATTTTTAATTATCAGTTCTTTCCACAAAGGTGGGACATTAAGAATTTTATTTTCTAAATCTCCCATAACAATTATTACTTTTTAAACCATTCGTTTTGGATGAAGTTTAAAGTTTCATCGAGATTCTCTTCTTCCATAGCGGCGATAGCAAACATATAAGAAGGCATTAAAAGAGAAGAGGTCTCATCAAATTCTTTTTGATCTCCAACATCACCCTTTCCTTTTGAGATGTAATATTTGTGATTAGCAACTAAAAGAAGTTTGTCACCTTTAACCATTAATACTGTTCCTTTAATCATAAGATCCTCCTCATGTTTAGTTTATTATAGTTGATAAGTTATGATAAATAAAGAAGACATTCTTATTCTAAATAACTAAAAAAAAGTATATACTTAAATTATTAAGCTAAGGAGGCTAAGATGAAAAAACTCTGTATTGTCTTTCCTGGAAGAAGATATAGTTATGATCGCTCTTTATTATACTTTTCTTCACGTTATTTAGAATTTTTAGGTTATGAGGTTATAAATCTCCACTATGACATCTCTCGTGAAGTAAAAGAGACCGAGCCTTTAGAAAAGAATATTCGTGATGCTGCTAGTTATACTTTAGCAAATACTGATGAAATTGAGTTTGAAAAATACGATAAAATTGTTTTTATCTCAAAATCTATCGGTACATTAGTCGCTTGTAATTTAAAGAAATATATCGGCGATAGAAATAAAAACATCTATCAGATTATGTTCACTCCTTTAGAAGGAACCATTCCTTTTATTAGCAATGAAGATCTTGTTTTCTGTGGCGATAAAGATCGTTTTTTAGAAAACCCAGAGGAAAAATTGCAGAGATTTTCTAATTCATATATTTATAAAGGTTTTACTCACTCTTTAGAAAAACCGGGAGATTATAAAGCGAGTATAAAACTCTTAGAAGATGTTATGACTAAAGTAGACGAATATATGAAGAAGATAGGTGATTAGTTATACTTATCTTTTTCTAATTCTTTTTTCAGATAAAAACCCGTATAACTATCTTTACAGGATAAAATACCTTCTAATTTTCCTTGGTAGAGAACATCTCCGCCTTTTTCACCACCATCTTTTCCTAAGTCGATAATATAATCGGCACATTTTATTACATCGAGATTGTGTTCAATAACAACAACTGTATTACCAGCATCGACGAGCCGATTTAAAACATGAATCAATTTTTTAATGTCGTAAGGATGAAGTCCGGTTGTGGGTTCATCTAAAATATATAAAGTAGATCCATTTGATACTTTTTCTAATTCATAAGCGAGTTTAACTCTTTGAGCTTCACCACCTGAGAGAGTGGTTGAGTTTTGACCTAATTGAATATAATCTAAACCGACATCGACTAAGGTTTGAAGTTTTTTACTGATAGCTGGAATAGGAGCAAAGAATTTTAAGGCCTCTTCAGCCCGCATATCTAAAACATCACTGATATTCTTTCCGCGATAGCGAATATTTAAAATATCTTCGTTATATCTTTTTCCGTGGCAGACATCACAGGTTACATAGATATCAGGTAAGAAATTCATAGAAATCTTTTTTACGCCAGCTCCCATACAAGCTTCACAACGGCCACCATAATTATTAAAAGAGAATTGAGATTTATCTATACCATGAATTTTTGCTTCGTTCGTTTGTGCAAATAATGTTCTAATATCATCAAAAACTTTTATATAAGTTGCAGGATTGCTTCTAGGAGTTCTACCAATAGGTTCCTGAGAGACATTTATTATTTTAGAAATTGATTTGTAATTAGTAATACTATTAACTTCTCCGATGTTACTCTCCTTTAATCCTAATTTAACCCGCAAGTTTTTGTATAGAATATCATCAATTAAAGTGGATTTACCAGAACCAGAAACACCTGTTACTACAGTAAATACACCTAAAGGAATATCGACATCTATATTTTTCAAGTTGTGACAATGACAACCTTTTAAAGATATACATTTAGAGTAGCTACGACGAATTTTAGGAATTTCAATCTTTTCTTTACCAGATAAAAAAGCGCCTGTTAAGGAATTTGGACAATTTTTTAAACCATTTACATCGCCGCTATAAACTATTTGTCCTCCGTGATCTCCCGCGCCCTTACCAATATCGACCACATAATCGCTAGCTAGAATAGTATCTTCATCATGTTCAACTACGATTAATGAGTTACCTAAATCGCGCATCTCTTTTAAAGCTTCGATAAGTTTGTCATTATCTTTTTGATGTAGACCGATAGAAGGTTCGTCTAAAACATAAAGGACACCGGTTAATTTTGAACCTATTTGAGTGGCTAATCTGATTCTTTGACTTTCTCCACCCGAAAGAGTTGAAGCACTTCTAGATAATGTAAGATATTCTAAGCCGACATCGATTAAAAATTTCAAGCGATTATTAATCTCTTCTATAACGAGACCAGCTATTTTTTCTTCCATCTCTGAGAGTTTTAAATTTTTTAAAAAGTCATAGATTTTAACTAAACTTAAAGAGCAAAGTTCATAAATATTTAAACCGCCAATTTTGATAGATAATACTTCTTTAGAAAGTCTTGCCCCGTGGCAAGTATTACATTCTTTTTCCATCATAAAAGTGCCGTAATATTCTTTACTCATCTCTGAGTTAGTTTCTACATATAAACGATCAATACGACTTTTGATGCCTTCAGTAACTAATTTATTGATCCTTGAACCATTTGAAGAAACATAAGTATATGAAACAGGTTCATCAGGACCATAGATGATAATCTTTTTCTGCCTTTCTGATAATTTTTTATAAGGGGTAGTTAAACTTATTTTATAGTGTTCACAGACTGCTTTAAAATCACACCATTCAAGGGTGTTATGATTTTTTCTAGGAAGAGGCGCAATCGCTCCTTCTTCGATTGAGAGATTTTCATCTCTTATAAGTAAATTAGGATCACATTCGATAGTAACTCCTAATCCGTGGCATTCAGGACAACAACCAAGAGGATTATTAAAAGAAAATAGGCGCGGTTCTATAGGAGGAACAGTAAAGTGGCAGATAGGACAAGAACGATATTCAGAATAAAGTTTTTCTTTTCCATTTATATCGACAGTAACATAACCTTTGGCAAAATCTAAAGCGGTCCTTAAAGAATCAAATATACGGGAACGATTTTCTTCTTTGAGAACCATTCTATCGATTGCAAATGAGATGGTATGTTTTAAGTTTTTATCTAAAATAGGTAAATCTTCATATCTTTGTAAAGGTTTATCATCTATTTTACATCTTGTAAAACCAGAGGTGAAAAATTTTTGGAGAGTATCTATATGTGTACCTTTTTCATTTTGTACTACAGGAGCATAAATAGTGATTTTAGAACCTACCTCATTTTTCATAATCGAATCAAAAATTTGTTGAATGGAAGAAGAAGAGATAGGAATATTGTGTTCAGGACAATAAGGTATACCGATTCTTGCATATAAAAGTCTTAAATAATCATATATTTCAGTGACAGTACCGACTGTTGAACGTGGATTATGTGAAGTTGTTTTTTGATCTATTGAGATAGCAGGTGATAATCCTTCGATCGAATCTACTTCAGGCTTTGAAAAGTTACCTAAAAATTGACGGGCATAAGAAGATAAAGATTCGACATATCTTCTTTGTCCTTCTGCGAAGATCGTATCAAAAGCAAGAGTAGACTTACCTGAGCCAGAAACACCAGTAAAGACTACTAATGAATTTTTTGGAATAGATAGGTCGACGTTTTTTAAATTATTTTCTTTAGCACCTTTAACGACGATATAGTCCTTATATAAATTATCCATTATAAAATACTCCAAAATTTAATTATAAACTAAATTTAGATGAATATAAAATAATGTGAAATTATTTATCCTCAGGTTTTCTTACACTTTCAATTATATTATTAGGTCTAGAACGAGTATTGATAAGAATATTATGGAGATAGACAGCTAAAATTCCGATGATAAATACAAGTAAAGAGAAAATAAGAAGGATAAAATTGATAAGGAAGAAAGTGAAATATAAACCAGAGTAGGGTAAGACATCAGTCATATTTAAAATGTAGAGAATAAAAGTTATTAATGATGTAAAGAAAAAGAAGAAACTAGAAAAGAAAGAGACGATTATAGGAAGATAAAGAGGTTTTGAAGTGGTTACAGAGATGATATCTAAAGCGTATGTTATCATTTTTTTATAGTTGTATTTGCTTTTACCAGCGACTCTTTCTTCACGTTTAAAATCAATATAATATGTCTTATAGCCAACGAAAGGAATCTCGGATACTAAATAGCGATCTTTTTCTTCTAAATTATTTATTTGTTCTACTATTTTTTTAGTTAAGCCACGGAAACAATTAACATTTTCGGGTATTACATTTCTTCCTTCAATTTTATTAATAAAACGATAGAAGAATTGAGCAGTATTCCTCTTTCCTTTAGTATCTGTTGATCTATCAACACGTCTAGGGGAGACTATGTCATATCCTTCTTCTAGTTTTTCAATGATCTCTTTAATAAGTTCAACTGGATCTTGTAAATCAGCATCCATCATAATAACATAATCGCCTTTGCTCGTTTCTAATCCAGCTGTAAAGGCAGGATTTTGACCAAAATTGCGACTAAGATTGACGATAGTGATATCTTCTCTTTCTCGATAAAGGTCATACATCACATCGTATGTTTTATCTTTTGAACCATCGTTTACTAAGATAAAATTAAATCGATATTTATTTAATTCCTCAACAATTTTATCGACGGCTTTAAAATAAAGTGGTAAAGCTTTTTCCTCGTTATAACACGGTAAGATGATGTCGATAGTTTTCATAATTTTCTCCTTTAATCGATGATCAAATCTTTATAATCTTTAATAAAATTATCACCGATATTATCTTTTTCTTTTGTTATATATTTTATATCTAAAGACTTTGTTCCAATATTAACTTCTTTTAAAGAAGTTGAAGCTAAATAAAAACGACCTAATGAATCTTTTTTAATAGCGACCATAATATCAGTTTTATTTTTTAATCCTTCTTTAAAAGCATATTTACCGAGGTTGTAGGCTTCCTTGCAATCATTTTTATTACGTAAATAAAATGCTGCTCTTTGTAATAATGATAATTCAATAGCGCGCGTTTTAAATTCTGGGAAGAGAGAAGTTAAATAATTGGCTAATCCACCCATTTGAATATTACCAAAATTATCCTTAGTTTCTAAAGATGAGATGAGTTTATTATTTTTATCTTTAATACCTTCCGCAACAACTATATTGCAATGGCCTTTTTTTTCATATGTTGTTTTAGCTTTTTGAATGAATTTATCTATATCGAATATTGCTTCTGGTACATAAATGTAATCAGGGCTATATCCGAAAACTTTAGCTAATTTACTGCTAGCTGCTAACGAACCATTATCTCTTCCCATCGTTTCAATTATATTGATGCGGCCTTTCTTATATGAAAGATCATCGATGATTATAGAAAGAGTAGAAGAGTAGATAAATTTAGCAGCTGAAGCAAATCCAGGAGTGTGGTCAATCCCGAAAAGATCATTATCGATAGTTTTAGGAATACCGATCACTTTAATATCAATATTATTCTTTTTAAAGTGAGAAGATAGTCTACTAGCGCTATCCATCGTATCATTTCCACCATTTAAAAATAGATGAGTAATCTTTCTTTTTAAAAGTGTCTTTTCAATTTTTTCAAGATATTCAGGATTCTTTTTTAATGAGATTCTAGCAGAACCAAAGTAAGCTCCATTTCTCTCTTTTAAAAAATCAAAGTTAGTGGAGGTATCAATTTTCTTTAATTTATCTTCAATTAAAGAGGAAAGGCCATAAGTAGAAACAAAAAGTTCAAATTCATTCTTATGTTTTTTTAATTCATCATATAAGCCGAGGAAAGAAAGGTTGATGACTGCTGTCGGCCCACCAGCTTGCAAATACAGGGCTTTTTTCATTCGTTATCCTCACAGTCGTCATAAGCTTGTTTTATTTTTTTAATATTTAAATTAGTTTCATGTCTTAAGGAATTTAAATACTCTTCTTTTAGTTTTCGAGAATGATCAATCTTTGTAAAAGAGATGAGTGAGAGTAGAGTTGCAAATAAACCGATAATAGTAATAATAGCTGCTATATTGAAATAAGGAGAAGTATATTCAAGGAGATAGTATTGTTTCCCTTTTTCACCAACAAATCCAATAAAACCACCTTGTGCTTTATATTGTTGAACTTCTTCTTTGATGATATTTCCTTCATCATCTTCACTATATCGATAAAGGTTCCATCCGTCTTGAAGAGGATAATTAAGGACAACAAATTTATCAGTCTCATAATCAGTAGAGAAAGTTGCACTATTATTATTTCTCTTGATGATATTAGCTTCGTTTGCTTTTAATTTATCGATAGCTTCTTGATAATCGCTATTGCGGATAACATAGATTTCAGGAGTATCTAAATTACAAGGGGAATCTTTAGTTCCTTCGTTAACAATACCGACGATAGTTTTAACGGGTCTATCTACATAGTAACCATGAGCTTGTTTATAACTTGAATAAGAATGGCGGCCGATTGAAATAAGTTTATTATCTTCATCAAAGAAGCGCCACTCAATATTATTTGTATCATTTATAGAGATATAACAACCTGATGTAGGATCGTTTGGATCAGCTTCAGTGCAGACAGTAGTTGATTCGTTATTATAATATGGAGTAATAACTAATTTGGAATTATATAAAACAGAACGCGAATAATCAGCAGATGAATTTCCTTCATCATCTGTTAAAGAATAATAGTCATATTTAGTATCAGCTTTACCAATACCATTGGCATAAAGGAAAGGATTAGCTTTTTTATATTCATCTTCCCCTGTTTTATCGTAAGGATCTTCAGGGTTCATAAAAGCATATTCACCGTCAGGATTATTTTCAGTAGCAGGCCAATTAGCTGAGTAAACATCAATCTTTAAACGAGATGAACCAGTCCAATATTCAATAGGTTTACCACCATCTTTTAAATAGTGATTTGAAACGAGTGAACTATAAAATTTAGAAGGAGCAGAAGCATCATCTTCTATTGTATATTCCATGCCATTAATTGTATAAGTACCGAATTTATAATCGGTAGTTGTTGAATAAAGGTCTTTATAATCTTCATCATCTAACATAGCAAAACGGAGAAGAGGATATTCATTAACATCTTCATATCTTCCATAATAAGGTGAACCATCAGAATATGATCCGGTCTCTAAGAAACGAGTATTGATTATAGAATCAAAAGCAAAGACAGTATCAACAAAATTCATATTTACATAGAGAGATTTTGTGCATTCATCTGAAGATAAATATTCCATTAATTCATCTGAATAAGTAACACCTAATTCATCTAAATCCGAAGAAGTTAAATCTAAGATATTTTTATATCCATAAGGAATATCGTAGTCGTGGAAAGGAATTTCATTAGGTCCATAATCTAAGGACACTTTAGGAACTAGATAATACTTAGTACCTAAAAAAGTCTCTAGATTTTCTCTTCTATTATGAATACCCATAGACCAGTTATGGTAAGTATATGGTATGCGGCTTCTATCTAAAAAGTCTTGAACATTAAAAGGGTATACAGAATGGAAGGCACCTAATCCAACATATCCTTCTCTTAAAGAGATATTGATATTATCTCTATCAGCAGTCGGATTAAATATACGGAAATAATCATCGTCTGATTCATTTAATAATTCGACGATCTGTGTTTCCATCGCAATATTATTTGGACCACCTGCCATCGTATCGATATTAGCCGTACCTTGGAAAATAATAGTAACATTAGCCATGACGATAACATCGATAGCTGAAAGAGCAAAGACAGTCTTTGAAAATTTGCTCTTATGGAATAATCTTCTCATTAAGAGATAAGAGAGAAGGAGATATATTGCGCTTATAGGTATTTCAATCATTCTTAAATCCCAATAAGTAGAAGAAGGGAAATTACTGGGATTTTCATTAACTCCATAGATAACAAGAACACTAGCAACAATATAGAGAACTAAAACAGATACAAAAGCTAAATCGAAAAGATTACGATTTATTTCTCTTCTTCTTTCAATAGTAATCATGTCAAAGGTTATCATAAAGAAGAGAGGAACTATAAAATAGCGGGCATAGCCGACTGTAAAACCAGAGAAAAGATAGAAACCGATCGGTGTAAAGATAAGGAAAGCCATAAAGAAAGTACCGATAATGTAAGAATATCTCTTGCTCTTAAAAGCTTCAAATAATCCAGTAAAGAAAATTAAAAGCATCGGAATAGTAGCATAGAGGCTAGCTGCCATATTATCGTACCAAGAAACATTTAATAAATTTGAATAATAACAGCCTTCTGGCATGAACAAGAAGTTTAATAAAGGCGTTATTTGATTATGTTCAGTATTGCTGGGGAAAGTAAAAATAGCGTTCAATAACTCGGAGAAAGAATCAGCATTTAAGATATTATTTAGCCATGTATTATCGCTGGTTCTTGGCATATTCATCGCCGTTATCATGCCAGGTAATAAAGTAAATGCGGTTAAAAATATGCCGATTAAGAAAGAGAATATACCCATTCCTAATACTGCCCAATTTTCATCTAATGAACGAGATTTGTATGTTTGGAAGAAACGATAAATAGCATAGAAAAAAGCACCGATTATAAATACAACAAAGAAGAAATAAGATGCCATGCCATTAAGGAGGAAACCTATTAATAATATTTTAGGATCTCTTCTTTTAATCACTCTTTCAACACCTAAGAAAATAAGTGGTAAGAAAGCGACAGAAGAAAGGAAATGGAACCAAAGATATTGGAAAGAATACCCACAGAAACCATAGACTAATGCACCTATTCTTCTATTTTTATTTGAAATATTAAATTCTCCAAGATACCAATAGAAAAACATGCCAGCGATTATCATCTTTGGAGCGAAGGATATTCCTTGTAATACTAATAACCAGTCCCTAGGGAAGAGGAGCATTATCAAGAAAAAGGGATCAAAAAGATAATAGAAAGAATTACCTCCTATATTATCGATTCCTAAAAATATTGAACGATCCCAAAAAACAAACTCTCCAGTTTCAAAAAAATGATGCCAATCATCATAGCCATTAAAGAGGAAAGTCATCTCTTGTAAAGTGTAATCACCACCTAAAGGTATTGTCATATAGTGAGTAGCCCAGGTGACAATAAAACAACAGATAGAAACAATAAAAAGTAAATAGAAAGTCATCATCGCATCACTAGGATGGAAGAAAGTTTTCTTAAACCATTTGGTGAAGTTAGATAATAGATGATTTATAGTGATGCTTAACTTTTGAGTATAAACAGTAATATCTTTCATTTTACTCTATAATTAAAGCATTTTTTAGAGATGGTTTCAATTTATATTAGTAAAGCGAGACAAATAAAATAATAAAAAAACAAATTTTTCATTGACAGGTAAACAGAAAGTTGTATCATAGTTAAGTATAGTTAACAAAGGAGGCAAACATGTTATTGTCACAGGCAGTTGAACATGAAGAATTGCTGATAGATAGTGTTAATACTGATTATCGTCATAAACGTCATCTAGAAAACCTTTCTATATTAAGTGGGGAAACGATCACTTGTTTATATAATCGTTCGGGTGATGTTGTTGTAAAAGTTAAAGATGGTCGTATTGCTATTAATCGTGAATTTGCGCGCCTTATCGAGGTAACTTCTCTTAATCCTCAATATTATACTGAAAGTGTGAAGAATGGTATTGTTAAGAGAAAACTGACGAAAGCAGCGAAAGAGATGTTTAAAGAAGAAGATAAGAAGTATCGTCAAGAAGAGAAGATGCGTAAAAAAGAACTGAAAAGGAAAGGAGAAAAAAGATGATCTCCGTAGCATTATGTGGTAATCCTAACTGTGGTAAGACAACCTTATTTAATAACCTTACTGGCTCAAAAGCACACGTAGGTAATTGGCCTGGTGTAACTGTTGAAAAGAAAGAAGGTATATATAAAAGGAAAAAAGATTTTCCAGAAGAGATAAGTATTGTCGATCTTCCAGGTATTTATTCTCTTTCACCATATACTCCAGAAGAGATAGTTTCACGTAATTATATTATCGATTCTCGTCCTGATGTAGTTATCAATATTGTCGATTCGACTAATCTATCAAGAAATCTTTATTTGACAAGTCAAGTTTTAGAAATGGATGTCCCTGTTGTTGTCGCTTTAAACTTTATGGATGTCATCGAAAAGAGAGGCGATTCTATCGATATAAAAGCTCTTAGTGAGAAATTAGGTGTCCCTGTTGTTCCAATCTCTGCCTTAAAATCAAACGGCATGAAGGAGTTGATGAAGGCTGTTTATTCGGTTGCAAAAACAAAGAGAGAAGGAACTCTTCTTTATAAGGATGGTAAGATTGATCAAGCGATATTATCTTTATCTTCTAAACTTAGAGAGGAAGAGATCGCTTCACCTTTATTTATCGCGAATAAACTTATCGAGAATGATGAAGCTGTTTTAGCTCAATATTCTGATTATGAAGAGATGAGGGATAAAATTTTAGATGATAATAATATTCAGGATCGTTCGCAGTTAGAAAATACAATTACTGATGGAATTTATAATTATATTGATGAAAACCTTTATCCTGTTTATCACAAATCTATAAACGCTCCTAAAAGAAGTTTTTCTGATCGAGTAGATAAGATATTGACTAATAGATTTTTAGGTTTACCTATCTTTGCTTTAGTCATGTTTTTAATCTTCTGCCTTGTCTTTAATACTGACTTCCTTTTCATGGGAGCGATGGGATTACAACCTATAAGACCTTTCTTTGAAGATGCAGAACCAGGTATGCCATCTTTAGGTATAGTTCTGCAAGATTTATTAGACTGGTTACTTAATGGTTTATTATTAGACAGTATAAGCACAGGACTTGCGTCAATTAATTCTCCAGCGTGGCTAACATCTTTATTGTGTGATGGTATTTTAGCTTCTGTGTTTGCTGTTGTTACTTTTTTACCTCTTATTGTTTTACTTGAGTTATTTATTCAGATATTAGAGAACTCAGGCTATATGGCAAGAGTTGCGTTTACTTTTGATAGATTATTAAGAAGATTTGGTATTTCTGGAAAATGTGTTGTTCCTTTAATTTCCTGCTTCGGATGCGCTGTTCCTGGTATCATGGGAACAAGAACTATAGATAGTAAAAGAGAAAGAGTATTAACTATTTCTTTAACTCCTTTCTTCGCTTGTGGAGCTAAACTTCCTATTTTCTTAGGTATTGGAACTTCGATTATTCAAGAGATATCTGGTGGTGTTTTACAAGGTGGTGTTGTTGCTTTCATCATGTATTTTGTTGGTATAATCGGTGCTATTATCGCTGGTTTCTTCTCTAATGAGTTTATTATTCAGGGTAAATCTTCACCTTTTATCATGGAATTCCCGCCTTATATGGTTCCACAAGCTAAATCAGTCGGTTTAGCCATGTGGCAAGAAACTAAACGTTTCCTCACTCGTGCTGGAACAATTATCGCTTTGATGTCTGCCTTGCTTTGGTTTTTACAAACATTTACTTGGTCATGGGAAATGGTTCCTATGATTGAAGTAAATGGTGAAGAGGTTGCAGATATTTCATCTTCTATCTTGGCTTCTATCGGTTCATTCATTCAACCTGTATTTTATCCTTTAGGCTTTGCCCATGCTGCTGATGGTTGGAAATATGTTGTTTCAGCTATCACAGGTTTAGTTGCTAAAGAACAAGTTGTTGGTACGATGGAAAGTTTAAATATCTTAAATGCAACTTCAATTACTATCCCGGCAGCTTTCTCTTTCTTAATTTTCAATCTCTATACTTTCCCCTGTGTCGCTGCTATGTCTGCTGCTAAGGCTGAATTAGGTGAAAAACGTAATTTCCGTTATGTCATGATCTTCTGGTTAGTTTCTTCCTATGTTGTTTCTGCTTTCGCTTATGGTGTCGGTTCTTTATCCTTAATTGGAACTTCCGCTTTCGGAACACTTGAACTAGTAATGTCTATTATTGCAGCTGTAATCTTAGTTAGCTTGATCACTCTCTTGATTCTTAATTACCTCAGCATTAAAAAGAAAAATCATCCTTTACGTTTAATTAAGTTTAATATTGAAGATAAAGATGCTGAATTTATTGAGAATATTTATGCCGCTAGTAGAAAAGTAACTAAGAAAAAGGTAAGACATTCTTGCTGTAATTGATGTGTCATTAATTTCTATTCTATACATTTGATCTCCAGAAAAAGAGAGTTTATATTCTTTTCTAAAAAGGTATTGAACTCTCTTTTTTCATCATTTTTCCCTGTTGACTTTTTCTAATTTACATGGTATTTTTGAAATGGTAAAAAACCTTTTAAAAAGATAATAAATTCTAACATAAAAATTCCTTTTGCTCTCTCCACTATATCCTCGATATAGTGGAGTTTTTTATATAATAGAAGAGAGGTGAAAATATGAATCAAGAATATAGTTATGGTGCAGTTATATATAAAAAAGAAAATGAACTTTTTTATCTTATAGAACATATGACTTTAGGACATTATTCTCTTCCTAAGGGACATATTGAAAAGGGAGAGAGTCCAGAAGAATGTGCAATAAGAGAAATAAAAGAAGAATTGGGATTAGATGTTAATTTAGATACTTCTTTTTCTCATACGATCACATATTCCCCTAAACCTGGAGTTATAAAAGATGTTACTTTTTATTTAGCAACTGTTAAAGATGGTAATCTTGTTACTCAAAAAGAAGAAGTATTAGAAGCGATGTATTTAAATTATGAAGAAGCTTTAAAAATTTTAACTCATGATTCTGATAAAGAAACTTTAAGAGCTTGTAATTCATTTTTACAACGAAAGTTGAAATATCGTAATTCAATATAAATTAAATTTTTTGAGTGTTTCGGACTATTGTCAAGTTTAAATTGTAAAATTTATAAGAACAGATTTCACTGAGTTGTTATTAATAATATGTTTTTACTTAATATGTAAATAATTATTAAATACATATTATATTATAGTTAAAAATGCCTTATTTTAGTTTTGTCTCTATTTAGTCTCTTTTTATTTTCATTAAATTATAAAAAAAAGTATTGCTTTTATTTTTTCGATGATATAATGTAAGCGGTATCAGATAGGTGAATGTTTTGAAATCAATTCATGAAACCTATTTTTTCTTTACTCTTATCGGAGAAAGAAATTTGATACTAAATGGCTTACATCCATTCATTTAGGAGGAAAAAAATGAAAAAAGCTATTAAGTTTTTATCAGTTATGTCGTTATGTTTATTAGGTTTAGCCTCTTGTGGTGAAACCTCATCTACATCAGTAGGTGGTGGAGGATCAAATGCTTCTACTTCTACCGGTGGTGGTCAAGCACAACAGGATACTATTGTTGTCTCTTGCCCTGTTGAGAAAACTGACTTTATGAGAGAGCAAGCTGAAAAATTCTTAACTGACAATTCTCTTACTTCCCAGTACACCATCCAAATCGTTAACAATGCTGAAGGTGATGTCCAGAAGAATATCTCTGATTGGACAGCTGCTTCTGCTCCTGATGTTTACGCTTTCGCTTCTGATCAACAACCTACACTTATGAGAGCTGGTGCTTTAGCTACTGTTCCTACAACTTTTGCTAATACTCTTACACAAGAGCTTACACCTGCTGCTATTGAATCAGTCACTTTAGCTAATGGTAACATGTTTGGTTATCCTTATACTGGCGATAACGGTTACTTCTTATACTACAATACTGATTATGTTTCTGAAGATGAAGTCGATACAATGGATCATCTTCTTGCCGCTTTAGAAGAGCATGATGTTCAACTCCAGTACTGCTTAAAAGAAGCTTGGTATGGTGCTGGTTTAATGTTCACATTTGGAGCTCAGTATACAATCAACTATAACGATACTGGTGATGAAGTTGTTTCTATTAATGCTGACTTCAATACCGATAAAGGTTATAAAGCTGGTAAAGCTATGTATGATCTTGCTCATAATCCTAACGTTTTCTCTAACTGCTTATCTAGTGAACAGAATGCCCCTGTTGCTGAAAATAACTTAGGTGCTGTTATTACTGGTTCTTGGAACTACGACGCCTTTAATGAAGCTACTGGTGGTAAATTAAAAGCTGCTAAATTACCGACAGTTACAGTTGATGGTGAGACAGCTAACCTTTCTTCTTTCTTAGGCTATAAGATTTATGGTGTCAACCCTCAGAAATCTTCTGGTAATACTGCTCGTCTTTCTGTTTTACATCAATTAGCTAACTATCTTGTCTCTGCTCCTGTTCAAACTGCTTTCTATGAAGAGTTTGGCAGCTCTCCTTGTAACTTACAATCTCTTGAAGATTGTGCCGATGCTATGGCTGAAGATACTTCTGTCTTAGCTTTAAGTGCTCAAGCTGAATTTGCTTTCCCGCAGGTTGCTGTTCCTTCTTCTGTTTGGACTTCTGCTCAGACTCTCTACACAACACTCTTAGAGTGTGATGGTTCTGATGCTGCTATTAAAGCTGCTGTTGATACATACAACGACGCTTTAATTAATAGTCAAGTCTAATCTGATATAACTAATTTAATCGATTTATGTAGGGTGGATTTTCCACCCTACATTTATTAGTTAGAGAAAGGAAGCATATCATGGCTCAGAATGATGTTGTCTTACAGAGTAAGCTCGAATACCTATCTCTAAATAAGGGTCAAAGGATACTTTATAAAATAGGTCACTTCTTCAAGAATACCCCTAAAGCTATCGGAAGATTCTTCTCGCGTATTCCTTCGAAAACGCGTAAAAAAGGTGCTGAAGTAGTTAGTGTCTTTAGAACAATCTCTGATGCAGCTAGATTCGGTGATATATTCACACGAATTTCTTTTTTTGTTATGGGCTTCGGTCTCTTTTTTAGACATCAGATGATAAGAGGTTTTCTTTATTTTCTTTATGAGATTATCTTTATTGTCTTTATGATTTTCGTCGGCGGCAGCGCCTTAACTCACTTAGCTAGTTTTGGTCAAGTCGGTTCGATGGTTTACACAATCGTTGATGATGCGACGATGATGGATATTGAGACTACTGTTTTATTTGATAACTCTTTTACAATTTTACTTTATTCAATAATTACGATACTTTTAATCTTAGTTTTAGCTTTTTTATGGTATAACCAACTTAGAGATTCAATTAAGCTTCAAAGGATGAGCTATATCGGTAAAACTGCTTCTGATAAAGCAACTTTAAAGAATGTTTTTGATAAAAGTTATAGCAAAACTTTACTATTTATCCCAACTGTAGGTTTAGTTTTATTTACTATTATTCCTTTGATTATTGTCGTTTTGATAGCTTTTACTGATTACAATTCTAATCATTTAACTCCGGCTAGACTTATTGATTGGATCGGTTTATACAATTTCGAGATGATTTTCGCATCTACTGGAACATCAAATTCTTCTGTTCTATTAGAGGTTTTTGGTCAAGTTTTACTTTGGACTTTGGTTTGGGCTTTCTTTGCTACTTTCTCTAATTATTTCTTAGGTATGATTGTCGCTATGATTATCAATACTAAAGGAATCAAACTTAAAAAATTATGGAGAACAGTTTTAATTACAACGATCGCTGTTCCACAATTTATTTCTTTAATGTTGATGTCAAATATGTTTTCTTTGCAAGGACCTATCAACGGATTATTGCAGTCTTTTGGATGGATCACCGAAAGTATTCCGTGGTTTACTGATGAATGGTTAGCGAGAGTAATGATCATTGTTATCAATACATGGGTAGGTATTCCTTATACTATGCTTATCTGTACTGGTTTACTTATGAATATTCCTGATGATTTATATGAATCAGCGAAGATTGATGGTGCTTCACCTGTAAAAACATATATGAAGATCACTCTTCCTTATATGCTTTTTGTTACTACTCCTTATCTTATTTCACAATTTGTTGGTAATATTAATAACTTTAATGTTATTTACTTATTAACAAATGGAGGACCTTCTTTCACTTATTCTGGTTCTAATATCCCTTATCAGGTTGTCGGTACTAATGTCGGTAAAACTGACTTACTTATCACCTGGATCTATAAGATGACAAAAGATTCTGTCAATAAAGATTATGGTATGGCTGCTGTTTTAGGTATTATCATCTTCGTAGTCGTCGCCTTCTTCTCCTTAATATTCTATAACCACAGTAATTCTGTAAAGAACGAGGAGGATTTCCAATGAGTAATACAAAAACTCATTATCGTTCACATAAAAGAGCGATATTGACTAGAAATATCATCATTTATATTTTCTTGATTGTTTTATCAATAGTCTGGTTAGTTCCTTTCTTCTTCTTGATTATGCAATCTTTATCTTCAATCTATAATCCGATGGTCTTTATTCCTTCTAGTTATACTTTCCAGAATTATGTTAATCTCTTTACAGATACTACATTCCCATTCTGGAGATGGTGGATTAATACTTTTGTTATCGCTTTAGTTACTACGATTTTCCAAACTGTATTTGTTTTAGGTAGCGCCTATGCCTTCTCACGTCTACGTTTTAAACTTCGTCAAGCTTATATGAAGCTTATTCTTATCATCGGTATGTTCCCTTCATTCCTTTCGATGATCGTTATTTACTTTGTTTTGCAGCTTGTCGGACTTGAATCTAATATTTATTCTTTAATTATTATTAATGTTGCCGGCTCTGTCTGTTCTTATTATATTGCTAAAGGTTTCTTTGATACTATTCCTCGGTCTCTTGATGAAGCGGCAATGATTGATGGTGCTAATAAGAATACAATTTTCTTCCGTGTTATTATGCCTTTATCTAAGCCGATCGTTATCTACACTATCCTTATTTCCTTTACTGGTCCATGGGGAGAGTTTATGATGTCTAGTTACATCGCTGGCGGTAATGCTTTAAGTATGACAGTCGCTGTCGGTTTAAGGCAGATGATTACTCAAAATAACTTGACTACATTATTCCCGACTTTCTGCGCTGGTGGTGTTGTTGTCGCTATTCCGATTATGATCTTGTTCTTTGCATTACAGAAATACTATGTTGAAGGTATTACTGGTGGAGCTGTCAAAGGATGAAAAAAGGACTACTACTTCTTTTATCTTTATCGCTTTTCTCCTGTTCTAGTCAATCATCTACTTTTCTTTCCTCAACTGCTTTAGATGATTTTACTTTTCAAGATAAAGAGTTAAAAGAGAATATTATCGATGATAATTACCGCAATTATTATGAGATATTTGTCGCTTCTTTCGCTGATTCTAATGGTGATGGAATAGGTGATTTAGATGGCATAACAGCTAAAATACCATATTTAAGAGATATTGGATATACTGGTTTATGGCTTACTCCTATTTATAAATCCTTGTCTTATCATAAGTATGATGTTGATGATTATTATGCTATTGATGAAGATTTTGGTACTTTTGAAGATTTAGATGAACTTATTAGAGAAGCTCATGCTAATGATATGAAAGTAATTCTTGATCTTCCTTTAAATCACACCGGACAATATAATGATCTTTTTAGTAAGGCGGTTTTAGCGCATAAAAAAGAATTTGAAGGCGAAGAATTAACAGAAGAAGAGAAGATTTTTTCTTCTTTATATGTTTTTTACGATAGTTTAGAAGAAGCGCAGGCTTCTAATAATAAATATTATCGTTGTGGCGCTAATGACTTTTATTATGAAGCTAACTTTTCTTCTAATATGCCTGAATTTAATTTTGAGAATGAGTATATTTATACTATCATCGATGAAATAACTTCGTATTATCAAGATTTAGGTATCGATGGTTTTAGATTAGATGCTGTTAAATATTTTGATATAAATAATACAGAAAATAATGTGAAAATTCTCTCTAGGATAAATGAAATAGTTAAATCTCATGATCCTGATGCTTATATTGTCGGTGAATGCTGGGATAACGAAATGACTATTTCTAATTATTATAAGAGCGGAATTGATTCTTTCTTCTATTTCCCTGGTTCTTCAGCTTTTGCAGGTAGTTATCTGTTATCTAATAATATGTCTCAAAATTATAAAAATAATTATTTAGATGGTTTAAATTCTTTACTTTCGACTTCTGACCCTTATATTCCTGCTCCTTTTATTGATAATCACGATATGGGAAGAGCTTCTAAATCAGGTAGACAAGATTTAACTAAATTCCAGTTAGGTCTTTTAGGTATGTCTAATGGTACTACTTTTACTTATTATGGTGATGAGATAGGTATGACAAGCCAAGGATCAGATGATCAGAATTATCGCACTCATTACTATTTTGATGATGAGACTCATGAATATGAATGTGATAATCCTAATAATGGTATTGAAGGTACTAAAGCATATGCTGGAGCTAATCAGCAGTTAGAAGACCCTAATTCGATTTTAAATTATGCTAAGAAGATAAATTTTTTACGCAATAGTTTTAAGAGTATCGCTAGAGGAAAATTAACTGCTCTTTCAAGCGAAGATGAGAAAATAAATGAAGATACTTCTACTCCTCTTTTGATCATCGATAAAGAGTATGAAGAAGAAAAGATTAAGATAGTTATTAATTTTGCAGGATTAGATAATGATACTTATTTAGTTCCAGAAGGGTATGATGTTTGTAGCGTTGTTTTAGTTGATATAAATAATAAAGCTGAACTTCGGGGTGATGAGTTAACCTTGCCCCCTTATGCTATCGCTATCATGAAAGGAGAATGATATGGCAAGCTTAAAGTTAGAACACATATATAAGGTGTATCCTAATGGCACCAAGGCTGTTAATGATGTCTCTTTAGATATTAAGAATGGAGAATTTATTGTCTTTGTTGGACCTTCTGGTTGTGGTAAATCAACTACATTAAGAATGATTGCTGGTCTTGAAGAGATAACAGCTGGCGAGCTTTATATTGATTCAACTATTGTCAATGATGTTGAACCTAAAGATCGTGATATTGCGATGGTTTTCCAAAACTATGCCTTATATCCGCATATGACAGTCTATGAAAATATGGCTTTTGGTCTTAAGCTTCGTCATGTTCCTGATGATATTATCCAGGAGAAAGTTTTATGGGCGGCTGATATCTTAGGATTAAAAGATTATCTTGATAGAAAACCTCGTGCTATGTCAGGTGGTCAGAGACAAAGAGTCGCTTTAGGTAGAGCAATCTTAAGAGATCCGAAAGTCATGCTTTTAGATGAGCCTTTATCTAACCTTGATGCTAAGTTGAGAACTCAGATGCGCGCTGAAATAGCTAAATTACATCAGAGATTAAAAACTACTTTTATTTATGTTACTCACGATCAAACAGAAGCTATGACTTTAGGTAATCGTGTTGTAGTTATGAAATCTGGATGTATTCAACAAGTGGACACTCCGAAAAATCTTTATGATTATCCTTCTAATATCTTCGTTGCGGGCTTTATCGGTACACCGCAGATGAATTTCTTAGATTGTACTCTTTTAAAGAAGGATGATGAAGTTGTTATCCATCTTAAAAAGGCTGATGTTGATTTTACAGTTCCTTATAATTCACTTATTAAAGTTAATCCTAATTATCTTGATGGAAATCATGATATTGTTATGGGTATTAGATGTGAGAATGTCCATTTAGTGAAAGATGAAGATAAGATGCTTTCTATGACAATTTCTCACTTTGAGGAATTAGGTTCAGAATCGTTAGCTTATGGTTCTATTGATGATATTAATGGTAATCCTATTGATGAATTATCAGTTATTTCTAAAGTCTTTGATAGATTAAATTATCAAAGCGGAGATCATGTTGCTATCGCTTTTGATATGGATCACACTTATTTCTTCGATAAAAAGACAGAGGAAACAATTATCCCTCGTATTCCTACTTATAATTCATTTGATTGTAAGGTTACAAAGGATAGTATCAAAGTTTTAGGTGAGACTATCCCTCTTCCGAAAGCTTTAATAAATAAGATTGAAGATAACGATAAAGTTTTAGAGTTACAGATTCCTAGTGATGCGATCACTATTTCTGAAGCGGGTGTAATTAAAGCTGAAGTTGTGAGAAATGAAGTAATTAATGATGTTAATTTAATTCATTTAAAATCAGATAATCGTATCTACTTTATGAAATCTGATAAAAAGTATGAAGAAGGTTCAATAGTTAATATTGATATTGATTTTACAAAGATTAAAGTTTTAGATGGTGAGAAAGTTGTTTTAGAACCTATCTCTTCATTAGATAGTATGAAAGCCTACTTCTATAACTATCAAACAGTTATCAGTAAAGATAATAATCCTGAGTTTGTGAAGTTTAGAGAAGATAAAGTTAAAGCAGCTCTTGATTATATGGATGCAAAGATTGCCCTATATAAACAAGATCATGAAAAAGAGATCGCTGATATTAAGCAGATTTCTATCGCTGATGCTGAAGCTAAATTTGCTGAATTATGTAAGAATAATGATGCTTTAGTTGAAGAGAAGAAGAAAGAGACTAAAGAGAAGATCGATGCTTTAACTAAGAAGTTTAAAGAAGATAAAAAACAAGCTAAGATTGCTAATGATAAACTTTTTGCAGAGAAGAAAGAACAAGAGAATAGAGAATATAAAGAGTTTAAAGCTAGCAACAATGATAAAGAGGCTTTAAAGAGAAGAAGTGATGAATATCATATCTTTAAAGATAATTTTGCTACTGATAGAGAAAACACTTTAAACCTTGCTATTAATTCTTTAACTATGGATTATGAAGCGCAGATTTCTTCTTTAAAAGCTTCTTTAAAACGTGAGATTGAAGTTTTAAATAAAGAGAAGAAAGATGCGAAAGAAAAGCTTAAAGAAGAAAGAAATCCGCAAGCTTATCTTGAAAAGAAATATAAGAAAGGTCTTAAAGCCTTAGAACAACAGCGTGAGCAAGCTAGAAAGCGTGCTGAGCTTGTCTTCTTCTTCCGTTTTGCTCAAAAGAAATATATTATGGCCTCTGATATTATTGCTAATAAGCTTGTCCAGGGTTTAGGAACACGTGTATTTACTAAAGAATTTAGAATTGATTTCCCGCACGATGCTTATACTATTCGTTTAGATAACCAAGGCTTTAAAGTTAGAGTAGTTGATAATTACGATTATGGAAATACTTACTTTGTCAAAGTGGCTTATGAAGATAATGGTGAAAAGTATCTTTATATCAGAAATCAAGAGCCTTTAGAGGTTAATAAAGAAATCTCTATCGACTTTGATATTACAAGATGTCAAGTCACTGAGACAGGTATGAATATTAGGTTATATTAAAGGAGGTAAATATGAGAAAGAAATTATTGCTCTTTATCATTCCTCTTTTATTAACTTCTTGTAGCACATATGATGAGTCGGTCGTTTTTAATGCAGCTCAAGAAGCAGTAAATAACCTTCAAGAGATAACTTATTCGACTTATTCAGTATCGGTGACAGGTCATGTCGGCGAATTTACCGAATTTAATACTTTTGAGAATAGGGCTATTCCTGCTCATACTTTAGAGGATAATACCGCTAATCGTTCTTTAGGTTTAGCAGCTCCTGTAGTTATCGATAAAGATAACTTCTATGTTGAAACAGATGATATTACTATCAATACGGCTTATTTTACTTATAATCGTATTAAAGATAGATTAACATGGGCCCAAGATTATTATTCTTATCTTCAATTTAAAGAGGAAGGTGATAATCTTGTATTCTACTGTGAAAGAGTCTCTAAAAACGTTTCTATCTATAATGTTATAACTGATGAGTTTATGGGCTCACCTTTTTATAGTACGGTAACTTGGAATGCTCGTTATTATTTATCATTAACTTATAATTCTCAAGGTTTACTTATCGAAGAGAGAATTCTTTCAGAAACCCCTGTTTCTGACGATGATAGACTCTCTGTTGATTATACAAGCACTTATACTTATCTATGAAAAAATGCTTTCTTTTATCTTCCCTTCTTTTATTAACTTCTTGTAATTATAATATTCCACAAGAATTTATTGATTTTATTGATTCTTGTTCACTTATAGAAGCTAAAACTTATGTAGATACTGTTTTAGTAGATTATCAAAGTCAAATAGTTGATACAAATAGTGATGAAATCTATGGTTCATTAAATATAGTTTTTAGATGTTCAATAAATGATTTTGCTAATTATCGTTCGGAACTAGAAGAGGTATTTACTGGAGAGTCCGCTATTTTTGATTCAGAAAGTTCTTTATATGTCACTTATACTTTAGTTACTACGAAATATGATGCTGAAGAAGATAATTATATTCGTGATATTTATAAAGAAGGTTATAAAGATAGTGATTTAGAAGGTGAAATATCTACTTTTACTACTTCTTACACCTATTCTATTTATCAGATTCAAGAACAAGCAGAGAGTATCTTTTATTCTTCTTCCTCTTTAGGGAATTATTCTGGTGGATTATATTATGCTGATTATTTTAGGCAGAATCTTCGTTATGTTGATTATTTTTCACTTGAAGAAGATAAGATGATTATGCAGGTTGATAATTATCCTTATGTATCAGATGATGAGGAAGGTTATCTTTCTGAAGAGATCGTTATGAATGATAAAGGATTAGTTGATTATATTAGTCAGTCTGTCCGCAATATGACGGAAGATAGAGATAGTAAACTATCATTAGTTGCTTCTTATAATGAAGAAGTGACATTTGAACATTGAGTGTTCTTGAGTAAATAGCTGTATGAATATATAAAAGATGAGCTAATAACTCATCTTTTTATTTATAGAATAAATTTTTTAGTTAAAAATAAAAAGAGCTGTCAATAGACAGCCCTTTTATAATTTGTTTAGAAGATTTTAGAATTGATATTTCTTAAAAGCTCTTAAACCGAGGTAGATAGCTTTATCACCAAGCTCTTCTTCAATTCTGAGAAGCTGATTATACTTAGCCATACGATCAGTTCTAGAAGCAGAACCGGTCTTGATTTGACCAGCGTTGACAGCGACAGCTAAATCAGCGATGGTTGTATCTTCGGTTTCACCAGAACGGTGAGAGACCATGGTTGTGTAACCATTTGTATGAGCTAATCTAATAGCATCTAAAGTTTCAGTTAAAGTACCGATTTGGTTAACTTTGATAAGGATAGAGTTAGCGACATCATTTTGGATACCCTTGGTTAAGAAGGTGGGGTTAGTGACAAAGAGATCGTCACCGACAAGTTGAATCTTATCGCCGAGTTCAGCAGTAAGTTTCTTCCAGCCTTCCCAATCGCTTTCAGCTAAACCATCTTCAATTGTGATAATTTCCGGATGGTCAGCTAATAACTTCTTGAGGTAATTGATCATATCATCGCTAGTCCAACCCTTGCCTTCGCCAGACTTTGTAAGATTATAAGTCTTAGTTTCAGCATCATAGAATTCAGAGGAAGCGACATCCATACCTAAGAAGATTTGCTTTCCAGGGATGTAACCAGCAGCTTTAACAGCTTCTTCGATGAGGGCTAAAGGCTCTTCGTTACCATTCTTACAAGAAGGAGCGAAACCACCTTCATCACCGACACCAGTTTCATATCCGTGAGCTTTGACAACTTTCTTTAAAGCGTGGAAGCATTCAACACCAGCTCTTAAAGCTTCATGGAAGGTATCAAAACCAGCAGGGATGATGAAATATTCTTGGAAGTCAACTGTAGATTCAGCGTGAGCACCACCGTTAATAACGTTCATGCAAGGTGTAGGTAAAACCTTAGCATTGGTACCACCGATATATCTGTAAAGAGGGATACCTAATGTTTTACTAGCAGCGTGAGCAACAGCTAAAGAGACGCCTAAGATAGCATTAGCACCTAAATTCTTTTTGAAAGGTGTGCCATCTAAGTCAAGCATCAATTTATCGATGCCGGCTTGATCTAAAACGTCGTGACCGACGACTTTAGGGGCGATGATGTTGTTGACATTTTCAACAGCTTTTAAAACGCCTTTGCCGAGATATCTAGATTTGTCGCCATCTCTAAGTTCCAAAGCTTCATTTTCACCAGTAGAAGCGCCAGAAGGAACGATAGCTCTAGCTACGATACCGTTGCAAAGACCGACTTCGACTTCAACAGTGGGGTTACCACGAGAGTCGAGAACTTCACGACCATGAACATACTCAATTTTTGTCATTGTGTATATCTCCTATATATGCATTAAATATTTTATCATTATTAACTTGTGAGCGCTATAAATAAAAGTTATCTGTTTTATGTTTTTTATCATTTAGTTTGATTATATTTTTTAAAAATAGTTAAATAATAACTATAGGAGGAATAATATTATGACAAAAATACCTGCTAAAATTGTTGATTTAATCAACGAGCAGATTAAAGCTGAGATGGAGAGTGCTTATCTTTACTTAGGTATGGCAAATTATTATAGTGAAGAAGGCTTATTAGGATTTACTCATTGGTTTGATAAACAAGCTAAAGAAGAGATGGAGCATGCTGAAAAATTTATTGAGTATCTCCGCCGCAATGATGAAAAAGTGATCTTATTTGATGTTAAAGCACCTGCGGTCAGTTATACAGATAGGAGAGAACCTTTAGCTGAACAATTAAAACACGAAATTTTAGTTACTTCTTTGATCTATAAAATCATGGATGCAGCGGTAGAGAATAAAGATTATCGCACCATTGAGATGCTTAGATGGTTTGTCACTGAGCAAGAAGAAGAGGAAGAAAATGCAAAAGCTCTTCTTGAAGAATATGAATTTTGCTCTAAAGATAATGCGACTTTATACGCATTAAATAATAAATTAAATCAAAGATAAAAAATAAAACCTCTTTTAAAGAAGAAAATCTTCAATAGAAGAGGTTTTTTAAATGTGTTAATTTTGATATTTTTCTTTAACACTGATACGGTTGATAGCTTTCTTTAATTTTATTTCAGCTTCATTATATTCTTTGATCGATTTTGCATTTATGAGAAGCTTTTCAGCTTCAATCTTTTTTTCTAATGCTTTTTTAATATCGATTTCATCATAAGATTCAATCGCATTTACAATAAGTTGGACTTTATTTTCTCTATTATTACAATAGAGAACACCACCTGAAAGAGCAAAGTGACTTATTTTATTATCTCGTTTAAGGATGAGAGGAGATATTTCCACATTAGCTATCATATCTTGATGATGAGCATAGATTGTTATTTCTCCATAATGCGTATTTAATGTCAAAAATTCAGCATTAAAAGAAGCGTATTTTTTAAGTGGAGTTATTATTTCTAATTGGAAAGTATTCATTTTAAAGCCTCAGCTTTTTTCTTAACTTCCTCAAATGTTCCAACATAGGTAAAGCTTTCTTCAGGAAGGTTATCACCTTCTCCGTTTAAAATGGCTTCAAAAGATTTGATTGTATCTTGCAAGTGAACAAATTTACCTTCTCTTCCTGTAAATTTATAAGCGACAGAAAATGGTTGGGAAAGGAAGTTTCTAATTCTTCTTGCTCTTTTTACAATGATTTTATCTTCTTCAGATAATTCATCGATACCAAGGATTGCGATGATATCTTGTAAATCTTTATATTTTTGTAAAATGCTTTGAACTTGGCGAGCACAATTATAATGTTCTTTACCTACAATATTAGGATCTAAAAAATTAGAGGATGATTCTAATGGATCTACAGCTGGATATAAACCTAAAGAAGCGATAGAACGTGAAAGAACAGTTTTAGCATCAAGATGGGAGAAAGTAGTAGCAGGAGCTGGGTCAGTTAAATCATCAGCAGGGACATAGACAGCTTGAATAGAAGTTATGGCTCCATTTTTGGTGGAAGCGATCCTTTCTTGTAATTGACCCATTTCAGTCGCTAATGTCGGTTGATAACCAACAGCTGAAGGCATACGTCCTAAAAGGGCTGAAACTTCGCTACCAGCCTGAGTAAAACGATAGATATTATCTATAAATAATAGAACATCATCATGTAGTTCATCTCTAAAATATTCGGCCATTGTTAAAGCGGAAAGAGCGACTCTCATTCTTACTCCAGGAGTTTCGTTCATCTGTCCAAAAACTAGCGCAGTATTTTTTAAAACCCCAGAGTCTTTCATTTCATTATAGAGATCGTTACCTTCTCTTGTTCTTTCACCCACACCAGCAAAGATTGAAATACCATGTTTTTGAGTAGCTATATTATTTATTAACTCTTGTATTAAAACAGTTTTACCGACGCCAGCACCACCAAAAAGACCGACTTTACCACCTTTAATATATGGGCAGAGTAAATCGATCACTTTTATACCTGTTTCATATATTTCAACATCAGTTTTTTGATCTTGAAATAGCGGAGGTTTATTGTATATAGAATGTAATTTTGTTGGTGTAAAAGGTTCTCCATCATCGATAGTTTGACCTAGGACATTGAACATTCTTCCTAGTACTTCTTGACCGACTGGAACTTCAATAGTTTTATCAGTATTTATTACTTCTAATCCTCTTTTTATACCAGATGTAGAACCTAAAGCAATACAGCGAACTTTATCATCTCCGATGTGTTCAACAACTTCTAAAACTAGTTCATGATTGTCAAAATTTACTTTTAAAGCAGTAAGTAATTTAGGTATGCTATCACTAGGGAAACGGACATCAATTACTGGTCCGATAGCTTGAATTAAGACACCATTTTTATTCATTTGCATCATCCTCTTTATTTTTACTACCAGAGATTATTTCGGAGATTTCACTCGTAATCTTTTCTTGGCGTAATTTGTTATATTCTAGTTGTAATTTATCTATTAATTTATCAGCTGATTGAGTTGCATTTTCCATCGCATTTCTTCTAGAACTTTGTTCAGATACTTCACTTATAAGAAGTTTATTATAGAAGGAAGCATCAAGATAATGAGGAAGAATAAGGGTTAAAACAGAGCCGACATCAGGATCGAAGAGCGGTTTATATTGTGGCTTATTTTCATCTAAGTGATAGTGTTCTAGTTCAAAGGGAAGCATCTTTTTAATAGTTGGTTCTAATGTAAGTGAGTTTTTAAATATTGTGTAAACTAAAGTGACAGATTTGTAGATTTCTTTTTTATAGAGTCTAACAACAAAATGTCGAAGTTTTTTAACATTTTCATAAGTTAAATCATCTAATAGATTGATGTAGTCTAAGTATAATTTGTAGTTACTATCTTTATAATGGAGATAACCTTTTTGACCTATTAATAGTAATTCATCATCATTTTGTAAAAGAGGGTCAATTTTATGAAAAACATTATAGTTATATGCTCCACATAAACCTAAAGAAGAAGTGACGATAATATAAAGATTTTTACTTTTAGAATAAGATTTTAAACAGGCTTGTTTGAGATAATCTTTACTAGGAATAGATTGTAAAGTTCTTACCATTACATCATGCATCGCTAATCTGTAATCTTCATTGTCATCTAAAAATTTCTTCCATTTTTGGAATTTTACAGAAGCGACTAATTTCATCGCTTTTGTCATTTTAGCGGTGACTTTGATAGTTTTAATTCTATTCTTTATCTCAAATGTTGATGTAGCCATTATTGTTGCATACCTGTTCTTACATTTATTACAGCTTGTTTAATTTTATCTTTATTTTCTTGACTTAAGATGTGAGTATTTTTTATTTCTTCATATACTTCAGGGATGTTTTTATGAATGTACATATCGATATTGACTAAAGTATCATGAATTTTGTCGATAGGAACATCATCAATAAGTTTATCTTGAGCAATAAAGATATCGACTATCTCATCTTCCATTTTAAGAGGACTATATTGTTTTTGTTTTAATACTTCCATTAAAACAGCACCATGTCTCAATATATTTTTAGTATTTTGATCTAGGTCTGAACCAAACCTTGAGAAATCTAATAATTCTAAATAATTGGCTATTTCAATTTTAATGGAGGAAGCTACTTCTTTCATCGCTTTAATTTGGGCTGAGGAGCCGACACGAGAAACTGATAAACCAGAATCAATAGCCGGTCTTTGTCCCGAGTTAAATAAATCAGTATTTAGGAATATCTGACCATCAGTTATTGAAATAACATTAGTTGGAATATAGGCAGAAATATCACCTTCTTGAGTTTCGATTATAGGGAGAGCGGTTATTGAACCACCACCTAATTTTTTATTTAAATGACAGGCTCTTTCAAGTAGACGAGAATGAAGGTAGAAAATATCACCAGGATATGCTTCTCTTCCCGGACTTCTTTTTAAAAGTAAGGATAAAGAACGATAGGCGACAGCATGTTTTGTTAGATCATCATAAACTATAAGAACATCTTTTCCTTGTTTTTCAAAATATTCAGCGATAGAAGTGGCTGCATAAGGAGCAACATATTGCATCGGTGCACTGATACTCGCTGAAGCATTGACGATTATTGTATATTTTAAAGCGTCTGTAGTTTTTAATTTTTCAACTATATGGGCTATAGTTGAATCTTTTTGACCGATAGCACAATAAATGCAGATAACATCTTTATCTTTTTGATTGATGATAGTGTCTATTGCTATCGCAGTTTTTCCAGTCTGTCTATCACCTATTATTAGTTCTCTTTGTCCTTTACCGATAGGAATCATTGAGTCGATAGCTTTAATACCAGTTTCTAAAGGTTCGTTGACGCTTTCTCTATCCATAATTGAAGGGGCATTATTTTCAATAGGAAGAGAATCATGACATTTAATCTCTCCTAAACCATCAATAGGTCTACCTATAGCATCTATTACTCTTCCTAATAATTCTTTTCCTACGGGGATAGAGACTACTTTACCTGTTCTTCTTACTTCATCACCTTCGTAAATTTGATTATCATCACCTAAAATAACAGCACCGATCGTATCTTCTTCAAGATTCATCACCATGCCATAAATATTGTCGTTAAAAATTAAAAGCTCACCATTCATTGCATCTTTTAAGCCATAAATAGTAGCGATACCATCTCCGATAGCGATAACTTTTCCAATATTATCTAAAGCTATTTGATCTTGATAATTATTTATTTCATCCTTTATAAGATTTTGGATTATATCGATATTTATCTTATTCATATTGACCTCACTTGATAAGCACTTTTTCTTTAATAGTATCAATCTTTTTAGCTAAAGAATAATCGAAAATTTTGTCATCTATTTTTATTTTTAATCCGCCTATTAAATCTTTATCGATGATATTTTTAAAGATGACATTGATGTGATATTTATTATAAAAAGCCTCTTTTAATTTTGTGATTTCTGCTGATGATAATTTTTGAGTTGTATAGATTATTCCTCTTTTGATTGAAAAATAGTCATCGACAAGTTTTTGGTAATTTTTGTAGATAGAGAATATCTTTTTTATATCATCATTTCTTAGTAATAGTTTTAAAAGAGCTATTATCTCTTTATCAATATTAAAAAAGACTTTTTCTATTGAAGAGCTGATAATTGATTTATCGATAAATTTTGATTGCAAGAAAAGAAAATAATTCTCATTTTTTAAAGCGGATGTGATAGTAGCTAAACTATTATTAAATGAGATTACTTTCTTTTCTTGTAAACCTAGATTATAGATAGCGATAGCGTATTCAATGTCTTTATTTTTCATCGTTTAATTTATCGATAAAATCATCGACTATCTTTTTATTATCTTCTTCTTTTATTTCGCGTTTTAATATTTCTTTAGAAGCATCTAAAGCAGTTGAAATAATTTTATCGCGATTATCTTTGATCATCTTTTGTTCTTTATCTTTTAGTTCTTTTTCATCTTGAAGCTTTTTTAATGCGATAGCTTTTTCAGCTTCATCTAACATTTGATTCTTTTCTTCAATAGCTTGTTTACGAGCTTTTTCAACGATGGAGTTAGCTTGAATGCGGCTAGCAGTGATGATATCTTCTGCTTCTTTTTCTTTTTTCTTAGCTTCTTTTAAATGTTTATCAGAATCATCTAAATTCTTTTTAACATATTCTCTTCTAGCATCTAGTTTCTTTTTAATCGGTTTATAACCAAAAAAGATAACAATTAAAACCATTACGATAAAAGCCCCTATTTGAGCTAAGGTCACATAGAGGTTAGGAATCGCATCGTTAATGGTATCTGTTATATCTTGACTAGCATTATCAACGCTACATGAAGTTAATAAAAAAGAAAGAAGAAGAGAAAAGATTAAAAAGTGTTTTTTCATTTTAAGCGACAAATAAAAGCAGCATTGCAATAATCAATAAGTAGATACTGATAGTTTCAATTAAAGCGACACCAATAAGCATAGAAGAGCGAAGTTTAGGTGCAGCTTCCGGATTTCTAGCTGTGCCATTGATAGCAAATATAACAGCTAAACCTTCCATAATACCGACAATTGCCATACATACAGCAATAATTGCGATGACCCATAATTTTGTAGCATCAGCGCTCATAACTTCATCAGCTAATAGATTGATCAACATAATTACCTCCTTCTACTTAGCTAATTTTAACGATTTTTCATCTTCATCTGGTTTTTCTGTTGCAATATTTAACATCGTAACCATCAAGAAGACAACCGTCTGTATCAAACCATCGAAAACATCGAAATAAGCGTGAGCAATCGGTGTTAGAATGGGAGCTACAGCTAAACCAAATCCGTTTCCAATACCCTCTAAAGCACAGTAGGCTAGAGTGATGATACAGAAACCCGCAAAAGCATTACCGAAGAGACGTAGAGTTAAAGATAACATCGGTATCCACATAGTGATAAATTCAACAAATGGAATGGGTGAAACAAATTTTTTAAAGTATCCCCACCTTTTATATTTAAATCCATATATTTGAATAAGAATAATTGTCATAAAAGCTATAGATAAAGGGATAGCTAAATTTGTAAAAGGATTAGGAAGAGGAGTAAATAAGGTTGAACTATTTAATATGGCATCATTAGAAATAACTATGAAATTAGGAATACCAATAAGACCTATTATAAAGGAAAAGAATATATAGAGTCCTAAACCGAGAATATATCCTGTTAATGGACGGAAATCTTTTCCCATCATTTCATCTATTTGTTTTTCGGCAAATTCCACAAGAGATTCAAAAATATTAACGATACCTTTAGGTTTTTCAAAAGGTTGATATTTCTTTCCTTTAAAATAAACAATAAAGGTTAAGATGATTATTATTATCATCACTAACATTGAAGAGATAAATTCTTTAGGCATAACTTTTAAGAAGTCAGATCTTAAGAAGTTATCGATATGTAATCCATCGTTTGGCATATTATTTATTTTTTATTATTTTTTATTGATAAGATGAGCGAAATAATATAAAGAACAAGAGCTTCGCTAGCTGGAATCAAAGATAGATATATAGATGTATTTTCATTCACTGCAGCGACAAAAAGATGGAGAAGAAGAGGAAGTAAGACCATCGCTAATAATGAAAGATAGCGGATTAAACTAAAAATTATAGTTTTAAAAATCGGTTGTTCTAAATCTATTAAGAAAAAAGAGATAAATATAGGAAAAGAGAAAATAAGAGGAGGTAAGATAAAAATTGCAGCGTAATAATAGCCTAACGCTAGAGTGATTATGCCAGCTAGAAGGCAGATAGCTAAGTAAATAAAATAAACTATATATTGTTTAGCTGTAATCTTTTTCATACGAGAGTATTTTATATCTTTTTTATTTCTAAAAAATCAAGATAGCGCTTTAAAGAACCGCTTTCTTAGTATCTAAAAATATATTTTTTAGACAAAATAAGTAAAAGTCTAAAATAAATTTTATCAAAATCGTAAAATAACTGAAAAAATTTAGTTATAGTTGAAAAAGAAAAGTTAAATTATATAATTAGATTGAGTGCGATAAAGCGCTTTTAAATGAAAGGAGAAACTGATGAAAAAGCAGATTAAATATTCTTTATTTGCTTTAACGCTAGCTTCCTCTATCTCTTTAGCTGCGATCGGTGACGACGCGATGGAGAGCATTGGAGGTAGTATTGCTGATGGTATTGACTCAGCTTTAAATGCCAATATCTATGCACCTAGTGAAGACTTTTCCGAGATTGATTTTAATTTTGACTGGAAATTCCAATTAGGTGAGTCTGGTTCGAATGATGAAATTTCTACTACTTATGATGACTCTTCATGGAGAAATGTCACTCTTCCTCACGATTGGTCAGTCGAGCAAGATTTTAATGCGAATATTCCTGCCGCCATGGGTATGCTTCCTGCGGGCCAAGGCTGGTATAGAAAATCATTCACATTAGATACAACTGCGAGAAATAAGGAAGTTTATATTAATTTTGATGGCGTATATATGGATAGTGACGTCTATGTCAATGGCGTACACGTCGGTAATTATCCTTATGGTTATACTCCTTTCTCATATAATATCACTCCTTACTTAAATGCTCCGGGAGAAGAAAATATTATCGCTGTTCGTATTGATTCTCCTTTAGGTAATGGTCATAACTCTTCTCGTTGGTATGCTGGTGCTGGTATCAATAGAAATGTTACTCTTTCTTTTGAAGAACCTACACATATTGAGAATGATGGTGTCTATTTCACTAATGAATTAGAAGCTCCTATCGATGGCCATACAGCTAATAGTCCTATTCAAAAAGGTGCCACAGCTTTAGAATTAGCTCAAGCCGAACCTAAGACTACAGATGTTGCAACTACTGTTGCTATCGATATTAGAAATAATGACGATACTGCTAAGAAATTAAAAGCGAAGATCACTTATACTGATTACAATACTGGTGCTGTTATTGACGGTGCTACATTTGAAACAGACACATTCAATGTTGACGCTCATTCATATATAACTCATAAATATGATTTTGTAATGCCTACTATCCATTTATGGGATATTGATGATCCTTATCTTTATAACATCATCACTGAAGTTATCGATGCTGATACTAATGAAGTTATCGATAGAACAGTCACTAGATATGGTTATAAGAAACAGACCTATACATTAAATGATGGTTATTATCTTAATGGCCGTTATATTAAGTTAGCTGGTGCTTGTATGCACCCTGACCAAGGCGCTTTAGGTAACGTTTCTGATTATGATGCTGTCAATAGACAGATCAGAAAACTTAAAGAGATGGGTATCAATACTATTAGAACAGCTCACTGCCCCTTCTCTGATACATTTATGAGAGCTTGCGATGAGCAAGGTATCTTAGTTTTTGAAGAGTGGTATGATACTTGGATTTATGCTAAGAATAGTGATGATTATCATCTTTACTTTAATGTTGAAGTTCCGACTGATGAAAATCATCCTTTAGTTAAAGAGGGTGATACTTGGAGATTATACGATCTTAGAATGACTCTTAGAAGAGATCGTAACTGCCCTTCTGTCATCATGTATTCTCTCGGTAATGAAATCGGTGGTACAGGATCTAATTCTGCTTTTGTCGGTTATGCTGAAGAGATGATTGCTGAAGTCAGAGCTAACGATCCTGATACTCCTGTTACAATGGGCTTCCCGATGTGGGGAGGTGATGGTACAGCTACAAGAAATGAAGGATCTGTTGCTAATAATATCGCTGATAGACTTGATATTGTTGGTTTTAACTATCCTAGTGCTAGTGCCGATTATGATACTTCTCATAATAATTTTGATTGGATCGTCTTTGGTTCTGAAACAGCTTCTGCTTGGAAATCTAGAGGTTACTTTAGAAATAGCGGAGGCGCTATGGAAGGTGTCGTTCAACAAGAAGGTTCTTTAGACTATACAACCCACTTTAAATCGATGCAAGCTGAATGGGTTGATGACCGCGATAGAAAACAAGTTTTAGGTCAATATATCTGGACTGGTTTTGACTATATCGGTGAACCTCAACCTTATGATGGTGGTTCTGATCCTTCTAAATCTTCCTACTATGGATCTATTGATACTGCTGGTTTTGAAAAAGCTGAATTCTACATGCTTAAATCTCAGTGGGTTTCAATGGAACAAGATCCGTTCGTTAAAGTTGTTAACCACGTCAACCTTGATGATGATAATTTAAGAAAACAGATTACAACCAATAACGATAGTGAGACTGTTGAATTATGGGTTTCTTCTAACGCAACTTCCGTTAGACTTACTTATGTCAATGATGATGGAAGTGAAACTGAAATTGACTTTAAAGATTGGAATCAATCAGTCAATCCGAAGAACGATTCTAATAGATTACAAGTACCTCTTGATAATCCTAGTAAGTATGCTAATCAGGGTAAGCTCTATCAGGTCTTCCAAATTGATTGGGATACTTTACAAGGTAAAGATGTAAGAGCTTATGCTTATGATAAACCTTCTGCTGATGTTGATATTGCTACTGATGTCCCTATCGCCACTGATAAAGTCAACTATTCTAATGGTAGCCAAACTATTCGTTTAACTCCTGAGACTTCTTCTATTACTGCAGATGGTCATGCTCTTTCTTATATCACTGTCGATGTTACTGACTATGAAGGCAACATCAATCCTAATGCTATGGATGAAATGACCTTCTCTATCAAAGGTGATGGTGAGATTGTCGGTGTCGATAATGGTGATCCTTATGGTAAAGAAAAGTATAAATACCTTGATGGTGAGACTTGGAGAAGAAGTGCTTTTAATGGTAAAGCTCTTGTTATCGTCCGCTCTACTACAAACGAAGGTAGCTTTACTTTAACTGCCCAAGGTAAAGGTTTAACACCTACTGAAACAACAGTTTTCACAACTGCTGAAGGTTCTTCTGTTGTTAATTATGCTGCTGAAACTACTTCTTTAGCTATCGCAAGTGGTTCTACAGTTGCTGAATTAAGAAAAGCTTTACCTGCCACTGTTACTATTAAGGGTTCTGATGGTTCTACAGCTTCAAGTTCAGTTGAATGGAATACTGAAACTATTAAAGATACAGCCTTACTTAAGAATAATACTTTCTTCATCTATGGTACTGTTGCTGAATATTCTACAGTTCAAGCTAAATGTATGGTAACTGTCTCTGGTGATATTGAATATACTGCTCAGAGAGTTGCCTTAAATACAATTCCTAATACAATCCCTGAATTACCTAGTGAAATCGGCTTCAGTGGTTCTGATGGTTCAACTATCACCGCTCCTGTCACTTGGTATGATTATCAAGATCCTTCTATGTATGTAGAAGGTGCTTCTATCAACATCGGTGGTATCGCTATTGTTGAGGGTGAAGAATATCCTGTTTTAGCTAATGTCTCTGTTGTTAGTGAAGATGATTATGTCCAAGATGGTGAAATTAATGTCTTAAATGTTTCTGCTTCTTATCAAGAAGGTGTCCACCATGCAGATAAAGTTATTGATGGAACATATGATAATGATAATGGTTGGGGTAACTGGTATCAATTTAGGACAATTCGTAGTAACGATTACCTCGAATTCACCTTTGCTCCTTCAACTATCGATTCCTTTGATGTTTATTTCTTAGAGCAGTTTGGTAATGGCGATGAACATGCTTATGCTTTGCCTACTGACCTTAAGATTGAGTATCTCAATGAATTAGATACATATGCTGAAGTCACTAATGTCACAAAACCTGCTTCCTTAAAGACTATTGATTGGAAGCAAAATACTAACGAGCATACTGATAAAGCTAACACCTTTACTTTTGATCCTGTTCGTACAACAAAGTTAAGAATCACCTTTAATGTTGATGAAGCAACTGGTGATTATAACGGAAGAGCATATGATCATTATGCTAATAATAAATATAATGGTTCTGCCTATACTATGATGAAGGTCTCTGAAGTTGATATCTTTGGTGATTATTATAGTAATCTTCCTAACGAAGCTATTATCGGTGACGTTTGGATGAATGGTGTCAAGTTTGAAGACTTTGACTTCACTACTTACAACTATACTATCGGTGTTGAAAATGGTGATACAGCTCCTATTTTATCGGCCAATGGCTTATTTGGTGCTACTGTCCGTATTGAACAGGCTGGTTCAGCATTAGGAACAGCTTATATTTATGTCACAAGTGCTGATTATTCAACTACAGTCACCTATACTTTCACATTCTATATAATTGATTAAGGTAGGAGGAAAATGAAAATGAAAAAGTTAAATAAATTTGTTATTGTTCTCGCTGCCTTATCATTAACTGGTGTCACTTCTTGCACTGGTACTTCTTCTACTCCCATCTCTGGTCCTGTTGGTCCTACAGGCCCTAATGGAAGCAATGGTCAACCTGGTGAAGATGGTAAAGATGGTGCTACTTGGTATTATGGCGAAGGTAAACCTAGCGACACTTTAGGTGAAACTGATGATATGTATTTAGATACATCTTCTTATGATGTTTATCTAAAGAATGATTCTGGTTGGACACTTGTCGGTACTTTAAAGGGTGAAGATGGTCTTCCTGGTATCGCTGGTGAAGATGGTAAACCCGGTGAAGATGGTAAACCTGGTAATAGCGGTGTTGATGGTAGCACTTGGACTTATGGTGAAGGTGCTCCTACTGCTAGTGCTGATGTTGGTGATCTCTATTTAGATTCTTCTACTGGAGATATCTATACCTATACAACTGAAGGTTGGACTTTAGTTGGTAATTTAAAAGGTGATCAAGGTGATGATGGTGAGAAAGGTGATGAGGGCGATACTGCTTATTCCATCACTGTTCTGCCTACTTCCAATGGTAAAGTTATTGTTACAGAACAAGGTAGTTATATCGGTGAAGATGTAACTTTCTCTATTCTTCCTGATGAAGGTTATATCCTTGATAACTTCTACATTAATAATGCTGTCGTCGATGTTGAAATCGATGATACTTCTGATACTTTAGCTTATACTTATACTACTCAGATGGTCGAGGGTGGTTTAATCGCTAGAGCAACATTCACTCAAAGCTTTGATGTTACTGTCAATGTTACTTTACAAGATAATTTATCAGTCTTCGCTGATGTTCTCTTTGTAACAGAAGAAAATATTGATTCTTTAGATGATGCTCCGGCAATGAAGTATGATGAGACAAGAACTAAATTCACTTATGATCTTAGAGTCCCTCATGATACAGAATCTGTTGACTATAAGATTGTTATTGCCTCTAAAGAAGATAAAGAAGCTTTCGGCTTTGATTATTCTTATCCTGCAGGTAATGAGTTAGCTACCTATACATTAGATCTCACTCAAGCCAATGTCACTCTTGATGTTGATATGAGCGATGTTGAACTTCCTCACTTTGCTGATAATAATGATCATAAGTACTTATTATCTCGCTTCTATTCTGTCGATGATGGTTATGCTGAAGTCACATCAACTTATAAAGATAACTTAAAGTTCTATGCTGGCGGACAAGAGATTGTCACTCAAGAAGACTATAATGATGTAGCTGAAGGTACAGAAATCACAGCTGATGTTACCTTATTAGAGCAGATGGATGGTAATATCTTTGTTCATTCTGCTACTTTAAATGGAGCTCCTGTTGAATTTGTTCAAGATCCTGAAAATGAGCTTCGCTTCACTTACACATTTACAAAGACCAATCAAGACTTATTGTTTGAAATCAATATTGAAAAACAATATATCTTCTACATTGGTGAAGATTTACTTGACTATGTCACTGAGTTAAAAGTCAATGGTGAAACTATTGATGCAGCTGACTATAATAAACCTACTTATTATCCTGTCAACAGCACTATGGAAGTTACAGTTGATACAAGTAAAGATGAAGAGTTAAGTACTAAGATGGTTGAACTTGCTTCTACTAAACTTAATTCTCCTGACTCTTATGCCTTTAGATCAGGTGAATTCTATGGTTTAACTGCTTATACTTATTCAACTACACTTACTAGAAACGATGTCTTCTTAACTATCCTTACTGGTGGCGATATTGAAAGTAACACTTCTGAAGCTGGTTGCTTCAACATCTTTGCTAGCAACTTCAATGATAATGGCTCTATTTCACCTATCGGAAGTGGCTTTAATGATGGTAATCCTAGTAATAACTTAAGAGATGGTGATACTACTTCTAAAGACTGGACTAACTGGAAACAGACTTGGAATGGTGGTCAAGATGGTGCTATTGCCGGTTGGAGAGTCAACTTCAATAATACCTATACCATTTCTAAGTATGTAATTTACTATCATACTGGTGAAGGTGTTTATCCTGAGTCTATTGAGTTTAAGTACACTAACGCTGAAGGTGAAGTGATTACACTTGTTAAGGGTACTGATTGGACTGTTAATAGTGAAGATATAAAAGCTGATAACAGAATAGTCTATACATTCAACACACCTATTGAGACCGATAATATTTCCTTCGAATTCTCTTCTGGTAGTGGTCATTATACTGCTTTTGCTGAAGCAGAGATCCTTATTCCTTTCGGTGCTTTCGGTATCTAACTTTAAGTAAGTAGCTAGTTTATTTAACCCCTCTATTGGTTACTCCATTAGAGGGGTTTTTAAATATTAAAAAAGGAGATGATTGTCATCCCCTTATTTTTTTATCATGTCTCCTAGTTGAACTTTAAGTTCAAATAATTGATCTCTTAACTGAGCTGCTTTTTCAAAGTCTAAGTCTTTACTTGCTTTTAACATCTCTTTAGAAAGTTTAGATATCGCTTGTTCTAATTCTTTTCTAGTTAATTTTGCCTCACTCTTTTTCTTAGTTACTTTTCCTTCATTATCGATCATATGAACGGGAGGGAGAATCTCTTTGATGATGGTGTGGGGAATAATATTATTCTCTTTATTATATCTTTCTTGAATTTCTCTTCTTCTTTTTGTTTCATCGATAGTTTTTTGCATCGCATCAGAAATCTTATCACAATACATAATAACTTTGCCGTGTTCATTTCTAGCAGCACGACCGACTATCTGAGTCAATGAGGTTGTTGAACGTAAAAAACCTTCTTTATCAGCATCTAAAATAGCTATAAGAGAAACTTCAGGAATATCTAAACCTTCTCTTAAAAGGTTGATGCCTACAACTATATCATAGATTCCCTTGCGTAGTTTATAGATAATTTCTGTTCTTTCTAATGTTAAAATTTCATGTTGTATATAGCAAACTTTAAAATTATGTTCTTTTAAAAAGTCAGTAAGGTTTTTTGCATCTCTTATAGTTAAAGTTAAAACTAAAATTCTCTCATTATTTTTTATTCTTTCTTTTATTTCTTCCATTAAATCATAGATGGGGTTATTAGTATTATATTTAACTTCAATAAGAGGATCTAATAAACCAGTAGGACGGATAATCTGTTCAACATATTCATTATTTGTCTCATTTAGTTCATAATTACCTGGAGTAGCTGAAGTACAGATAACATTATTTATTTTTGAGACAAATTCTTCGAGTTTTAATGGTCTATTATCTAAGGCTGAAGGAAGTCGAAAACCATAGTCTACTAAAACTTGTTTTCTTGCGTGATCACCATTATACATACCGCTGATCTGTGGGATAGTAACGTGTGATTCATCGATGAAAAGAAGAAAATCTTTAGGGAAGTAATCGAGTAATGTATAAGGTGTTTCTCCTTCTTTTCTTAAATCGAAATGACGAGCATAATTTTCAATGCCAGCACAATAACCGAATTCTTCTAAAGCGTCAAGATCTTGTTCAGTTCTCATCTTTAGTCTCTCAGCTTCTAAAGGTTTATTATTCTCGTCAAAATATTTTAATCTTTCAATCAGTTCTTCTCTTATTGTTTTGATAGCTCTTTTTACTCTATTTGTTCCGGAAGCATGCTCATGAGCTGGAAAAATAGGGTAATAATCGACACGATGGAGAACTTCTCCGGTTGTTTCTTTTATTAAATCTATCTCATCTACTTCGTCAAAATCAGCATAGATTCGAATAAAATAGCCATCCGATGATGGAGGATAGATTTCAAACACTTCACCTTTAGAATGAAACTCACCGGGTTTAAGATTAAAGTTATTATATTTATATTGAGCTAAAACAAGTTTAGCAGCGATCTGTTTAGGATCAAATGGTTCATGAACGTGGATAGTAAAAGCGAGATTGCGATATTCATCAGGATCTGATAAGCCGTAGATAGATGCGACAGAGCAGACAACGATCGTATCTTTTCTTTCTAAAAGAGAATTGACCGCACTAGCTCTCATCATTTCAATTTCTTCATTCATCACTACTTGTTTTTCAATGTAAGTATCAGTTTTAGGTATATAAGCTTCCGGCTGATAAAAATCAAAGTTAGAGATGAAATATTCAACACGATTTTCAGGGAATAGTTCTTTTAATTCTCCGTAAAGTTGAGCGGCTAAAGTTTTATTATGGACAATAACCATCGTTGTTCTTTGAACTTTTTCGATAATATTTGCCATAGTAAAAGTTTTACCAGTTCCGGTTGCACCTAAAAGAACTTGCCATTTTTTATTTTCTTGTAATCCAGTGATTAATTGCTCAATAGCTTGAGGTTGGTCACCAGTCGGTTTGAATTTAGAATGTATTTTAAAAGGAATGTTATCTATCATACTTTATAATTCTATCATTTATTGTAAATATATTTTAGAAGTTGTTCTAATTAGCTTTTATTTATCTTAATTATGATAAAATAATCTTGTGAAAAAGTATTGTTTAAATTGTTCTCATCGGTTAAAAGAAGATACATTGTGTCCTTCTTGTCATTGTGATAATAATTTATTATTTTTAGAAAGTGAGACACAGGAAAGAAAAAGGGAGTGTAATAAGCAACTTCGTAAATTAAGTGAAAAGAAAAATGGTTCCTTATCTATTCTTATTATTTCATGTATCTTGATTATTTTAAGTGCTGTACTTTTTATTTTATCTTATAGATATACTCCTTTAAGAGAAAAGATTTTCTCACCTACCTCTGTTGAATTTATAACTTGTGTTATTTTTTTAATCCTTGCCGTCAGTGGTTTTATTTATTCTATTGTTAGTATTATTCTTATTTATAATAAAAAGAAATATTTTAAATCCATATTAAAAGAAACTAGACAAAATAAAGATATTGATGAAAACGAGCATTTATCAAAACGCAGCGATAGTTAAAAGAGGAAGAAAGTTTTTTGCGACCTGTATCGATTTTATAATCCTTTTTGTTTTGTCTTTCATTTTATATGGTTTATCTGATCTAGTTTTAACTTCTCTTCCTATTTATCAAGAAGTTCAACGTCAAAATGCGGATAGTTTAAATTCTCTATATCAAATAGTTAGTGATTCTGGTCTTAGTATCTATAGGGATTCACATCTTTTAACTAGTGATGAAATGAGTAGTAGGCAAGTAAAAAATCTTGTATATACTACAATTTTAGACGTAAAAGACAAAGAAGAAATTTCAACTACAATTTATGAAGATGCTAGTATTATTACTGATGATACGGACGGTTTATATCATTACTATGTTACTTTCAAAGAAGATAATGTTGATAAATTCGCTAGCATTGGTGGATATGGAAAAGAATATTATTATGATAGTGTTTTAAATAATAGTGAGTACTTTATTTATAATGATTTACCATACTTAAAAGAGGAGTACGCTTTATCTATCGATCAATATTATATTAGTAATACGATGGAAGGAATGAGAGTATATGAGGAACTTATTTCATTTTTTACTGACTTGTTTGATCAAGGTAGAGAAGAATTAATTAATAATTATCAACCTTATTTAAATACATTAAATGAATTTGAAATAAATAGAGATATTCAATTAAATATGCGAGGAATAACTTTATTATTTTCATATACTCTTTCTATCTTGATTCTTTATTTAATGTTCCCTTTAATATTTAAAGATGGTAAAACTCTTACTTTTAAGTTTATGAATATCGCTTATTGTACTATCGATGGTAATAAACCTGGTTTTTTAAATATTTTGATAAGGATGCTTTTTTCTTTGCTCTGTTATCTTTTTATTCCTTTTATTCAAGGATTTTTTGTTTTTGGAAGCGAAGCTGTTTATTTGATGGATATATTAGTTATGGGATTTTATAACTTTTTCATCTCTTCTTGTTTCTCAGTAGGACTTTTACTTATCTCCGGTTTATTTGATCTTTTTAATAGGCATGGCATACATCAAACATTAGCAGAGCTTTGTTCTTTATTAGTAAGCAAAGATATGCAGGTCTTTGAGGGTAAAGATGGCAAGTAAAGAATTGTATTATGAGAGAGTATCAGCTCCAAGAAGAATAGCCTCGACTCTTTTTGATTCCTTTTGTGCATTAGTTTTGACTCTCATTTTATTTTTTATTCTTTTTTATTCGGTTAATTCAACTGCTTCAATTAAGTATTTAGCTTCTCAAAGAGAAGATATTCTTCTTTCTTCTCATCTTTATTATCAGGAAGATAACGAAGCTAATAATTATAAAGATTATGTTCTTTCTTTAGATGTAGATTATGATGAAAAATCATCTTTATTAGATGAAAGTTTAAGTTATTTTTATTCTGATTATTTAAAAGAAGAAGAAAGGTATTCTTCTTTAAAAGAAGAAGTTAGTTATCAAGGAATCAAGTTATTTGATAGTGGAGAAAGAGCTGAAATTAATGATGATTATGATGAAATTTATCTGAATTTTTATGAAGATGCTTTTGATACTAGTTTATCAATATTATATGAAGATGAAGATTATTTTATTCCAACAAGGACAATATTTTGGATTTATGTAGCTTGCTTTTTATCTTCTTATGCTTTCAGCTTCTTTATTTTTTATTTTATTGTTCCTTTCGTTTTTTTAAGAAAGACGAAAAAAACATTTGGTATGCTTTTAACTAGAATCGCTATTCTAGGAGTAGATGGTTTTATTATTAGTAATAAGAAATTTGTTTTTAGATTTATTTTCTTCTATTTTATTGAAGTTATACTATCTTTATTTACTTTCCTTATACCTTTATTAGTATCATTAGGTTTTTTAATCATGTCAAAATCAAGACAGACACTTCATGATTATGTTTTTAATACTTATGCTGTTTCCTCAATCGGTGTAAAACTTTTTGCTAATAAGGCTCAATATCGATTATATTTAGAAAATAGTGAAAAATAAATATTTATCACAAAATATAGAGATAAAAGAATATAAATAATTATTTATATTAATGATTGTTTAGAATCACTAAATATTTTTTGATAATAGATATAAGGGGCGCTGGAAATTAAAACTAAACCGATAATTATTAAAAGAGATAAGAGTACTTGTTGATAACTAAGAAGAGAGACAGCCACATTAATAGCATAAAAAGAAGTGATTGCTGAATTAATTAGAATAGTTAGTGGATAAGAAATGATTAGTGAAATAATAAAAGCAGATAAGATAAAAATGCCTATTTCTAATAGAGAGATTTCAACCTGTGTTTTGCTTTTCAATCCTAATAAACGAAGGTAATCGCTATCTAATTTTTCTGTTTTAATTTTAGATTCAAACATTACAAAGCATAATATAAAAGTAGAAATGAGTAATAGTATGAAGAAAGAGATTGAATAAGCTAAATAATAACTATCTCCAAATTGAGGGAATTGTTTATGTAGTAAATTTTGAATAGAGTAGGCATCATTCTGTTCTAATTTAGCTAATGTTCTAACATCTTCTTTATCCATATCATTAGTAATGTATAAATTATAGGTGTAACCATACCATTTTATATTGAGTTCTTGATATTTTTGAGCTTGTTTTTGTGAGATAAAATTTACTGTCTGATAAGATGTAATATTGCTCCATGTGTCAAGTTCTTGTTCAAGTTTTTTAAGGTTTTCAGGAAGATCAGTATTATCCTGACCATTTTGAATTAGAAAATCAAGTAAAGGAGTATATCTATCAAAGTCAAATCCTGTATCTATAACACCGGATATAACAACATCAAAAGCGATACTTGGTGGATGATTAGGAACTTGAATACGAGAATAAAGTTTTAAACCTATAACTTGTTCAGGAGAGCTAATTTCATCTGCACTTATTATCAATCTATCTGATGTTTCAGTTTCTTCAAGAGTATCATATTTGTAACCAAAAGTATCTAATAAATAGAATTGATAGTCATTAATCATAATTTCATTTTCTTTAGAAGGGAATTGACCAGCAAGCAGTTTATAGTTGGAAGGGAGATAAGATAAAGAATCGATAGCGATAGCAGAAGAATAGACGCCATATCGATATACTCCTGGATCACGTGATAAAAGATTCATAGATAAATTATAAAAAGGAAGAGTTATTATTCCATAATTATTACCGATAACAGGAGTAAAATTAATATCTGTCTCATTTTGGAGGTTTCTTAAATCGTTATCATCAAAACCATGGTCGGGTTTTAAAGTTACATAATCATAATTCTTGATTAAATAATTAGTTGTTACATCTTCTATGTTATAACGATAACTGCTATCGTTTATATTAAAAAATATAGTAGTTATAATCACTAAAATTAAAGAAAAGAGTGCTTTTTTTGTTGAAAAGAGATTTTTAAGAGCTATTTTTAATTTAAATATAAAGCTGAGATTATATATTTTACGAGTTGAAGAAATAACACTTTTATTTTCATTTCTTTGAGTAATAGTATTGTCGTTAACTTTTATAATACAAGCAGCATCTTGGTCAATTTTGCTTTCATCATCTGTTGTAATAATAATGGTTTTATCTGAACTTATTTTTTTAATTAAAGAGTAGATTTCCTTATTTAATATTTCTTCATTAATAAATATTACTTCTGCATCTTTGACTAAAGCAGCTGTCAGTTTAACTTTGAAAAGTTCTTCTTTTGAAAGTTTATTTAATTTCTTTTTTAGTAAATTATTTACTCCAGTTATTTCACAAGCTGAAGAAATAATATTTTGTTTTTCGTCCTTTTTTATTTTTTGAATATCTAATAGCAATAAAAGATTATCTTTTACGTTTAATGAGAAAATTAAAGATTTGTCAGAAAGAAAATAAACTTTATTTAGATAGTCTTCGGCTTTTTCTTTTGATAATGATGAAAGATTTTCTTCATTATATGAAATATTAAGCTTATTATTACTATTCGGAATAAATGAAGATAAAATATTATCACCAATTAAGTATGATATTCCAACTTTATCTAAAGAATAAAGATTGTTATTTATTTTAATTTTAAGATTCATATTAAATCCTCTCATAAGTAAAGCAGAGATTATTAATATTAGTTGTTATTTTTAAATTACTAAATGAAATAAGAAAAGAAGCTACAATTACTGCTGATTTAATATGTTTTTGCATATTATTAGTCCTCCTTTTTATTTAGTAATATTTTATTTTAATCATTATATGATATTAATAATATTTAATCAAGTGTAAAAAAACTAAATCACATTTATAAATAACTAGAGAATTTATTTTGTTCAAAATAATTAATATGTAATTAGAAAAAATTATTGTATTTATTGCAAATTTTCAAATTGTTTTTCTTATTATTCTTATCCTTTTTATTTAGTAGTAATAATTAAAAATAAAGTTAAATAATAAGATATTTTAATTTTTATGGTTGATATTTATTGATATAATTAAATAGTTACTAGGAGAAAGACGATGGAAATAAAATTAGTAGCTTTAACAAAGAAATATCCCGGCGATGTTAAAAAGGGTATTAAAGATACAGTCGCTGTCGATAATCTTTCTATCGATATAAAGGATGGTGAACTTTTAGGTTTATTAGGTCCTTCTGGTTGCGGTAAATCTACAACTTTATATATGATTGCAGGATTAAAAGATCCTACATCCGGTGAGATTTATTTTGATGATGAAGATGTTACTGATTTAGAAGCAGAAAAAAGAGGTATCGGCTTAGTTTTCCAAAATTATGCTCTGTATCCTCATATGACAGTTTATAAAAATATCGCTTTCCCTTTAACAAATCTTAGAGTTAGCGCTCCTAAAAAAGCTTATAAGGCTCTTTCATATAAATTGATTCTTGACGTTATTTCAGATAGAGAAAGATTAAAAAAAGCAACTTTAAAAAGTGAAATAGATGGTAAGATAACTAAAGATAATGCGGCTTTATATATTGCTTATGAATATTCTATTTCAAAATATTTAGCAAAGAAAATTTTCTCTTTAGGCCTTCATGATGATAATAATAAGGATAAAGTTGATGAATATAAAACTTATTTTGAAAAGAAATTACAAGAAGAAAAAGAAAAAATAAATAGTAAGCAAAAAAAGATCGATGATAATTTTGTTTATTTAGATGAAAATAATAATCCGCTTATTGTTAAAAGAAAATTGACAAAGGATGAGATCGATAGATTGATTTTAGATGTCGCTAGATTAGTGCAGATCGATGAATATCTTGATCGTAAACCGGCGGAATTATCAGGTGGTCAGCAACAAAGAGTTGCAATCGCTCGAGCTTTGGTTAAAAAGCCGCGAGTTCTTCTTTTAGATGAGCCTCTTTCTAACTTAGATGCTCGTTTAAGAATTAAAACAAGAGAAGAGATTAAGAGAATACAAAGAGAGACCAATATCACTACTATTTTTGTTACTCATGATCAAGAAGAAGCCATGTCTATTTGTGATGATATTGTTGTTATGAAAGATGGTAAGATGATGCAATTTGGTGCTCCGCAAGATGTTTATAAGAATCCTTCTGATCTTTTTGTCGCTAAGTTTTTAGGTAATCCACCTATAAATGTTTTTAAAGGTTATATTAAGGATGATGCTGTTTTTATCGGTGATGAAAAGATCATGCATTTAGATCACAAAGAGAATTATCGTGATTGCTATGTTGGTATTCGTCCTGAAGCTTTTATTTTTGAACATGATAAAGAATATCATTTAACATTAAATATTGATTCTATCCAATCTACAGGTAAAGATACTTCACTTATTTGTTCTCATCCTCAATTTGTAGGTGATCAATTAAAAGTTGTCATTGATTCTGATTCTAATCCAGTTTTAGGAAAGAAAGATTTTGCTTTAAAGTATTCAAAAGTTTATCTTTTTGATATGAAAGATGAAAAGAGAATTGAGCTCTGATGGAAAGAAAAAATAATTATAAAGCGTGGTTATATCTCGCTCCTATCTTGATATTTATCTTCCTTTTTACGATTTTCCCGATAATAAATACTTTTATTATCTCTTTTTTGAAAAATTATAATTATGCAACTGGAGCTAATGAAGGTTTCACTTTTGAGAATTATGGTTTAATTTTAGGTATTACCGAAAGAATACCGGGTGTAAGTGAATCAAAAATGCTTGATTTTATTCGCTATGCCTTACCTAACACTTTACTTATTACTTTTGTGAGTGTTCCTATATCTGTTATTCTTGCGTTAGTTATTTCGATATTATTAAATAAGATTAAAGTTTTGCATGACTTATTCCAAACTATTTTCTTCCTCCCTTATGTTACTAATACGATTGCTGTCGGTATGGTTTTCGCTATTATTTTTTCTAATACTGGTTTATTTAATAATATTTTTGGTTTAGGAAATGTAAATTGGGTTCAAGAAGGTTTAGGATCAACATGGGGCAAATGTATGTTTGTTCTCTGCCTTTATGTTATCTGGACCGGTCTACCTTTTAAAATACTTATTTTCTCTTCTGCTCTTCATAATATTGATCAGCAGTATTATGATGCTGCTAGAATTGATGCTACTCCTAAATGGAAAACTGACTTGAAGATTGTTTTACCTTTAATATCTCCCCAAATTTTATATATTACAATCACTTCATTTATTACTGGCTTTAAAGAGTATAATGCGATAATAGGTTTGTTTAATCGTTCATATACGATCAATCCTAATGTTCATGATTTATATACTGTCGTCTACTATATATATGATCAGATCCAAGGTACTAATGGAACAAGGCATTTAGAATATGCAGCGGCTGGTGCTGTCGTTTTATTTGTTATTATTTTGATCTTTACTCTTATTCAAATGAAGGTTGCTAAAAAGAGGGTCCATTATTAATGAAAGAATTAGAGATTACTACTCATCTTACTTTAATCGTTCCAGGCAAAAATAGAAGCGTAAAAAATGCAGAAAAGCGCGATAAAATATTGCACGGCATATTTTTAGCGATAGTTTATATCTTTATAATTATTTTTGCTTTTGTTGTCCTTCTTCCTTTCTATTACATGATAGCCGCCTCTTTCATGGTAGAAGATCAATTAAATTCTGGTGCTTTCTTTCCGAGTCTCGCTAATATTTTTGAAACTATAGCTAATAACTATACTCATACAATATCTAATCCTTCTTTCCCTTATGGCGAATTATTGCTAAATACTTTAATAGTTGGTATCGTAACGACAGCAAGTAGCCTTTTAGTTACAATCTTATCGGCTTTTGCTTTTGCTAAATTACATTTTAAAGGTAAAGAAGTTCTTTTTACTATCTTCTTAGCGACTATGATGATACCAGGTGAAATGATGGCTATCACTAACTTTACAACGATGGCTAACTTAGGTTTTGTATCGGCAGATCAAAATAGACTACAAACGTATTTGGCTTTGATTTTGCCCTTTGTTTCTAATGTTTTCTATATTTATTTACTTAGGCAAACTTTTATGCAGATACCTAATGAGTTATATCTCGCTAGTAAAGTTGATGGTAAGAGCGATTGGCAATATCTTTGGAAGGTTATGGTTCCTCTTTCTTCTTCGACTTTGATAACGATTTTTATTATGAATTTTATTGAATCTTGGAACTCATATGTTTGGCCTAACCTTGTTATTTTAAATGATGATTATAATGTTTTATCGATCGCTTTAAGAAGTACGACTTTCCAAGTTTTAGAACATGAAGTTTGGCGCCCAGTTTATACTCAGCAGATGGCGGCTACGGTTTTGACGACAGTTCCTTTACTTCTTCTTTTCATTTTCTTTAGAAAGTATATTATGCGCGGTGTTGAAAGAGCAGGCATAAAAGGCTAAAATATAAATAGCCACTATTTTGTGTGGTAAGAAAAAAGGAGAAGAAAGAGAAATGAAAAAGTCTTTCTGTTCGTTGTTAGCTTTAGTTGCTTTGTTTACTTTAACAGGTTGTGATGATCCTTCTTCAAATACTTCTAATTCTGGTGGTGAAACACCGCAGGAGATAAACCTTGTTTGGTGGAATGATTATGAACAGCCAGCCAATGGTGAAGCCGATAGAGGTAATGCTGCTTATAATCGTTACTTCTTCGCTCAAGATGCTATCGATGCTTTTGAGGAACTTTATCCTAATGTTCACATCACCCAAGAGTGTCATAACAGTTATGGAGAGATCGCCACTGATATTCAAAATGGTCTCTCTACCGGTAATATCCCGAATATCGCTTCCACTTATCCTGATAATGTTTTAGCTTATGAACAAGCCGGTGTCGTTTTACACGCTCAGGAATATTTCAACGATCCTGAAGTCGGTTTTGGTAAGATTGCTAATGCTGAAGGTGAAATTGTCGATGATCCTTCTTCTACTTTAGCTGATCTTAATTTAAGTAGTGAAGAGAGCGCTTATGGCGATGGTGATTATCTCACTATGCCTTATTCTCGTTCTAGTGAAACTTTGATTGTTAATCAATCAGTCTTTGATTTAGATGGTGCTGGTGAAGCTGGTCATACCGCTTCTAGTGATCCTTCTATTAATGGTGGAGAGCAATATATTGCTCCTGTCGCTGTCGATACTAAGACTCCCTATGAGATTCCGACTGATTATACTGAAGTTATTGCATTAGCTAGAAGAATGAAGGCTGATTTCCCTGAAACTTTTGCTGATCAAAGAGATGAAGATGGTTGGTTTAAAGCTGTTCCTTTCTGCTATGATTCACCCGATAACCTTTTCATTTCCTTCACTCAGATGATGGGTATCGATTATACTGATAACACTCAACCTTTATTTAACAATCAAGATGCTAAGAACATGATGATTCAACTCAAGAAATGGAATAATGAAGGTCTTATCTGCACTGCTGATCAGTTACAGATCACTAATCCTACTGAAGGATGGCATGAATATTCTACTTCTGTTATGAATTATGGTCGCATCTTCATGTTAGTTTCTTCTACTACTTCTGGACAATATTTAGGTGTTGATGGTTATAGAGCTACTTTCACCGCTACTCCTACTATCGGTAAGAAAGATATGGAGATCTTCTCTTCTAGTGATGCTGGTGAACATTATGCAATTTCTCAAGGCCCCTCTTTAGTTTTATTTGCTAATAGAGATGAAGCTGTTGAAAAAGCTACTTTCAATTTCTATAAGTTCTTAACAAATACCGAGAATTCTGCTTCTTTAGCTGCTGCTTCTGGTTACTTCCCTATCAGAGAATCTTCTAATGATGAAGAAGCTGTCAAGAATTATATTGATGCTGCTAATGAACCCGCTAATGAAACTTCAACTGATAGTGAAGCTCATTCTGCTAAGATTAACAATTACATCGGTCAAACCTATAAACTTAACGAAACCTATATTGAAAACGATGATTACTTTGTTGCTCCTGTTTACTCTGGTTCTGCTGCTTGTAGAACCGCTGTCGGTAATCTTGTCAATTATGTTTTCAATACTGAAGCAACAACAGATGCCGAGATTACAGCTTTAGTTGATGAAGCTTTCACTACTGCTTATTCTGCTGCTTTACAATAAATAAGATAGAAGAGTAAAATATTAAGCTGCTGCTTTAATAAGTGGCAGCTTTTTTAAAAGAGGAGATATTATGCGTGAAAGTTTAAAGGAGATAGAGCAAAAACTACAATATACTAGTAAAGATGAATCTATCGATAAAGCTAATCGCAAAAAGACGATCGGTATTTATCTTGAATGTTTAAAACCTTCTTGGAAGTATATAATTCTTCAGTTTTTCTTAATCTTATTAGATGCTACTTTTGAGTTGATGATACCTTATCTTAGCGGTCTACTTATCCGTAATGGACTTGAAGGTTATGCTGCATTAGATGCTTTAGGTAATCCTTCTCCTATTATTTATGGAGGCGGAATTAATCAAGAAGCGATGAATGCTGTTTGGCTCTATGGTGGATTGATGATTATTTGCGCTTTAATCGCGATAGTTTGTCAGGCTTTCGGTATGAAAGTATCTGCTATAATTTCATCGGATTATGTCGAAAGATTAAGAAATACCATCTTCTGGAAGGCAGAAGAGTTTTCTTTTTCTAATATCTCCCATTTCCCTGTTTCTAAACTTACAACTATGCTTTCAAACGATTGTAACAATATTCGTTTCTTTGTTCTTATGTTAGTTAGAATGGGATTTAAACAATCACTAGTAGTTATCCTTTGCTTCGCTTTCATCTTCTCATTAAACTGGGCGATCGGACTTATCACCCTTCCTTTAACAATTCTTGCTTTCTCTATAGTTATTGTAATTATCAGAAAGACTAGAAGAGAATTTGTAATGACACAAACAGCTATTGATAATGTCAATAGAAATGTTGAAGAGGATACTGAAGGCATTAGAGAAGTTAAAGCTTTCTGTCGTGAAACTCATATGCAGAAAAAATTTGAAAATACTAATTATGAGTTAAATGAAGTCACTTATCATGCTGTTTCAAAAATGGGATTAACAGCAGCGATTACAACTTTAACAATAAATGTTACCATCGGTTTAATTCAATATTTTGGTGGCTTCTCTATGTTAAATACCGCAGCAAATAATGAAATATGGCAGATTATGAATAATGGTGTCGCTTTATTTGATGCTGGTGAATTATCGATGCTTACTTCTTATGCGGCTGTTTTAACTACAGCTTTTTCTTTCCTCTCTTCTTTAGTTCAATTTTATGGAAGAGCAGAAGCTAGTAAAGAGAGAATAGACCGCGTCTTATGTGAAAAGATCGATATTTCTTATGCTCCTAAAGAAAAGAGTGAGAATTTTGATCCCGATCACTTAAAGAGCGGACATATTCAATTTAAAAATGTTTCTTTTTCTTATTTAAATGATATGAATAAATTAGCTGTTGGTCCTATCAGTTTAGATATCAAAGAAGGTGAAACTATAGGTATTGTCGGTGGAACAGGTTCGGGTAAATCTTCTTTAGTTAATTTAATTCCTCGATTATATGATGCAACAGATGGTGAAGTTTTGATCGCTAGTCATAATGTTAAAGATTATTCAGTTCGTGCATTAAGAGATGATATCGGTGTAGTTTTACAACAGAATCTTCTTTTTACTGGTACGATCCGTTCAAATATTCAATGGGGTAAGAAGAATGCTACGGATGAAGAGATCTGGGAAGCGTTAGATATTGCCGCTGCTAAATCTTTTGTTGAAGATTTTAAAGATGGTTTAGATACTCCTGTTGTTCAAGGCGGAAAGAGTGTCTCTGGTGGTCAAAAACAAAGATTATGTATTGCTAGAGCAGTTATTAAAAAACCGAAGATTCTTATTTTAGATGATTCTACTAGCGCCTGCGATATGGAAACATCGAGAAGAATCAATGCTAATTTTGCTAGTAAATTAAAAAATACAACAATTATTATCATTGCTCAAAGAATTGATTCTGTTAAAGATTGCGATCAAATTTTAGTTTTAGATAACGGAAGTATGGTCGGATTAGGTAAACATGATAATCTTATTCAGTCTTGCTCTTTATATCGTGAGTTAGATGCTATTCAAAGGAAAGGAGTCTAATTATGAAATTTTATAAATATCAAGGCTTTAAAGTTTCAGGCTCCGGTCCTATCCTTAATGATGTACAGATTCAATTTTCTTGTGGTAAAGAAAATTATCAAGAGATTACTCAAACTTATGGTAAAAGAAAAAAGGGATATGGTAAACCCAAACATTCGTGGAAAGCTTTAGCTAGAGTATTTCACTATGTTTCTCCTGATAAATTTAAAGTTTTAGCAGTTTTCTTTGTTACTATCGTAATGATTTTTATTAACTTAGTCGGTGCATTTATCTCTGCTCCTTTAGTTGATGCTCTTTTACAGCCAGCCGTCTATTCAGTTACTGGTAACTGGCTTATCGGTGGAAATTATTTAGGTTATCAACAACAAGTTATTCAAGATCAGATGTTCTTTTATCAATACTTATTTAATACTGTAAATTGGGCTCAGGGTGGAATAGAAGCAGCTAATGAAGCCTTAAATACTTTAGGTATTGTTATCAGTATTATGATGGTATTTTATATTTTAGCTTTCTTATTTTCTTGTCTCCAAGTCTTTTTGATGACAAGGATCGGAACAAGCTCACTTTTCCGTTTAAGAAACGATATGTTTGCTAAATTACAATCTTTACCTTTAAGATATTTTGATAATACTTCTCACGGCGATATTATGTCGCGATTTACTAATGATGTTGATGCGATGGCTCAGTTCTTTAATACTGGTTTGATGGAAGTATTTACTTCAACAATTATGTTGATAGGTATCCTAGTTTTTATCTTCATACTTAATTGGCTACTAGCTATCGTCGCTTTAGTGATGGAATCGATCTCTGTTATGATAGTTATTATCAATGTTAAGAGATCTGTCTCTGCCTTCTCAGAAACACAAGTTTCAATGGGTGAATTTAATGGTGTTGCTGAGGAAGTTCTTTCAGGTTTAAAAGTTGTAAAATGCTTCTCTAAAGAGCAAGATATGTCCGATTTATTTAAGAGCATCGATTATCGTCATACTATGCATAATCGCCGCTCTGTCTTCCTTTCGAGCGTCAATGTTCCGATCGTCAATAATATCAATAATTTAACAACAGGTTTAGTTACTATTATCGGTGCTATATTAGTCGCTACAGGTTTTTCTTCACAATATGGCTTTGTTGTTTCTATAGGTTCTCTTATTTCTTTCATCACCTTCTTAAGAATGCTTTCTCGTCCTTTTAACTCTATTTCAAATATGATGACAATGATTCAATCTTCTTTAGCTGGCGCAGAAAGAATATTCCAGATGATGGATATTGAACCTGAACTTAGTTTAAATAAAGCTAAATGGCGTTCTTATAAAGCGGAAGATAATAATTTTTACTGGACTGATGGTGTTACAACTAAACCAGTTTTAGGTCAGGTTGATATGCAGCACGTCTACTTTTCTTATGAAAAAGGTCAAGAGATTTTAAAAGATATTACTTTATATGCTCATCCTGGTCAAAAGATCGCTTTGGTTGGTTCAACAGGTGCTGGTAAAACGACTATCACTAATTTGTTAACACGTTTTTACGATATTGATTCAGGTCAAATCCTTATCGATGGAATCAATATTCAAGATATTGATAGAGTTTCAATGCGAAGATCGATGACTTTAGTTTTACAAGATACACATCTTTTTACTGGAACTATCTATGATAATATCCGTTATGGTCATTTAAAAGCTACGGATGCAGATTGTGAAAGAGCAGCTAAGATCGCTTGTGCCGATGAGTTTATCCGTAAACTTCCTAATGGATATAATACAGTTATTGACGGCGCTAATACTTCCTTATCACAAGGTCAAAAGCAGCTTCTTTCTATCGCTAGATGTGCGACTTTTAATCCTCCGATTTTAATTCTTGATGAAGCTACTTCTTCAGTTGATACAAGAACAGAGAGACTTATTTCTCATGGTATGGATAATATTATGAAAGGAAAAACGACATTTATTATTGCCCATAGACTTTCGACTATCCGTTACTGTGATTGTATTATGGTTATGGACCACGGTAAGATTATTGAAAGAGGTACTCATGATCAACTTCTTGAAGAGAAGGGACGTTATTACGATCTTTGGATGGGTAAAGTTGAATTAGATTAATAGTTAGCTGCTAGATTGTTCTAGCAGCTATTATTTTTATAATTTAGAACGTTTTTTCTTTATATATAGTGTTTGAAAAAGGTTGTAAATTGTTGAAAAATAAAGGATAATAAAAAGGTTTAAAAGAGTAGGTGTAACGATGGAAAATTTAAAATATATTTTTAAGTCACTATATAGCAATCAAACTATCATTAACGGCAGGAAAAAGAAGTGGTATTTTGCTTTGCTTTTCTTCATTATTGGTGTATTTTTGCCGTGGATTCCTGTTTTATCTTCAGGTTATACAACTGATGCTTCAACAATTGTCACTAATACAGTAAATTATGAAGTTGATAAAGGCATCATGGAATTATTAGAGCAGGATTATTTTAGAGAGATAACTATCGATGGTGGTTTTAATTTAGAAGCTATCGGTGATGAAAGTAAAGGTTATATAAATACTTCTAATAATAGCTATACTAATGAATTAAATGGAAATAATTCTGAATTTGATTTAGCTTATGGTGTTTATTCTGATGGATATGGGGATATCTCTGCTATGCCAGGTGCTCATTTTGCCCCTTCTTCTACTAGCTATGTCAATGCTCAAGGTTTAGCTACTGATATTATTCAGGAGTTTTATTTTGATGCTTTTACTACTCCTACTTCCGATCTTATCGATCCTAGTCCTAACTCCTCTTCTACTTCTAGTGGAGTTATTTATGAAAACAATGGTTTAGTCACTCGTCTTTTAGTTTATATTTTCCCTGATTTAGAAGTTTATGCTAGCAGTGAAAATACTCAATTTTTAACTAATTTTATTGCTACTGTTATTTTGAATTTAGATGCTAATAGCTCAGCTCAATACTTCCCACATAGTTATTTAATTATTACTAAAGATGCTTTAGCTTTAACTATCTATCCTTTAAAATCGGCGAGAACTAATTCTTCTTATGCTTCTTATACTGGTCAAGTAAAAGAAGGTGTTAAAGAAGCTGATATTGTTAATGGCGTTAATTTTTATAATTATCTTTCAGCAGATACTTCTAATAGACAAGAAGTATTTACTAACCTTATGACGTTTTTAAATACTTGTGCTCGCCCGTCTGTTATTTATTCTACCTGGCTTAATGTTGCGATTTTAGTCGGTTCATATTGTGCGACAGCTTTAGTTGCTTCTATTTTCCTTATCATTTTCCATAAGAGAAAGAAATCTATTTATCGTGATACTAATTACTGGGAGTGCATTAAAGAATCAGTCACTTTACTTTTTACACCTGCTTTATTAGCGATGGCGATAGGTTTTATGAGTTTCCAGTATGAGCTTATCGCTCTGATAGCTTTAGGTTTAATTCGTGTTGTTTGGATGCATAATAAGGTATGTCCTCCGACTGCTAAAGATAGTAAACCATTATATCAGGCTAGAGAATAATAGTTATTTTAATCAAAGAGTGGAGGGGAATTTATGTTGATTTTAAAACATATTCATAAAGAATATGCAATTAAGGATAATCTTCCTGTTGTTGCTTTAAAGGATATAAATCTTCTTTTTGAAGATAATGGTTTTGTTTGTATTTTAGGTCATTCTGGTTGTGGTAAAACAACGCTTTTAAATATTATAGGCGGTCTAGATAAGTACACCTCAGGTGATCTTATTATCGATTCTAAGTCAACAAAAGATTATAGCGATGCTGATTATGATAAATATCGTAATAGCGAGATCGGTTTTGTATTTCAATCATATAATCTTATTCCTCATCTCACTATTAAAGCCAATGTTGAACTAGCCTTAACTCTTTCAGGTATTTCTCCTAAGGAAAGAGAAATTAGAGCTTTAGAAGTTTTAGAAAAAGTCGGTTTAAAAGATCAAGTAAATAAAAAACCTAACCAACTTTCTGGTGGACAGATGCAAAGAGTTGCTCTTGCTAGAGCTTTAATAAATAATCCGAAAATCATTTTAGCAGATGAACCGACAGGAGCTTTAGATTCGACAACTTCAATTCAAGTTATGGATATCTTAAAGAAGATATCTGTAGATCATCTTGTTATTATGGTTACTCATAATGAAGAATTAGCTGATAAATATTCAGATAGAGTTATTCATCTTAAGGATGGTGAGCTTTTCTCAGATAGCAAGTATAATTTAGAAGAAGAGAAAAAATTAGTTGAAGAAGCTAAGATTGAGAAGATTATAAAAAAGAAAAAGACTTTGAAAGAAAGATTTTCTGCTTTATTTAAAAAGAAAGAGAAAAAACATACTTCGATGTCTATCTTTACAGCTACTAAGATTTCGGGAACTAATCTTTTAACTAAAAAGGGTAAATCTATTATAACGGCTATCGCTGCCTCTTTTGGTATTATCGGCGTCGGTTTAGTTTTAGCTCTATCAAATGGTTTTACAAACTATATAGATAGAATGGAAGTTGAAACCTTATCTAAATTCCCATTAACTATCGAAAATTATGCTTATTCTTCTGAAGATTATGATATATTTGATAATTCTTTAGAGCGTTATCCAGAGGATGATGTGATCAATGTTGTTGAGCCGATCACTTCATCTTTACATATCAATAATATTGATTCTAATTATGTTCAATATTTAGAGAATATGAATTCTGAATATGGACAAGTTCGTTATAATTATTCTATTGGCATGAATGTCATTTCCCAGAACGAAAATGAAAATGGCACTTATTATACCTCTATTTATACTAAAGGTGATTCTTCCCTTATCTCTTCTTTTATCTCTTCTTCCTCTTGGAATGTTTTACCAGCTGACGAGGAGTCTATTTTAGCTCAATATGATGTTTTATTAGGAGAATATCCTCATGAAGATGATCTTAATATAGTAGATGGTAAACCTGATCAAGATGAATTTGGTTTAGTCTTAGTTTTAGATTCATATAATTCCATCACTACTTCAACTTTAGAACAATTAGGTATAGGAACTGAGGCTGGAACTTATTCATTCTCTGACTTTTTAGGGAAGGAGTATAAATATATACCGGCTGATCTTTATTATGGAGATGCTATTTCAAATACTTCTTATAATTCGGAAACATCAGAGTTAGAAACTATAGAAACTTTAGGATTATATTTTAAAGATACACTCACTATGGATGACATTATCAATGGTATGAGTAGTGCAAGTGATTTTTTATCTTTATTTAATCTACCTAATCAAGAAGAGTTTCAAAAAGGAATAGAGGAGTCAACTATTTCTCTTCTTCCAATTTTGATGAATATTTATCCTTATTTTGAAGATGGTACAGATCTAACAAATATTTCTTCTATCGATGAATTAAAACAAGCTTTAAGAGATGATTTAACAGCAGAAGATTATCGTGCTTTAGGTGGTTATCTTTATGAAGCGATTATTACTGTTATCAATAGTGATACTTTAAAACCTTATTTCTATAAGAATTTAAAGTATTATCAATCTCCTTCTAGCGATGAAGATAGATTAGAAGAATTATATAATTCTCAAGAAGCTAGAACTTTGAAAATATCAGCTATCTTAAGACCTAAATCAACGACTTCTTTAGGCTTATTATCAACAGGTATTTATTATCCTCAAAGCTTAACTTATCAAACATTCGCGGATAATGCTGGTTCTTCTATTTCTCAAGAGTTTAAAAACCATATAGTTTTTTCTCCTTCTTCTAGTGCAGATCTAGGTAATATTATCGGTGATTATTTAGCTGGTGGAGATGTTGACTTTTTATCTTCTTTCTCCTTATCTTCTTACAATATCGTTGATAATTGTTCTTTATTATCAACAGATAGTTCGATAGAAGATTATATGAATATGAGATTAGAATTAGGCAGCGATGTTCAATTAGAAGAAGGAAAAGACTTCTTAAATCCATTGACTTATGTTGACTTTATAACTTCAATAACTATCTACCCTAATGATTTTGATACGAAGAGTGAGATAATCTCATATCTTGAAGCTTATAATCAAGGTAAAGATTTAGAAGATCAAATCATTTATTCTGATGTCGGTTCTCTAGCTACTGATTTAGTTGCGAATATTGTAGATATTATCTCAGCTGTTTTGATTGCTTTTGCTTCTATTTCTTTAGTTGTTTCTTCAGTTATGATAGCCGTTATCATTTATTCTTCAGTTGTTGAAAGAACTAAAGAGATTGGTATTCTTCGCGCTATCGGTGCGAGAAAGAAGGATGTTTCTCGCCTCTTTAAAGCGGAAGCGATGATTATCGGTTTTTTAGCTGGTTTTATTGGAATCGTATTTGTTTATATCGCTTCTGTTCCTATTTCTTATGGATTAAATTATGCTTTCCCTGATGTAGATTTAGGTCAAATTGCCTTTTTAAATCCTTGGCATGCTGTGGTATTATTAATTATATCCGTGTTTTTAACTTATTTAGCATCCTTATTCCCAGCAAGGATAGCTGCTAAGAAAGATCCGGTCCTCTGTTTAAGGAGCGAGTGATGGGAAAAGAATTTGTCGCAAAATTAAAAGAAGCAGTCATCTCTATTTTTCCAATAATTATTTTATTAGTTATTTTAAATTTTGCTGCGCCTAGTTTTTCCCTTGATCCTCAATATAATAATGCGGGTCCGGTCTTTACAAATTTCATGATTTCAGTTATTCCTTTAGTTATTGGTTTAGCCTTATTTAATATGGGTGCTGAAAAAGCGATGGGAAAGATCGGTGAACTTGCGGGTTCTTCTTTAACTAAAAAGAAATCTCTTATTTTATTAGTAGTTATCGCTGTTTTATTAGGAACTTTAATCACGATTGCTGAACCTGATCTATCAGTTTTCTCTTTGCGTTTATTCCCTTCAGGTCCTCATTATTTATTAGTAGTTATCGCCGCTTTAGGTGTCGGTGTCATGCTTGCTGTCGCTATTATTAGAGTCATCATGCAAAAGTCTATTAAAGTTTGGTTAGTCATTGCTTATGGACTTGTGTTTTTATTAGGCTGCTTAGCTGATGAGTCTTTTTATTCGATAGTTTTTGATGCTGGTGGCGCTACAACTTCAGCGGTTTCCTCACCTTTTATTATCTCTTTTGGTATCGGTGTAGCTGCGGTTAGAGGTGGTAAAAATTCAGAAGATGATTCTTTTGGTTATGCTGGACTTTGTTCTTTAGGCCCCCTTATCACAGTTATGATTATGGCTATCTTCTTAGGAAATAATAAAGAGTTCATCTTGGGTAACGTAAATAATCAAGTTATTGAAATAGAAAATGAGCTTCAACAGGTCACTTTATTTAGTGATATTCCTAACTTCTACTATGCTAAATTTATTGATTCTATTAAAGAGGTGTCAATTTCTTTAGCCCCTATCGTCGCTTTCTTCATCGTTTATTGTTTTATTTTCAAAATTCAAAAAAGAGATCTTTATTCGATTATTATCGGTTTGATTTTCACTTTTATCGGTTTAGTTATTTTCCTGATGGGTGCGAATGCTGGTTTTATCCCTGTCGCTGTTATTTTAGGTCAATCCTTTATTAATATTGATCTTTCTTTATTCTTAATCTTTGGCTTTGTGATTGGAAATCTTATTATTTTAGCTGAACCAGCTGTTCATGTTTTAGCTGATCAGGTAGCAGAAGTTACTCGCGGTTCTATTAGAAAATCAACTGTCTTTTTAGCTCTATGTATCGGAACAGGTATCTCTGTTTTCTTAAATATTATCCGTATCTATTTTGATATACCGATACTTATGATAATTGGACCTATTTATATTGTTTCATTTATCTTATGTTTCTTAGTTCCCGATTTATATGTCGCTATCGCTTTTGATTCGACTGGTGTGGCTACAGGAACTTTATCTTCTTGTTTCTTATTACCTCTGTTTATCGGTTTTACTAACGCTTATTATGGTAAGACTTTAACAGGTGATGCTTTAGCCGCAAAGGTGTTAGAGAACGGCTTTGGTATTATCGGTATGATTTCTACTATGCCGATTATCTCTATTGAACTTATCGGTCTTATTGCGAAGATTAAGAATAAGCAAGCTTATAAGAAAGCTTTGCTTCGTGTTAAAGAGTTTGATGATAGTCAAGTCATTCATCTTCCCGGGTAGGAGTAGAAGTTATGCTAAAGAAAATTGTTCAAAGATTTGAGACAAAGAATAAGAAGAAACCTATCAGTAGGGAACCTTTTGATCAGCGCGAAAAACTTTATTCTTTAGTCGCTATCATAACTATTGTCAATAGGCATCAAGCTCAGTTCTTTTTAAAATCTTATGAGCATTTAGGTGCTTCTTTATCATTAGTACTCTATGCTCATTCGATGCCACCAGAAGAAATCATTCAAATGTTAGGGCAAGATGTAACGAAAAAGGATATTATTATCACTATTGCTAGAAAAGAGTATGTTAAAGATATGTTAGAAGTAGTAAAAGAGCGATTTAAGATTTCTAAAGCTAGTAAAGGTGTCGCTTTTGTTGTACCAGTCGATTCTGTAAGTGGAGTATCAGTTTATAAGTTTTTAAGCGATTTTGAAAAGGAGGCCCGCATCAATGGAGAATGAAGATAAAAAATCATTGATTTTAGTTGTCGTTAATAAAGGTTCGACTGACCTTGTTATGAACGCTGCTAGAAAAGCAGGTTCTAAAGGAGGGACAATCACTGTCGCTAGAGGTACTGGTAATCCTGAAGTTGCTAAGTTTTATGGATTAGCTATTCAACCAGAAAAAGAATTAGTTTTTATTGTAGTTGATGCAAAGATAAAAGATGATGTTATGAAACACATCTATGATGAGGCTGGTTTAGATACTCAAGGACAAGGAATAATTATCTCTTTACCTATTCTCGATGCTGTTGGTTTTGAACCATTAGAAGAGTACGACGAAGAGAAAATGTAACTGCTTTCATTAATTTGTTATTTTTTTCTATTTTTTCAAAAATATGCACCTTAAGGATAAATAAAATTTATATTTATGCTTTGTAAGCGCTTAACAATATATGATTTTTAAGGCTTTTTCTGAAAAAAAGCTAATTTATAAGATGGTTTTGTTATTTTTAAGAAAAAAAGGAGAAAAAATTGCAAGTTTTTAATTTTTAAATTTTTTCTCCACTTCTTGCATTATTTTGCGGTCTATTTAAAATTATTATGCGTTTTTGGAGGTTATAAAATGAAAAAGTTGATTAAACTTGCATCCTTTGTAACTCTCGTCGCTTTAGGTGGATTAGCTATGACAGCTTCTCCGATCGATGTTCCTGGAGCGGAAGATGGTACTTTAAAGGATTACATTGTCACTTTGAATGCTCCTGTCGGTGAAAAAGGTGACTCTGAAAGACAGCGCACGCTTAATGAAATTAAATATCTTCTTGATGAAGATACTTATGAAATTACAAACACTTATAGTGTTGTTATGAATGGCTTTGCTATCCGTACTGATGAAGCTAGCGCTGATATTATCTCTTCTATTTCTACTGTTGCTGCAATTGATGAATCACATACTTATGCAGCTCCTGAATCAGTAGATAACGCTGTTACTTTTAGTGCTGAGAATAATTATTTAGAAGAAAAATTAGGTAATTATTCTGCTAGTACAATCGCTGCTGATCCTACTTCAGTAACAACAGCTATCAGAGATGCTTCTGGTGATCAAAGCGCTGAGGCTAAGCTTGGTCAAGGTATCTCTATCGGTATCATCGATACTGGTCTTTTACTTAATAACGTTGAAGGAACTCCTGAAAGAGCGGAAGCTCTCTCTTATGCCGGTAATGAATATACCCTTAATGCTCCTGCTTTTATTCCTTTAACTGGTGATGCTGCTAGTGCAGCCAAAATTACTCAGGAGACAATCGCTGAATCTCTTACTGGCACTGTCTCTTCTTCTGAACTTTCTAATTACTATTCTTATATTAATAATAAGATTCCTTTTGCTCGTGATTACACAGGTTCGGAAGATAATTATGTTAATCCTAACCCCGACTCTGCTCACGGTACTCACGTCGCTTCATTAGCTGGTGCTAATGGTGAAGAATTCCAAGGTATTTCTCCTAACTCTCAGTTAGCTATTTTAAAAGTCTTCCCTGATGATGGTTCGGGTGCAAGTGATGCTGATGTTATTCAAGCTTTAGAAGATTCAGCTAAACTTCACCTTGATGTCGTTAACCTTTCTTTAGGTACTGACCTCATGGATGATTCTGATACAGTTGCTGATGCTACATATCAAGCTATTCAAGGCGCTGTTGATGCTGGCGTTATTGTTAACTATGCTGCTGGTAACTCTGGTAAAGCTTCTTTCTCTTCTTCTGAAGGCTATTCTGATTTCACCACTGATACAGTTGAGACTGGTATTTTAGGTTCTTCTTCATTACTTGATGAAAGAGCTAATATCGTCGCTTCTTCTAACCCTGCTCAAGCTTTCTACACTTCTATTATGATCGTCGATGGAACAGCTGTCTCTTATGATGATCAAGTTATCAATAAAGCTAATTCTGATATCTCTTTTGACTTCGAACATCCGTTAACTGAATTATTAAAAGGTGAAACTAGCGGAGAATTTGAATTTGTTCGTATCGGTGGCGTCGGTACTTTAGATGATTTTGCCGCTGCTTGCGAAGCTAATGGTTTAACAGATCTCTCCGGTAAAATCGCTGTTGTCGATAGAGGTGAATTACAGTTCATTGAAAAGAACGCTAATGCTGAACAATATAATGCTCTCGCTTTAATTGTTGTCAACGATAATCCCTCTGTTACCTTTAACTTCTCCTTCGATTTCAATGATGGTAATCCTAATATCCCTAACGTTTTAGTCTTCCAAAATATGGGTTCTGTCTTCGGTGAAGTTAACTCTATCGGTACTTTAACTATTTCTCAAAACTCTGTTGAAACTGCCCCTGATGGCAATATTTACTCTTCATTCTCCAATGATGGTCCGACTTATGACCTTGATATCAACCCTACTATCGCCGCTCCTGGTCAATCTGTAATCGGTGCTATCTCTGCTGATATTGTCGGTTCCGAGTCTGGCATTAGAGGTTATGATAATATGTCTGGTACCTCAATGGCCACTCCTAACTTTACAGGTGCTATCGCTTCTATCTTATCTGAGAAATATCCTTCTAATGGTGGCGTTTTAGCTTTAAGTGAAGAAGAATATGAAGCTTATAAGAAGAATGTTTCTGGCCTCGCTATGTCAACTGCTAATCCGATCAACGATACAACAGGTGATAATAAGGCTTCAGTTAGAATTCAAGGTGCTGGTAACGTTCAAGTTGCTGACGCTTTATTAAGTGATGCTTATGTTACAACTACTGTCACCGAAGATAGCGCAGACTCTTGGCAAGAAGTCGGTGATGAAGTTAGCAAAGTTGAACTTAAGAATGGTGGTACTCTCTTCACTGATCTTTCCAAAGAAAATGAAGCTTATATTGAGTTTAGTTACACTATCCATAACGATTCTTCCGAAACTAGAACTTATACTCCTTCCATCTCTTTAATGATTCCTGAACTTCGTGAACAGATCACAAGATCTGAATATGAAGATCAACTTGTCAATCAACCTGACCAAGTTGAAGATATTCCTGAAAATCTCCCTGGTACTCTTACCTTCACAACTAATGATGACACTTTAACTTTAGATGATGATCATCAGTTAAGCGGCAATTTAGTTGTTCAACCTCATAGCACTGCTAGCGGAGAAGTTAAACTTAGAATCGATGATATTCACATTTCTAAACAATTCGATGATAATAATGAAATTCCTGCTTTCGAAGGTACTTTAAGAGAATATTTTAACCAGTACTTTAACCAAGAAGGCCAAGCTGGTGGTTCTTATGTTGAAGGTTTCTTAACTTTAACTGAGGCTTCTGGTGATAGCCGTAAGGATTTATCACTCCCTTACATGGGCTTCTATGGTGATTATACTAAGGGTGAAGCTGTTGAACCTTTCGACTTTGAAAAGGAAGAAGGACGCCTCTATAATTCTGATCTTGTTGACTCTTATATGAGAGGTCTCTCTAATCGTCAATATGCTAGACCTAATGCTTACACTGGTTCTTATATGTCTTCTACTTCTGCTTTCACTGCAACTCAACAAGCTAATGTCTCTAATATGAGAAGCTCCGTCAGAGCTAATGGTACTTCTTACTTATCATTAGAAGGACCTGATGGTTATTCTTCTTTATACGCTGGTGCTACTGATATTTCTGATACTATCGCTGTTCAACTCTTCTTCAATAGATCTTTAAGCGATGCTACTTGGTCTATTAAGCAAAATGATCACATCTTAGAACAGGGTGAAATTAAGATGTGGCGTGAAGGTACAAACTACACCGATAATGTTGGTGGCGTTAACGGTTACTATAAGTCCATGCTTATCGCTGGTGAGACCGGCTATTCAATGTATTCTGGTTTAGCTTCTATCGACCTTTCTGATTTAGACGATGCAGATAATTATGTCTTAGAATTCAACTATACCTTACAAGCTACTAAGACAGTTCAGACTAAGACTTATAACCTTGTTATCGATTCTGAAGCTCCTGAATATTTAGGTGCTGAAATTGAAAAAGATGGTGATAGACAATATCTTAATGTCTATTCTCGTAATGGTGATGCTGGTACTTTCATCTCTGCTTTAGGTGGTTCTTTCGTTCCTACTTTAGTTGAAGGTACAACTGATGTTTACAGAACTCGTATCTCTCTTTCTAACTCAATGTTAGAACAAGATAAAGTTCACCTCTTATTAAGAGATTACGCTCACAACGAAACTTCTGTTACTATCCATCCTTCTAGTCTCAATACTATCGTTGTTTCTAACGATATCGACAATACTTATGATTTCGCCTTCTCAAGATTATCTGCTTCTGGTGGATATATCACTTATCTCTTCGAAGTCTATCAAAATGGTGTCCCCGCTGATGGCTTTGATTCTCCTGTCACACTCTATCTCTACTATGGAGAAGATTTTGATCTCTCTACCTTCTATTTAGAGATCGATGGAGTTGAAGTCACTCCTAGTTATGATGCTGAGACTGGTTATGTCTCTATTACCTTCGAACCTATCGATGGTGCATCAACTATTGTTGTTAATGTTGAACCTAGCGAGATAGTTCCACCTGATGATGGTGATCATGGTGATGATGGTGATAGTTCTTCCACTCCTGGTGAGAACCCTGAGCCTGAAAATCCTAGCACTAGTGAAGGCTTACCTGCTTGGGCTATCGCTTTAATTGTTGTTGGTTCTTTAGTTGTTGTCGGTGGTGTTGTCGCTTTAGTTATCGTTTTAACTAAGAAGAAAAAGTAAAAATATGATCTCTAAAGGCTCTAGCTAAACTCTAGAGCCTTTAGAAGATTTTAATTTAAGAACAATGTTGTTTTCCCGATATATCAAAGTGATAGTCTCCTGGATTATCGCTCTAGTTATACCTGCTATAATCATTCCTCTAGTCGCTGTTTATACTGAATTTGGTCTTAGTAATATCTTTGCTATCATCGGAGTCTTATATTTAGGTATTATTGGACTTTGGGAAGTTAGTAGACTTGGTGCATTTGATATTTTTTCTTATCAATTCACTAATCTCTTCTACTCTTTTTTAAAGCATTCACCTAAAAAATATAGCGATTATATGGAATATAAGTCGTATGCTAGTGAAAAAAGAAGTTTATCATTCTTTCCTTGGCTACCCTTTACTATAGTCGGTGTTATTCTTGTTATTGTTTCTATTATTCTTGCTAATGTTTAAAAGAGCAATATTATTTTTCGATTTTTTGTAGAATACTTTATCTTATTTGATAAAATTATAAGTAGAAAATTATTTTCTTTATTTATACATGTTTAAAAGGAGGAAGAAAAAAATGAAAAAATACTCCAAACTAGTTATGCTTGCAACCATCGGTTGCATCTCACTTCTCGCTTCTTGTAGTGATCCTTCAAGCAGCATTAGCGGCGGTATTGGTGGAAGTTCTAATTCTTCTACATCTGACCAAGGCGACACCTCTGATTTCTATGTAACCTTTAAAGGTACAGAAGTTTCTGATGGTGATACTTTTAATGTTTATGTTAATGAGCCGACAGCAATAATCTCTGCTTATTATACTGATGGCGCTACTGCGACAGCTACCTATACTTCTTCAGCCCCTAACATCATTTCAGTTAATACTAATGGTTTATTGACTGTTCATGCAGCTGGAAGCGCCAGCATTACAATCACTACTACTATCGATGGTGGTGAAGGTAGCATCACTTTAAACTTCAATGCTAGCGCAGCTACAGTTTCTAGCGGTGCCAAATCTTATGCTAGCGTTTCTTATGATGAAAAAGCTAACATTTTAGGCGTTTTAGAAAATTACGCAGTTGACAATTATTTAACTGGTTTAACCATTTTCTCTAATGGTGGTTATGTTGTTTATAATAACCGTTATGTTCCTACTCCTTCTGGCTACGTCTCTGGCTATGGTTGGGGAACTATGAAGGAAGGTGTTTTAACTAGCGATCTTCCTATTACAGCTTCTGGTCGTCATCCTAATTATTATAATGTTGGTCAAATCTCTCAACCTGGTCACGCTAATGCTATGGATGCTTCCGGTTCTGACGTTTCTGATTTAGCTAGTTACTTCACAACTGCCTATTATTCAACAAGATTAAATGCTACTAATGATGGATATGAATGGTATCCTTCTTTAGCTACTGATACTCGTCCTATTCCTGTTGATGAGAATGGTAATGTTTTAAGCAATGTCTCTTTAAATAGAAGATGGAGAATTCACGTTCGTACTGGCGATAACGCTCCTGTTTATCGCACTTCTTCAACCGCTACTACTCCTAGCGGCACTAGAGTTTCTTCTTTCGATGGTCGTAAAGTCACTTTGGAAGACTACATCACTCCTTTTAAATTCATGCTCACTTACTATAATGGTCAATATCGTGGCGCTGAATTAACTGATGGTATCTCTGGCTTTACTGATGCTGCTAGATACTTTAACTCGACAGCTGCTAATACAACTGGTGAACTTTATAACGAAGAGTTATGGAACCAGATTATGGGTGACTCCTCTACCGCTAATAAATTAAATGAGAATGGTCAAAGAGGAAGCATCATCACTGGTACTGATGAAGATGGTGACTACATTGAATTTAATCTTCTTTATCCTTGTACTCAGTTCTATGCTATGTATTATCTCTCTTCTAGCTTATATTCACCTCTTCCGATGGACTTCATCGAAGCTTGGGGAGCTAATAGTTTAGGTAAGTCTCCTTCTGGTTATAATCCTGTCGACACAATGCTTTATTCTGGTCCTTATTATATTGACAGTTGGAATACTCAGCTTATCTCTTTAAAGAGAAATGATGACTTCTATGAATATAAAGAAGGTTATTTACTTAACGATGGTATCACCACTCGTCAACCTTATCAGATCCCTGGTTTTGATTTTGTTAAAACCTCTTCTGCTAACCTTGAACAGCAGTTCCTAAATGGTGAAATTGATTCTTATGCACCTACTAAAGATACTTTAGCTAATTATGCTAGCGGTGCTGGTACTTCTTCTCATGGTATAAAGTGGACAAGATATGTCACTGAGGGTGATTCTAATTTTAAATTAAATATTAACTCTCAGACACAAGAACAATGGGATGAAAGATTTGGTCCTAACGGAACAGTTACTCCTCATACTAGTAACGACTCCTGGTCTTGTAAGCCTTTCATGAGCAATAAGAATTTCCTTGATTTCTTATCATTCTCCTTAGATAGACAATCCTTCTGTGCCTCTAGAGGTATGGAACCTACTCAAGATTATTTCTCTGATAATTACCTTATCGATCCTGAGTCTGGTATCTCTTATAACTCTACCGATGCTCATAAAGCTGTTTTAGCGGATAGATATAATGCTACTTATGGTTATAACGTCGATGCTGCTAAAGATGCTTTAAGAGAAGCTATTGAAGGTGAGGGTGGTATTGCTGAACTTACAAGAAGCGTTCAAGGTGGACAGAGTATCCCTGGTATCTCTTCTAAGACTTCTGGTGCTAACCCTGGTTCTTCAGAAAATCCTTGGGTTATCACTGTTGATATGTATTGGATGAATACTACTGATGTTACTGATTATGGTGATGTCTTTAATTCTGTTGTCAACGTCTTTAATCAAGTCTCTCAAGAAGATTATGGTGGCATGTACGAACTTAATATCAATCAACATCCTGGCTCTGGTGATTTCAACGAAGTTTATAATCGTATGAAGGAAGGTATGTTTGATTTAGGTTTCGGTGCTATTTCTGGTAACGACCTTAACCCTATTAACTTCTTAGAAGTTTTAAAATCTGATCAATCTTCTGGTTTCACTTTAAACTGGGGTGCTGACACTGGTGAAAGAAGCGATAAGATCATCTATGATGGTCAGACATGGTCTTTCGACGCTTTATGGCAAGCTACTGATACTGTTGCTGCAGTCTCTAACGATGGTGAATTAGCTAAGCTTGAAAACGTCTCTACTGGTGGTACTTCTAACGGAACAAGATATCAGAATCTTACTTCTACTAATGTTACTTATCAGTTATCATTAGATACTTTAATTCAAGGTGGTGCTGTTAAAGATAGTATTGAACTTACAGTTTCTAATGCAAGTAATGCTCACTTATATACTTATGATGAGTTAGGCGTTAATTCTTCTAATATCTTTAACCTTGTTATTGGCAATGAATTCAATACTCAAGATATTGTCGATGAAGATACAGGTGAAGTTACAACTTCTAAGTGCGTCACTGTCACTATCACTGTTAACTTCAACATTGTTATCGATGGTACTACTTACGAATCTTCTATCTATATCAATTTACCGACAGCAGCTGGATTAAATTAAAATGCATTTACCATATATTGTTAAGTATTCGATAAAACGTATTGTTTTATTGTTAGTCACGGCATTTATCATCTTGACCATCACTTTCTTCTTGGTCAAGATGTTGCCTGACCCTCCGATTGCAGGTAATGAGCAAGCTCAATATAGTTTTTGTCTTGACCAAGATATTTTAGGTTATTATTTTGATTCACCTGTTGAACTTGAAGGATATGGACAGACGATGATGAACCCTTATCTTGATCCTCAAGGTCGTTGGCATTACTTTTATAAAGAGCCGATCATCAATCAGTATGGTGCTTGGTTAACTAATATCTTTACCAAATGGAATTGGGGAACCTCAACCGCTGTCGAAGTCGGTAACTCTGCTATTGGTATTATTGGTGATAGAATTCAGCCGACTATTTTAATTAACGTCTTTGCTTTAATCTTCTCTTTACCTTTAGGTTTCTTATTTGGTATTATTGCTGCTTTAAATAAGAATAAACCGCTCGATCATTTCATCTCTACTTTAGTTATGGTTTTCATCTCTGTTCCTTCCTTCGTTGTCATCTCTTTATTACTTTTATGGTTAGGTTATAATGGTTCATTACCGACTGGTTGGCCTGTCACTTCTGATGCTTCTATCGGTGAGAAAGCTGCGGCGATGGTTATACCTGTCCTGTCTTTGATGTTTGGTACTATCGCAACATTCACTCGTTATACAAGAGCTGAATTATGTGAAGTTATGTCTTCTGAATTCTTACTTTTAGCAAGAACAAAAGGCTTGTCAAAGTTTAATTGCATCATTAGACATGCTTTAAGGAACTCACTTGTTCCTTTAGTTCCGATGATTATCGGACAATTCGTAGGTATCTTATCTGGTTCTATCGTTCTTGAACAGCTTTATAACATACCAGGTATTGGTCAATTATTTATTCAGTGTATTAATTTGCGTGACTACAATGTTCTTTTAGTCGATATGTCTATCTTTACATTGATTTCTTTATTTGCTTCTTTACTTGTCGACTTAAGCTACGGCATTGTTGATCCGCGTATTCGTATGGGAGCTAAAGCATCATGAAAAACGAAAATAATAATGAATTTCAGCTCATCGAAGAAAATGTCTTTAATGCTGGTGAAGAAGCTTCCACATCGGATGGAAAAAAGATATCAGCTGATGATTTTAGGTTTGTCCAACAGGATGAACATATTCACGATGTTAAATTTACAACTAAGCCGACAACTTTCTTTAAGGATGCGATGCGCCGCTTTTCTAAAAATCACTCCTCTGTTGTTGGCGGCATTATCTTAGGTTTCCTCTTTATCTTAAGTATCATTTTACCTATTGAAGGTGTTTTACCTTTTAATGTAGATATTCAATCTGCAGATGCTACTAACTTAAATTATGAGACTAATCTTCCTCCTAAGCTTTTTGAAGCGGGAACAGGTTTCTGGGATGGTACTAGAACTTTAAATGATCAGCCTTATATTTATGAAACTGATGCTTCTGGTAATGATGTTTTAGATGAGAATGGAGAACGTATTTACCTTGATTCTAATCCTTATAGCATCGATGCGATCGTCAATCCTGAACAGATTGAACCTATCACTGGTCGTTTAGATGTTTTAAATGATTATTCAGATGGCGGTTTCTATTACTTCTATCACAATCCTAATTCTAGTGTAGATTCAAGTAATCCGGTTGTCGGTGGATATGTTTATTCCTATACTTACAACTATGATTTAAGTTATGACTTTACTTTAACTTATACATTAGGTTGGCGTGATCAAGAAAACTTTGTCATGCCTCAATATGATATTCTTTTCTATGATGGTGAACAGTTCTTCCCTTTAACTAACTTTACTGGTTTTGATATGGGTGAACAAGGTGAACTCTATGATGAAAATTCAACAGTTTATCCTTATTCAACTATTACTGTTAATCTTAATGAATTACTCTTAAATTGTTCAGCCTTAGTAGAGAAGTATGGTGAAGATTTCACTTCTATCTCTGGTTCTTTCGGTTTCACTTTCGCTGATGATTCTACTTATTATACTGCTATCTATATTCGTGACTTTATCTTGACTGCTTCTTCAAGTGAAGGTGAAGTCCCCGCTTCAGTTGAACGTGAAATGATGGCTAGATCATTTGTGAGTGATCCAACTAATACTACTTTTAACTACAACGTTTGTGATGTATTAAGACAGCCTCGTATCAACTCTAGTACTCAGAGACCTAACAATCGTTATTGGGCTTCTAATGGTGCTACTGGTACTCGTCCGGCTGACGCATTAAACTTAGTTTGTACAATCACTTACGATATGTATCAGATCACTTATGGATATCGTACTGATTTAAGTGCTATAGCTAGTTCAGTATTCCAAAGCTGGATTGATCAAGGTTATATTGAATATACTTTCGGTGATCCCTCTTCTTATCGTGTTTTAGGCGATTATGAAGATTTAGATGAGTATCTTGCTTCTGGTGAAACTCCTGTCTATGTTAAATCAGTTACAGGGGAAAATGTTGATGGTAATACTGTCACCTTAAATTGTGAAATATTAGCTTGGAAATACTTTGGTTATACTTCTATGCCTTCTCACTTATTAGGTACAGATGGTAGAGGAAGAGACTTACTTAAGTATTCGTTTGAAGGTTTAAGAAACTCCTTATTGATCGGTATTGTTGTTGCAGCTATCAACATTATTATCGGTGTTGTTTGGGGTTCAATCTCTGGTTACTTCGGTGGTAAAGTCGACCTTGTTTTAGAAAGACTTGTCGATATTTTAGCTGGTGTTCCTTGGATTGTTTTGATGACTATCTTATGTATTAAGATCGGTCAGACTCCTTTTGTCTTCGGCCTTGCTCTCTGTTTAACTGGTTGGATAGGAACAGAAGCGGTCACAAGAAGTCAATTCTATAGGTATAAAGGGCGAGAATATGTTCTAGCGTCACGAACGTTAGGTGCAAGGTCTCCTCGTTTGATTTTCCGTCATATTCTTCCTAATGCTTTAGGTACTATTGTTACTTCTTCAGTTTTGATGATTCCTTCAGTTATCTTTAATGAAGCAACTATTTCTTACTTAGGTCTCGGTTTCTCTAACTTAGGTTCTTTGGGTGTTATTTTGTCAGAAAACCAATCAGTCTTAGCAACTTATCCGTATAGATTAGTTGTTCCGGCTGTTCTTATCGCATTGCTGATGATCTGTTTCAACTTGTTTGGTAATGGACTTAGAGATGCCTTTAACCCATCTTTGAAAGGAACGGATTAATATGGAAAATAATGAGAAAATCCTTTCTGTCAAGGATCTAAAAATATCTTTTAAGACTGATGAAGGTTTAGTTCACGCCGTTAGAGGTGTTACTTTTGACCTTTATAAAGGTGAAACATTATGTATCGTCGGTGAATCTGGTTCTGGTAAATCAGTCACTTCAAAAACTATCATGGGTATTTTACCTGGTAGTGCAGTTATTGAGGGTGGCAGTGTTATTTATCAAGGTGAAGATTTAACAAAAGTTGCTGAATCTGAATTCCATCGTATTCGTGGTCATCAGATCGGTATGATCTTCCAAGATCCTCTTTCTGCTTTAAATCCTATTAAAAAGGTTGGTAAGCAGATTACTGAAGCTATGCTTATTGAGAGCGATCATAGAAAGAGACTATTTAAAGATCTTACTTCTAAAGAACAAGCTGCTTACAATAATCGTATCGTTCAGAAAAATACTGAGATTTTAGCAGCTAAAAATACTATCTTATCTTCTGACTCTGATTATGATGATAAGATCAGAGAATTGCAGTTAGCTAATGATTCGATGAAAAAAGAAGGAACCGAAGCTTATAGAGATAAGGTTAGAAATATCGATCAGCAAATATTTAGACTTCAAGATGATTTAGCCAATACTAGTGATAAGGCTGAAAAAGCAGAGATTAGAGAGAAGATTTCTTCTTTAAATGCTCAAAGAGCTGCTTTGATGGCAGAATCTAATACTATCGCTAAAGATCTTATCGCTGATAATAATAAGAAGATCAAAGAATTAAATGCTGAAAAGAAGAAGAAGCATGCTGAATTAAAGAAAGCATCTACTAAGAAGATTGCTGAAGCTAATAAGAAATACCATGAGGAGATTAAACCTCTTCGTGAGGCATTAAAGGTTAAGAAGAAAGAAGCTAAAGAAGAAGTTTCTAAATTTTCAACCGATATTGCTGACTCTTATAAAGCTGAGAAGGATAAAATTAATAATGAATATGAAGTTAAGCTTACTGAGGCTAAAAACAGGGTAACTGAACTTCAAAATTCTTATAGTGAAGCTCCTAGTAAATCTATTGCTAAGATGGAGCTTGATGAAGCTAAAACTAATTATCGTAATTTAGTTAAAGAAAAGAATGCTGCACTTTCTGTTGCTCATTCTAACTATGTTTCTAAGCTCCGTATCACAAGAGCAGAAGCGAAAGAGAGAGCTTTAAAAGTTATGAAAGAAGTCGGTATTCCTCAGCCGGAAATTCGTTTCAATCAATATCCTTTCCAGTTCTCTGGTGGTATGCGTCAAAGAATTGTTATCGCTATCGCTTTGATTGCTTCTCCGGAGATTTTAATCTGTGATGAACCGACAACCGCATTAGATGTTACGATTCAAGCTCAGATTTTAGAGCTCATCAATCGTATTAAAAAAGAACGTAATATGTCAGTTATCTTTATCACTCATGACCTTGGTGTCGTTGCTAATATGGCTGATAGAGTAGCTGTTATGTATGCAGGTAAAATTGTTGAAGTTGGTAAAGTTGATGAGATCTTCTATGATCCACGTCATCCTTATACTTGGGCGCTATTATCTTCTATTCCTGATCTTGATTCGAAAGAGAGTTTAGAGTCTATTCCTGGCACTCCTCCTTATCTACTTAATCCTCCTAAAGGAGATGCTTTTGCAAGTCGTAACAAATATGCTTTAGCGATCGATTTTAAGGAGCAGCCTCCATTCTTTAAGGTTACTGATACCCATTATGCAGCAACTTGGTTATTAGATAAGAGAGCTCCGAAGATTGTTCCGCCGAAGATTGTGACGACGAGAATTAAGAATTCATTACAAAAGGCAGGTATCAAATATGAAGAAAAATGATAGTCCTACTCAAGCTCTTTTAACTAAGGGTTTAAATCGTTCAATGGATGATCACGGCTTGTCTTTTAAGATGGATTTAGTTACTGATAATACTATTCTTTCTGTCCGTCATTTAAAGATGTTTTTCCCGATGGGAGAAGGTAAAAAGCTAAAAGCCGTTCATGATATTTCTTTCGATGTAAAAAAGGGTGAATGCTTTGGTCTTGTCGGTGAGTCTGGCTGTGGTAAAACTACTACTGGTCGCTCTATCATCCGCTTATATAACATCACTTCTGGTTCTATCTATTTTAAAGGCTTCCGTATCAACGCTGGTTCTCGTTGGAATGAAAAAGAGATCAAGTGGACAAGAATCAGAGGAAGAATGCGCATCAAGGAATTACAGAATGAGATGAAATCTGAGTTAGCTGAGATGGATTCTTCTTCTACTCCTGAATCTGAGAAAGCTATTCAAGAAGTTAAAGAGCGTTATCAGAAAGAGATTGATGCCATTAAACAACATATTGCTGAGGTCACAAAAGAACAGAAAGAAAAAATCAAGCAGATTCGTTACGATAATAATCACGTCAATCGTAAATTATTAACTAAGATGCAGATGATTTTCCAAGATCCTATCGATTCATTAGACCCGAGAATGACAGTTGAAGATATTATTCAGGAAGGTTTAAAGATTAGAGGATTCCGCAATAAAAAAGAAAATCATGAGAAAGCTTGTCGTGTTTTAGAGGAAGTCGGCCTTATCCCTGATTATTGTTCTCGTTATCCTAACGAGTTCTCTGGTGGTCAAAGACAAAGAATCGGTATCGCTAGAGCTTTAGTTATGGATCCAGAATTCCTCATCTGCGATGAACCTATCTCAGCTTTGGATGTTTCTATCCGTGCTCAGATTATTAACCTCTTGAATAATCTTAAAAAGGAAAGAGGATTAACGATTATGTTTATCGCTCACGATCTTTCTGTTGTTAAATATTTCTGCGATAGAATCGCAGTCATGTATTTTGGTGAGATGGTTGAGATGGCTACTTCTGATGAGTTATTTAGACATCCTCTCCACCCTTATACCCGCGCTCTTCTTTCTGCTATACCTAAGCCAGATCCTTTGAGTGAGAAAAATCGTGAAAGAATCATCTATAATCCTGAAAAAGAACATGATTATAGCGTCGATAAACCTACTTTCAATGAGATTGAAAAAGGTCACTTTGTCTTAGCTAATAAAGCCGAGATGGAGAAGTATCGTAAGATGATTGAAGAAGATGATAAATTAGCTGCTCAGCAATAATGCTGAGCAGTTTTTATATTAATATAGTTTTTATATAGTTTTGTAAGCGATTTCAAAATAATTTGTTAAAAAATTGAAAAATAACAAAAAAGTGCAAAAAAGTAAGTAAAAAGTTAATTTTTTTGAAAAAACGCGCTTAAAATTGTAATTTTTATGAACGAATTTTTAAATTTTATTTTCTTAAAAAAGTGCTTTTTATTTAGTTAAAATGCGAAAATATGTAGGTATTTATTGGAGGTATATTATATATGAAAAAACATCTATTAGGTATAGTCTCATTAGCTGTCTTAGCAGTGGGTTTAGCCTCTTGTACAGGTGAATCATCTCTCGGTTCATCATCTAATTCTTCTATTTCTGTTTCTACTCCTGATTCTTCCTTTACTCCTGATTCATCTGATTCTTCTACTTCTGATTATCCTGAAGTAACCATCTCTTTAAGCACAACTGAGATTTCTCTCGATGTCGGTGGTGTTCTTTCTTTAAGAGCTACTGTCGCAGGTGAGACAGAGGATTCTACTGTCGATTTCACCGTTGATGATCCTACTATCGTCTCTTTATCAACTCCTACTGGTAGTATTCGTACTAACGTTACAGCTTTAGCAGAAGGTACTGCTACTATCACTGCTACTGCTCACTGCAATCCTAATGTCTCTGCTACTTGTGTTGTTACAGTTAGCCCCGCTAAGCCTACTTTAAGAGCTCAGGTCGCTTCTTTAGTTAGTGCTCATAACTACACTGTCACTTCTACTTATTCTGGTGAGGCTATGTTAGCTGAACTTACTGATACTGTTCAATTAACTGAAGATTCACTTATCGTTACATCAACAACTTCTGAAGGTACAAGTGGTATTTGGAATGGTAAACTCATTTATGATGATGATGATCCTTTAGCTTCTTCTTCTGTTTATGGTTTATCTGTCGCTGATGACGGACAAGTCTTCTATGTTGCTTATACTGAAAGCGGCGAATTTGTTTCTCCTGCTTTAAGAGCTAAAGGCGGTTCTGGCTACCTTACTGCTGAAAATTTCGATGGTTCTGGTAGCTCTACTCCTATCGAGAATGACTTTAACTCTTTCGCTTCCTTTGATCTTTCTGTATTTACTGATGAAAAATCAACTGATAACACCTATGAGATCGCTGGTGATTATGAGAGTGATGGTGAAACCTTAAATTCTGATGTCAGTGTCGAAGTAGGTTTAATAAATGCTTTTGCTCCTAATCTCTATTTAGCTGCTCAGCAAGCTGTTGTTGGTGAAGATGGAACTTTCTATTTAGTTGATGTCGCTTTATTAATTGATACTACTTTAGAAGTTACTGATGATGGTTTAACAATGACCTTCGAGTCCAGTGATTTAGGTATGACAGTTGAATCTGTTGTTTCTAATGTCGGTACAACAACAATCACAACTGCTCCTGCATCCTTCGCTTCTGATGTCGCTAATGTTGAAGTTGAAACTCCCGCTCTTAACTCTGAACTTCAAGCTGTAATCACTGCTATCAATGCTAATGACTATGTCAATTCTGGTAACTATTGGTTCGGTGTTGAAGGAACTAACTTCACTGCTACTGATTACTATACTGAAGATTACTATATCTCCAGTCTCACTAATTATGCTGGTTATCAAGGTATTGCCACATACTTAGAGCTTCAGGGTGAAGAAGTTACACCTGAAAATGTTTCTTCTGCTTTAGGTTCTGCTGTCTTCTATAAAGGCGATGATGGTTATGTTAAATCTCGTCAGATTATTCTCACCCCTGTTACTAATGAGGAAGGTGTTACCTCTTTAACTTATGTAATCGGTGAAGAAAGTAATGCTACAACTACTTCTGGTGGTACAGTTACAAATGACCTTTATTACCAAGCTTGTGGTTATTATTCTTCTTACGGCGTCTTCAATGAAACTACTTTCTCTGTCTTCTCTGATGAGAGAGAAATTTTCTTCTCTTCTTTAGGTTCTACTTATAACTCTAGAAGTTATGCTACTGGTGAACTCTTTGCTCAAGTCTTCGGCGTCTATGATCAGATCTTAAGAGAACTCGGCGGTGATCCTGCTGTCTATGCTACAGTCGTCGATCCGACTATCGATAGACAAACAGGTGCTTGCACTGATGTCACTTTCTATGTTGCCTTCGGTGCTGATACTAGTGGTAGCTATCAACTCTATCAATTCGATATCACTGGTTTCGGTGAAGGTAGTGATAACCCTCTCGCTGATCAACTTGCTGATTTACTTTAATTTCTAAATCCTTTAATTTAATAGAAAAGACTGCTTGAAATAGAGCAGTCTTTTTTTGATAAAAATAATTCTTGCAATTTATAATTTATAGCGATATAATATTAGTTCCATCAGACAACAAATAGTTTAATGGCACATCTATAAGGAGGTACTACAAGATGAGACGTATTTTAAGTAAAACAAATTATGAAACTAGAAGAGCAAGAAAGATGAAGAAAGCTGTTCGTTATACTTTCTTTGAATCATTCTTGTATAACTACATATCAAGTCTCAACGATGGAAACATCGAATAATGGGTGTTAATTCACCCATTTTTTATTATAATTATTAATTGTATGGCTATTGATAATCTAACTATTAATATCATCACTAAAAAAATGCAAAGTGAGATGATATCTTCTCGCTTTGGTAAAGCTTTTGCTTTATCTCATTATGATTTTGCTCTTCCATATACTCGTTTAGAAGAGAATGGTTTTCATCATGGTACTTTTATTTTTTCTCTTAATCCTAATAATCCTTTTCTTACCTATTCTTATGATAGATATGAGAAAGTTGAAGATAATACACCCTTTTTTAACTCTCTTAAGAAATTAAATGATTGTCTTATTACAGATATAATTAAATTACAAGGTGAAAGAATTATTACTTTTAAATTGAGTAATGATAAGCGTGAAATTGCTGATTTAAATGAAAGTTATGATTTTATTTTAGAGATGTTTCCTAATCATCCTAATGCTTATATTATCGCTTATCCTTATGGAAAGATCGTTTCATTATATAAAGAGAAAATTGATATTGAGAAAGGATTATTTGTTACTCGAAATGTTGAGTATACTTATCCTCCTAAAAGAGAAATTTTAAGTGATAAAATTGAAACTCTTGAGGAATGTAAAAAATATTTATCTAATAATCTTTATCATTATCTTTCAAAATATATTGAGCAAGGACATGATTTAAAAAGTTCTTTGACTGAATTACTAGCTTCTGATGATTTATATATTAATGGGCAAGATCTTTTACCTTTTTCTTTTGATATTAAAGATATTGAAAAAATAAATCCTCAAGATATTTATTTACATTTTGTGAAAGATCAAAAAAAGATAGCCCGATTAACTAAAGAAAAAGAATTACAAACACTATTATCAAAAGCGATAAAGGTTGCTCAAAAGAAATTAAAAAATCTCCAAATGGATCTTAAGAATGCTCAAGATAGCATGATTTATATGCAGTATGGTCAAATGATTTATCTTTATCAGAGCGAGATAAAGAAAGGTGATAAAGTGTTGAAGAAAGATGGACTAGAAATTCCTTTAGATCCTCTTTTATCAGTTTCTCAAAATGCTAATCGCTATTTTAAAAAATATAATAAAGCTAAAGCAGCTTTAATTATTTTAAGTGACCTTATTGAAAAGACTAAGTATGAAGTTATTTATCTTCAAAAGAAAGAGCTAGAAGCGAAAGATGGCACTCCTCGCGATATTTTAGAACTTAAAGCAGAACTTATACAAGAAGGATATATTAAGTTAAAACAAGGGAAAAAAGCTTCTATAAAAGTCAGGAAAGATAAAGTTTATCAACCGCATTATCTTGTTTTAGAACAAGGTAAAATAGGTTTTGGCATGAATGGATTACAAAATGAGACATTGACTTTTAAGATTGCTAAAAAAGATGATCTTTTTATTCATGTTAAAGATTATCCAGGTTCACATATAATTATTATGGAAGGGAAAGATAATCCTGAAGTTTTATTAATTGCTTGTGAGTTAGCTTTATATTTATCTCATCTTCAAGATGGTACAGTTTATATTACTGAAAAGAAAAATGTGAAGAAAAATAGTGAAAAAGTAGGCTTAGTAAATCTCTTAAAATATGAAACAAAAAACATTCGTGGAATAAGAGAAGAATCACTTAAGTTTTTTAAAGATAGTCTTAAAATAGATATTTCATAAAATGTATTAAAAATGCGATAATTTTATTGACTTAATAAGTAAAATCATATATATTATTTTTTGCTGTTAAATGCCCTGTTAGTTAAGTGGTATAACGGGTCCATGGTAAGGACCAATCGCTAGTTCGATTCTGGCACGGGGCACCATCGATAACTTTGGTCTAAGCTTATGAGGAGTTTAGGCTTTTTTTATTTAATATAAAAAATATTAAAAATAATAGATAAGTATAAGAGCCTTATTTGAAAGTATAAATAATATAAATTTTAATTTCTTTTATGTTTTTATATTTATACAAGCATATTTTGTTTCTATGCTTTTTGCTTAGATTTATAATAATCTTTAAATAGATTGTTTTTTTTTTTAAATATTGTATATTATTGCTGACGCGAGGTATATTTATGTTAAGAAAAGTATTTCTGTTATTATCTATTTATAAAATAGTAATAAACTAAGATATTTGTCTTAAATAATTTTGAATTAGTGATAAGGGAGATTAAATATGAAAAAGGTGAGATATTTAGCTTTAGCTATCTTCTCTTTATTATTAACATCTTGTAGTAATTCTATTCCATATGAAGAAATGGATAATTTTTATGGATTTAAATGTGTTAATTTAAATGAATGGGATACTCATGTATTAACAGTAAATTCTTCATATGATTTAAGTGAAGGAACTTTTGATTATAACAATAAAGTTTATTCTTTTGATTCTGATGAGATAGATTATATTCACTACACTGTATATGCTGGAGTTTTAAGGACTAGAGAGAATGATACTTTCTTACCAACAAGAGAAGAGATATTAGATTATACTGAAGAACAAAGAAAAGAACATAAGTTTACTTATGATGGAAGTATCGATGTAAAGTCAGTTACAGGTGGTTATTTGATTGTAAATGGCAGTGACGTCTATGTTGAATTTGGTTATATCCTTGATGGTCCTATCATTAATTTTTTATTAGCTGGAGAATATCATATTATTGCTGATGTCGCTTTTAACGATGAACAATATATAAGCGTTGATTTAGGATATTATTATGTTTATGATCCTGAAACAATAACATATATAAATACAATAGATGACTTTATGGATATAAATACCTATGGCGGGTATTATTATTTAAATGCTGATTTAGATTTTGAAGGAATAGATTTTAAAACCATTTTTCACTACCATTCTGATAGGAAATATAACAGATTTTTATTAATTAATCCTGATAATCATGTGATTAAAAATATTACAATAAATGAGGGTGAGGGTATATTTTTGGATTTATATTCTGGTTTAGTTGATGGTTTAATTATTGATAATTTAAATATAAATGTTTCAGACGATAATGATTCTAGAGAGAGTAGAGTCGGTGGATTATTTTCTTATATAGCAGATTCTGCTATTTTAAAAAACTGTCATATAATAGGAAATATCAATGCTACAAATATAAATTATGTTGGCGGTCTAGTTGGAACAACTTATATGGATGAAATTACAGATATAAATTATCCAAATTATCACTTAATTAATTGTTCATTTAATGGTAATATCAACCATACTTTTTCTGATAGTGAAACTGATCTATCAAGAACAAATATAGCGACTGGTGGATTGATTGGAATTGTTGATATAACTTATACTGATGTGTATATATCTTATAGTAGATATAAAATGAAAGGAGAATTAATTAATTATCCTAAAAGTAGTGTTATTGCTCAGATACTAGGGCCTCAATATGTTGGTGGATTAAGCGGTATCGTATATATAGGTGATAAAAGTAATTATTTAGAAGAGAAATATTTTGATTATAATTTTGATGGTTTTAATTTTAATGGCGAGTTAAAGTCTACTAGTGGTTATAAGACAGATAATATTGTTGGTAAAGTATATAGTTATAGTGGCTTAATAAATGATCTTTAAAAAATAAATCATTTATTTATTATTTTGTGTTTAAAATACTTTTCCTGAAAGGAAATCTGTTTTTCTATTTCTTTATTGCTATATTCAGTATTTTCAGGAGTGACTATTAGTTTATCTTCAATATCATCTTCTCTAATCACAATAGCATAGACAATACCTTCAAATTCTTTAATTGGTTCATCTATTCCTAAAACATATGTATCCACATATTCATTGTCTAGTGATTTATATTCTTTAATATATCCGTAATTTACTTTATAAATGATACTATTTTCTGTTGGATGAGTAGATCCTAAAGGTCTATCAATATAAACATGAACTTTTTGACCTAATAGTTCTTTTAGCTTATTTAATAAAATGATTTTTTGATTGTTGATTTTTATATCTTCTATATTACTGTTTTCTTTTTGTTTTGTGTTTTGTTTCATTTTTGTTTATAGATATTTTAGTATAACTTATTTCTATTTATTTTTATAAAAAAGGGTTTGAACAGAAACTATTCAACCTCAATTTTATAATTTTGGCTAGAAAGACCAATATTGATGCACTTGCGACCTCCTAGTATCGAAATGCAACCCCTTTGCCAATTTTGCGACCCCTACTACATATGGATGTTTATTACTATTGAAGTTGAATATCTATTTAAAAGTTTTTTCTCCAACTTTTCGAGACTTTACTATTTCTCTTTTAATGTCGAATCAAAAAAGACATTGATAATACTTTCACAAGCATTGGCTTTCCTAATAAAGTAGAAATTAATACTGACTGAATGTTTACTTAATCTATTTTTTAATATTCACTATAATCACGTATTTTTTTAATAATGCCAACATAATCATGTGCCGTACCTTTGAAATTTTCTGGATTAATAGGATGATGAATATTGTAAAGAATCCCGGTCTCTCCAGTTCTACCAAGATCGTTTTCATCCATATGTCTTTCGTCAATATGCACTTTAACTATTTCAAGAACCACTAAAGCATAATCATCCCCTTCAGAAATTTCTTTTTCCCACTTAAAACGGCACTCTAAATTCATAAAGCATTCATCAATCATAGGAGCATTGACCATATCTGCTTTAGATGATTTTAAACCTGCTGATTTAATTTCATCTGTCCCAAAACCATTATTTTTAATGGTTGACATGCATTTATCATACAAATCAGCAGACATAAAATTTATAACAGCATCGCCGGTTTCATGGAGCGTTTGGTATAAATGACCATATTTGCTAACAGCAGAAACAATCGCGAAGAAGCCATTTTTCCCACCTGTAAATGTTGTCCACGATTGCATACAAGCATTGGACTGACCATTGCTTTTATATGATGTCATTATGTAAAGTGGGAAAGGAATAGAGACTACAAACTCCATCCAATTAAATCCATACATCTCCATATTTTTCATTGATTCAGGCATTGTGTTGTATTTCTTTTTCATATTAACCTCCTCGATATTAATCCGTGTTTCTTGCCATGAAATTAAGTGTGATTATAACTTCTATTTAAATTTAACTTGTAAATTAGTAGCAAGTGATATTGTTTAAGCGAGTATGCTTCATCAATGTTTTTTTGTTTTCAAAACTTATTGCTTTATAATATTTTATCAAAAAATCTATATCTTAAAAACAATAAGAAAAAAGAACTTTGACGAGATTTTTTCTCAAAAAGAATAAAAAGTTTTTTGTGGGACAAAAATTTTATTGTGCTATAAAAAGTTTTTAGTGCAAAATCCTAAGTTAAAACTTCATTGGCAAAGGTATACAATTATGATACAAAACGTTCGCCACTATGTTCAAATCGCTTACTACATAATTTAAATCGTTTGCCCCTGGCTATAATCGTTAGCAACCAATTTTTATAAGTTCTATTCCTAACACACCATATTTTTCAATGTCTTCTTTTGAATAATACATTAACATGTCATCTGGATTAGCATTTTCATTCTCTTTATATCCAATTGATATTTTATTGTGATTGTTATATAACTCATCAAAATTTTTATACATAAAAAGATTGGTGACTTTACATATCAGTAATTCATTAGTTTTCACGTTTGTAAATTCTATTTCATCACCAATTTTTATTAAGCTTCTCTTTTCATCATTTAATCTCATTTCGATAGTTTTCCAACCATCTTTAATCGCTTCAAACGAATCGTTCCACAAATTCATTTTATGCATTATCATTCACCACCCAACAACCATTCTTTTAAGCTTATAACTTCAATTCCTTCTTCAGTAATGTATTTTTTAAAGTTGTCCTTAACAATAATTACTTTTCTAAAATTATCTTTTATATTAAGTAACGATTTTTTTTCTTGATTTTGCTTATCTAGTGATTCCATTGAGTAAGCGGATTGAATATATATCTTTTCATTTAATTTATTGCAAATAAAATCCGTTTCAAGTTGCTTTGAAACATAATTACCTTTTTCATTTTTTACATTTATTTCAACTATTCCAACATCGACACTATAACCTCTATTTAATAATTCATTATAAATTATATTTTCCATTATATGAGTTGGTTCGCTTTGTCTAAAATTAATTAAAGCATTTCTAAGGCCAATATCAGTAAAATAATATTTTGAATTAGATCCAATATATTTCCTTCCCTTTATATCATATCTTTTAGCTTCCGATATTAAAAATGCATCTTTTATATATTCTATATGATTTTTAATTGCAACATGTCCGTAAACAATATTTTCAACACTTTTAAATGTTTTCTCTAAATTAGTAGGATTAGTATAAGACCCTATTGAACTGGATAGTACACATAATAATTTTTCGAAAGATTCAATGTCTTTAATCCCATTCCTATCAGTAATATCTTTAATATAGATTTCAGAAAATAATTGTTTTAAATATTCTTGTTTTCTTTCCTCACCGTTTAAATTAATCAAATATGGCATCCCACCATAATATTGATAATCTAAGTATGCATCTTCAAATGATAAGTTAGAAGATTCATAATATTCTTTAAACGATAATGGATAGACGTGAATCTGATCACCTCGGCCTCTAAATTCAGTGATAACATCTTTAGAAAGCATTTTTGAGTTACTACCAGTTACATAAATATCAAAATTATCATGATTTAACAACCCATTTAAAGCAAATACAAAATTATCTAAAAGCTGTATTTCGTCAAGCAATAAATAATACTCCCTATCATCTTTTGTTAAATCACTAATATAAAGAGTAAATTTTTTAGAATTAACCAAATAATTTTTTTTAGAATAAGAAATAATAGTTTGCTCATTAGGCAAATATCTATCTAATTTCATAACATCTTCTAAATTGTCAAATGCAAATGTGATAATTTGTGAATCTAAGACACCATGTTCTAGTAGATATGATTTATATAATTTATTTAATAGATATGATTTACCAGATCTTCTTAAGCCTGTAATAACTTTAATCAGATTATTATTCTTTCTTTCAATAATCTCATTCAAATACTTTTCTCTTTTTATCTCCATTATGCCACCTACTTTTTTTGCAAGTTTTTGTCTTTTTTGTACTTTGATTATACTTTATTTATTTTATTCAGTCAATATTCCATCTACTTTTTTTGCAAGTTTTTATAAAAAAAGTAAATTAAAAAGATAATTGTATCACTGTTGCAAATTTCTTATTGTACGGTGTTGTACTCCGGTTATTTTACCAATTTTACCCCTAAAAACAAAAAAAATTGTGACAGATTTCTCGTATCACAATTCTAGTTCTTTTATGGTGGACCTAACGAGGGTCGAACTCGCTACCTTCTCGTTGCGAACGAGACGCTCTTCCAAATGAGCTATAGGCCCAGCTAGATAATAATATCATTTTTTACCTTATTCTTCTAGATATTTAAGTATTATTTTGTAACTATCGATCAGACTAGTAAAAGACATTTTAGCATTAGCTGAAGAAGGAGAAGGTAAAGGTATTCCTATCAAATTAGGGTGGTAATGTTTAAATAATTTATAAGCTTTGTTTCCCGTTAAAAAAATCATTTTAATTTTCGAAGAAGATAATATATCTTCTATGTTAGTTGGAGTAACATCGCTTATTGAACTATCATCTGATGAATGGATGGTACAAGAATGAATAACATCATATAAAGCGATTTTATGTTCTTTTAAGAACTCTTTTCTCTTTTCGATATCTTCTTGATATTCTTCGTTAAATAAAAAATAAAGAATCTTGAAGAATCTATTAGTCGGATGAGAATAATAAAAGTTCTTTTCCCGTGATTTTACACTAGGAAAAGAACCTAAGATAAGTATTTTTGAATCTTGAAAATAGAAAGGTTTTAACGGTGATATTATGATATCAGGCATTAGTTTTCTTTCTTTTGAGGAAGAACATTATGATAATGTAGATACCTAAAACGATAAGAAGAGCACCTAAGACAATAATACTGAATTGAATGATGTTTGTGATAGCCATAAAAATAGCACCAAAAGTAATTAAAACAGCAGCGACAATAGCTTGGATGATAATCGGAAGATTATCTTTTTTATTATCTCTATTTAATACTTTAAAGAGAATATCAATAGCTAATAAAACACCAACGACAACCATTAAAATATCAATAAAATATGTTACAAATACAAAAATATTGACGATGAAGCAAGTTATTCCGAAAGATAAAGCAAAAGTGCTAATAGCACCTAATAAATTGAGCATCGTTTTTGTTTTATAGAATGTAATGCCTAATCCAGCTAGTCCTAATATCACTAGAGCAATACCTAAAACAATGTTAAGAAAATCAATAGTAATAGTAGAACAGCAGAATAAAATACCGATAATCATGAATAATATTCCGCTTATTAGTGAGATATAGTCATCATTTTTTCCGTTTGTTAAGAGTTTCATTATTATCTCCTTTTATATTTTTACTATTTAATTATACTATAAGAAGATAATAAAAATTAGAAACAAATGATAGTTGATGATTTAAATGATATATTAAAAAACTTTAAGTGTTTTTATTTATAAAACGATAATTTATGCTGATCTTAAAGATTAAAATTGATTATATTAATAATAGTTGAAAACCTTAATTTATAGAATAAAGTTGTTATTAAGAATTGTATATAAAATCAGTAAATATTTTTAATTTATAAATAACTAAATAGTATTTTTTACTATAATATTCTTGTTTATAGTTTTATAAGGTATCTAGTATGAAAATTCTTGTTCTTCCCAATGCTATGAAGGGAACATTTTCTTCATTAGAAATACAAGAGATAATTAAGAATGATTTATTAAGTTTAAATAAAGATTTTAATGTTTTTACTTATCCTCTAGCCGATGGTGGAGATGGAACACTTGAGGCTATAAATTATTGTTTAAAACAAAAAATTCAATATCATCTTGTAACTAGTTTGAAAAGAAATAAGAAAAAAGAAGCTTCTTATATTATTGACAATAAAACTGCATATTTTGATGTTTCTTCAATATGTGGTTTAAGAGATGTTGAGGGTCAAAATAATATTTATGAAGCAACTACATTTGGTGTTGGCGAAATGATTTTATATCTTTTAAATCTAGGTGTAAAAAAGATAGTTATTGGATTAGGTGGAGTTGCAACAAACGATTTAGGTGTCGGTATGCTTCAAGCTCTAGGAATCAGGTTTATTTCAGAATTTAAGATAACTAATATTCTTCAGTATGAAAGTATATCTAGTATAGATTGTTCTAATTTAAATAGTTTAGTTAAAGATTGTGAATTTATTATTCTTTCTGATTGTAATAATCCTCTATTAGGAAAAAATGGTGCTACTTATGTTTATGCTCCACAGAAGGGTGCTTTGAAAGATGAACTTAAAGTTATTGAAAGAAATATTCAATATCTTTCAGATATTTATAAGAAATTTAATATAAATTATCAGCCAGATAAAGAAGGGATGGGAGCAGCCGGTGGTTTAGGAGCAGCTTTTTCTTTTCTAAGTGATAAAACAAAGATTATCTCTGGTTGTGACTATATTCTTAATCTTTTAAATTTAAAAGATGAATATGATTTAGTGATAACAAGTGAAGGTAAAATTGATCGTTCTTCTTTTTCAGGTAAAAGTCTTTCTATTCTTTTAAGTAAATTTACAAATCTTCTCCCTATAGGAGGTTATATTGATGAAGAAGGAAAGACAAAATTAGAACAAAAAGGAATTAAAAAGTATATCTCTTTATTTTCAGAACCAGTGTGTTTAAAAAGAGATAAAATGCGAAAAATGACTGAAGAAAGGTTAAAAGATAAACTCACTTCTTTTTTTGAAGATAGCTAAATTATTTTATCCTTGCTAAAATAAATGATATGAATAATTTATATATATCACCACTTAGCGATCGCTATGCTTCTAAAGAGATGCAATATCTCTTCTCCAAAGAATTTAAAATTAAAACTTTTCGTTATTTATGGACTATCTTAGCTGATGAAGAAAGAAAGTTAGGCTTAGATATTTCTTTAGAACAAGTTGAAGAACTAGCTGCTCATATCGATGATATCGATTATCAATGTATCGATGATAAAGAAAAAGAAGTTCTCCATGATGTTATGGCCAATATCTATGCTTATGGTGTTAAATGCCCTAAAGCTAAAAAAATAATACATTTAGGCGCAACTAGTTGTTATGTTGATGACAATGCGGACACTATCGCTATATCTAAGGCCAATAAGATTATTCTAAGTAAACTTATTCAAGTAATGAAAAACTTGAGACGTTTTGTAATTAAGTATAAAGATTTACCTTGTTTAGGTTATACGCATTTACAGCCAGCTCAATTAGTTACTTTAGGTAAAAGATTTTCTTTAACTCTCTATAATCTTTATCTTGATTATGAGCATCTTTCTTATTTTGATGATAATCTTCTTCCTCTTTCATGTAAGGGGGCAACAGGTACTTTAGCAAGTTTTTTAGATTTGTTTGATGGTGATAAGAAGAAAGCCTTCGCTTTAGATAGAAATATCGCTAAAAGAATGGGCTTTAAGCGTTCTCTTCCTGTATCAGGACAGACTTATACTAGAAAGATTGATGCCGAATTTTTAAATACTTTAGCAAGTTTAGCTTCTTCCTGTGCTAAATTTGCTTTTGATCTTAGATTACTTCAATCCTTTATGGAGGTAGAGGAACCTTTTGAAAAGAAACAAGTAGGCTCTTCGGCTATGCCTTATAAGAGAAATCCTATGCGTTCAGAGAGAATAAATGGGCTTGCTCGCTATGTTATCTCTTTAGCCATGAATGGTGAACTTACAGCTTCAGAACAATTTTTAGAAAGAACATTAGATGATTCATCTAATAGAAGATTAAGTATTTCCGAAGCTTATTTAGCTAGTGATGCTATATTAAATATCATGATAAATGTCACTGATAATTTAGTTGTTAATAAAAAAATAATTCAAAAACATGTTTTTGAAAAATTACCTTTTATTGCTAGTGAAAATATAATGATGGAAGCTTGTAAAAAAGGTGGAGATAGACAAGTTTTGCATGAGAAGATCAGACAATATTCTTCTTTAGCGATTCAAGATGTTAAAGATGGAAAAGAAAATAAATTATTAACCTTAATAATGGAAGATAAAGATTTCCATCTCACTAAAGAAGAGATAGAGAAATTATTAGATCCCCAGAAGTTTACAGGCTTAGCTAGTGAACAAGTTACTTCTCTTTTAGAAGATTATATTGATCCTCTTTTAAAAAGAAGAAAAGCTAAAAAGATAGAAGTTAAAATGGAACATTGATAGGGATGTTTTATTTAGTAAAGGTTTTGATCGGTAGGCAAGCGCTCTCTTTAGATCGTCTATTTGATTATTATTCTTTTGAGGAATTAAAACCAGGGATGCGCGTTTTAGTTCCTTTTGGGAATAGTAAAGAGACTATCGCTTTTATTATGGAAGTAAAAGAGATAGATAAAGAACTTAGCGAATATGAAAAAATAAATGATATAAAACTTTTAAAAGTTATTAAAACTATCGATTCTCAACCATTATTAGATTCTTCTTTGCTTGATTTAGCTAAAGATGTTAGCAAGTATTATCAGTGCGATTTAATTAAAGTAATCAATACTTTTTTACCACCGGCTTTAAAAAATAAAAGTTCTTCTTTAAATAAGCAGATGGTGCAATATAAAGATTATGTTTTTGCTCTAGAAAAAGATGAAGAAGAATTAAATACTAATGAGAAAAGACTATATAAAAAACTTTTAAATTATAAAACAGGTTTAAAAAAGAGTGAGATTACTGCTAATAAAAGTTTAAAGAACTTAGTTGATAAAGGTTATGCTATTATCAAAAGTATTAAAGTTTCCCACATCCCAGAGATCGCCCTTAAATATTATCCTGAGGTAACTTTACTTCCTGAACAAGAACAGTGCGTATTAGAAGTTTTAAATGGCGAAGATAAAGTTTATTTACTTGAAGGAGTGACCGGCTCTGGAAAGAGTGAAATTTATTTAGAACTAGCTAAAAGAATGCTTGAAAAAGGTAAATCTATTCTTTTATTGGTTCCTGAGATTGTTTTGACTGATCAGTTAGCTAATAAATTTTATTATTATTTTAAGGATACTGTCTCTTTACTTCATTCTTCTTTAAGTGAAAAAAGAAAATATGAGGAGTATGAAAGAATATTATCTGGTGAAGCTAAAGTTGTAATTGGAACAAGATCTTGTATCTTTTCTCCTTTAGTAAATTTAGGATTAATAATTATAGATGAAGAGCATTCATCATCTTATAAACAGGATAATCAACCTTATTATAGTGCAATAACTATCGCTTTAATGCGTAAAGAAAAACAAGATTGTAAAGTATTACTTGGTTCTGCTTCTCCTCGCATAATAGATAAATGTAAGGCAGAGAATGGAATTTTTCATCCTCTTTATTTAAATAAGCGTTATTCTGCTAATCAAGATAAAGATCTTTTGATTATCGATATGAATGACTCTAATAATTATCTTCCTTCTTCTTCTAGTTTGATTTCTAAACCGCTTTTTGAAGAGATAAAGAGAACCATTGAGAAAAAAGAGCAGGTTATGCTCTTATTAAATAGAAGAGGTTATGCGCCGATGTATCAGTGTCGGCATTGTTACTCATTAGCTACATGTCCTAATTGTAATATTCCTTTAAATTATTATAAAAAAGATAATGAACTTAGATGCAATCACTGCGGATATCATATTTTAGCGGATAATTATACTTGTACTTGTCAGGAAAAAGATTTTATGACGATCGGTTATGGAACACAAAGAGTATATGAAGATATAAGATATCTTTTTCCACAAGCTAAAATAATGAGAATAGATTCAGATGTTTCAGGATTTGAAAAAAGGCATGAAATTATCGAATCTTTTGCTGAATCAGATACTGATATTCTTATCGGTACCCAGATTATTGCGAAAGGGCATGATTTTAAAAATGTAACTTTAGCCGCTGTCTTAGACGCTGATAGTTCACTTCGTTTACCTTCTTATTTAGCAAATGAAGAAACTTATGATTTAATTTCTCAATTTGTAGGTAGAACAGGTAGAGCTTTAAAAAAAGGAAGAGTATTGATTCAAACTTATTGTAAAGATAATAAAATCATTCAGTTAGCAAGTAAGCAGGATTATACTACTTTTTATAAATATGAAATAGAGGAGAGAAAAAAGTCACAATATCCGCCTTATACTATATTAGCACTAATTATTGTGCGTTCTCCTTTTAAAAATAGGTGTTATGAAGTGGCAGAAGATATTAAAAATAAGATTCTTGAAGAGATAAAAGATAAGAGATTTAATCTTTATGGTCCGTCTGTTCCTTTTATTTCACATAGAAATGGAAGATTTTATCAACAACTCCTGTTAAAATATAAGGTAAGGGAGGAAGGAGAAAAGGTTTTAGCCTCTCTTAAAGTCTTAAGGATGATGAATAAAGATGTCGATATCCTTATCGATGTTGATCCTGAAACGGAGGGAATATAATAGATGATAGTTGTTTCATTACTGGGTACCGATTCTTATGAAGTGATAGAAAAAACTAAAAAACTTCATAAAGGATTAAAGGAAATCTATTCTTGTTCTGATGATGAACTTGAATTTTTTGCCCCTACTTCTTTTTTGATTCACGATGGAGTCGAACAGACTTTTTATCATTTAAATATTCGTATTGAAGCTCCTTCAAAATATAAAGATTACGAGAAAGAAGTAGTCGATTATTTGAGGCATAGCTTTAATGATATGGCAGTTCATTTAAGAATACTTTTTACTTACTTTGATGAAGAGCAAGAATATGTCTTCTTCGATAAAGATTATCCGACTTATATGAGTGAATCTAATACTGTAAAAGTAGGAACGGAAGAACATGAAGAAGATGAAGAAGACTATGAAGAGGAATATGATGAGCCTTATATGGGTGATATTTTATCTGAATTTGATAACTATATAAGAGAACATCCTGATGCAACTAATAGAGAAGTTTATGAAGCTTTAAGTGGTATTCGTGAAGATATTAAAAATAAACACCATGAAACAAAGGAGGGAAATTAACCATGGATGAAAGCGTGTTCGATCGATTGATTATCTCTAAACCCGGCGACCCATATAAGGATATCAACCCCTTATTATCAGACAAAGATGCTTTTAAGTATTCAGTTGATTGCTTAATTGAAAAACTTAAGCCTCTCTTAGAAGGACATAATGTCACAAAGATTGTTTGTCCTGCTGGAGATACAACTTTTGCCTCAGCTTTAGCTTATACTTTAGGCTTAGGTGTTATTATTTTAAATCCATATGATGGACTTATAGCCTCTGGTGATTATCTTTCTAGTGAAGATGAAGTTTTGATTGTTGGTTCTGCTCTTTGCGGTGGCTCTGTTTACTTTTCTATGTACACCCTTATTGAAGATATGGGAGCTAAAGTTTTAGGTTTTGCTTTCCTTATTGAAAAATTAGCTCATCGTGGACGCTATAAGCTTTTAGATTCAGTTTCAACTGAACTTCCTATCGGTGTCGTTACCGTTGTTAAATATGGTGTGACTGTCGGTAACTTCGTCAGGTTTGATTGTTCTCATAACGGTTTAGGTATTCGTGAATTTAGAGTTCTCCGTGTCTTAGATAATGAGATCGGTGTCAACTGGTTAGATGGTCCTAAGCCTTGCGAAAAGATTTTCCCGAAGACTAGAATCATTCAGATTTCCTTTGATAAGAAACATTGGGATAAATATCGTGAATAATAAGTGGATCCATAGAATTGCTGCTTTTATTGCTTTAGGTGCTTGCCTTGTTTTTTTAATAATGTGCATCATTATGATGGTTCAAGAACCTATTTCTGGTCTCTTTTTTACGCCTTTTATATTTGTTTCAGGCATAATGGGTGCTCATTATTTAAGTAAAGGATTTAATTTCTCTTTTACTAAAGGTAGAAAATCTAAAACTGATAGTCGAAGTGTTTCAACGCATCCTTCTCTTATTTCAACTAAAACAAATTCAGTCATCTGTCCTAAATGCGGTAAAGTCTGCAATAATAATGATCTACATTGTAGTAATTGTGGAACAGCTCTTTATAAAGAGTGTCCTAAATGCCATAAACATAATTCTATAAATAGTATCTATTGTTCTTCTTGTGGAGAGAAACTTTAAACATCAGCTTCTTTAATATTTCCTAAATCTTCTATAGTGTAGTTTTGAAAATTGAAGTATATAGAAACATCACTATTTTCTTCAATATAGTTATATCCATGCATAAATATAGATAAAGAATCTGATGTACACTTTAAATCTATTATTTTATAATTATCACATTCTTCACCTTCTATTTTAATATTACTTATATTGAAAAAATGATATTTAAAAAGGTGTCCGTTGATGTGACAACAGCATTCTTCTTCTTCTTCTTCATGAGTATGTTTATGTTCATCTTTAATCAATAAAAAAGAGATGGATGAATCGTTTAGTTCCCATCTAACGAAATCCATCTCTTTTATTTGTTCTAATTCATTTTTCATCATCGATATAGATAGTTTTTCCATCTACTATCTCTTTTTTAACTACTTTTTTATCTTTTATCTTCTTAAAAATAAGATTGTAGAAGAAAGTGATAAGAAGAAGAGAAGATAAAACCCAAAATAAGGATAAACAGACAGTATCAAAATAAGAAGGAACAGTTTCTGCTTCTCCATTTTGATATCCGAACAAAGTATATCCATTAGCAATAGAGATTGTCATCGAGATTGTAAAATAGAGGATGATAATCAAAAAGACAAAAAGAAAACCTAATAAAATATAATCGTCCTTTTTAAATTTTTTAAATCTTTCTTTAAAATACTCTATTATTCTCATAAATCTGCATTATGATAGACATCTTGAACATCTTCGATGTCATCTAAAGCCTCGATGAGGTTTTCAACAGTTTTTCTATCTTCATCATTTAAAGAAACAAGATCACCATTAGGAACTAAAGTGACATTAGCTTCTTCAAATTCTTGAACACTAAAATCAGCGATAAGCTGTTCTTTAGCTTTTTCAAAATCATCAGGGGTAACTTGAATTTCAAGATAATCTTCTGATTTTGTAGCTTTTTGAACATCGATATCGTTTAAGATTAAATCATCAGCAACTTCTTCAGCATTTTTATCTGTTGTGAAAGCTAAAACACCCATGCGAGTAAAATTAAAAGAAGCGGAACCACTATTACCGATCTTACCACCGTGATGAGTGAAAGCAGCTCTAACAGCTGAGAAAGCTCTCTTTTCATTATCTGTTAAAGTATCGACAACAATAGCGACGCCGGAAGGACCGAAACCTTCATAACGTCCAGGAACATAAGCAGCAGCATCTTTAGCTTTAGCTTTAGCAATAGCTCTATCGATAACTTCTTTAGTGACGTGTTGAGCCTTCCATTTTTCAATAACTGATCTTAAAGCGAGGTTTTCATTAGGATCAGGGACACCAGATTTAGCGGCCATATAAATTTCTTTACTGGCACGATTATATAACGCTGATTTAGCGGCGTTAGTTTGTGCAATCTTCTTTGCTCTAACTTCATGTGCTCTACCCATATTTTTACCTCTTTTCTTTATTTTTACATTCAAAAAACATATTTTTGACAACAATATTATAATTTTTTTAGTATATATATACAAGGATAAATATATTGCTTAATAGTTGTTTACCTGTAGCTAATCATATAGTATTTATTCTTTAAGAAAGCAGGGATCATTTTACGGAGGAAAATTATATAACATAAAGTGAATGTCTATATTAGATTAAGATGTTCATAATAAAAAGATAAATTAATTTAATTTCTAGTTTCTTTATTATTTAAAATAGGTGTTATTACTATTAGAAAATTTAATTATTTTCTAGCAATATTAAAGAATAGTAATGAAGATTATCAGTATTAGAACTATTTAGAATATCTTAAAAATAGAAAAACATTTCTTTAACAGTAAAAGAAGTATCAGTATAAGAAACTAAAACTTCAATATCTTGTTCGGGGAATAATCTTAAATTTTTTCCATCATCTTCAATTTTATAATAGAGAGATTCAAAAGGCTCTATAGCTTCTTTGATCGAGAATTTTGTTTTATATAATTCTCTAGAATCTATAAACATTTTCATATCTGCTTTTCCAACATCTAAGCAGCAAGTAGCAGCAGGTAATAATACATAATAGTTATAGATGTCAGGATAAATAGGAGAGGTATAAAAACCAATCGGTTCATAAAAATGGAACGAACGATTTTTGTATTCTAATCCAATATAATAATTTTCATCTTTAAATGAGAAATAATCTAATCCAAATATGATTTTATGTTCTAAATAATCATTAAGTTTTAATGTTTCATCAATAAATTCTTCTTTATTATAATCAGTTGTACCTACCATATAACCATCTCCGCCAGCTAAATAGCAATAAGGAATTGTAAATGTGTGATTTGCGATTTGAAATTTTGGTTTTCCATATCTGCCGCCACAACTGAAAAGAGAAATACAAGACGATAGTAAAACAATACATTTGAAAATTTTATTTTTTATTAACATAATATATACTCCCTATTAAGCCTTGATCAATCGTAACATTTCCATAGCCGCCCCACCCTAAATGAACTGTATAAATATTTCTGGCACCATATAGGTCATCTACTATAAATTGTGATGAATAAGCGACTACAGCATGATTCCCCAGAGTCTTTATTTCACCTGTTTTATCATCCACGTAAGTAAATCCATTTACAAATAATTCAACTGGAATATCATTTTCTAAAGCTTCATTGATTGTATTATCATTAAAAAATAAAAATAATCGACAAAAATCAGTATAAGATAAGTTTTGCTCTTCAGCATAAATTTTCATCACATTAGCTATATCAATAGCAGTAGTGCCATCTTTTGGATCTAAACAATATAAATAGTAACTCAAACTAAAACTAACATTATTATTAAATAAGCCTTTATCATAAGCATAATATACATCATTCATAAAATCAGAGCTTTTATAATAGTCAATATAACCTAAAAGCAAGGCTAATCCAACATAACCACATATACCTCTATTTGGATCACCACTACAATTATCATTGCAAAAATCATAGAAAAATTCAGGGTGCTTTATGATAGTTGAACTATTTGTAGTGCTTATATTTGTAGTTTCAACATAATCATTATAAACAGGACTTGCTTTTACATAATTAAGATTAAATGATTTAAGTGTTAATAAATTAGTTATTTCATTATCTTCTAAAATAAAATAGTTGCCAACACCTTGATAGATTAAATTAATATTATAATTTATATACGGAGATTTTGTTGAATCAGAATATTCTAATATCTTCTTCTCATTCATACTATAGATTAAATAACCGTTTGGAAATTCTCTAATTAAATATTTGTTATTATTTAAATCATAAGCATATTTATCGATACAATTAGAAATATTTTGATTTTTATTATAAATAGATTTAACCTCATTATTTATTTTCGAGGATAAATCAGTTAGCATTGTAGTATGATTGAATATAAGGAATAATATTGATAAAAATAAAATTAAACTTTTTTTCATAATATTTCCTCCTTTAGCTATACTTTTATTATTACTAATAAATTATTTTATTTTTTAGACTAAGTATTTTATAGAGGAGAATAATGTTGAATTTTCGATAACATCATAGAAAAATATTAATTATTTAAAGTAAATGCTTACAACACGATATAACTAAGAAATCATTGAAGAGAATTAAGATAAAATTTTTCATATCTAGTTCCCTATCTGATTTAATTATATATTATATATTAGGTGCTTGTCAATTTTTGATTTCTTATAAATATTATGAAATAAAAATAAAAACATATGTAACATTAGATGATTTTCTTGATCTGTTTGTATATGTTATAAATTAATGTAAATTGTGGTGCAGAAATGAAATTTATAAGTTGTGAAATTTAATAATATAAGTAACTTTGTTTAATTTGTGTTGATAGAGATTATAATGATTTAAATCAATTTAATTAAATATTTGGCTACTATTATTGCTTTTTTATTTTATGTATTATTAAAAAACACTGAAATAATTAGTAATTAAATTTAATGTAACTGTAAAACATAGAAATTATAAACTTTTGTGGTGCTATACATTAAAGGAATTTAAACTATTTTTGAAATCAAAAGTAGTAAGAAATCATTAAATGTTTTCATTAACTTTCTTTTAATGTATTTTTAAATATAAATGTTATTTATATTAATAAAATGTGGTTGTGATTTATCGATATACCTACTTATTTAGAACTAAAATGATTTTTGAAGAAATATATGAATTAAAAGGGAAATTATATTTATTCAGAACGTAGACAATCGACAGGTTTTTGGTTGGCAGCTTTTAAAGAAGGTATTAACGCTGAAAGAAATGAGATAATTAATGAAATAAGGACAATGATTAAAGCGTGTTGGAATGTGAAGTTACAGATATTTCCAACTTGATAGCTAGGATAAGCATTTTGAATAATTGAATTTATTGGGAAAGATAAAGCGAATGTAACAAGCGAGCCGATGATACTTGTTATTAATCCGATAAATAGATTTTCAAATTCAAATAGGGAGAGGATAGATGGTTTAGAAAAACCTAATGTTCTTAATAATCCAATCTCTTTCTTTCTTTCTAGTACTTGGTTAGTTATCATGATCGCACTCATGGAGCAAGAAACTAATAAAGAGATGATTGCAAAGATAATGAGGATGATAGAAACTAACGAGATCATGTTACCAACATCATTTATCATCGCTGAATTATTTAAAGAAGAATAGAAAACTTGCTCATTTGGATTACTAGCATGATCTAAACTTCCAGGAGATATATTATTAAAATCATCTAACTTATTTAGGAGTATTTCTCTTGTTTCTAAACTATTTGGGAAAACGATAATGTTTTCAATAAGAGAAAATGTATTTAAATAACTTGCTAAAGATATTATTAGATTATAAGCTTCATCTATATTATCAGTTAAATAAAATTCTAGCATCTTTAAAATATTATTTAATTCATTTACATCAGAAAGATTTAAATCCTTATATTTATCATTGATTAAATCTATCGATAAACTTTCAGCATCCTGAACCATCAAATTAAAGCCATAAGAATAAGATACTAATCCGCTATTTGGAATATATCCATCATAAACATAATAAGCAAAATAGTCATTAAGGATAGAATTCAAAGTAGAAGTGGGAAGAACAGATACTTTTCCTAATAGATAATCAGTAAAGACATTTTCTATTTCAGTAATAAATGTATCGATATTTTTATCATAGCGTGGTGAGAATATAACATTATTTTTAAAAGTATCTTTTATTTTGCTGTTACTATTATTACTTACAAGATAATCTTGTAATTCAGGTAGATAACATAAAGAAGGGGAAAGCATCGCATAAGGGGAGGTGCTTTTAGCACGGATAATACCAGTTATTTTAAGTTCAGTGCCTTTATTTGGATCAGAATAGAGTTTATCTATATCATCACTTAGATAAAAAGTCATATTTCTATCATTTCCAAGAGCATCAGTTCTTAGGGCATTATAAGTTGTAGTATAAAATTCATCATCAGTAAAAACTTTATATTTTTTATTTAAGATGTCATCAAAAGAAATGCCTTGAACTTCATTGTCGATAACAACATCATCTTCGCTATCATAAGTATTATAAAAACCGAGTGCTTTCAAGATAGAAAAACTTATTGAGTTATATTCATCGACAACTAGAACCAGTTCATTTTTATTTTGTGGTAAAGCTCCTACTAATAGATCATATTCATCCATATTACCATAGAGGACGTGGAAGATATTAGTAGGAAGATAAGCTCGAGAAGCATAAGAATTATAACTTGATAAAGTGGTATTTACTTCGCTAGTATATCCTTCATATTTAGAATTGATAGATTCGGGAAATGCAGTTACTAAATTAAAATCATAGCTAGTTCCATAATTAACAACAACTTCTCTAGCTATACCTTGATCGACTAAAGAATTTAAATAATTTATATATTTCTCTGTAAAATTATTATATGTATATGATTGAGCATAATTTGTACTGATAGAAGGATAAACTTCGCTGACAGTGGGATAAAGAGTTTGGTTATTATAATTTCCATATCCAGAAGTATCTGTGCTTACATTATAAGAAGTGATAACAACAGGTAAAGAAGAAGCTGTAAGAGAAGATAAATTAGTTGAATAAATATCAAAACCATGATTTAAAGCGAGTAAAAATCCGATGCCGAGCATACCAAAAGAATTAGCGATGCAGGTAAGTGCAGAATTTAATTTTTTTGAGAAGATATTTTTAAAAGCTAATTTAATATTAGTCCAAAGAGGAAAGTGGGTCTTTTTTAGTTCGACTTTTTCTTCATTTTCTTCACTATTATTTATAATTTCATCTTTAAATATCTCTCCGTCTTTTAAAGTGATAATTCTATCGCTATATCTTCTTGCTAACTCTTCGTTGTGAGTCACCATAATAACCGCTTTTGTTTTTGAAGCATCTTTTAATAACTGCATGATACTTTCTGAGTTAGTAGAATCAAGAGCGCCTGTCGGTTCATCTGCTAAAATTAGTTTAGGGTCAGTTACAAGAGCACGACAGATAGCTACTCTTTGAATTTGACCGCCAGATAATTCATTTATTTTTTTATCTTTTAAATCATCTATACCGATTTTTTCTAATATTTTTAAAGAGATTTTTTCAGCTTTTTTATCTTTGTAACCTTTTAATAAAAGTGCAAGTTTTATATTGTCGAGGACGTTCATTCTTTCAATCATGTAATATTCTTGAAAGATAAAAGCTACTTGGTTATTTCGATATGAGTTAATATCTTCTTCATTCATTTTACTTAAGTCGATTGAATTATAAATGATCGAACCAGATGAAGGTTTATCTAAATAACCTATAAGATTTAATAAAGTTGTTTTTCCACAACCAGAAGGTCCTAAAATTGAGATGAATCCTTTTGAAGGCAAAGTTAAATCAATATTTTTTAAAGCTTCTGTCTTCGTCTTTTTTGTTTCGTAGGTTTTACTGACGGAGAGTAGTTTAATCATTCTTTTCTCCTATAATTTCTTCCAAAGCCACATTTAAAGCGTAACCAGTGCAGTTGATTTTCTTTTGTAGTTTTAAAAGTAGATTAAATATGGTTTGATTATTATCAGGATAATTTAATTCTTCGATGATAAATGTTTTATTTTCTTTTGTAATGATAGGTATATCTAATAATCCAGCATATTGAAATAAATGCATCGCTTTTATTAAATGGAGAAAGTATAAGTGTGAATTCTTTTTAAAATCATCAAGATAAGTAAATATTTCTTCTCTTTTTATGCTTTTCAATTCTTCTTTTAATTCCTCTAAATTTCTATATCTTCTTATATAACGAGCAGATATAATGGCGATAGTAGTAACTTTTTTTAGTTCTTTAATAGGTAAATCATATTTTGCTTTTAATTCCTCTAATATCTTTGTATGAGAAGAAGAACATATTTTTTGATAGTTTAAATCATAAGTCATCTCTTTTATAAGTTTGTCATCAAGAGTAAGATTCTCTTTCATAATTAAAAGATAAAGATTTTTTAAATCTTGTACTTCGATAATACCGATATCTTTAATTCTTCCTTCTAATTTAGATAATAATTCTTTTTCAGTCATACTATTCATCCTTTAAAAAGTCTTTAAGAGCTTTTAAATAGTTATCTTTTTGATCAAAATAAGTCATGTGTCTAGCATCATTTAAAAGCACCCATTTTTTACGACAAGTAAGATTATCATATATTGTTTTATTGATTAAAGGAGTCGATTCATCATCGGTTCCCGATATAATTAAAACATCATTTTTAATTTTATTAAGTCTATCAGTATATTCATAATCTTTTAATTTACCTAAGGGTTCAAATTCACTTGGTCCCCATAACTGTAAATAGGCTTTTTCATCTAGATATTTTTCTCTTGTTAAACAAGAAGGATCATCTTCAGTATAATCTCTAGCTATATATTTATTTTTAAAGTCTTTCATTGCTTTTTTATAAGCATCACTTTCATAATTATGGGTTATATTTGCTGACTCTATCGCTTCTTTATCTTCATCACTTAAATAATTAATTAATCTATAACATTCTTTTTTCCATAGTGAAGCAGAAGAAAGAGTACTAGAAAGAATCACTTTATCGATAAAAGGATTATTTCTAGTAGTTAAAAGCATGATTATTAACATTCCACCAAATGAATGACCTAAAAGATGTATCTTAGAAAGATTAAGTTTAGAAATTAAGTTTTCAAATTCATCAAGATATAAAGAGACATCATAGCTCTCTATATTGTCATTTTTTGATTGACCGCACCCTTGCTGATCATACATTATTAAAGTTCTTTCATCTTGTATAGCAAAATCGTATAAAATTTCAAAACTATTATGGGTACTACCTGGTCCACCATGAAGAAAAACAAGAGGAGTTTTCTTCTTATTACCTTCGATTATTTGACAGTAAGTCTTGCTATCCTTATAGGGTATATATATTTCTTTTATGTGCATAAAGTAATTTTAGCATAACTAAAGGAAAGAGGTTGTCAAAAATAATATTTATAGTATAGAAAAATTGATGTTTCTTTCACAGCGATTTTAAATTTTTATTTCTAATATCGGATTAACAAAATAAAAAAGAGGCAAATGCCTCTTTTTATATGTTACTTTATATTACTTAGTAACTGGTTTAGTATCATCAGTTACATCTGGATACATCTCACGATGAGAGTTATAAGATGTATGTAATAATTTCTCTGCTAAAGGTGAGCCAGCACTCATAAGGTATTCGTTGTACAATTTCTTGATATCAGGATTGAGGTGGCTTCTTCTGATCGGCTTATTCTTATCCTCATCATAAAGAACTTGAGCACGTTTAGCTTTATAAGTATACCAGATATCCGGATCTTCATTAGGTAAGAAGACAGGGAAGACATAAGGTTGACCACCACCATTGATACAACCGCCAGGGCAGCCCATGACTTCGACAAAGTCATACTTACAAGTGCCTTGACGAATCTGATCAAGGATAACTTTCGCATTGCTCATACCTGAACATATTGCGATATTGACAGTAGTTCCACTGATCGAGATGCTAGCTTCTTTAATACCATCAAGTCCGCGGCAAGGAGTGAAAGAGACAGGCTCCATCTCTTCGTTAGTTAAGATGTGATAAGCTGTTCTTAAAGCAGCTTCCATAACACCACCAGTAACGCCGAAAATAACACCAGCACCAGTATTTTCACCGATAAGATCATGATCAAATTCTTCATCAGGTAATTTGTTCCAAATAATACCGGATCTTCTGATAAGCTGGCCTAATTCTCTTGTTGTTAAAACGACATCTACATCGTCGAGGTTATTAACTTTGAGCTGAGGTCTTGATCTCTCATATTTTTTAGCAGTGCAAGGAACGATAGAAACTGTGCAAATACTTGATTTATCGATATTATTCTTTTCAGCATAGTAAGATTTGATGATTGCACCCATCATCTGTTGAGGTGATTTACAAGTAGAGAGGTGAGGAATAAGATCGGGATAATAATATTCAATATAGTTAATCCAGCCAGGAGAACAGGAAGTAAGCATCGGAGAAGGAGAATGAGAGGAGAATCTCTTAATAAATTCAGTCGCTTCTTCAACAATAGTCAAATCAGCAGCAAAATTCATATCAAAGGCGCGATAGAAACCTAAACGATGGAGAGCAGCAGCTAATTTCTTAGTAGAATTAGTGCCGATCTTTTCACCAAATTCCTCACCGATAGCTGCTCTAACAGCCGGAGCAACAAAGGCGATAATCTTCTTTTTATTTTGGAAAGCTAAATCTAATCTCGGAATATCGTTGTGTTCCATTAAGGCACCAGTCGGACAGACTAAAGTGCATTGACCACATTGAATACAGGGAACATTAACAAAGGAACGGTTCTCAGAGGGACCAACGATCGTATTAAATCCGCGCTTTTCAAAACCTAAAATACCAATACCTTGAGTATCTTTACAGGCTTCGATGCATTTTCCACAAAGGATGCATTTAGAAGTATCTCTAACAATACCAGGGGCAATTTCATCGATAGTAGTTTCGGTTTTATGTCCAACATATCTTTCAGGGCGAGCGCCGACTTCTCTTGCGACTTCTAGTAATTCGCAGTGACCATTTTTACGACAAGCTTGACAGTTATAATAATGGTTAGAAAGAAGAAGTTCGACAGAAGTTCTTCTAGCAGAGACAGCAGCAGGATCATTGATAGAGATCTTTAAGCCATCGCGGACAGGATAAGCGCAGCTAGGAACTAACCTTCTTTCACCTTCTACGTGAACTAAGCAGACGCGGCAAGAAGCGAGCGAGCATTTATGGTCGCGCCAATGACAGAGGTTAGGAATGTTGAAACCACAAGTTTTAGCAGCTTCTAATATCGAAAGACCTTCATCGACTAAATAAGGGCGATTTTCAATATAAATTGTTACTTTTTTGGCCATAATTACTCCTTATAAATAGCTCCGAAATGGCAGCTTGTGATACAGGTACCACATTTAATACACTTCTGTTGATCGATCTTAAATACTTCTTTACCAACGACACCAGTAATAGCGTCGACAGGGCAGTTTCTAGCGCAGAGTGAGCATTTGCGGCATTTATCAGGATTAATATGATAGGAGATAAGTTTCTTACAGACACCAGCATCACACTTTTTATCGACGATGTGACGAATATAGACATCACGGAATTTACTAAGTGTAGATAAGATAGGATTAGCAGCTGTTTGACCTAGACCGCAAAGAGCACCGACATTAATTGATTCAGCTAATTCTTGAAGTTTATCAATATCGCTAAGATCAGCACGACCAGAAGTTATTTTCTCCATGATTTCCATGAGTCTCTTTGTACCGATACGGCACTGTGAACACTTGCCACAAGATTCATCACAAATGAATTGCATATAGAATTTTGCGACGTCAACCATGCAGTTATCTTCGTCCATAACAATAGCGCCACCAGAGCCCATCATCGAGCCGTGAGCAACTAATGAATCGTAATCGATAGGTACATCTAATTCATCAATGGTTAAGCAGCCACCACTAGGGCCACCAGTTTGAATGGCTTGGAATTTCTTATCGTTAGTAATACCGCCGCCGATATCGTAGATTAAAGTTCTTAAAGTTGTTCCCATAGGGACTTCGACTAAGCCGACGTTTTTCACCTTTCCGCCTAAAGCGAAGACTTTTGTACCTTTGCTCTTTTCAGTACCAATTTTTGCAAATTCTTCAGCACCTTTACGGATGATATAAGGAACATTAGCTAAAGTTTCAACATTATTGATGATAGTCGGTTTTCCAAAAAGACCGCTGACAGCTGGGAAAGGAGGTTTAGGACGAGGCATACCTCTCTTACCTTCAATAGAGTTAAGTAAGGCGGTTTCTTCACCGCAGACGAAGGCGCCAGCACCATAGCGAAGACCGATATCAAAATCAAAGCCAGAGCCTAAAATATTCTTGCCTAAGAGACCGATTTTTTTCATTTCATCGATCGCTACTTGAATTCTGTGGCAAGCGACAGGATATTCAGCACGGATATAGAAGTAGCCTTGCTTAGCTCCGATAGCATAACCAGCGATCATCATACCTTCAATAACTGCGATAGGATTACCTTCAAGAATAGATCTATCCATAAAGGCACCAGGATCGCCTTCATCGCCGTTACAGATGACGTATTTGATATCGCTCTTTTGATCGTAAGCAAATTGCCATTTCTTACCAGCGGGGAAGCCAGCACCACCTCTTCCTCTGAGACCAGATTTTGAAATCTCATCGATAACTTCTTGCGGCTTCATAGAAAGAGCTTTCTTTAAAGCGAGCAAGCCCTCATAACCTAAAGCTTCGTGGATATTTTCAGGATCGATAGTACCGCAGCCGTGGAGAGCAATACGGATCTGCTTTTTATAGAAGTTAATATCGTCTTGTCTTTTAATCTTTTCATGAGTAGTAGGATCTTCATAAAGGAGCTCTTCTACTATCTTGTTATTTTCGATATCTTGATCAAGGATTTTATTAACATCAGTGGGTTTAACTCCGTGATAAAGAGTATCTTCAGGGAAGATTTTTACGAAGGGACCTTGAGAGCAGAAGCCAAAGCAACCGACCATATTGATCGTGACTTTATCAGCTAAGTTACGGGAGTTGATCTCCTTTTTGAATTCATCATAAATAGCTTGAGAATCAGAGGAGAGACAACCTGTTCCACCGCAGATAACTATGTGTCTTTTATTATCTTTTCCTGAGAATTTCTGATTGAGGGATAATGTATCTTTTTCGATAACTTTATCTAAATCAGCAATCGTTTTGATGACTTCATCTTTTACTTTTACACTTTTAGCAGGCATTATTCACCCTCCTTATCGAGTCGACGATATTCTTCGATGATCTTAGGAACATCTTGTAAGGTGACTTTAGGGAAAACCTTTCCGTTAATAGAAACAGCAGGAGCAATACCACAAGCACCTAAACAGCGTAATCCATCTAAAGAGAAGAGACCATCTTCGGTAGTTTGTCCTTCTTTGATTTTTAATAGCTCACCAAATTTATCGAGAACGTTCTGTCCGCCTTTAACGTAGCAAGCTGTACCGATGCAAACACCGATAACATATTTTCCTTTAGGGACTAAAGAGAAAAAGTTATAGAAGGTGACAACACCGTAAATGTCGCTTACAGGAACGTTGATTTTTGCTGAGATAATCTCTTGAACTTCTAAAGGTATGTAACCGTATTCTTTTTGAACATCACTGAGGATGAGCATTAAAGGTGAGGGTTCATTTTTATAACGGTCGCATATATTTAAGATTATATCGATCGCTTCTTTTCTCAGTTGCATATAAAACCTCCTTGGTTATTTGTTTATTATAAGGTAAAAAAATTAAATATAAAAGGGCTTACAAAAAGTAAATATTAACGATAGTTAACGCAATTTTCATTTATTTTAAAGTTTTTATAAAAACTTGATATTTATGATAATGTAATTTTAAAAAAACAGAATGATGATTGATATTATTTTACTATTTACTTACAAGTTAATTTAGGAAGTTCATCAATTACATTAAGATGAAGTTTATTAGCAAAGAGAATGGCGGCATATTCACTTTTAGTATCTCCGATATCTTTAGGGGAGTGAGCGTCGTAACCAAAGATGCATTTTGCTTTATACTTGCTGACTAATGAGAAGAATTCATAGCTAGGATAAATCCATCTTCTTTTTTTGCCGATTATTTTTTCTCCATATCTAATACCGGCAAGGTTGATTTCTAAAGGTATATCATAAGCGATACAGGCTTCAATTAATTCCTTAGATACTTTCTTACAGTCATAATCGAAATTAGGGATTGAGGCTAGAAAGTAATCTGGGTGAGCGAAAATAGAAAATAAACCAGTCTCGATCGCTTTGATAGCTAGTTCTTTATATTGGTATAGTTCAGAAGTTGTTGTAATGTGGGAAAAATTAAAAACGATATTTTTATCTTTATCTAAGATAGAATGATTTCCTAAAATTAAATAGTCTAATACTTTGTTGTTGATGAGCTCATGGTAATAATTAAAATAATATTCAAAGCTTTCAGCTTCAAAACCTAAATAAAGTGTTATTTGATCCTGATATTTCTTTCTTAAAGAATTAATAGAATCGCAATAATCATCGAAAAGAGAATAATCTCCTCTTTTGTAAGGCTCTACTAATCCAGGAAGCATCGCATGATCAGAGAAACCTAAAACTTTTAATCCTCTTCCTAAAGCTTGTAAGACATATTCTTCATCTTCTCCGCTTGCGTGCCCACACCTTTTAGTATGTGTATGATAATTACAAGAAAACATAATAATATTTTATAGCAAGATAAGAAAAATAAAAAAGTTTATGTTCTAATATTTTCTATTTTTATATCTATCTTTCTTTTTCTATCACATAATTTTTAAAAAAGTTATAATTATATTATTGTTAGGAGCGTTTACATGGATTCACTAGGAAACAATACTTTGATACGCATCAACGCCAAAGCTGCTTGCGGTATCTCTTTATTATCTATAACAAATGAACCTTTACCAGGCCTTCTTTCTTTAGCTATTGAAAATATTTCAGAAGTAGGGATAAAAAATCTACGTGTCGAAATATCTTTTGAACCATCAATAGCTGAAAAGAATACGATTTATTTTAATTATATCGGCCCTAAATCTCGTTCTTTAGTTTCTCCTAATGAACTTAAGAAAATTGTTTTTAAACATTCTTATTTTTCTGTTGTCCATGATTTAACGGAAGGTAAGATTATTATTCGTGCATTTTTAGAAGATAAAGAAGAACCTATTTCTAGTGAAACTTTAAATATTAAACTTTTACCTTTTGATACTTGGGGAAGTACAGGTGAACTTAAATATTCACATTTAGCTAGTTTTGTTTCTCCTTCTTCACTCGGGGTTAAGAGGATTGCTTCATTAGTAAATGAGTCTGTTCAAAAAGATAATCATAATGCAATAGTAGGCTATTCTAGTGATGAAGAAGGTGTAGAGAAGCAGATTGAGATACTCTATAACATTTTGCAAAATCAACATATTCTTTATTTTAATCCACCAGCAAGTTTTGAATATAATGGGCAGCGCATTCGTCTTCCTGAGATTGTTTTAAGAGAAAAACAAGCTACTTGTATTGATCTCTCGATCCTTTTTGCTTCTGTTTTAGAGTGTATGTCTCTTCATCCTGTTTTAGCAATAAAAGAAGGGCACGCATTTGTCGGCTGTTTCTTAGATGAAGATTATTATCTTTCTAATTCAGTAGAAGATTCTCATTCTCACGTTTATTCTTTAGTCCAGCAAGGTAAGTTATTGATGTTAGAAGCGACAGCTTTGACTGATCCTTCAGTAAGTTTTGCTAAAGCTATCGAAGCAGGAAGAATCTCAACTTTAGAAGCTGATGATTTCTTTGTTGCTATTGATATCAGTATATGCCGTGAAAGTGGAATTCTCCCTCTTCCTATTCGCATCGATGAAAAAACAAATGCTTTAGAACTAGATGAATCGATAAACGATTCATTTATTCCTGCACATAAAAATATTGATAAAACGATTTTAGAACCACTAGAAAAAACAAATAGTGGTTTTGATCTTTGGGAAAGAGAACTTCTCGACCTTTCAATGAATAACCCTCTTTTAAATGTAAAGATAAAGAGGAGAATGGTTTCGCTTTTATGTACTGATTCTCAAAGTTTTGCGGATTTATTTAAAGATGACACGCATTTTTCTTTAATTTTTAAGCCCGCTTCTTTACCCGCTGATCCTGATCCTCTCTTTATTTCTGAAAATAGTAAGTATAGTGCAAATTTTGATTCTTCTTTAAAAACAAAGAAATTAGTTTGTTTAGATACAGAATCTGTTTTATCAGATAAGATTAAAAATATTTATCGTCGTTCTCGCGATAGTTTAAATGAAACAGGTTCAAACATTTTATTTGTCGCTTTAGGCTTATTAAAATATAGTTCAGATGAAGATGTTTTAACTTCTTATCACTATGCTCCTATCATTTTAATTCCTGTTGATTTAGTTAAAGAAAATAAAGGTAAAAATTATTATATCCGTCCTCGTGATGAAGATTGGTTAGTCAATACTACTTTAATTGAGTTTTTAAAGAAAGAAAAAGCGATAGATATTAGTGGTATTGAAAAGCTTGATGCTGATGAAGATGGCCATCTTAATATTCATCAGATTATTAATACTGTCTCTGATGCGATTGGAAATATAAATGGCTGGCTTTGCTATGGTAATTATTTAGGATTAGGAACTTTTGATTTTTCTCATTATTGTATGTGGAATGATATCAGATTGAGAAAAAGTCAACTTGAAAAGAATCCGATAGTTAAATCTTTAGCCACTGGACGAAAAGAATGGAGTGATTCTGATAGTATTAATCCTATTAAAGAAAGCGATTGTTGTATTCCTTTAGTCGCTGATTCTTCACAGATAGAAGCTATAAAAAAATGTGCGGATGGTAAATCCTTTATTCTGTTTGGTCCTCCTGGAACAGGAAAGAGTCAGACTATCGTCAACATGATTGCTAACTCTTTATATCATGGTAAAAAGGTTCTTTTTGTCTCGGAAAAACAAGCAGCTTTAGATGTTGTTTATAATAGATTGAAAAAGATTAAATTATCTCCTTTCTGTCTACAATTACATTCAGCTAAGGCTAGTAAATCTTCTGTTTTAACTCAGTTTTCTGAAGCTTTGAAGAATGCGCAGATCGGTTCCCCTGTCCAATTTCAAAAGACAAAAGAAGAGATCGATTCTTTGCGAGAGAAGCTTGTTTATGATATTGAGTGCTTTAATAAAAAAGGTCCGTTCTTTATTTCTATTAACGATGCTTTAATAGGTTATGAGTCAGTTAAAGAATATCGTTTATTACCTGATTTTGATGAACAATTTTTGCGTAATTTAAATGAAGAAACATTTAAAAAGATTTTAGATGTTGCTGATAAGATGTATTATCTTGAAAGTCATGGTCAATTTGGAACATATTATCATAATGATTTAATGCCTTTAAGAGGCCACGCTTATGGCTTAAAGAAACGTGAAGATACATCTAAAGCTTTAGATGCTCTTTATATTAAGGCTAATTATCTTGCTGCATCTATAAACCGTATAAAAGAGAAACTTCGTCCAGCCTTTACTCTGACAAGAGAAAATGTTAGCTGTTTAGTTAATTATTTAAAAGCTTATCTTACTAATGAATCTAATCTTCATCCTTTAGCTAAAGCTTTAGTGGATATGAGTTTAAAAGATCAACATGACAAAATAGTTGATTCTTTATCTGATTTAAAATCTTATCAGGATAGTAAAGATGAAATAAAAGAGTTTATCGATCTTGAAATGTTGGATCACTATAATTTTGATACCACTATTAAAAAGTTAGATAAGTATGGTACGTCATTTTTTGATAAATATAGAAAGAATGGTATTGCTTTAAAAGAGTTAAAACCATTCTTAAAGACTAAAATAAAGAAAAAAGACGCCTATAATCTCTTTATTAAGACTTATAATTGTCATAATGATAGGAATGTCGCTTATTCTTCTTCGGTTTTACTTAAGAGTATTTATCATGAAGATTTTAAAGATATCGATTCTTCTCCGTATTCTTTATTATTAAATCTCTATGAATATTCTTGTGCTTTAGAAAGTAGTGTTGCTGCTATTATCGATGATAAGAAGAGACATAAATTATTTGTCCAGCTTTTAGATATGTCGAGGCTTATCGATATTCAGAATGTTAAAGTGATTCAAACCTTCTTAAAGAATTATGAAGAATTTATCGCTTTAAAGAGTGATTTTGCTAAAACTTTAGACTTAGATTTAGATTATTTATATGATCGAACTGATTTCTATACTTCTTTACCTAACCTTATTCAAAAGATTAAAGAGAAACTTACTTTTGCTAATGATTGGGCAAGTATCAATACTTCTATCGATGAGCTAAAAGCTCTCTCTTTAGATGTGGTTGTTGAAGCTTTAGATAAAGATCAAATTAAATTATCCGAACTTAAGAATGCTATTTTATGTGATATTTATCTAAATGTTGCTTTATTAGCGATTAAAGATAATAATTTAGAGTCTTTCTCTGGCCTTAATGAAGAAGCGATCATTGCAAAATATAATGAGGAGACCAAGATATTTAGAGAGCTTTCAATCGCTCAGCTTAGAGCGATGCTCTCAGCTAATATTCCAACAGAGACTAATAATGCTTCCTCAACTAGTGAGCTTGGTTTCTTAAAGAAAGCGATAGCTAGTAATGGTCATGGTAAATCTATCCGTAAGATAATTGATGGTGCTTTAAATCTTATTCGTACTCTTTGCCCTTGCTTCTTGATGTCACCGATGTCAGCTGCTACTTATTTAAGCGTCGATATTGCTCCCTTTGATATTGTTATATTTGATGAAGCTTCCCAGATTCCGACAGCAGAAGCTATCGGTCCTATTTCAAGAGGAAAATCTTTAATTGTTTGCGGTGATACTAATCAGCTTCCTCCTACTTCCTTCTTTAAGAAAGATAATACTGAAAACATGGACTTTACTCAAACTTCTCTACCTTCTATCTTAGAAGAATGTAAGACTATCATGCTTCCTGAACAAGAGCTTAGATGGCATTATAGAAGCCGTTCTGAATCATTGATTGCTTTCTCAAATCATGAGTTTTATTATGATTCGCTCTATACTTTTCCTTCTGTTGATGATCAAAAGTCGGCTGTATCGTATATTTATGTTGATTCTAGTTATGATCGTTCAAGAAGTAAAACTAATCTTGAAGAAGCAAAAGCTATTGTTGCTGAAGTTATAAAAAGAAAGAGAAGCAATGCTACAAAGAAACAATCGATAGGTATTGTTGCATTTTCACAAGCACAGAAAGACTTGATTGAAGATTTATTAGATGATGCTTTCTCTAATAATGAAGCCGCAAAATTATATGATGATTCCTTAGATGAACCAATATTTGTAAAAAATCTTGAAAATGTTCAGGGTGATGAAAGAGATGTTATTATCTTTTCAATCGGTTATGGTTTAGATGCAAATAAGAGGATGACGATGAATTTTGGTCCTATTAATGGTATCAATGGTTTTAGAAGATTAAATGTTGCTATCTCAAGAGCGAGGAAAGAAATGTTAGTTTATACTAATATTGATCCTGATAAGTATCATGATGAAGATATCGATAATCCTGGTGCTCAATACCTCTTTAGATTTTTAAGATATGCAAAACATGGACGCAGTGAACTTTCTTCTTCAACTAAAACAAAAGAAAAAGATACGCAGATAGTCTCTGAGGCTATTGCGGAAAAACTTAGAGAAAAAGGTTATACTGTTCATACAGCTATAGGTGATTCTGCCTTTAATATTAATGTTGCTATCGCTGATAATGATAATCCTGAGCGTTATGTATTAGGTGTGATGATTGAAGGCGAAGTCAATTCAGATTATCACTTAGTTGATAAAGTAGAGATTCAACCGCAGGTTTTAACTTCTCTCGGTTGGAAAGTTATTAGGGTTTATGTTCTTGATTGGATCAATTCTCCTAATTCTGTTTTATTACAGATTGAAGAAGCTTATAGTAAGGCGATGGAAGGAAAAGATAAGAGCGTTAAGAAAGAAAAAGAGAAAAAATCTCCGATCATTCTTGATCGTAATAAAAAGAAACGCAAATCTAAAGGTGTCGATTATTTAATGCCTGATTATAAGAAACAGAAACTTCCTTCCTTTACTAAAGAAAAAGTTTTCTCCTCGATGTCGACTGTTATTGCAAGTGAAGGACCGATTCAGGATGCTTTACTTCTAAAGAGAGTTATGGATATATTCTCAGTGACAAGAAAATCGATGACGAAGTTTAACCAGTTTAAAGAATGTTATGATGCAGCTTTTGAAGATGCGAGTAAATTCTATAAAGTGACTACTAATGCTGATGGTTCTCTCTTCTTCTGGCCGATGGGAATAATTCCTGAAAAATATGATAGATATCGTAAGAATACGGGAAATTATAAACGAGCTATAAATGAGATTGCTGAAGAAGAGATCGCAGTAGCTATCTATGATGTTTTAGTTGATCAATTTAGTATCGGTAAAGCCGCTTTATCAAAAGAGATCCTTTCCTGCTTCCAGTATTCAAGGGCAAATGAAAACAACATGAAGATAATAGAAGCCGCTATAGATTATGCTATTCAATTCCGCCAAGACTTTGTTAAAGTTGGTGAAAATGGTCAATTACTTTTAAATCCTGAGGTTTAATATGGGAAAAATAGATATCAATACTTTAAATTTTCAATCTATTCGTTTCTATGAGAACGGAAGTGAAGTTTCTTCTCGTTTTGATATAGAGAATGATAAGTCGATTCGTTATGTTCAATCAGCTGAAAGCGAGTTATCTTTATCTCTTTATTCGCTTATCGCTTCTTTAATTATTTATAAAGCGCAGGGAAAGATAGCTTCTAGTAAAGCTCTTGAATATTATCGTCAATATTTTCTAAGCATCAGAGGAGATGATTCTCTTTCTCCCCTATTAAGTAATGAAAAAAACAAAGCTTTAAATGCTATAAGTGCGTTTTTTGAAGGAAGAGAAAAAGTACTCTTAGCTAATTTTTTAGCTTATTTCTTTCCTTTAGTTTTAGTAAAAGTTTCAACTAATAATGGAGCAATTGATAAAAAGATTTTCCAATCATTAAATAAGAAAAAGGAAGTTATTTTTAATCAAGCCTCATTATATATTCGTTCTTTATATCACGGTTTATTAGCTAGTGATGTAAAACCAGATCTTTTTAAATTAGATAATCAGCATCTAGATAAGCCTTACTTTATATATGATCATACGTATTTTATACCTACTGATCGAGATGCTTTTAATGAAAAAGCATTTAAACATGTGATAGAAGATGCGATGGATGATTGTTCTTTATCTTTAAAGGATTGTAATTCAATAGCCGTCTTATATTTACTTAGAGCTTATGTTGCTGCTATCAGTCTCTAATCTTTCTTTTGCGATAGAAAGCATCAGTTTAATTCTATTTTCTTGATTAACTTTAGGAGCACCAGCATCATAATCCACAGCGACTATATTTGCTTGTGGGTGAATGCTTGTAATTTTTCTAATCATGCCTTTTCCTGAGATATGATTAGGTAAGCAACCAAATGGCTGCGTACAAACAATATTTTCATAACCAGTTTCAGCTAGTTCGAGCATCTCACCAGTGAGAAGCCACCCCTCACCCATTTTATTTCCATAGCCGTTTACGCCATTAACTAATTCTTTAATATGTTTATAAGAAGAAGGAAGAGCAAAGTTTGAATTATTTTTAATAGCTTCTAAGAAGATAGATTGAATCTTGTCACAATAATTAAATAATTTTTGGCAGACAAATTTCTTTATTTTATGTCCGCCATAGAGGTTACAATCATCAATACGATTATCGATTTTAAAAAGTAAGAAGTTTAAAATACCAGGAAGATTTACTTCACAATCTTGCTCTTTTAAGAATTTTTCAAGATTATTATTTCCTAAAGCTGCATATTTTACATAGATTTCACCGACGATTCCGACTTTTACTTTTTTAGTATCTGTCTTTTCAATTTTAGCAAAATCTTTAACTATACTTTCTAAATTGGTTTTAATAATTTCTAATTTATATCCATTTTTATATAGTAATTGATTAGATAAATTATCTATCCATTGTTGTGTAAGTTTATCAGTTGTACCTTTCTCTTTTTCATAAGGTTCAACTTGATTTTTTAAGCACATGAGCATATCGCCATATATGACTCCCGCTAAGGCTCTTCTTATAAGAGGGATAGTTATTTTCATACCTGGATTTTTCTCAAGACCAGATATATTTAGTGAGATGACAGGAATATAATCAAGACCAGCTTTCTTTAACCCTTTTCTTAGTAGCATAATGTAATTACTTGCTCTACATCCGCCACCAGTCTGGGTGATCATGAGGGCAATTTTATTAAGATCATACTTTCCACTTAAAACAGCGTGAATCAATTGTCCACAGGATAAAATAGCAGGATAACACATATCATTTTGAATATATTTCAAACCTGTTTGAGCTATTTCAGGGGAAGTATCAGTTAATAGTTCAGCTTTATATCCGTAATGATTAAATACTTTTTGAAGGATGGTGAAGTGTATTTCTGCCATCATAGGGAAGAGGATTGTATATTCTTTTTTCATCTTTTTAGTAAAGATGACTCTTCCAGTTCTTTTATCTCTTTTAAGCTTGTCCATCATTTTCTCTTTTCCTTAAAGCCTCTAATAAAGAGCGAATTCTTATTTTAACAGCTCCCATATTAGTTATTTCGTCTATTTTAACTTGAGTATAAATATGATTATGTTTTTCAAGATGATCTCTAACTTCATCGGAAGTCACTGCATCTACTCCACATCCGAAAGAAACTAATTGTATTAGTTCAACGCCTTCATGTTCTGTGATGTAATCACTCGCTTTATATAAACGAGAGTGGTATGTCCATTGATTTAAAACAGTAACATTATCATCTTTTTTAACAAGTTTAGCTAAGATGTCTTCAGATATGATACTCGCTCCAAAACCTAAGATAAGTTTATCAATGTCGTGATTGATTAGTGGGTCAACATGATAAGGGCGACCAGCTAAACAGATAACTAAACGATTTTCTTTCTTTGATTGCTCTAAGATATCTAAGCCTTTATTTAAGATGATCTTTTCGTATTTATCATATTCTCTATAGGCGTTCTCACAAGCTTTTTTAACTTCATTTAAACTCAAATCATAATAGTTTGAAAGATATTCATATAATTTTTGAGGAAGATATTTCTTTTCAGATAGATTGAGATAAGGTTTAAGATAAGTGACATCGTTAAGTATCTTCATATTTGCGAGGATAACTTCCGAATAGTAAGCGACGACAGGACAATTGTAGTGATTATCTGTCCCTTTTTCTTTGATGTTATATGACATACAGGGATAGAAGATCGTCTTTATACCTTTTTGATAAAGGTTCATGATATGTCCATGTAAAAGTTTAGCAGGATAACAGACAGTATCAGAAGGGATAGTCATTTGTCCTTGGTGATATAGTTTACTTGATGATGGATCAGAAAGAACAACTTTAAAACCTAAGGATGTAAATAGTGTTGAGAAGAAAGGTAATAACTCATAAAAATTTAAACCTAGTGGTATTCCTATTGTTCCACGTGGATATTCTTTTTTATCTTCGCTGTGATCATAACTTCTAAGTAAACGATATTTAAAATCATAGAGATCTAATTTTAAATCGGTCGCTTTTTTAGTGACTGGTTTTTCACAGCGATTACCACCGATAAAGATGCGGTTTTTACCAAAATTTGATATCGTGAGATGACATTTATTATTGCAACCTTGACAGATAGTCGAGATAACTTTTCTTTCAAAATGTTCTAATTCTTCTTTAGAGAGAATAGAAGAATGTTCCAAATTGAGATTTTTACTATCTAAACTCGCTCCATAAGCGCCCATTAAACCAGCTACATTACTTCTAATAACTTTTACACCTAGTTCTTTTTCAAAAGCGCGAAGAACAGCGTCGTTTAAAAAAGTTCCACCTTGAACGACAATATTCTTACCTAAATCATCTTTTGAAGAACAACGAATGACTTTATAAAGTGCATTTTTGACAACGGATATAGATAAACCAGCAGCGATATCGTTGATGCTAGCTCCATCTTTTTGGGCTTGTTTAACTGAAGAGTTCATAAAAACTGTACATCTTGAACCTAAGTTTACCGGCCTTTTAGCAGCGATTGCTAATTTAGTAAATTCTTCAATAGAATAACCTAAAGACGAAGCAAAAGTTTGTAAAAAAGAACCGCAACCAGAAGAACATGCTTCATTTAAAAATATATCGTCTATTACTCCATTTTTGATACGGAAACATTTAATATCTTGGCCACCGATATCGATGACAAATTCCACATCTTTTAAAAAGTGTTTGGCAGCTTCAAAGTGCGCCATTGTTTCAACTAAACCATGATCAAGGGAAAAGGCATTTTTTATTAAATCTTCACCATAACCAGTAGAGGAAGCTCCTTTTATATATGCTCCTTCTTCTAATTGATTATAGATATCGATAAGCATATCTTTAACTAAAGATACTGGGTCTCCTTGATTAGTGACATAGTATGAGTAGCGGATATTATATTCATCATCTATTAAAACAGCTTTTAAAGTTGTTGAACCGGAATCTATTCCTAAATATAAAGGACCTTTGTAACCTTTTAATGGTAAAATCGGAACAAAATCTTTTTCGTGTTCTTCTTTAAAAGTTAGATATTCTTTTTCATTTTTAAAGAGAGGTTCTATATAAGAAAAGTTTTCATCATTAGTATAATTTTTTATTCTATTAACTATGTTAGAAATATCGACTTCTTCATCTTTTTTGCTTAATAAAGCTGATCCGATAGCGACAAAATAAAGTGAATTTTCAGGAAGCAGACCACTTACGCCTAATACTTTATCAAAAGTTTTTCTTAAGTTAGACATGAAAGTCAAAGGACCGCCTAAATACATTACATTACCTTGTATTTCTCTTCCTTGAGCTAATCCAGCTATTGTTTGATTACAAACAGCATAAAAGATGGATTCAGCAATATCAGCTTTTTGAGCTCCTTGATTTAAAAGAGGTTGAATATCACTTTTAGCAAAGACTCCACAGCGTGAAGCGATAGTATAAATCTTTGTATGTTCTTCAGCTAATTCATCCATCTTTTCAATAGGAACATTTAATAAGGAAGCCATCTGATCGATAAAAGCACCAGTTCCACCAGCGCAAGTTCCGTTCATTCTAACTTCGACACTACCATTTAAAAATAATATTTTTGCATCTTCTCCGCCTAATTCGATGATGCAGTCAGTATCTTTATAAAATCTTTTAGTAGCTTCTCTTGTAGCATAGACTTCTTGAGAAAATGGTAGATGTAAAGAATCTGCTATACCCATACCAGCAGAACCAGAGAAAGATAGGTGAACTTTAGTTTGACCTTTTAAAATATCCTTTTTTAAATCGCTTAAAACTTCTTCAAGTTTTTCAGCAATCTTTGAATAATGTCTTTTATAAGTAGAGTAGATAACTTTATCTTCATCATCTAAAACTACGACTTTAATCGTCGTAGAACCGATATCTATACCGACAGCAATCATTTATCATCGCTCTCCTTTTTTTCACTGAGATCGATTACTACGCCTTGTGGATCTTCATAATTTTCGTCTTTTTTCTCAGTATCTGCTTCCTTTTCTTTAGGCTGTTGATAAGCAGTATATGTTTGTTGTTCTTTTTGATAGTTTGGAGCAGGAACAAAGCATCCTCTAGCAGAGGATTCTTCTCCATGAATATAACTTGGATTGCAATATGTCTGATAAATAGAAACTTTTAATTGCTCAGGCATATCGTTTAATAGATTGTCTTTTAATTCTTCAACAATAGAAAGCTCATTTAAAAGGACAAAATAGTTAAGAATGAAACCATATAGAGCAGATAATGAAGGAGTAACCATCACTAGTAAAAACATAACATAGGTATTATCAGTATTAGCAAAAGTCATGCCGTATAAGGATAAACCATAAAGGATAATATAAACTAATAAGTAAGGCCAAGATGTTTTAAATGCATTAGCGTAAACTTTAGAGATAATAACTTTCGAAAAGCTTGCTCGAGAAAGAGCGCGGGCTTGACTAGCTGAAAGATTTTTATCGATATCAGGTAAAACAATAGAGCAGATATGATGATGGATAAGATTATTATTAAAAGCAAAAAAGTAGAGGTATAGTGAAGGAATAAAAGCGATAATACCAACAATTATGATAAAAGGTTTAGTTAAAGCAGAAGCCGAAGTTTGAATAAGGTTAATAAGCTCGCTTACTGTCGTCATTTCGTTATAAGCGTTAATAAAGTTTACTGCTTCAGGATAAAGATTAAATATAGCATCAAAGGCTGGAGATAAAATTAAGGAGAAGATGAGGATTAAAGCGACAGTAAAAAATAAAGTTGAGATAACTCCAAATATACCACCGACAGAACCTTTAAAAAAGGCTTTATACCCATCAGCAAAAGAAAAGTTTTTTTTACCGATGCGGGTCACTTTAAAAGTGAGTCTTTTTACAATGGTATAAAACATAGGGAGAGAAAAATAAAGAAGTAATAGAGGGATAAATACACCTATCAATGTTAAATTTAAAAGAAGCATGATGATAATAATAGGAAGTAATAATAGAGCAATATCAATCAATGAGCCTTTTAAGGCGTTATTTCTTCTTTCTTTAAAGTTCTTTTTAAAATCGTTACTCATAATGCACACAAAAACCTTTCACAAACATAATAACATAAAATCAAAAATATAAATCAACATAAAATTATCTTTTATGTCGATAATTTAATTATCTTTAAATTAAATAGTAGGAGTATAACCCGCTTCTTTAATAACCTCCATAGCTTCATTAGCTTTTTCATCTTCTAAAGAGACAGTATGTTTCTCTAAATTAATATCAGCACTTATCCCTTTTCTTTTTAATGCTTTTTCAATGTTCATTTTACAATGCTCACAATGCATGTCTTCTACTTTAATAATGGTCATCTTTTTTTCCTCCTTTTACTTGGTTTATAGAACTTTATTCTTAACGAATTAAGTGTCAATGTCAAGTTAGATACAATCATCAAAGTCGCACAAAGATAAGTTGGAATGATTCCCATTATGGCTAAAGGAATCATCGCGATGTTATAAGCTATCGCCCAAATAAAGTTTTCGATTATATTTAAGTAAGTCTTTTTGGAAATATTTAAAGCGTAAACAATATTATATAATTCAGGTTTTAATAATAGAGCATCTGCTGAAGAACAAGCGACTTCACTAGCTTTATAGGAAGCGAAAGATAAAGAGCTTTCTTTTAAAGCTAAAGTGTCGTTAATTCCATCTCCGATATAGCAGGTGAAGTGATCTTTTTCTTTAATTTCCCGAAGTATTTCAGCTTTATTTTTGGGATCAGCCTCATAATAAACTTTATCCTCATCGATACCGACTTCTCTAGCCATCTTCAAGGCATATTCTTTTTTATCACCAGTCAACATATAGCATTTAATATTTTCAGCTTTTAAGCTAGCGATAGTTTCTTTAGCGTCATCAGCTAAAACATCATCTAAGGCAAAGATAGCTAAAACTTCTACATCATTTGAAAAAAAAACTAGAGAAGCATCTTTATTATGTTCAATAAAGGCTTTATATTCTTCTTTTATCTCTTTATTTTCAATAGTCTTATAACTTCCAACAATGTAGTTTTTGTATTTTAATCCTAAAGAGGGAATTTCACTGACTTCTTTAGAGTCAATTTCACTAGAGGTTTTTATCGCTTTTTGAATGGCAAGAGAAAGAGGATGAAGTGAATTTTCTTCAATCGCTTTGACTAAAGAAAAATATTCATCTTTCCCAATCATATCAATGACTTTTAATTCACCTTTAGTTAATGTGCCTGTTTTATCAAAAATAACAGCTTTTACTTTTTTTACTTTTTCAAAAGTATCTCCTGTTTTGAAAAGAACACCATGATTTAAAGCGCAATCATAACCTGAATAAGAAGAGATAGGAACTGCAAGACCAAAAGCACAGGGACAAGAGATAGCTAAAACAGATACAGCTGTAATAATGCTATCTTCAATATTTTTCTTTAAAGCGAGATAAGCGATAAAAAAGCCGATGATACTTATTACGATGATAGTAGGAGTAAAAATAGAAGCTATTTTATCAGATATTCTTGAAAGTCTTCCTTTCTTTTGATCAAGAACATAACTTTCGTTAATAATAGAAGAATAAAGAGAATCGAGAGCGATCTTTTCCGCTTTCATCTTGATAGGACCAGAGACAAGCATAGTGCCGCCTAAGATATTATCATCAGCTTTTACTAATCTTTGGCGAGACTCTCCCGTCATGGAGCTTTCATCAATTAAACCTTCACCTTCGATTATTTTTCCATCGACAGGAATAGTTTCACCGGCTAATACTTTTAATATATCTCCTTTATCAACGTGATCAACATCGATCTTTTCAATTTCATTACCATAGACAACATTGGCATATTTTGGAGGCTCAATGACAGCTTTTTGATAATTTTTATCTGCTTTTATTTTGATTTTATCTATTAACAAGTGCCCTAAAGTGATGATAGATAAAATCATACAAGTAGTATCAAAATACGTCATCATATATCCGCTTTGTCCATGGTTCATCTGGTATGGTAGATATCCATTTCGTGTATTGATAATAAAGATGTATAGTGATAAAAAATAACTTATATATGATGAGAAGAAAATTAAAAAATCCATGCCGATATTTTTATAGCGAAGAGCTTTAAAGGCTCTGATCATAAATGGTATGCCTAGGACAATTATAGCGATAGTGGCATAGATTAAAAAAGCTAAATCATTTCCAAAGTAGAAGAAGAAAGGAATATCAGCTCCCATATGATGAACCATACCGAGTATTGTAAAAATAAGGATGATAATTGAAACAGGGACTAAAATCTTGTTGTAGTCAAATTTCTTTTTATCATCGATAACTAAAGTATAACCAGCTCTTTTTACTAAGCGAGCTAAATAGGGTAAAGAATATTTTTCATCATCATATGAAAAACTGACTTTATTATGTGTAAGGTCAACTTTAGAGTCGATTCCAGCTTCTTTTAAGGCATTTTCAACAGCTTTTGAACAATGGGAACAATACATTCCTTTTACTTCTAGGGTGAGTTTTTTCATTATTACTCCTTGTTTTTATCACTGATTTTTTTAAGATATTGAATTAGTTCTTCATTTCCTTTGCTATCCAATGTCATAACTTTATCTTTTTCGGCTTCTTTGATCGTTTTTTCTAAATCCTTAACTTTTAAAAAGAGGTCACCTTGCTCTTTTTTCTGGATAGTAGGACTTAAAATCAGTGAATTATTACAACAGACGACAGAAACAAAAATATGGCTATCGTCTTTGATATTAAGTTTCTCTAAAAGAGACTTTATGTTAGTTTTATTTTTTAAAGAAGGATTTTCAATCTTTGTAATCTGTCCTTTTTGATCTTTATTAAGAAGATTTTTATCTTGGCTATTGCCATAGAGTGCCCCTTGATAAGAAATATCTTTAATTATATAGACATATTTATCTCCAAAAAGTATGTGATCAAAGGATGTATCTTTATCGATAGCTACATTGTTGATAAGTAAAAAATCTTTCTCTTCTGCGTAATAATAAAGAATCTTATACACTTTTTGACGATAATTTTTTCTTTCAAAATAGGTTCTTATTTCTGGATAGAAGAAAAGAAAAATTAGTAATAAGATGACAATAATAGTTAAGATCGTCAAAAAGATGCCGAGAAACATATTATTCTTTGATGCAATCTAAAGCTACTTCCATCATGTGAGTAAAAGAAGTAACTCTTTCTTCACTTGTTGTTTCCTTATGAGTGATAAAGGAGTCAGATATAGAGCAGATAGTTAAAGCTTCTTTATTTAAAGAAGCAGCAGTTGAATATAAGGCATAGGCTTCCATCTCTACGCATAAAACACCCATGCTCGCCCATTTTTTCCACTTGGCTTCTTGATCATTATAGAAGTTATCAGAAGATAATATGTTGCCTACTTTATAACGATAATTACGTTTTCTTGCAGAATTTACAGCAGCTTCTAAAGTTGAATAATCAGCGATAGCTGAAAAAGTTCCTTTAGGTAAATCATATTGTTGAATCCAATTAGAATTGGTGCAAGCACCGCTAGCGATGACAAGATCAAATAATTCAAGATCTTTATTCATTGAACCAGCTGTTCCTATGCGGATAATTCTATCAACATCATAATGGGTATAAAGTTCATAAGAGTAAATACCAATAGAAGGCATACCCATACCCGAACCCATAACAGAGACCTTTTTACCATTGTAATAGCCAGTGAAAGCGAGCATATTGCGAACAGAGTTCACTTGACGATAATCTTTTAAAAAGGTTTCAGCAATAAATTTAGCACGTAAAGGATCCCCTGGCATCAAGACTGTCTTAGCGAAATCGCCTACTTTTGCTTCATTGTGTGGTGTCGACATAACTACCTCCTAAATGTTATTTTGATTTTAGCATATAAAAAAATTTTATGTTATAAAATAAAAAAAAAGATTGCTTATTCAGCAATCTGATTTCTAAATACTCTTTCAAATTCGTCAGTTTTTATGGTATCTAACATACCGCCGTGAGCGATAGAGATACTTCCTGTCTCTTCAGAAACAACAACAGTTATTGAATCGGTCACTTCAGAGATACCTAAAGCAGCTCTATGTCTAGCTCCAACTTTACCAAGTAATATTTTATTAGAAGCCGGGTACATAACAGTAGCGGCCACAATCATATTATCGCGGATAACTATAGCACCATCGTGTAGTCTTGTCCCTTCAAAGAAGATTGTTTCCACTAATTCAGGAGAGAAGGGAGCATTGATAGTAATTCCATTTTTTAAGAAATCATCCAAAGGTTGTTTTTTCTCAAAAGTCATAAGAGCACCGACTTTATTAGTGCTTAACCATTTAGTAGCAGTTGTCACATCCCTTATCAATTTTTCAATATCATATTTACCATTCTTTACTTTTTTATCAGTATGGTAATTCTTTAAAGGAGTAGCGACGTATTTTCTTAATATACCTGAGTTAATAAAACTAAAGATGATACTCATGATAGCATATAGTACAAGAGAAGTGATCGACACCATATCTAGTGAGAAGATGAGAGAAATGATAAAGACTAAATCAATAAAAACATAGAATAAGGAGGTGAAGAGCCTTTTAGTTTTTATAGCAATAAATAAACTTACTATCAAAATTAAAGCAGTGCAAATAGAAAAATTAAGAAGATAATTTAATGATTGGAAATTATCTTTGATAGTTTGAAATATAGCGCTAGTTGCAAGAAAGTTTATCATGCTTATCACATGAATAGTATAATTGAAAAAGCGTGTAATTTAAAGGCTTTTTAATTTTTATTTTGTATTAATTTTTAAAAATTCATAGATGCCATTCGGCAAAGAAGTGAAGTCGTTTATTAAATATTTACATTCGGGTTGAAATCCGATCTGGTTTTTTCTTCTGATATCATCAACTTGGACGATCATACCTACATGAGCATTATAGGCACTTTGAATGCCAGAAAGGGCGTCTTCAAAAACGATCGTGTCTTCTTTATTAGCTTTGATAGCCTCTAAAGCTCTATTATAGATCATGGGATCAGGCTTTCCTTTTGATAAAGTACCATCGTCATAGATGATATTAGAATCATCAAAAAAACGATATAAATCAAAAGTTTTAATATACCAAAGGACATTAGGCTTCATCGATGCAGTTGCGATGGCAATCTTAATATCGTTTTTCTTTAAGAGTGTTAAAAAATTTTCTAATCCAGTTACTAGATGAAGATTCTCTTTATCTTCTTCACATAGTTTCTGATAGTATAGTTCTTTTTCCTCAGCGCATTTTAATGTTTCTTCTAGTGTGAATTTTCTTCCTGTTAAAAATTCTAAGATATCGTCATTTGAATGCCCGTGGATATGATAGATGAAATCTTCATCTTTTAATTTAACGCCAAATTTTTGATAAGCGTACTCATACCATGATTTTATGTGTTTATCTTCATCAAAAAACATGGTTCCATTGAAATCAAAAATAACTGCTTTATTCATTTTTCTCTCCTTATCACTGGTAGACACTCTTTATAAACCTGTTTTAATTCTTCATTAGTTATGTGGGTATAAATACCTGTTGTTTTAATTGAAGAATGTCCTAAAAATTCTTGAATCACTCTTAAATCTACTCCATTAGCTAATAGTTCAGTAGCAAAGGAATGCCTGAGCATATGGGGATGAACTTTTAAATTAAAACCACTTTTTTCTTTGGCTTTTTTCACTATATATTCTACGCCGCGAGAAGTTAATTTTTCTCCTCGAGAATTGATGAAAACATGCCTTTCTTCCTCGGAATGAATAAGTTTTATCCTAAGGTCTTTAACATAGTGAATTAAAGCTTCTTTGCAGGTGTTAGAAAAAGGAACTTCTCTTTCTTTATTTCCTTTTCCTTTAACTCTTAATAACCTGTCTTCAAAATTAATATCTTCTAAAGTTAAATCAACTAGTTCAGATACTCTTAATCCTGAGGAAAAGAAAAGTTCTAAGATAGCTTGATCGCGATCTTTTAATTTATCTATCCTTTTTTTATTGCTTTCTAAAAATTCATTTATCTCTTCAAAAGTTAAAAATTCGGGAAGTTTATGGGTCGCTTTTAAAGAAGTAATTGCTTCGAAAGGGTTATCCTCATAGTCTTTATATCTATGCAGATATAGATAAAAGTGACGGCATGCAGAGATTCCTCTTTTGATAGATATTTTCTCTAATCCCGAGTTTATTTCTTCTAGGATGAAGGTACGGATAATATCTTTATTTACTTCTTTTTTAGAGATATTCGCCTTTTTTAGAAATTCTAAAAACCTGGTGATATCTTCTCCGTAAGATATCGCAGTGAAATGTGAATAGTTTAAAACCTTTTTTAGGTAGATTAGAAAATCATTTAAATCTTGATCAGCGATTTTTTCGATGCGGTTCACAAGATAATTTTATCAAAAAGCTTCTTTTATTTGTCTTTTTCTTTCTTTTCTTTTTGAATGTAATTACATTTAGGATAATTTGAACATCCAACAAAAGTTTTTCCAAAACGATTTTTCTTTTCAATCAAATGACCAGTTTTACATTTTGGACAAAGAGGAGCATCTTCTGGTATAACAACTGGTTTTTTAGTATTGTCGATCTCTTTACCATCTAATGACTCCATATAGGTGCATTTAGGATAGTTAGAACAGCCGATAAATTCCCCTCTTTTACCTTTTCTTTTAACAAGGTCAGAACCACAGCGCGGGCACTTATGATCGATGATAACATTTTCTTTCTTTTCAATATAAGTGCATTGAGGATAATTTGAGCAACCTACAAAATCACCATAACGGCTGTGACGAACAACTAAAGGTGAATTACAGATAGGACAATTTCTTCCAACTTCTTTGGGAGGAATCTTCTTCATATCTTTTTCAGCTTGAGCAAAGTATGTTTGGAATTCAGTCCAAAAGTCGCTTAATAATTTGATTTCATCTATTTTTCCTTCTGCAATTTCATCTAAAGCAGTCTCCATCTTAGCAGTATATGAGACGTCCATATATTTAGTGAAGTGTTCTTCAAGGACCTCGGTTGTGATTATTCCTTGTTCGGTAGGTATCAAATAAGTTTTTGTGTTTTCAACATATTTATGATTGAGAAGATTAGTTATGGTTGAGGCATAAGTAGATGGACGACCGATACCATTTTCTTGCATAACTTTGACAAGTTTACCTTCATTGTAACGGGTAGGTGCCTTTGTAAAGTGTTGAGTTTTTTCGATTTTTTCTTTAGAGAATTGCTCATTTAACTCAACTACTGGAAGTTCAACTTTTTCTTCTTTCTCTTCATATTTTTTATAGATGCGATAATAACCATCGAAGACCAAAGTAGAACCTGAGCAAGAGAAAGTATAGTCATTTCCTTCAAGATAAATGGTAGTTATGTCGTCTACTCTTGCGCTCATCAAAGAAGAAAGAGCTCTTTCATAAATCATTGTATAAAGAGAGTATTCATCTTTGCTGAGGTATTGTTTTATAGAACTTGGTGTTAAATTTAAATCGGTAGGGCGAATAGCTTCATGGGCATCTTGGACATTTTTACTAGCCTTTTGTACTTTTCCTTTACCGACATATTGTTCACCATAGTCTTTCTTTATTTTTTCAATGGCAGCAGTTTTAAACTCATCAGAAAGCCTGATGGAGTCTGTTCTCATATAAGTGATAAGACCAGTAGGAACACCATTTATCTCAATACCTTCATAAAGCCTTTGGGCTATTGAAGAAGTTTTCTTTGTTGAAAAATGGAATTGGCTGTAAGCGTCTTGTTGAAGAGTAGAAGTGATGAAGGGAGCTTTAGGTTCGCGATTGCGACGCTCTTTTTTAATATTGCTGATGGAAAATGTTTCTGGTAAGTTTTTGATTATATTATCAGCTTCTTCCTCATTATTTATCTTAATAGGTTTATTTTTATAGGAAGAAAGATCGCATTCTAGAACTTTATTTTCATCCTTAAAAGTTCCTTTTATGGTCCAGTATTCAACAGGGACGAAATTTTGAATCTCTTTTTCTTTATCGACAACAAAGCGAAGAACAACAGACTGAACACGTCCTCCAGCTCGCGACGAGATTTTTTTCTGCAAGATGTTGGATAATCTAAATCCCATCAATCTATCGATAATCCTTCTTGTTTCTTGAGAGCGGACAAGGTTCATATCGATGGTTTTAGGATTGTCTAAAGCTTTTAAAATAGCATTTTTAGTTATTTCGTGGAATTCTAGTCTTTTAGTTGTTTTAACATCAAGATTTAAAACTTGGGCTAAATGCCAGGAGATAGCTTCTCCTTCTCTATCAGGGTCAGTTGCTAAATAAACATCATCTGCTTTGCTGACCGCTTTTTTTAATTCCTTGATGATGCTTGCTTTATCAGAGGAGATAATGTAACGGGGTTGGAAGTTATTATCAACATCGACACCTAAACCCATTTTACCTGAGGAAGCTAAATCACGAATATGGCCTTTAGAAGCCATGACTTTATATTCGCTTCCTAAAAATTTACTGATAGTATCACTTTTATGTGGAGATTCAACAATTATAAGTTTCATAAAAATCTTTCACCGATCCTTTAATCCACATATTATTTTAGTCAAGGTGGCGATTGTCAAGAGAATATTTTTTTCTTAGCTATGCTAAGAAGATTTTTAGAGAGTCTATGATATCTTGACTGCTTAAGACTATTTTTGCTCCATCAGCTATCAGTTGATTAGTGTAATTCTCCTCATCATTATGGCAGGGGAGAGCGAGAATGTCTTTATTTAATTCTAGTGCTTGATTGCAGGTTGAACTAGTTCCTGACCTTTGTTTTCCTCCTCCAACAAATATAACATCACCTAATGATGCTAAAAGGCGATTTCTAAATGTAAAATTTTCTTTTTTAGCTTGGATTGAACTAGGATATTCTGAGATGACTAATCCTTTTTCACTTTTACAATAATCATAAATATATCTATTTTCGTGCGGGTAGGGGTCATCGATACCAGATGCTATTATGCTGATAAGAGGACTACCTTTGTTGATTGCAACATCCATCATCTCTTTATCTAATCCTTTAGCCATCCCTGAAAGAATAGTAACTTTTTTATTCATTTTATCTATTGTTTCGGAAATGAGTTTTTTGCTTTCTTTCACTTGATAATTAGAAGGGTTTCTTGTTCCTATGGTAGTAAGAATAGGATATTTATTTAATAGTTCAATGTTCCCATAATAATAAATTATAAAAGGTGGTCTATAATTTCTTTTAAATTTAATAGGATAATTCGAATCAATTATTGAAATATACTGGGCCTTATTTTTTTGGTTGTAACGAAGAATATCTTCATCAGAAATCTTTTCTTTGGTTTTTAGAATATTATAAATTTTTTCCCATTCACCATCGCAGTGATATGATAGGGCGAGTATTATCTCTCTAGCAGTGTGAATCATATTTACCTCCACTACTATTTGGATGGAGAGAAGATATTATTTATTAATTTCAAAAAGAGATAGTTGTTTTACTCCTTCATTCATACTCTTTACTGGTTCAAAAGATAATCTATGAATCCCTTTAATAAAGCCATATTTTTCTAAAGCTTGTAGGTGATATTTTGTAGCATAGCCTTTGTTATTTTTAAAATGATAATCGGGATATTTTTTATCTAGTTCGATCATCAAGTTATCTCTAGTTACTTTAGCAAGAATAGAAGCGCAAGCGACTGATAGAGAAGTGGCATCAGCTTTTGCCATCGATAAAAGAGGGACATCTATTTTAATATTCATATAATCTGTGATCATATAATCGACATCAATTTTTTTCTTTATATCTAAAAAAGAATTTTTCATAGCTTCACGATCAGCTTCTAATATGTTTATTTCATCAATCCTTTCAATCGGGACGATTTTGATATCGTAAGCTAAAGCGTTTTTTTTAATTAATTCATAAAGTTCTCTTCTTTTTTTATCAGTTATCTTTTTTGAGTCGTTAATATCGTCATTATTAAAATCGAGAGGTAAAACACAGCTGGCGACAACTAAAGGGCCAGCTAAAGGACCTCTACCAGCTTCATCGATACCTAAGATATTAGTGACATGATGGTATTTTCTTATTCTTTTATCATAATTAAATAATTCATTCATCTAGTGAGATCCTTCCTAAAGTGCCTTTTCTAAATTCATCGATTAAGTTTTTCCTCGCTCTTATTGAATCATAGATGCCACCCTTTAAAAGATAATTTCTTTTTTGGGCAATATTTAAAAACACACTCTCTTCAGTTCCAGAGATATCGATATCATAAAAGGAAGTTAATGAGGAAGGATATTTTTCTCTTAAAAAGTTTAAAAAATGGTCAGTTAAAGCTACTAGAGGAAGGATATCAAATTTAACTGAACCTAAAATAGCTAATTTAGTTATGACTTCTTTATCCTCATAATTTGGTTCTAAGATTCCTGGAGTATCAACAATATATATTTTTTCTGAAACGCGGATGAGCTGTTGAGCTCTTGTTTTACCAGGTTTATTTTCAACCGCAGCTTTTCTTTTTTTAGAAAGAGTATTGATAAGTGTAGATTTACCGACATTAGGTATGCCTAGTATCATAAATTTTTTATCAGGTAATGGAAAGTTGTTTTTAAGATATTTTTCGTCTTTACTTGTTTTAATTGAAGATAAATAATCTAAAAGAGGCCTACATTCTTTTTCTTGTCTAAAATCGAAAGAAAATGTTTTGATACCCATGGCCTCATATTTTTTTATTTGATTTATAAACTTTTGAGGATCAGCATTTTCGCCATGGGAAAACGCATAAACTTTAATCTTATCTTTAGTGATTTTATCAAGATAATTTGGGAAAGAAGAAAAAGGAGCTCGGCTATCACCGATCTCGATTACACCATCGACGTTTTTTAGTTTTTCAGCTACCTGGTTTAGAGCTTTTTTCATGTGGCCAGGAAACCAATTTAATTCATTTAATGAGTTCATCAGTCAAGTATTTTTTTACCTAAACGAGTATTTACAAAATTTGGGACCTCTTCAACTTTCAAGTTTAAAGATAAAGATAATTCATTTTTAATTATTGTCGAAAGATTTGTTAAAAGCTTTCTATCATAATCCGAAAATGGTTTATTTATTTTTGCTCTTTCTTTTTTATAGCAAAGTAAAGACTTAATTACTGTAAACATAGCGGTTCTTGAACCTGAAGAGATTAAATTTTGGAACATTGTTTTTCTTTCGTGGTAGGATACGTTAGAAAGAGTATCTAAATTATCAAAACTATCGATAAATTTTATTGCTTCATCTTTTTTCATAACAGTTCTTAATAAAGAATCGGCTTTATCGACAGGGACATAGGCTTTAGATCCCTGGATGAAATCATATTGAAAAAAGGGTGATAAAACAAAATAAGAATTATTACCTGAACCGTAATCTTTTTCTTCTACACCGATAATCTCAAACACCTTGCCATGAATGTTGACTACCTTATCCCCAATTTTAAACATATTAAGCCCCTAACCTGCAAATTATGTTTGTGAAGTATTAATATATAAAGAAAAACTTTGCATTATTATTTTATCACTTTTTTTATTTTTTTGATAAGTCTCTTTTTTTAAAATTAGCATAATTCTTATGGTAAAAAATTAAGACATTAGTATTTAAACCCAATCCTGTGCCCCTTTTTATTTATCTTTATTCGTTATAAAATAAGTCTGTTGTTTGCTTATTCATCTTCAGGAGTTATGAAATGGAAAAGAAAGAAATAGAAAAAATAATTTCGTTATATCCACGTCAAGTCTATTCTTTATTGCACACTTCAGCTCAAGGATTGAGCGAGGACGAAGCTAAAAAAAGAAAAGAACAATATGGTGAAAATATAATTAAAAAAGAGAAGAAAGTACCTTTATATAAAGTATTTCTCTCTAATTTTATTTCTCCTTTAGCTATTCTTTTATGGGTTGCAGGAACAATATCCTTAGTTTCTTCTTTTATCGGTGAATACGACCCAAATAAATCGATAGGCGTTTTAATCGATCCCTCGATGCTTTACCTTTCTATTGCAATTTATTTAGTTAACATCATCAACGGTGTCTTTTCATTTATGCAGCAGTTTAAAGCGGGAAAGATGACCGATTCTTTAGCTAAGATGTTACCTTCATATTCTCGTGTTATTAGAGATGGTGAAGAGAAAAGAATAAATAGTGAAGATTTAGTTCCAGGAGATATTCTTATTTTAGCTGAAGGAGATAGGATTTCTGCAGATGCAAGAATTTTGATGTGTGACGATTTAACTTGTACTCAATCAGCATTAGATGGTGAAGCTACTCCTGCCCGTAAAAACCTTGCTCCGATAACAGAAAAACTAGATTCGATAGTCGGTGCAAAAAATTTGGTTTTTGCTGGTACTTCTGTTTCAACAGGTTCAGCTCGTTGTGTCGTTATCTCTACAGGCATGAATACTGAGTTTGGAAAAATCGCTTCTCTTACTCAAGATATTAAAAGAAAAAAATCACCGCTTGATGAGGAAATTTCTCATGTTACAAAAACTATTTCTTTTATCGCTTTTACAGTCGGTATTATCACTTTCGTTTTAGGTATTGTTATCAATGGTTTAAAAGGTAGCTTTACTGATCCTAGTTTGTACTTAACTCAATTTGTTTTTGCTTTAGGTATGATCGTCGCTTTTATTCCAGAAGGTCTTTCTCCTATTGTTACTCTTTCTTTAGCAAAAGCCGTGCAAAGAATAGCTAAAGAGGGAGCTTTAGTTAAATCCTTAATTTCTGTTGAAACATTAGGTTCAGCAACAGTTATTTGCTCTGATAAAACTGGTACATTAACAAAGAATGAGATGACAGTTAAGAGTATTTATCTTTCAACGGGAGTGATGAGTGTCTCAGGAAATGGATATTCTTCAGATGGTTTCATTGCTGATAAAAATGGGCATAAGCAAGATGGTACTAGCAATCCTACTTTAAAAGTACTTTTAACTATAGGCGCTTTATGTAATGATGCTAGACTTCTTCCTCCAGATGAGAAGAGCGCTAACCCGCATTATGTTGTTTTAGGTGATCCGACAGAAGCTTGTTTATTAGTTTCTGCTGAAAAAGGTTTAGTTGCTGCGGGCAATCAATTAAATCTTACTCCTCGTATCCGCGAATTGAATTTTGATTCTGTTCGTAAGATGATGACAACTATTCATCAATTAGAAATGGCATATAATGGTGCTCAAAGAATCGCTTATACAAAAGGAGCTCCTAAAGAAGTTATAGAAAAATGTAGTTTTATTTTAGATGATGGTAAAGTTCGTCCTATTGAGGCGGAAGATATTAAAAAAGCGATGAAAGCTAATGATGATTATGCAAAAAATGGTCTTCGTGTTTTAGGTATGGCTTATCGTTTTTTAGGTAAAGATGATAATCTTCCTGTCGCTTTATCTGACTATACTCCTGAACTGATTGAACAGAATATGGTGTTTGTTGGCTTACAAGCGATGCAAGATCCACCTAGAGAAGGTATTAAAGCTGCGATCGAAGAGTGCCATCAAGCCGGTATTAAAGTTATTATGATCACAGGCGATTATGGTTTAACGGCTTTAGCGATAGCTAAATTGATCGGTATCGCTACTAGTGATAATATTACTGTTATAACCGGCGGTGAATTATCTGAGATGAGCGATGAAGATTTAAAAGAGAAACTTAAAGGTGAAGTTATTTTCGCTCGTATGGCTCCTGAGCAGAAATATAGAATCGTCTCTTGTTTACAAGAATTAGGTGAAGTTGTTGCAGTTACTGGCGATGGCGTCAATGATGCTCCCGCTTTAAAGAAAGCTGATATCGGTGTTGCTATGGGTATAACTGGCACTGATGTTGCTAAAGATGCTGCCGATATGATTATCACTGATGATAATTTCACTTCGATAGTTTCAGCGATTAAAGAGGGTAGAATGGTTTATGCTAATATTAAAAAATCGATGAAGTACATCATTAACTCTAATATTCCTGAAGCTATTCCCTTCCTTTTACCTCTACTTTCTTATGGCTTTGTCCCGCAGTTATTATCAATTATGGAAGTTCTCTTGATCGATTTAGGTACAGATTTGTTACCGGCTTTAGCTTTAGGACAAGAGAAACCGACAGCTGATATTATGAAACAGAAGCCGCGCGATAGAAGCGAGCATATTATTAATAAGAAATTCATGGGTAATGTTTTTATCTATGGATTATGTACAACAATCTTATCTTTAGGTGTTTACTTCTTATTTACTCTCTTTACTTGTTTAGAAAGAAATATGCCTTTTACTCTCTTCTTCCCGAGTGATAATTTAGAAATGAACCGTTTATGGATGTCTTCAACGATGGTAGTATTAACTTCGATTGTTTTCTGTCAGATAGGTTTAGGTATGAATTGTCGAACAGAAAAAGAATCTATCTTTAAGATCGGCTTGTTCTCTAATAAGATGATGAATTATTCGATTATTTTTGAAATAGCTTTAATCTTATTAGTTGGTTTTTGCCCTTGGGTGAATGAAGAAATCTTTGAAGGATATGGCATTTACTCGTGGCAGACATTTTTAGTTATTATTTGTCTTCCTGTTATTGTTATTGCTCTAGATGAATTTAGAAAATTTATATTAAGAAAGCACGATAAAAGAAAATTAGAAAGGGGTCAAAGATGAAAGCGATTGTGATTGGATGTGGGCGCTTAGGTTCAGCTATTGCGATGGAGCTTTACTCTAAGGGTAACGATGTAACTGTCATCGATAAAAACAGTGAAAGTTTTTCTCTTTTAGGCAGTGAATTTAATGGAAATCTGATTGTCGGAGTCGGATTTGATAAGGCAGTCTTAGAAGAGGCAGGCATTCAATTCCAAGATGCTGTAATCTGTACTACTGACTCTGATAAAATCAACGTTCTTGCAGGTAAGATTGCTAAAGATATCTATCTTGTTCCTCTTGTTTTAGCTCGTTTATATGATCCTACTCGTGTTAAAGTTGTTGAATCATTAGGAATTAAGACTCTTTCAACAACAAGCTATGGTGTTGATCGTGTTATTGAGCTTTTAAGTTATGAGAAGATGGATGATATTACTTTAATCGGCGATAAAGGTGATACAGAATTAGTCAGAATCATCGCAACTATCGCAGTTGAAGGAGCTACTTATGAGGAACTTTGTTCTGAAGGTGAATATGCTCTTATCGCTATTGCTCGCGATAAAATTTCCTTTGTCCCTAAACCGGGTGATATTGTAAAGACTGGTGATGTTTTATACTTCTCTGTCGATGTAAAAAAGAAATTTAAACTTAAGAATGTCTTAGGATTATAGGAGGAAGAATATGAAAGTAATTATTATCGGCGGTGGCCAGATTGGTATGTATATGGCTGATCTTCTTTCTAAAAATGATTGTGATTTTGTGATTATTGAACAGCAGAGAAAACGTTACGATATGCTTATAACTAAATATGGTGAAGAGCATGTTATTTTTGGTGATGGTACTTCTCCTATCGCTTTAGAGGATGCAGGCTGTGCTAAAGCTGATGTTGTAACTTGTGTAACTGGTCAAGATGAAGCAAATTTAGTTGCTTCGATGGTCGCTAAATTTGAATTCCAAGCTCCTCGTGTTATCGCTAGAGTTAATAATCCTGTTAATTCTTGGTTGTTTAATCTTAGAATGGGAGTCGATGCATCAATTAATCAAGCAGATATTATTTCTCATATGGTTGTCGAAGAGATGTCGATGAAATCTCTTATGACTTTGATGCAACTATCTAGAGGTGGCTATGCTATTATTCAAATATTAGTCTCTGAGCATTCTTTGGTTGTAGGTAAAGAATTGTCAGATATTAAATTGCCTTCTTCTTGTTTGATGATTGCTATTTATCGTGGTGAAAATATGTTAATCCCTCATGGAAAAACAAAGATTTTACCTGGCGATAAGATTATGCTCTTCTCTGATAATAATGCCCACGCTCGTTTAAACGAACTTTTTGGTGCGAGAAAAGAGTAACGATTTATTTTTTATAATTAGAAGTAAACAACTTTTAAGTTATTATTATTCTATATATTTTTATATGGTCATATTATTTATAAATTTTTATTACAAAATAGCATTTTAGCTTATAAAAAATATATAAAAATATGATTAAAAAATTGTAAATATCTATTTAACATTTTTTGCTCTTTTTAGCGGAAAAATAAATATTTTTTAACAATTTCAGTCCCACTATTTTATGAAAATTTTTTCATATTGATTTCATTATTTATTTTTATAATAATATATTTACGGATACGAGTATTTTTGAAAGGAGATATCCATGCATAAGAAATATGTTACTCTCTTTGCTCTTGCTCTGCTTTTGACTGGTTGTCAAGAAACTTCTTCCACAACTAATCCGACAACTCCTCCCTCTACTTCCGTTTCTGATTCTACTTCAACACCCGCTGAAGTTGATCCGACAACAATCGCTATCACTGCTGAAGGCGATGTCACAAGTATTACAGTTGGTCAAACTCTTAAATTGACTGCTACTGTCTATCCGGAAGGAGCTGATTCTTCCGTAACTTGGTCTTCTTCTGATGATGAAGTTGCCACTGTTTCTGAGAATGGTTTAGTCACTGCTGTTAATGTTGGACAAGTTACAATCACTGCGACTAGCACTGTTGACACTGCTGTATCAGGAACTTTCTTACTCATTATTGAAGAGGCTCCTGTTGTTACAGTTGATCCAGAATCTTTAACTATCACTTCTTCTACTACCGAAGTTGAAATTGGTTCAACCATCTCTTTAACTGCTACTGTCAATCCTAGTGAAGCTAGCCAAGAAGTTACTTGGTCTACTTCTGATGAAACTATCGCAACTGTTTCACCTTCTGGTTCAGTTCGCGGTATTGCTGAAGGTAAAGTTACTATTACTGCCACTAGTGATGTTGATGCAACTATTTCTGATAGTGTAGAGATTACAGTTATTACTCCTACTATCGATCCTAGTGAAGACTTTGCTAATATGGACTTTGCTACTCACGATGAATATGTCAACTGTGCTGATGATACTCCTTTAAAGATTAAAGGTGTTGTTACATTTATTGAACCTGAAGATGAGGGAAAAGTTAACTATTATCTTCAAGATGGTGTTGACGGCTATTATGTTTATGGACAAGATACCGCTTTATTCCCTGTTCAATTAGGTGAAACATATGAGGTCGGTGGCTTTAAGACTCAATATGCTACCGGTGTTATTGAACTTAAAGATATTGAATATTGTGTTGTTTCTGATGAAAAATGTACCGCTACAACTAATCAGTTAACTGGTGCTGATATGTTAAATAGAGATGCTTCTTTACCTTATTATGGAAGCCGTTCAACAATTATCGGTACAGTTTATACAAAGCCTGATAGCTATAGTAAAGCATATAATTTTGTTATCACGGCTGACGATGTTGAAGTAACTGCTAGAATCAATAATGGTATTATTTCTGAAGATGAGTTTGAAGCTATTAATACAGCTATTCAAAATCTTCCTACTGGTTCAGAAGTTACTTTGACTGGTTTAGTTACTCTTTATGGTTATGGAACAGCTAAGCCTCAATTACTTATTACCTCTGCTAGCGATATTGTCGGTAAAGAGTTAACAGATGAAGATAAGATTAAGTTAGCTAGTGATACTTTAACTATCGATACAATTGTTGAAGCTACTGAAACAAGTATCACTTTACCTACTGTTTCTGATCAATATCCTGAAGTTTCGATTTCTTGGGCTTCTTCTGATGAAAGTGTCATCTCCGCTTCTGGCGCTGTTACTCATCAGGCTAAAGATACTATTGTCACTTTGACAGCTACTTTAACTTTAGGTGAACTTACAACTACTGTTGAACGCAAAGTTAATGTTTTAGCTAGCGATGACTCAGTTTATACTGTTGTTCATTCTTTAGATTTAGAAGATGCAGAACCTGCTGCAAATTATGGTAACTCTGCTACTAAACCTAGTTATGCTGCTGCTGATGTTACTTTAGGTACTCCCGCGATGACTTGGACTCTTGATAATGTTTTGATCGGTGGTGATCAAAATGATGTCAGAAACGGTACATTCTCTATGAGAATGAATCAATATGCAGATTCTAATATCGAACTTAAGAGCGATGGTATCGAATTTAATTTAGTTGAATTTAAACATGCTGTTTATGGCTCTAATCCTATCGGTGGTTCCTTATTAGTTTCTTATTCTACTGATGGTGGTGTAACTTATAAAGATCTCGATGATGCTTTAGTTTCTGTCAATTCTCATTCTCTTGAACTTTATCGTGTTACTCTTCCTGAAAAAGCTAATCGTGTTAAGATAACAAGTATGGTCGGTGGTAGAAGAATCAACATCGATGATGTCAGGTTATTAGCAGATGAATAAGAAGAAAATTTTATTCCTTCCTCTCATTCTTACTCTAACTGGTTGTGAAGAATTATCTTCTACTACTCCTATAACTACTCCTTCTACTTCCTCTCCTTCTACTCCTATTCTTTCAACAGAAGATAAGAATGATGCGGAAGCTATCAATATTTTAGTCGGTGGACAAGCTGTTGATTCTATTGATGTAAATGAAGGTGAAACAGTAGATATTGAAGTTGAAGTTTTACCTGAAGGTGTCGATCAAGATTTCACCTATACTTTATCTGATGAAACCATCGCTACTTTTGATGGTACAACTGTTACTGGTCTTCATTACGGCACTTCTATTTTAACTATCACTAGTACTGCTACAAGCTATGTCAGCAAGAGTATTTTCATCAATGTCACTGAAGTTATTTCACAAACAGATGTAGGAAGCGGATTAACTGTTTCTGATCCTATCTATATCGGTAATGAAGGTGATAGCGAACCTATTGAAGTTTACTTTTTGGAAATGCAGCACATCTATTCTGATTCTATCTTCATCAAGAAAGGTGCTGTTGAGATTCTGATTGATGCTGGTTATGCCTATGATGGTTTATATATCAGCGATTTCTTAGCGGAGCATATGGAAGATGATCGTTTAGATATGCTTGTTGTCTCTCATTCGGATGGTGATCATATTGAAGGTCTTCCTAACGCTTTAGCTGATATTGAAAACATCTCTTTGATGGTTGATTATGGCGGCGTAAATTCAGGTATTGTTGGAAATATCCGTGAAGAATATATTGCTAAAGGAACACAGTATCATTCAGCTTATGATTCTATAAATTACTTAAATGGTGCTTCTGATAGATATTATTTAACTGATGATTTCTATGTTGATATCTTAGATACAGGCAACTATATTGCTCCTACAGATAATAATGCTTCTAACCCTGAGAGTGTCGCGTGTATTTTCACTTATAAAGACTTTAAATTCTTTACTGGTGGAGACTTAACTTCTGCTGCTGAAAGAGATCTTTTAGCCAATGAAGATCTCCCAGAAGTTACATTGTTTAAAGCTCATCACCACGGTTCTAATGGTTCTAACTCTCAAGACTTCTTAGACACCATCAATCCTAAAGCGGTAGGAATTTCCGCTGCTAGAGCAGATAGATTTGGAACAACTCCTGGTCCTAGTACACCAAGTAATACTTATAATTTAGATGCTTCAAGTGGCCATCCTTATGATGAAGCTATCCAAAGAATCTATAGTGCTCCAAGGATTAAGTCAAATAAGAATGTCTATTGGAATGCTGTTAATGGAACTATGCATTTTACTTCTTATGGAACTGATGACTTTACTTTCCAAGGTTCACCTACTATGAAAGGTTATTATGATTTAACTTTAACTGGTGGAACTCCTATTTGGAGTGATGAATTAAATGATTTTGAAAATAAGGTCACTGGTGAAGAAAATCTTAAATTCCATGAGACTAAAGCCTTCAAGTTTAGAGGGTACGATCAACTTATCGATCTATAATTGACTTATTAAAACTGCTATCAGTTAATATCTGGTAGCAGTTTTTTAATATTTAGATTTTATTTTTCTGATTTCATTTTTTGTTTTATTTTCTAAGTTTTTAAGTGCTTGTTTATTTTTGTTTGATTTATGTTTTAAAAGTAAATATCTTTTAAAGATATTTATATTCTTATTATTTTTTATAGATTTTTTATCATTTTCAAAAGCAATATTTATTTTCTTTTTATTTTCTGCTGCTTTCGCTTTAAGTAAACTTATTAATACCTCTTTTTCATTTTTTATATCTTTTTTAATCTGTATTCTTTTTAAGGCCCCGCTATCTTCATATTCCTTTTGCAGTTTATTTAAGTATTTTCGTGATGTCTCGATTTTATTATTGAAGTTAGTCTCTTCATTTTCTGTAATAAATCGTTCAGTTATTTTTGCTAATTTAGAAAAACAATCAGTATCAGTTAACCTTCTTAAATAACTCAAAAAAGTTTTATAAGTATTATAAGCTGATTGTACTTCTACATCTGTTATTAAAAATCTAACTTGATCATCATGCTTTATTGCATTAGCTTTGGAATTGATATCTAAAAGGGCGAATTTTAATTTTTGAGGTAAATTAAACTCAGATAAGATATTGATTCCATAGCAGAAACTACCTGAGCCTGTATTATCTTTAAAAGCTCTTTTTTGAAAGTTCTCTATTTTGTTATTGATGGATGCTTCTGTCTCAATATATTTAAAAATCACGTGAAGAATTTTTGTAAAGACAGCCTGCATATTTATATAAAGAGCATAATTATGCTTACTAAAACACATCGCTAAATTTTTTAAAAGATCAAGAAATCTTTTTTCTGAAAATTCAATAGAGAGTTTTTTATCAAGATCTTTTATTTTAGAGTGATAAGTTGCCATAATATTATTTCGATTTAAGTATATCATGTTTGAATATTTATAGTTTGTCTAGAATTAATTGTAAAAAGTAAAAATGTAAATATGTAAGGGTTTTCAAAGGTAAAACGATTTTCATCATTATCATATTTATATTAAGGAACTATATATTTATTATATTTATATTTTAATATAAGGTATATCACTTGAAAACATCGCATTTTTAACATATATTATTTACAGTTTTTATAACTGGAGGAATTGAACTTGAAGAAGAAACTTGAATATCAACTATCTAGTGACTACGAGATGAACTTCTCGAGTGATGATGGAAATAATAATAATAAAGAGAATGACCGCCATAAAACTGGTAAAAGAGGTAATAATGGTGGTCGTGGATATATCTCAGTTATTATCTTAGCTCTTGTATTTGTTGTCGTTGTTGCTTTAATGCTTTATTTCTTTGCTTTTAGAACAAATACTATAGCTTTAGCTTTCTCAAGCAATGCTATAACTTATCGCTTAGATGCTGACGGAGATGGAAAAGCTGATGATTTAAATGCTGATGGTTCTTTAAATTGGACTGCATTAGATTCTGATGCTTCACTATCAGTTCTTGATGAAGAGAATCCCCATGGTAATGTTATTGTTACTAATTCGGACAGTTCTTTAGTCCCTATCTTTTTGGATCCTGAATACTATGGTCTCACTTTGCAAGTTATTCAAAGTAACCTTTCTCAGAATACAATTTATTTACAAGGTACTTTCCAAATAGTAACCACAGCGGCTAATGGTAGACAAAATACTAATTATTATAGTTTCTCATTTGCTATCGATAGAGAACAATATACTAACTATATTGTGCAGATTGTTGAAAGAGATCCCTATTTTGATTCGACAAATCATTATCAATCTGGTTTAGAGTCAACCTCAGATGTTTCAAGTTGGCTCATTCCTTTGATCTTTGGCATACTTGTTATTGGTCTTATTGTTTTCTTCTTTAATAGAATGAGTAAATCTGTCGGTTCTGGCGGTAATCCGATGGGTGGATTTGTCAATAATGTTGCTAGAAAAGAGAGCTCTTCAAAAGTTCGCTTTGCTGATGTAGCCGGTTGTGATGAATGTAAAGCTGAATTGGTTGAAATGGTTGATTATTTCCATGCGACAGATAAATATACCCGTTTAGGTGCTAAATTGCCTCATGGTGTTTTACTTGTTGGCCCGCCTGGAACTGGTAAAACTTTGCTTGCAAAAGCAGTAGCTGGTGAAGCTAATGTTCCTTTCTATTCAATATCTGGCTCTGATTTTGTTGAGATGTATGTTGGCGTCGGTGCAGCAAGAGTGCGCTCCTTATTTAAGACTGCTAAAAGTAATGCTCCTTGTTTAATCTTTATTGATGAAATTGATGCTGTCGGCCGTCAAAGAGGTGCTGGTTTAGGCGGCGGTAATGATGAACGTGAACAGACTTTAAATGAGCTTCTTATCCAAATGGATGGTTTCTCAGATAATTCTGGTATCATCGTTATGGCAGCTACTAATAGAGACGATGTTTTAGATCCTGCTTTAACACGTCCTGGTCGTTTTGATAGAAAGATCACTGTCGATCTTCCTGATAAAGCTGGAAGAGCTGCTATTTTAAAAGTTCATTCTCGTAATAAGAAATTAGCTTCGGATGTTAATTTTGATGATATTGCTTCTCGTACAGTCGGTTTCTCAGGTGCAGATTTAGCTAATATCATGAACGATGCTGCTATCTTAGCTGTTCGTGCTAATAGAAGTGCTATAACTACGATAGATATTGATGAAGCTATCGATAGAGCTATTTCTGGTCCTGCTAAAAAATCCCACCTTGAGCCCGCTGAAAGAAAGCAGGTCGCTTATCATGAGTCAGGCCATGCTGTTATCGGTATCTTCTTGCCTTATTCTGATGTAGTTCAAAAGATTACTATTATTCCTAGAGGAAGAACTGGTGGTCATGTTCTTATGACTCCTGAAAAAGATCGTTTCTTACTTACAAAGAATCAAATGATGGCACGTATTACTGGTTATTTAGGTGGACGTACTTCCGAAGAAATTTTCTTCGGTGATGTTTCAACTGGTGCTAGTAATGATATTGAAGTTGCTACTCAGTTAGCACGTTCGATGGTTACCCAATATGGCATGTCTGATTTAGGTCCTATCCAATATGAAAGACCTAATGGTTCTGTTTTCTTAGGAAGAGACTATAATTCTGTTCAATCTAATTATTCGACACAGATCGCTTTTGAAATCGACAAAGCTGTTAGAGCGATCATCGATGAATGCCATGAAAAAGCTAGACAGCTTTTAGAGGAACATAGAGATGATGTTGAGCTTATCGCTAATACTTTGATCGAACATGAGACGATCACTGCTGATCAGATTGATTATTTACTTAAGAATCGTCATCTTCCTGAGGTGGATGAACATACATTAAAAACTGCTGATGGATTAAATCCTAATAATCCTCATAATATCATCTTATATCCTGGATACGAGCCTTTCTATATCGCTACTGATAATATATTGAAAGGACAGCCTTCTTTATTAGCTCTTGCTGTTTCTAGTAAGGATGGTAAACATATCAGCAAAGAAGAATTTAGAGATATTTGTGTAAGTAGAGCAGCTGATCCTTCTAAGATCGGTATGCTTTTCATCGATGCTCATCAAGCAGAACGTATCTCTTTATCTGTTGAGACTTTCGCTTCTCATATCGAAACTTATGCTGGTGTCCCTGTTCTCTTATTTGTTTTAGATGAAGATAGTTGCATGACTTTAAAGAAGACTTTTGAAGTTAAACAAACTATAACCGATGGAGGTGAAGTAAATGGCTAAAAAGTTTTCTAAGCATGCGCAACAGATGCTTAATAGAAATCCTAATGTTGTTAAATGTAGTGAAGGGAAGATCGTTTTTAAAGAGCAATTTGCTTTAAAGATTTGTGACGCTTTAAAGAGAGGTGATGATCCTTTTCAGATATTTGAGGATGAAGGTCTGCCAGTCAAGATTTTAGGAAAAACTAGAATTAATGGTGTCATCGGTCTTTGGAAGTCTAAGTATGAATTAGAAGATCTTCCACGTCGTAAGAAAAAAGAATTAGTCGTCAGGGAGAAAGAGAGCGCGGCTGAAAGAAAAGAGAGACATTTACAAGAAGCTATTAAACTTGTCGATCACCATATTGCATATCCAGAAACTCTTTCTTTAAGTGCTGATACTGATCACGATATATTAGTTCTTAGTGCTATTAAGCACGTTTATGAAGAGGAAGCTCAAGTTATCTTAAAAGATCTCTGTGCTCATTATGGTTATCAGTATTCACGTTATTATTCTTTCTTGCAATCGATCAAACCTAAAGAGACAACTTTTGTCAATGTTTTAAATCCACACCGTAAAAATAAGTGATAGTGAAAAGCTATCACTTTTATTAAAATGAAAAGATTAAATTTTGAAAGTGAAGATATTATTCAAGCTTTATCTTCAGATTATGTTATCGCTTTGCCGACAGAGACGGTTTTTGGTTTTGGTATTCGTTGGGATAGTTTAAAAGCTTATCAAAATCTTATCGATTTAAAGAGACGCCCTTTTTCCAAACCTATTGCTGTTATGTGTTCGGATAAATTTGATTTAGATCAATATTTTGATATTGATGAAGGAACGCGAAGATTAATCAAGAGATTTTTACCCGGTCCTTTAACTATTTTAGTTAAAGCTAAGGATAACTGTCCTTATCAAACACACCTAAATACTTTTGTAGCTGGTATTAGGATACCCGGAGATGATAGGTTATTAGCTTTATTACGAAAACTTCCTTTTCCTTTGCAGGTGACTAGCGCTAATTTATCTTCTCATCCTCCAATTCTAGATGCTATAGAGATTGAAAAAGAGTTTAAAAACGAAGAAAAACTTTATGGAACTATATTTGCTGAATGCGGAAAAAGTTTACCAACAACTGTCTGTTCGACTAATGGAGGAAAAATAAGTATAATAAGAGAGGGTACGGTGACTAAAGAACTTATAGAGGAGGTCTATTATGGAAGAAAATGAAAAGAAATTAGTTGTCGCTTATGGCTGTGATCACGGAGGATATCCTTATAAGGAACAAGTCATCAAGCATTTAGAAGAAAGAGGATATGAAGTTATCGATTGTGGCACTTATAGTAAAGAGAGCTGCAATTATCCTGAGCCAGCAATTAAAACAGCAGAGATGGTAGCTTCTAAAAAAGCTGATTATGGCGTTTTAGTTTGCAATACAGGCGAAGGAGTTTCTATTTCTGCTAATAAAGTTAAAGGTATCCGCTGCGGTATTGCTTATACGGATGAAGTCACTCAATTATTAATGGCTCATAATCATTGCAATATGATCGCATTTGGTTCCATGTTTATGACTTTAGAAGATGTTTTAAGAAGAATCGATATCTTCTTTAATTCTACTCCTAATGGAGGTAGACATGAAAGAAGAGTTCAGATGATTATCGATTACGAAAACGCTCATCAAAAGTAATAAATATAAGGCTGTTTATCTTGCATAATTATATGAAAGAGTAACAGCCTTTTTTCGTTTTAAAAAAGTCCAAAAATATTTTTTAAAAATTTTTTCAAAAAAATGTTGACACCTATATTTGAGAATGATATACTTTTTTTCGCGCCTAAAGAAAGGCACAATACGATCGCTCTTTGAAAACTGAACGGAAGACCATGCAGAAAACAAGGAAAAGGTAAGTCTTT
>CALVMW010000002.1 GCA_944349335.1 uncultured Bacilli bacterium
TTCTTTTTTTCTTTCCATAATTGATATTCCTTTTTTTTTTCTCCCCTATCCTCACACTATGATCAAATTGTAATATTTTTCCCCCCCCCCCCCCCCCCGCAAGCCTACGAGAGAGGCAAGGTATTATTAACTAGTACTTATAGTTTACAATCCCAAAGACACATTTTCAATGATTTTAGAAATTAGGTCTTGACAAAACATGATAATTTTGTACTACTCCTCAGCCTTAATTGTCACTTCATAACCAGAATAGAACTTAAACGTTATTGATTTATCTTTATGCACTATTGCTTTCTCTAGATTGAAATTGAATATTGCTTCATCAAAATCAGTAATGAGTTCACCTTTTTTAAGTATCTCAATGAAGATATTAAACTTGTTAACTTTTAGTTTGATTTCGTTCTTTTTCATAACTAATGAATTAAGTTCTGCTTCTTTGTTTTTATAAATATCTTCAAGTTCTGCATACTTTTTTCGCCAAATCGTTTGATCTTGCTTCGGGTCGTATTCATCTTAACAAGCAATTCGAATTTTTTATTCATATCATTGAGTTCATTAGACAATGCTTCTATTTGCTTATCCAATGATGATGTATCAAGAGCTTTGCTTACTGCTTCTATAAGATTAGAAATAAGAAGGTCTTTGCTCCTAATCATCTCGTTATAAGCTTTAAGAAACTTTTTGATGGGGGTATAAATTGAAAAAAGTTAAAAAATATTTCTGGGCATAAAAAAGACCACCTGGCTCAGTTAGAACTAGATGGTCAATCAATATTATTAAAAAAGATAGGGTGTGCAGTTGCCGTGTTTAGGGGTGTGCAAAAAAGGGTTGCCGTGTAATAGTGCACACCTGCCGTTTCAAAGTGAGCCCTAAAAATGATGGTTTTTTGATGATTTTTAAAGATTTTTGCTCCCACTATTACAACGGCGTAATTTTAAAAATGGCCATTTAAGCCTAAAAATGAAAAAAGTCTGCACATCCCTATTCATCGACTAAGAATGTATCAGACATGTCGTTCTAATATGGTGGGGCTAATGGGATTCGAACCCACACGATTTCTCACTAGAACCTGAATCTAGCGCGTATACCATTTTCGCCATAGCCCCGAACCAAATTATTATATAAAATTACTTCATTTTTCACCAGTAAAGAAAGCGACTATTTTATTCCAAAGATCTATCCAGAATTGACAGAAGCGTTGCCAAAAAGTCATTTTGACTGGACTTGATATTTCTCCTTTTTCGACTACCTTGATGCTTAGATTGATTAAATATTCTTCATCGTTATCGGAAACTAATCTAAGTTTCATTTGATGGAGACCGATTGGAAGATCTTTAGTTAAGCCTTGTCCTTCTATTATCTCTTTAGTTTTATATATTTGATTAGGTATTATACCTTGTCTAACTAATGATTCAGTTACTTCTTCAAGGGATGGTATTTCTCCTTCAGTTACTGTGAGGAAGGATTCTTTTGCATAAAAAGTAGGACCTTGACTATCTTTGACTGAAATATAGATAGTCTTTCTAGATGTGTTTCCTGATCTATCTTCGGCTTGAACAGTGACTCGATATTCACCGACGATTTTTTCATGGCCTTTATAAGTATTTTCAATTACTTCTAAATCGATGTTTCCATCTATTTCATCATAAGCAGAGAAGAAAGAGATGATTTTGTCTTCGGAAAGTATATTTTCCACGTTGAGATTAATATCTTCTTGTTCAGTAGATATTATAGGAGCAACATCATCAATAAGCGTCATTGTAAATGGCTTTCGAGCTTTATTCCCAGAACTATCCTCTGCTGTTAGTACACATTCAAATTTTCCAATTTGATTTTCAGGAACTTGTTGTCCGTTTTCTAAGGTGATACTGAAGGTAGGACTAAAGTCATAATTATCTTTAAAGATGAAATGTTCATTTAAAAAGTTATCAGAGTTAAAATCTGTTTTATATGATACTGTTATATCGCTATTAATAGGTATGATAGTAGGTGCTTTTGTATCGACTATAGTCATTATAAGTGTAATTTTTGATTCGTTACCATAATTATCTTCGGCTGTTAAATAAACAGTAAATTCTTTTCCTAAGGATGCATAGGCTCCTTCGTTAAAATAATTATCTGGGTCTTCTAAAGTCGGTCTTATATAACTTCCATCTGAACTATCTCGAGCAATGAATGAATTGATAAGATAATCTTTGGAGTAAACAGTACCATATTGACTATTTAAACGATAAACGGGATTAGTTCCGACATTAGTTGTATAATTCCGATATGAACAATCCTCCCCACTATAATAAGTGTTGACCATGTTTTCTAAAGTAGTGTTTTGATATGAGATTCCGACATTATTTAAGTTAAAAGGTTTATTTGAATAGTATAGGCGGAAATACTTTAAACGCCATCCTGCTTGATAATTAAAGGATATGGAATAAGTTTTTATTGATGCAGTATAACGAAGAAATGATGAAAGGGAACTATCTCCTCTAGTTGGAGATGAAAAGTCTCCAGAAACTTCTACAAAATCTAAAAAAGAATCTAGTCTAACATCATTTGAAATAACAGTATCTTTTATTTCTCCACTAGGTGTATCAAATGCCAGTTCGTATCCTACTTTTCCTAATGTAGTAGCATCACTTAAAGCACTGATCGTTTCTTTTGTTTGAATAAAAATGTTATATCTTCCACTTGAACCTAGTAGCATCGTCGGTAAAGTCCTTGCAAAAGGATCTCCTCCTTTATTTCCAATTTCAAAGACTCCTGTATCTGGATGGTTGCCATAAAATCCAGTTGGTAAGATATTATTTTTACTAGATACTACATTAAGATTACCGCTTGTACATACGGAATTTGAATTAGCAAGAAGAATTGTATTATCATTGATTATTCCTACAGGTAAATTATTATTGTTTTGTGGTAGAAAAGAAAATAGTGCACAGCATGATATAAATAAGCTTTTCTTTTTCATATATTATCCTCTCTTTCATTTAATATTTAGTATAGTAAGTCTCTTCTTTTCACAAAAAATAAACTATGTTATAATTTCATATGTTGCTCCCATAGCTCAGTCCGGATAGAGCGACCGCCTCCTAAGCGGTAGGCCGTAAGTTCAAATCTTACTGGGAGCGCCAGAAGCGCTCGTAGCTCAGCTTGGATAGAGCGCAAGCCTCCGAAGTTTGAAGCCAAGGGTTCAAATCCCTTCGAGCGCACCAAAAAAGATGAAAAATTTACTTCACAAAATCTTATTTTTTATCGCTCGTCTTAATAAGAAGAAGAGTTTCATTTATCTTCTTACTGTCACTATTATTTTTATTATTTCTGTCGTTCTTCTTCTTGTAGGATTAATTTATATGGTACCTTATCAACCATATCCTGTTTTTGCTGTCGTTTTTGTTATCATCGGTGGAATTTTGATGTTCTTATCATTAGCGACAGTCGCTCTTACTTCTTTATCTTCTAACTATATTGTTGATGATGAGAAAGAAGAAGATAAAAAAGATTAATTGCCGCCGTGGCGAAATTGGTATACGCGTAGGACTTAGAATCCTATGAGGCAACTTGTGAGGGTTCGATTCCCTCCGGCGGCACCATACTGAAATCATAGGTTTGAAATAGTGAACATCGCTATTCAAACTTTTTTATTAAAATAAGCAGATATTTAATAATAATTAAGCATAAAGCTTGAATTTGCTTATATCATTATCAAGATGATTGACGGTGTGATTTTTCACTAGAATATTTATGCTATTTTGCAACATTATTTAAATATATTTATTAAACTATCATATTATTCTATTTTCATCATCTTTTAACAAATTGCCATAGACATGAATTGTAGGATTCTTAATTGATAGTTTGTGGTCTTCATTATCCCATTTTTCGTAAATTTCACCATCGATAGTATAAAATTTTTCTGATGCTCCTGTTATAAAAATATTAAGATTACAGTTTGATACTATTTGATAATTATTATCAGAGTAAATGGTATTGTTATTGAAAAAATATATATAGTGTAAATCATTCAAAATTTGAAAAGAGTACAAATCTGCTTGTATATCAATATTAACATTAATTACTACATTTTCTTCAAAGTAAGAATTACATAATTATTGCAAACGATGTTAAAGTCGCAACATTCCATTCATCGTGTTCATATTTTACTTTACCATCAGTTAGTATTTTATCGTATCCAAATCGGCCAATAGATCGTATTGGATGATTATTGATTGACTCAGGTATAAGGATATTGATGGTTATCTCATCACTATATTTATCTACATTGTAATAATATTCGTCAACTCTATAAATACTATCTGGTATAACTCGTAAACTATAATTTGAATCAACAAAATGATTTTCTACATTTATAGGTCCCTGACATGAAGTTAATACTAGTAAGTATAACAACAAAATCAAGTAATTTCTTCTCATGTCATAATTATATCAAATGTAAATATCAAACATAGATAGATATAGTTTGATAAATATCTCATTCCAATTATATGTTAGTGAGAATATATGAAGTGATGTAATATTTTTACTAAATAAAAGACTTTTAGAGTTAGATTAAACAGTTATTTAGGAAGAATCTCCTGTGTTAGTCTAGCTCTAAATATCTTATGAGATTGTTCATTCACCTTATTTTCAGCTTTTGAAAGATTTAAAAAAGTCTTTTATGAATATTCAAACTTACTTATAATCCAAAGATATCATTGTATGTAACTAATGGTAATATATTTTTGCAAAATGTTTTATTTCTTTATTTGAATTTACAAAAACTAAACAAACTTTTTATTTTAGGCAATAACAAGCTCCTTCTATTTTTAGTAGGAAAATTCATAGAGTTTTTCATAGAGCAGTGATTACTACTTAGAAACTAGGTAGTTCACTTAGTTTAGGAATTTTTATCTTTACTGCTAGACCATATGATTTAAAGTTAGTAGAGCACGAATATGACCTCACAGCTCAGTTACTATTCTTTTTATACTGAAAGATGAGCTAACAAACTTGATGAAAAATATAAATAACTTACAATTTTTAGTAATTATTTAAAAATTAAACAAAATAGAATTGTTAACGCTATAATATTAAAAAGGGAGAATATTATGAAAGTTAAAAGATTTTTTATGTTAGCTATTGGCGCAGCATTTCTATTAACTAGTGCTGGTAAACATGTTGTTGTAGCTAATGAAATCAACAAAATTAATGAGAATGTCACTCAACAGGTTATGCGTCTTGCAAACTCTGTTAGTGATGAAGAAGAAACTGAAGATCCTGAAGAGATTTTTAGTAGAGCAATTGAGGATTATAAAGAAGAATTTGATAGCTACATCAATATCACTGCTTTAAATGTCGAAGACAAAGAAGATGTAACTTTACCTAACTTTGATATCAACTATATCGCTCCAATGTGTGCGTTCAAAAAGCAAACCAAGAAAAAATTATCGCCTCAAAGCGGTCAAATATCAATGACACTTAAAAAGAGCGTACTATATTGAACACTATGTTTTTTATATGCTCGAGGCAAGACAAATATCTCCATCTTTTCTTACTTTATTATGTCACTTCTGCTATAATATATAGATAAAGAAAACAAACACGAAACCGCAAATCAATGATGCAACTAGTTGTCATAAAGGAATTAATATAGTTTATTCCCTGGTCGTTGCTTAAGCAGAAATTTAAAAATTAGGAGAAGTTTATGGCTACAAATAGCAATTTACAAATGTCTAGAGCCACAAGAGCTGATGAGTTCTATACGCAACTTTCTATAATAGAAGATGAATTATGGCATTACAGGGAATTTTTTGAAGAAAAAATCTTTTTTTGTAATGCTGACGATATAATTAATTATTTTAAAGACGTTATTACTTGGGTTGAAGCTATTTTTCCCTATGAATGCAAGAGTTTAATGAATGGTCTTCCTTGGGGAATTTATTATAATAAATACAAGAACACAAATCTCGACCCAATTCTATTAGAAAGCAAAATTAAGGAACTCCTACAAGATGATGATGTAACTAATCAAAAAGGTATTTACGAATATGTTTTGTCAGGCGATGAAAGAAGCCTACAAATTAGAACTTTTGATTGTAGAGAAGCACGCTTAGCTTATGAAAGACAAAATCATAAATGCGCAATTTGTGGTAAAGAATGCGAATTCGAAGAAATGCATGCAGACCACATTACCCCTTGGAGTAAAGGCGGCAAGACTGTACCTGAGAATTGCCAGATGCTTTGTCGCGATTGCAATTTAAGAAAGGGTGCACAATAAGCATAAACAAATTCTGTATAGTTATAAAACAGACTTTTATAATAAATTATTAAGTATGGTAAGATAAATTAAGCGGAAGAAAATTGGCATGGAAAAAATTGATATTGACTTAGATAATTATAAATTAAAGCTTGAATCTCTAGCAAAAATAGCAGACGAGTTATCCAAATTAACCTGGGATAACAAAACCGCTATGCAATACTGTGAAAAAGCAGGAATTAGAGATTCTGACTTATTTGTAAACTCACCATATCAGTTGCAGATTTTCTACGATTCATTAAATAAATTTAACTATACTTCTTTAATTGAAAAGATTAAAGCCTGTGAACGTAAATGCGATGAGTTAAGCGAGGATAATTTTAACGATTTTAATGAACCTTATCAGGCATATATCAACTCTACACTAAGCTATATATATAATCAGATATCTTTATTCTTTGATGCTTTAAATAATGTTGTTCGTCCGAACGAATACTTGAATAATCTTATAAATGGATTGCAACAGCTTCAAAATAACATGAATCCTAATGTCAATGAATTGTTCGACCATTTTAAATATGGCAATAAAAACTATGTTATTTTCGGTAAAAATGGTGCAGGAAAGACAACTCTCCTAAAACAAATTTCGATTGATTTTTTTAAAAATGCAGTTGTCATACCAGCTAACAGAAATGTCCGCCTCCACACGAATAACTTTATCTCATACTATAATAATTATACTTTGAACCAAATGCTTGAAGACAATAATGCTTTATTTTACCTAGTTCGTATGATAAGTAATAGTGACTTAAAGTCTTATCAGAATGGAGTAAGTACTAATGATACATTAATTATAAAATTTTATAATATATTTTCATCATTATGCCTAGATAGAGAAGTAATTATTGATGAGGAATCTTTATACTTACAAGGTAATAATATATCAAGATATTCCCTTGCTAACGGTAGCGATGGTGAAAAGAGTATAGTATATATCATTTTAGCCACCCTTCTCACTCCACAACATTCCTTCTTATTTATTGATGAACCAGAAAGGCACTTGAATGGTGCATTGATGAGGAATTTATTTGATAAGTTAGAAGCAGAACGTCCAGACTTACGTTTTGTCTATTTAACTCACGTTATTGATTTCGTTGAAAGCCGTAAAAATGTGGAGCTTATTTATCTTGAAAAAACTAACACCTACAAAAATTGGAACTTTAAAAAGATAGATGACTATAATGATATTAGTTTGGACGTACTTTTAAGTATCGAAGGCACAAAAAATGATATTATATTTTGCGAAGGGACACGCAGTTCCTTAGATTGCAAAATCTTGGAATGTATTTATCCTGAATATGAGGTTATGCCAATAGGTTCATGCGAACAAGTAAAACTTAATACTAAAGGTATTAATGGAAAAGAAACTCTATTTCGCCGTAAGGCTTATGGGCTCGTAGATAATGATTATATGCAACCAGATGAGATTGAGAATCTCAAGAAAAATAAGATTTTTCCAATTGGATTCAATGAGTGGGAAAACTTTTTAATCCAATCGGAAATTTTATCTTACATCAATGCTCAACATCTAAAAAAAGATTTATCATATGTTAAGAATAATATAATCACACATATAAAAAAGAGTGGGAAACAAGCTATTTTAAGTGATTTTATTACAAAAAGATATACTAAAATGCTTTATGCAACTAAGCTATCTTACAACGATAAATTAAGTAAGCAACTTGATAAGATCAACGAAAAAAATAAAACGGAGATAATAGAAGAAGTTGAAGAATTAAGTATAGAAATTGAACAAAATACAGACTATGATACGCTTGTGTCTATTGTCCCTGCAAAAATGTTATTGAATATTGCAGCAAAAGGCTTAGGTCTTAGTGCTGGAGATGATTATGTTGATTTAGTAGTTAAGTATTTAAAACAAGATAAAATCTTTAATGAAAGAGTTAAACAATTATTGAATATATCATTTATATAAACATCATGAAAGAGTAATCTACAAATTGAAAAATTTCATAATAGTGCTACTTTTTACGAAATACAAATTTCATAATGATCAATTTATATTTATTAAGTCCGTGTGGGATAATTTATAGCCACTGCAGACTATGGGGGGGGGTAAGATAACTAGGAGCGGCGACAGCAGACAGAGAACGGACTGCTCAAAGAAGCGTTGGAGATATCCAACGAGAAATGCAGCAGCTTGATAGAGTGATAGAATACGCCCGTAAAGGACTTGACGGAGAGCGCAACGATATGAAGTTAGAGCACGGCTTTCGCAAGTTTATGTTCTGGGCTACGCCCATACTGCTGCTCGCAAAGACCTTTGCCATACTGTTCCTTATTTTAAGGTAAGTAAAATTTAACGAATAAGTCGACGATGGTTTTTCGGGTACTTACTTTGAAAGACTGGAAGTAAAGAGGTTGTTGGATGACGCCAAGACATGACGGATAAACACCATTGTGGTAAAAGACCTCTCCCCCCCCCCCCTTTGGCAGAAATTACATTATTGTCGGACAATATCTCGACTACATATTCCGTGCCTACGGCATACGCTTCATTGCAATCAATGACAACGTAGATACCGCCGACAGAAACAGCACGAATATGACCTCACAGCTCAGTTACTATTCTTTTTATACTGAAAGATGAGCTAACAAACTTGATGAAAAATATAAATAACTTACAATTTTTAGTAATTATTTAAAAATTAAACAAAATAGAATTGTTAACGCTATAATATTAAAAAGGGAGAATATTATGAAAGTTAAAAGATTTTTTATGTTAGCTATTGGCGCAGCATTTCTATTAACTAGTGCTGGTAAACATGTTGTTGTAGCTAATGAAATCAACAAAATTAATGAGAATGTCACTCAACAGGTTATGCGTCTTGCAAACTCTGTTAGTGATGAAGAAGAAACTGAAGATCCTGAAGAGATTTTTAGTAGAGCAATTGAGGATTATAAAGAAGAATTTGATAGCTACATCAATATCACTGCTTTAAATGTCGAAGACAAAGAAGATGTAACTTTACCTAACTTTGATATCAACTATATCGCTCCAACTTATGGGGAAGTAATGTATGAGTATCAACTAAATCTCGAAGCATCTTTAACAGCGACTCAATTAAAGAGTTATGAAGATTTAAGAAAAGCAGAATATACTTTTGATAAGTATGTTGCTTTAAACGAAAATAAATATACAGATTTAAATGTTTCAACGAAATATAATCATGCAGTTACTTCTGCTGTAGTTACTACAGCTCTTGTTGGTATATTAAGTGGCGCAGGATTAACTCAAGCAGCAATAAGTGCCTTTACTGGTGCTGTTGGCACTCTATCAGCGGCAATCTCAACTTCATGGATACCATTTATTGGTTGGGTACTTGCCGTTGGTTTAGCTGTTGGTGCTTTAATTGCGTTAACTGTTATTATTGTTCAATATTGGGATGAAATATGCTCCATTATAAATGATATTAAGAATTGGTTTTTAGAGCAATTTAATGCCTTTGCTGATTTAATTAATTCTTATTTTGGTGATGCAGTTGCACAAGGTGAAGAGTCTAAAGTGGCAGAAAGGAGAAAAATAGGTGGAAGAACGCGTGATTTTATTGATACCGAGATAACTTCTGCTGTCTTATCCAAAATTGTCGATGATTGTTTTAAAAACGATACTGTCTATTTAATGGGGCATATTGAAGACCCTGAAAAAGGACAACATTGGTGGATTTGTTATGATACAACAGATGTTCAAACTGTAATAGACGAAAAACTTTATGATGTTGGTGTATGCACTTATACTTGGTACAATAACACCGCGAAAAAGATGATGGCAGAAGGGTCATGTTTAAATGGGGATTATTCTCTTTTAATTTATGAAAGACCTGATAATGGTACAGCGACTGTTCACGGTGAAAAAGATTTAATTGGCTGGAATCATTATCATCTAGGACAAAGGGTTTTTGAGAATGGAAAATATGTAGTTAAAAAGTATGAAAGAAGGCCAAAGAAATGGGCTCATTCAATGTTTGGAAGACTCGCATATAGGGAGAATGGTAATGATGAATACACATATTATCCAGGAGGATTTTTAGGATGATACAGTTTTGTAGATTAAAGTCGGATATAAAAATATGTAAGATATATCCGATAGGCGTCGAAGATAGTTATATTCTTTTAGGAAAAAGAAGAGATGGAATTGTTGACATAATTCAAATTGACGGATGCGAAAGTTACCCACTGAAATATACTTCAACATGGGAAGAAAACATTGTACTTTTTGATGAAGAAAGAAATCTACTTTACAATTCAAATGATAAACCAGTCATAATTCATAGAGACGAAAATGAAGCCGAAATGAGTTATCGAGGTAGATTATACAAATTTAAATACGATCCCCAAATGGTTTATCAAAAAGGCTCTAGAATAATTGTGACTGATCCAGACAGCGAATACCATATGGAAAAAGGGATAATAATAGATGTCATTGCTGATAAAGAGTTTCTTGCTAAGAACGATTATCTTCCTAGATATCAAGTATTACTTAACTCGAATCGGAAGGTATTTTTGGATGATTATCAAATAACAATAGAATATATTTAAAATAGTTATTCTATGAATTTAAAGAGGGAGAGAGATTTCTTTCTCTCTTTTTTATTTATCTTCCTAGGTGGCCTTTAAATTATGCATGGGGTATTGAGTAAGAGGAATTACGAAAAATACGAGCTAAATAGTTTGAAAATCCGAAAATCTCAAGAAGTTATTAAAAAAAGGTTACATACATCTTAACAAGCTGTTTAGAATGTGCATTGTGCTTTTGGTCTTACTTTGCTAAAATATAAATGATGATAAATATGAAAAAGCGAATAATTACTTTGCTTACCATCGCAACCTTAACTTTAACTTCTTGTACATCGAAAAGGAATAATATCATTATTAGCGGCCATTTTTATGGTTTGAGCTTAGAAAATAAAGAAATTTCATGTGCTTTTTTCATTGAACAAATATCTGAATATACTTTTTTAAATGCAAATGGGAAAAATGTTATTAGAGACGCTATTAATGATAAATGTTATTCACTTGAATTTTATGTTAATTTATCTGAAAACGATGTAAAACAAGTGGACTTTTTAAATCTTAGAGACGCTTATAATAATGCTAGTGGTACACCTATTAGTTATGTTGATGATAATAACTATTGGCTAACTCCATTTACTTCTGAAAACAATGAAACGCTTCCTGTGTCTAGATGCTATTACTCTGTCAATATTAATATTGGTGATTTTAAATTATCAGCATATTTACATTTTATGGATGACTAAATTAAGACAAACTTATTAGTTTTGCTAAACATTGTTTCATTCATTTCTTCTAATTAGTCTATTCAATTTTCTGAATTGCTTAATCGTGCAGAAACTAGTGATTTTTCTTTTGTAGAAGTGAATAATATTTCTGATTGGAATGAAATATATTTGCAAGACCAAGTAGACTTAAAACAATACCTTAGAAAAAACAATGGAGATCTTCTAAAGGAGAGAATTCAAAAGGATAGTGTTCCTTATAACATTTGTGTAGAAAAAATATCACTTTAACTGCTGGTTCTCAAAATGATTTTAGTTTAGTAACTCAGTGGTTTAGAAGTATGATTGATAAATATGATATTAGACCACTTTGGGTTGGCTATGATCCTTGGAACTCACAATATTGGGTTAAAGAAATGAAAGATATGGGTTTTGAAATGGAGAAGATAAGACAAGGTGTCTATACATTATCTGAACCTATGAAGCAGCTCGAAGCCGATTTAAGAAACCATGCTTTAAACTATAACAACAATCCGATCATTAAGTGGTGCTTAGCAAATACTCAGGCTAAGGTTGATGTTAATGGAAATATCCAGTCATCAAAACTAAATTTAAGACTAAAAAGAATTGATGGAATAGTAGTAACGATTATTGCTTATGCTACGCTTGCCAGATACAAGTTGGATTACGAAGCGATGACTAAATAGCGAAAAACAATCCCGCATAAAACTTGTCAAGAGTTTTTTCTAGTTTTTCTATAAAAGCATGTGCTGCACGTAGTTTCCCACATGCTTTTATAGGATGTGTACTACGTACACACCTATAAAGCAGTGGAAGAAACAGGGTTTATATTAGTTATAGGCAATCGAAAGAAAAGCCAGAAAGGAGTACAAGATGAGAAGGAAAATCATTCCGAAGAAGCCGTATAATACGAATGGATATCACGTTACCAAACATGCCACCTATGATATGCAGAAAAGGGACATATCTAAAGGCGAATTAGGGTATAATTTAAGAAAGAAGCCACTTCTCAAGACGGAAACTAAGAAGGACATCTTCGCAAGACCTGCCTATAAGCGCTTTAGTTTGAATAGAATCATGAGCGTGATAAATCCGTTCAACAAGAACGTGTGTTCTGTGAGACGATTCCATGAAAAGGAATTGAGAAAGGATATGGAAAAATATGAAAAAAATAAGAATAAGTGATGAGTCAATTGAATTCATCAAGGCTATCTTGCCCGTAGAAGTATTGAAAGCCATTCTTCCTGTTACGAGCGAGAATGTTTACGACTTGATTGATTTATTGGAGAGCGGTATAGAAGTGCCTTTAACGCAAAAGGAAGAGGCCGGCGAGAGCATTGACCATAATGTCCAGGAATGTGCGGTTAAGGCAATCGATGAGCTAAACAATGATCCTGATTGCATCGATTATGAATATCTCAATCAAAAATTAACGAATGATTGACTTTTAGAATTACATATTTGATTAGTGCTTCTAATCGAGCCTTTTCTTTTACAAAAAATTAAGAAAAAATTTTAATGTGATTTTTAAAAGAAAAAAGAAGAAATTAGAAAATTTTAATGCTTTAGGTTTGATTAACGATATTGCTCTTCCTTTGACACCATTCGGAGGGAAGATAACAAATTCAGATGTTGTTCTAATATGTATCGATAGGATAGCAAGCCAATGTGTAAAACTTAAAGGTAGATGTATTAAAAGAAGTGAAGATGGAATTATTACGGAGAGGAACAAAAACCTCTCTTTTTTATTTATCTCCCAAGTAGCCTTTAAATTATCCTAGGGGTACCAAGCAAGAGGACTTACGAAAAATAAGAGAAAACTTATTTTAAAAACTTTTCAAAACAAAAAGTAAAATTAAAAATTTTGAAAAAATAACATTATTTTACCTTTCTTAAAATTACATATAGCAGCGCTATACTAGTTCTATGTTGATCAAAGAATGTTTATTTTAAAATTGTCATTGATTCTCTTCGATATGATTTAAGTACTATTATTTATATTTATTTAAATTTAGATGTAGATTACTATCAATTATGATAAAACGTTTTATTTTTTAATCCGAAGCTAGTTTTTTAGATTTGATTACTATGAGCGAAATTATTTTTAATTTTTATATTGACCTAATGTTAGGTTTAGGGTTTATAAATATATTCGTATATTAAATTTCTTGAAAGTGAGGGAAAAGAATGAAGTTGAGCATCGTTTTATAGCTAAAAAAGGACAAGATTTTTAAACTAATTGTCATTCCTAAGAAGAACATATTTTTTAATAAACTCAGTATTGCTAACAATGACTGATTATTCTAGGAGAGGTTCATAATAACTTTTATGATAATTTGAAAATCATACCTTTTGAAAAAGCTTTCTAAAAACTAATTTAAGATAGGAGGGTTTATATTTTATGAAAGAGAAATCACTATTGTTTTTATTTACATTGTTTAGTTTTTTATTAGCTTCATGTGATAATGTGGTGTCTTCTACTGGAGAAGTAGAAAGTTCGATTAATGAAAACTCATCAAGTGGAGATGAAGAGGAAATGAAATTAAAACTTGAAATTAATGATTTTGAATTTGATGTGATGCTAGAAGAAAATGATGCGACAGAAGAACTTATTGAAATGGCAAGAAATGAACCGATAACAATCAATTTTGAAGATTATGGTGGGTTTGAAAAAGTTGGTCCTTTAGGAATAAATCTAACAACAGATGATACTCATATCACAACAAAACCAGGCGATATAGTTCTTTACTTAGGTAATCGAATTGTTATGTTCTATGGTTCGAATACGTGGAGTTATACGATGCTTGGGCATGTTGAAGACTTGACTTATTGGGAAGAAGCCTTGGGGGATGGTGAAGTTGTGGCGACTTTCACCCTAGCGGAGTAAAAGTAAGACTGAATCAAGAATAATATTTATAATTAGTAAAAGATGTTAAATGATACTTAAGTTGTTTTTAGATAGAGAAAACTATACGTATAAGTGTATATGTAATAATACTTTTAGGAGTTAACAATAGAAATGTTGATTGAAAGAAAGATGACTTTAAAATATTTTAAATAATGCCGTGATTATAGGTGTTTAGCGTTGTGAAAAATTTAGTATTAGAAGCTATTATGTTAATAATGTGAACTTATTATCTACTTTATATAGTGTGATATAATAAAAGTATGAAAAATAGGATTTTACTATTACTTTCTTTATTTCTTTTCTCTCAATTAACAAGCTGTGATTCATCAAATAAGTATGAATTAAAAGTTGAAGGAGATGACTTTAGTTCTTTAATTGAATGCCCTGATGATGGTTATTATTTTGGTGGGGAAAAACTTCAAATCATTTCATATACTTTGACAGATATTAATCTCTATGTTTATCTAAATGGAACACAGGTTTCATTTTTACAAGAAGATAATCGTTGGATATATGAATTTACTATGCCTAGTCAAGATAGTGAATTAATTATTACTACTGATGAGTATATGATAAAAGATGAATATTCTTTTTCTGAAGTTTTTCCAGAAGTTGCTGATTTTGAAAATATAAATATATCGGAAATACAGATTAAAAAGACAAATGATACGCTTAATCCTTTATTGTCTAATGAATATATTGTCAGTAATGATAAAGAAGATATCACTGATGTATTAAAACTTTTTAATTCTAAACTTGTTAAAACGGATAGTTACTCAGTCAGAGATTCTATAGAGTATAAATTAAATATTATTTTAGATGATTATAGTTATTATTATTTAATAGCTGATGGTTATATATTTAAACTAACTTTTTCTTCCTATACTGTTTTTAAAATAATTGATTTTGATTCTAAATATTTAGAGCTTAATAATCCTTCTTCTTATTTTTCTTTTCCTGAAAACATTTCTAAGGCTGATGTTTATATTAGAGGATATGATAGCGATAGCTATTTTTTAGCTGATAAAACTTTTAATGATGTAGATAAATTGTTTTATATTCCGCATGAGGACTCTTCATTATATTTAGATCCTAAAGCTTACTTATCTATAGACCAGTTTGATCCGATTTATCTTTATTCTGATAAACTCTTCTCTTATCAAGATAATTATTATGAAATAATTGGACAAATAGATTTTTCTAGCCTTCTCAACGATTTTTAAGTTATTGATTATAGTTTGTATATTTATAAATGATTCGATAAAGTGAGGATAATTATATGAAAAAACTAGGTTTTGGTTTTATGCGCCTTCCTCTTTTAAATAAAGAGAGCGATGTAGTTGATTTAGAATTAGTTAAAAAAATGGTTTCTTTATTTATGAAACGGGGTTTTACTTATTTTGATACAGCCTACGTTTATCATAATGGAAAAAGTGAATCGTTATTAAAGCAAGCCTTAGTTGATAATTATCCACGAGATAGTTTTACTGTAGCAACTAAACTCGCGATTTTTGAGCCGCGTATTGATAAAAAAAGACAAGAGGAAATGTTTGATGAGCAGAGAACAAGATTAGGGGTGGATTATATAGACTATTATCTTCTTCATGCCTTAAGTAGAGAAAGGATGGAGATAGTGGATAGATTGGAGTCTTTTGATTTTATTAAACAGAAAAAATTAGAAGGTAAGATACGGAATATTGGTTTTTCTTTTCACGATAAACCTGAAGCCTTAGATTATATTTTAAATAAGCACCCTGAAGTTGATTTCGTTCAATTGCAAATCAATTATTTAGATTGGGAAAATCCCTTAGTTGAATCTAGAGCATGTTATGAAATCGCTAAAAAATATCATAAACCCGTTATTGTTATGGAACCTGTTAAAGGTGGGACTTTGGTAAATCTTCCTTTAGAAGCAGAAAAGATTTTAAAGCAAGCCTCAAATTTATCAGTTGCCTCTTGGGCTATTAGATATGCGGCTTCTTTAGATAATGTTTTCATGGTTTTAAGTGGAATGAGCACTTTAGAACAAGTAGAAGATAATACTTCTTATATGGAAGAATTTAAGCCTTTAAATGAAAAAGAAAAAGATATTTTAAGTTCAATTGTTCCTATAATTGATAATAGTATTGCTATACCTTGTACTGCGTGTGGTTACTGTTTAAAAGGTTGTCCTATGAATATTCCTATTCCTCAGCTTTTTTCGCTATATAACAAAGAGAAGATATTTCCTAGCCAAATAAAAGATGCTAAAAATAATTATTTAAAGATTACTTCCAGTCAATTTTTAGCTTCTTCTTGCCTAAAATGTGGAGCTTGTGAAAAATCATGTCCACAACATTTAAAAATAAGAGATTACTTAGAAAAAATAGCTGATAAATTTGAGAACTAAGTTAAATATATATTTAAAAAGATGCATATAATTTGACAGCGCTATTTATTTTTGTTACCTTGATTGCACAAAAGAGAGGAACATTATGAAAAAACCGTTACTTTTATTACCTTTGATGCTTATATCTTTAGCATCCTGTGCAGACGCTAGTTTATCAAACTCAGTGCCTACCTCAATAAGCGGCAGTGAAAATAGCGAAAATGCTCCTAGCGTCGATGTTGATGTCTTTGCTTATGAAGCAGCTACTTCTATCGGCTTACTTTATGAGTATGCTGAACCTATGAAATTAGCTCGTGCTAGCGATGAGCTAATCAAGACGATTCAAGATTATCTACCATCTGTTGAAGCGAGTTTAAACGGAGATGATATTCTTAGTAATTCTCAATTTGTAAATTCAGATAGAGAAGAATATAAGTATCAACTTATCGTTTCTTATTCTGATATTCTTAATAACAATTATTCATTTACTATGTATTTTAATGAATATATTATGCCTAGCGATGATTTCGATGAAGAAGAATCATATATTGAAGGTCTCATTGTCATAGGTGAAGATGAATTTAGAATGCGCGGTGAAAAAGAAAGAGAAGATGATGAGATCGAAGCTTCTTTCACGTGCTTTTTAGATGATTCTAGCTATATTCGTGTTAAACAAGAAAAAGAGTTTGGAGAAAGTGAATTTGAATATGAACTCTATCAGAATAGACGTTTAGTTAAGTACTATTCTATAGAGAGTGAGGGAAATGAAGTTGAACTTAACTCAGCTTCTTTAGGTGAGAATATTCATCTTGAATTTACTTTTTTAGAAAGACAAGGTAAAACTTATATCTCTTGTTATGTTGTCTCGTTAAATGAGAGAGATCATCTCTTATTTGAAAAAATCGTTGAAAGTGATGGAACTATCACTTATCAACTTGTAACTATTTAGACTCAATTATGGGTATAATAATTAGTGATGATAAACTATGATTTATACCCATCAGTTTTCGGGGATATTTATATCTACGAGTTTGCTAAGAATGATTATCGTATCAGCTTTTTTAAGTATGAAGCTAAAAAAGAAGAGGGTGAAGTATTCAAATTATTTCACTCTCTTTTAGATTGTTATTTTGATAAAAGTAAAATTGATTTAAGCGCAGCATTAAACTATATTAAAATAACTGATTTTCAACGAAAAGTTTATTCTACTTTATTAAATATTTCTGATTATGGAAAAGTTATCACTTATAAAGGACTTGGGGATAAAGTAAAAGAAATATATCAGCATAATATTTCCTATCAGGCTATAGGTCACGCCTTACATTTAAATCCGCTTCCTTTACTTATTCCTTGTCATCGAGTTATTAAAAAAGATGGTATCGGGGAGTATAGATTTGGTAAGGAAATGAAAAAGCAGATCCTTAGTTATGAAGGACTAGTTTTTAATGATTAAAGGACATGGTATAACTGGATACATTTATCCACCAACTTCTAGTTTTATTATTAAAATTGGTAACTTATTTTTAAATTGTTATTCTCATTTAATTTATGATAAAGAAGTTAAGATAAGTAGAAAAAAATAGATAAAATAAATTATCTGATTTTCACTCCTAAAAAAGGTTATAAACAAGAGATAATCTATTTTCATGGTGGCGGCTTATTTTTTAAAGCGGCCCCATATCATTATCAAAATATTATTTTATACTTCCACTTCTCTTCCTCAAAAGTTTTTTTGATCGATTATCCTTTATTAGATAAAATGCATGGTAGAGAGTTATTATTAACTACTTTTAAATCTTTAGATAAAATCAATCTTTCAAATCCTATTATACTTTCTGATTCAGCTGGAGCTATTATAGCTACTTCCTACTATTTATTAAATCCTCAAAAATATAAAGCCTTAATGTTAATATATCCAGTTTTAGATAAAAGATGCGTAAGTGAATCGATGAAAAAATATACTTCGACACCAATGTGGAATGCAAAATTAAATAAATTGATGTGGAAGAAGTTTTTACAAGATGAAGATTTTATTTCGAGTAATGAAAATGAAACGATTTTAATTGAAAATCTTTATCTAGAAACGGCAGAGATAGATTGTCTCCATGATGAAGGGATAGATTTTTATAATAAAGCTGTAAAAAATGGATGCCAAGGTCTCTTATTAGAAACTAAAGGAACCTTGCATGGATTTGACTTTAGAAAAGATAAAACAACTAAATATGCTTTAAATAGAAGGATAGCTTATATTAACTCACTTAAATGAATACTTTTTTTCAAGTCTATCTATCAGTTCTTTTAATGAGTTTACAACTTCATCAGGAGATAGAATTTTAATTTGTTCTCCATATTGTAAAGCCCAATAGATAATACTTTCTTTTGTTGTAGTGACATCAGCATAGATTAAATTATCTTTAGTATAACAAATAGCATTTTTACCAAACCAATCATAGACAGTAGTTATTGCTGATTCTTTTTCAAGTAGAAGTTTTACTTTTATTTCTTTTTCTCCCATCATGTATATATGGCTTGATAGGTAGGCTTGAATATCAAAATCCTTCATAAAAGGTAATTCTTTTTGAGGTGTTGCATCTATATTTCTTATGCTTACGTCTTTCATAAAATCGATACGGAAAGAGAATATTTTTTGGAAAGTATAGATAGAACAAAGAAGATAATACTTTCCAAAGTTGTTAATTAGATAATAAGGGGAGACAGTATAATGCTTTTTCCTTCTAGGTTTAAGGTTGCCATCAATATCGTAATCCATATAGAGGAAGGAGATTAATCGATTTTTTGTGATAGCCTCTTGAATCATCATAATATTTGAGAATAATTGATTATTATCTGTTCTTGTTCCATCATAATTTTTATATATTGTCGAGTAGTTTTTTCTTTTATATTTAGAAAGAGTATTCTCTAAGATAGAAATAAGTTCGCGAGCATGATTTGGACCAATTGAGTGAGAAGAATATATAGAATCAATAAGATATTGAATTTGGGTGTCATCAAATAAGCGGGAAATTAAAGCGACTCCTTTTCCATCAGGATTATGTTGAATATCAAAATCAAAATCTTCTAATAATTCGATATTAGAAGAGACTGTTTTTCTATCGAGAGATATATGATAAATATTATTGACGTGTTCCAGTATTGCTTTTTGTGTTAGGTAGTGTTCTTCATCGGAATAATCTATTAATACTTTTAAGATAGCTAGGGTTGAAGCTTTTTTATTACTAGTTACCATTTTCTATTCCTCTATTTTTACTTTTTATATCACAACATATGTCCAAAAATTAGAACAATGCTGAGAAATCTTCAGAAGAAACAATTTTATAAAATTGTTCTGTGTTGTCTTGCTTAAAACTAAAGTGAGTAGCATCGAAAATATTGATTAACATAGTTGGATTGGAAGAATCTTTTATGTAAAAAATAGGCCTTTGATCTCTTACTATATCTTTAATAAACTCAATCGATGAAAGTGAAGAAAAAGATACTTCTTTATCATTTAAGAACGAATTTATGGTGATAGTGTCTTTTTGATAAAAAGAGTAAGTTTTAGTAGCTTTTAAGCTAAAATCAAAGTCCCCATCTTGTGCTAATTTATAGTAATTTCCATCTAAATATATACAACCATGATAAATTGAAAAAGTAATTGTTTGTGTATTATCATAACCTTTATAAGTTATATCATAACCTCCTTTTTCTCCTTGATCATAGGGGATAAGATAAAGAGGTAAATCAAATAATCTTTGGAAAAGAATTATATCTTCTTGTTCATCAGAATAATAGTGTTCAACAAATTGATAAGGATTATGAGAATAATATGTTTTTTCTTTTTCTACTCTGCTTATATTTTCTAAATTATTATTAATATTAATATAAAGAGGTTTAACATAATTTATATCAATATAAGTATCTTTTTCAGGAGTTACTATAGAAAATTGATAGCAATCTTTATTTTGATATTTAGTTTTTTCACCTTCTGCTATGGCTTTATCGTCAATAAATGTCCAAGCGATTCCTTCTTGGTTATTCAAAACATAGTATTGTATTTCGGTATAAGGAGCATAGTAATCTTCTTTTATTCCAAAAATATTATTAGAGAAAGTAATTTTATAGAGTTTTCTTTCATACTCTAGTTTTTCATTCAGTTGATTTAGATTATCAACATCAATATATGCTGTTTTTGCAATAGATTGAAGGTAGCATTCTCCAGAATCTAAATCTAAATAAAGAGTATCAGAGGGATTAGTCAAAGCAATTTTCATCTCATATTTTTCTTCATAAAAATGATTGATGTCTTCAGTATATTTAAGATTAGATAAAGTAGATGTTAGATAAGATAATTGAAAATCAGTAGGAATAAAAATATCATCTTTATAAAAGATGATACCGACATTTTGTGAGGAAGAAGGGAGTGTTTCACAGCTAGTGAATGTTAAAGATATAGTAAATAAAAATAAAGCACAAAACTTATGCATAAAAACATTATATCATCATTTTCAAAAAAAGATTATATTTTATTGTATTTTTAGCAGATTTAACAAAAAATATTCTATAGATATTTTAGTAATTTTAATCGATATTTAGCTTAATAATTAGATTTTTTAAGTTATCATCGTCAAGTAAAAAATCAACATCATTAATGGATTTAATTATTGTATTCTCTAAATAAGAATTTAAAGCAGATAATATTTTTTCCTCATCATTTTGAGCATTAGAATAGGAAGCGTTTTTTACATAGATATTTTCATAAAGAAGAGTGATAATTATCCTTTTTAAAAGAGTAAGCAAAGTTTTTTCAATCCAATATCTTTTTGTTATTTTATCTTTATTAGTTAAAATCTTTTTTGCTTTTATGTAGGGGAGTAATCCATCTTCAGGTGTATGATAAATATCAAAGAAAAGAAAAGCTTTTTCGTTAGGAAGCCTCTCTAAAAAAGAGTAAGCATCATCTTTAACAATACTTATTTTTTCTTTGTGCTTGAAAAAGGGTAGGATGTACTTAGAAAATAGATCAATTATTTTTTCATCTTTTTCGATAATAGTAATATGCTTAACTTCATCTTTTAAGGAACACATAAATGGGAAAAAACCTAAGCCAAGTCCACAAGCTATTACGTTGCCCTCTGATTCCTTTATCACATCTTCCATGGTATTTATCTCGTGAGGAGTGATGCTCATCCAGCATGTTTCACCCTCTAAGCATTTAAGATAATCAAAACGTTTTTTAAAAGCACCAATCGTAACTTTCTCAGAATAAAAATCTTCTTTAGATGAGGTTATTTCACTTGTTATAAAAGGAGTATAAGGTGAGTAATAATCATTAAATATATGCCATCTTCCCTCTTTTTTATTAAGTTTTTTTATTGATTTAAAATATTCATTATCATCATATTCATTATTATAAATAATTGTTTTATTAATACAATTATAATCTTCTAAGGTCTTTAATTCTTCATCTTCAGGGTCGATATCACATAATTTTATCATCGCTTGATAAAGCGCCTCTTCTTTAGAGATAGATAAAGAAGATGAAAGCATCATAATATCAACATCAGAGATATTATCAAAAGATGCATCTAGTAGTTCATCAATAAGATTAGAAGCTTCGATATTTTTAAAATGATGATCGAAGATAGTGTCTAAGTATTCTTTTAACTCAGTATTTAATTCAATTTTCATAGTTTGATTATACTTTATCTTTAAATTTTATTGCAAATAAAAATCAGGAGGCAAGAGCCTCCTGACTATTAGTTATTAAAGAACCATCGCACTAGTTATTTCGATAACGACGACATAACTAGTTAAAACACCTACAGTATAAGTTACAGAGCCGATAGTTGCTGAAGCTTGTAAATAACCATCCAAAGTTTCAAGTTCAGTATTTAAGATAGTAGATAATTCACCACAAGCTAATTCATAAAGTTCTTTTGCGGAATCATAATTTGTCTCTTTAACTAAATCTAATTGTAAGGAGATTGTTCCATCTCCTAAAATAGAGTAAAAGCCCATATAGTAAGGAGTTAAATCATCAGTTAAGGGGAAGAGGATATCAGAACCGCCTTCCATCATATCTAACCACATTGAGAGAGGTAAGTCATCAGCATCAACAGCGGCGGGATCATCCCATGAAGTAGGGATAGCCATACTTACATAGTTTGTGAAGTCAGCCATGGAAGTCGGAATTTCTGTTAATGTTCCAAAACTATCAAAAGTTTCAACAAATGTGCTGATAGTATTGTTGCTTTCAGTGTAATTAAAAGTAAATGAATTGAAGCTTCCATCTCTATTTATTTTAATAGTTAAATCTCTTGCAGTATTAGCAAAAGCATCATAAGTAAGTTCGTTAGCGACTAAAGAAGCTCCATAATTTTCAATGAAATCTTCGCGGAGAGTAAATACATAAACAGAATCAGTTGAGCTCGCAGTATCTAAAGTGAAAATCTCTGGGGCAAAATCGAAGCTAGGTAAATGATGATAAGCAGCGTAGGCTTTGTATTGCGGAGCTAAACTGTCGCTAGAAGAGCCATTGTAGTAATCATAAGTTCCATCACTATTATGGTGAACACCATAATAATCAGCAGAATCAGTATATCTATCGACCCCAGCCCAACCATCTTCTAAAACATATGCTTCAGATTCTTGAATAGTTGTTCCTAAAACATCAGTAACTTTAACATCAAAATGATAATTATAGTTATCTAATAAATCTAAAGCATCGTAGAAAGCCTGATATTCTTCTTCTTGACCCTCAGGGATTGAGTAAGGAGAAGTCATGCTTGAAGTATCGACAGTAGTAGTGCCTAAATCTTTGATTTGTAAGCTCATAGAAAGACCGAGGCCAAATTCTTCATACATCGGATCTGAAGAAGATGCACTGACGCCTAATCCTGTCACTTGTTCTCCATCGGTATAGATATAAAAACCTTCAATAGTATCACCATAGAAAGTATACATGCCACCGCTAGCAGCACTTGCGATATTTGTATAGGCAGTAATGATTTTATTGACATCTAACCCAGTAAAAGCAAACTGATAACCAGGACCACTATAGGAATAGTTGATTGTGAAATCAGAAGCATCAAAAAGGGCAAAAGGATTGGTGTAATAGCCTGAGTCAAAACTATCACCTGTGTCTTGACTAGCTATATTATTAATATTAGGACTATTAGGGGTAAAAGCATTGCCATTTTCTCCTTCATAATAATAGGTAGTAGAAGTAGTAGGAATTTCTTCACCAGTTACAAAATCTTGAGCCATAGTTGAATAGGTGGCTGAAAAGATACCAGTGTCATATTTAAGTTCAATTCCATAAGGAGTAGATTGGCTTGACATACCTAAGAACATATGTCCTCTTAAAGTGATGTTGTTTAAAGATACAGCATCGAGCATCGTATCTGTTAATTCAATGCTACCATAGTCAATCCAGGGATCAGAAGAGGAAGAGTTAGAAGAACTTGAAGAACTTGAAGAATTAGGTGAAGAAGTTGAATCTGGTGATGAAGTAGATAGAGAACTAGAGGGTGAGCTAGTTGAGAGTGAACTAGAGCTAGAAGAAGCAAGAGAGGAAACATCCCCGCAGGAGGAGAGAGTTGTTCCAAGTGCAAGGAGAGACAACAATAATAATTTCTTTTTCATAGTTTTCTCCTTTTATAATCAAAAAGTCTAAACCTCAATTTATTAAAAAGCAATCAAAAATATATAAAAAAGGTGAACATAATGTAGATGGAAACTCCTTAAAAGGTTGCAATGATAATGCTCATATATAATATATATAAGGAAAATAGTAAAATATTGCAATTTTTTGTTGACTTATTTGACAAAGACTAGTATCATAGAACACGCTGAACGCCATTTCAGCCCGTATTGATGTGTGAAGTTGCCGAAACGCCTTATAGGGTTGTAACGTATTCGGGTAATTCATACTGAACGGATGCCTAAACAAGATCTTAGGCAAGGAAGGATTAATATGGCAGAAAACAAAAGCATTAGAATTCGTCTTAAGGGCTATGATCACAAAGTCCTTGACCAAGCGGTCTTAAAGATCGTTGAAGCCGCCAAGAAGACGGGCGCTACTGTCAGTGGCCCTATTCCATTACCGACAGAAAAACAAGTCTTCACAATTCTACGTTCCCCGTTCGTCGATAAAGATTCTCGTGAACAGTTTGAAATTAGAACTCACAAGAGACTTATCGACATCAACCGCCCGACCAAGCAGACTATCGATATCTTAAAGAATCTCGATCTTCCTGCAGGAGTCGATGTTGAAATCAAACTCTAAAGGAGGATATTTATGAAATCCATTATCGGAAGAAAAATCGGTATGACTTCTGTCTTCACAGAAGGTGGTTCTACCTATCCTGTGACTGTCGTCGAAGTATTACCGAACGTTGTCTTACAGAAAAAGACAAAAGATAAGGACGGCTATGAAGCTCTTCAAATCGGTATTGAAGATAAGAAAGAGCACAGAGCTAATAAGTGTGAATTAGGTATCGCTAAGAAAGCTAACACCGCTCCTAAATATGTCGTCAGAGAGATCGAAGGTGACGAAATCTATCCTAACTACGAAGTTGGACAAGCTGTTGAATGTTCTATCTTCGCTGAAGGTGATATGGTTGATGTCACAGCTAAGAGCAAAGGTCATGGTTACACTGGTATTATCAAACGTTACCATGCTCACATCGGTCCTAAGGGTCACGGTTCTGGCTATCATCGTCAAATCGGTTCCTTAGCAACTAACGGCCGTTGCAACAATAGAGTCCACGCCGGTAAGAAGATGGGTGGACACTGGAGACCGCAGACTACTACTATCATCGACTTACCTATCGTCAAGATTATCCCTGAGAAGAATTGTATTCTCATCAGAGGCTCTGTCCCTGGCCCGAAACTCGCTATTGTTAAAATCAGAAGTGCAATCCGCAAAGATGTTAAGAAGTTCAAAGCTGAACCTATCATCGATTACACTAAACAAGCTGATGAAACAAAAGCTAACTAAGGAGTAATCAAAATGGCTAATGAATTAAATTTTACTCTTCCAGTATTAAACTACGCTGGTGAAAAAATCGGTGATGTTCAACTTTGGGAAGATTTATTCGGCACTGAAATAAATGAATATGCCGTTCAGAGAGCTGTCAGAGTTTATCTCTCTAATAGAAGAGTTGCTACTGCTCATACTCTCGATCGTTCAGTTGTTCATGGTTCAAATAGAAAGCCTTATCCTCAAAAGAAAACTGGCCGTGCTAGAGCTGGTACAACTAATTCTCCTATCTGGCGTCATGGTGGTGTTGTCCATGGTCCTAACGGAGAACAGAACTACAAGTTAAAGATGAATAAGACTGAGCATTATATCGCTTTTGCTTCTGCCTTATCTGATAAATTACAAAGTTCTAATATCATCGTATTAACCGATGAAAAATGTCCGTCTAGCAAAACAAAAGATTTTGTTAAAACATTAAAAGCTATCAATGCTGACGAGAAGAAAAATCTTCTTGTTGTAGGTGATGATGATATCAATCTCATCCGCGCTTGTAAGAATATTCCTTCAGTCAAGTTAGTAGCTGACTACGATGTGTCTGTCTATGATGTTATCAACGCTAACAAGCTCATCTTCATCAAGAATGTCGTCGCTCATGACGAAGAGAAGGAGACAAACAATGGCTGAAGAAAATAAAGTTCTCGAACAAGAGACTGAAGAGAAAAAGCCGGCTAAGAGAGGAAGAAAGCCCAAGGCAGTTAAAGCTGAGGAAACTGAAGCTGTCAAAAAGCCTCGCACTCGTAAAAAGAAGGTCGAAGAAGTAAAAGAGGAAGAAAAAGTTGAAGAGAAGAAAGTCGAAGAAGCTCTCCCTGAATTCAACTATCGTCCTGCTATCTTAAAAGACTATGAGATCTTACGTCATTTAGTTATCACTGAAGAGACACAAAGACTTCAGATGGAAGAGAATGCTATGGTCTTCGTCGTTGATAAGAAAGCTACTAAGAATGAGATCAAAGCTGCTGTTCAAGCTGTCTTTGGTGCTAAAGTTGCTTCTGTCAATACACTTCACGTCCGTCCTTCTAAGAGAAGAGTTGGCCGTTATGAAGGCAAGATACCTGGTTATAAGAAGGCTATCGTCAGATTTGATTCATCCTTCGATTTAGGTAAGATTCAAGAAGCTGTCGCTAACGAAGAAAGACAAGCTACAAAAGAAGACTGATAAAAGCAAATTATAGGAGAAAATTATGGCAATCAAGCAATATAACCCGATGACTCCGGGTATGAGGCACTTGACTACACTTTCTACAAGCGACCTCACTAAGAAGGCTCCTGAAAAAGCTTTGTTAAAACCGTTAAAGAAAACAGGCGGAAGAAACTTTCAGGGCTACATCACCTGCCGTCATATAGGTGGTGGAAATAAAAAGAAGTATCGTATTGTCGACTTTAAGAGAAGCGGAGAAGATGAATGCATCGTCAAAGCTATCGAATACGATCCTAACAGAAACTGCCGTATCGCTCTTATCATGAATTCTCATGGCAAGAAGAGATACATTATCGCCCCTAAGGGACTTATAGTCGGTATGAAAGTCACCGATTCTAAAGCTGGTGAAATCTCTGTTGGTAACTGCATGGAATTAGCTGCTATCCCTGAAGGTATTATGGTTCACAATATTGAGTTTGAACCTGGCAAAGGTGGTCAAGTTTGCCGCTCTGCCGGTACTGGAGCTCAAATATTAGGTAAAGAAGGCAAGTACGCAATCTTACGTCTTGCTTCTGGTGAAGTTAGAAGATTCTTATTGACTTGCCGCGCTACAGTCGGTACGGTCGGTAACGAGGACTTCAATCTTGTTCACAGCGGTAAAGCTGGCCGCGTCCGTTGGAAGGGAACAAGACCGACAGTTAGAGGTTCTGTTATGAACCCTAATGATCACCCTCATGGTGGTGGTGAAGGTAAATCACCTGTTGGTCACGACGCTCCTCGTTCACCTTGGGGCAGAAGACTCATGGGCGTTAAGACTCGCTCTAAGAAAGCTAAGAGCAATCATCTTATCGTCAGAAGACGTAGCAAGTAATAGGAGGAAATATAGATGTCAAGAAGTCTTAAAAAGGGTCCTTATTGCGATCCGCGTCTACTTGCTAGAATCCGTGAACAGAATAAGACAGGAAAGAAAGAAGTCATCAAAACTTGGTCTAGACGTTCTACTATCTTCCCTGATTTCATTCAACATACTATCTCAGTCCATAACGGTAGGGCTTTTGTCCCCGTTTACATCACTGAGGACATGGTCGGACATAAGTTAGGTGAGTTTGTCTTCACAAGAACATTCACTCATCATCGCTCTGGTAGCGATTCGACAACTTCACCGTCTGGCAAGTAAGGAGAAAACGTTAAATGGCTGAAAAAGAAGTACAGAATGTGACAGAAGAGAAAAAAGTCACTGAAGCTAAAGCGAAGCTTAATAATTATGGCGTCACTCCTCGCAAAGTGCGCTTAGTCATCGACTTAGTCCGCGGCTTAGATATCGATACTGCTTATACCATCTTAGATAACACTCCTAAGATGTGTGCAGCTGATATTAAAAAGCTTATCAAATCAGCGGAAGCTAACGCCGTCAATAACTTCCACATGGATAGAGACACTCTCTATATCGCTGAGATTACAGCTAATGATTCTTATCGCTTGAAGAGATTCCTTCCTCGCGCTAAGGGTTCCGCTTCTGGTCTCATCAAGAGATGGTCTAATGTCTATGTTACATTGAAGAATAGGGGGGTTAACTGATCATGGGACAGAAGGTCAATCCTAATGGATTAAGATTAGGTATCAACCGCGAATGGTCGAGCCACTGGTACGCTACTAAGAAGAATTTTGCTTCATATTTAAAAGAGGATATCGATATTAGAAATTATCTTGAGAAAAAATTAGGCAAAGTTGATGCTGGTTTATCTCACGTCGATATCGAAAGAATTAAAAACGATATCACCATCTCCATCCACTGCTCTCATCCTGGTGTTGTTATCGGTCAAGATTCTGCTAATATCAAAACTATTAAAGCTGATCTTTGCAAGCTCCTTAAAAAGGATGCTAATACAGTCAAGATCGCTATCGTTGAGATTAAGAATCCTGATTTAGATGCTACTTTAGTTGCTAAGGATATCGCTCGTCAGATTGAACAACGTGCTTCCTTCCGTATTGTTCAGAAGAAAGCTATTCAAAGAGTTATGAGAGCTGGCGCTAAAGGTTGCAAAACTATGTCTAAAGGTCGTTTAGGCGGAGCTGAAATCGCTCGTTTTGAAGAGTATAGAGATGGTGTCTTATCTCTTCATACTCTCCGTCAACCTATCGACTATGCTCACGTTGATGCTCATACCACTTATGGTGTCATCGGTATTAAGGTTTGGATTGCTTTACCTGACAACTACAAAGAACTCCGCGATCGTCGCCCTGATGATAGAAGATCAAAGCCTCGTTTCAATAGACGCCCTAATAACAGATCTAAAGAAGAGAAAGCTGAGCCGAAAACTGACGTGAAAGCTAGTGAATCTTCGAAAGGAGAATAAAGATGTTACAACCTAAAAGAACAGATTGGAGAAGGACACATCTTGTTCGTCCTAGATGGACAACAAGCAGAGGCAACACTGTCGCTTATGGTGAATATGGCCTTTGTGCAACAGAGCCTGGCTATATCACTAACCGTCAGATTGAAGCTGCTCGTGTCGTCTTATCTCGTTACACAAAAAAGATTGGTAAATTCTATATTCGTGTCTTCCCTAGCTTAGGTATTACTAAAAAGCCTTTGCAGGTTCGTATGGGTAATGGTAAAGGTCAAGTTGAAACTTGGTCTGCTGTTATTAACAGAGGCACAGTTATGTTCGAAATCGGGGGAATCAACCCTAATGACGCTATCTACGCTTTAAGACAAGCTGGATATAAATTATCTGTTAAGTCTCGCGTCATCAAGAAAGGTGAGGTGCTCAAATGACAATTGAAGATGTAAGAAAGCTCTCAGACACTGAATTAGCTAAGAAGGTTTATGAGCTTAAGGGCAACCTTTTGACCTTAAGATTCCAAGCTAAGGCAGGTCAGCTTGATAACGGCAATAAGATCACTCAGTGCCGCAAGGATATCGCTAAGTGTCTCACTGTCGAAAATGAAAGAAAGAAAGCTAAGGCCGAAAATGTCGGTCAAGCTCAGTAAGGAGGCTTATTATGGCTGAAGAAACAAAGAAGGTCGTAAGGGCCGCTAGAAGACGTCTCCAAGGTAGAGTCGTCTCTGATAAAATGGATAAAACCATCGTTGTCTTGACTGAAAACCATAAGACTCATCCTATTTATAAGAAGAGAGTTATGGTTACTAAGAAATATAAAGTTGATGATCCGAAGGAAGAGGCTAAAATTGGCGATACAGTTATCTTCGAAGAGTGCCGTCCTCTCTCTCACGATAAGCGTTTCCGCCTTATCCAGATTGTCAAGAAGGGAGAATAATCTATGATTCAGACTGAAACTAATCTCGTAGTTGCAGATAACTCTGGTGCTAAATCAGTCCGCGCCTTCCACTTGCTCTCTGGTTCCTTTAGAAAGACTGCTTCTGTCGGTGATATTGTCATCTGTGCCGTCAAGGATGCTCTTCCTAATGCTAAGGTCAAGAAGAGTGAAGTAGTTAAGGGCGTCATCGTCAGAGTTAAGAAGGCTTATAAGAGAAAAGATGGCTCCACCATCCGTTTTGATGATAATGCTGTCGTTCTTATCAACGACGATGGTACTCCGAAGGGTACTCGTGTCTTCGGTCCTGTCGCTCGTGAACTTCGTGAGAAGGGCGAGAAATTTACTAAGATCGTCTCCTTGGCGATCGAAGTTCTCTAAGGAGATAAGATTATGAAAATTAAAACTGGTGATTCTGTTATCGTCATCACTGGCGAGTATAAGGGAGTAACTGGCAAAGTTATTAAAGCTCTTCCGAAGACTGAGCAAGTGATCGTCGAAGGTGTCAATAAGCGTAAGAAGCATGTTAAACCTGATCAGAGAAATGCTCAAGGTCAGATCAAGGAGATCAACGCTCCTATCCATGTCTCTAATGTCGCTTTACTTGACCCTAAAACAAATAAAGCTACTAAAGTCGGCTATAAAATAGCTGATGGTAAAAAAGTTCGCTATGCTAAAGCTAGCGGAACTATCATAAAGTGAGGAGAAGAACATGGCTGAAAAATTAAATGGTGTATCTGTCAGAAAAACTCATTCTCAGGGTGCTCAACAGTCTAAAATCATCTCCCGCCTTGAAAAGAGATATCATGACGAGATTGTTCCTGAACTTATGAAAGAGTTCGGTTACAAAACTTCTATGCAGGTTCCTAAGATCGTCAAGATTGTCTTAAATATGCGTTTAGGTGAATTCGGTTCTAATGAGAAGAACGTCGAAGAAGCTACTAAAGAGTTAGCTCTCATCTCTGGTCAAAAACCTGTTGTTACTAGAGCTAGAAAATCTATTGCTAACTTCAAGCTCCGTGAAGGTGTTCCTGTCGGTGTCAAAGTTACTTTAAGAAGATTAAGAATGTATGATTTCTTAGATAAGTTCATCACTATTGATCTCCCTAGAGTCCGTGACTTCCGTGGTATTTCTAAGGATTCCTTCGATGGCCGTGGAAATTATTCTACCGGTGTTAAAGAACAGCTTATCTTCCCCGAAATCTCCTATGATAAAGTCGGTCGCACTCAAGGTATGGATATCATTATCGTTACAAGTGCTAAGACTGATAAAGAGGCTTACGCTCTTCTTGAGAAGATCGGTATGCCTTTCGTTAAATAAGGAGAAAGTGATATGGCAAGAAAAGCATTGATAATCAAATGCGGGAAACCCGCCAAATTCTCCACCAGAAAGTACACTCGCTGCTCTAGATGCGGTCGTGTTCACGGTGTTATTAGACAGTTCGGTGTCTGCCGTATCTGCCTTAGAGAAATGGCATACAAAGGTGAGATTCCCGGTATGCATAAATCTAGTTGGTAAGGAAAGGAGAAAGTAAAATGGTCAATGATGTCATCGCCGACATGCTCACACGCATCAGAAATGCGAATTTAAATAAAGAGCCGACAGTTTCTTTCCCTACTTCCAAGATGTGCGAACAGATCGCTAAGATCTTAAAAGAAGAAGGCTTCATCAGCGATTATTCTGTTCTTACAGAAGAGAAGAAAGCCTATAAAACCTTAAAGTTGACTCTTAAGTATGACGCTGAAGGTAATAGAGTTATCACCGGTTTACGCCGTATCTCAAAACCTGGTCTTAGAGTCAATGTCTCTGCTGATAAATTACCGAAGGTCTTAAATGGCTTAGGTATCGCTATCATCTCCACCTCTCATGGTGTAATGACTGATAGACAAGCTCGTAAACTCAACATCGGTGGCGAAGTTCTCGCCTACGTGTGGTAAGGAGAAAGTAATATGTCAAGAATCGGAAGAAAACCGATTGTTATCCCTGCTGGTGTTACTGTCACAGCTGAGAATAACAAGGTAACAGTCAAGGGACCTAAGGGTGAATTATCTTATGATTACAACCCTCATATGACTTTAGATATCAAAGATAATGAAATCTTAGTCAAACGTCCTGATGATTCAATCAAGATGAGAATGTTCCATGGAACTACCCGTGCTCTCATCCACAATATGGTAGTTGGTGTCACTGAAGGTTACACCATTGTCTTAGAAATTCGCGGCGTCGGTTATAGAGCTGAGATGAGAGGTGATTCTCTTGTTCTCCACGTCGGCCACTCTCATGAAGATATCGTTCCTGGTGTCGAGGGTGTCTCTGTCTCTGTTAAGCAGAGTGAGATCACTGTCACAGGTATCGATAAACAGAAAGTTGGTCAAGTCGCTGCTTTAATTCGTAATACTAAGAAACCTGAATGCTATCACGGTAAAGGTATCCGCTATAAGAATGAGAATGTTGTTCTCCGTCAACCTGCTTCTGCTAAGAAGCAATCTGGCGCTAAGTAAGGAGTGAAGAATCATGTATACAATATTTGATAGAAATAAACAGAGACTCCATCGTCATAAGAGAATCAGAGCGAAGATCTCTGGCACTTCTACTTGCCCTCGCATCTGCCTTTATCGTTCTAATAAGTTCATCTATGCTAGCATAATTGATGATAGCCAACACAAAACTCTCTGCTCTTCTTCTTCTGCTAAACTTAATCTCGAGTATACTTCTAATGTTGAAGCTGCTAAGGCTGTTGGAAAAGATCTTGCTAGCAAGGCCTTAGCTTTAAATATTAAAAATGTCGTTTTTGATCGTTCTGGCTACACTTATCATGGACAAGTTAAAGCTTTAGCTGAAGCTTGCCGTGAAGGTGGATTAGTCTTCTAGGAGGAGTGAACTATGGAAGAGAAAGAACAAAAAACTGCTGTCTCTCAGAGTGAAACTGAGCCTAGAAAGGCTGAGCACGCTGATCGTCGTCCTCGTTATAACAAGGGAAATAGAAAGCCTCGTCAACCTCGTCAAGAGGAAAAACAATTTGAGGAGAAAGTTGTTAAAATCTCAAGGATCACTAAAGTTGTTAAAGGTGGTAAGAGAATGCGTTTCTCCGCATTAGTTGTCATCGGTGATGGTAAAGGTAGATTTGGTTATGGTTTAGGCAAATCTCAAGAAGTTCCTGAAGCTATCAAGAAAGCTGTCGCCGCTGCTAGAAGAAATCTCTGCAAGCTCTCAATCACCAAAGAAAACTCAATTACCCACACTGTTATCGGTGAATTTGGTTCAACAAGAGTTTTCCTTAAGCCCGCTCCTGAAGGTACTGGACTTATCGCTGGTGGTGCTGTCCGTTCTATCCTTGAATTAGCTGGCGTCAAGAACGTCTATTCTAAGATTTATGGTTCAAGAACTCAGGTCAACGCCGTCAAAGCTACAGTCGAAGGCTTAAAGCAATTAAAGACATATAACGATGTCCTTACGAAACGTTATAATAAAACTAGCGTTTCTGAAGAGACAAAGTAAAGGAGGAGATCTATGGAATTAAATAATCTCAAGATCGCTAAAGGCTCCCGTCATCTTCCTAAAAGAGTCGGTTTAGGTATCGGCTCTGGTATGGGTAAGACTTCGACTCGCGGTCAAAAAGGTCAAGGCGCTAGACAGGGTCGTAAAGTTCCTGTCGGATTTGAAGGCGGTCAGCTCCCGCTTTATCGCCGTGTTCCTAAACATGGTTTTAACAATTATGGTCGCGTCGCTTATTATGTTTTAAATCTTCGCGACTTAGAAACCTTAGAGCTAAGTGAAGGAGAAGTTATTGATAATACTCTCCTCTGGCAGTATCGTATCATCAAAAATCTTAATCAACCTGTTAAATTGTTAGGTGTTGGTGAGTGCACAAAAGCCTATACTATTCACCTTCAAGCTTTCTCTAGCAAAGCTAAAGAAGCGGTTGAAAAAGCTGGTGGTAAGTGCGAAGTTGTCTCCTTAAAAGACGCTCGCATCGCTTTCAAAGCTTTTAGAAACGCTGCCTACGTGACGGAAACTGACGAGGTTGAGTGATGAAGAAGCTAAGCGCATTTTTTCATAACCGCGAAGTACTAAATCGTATTCTCTTCACTCTCGCTATCTTCTTCGTGTACAGAATCGGCGCCGCTATCACAGTTCCTGGAGTTACTGTCTCAAGCAGTATCTGGGATACAACCTCTTCGTTCTCACTTCTTAATATGATGGGTGGAGGCTCTCTTCAAAATTTCTCCATTTTAGCCTTAGGTGTCTCTCCTTATATCACATCTTCAATTATCATCCAGTTGCTTTCTATGGATGTTCTTCCTTCCTTAACGCAGATGGCAAAGGAAGGTGAATCTGGCCGTAGAAGGTTAAATACTGTCACCCGTGTTCTATCTGTCGTTCTAGCTGTTGTCCAGGCTTATGGTATTATCGTCGCCTTACAGAACGCTTCTGGTATTACGATCGATGATACTTCTGCTTGGGGTTATACTAAAGTTATCATCTTCATGACTGCAGGTTCTATCATGCTCTCATGGTTAGGTGATCAGATTACTGATAAAGGTATAGGAAATGGTATCTCAATGCTTATCTTCTGCGGTATCATCTCTACTTTACCTACTCAGATCGGTTCTGCTTTCACTGAATTCCTCGGCGACAAAGTCAATACAGGCGATGCAACGCTAATCCTTGAAGGTTCTGTTCAAATCGTCTTATATCTCTTAGCTTTCTTCCTCATTATCGTCTTTGTCACTTATATTGAAAAGAGTGTCCGTAAACTTCCTGTCTCCCACTCTAATACTTCTGCAAATAATGAATTAGCAAGTCAGCAATCTTCTTTCTTACCTATCAAGGTTAACGCTTCATCTGTTATGCCAGTTATCTTCGCTAGTTCGATTATGGTTGCTCCTTCAATCTTAATCTCCTTATTCTCTAACGGCAATCCGCCTGATTGGGCTCTTGTCATTGAGAATGTCTTCAACTATCAAGTTATGACGCCGATGGGTGATAACTTCGCCTTCCCGTGGGGTACTATCATCTATGCTATCTTGATTATTCTCTTCTCTTACTTCTACTCGCAGTTGCAGATCAATCCTGAAAGAATAGCGGAAAACTTCCAATCTTCAGGAAATTATATCACTGGTATTAAACCGGGTGTCGAAACTGAAAAGTATATATCGCGCATCCTCTCGAGGATCACCTTCATGGGTGCGATGGCCTTGACTCTTATCGCCTTGCTTCCTGTCATCCTTTCACTAACTAACGCTGTTCCTCAATCTCTCTCTTTAGGTGGTACAGGTCTTATCATCGTCGTCGGTGTCGCCTTAGAAGTTTCAAATCAGATATCTGGTATTATTGCTGGAAATGGTTATGCGGAGAGTGAATTATAATGGAAAAAGAATTGAATATCATCATCATGGGTCCTCCTGCTGCTGGTAAGGGAACCCAAAGTGAACTTATCGTCAAAGAGTATGGCATTCCTCATGTCTCTACTGGCGATATGTTCCGTCAAGCTATCGCTGAAAAAACACCCTTAGGAATGGAAGCAAATACTTACATTTCTCAAGGTAAGCTTGTTCCTGATGAGGTTACAATCGGCCTCGTTAGAGAAAGGTTAGCGAAAGCTGATTGTCAACATGGTTTCTTACTCGATGGCTTCCCTCGTACAGTCCCTCAAGCTGAGGCTCTTAGCGAGATATTAACATCTTTAGGGAAGAAACTCACTGCTGTCGTCCTCTTAGTCGCTGATGATCAAGAGCTCGTCGATAGAATCTCTTCTCGTCGCGTCTGTGTTAAGTGCGGTGCTTCTTATTCCTTAAAAACAAAGAAACCTGCTGTTGAAGGAAAATGTGATAATTGTGGTAGCGATCTTATCCTCCGTAATGATGATCGTCCGGAGAGCTTTAAATCGCGTTTAGATGATTATCACCAAAAAACTCTTCCTTTAGTTGATTACTATAAGAAGGAAGGGTTAGTACATGAAGTTGATGCTCTTCAAGATATCGAGGGAGTGTTCACTTCTATCCGCAAAGTCTTAGATTAACATGATTATCATTAAGAATCATGATGAGATGGAAAAAATAAAAAAGGTCGGTCTAAAGCTCGGAAAGGTCTTCGATGAACTATCCGAGCTGATAAAGCCGGGCTTATCCACTCTTCAAATATCTGAGTATTGCGAAAAGCTGTTGGCTAAAGAAGGTTGTAAACCGACTTTCAAAGGCTATGATGGATTTAGTGGAGCAGTCTGCACTTCAAGAAATGAGACGCTCATACATGGTATCCCTTCTAAACATGAGATACTTCAAGAAGGCGATATCATCTCGATAGATATGGGAAATGTTGATGAAACTGGCTTCCAAGGAGATGCCTGTCGAACCTTCCCAGTTGGAAATATCTCTGCTGAAGCGAAAGAGCTCATCCGCTGCAGCGAAGAATGTTTCTATGAAGCCTATAAAATATTAAAGCCAGGTATTCACCTAGCTGAGATATCAAAAGCTATTCAAAGAGTTGCTGATAAGTATGGTTTTTCTCTAGTAAGAGAGTATGGTGGTCATGGTTTAGGCCAAGATATGCACGAAGATCCTTTCATTTATAATTACTATTCACCTATAAATGGTCAAGGACCTATCTTAAGAGAAGGAATGTGCTTAGCTATCGAACCGATGGTTATGATGGGAAAGCCTGATATTGTCATCCTTGATGATGGATGGACTGTACAATCAAAAGATGGCTTACTCACTTCTCACTATGAAAATGATGTCTTAATAACTAGTGAAGGAGCTATCATCACTTCGATAGATAACAACGTAAAACAACATTTAGAAAAATTGGAGAGACAAGAATGAGCAGAGAAGATTTCATTAAAATGGAGGGTATTATCATTGATACTCTTCCCGCTGAAAAGTATTCGGTCAAACTTGATGGCGGTGCTGTTATTAGAGCGCGCATATCTGGTAAGATGAGAATGAACAAAATAAGAATCTTACCTGGTGACCGCGTCACAGTAGAAATCTCCCCATATGATGTTACTAATGGATGTATAGTCTATAGATTTAAATAAGGAGGACTAAAATATGAAAGTTAGAGCTTCTGTTAAGCCTATCTGTGACAAATGTCGTGTAATTAAACGTAAAGGAAGAGTTATGGTCATCTGCTCTAATCCTAAACACAAGCAGAGACAAGGTTAAGGAGAAAGGATTAAAATATGGCAAGAATTGCTGGTGTCGATATTCCTAACGACAAACAAATAGTATATTCTTTAACTTATATCTATGGTATCGGTTTAACCCGCGCTAAGAAGATTTGTGCTGATGCTAAGGTTGAAGAGACTAAGAGAGTTAAAGATTGCACTGAAGAAGAGTTGACTTCTATCCGTAATCAGGTTGCTAATTATGTTGTAGAAGGTGACTTACGCCGTGAAGTTGCTTTAAATATCAAGAGACTTCAAGAAATCGGAACTTATCGCGGTCAGAGACATAAGAGAGGACTCCCTTGCCGCGGACAGCGCGATAAGACTAATGCTAGAACCTGTAAAGGTCCTAAGAAGACAGTTGCTAACCACAAGAAAGCGACTATCGGTTAAAAAGGAGCACGAAAATGGCTGATGTAAAAAAAGCTGGTAAAGCTAAAAAAACAACTATCAGAAAAAAGAAGGCTAAACTTGGATATACTAAAGGTATCGCCCATATCCACGCTTCTTATTCTAATACAATCGTCTCTATCTCTGATGAACAAGGCAGAGTTATCGCTTGGGCGAGCGCTGGTACTTGCGGTATGAGCGGTACAAGAAAATCTACTCCCTTCGCTGCTCAAGTCGCAGCCGCTAATGTCGCTAAATCTTGTTATGATCGCGGCCTTAGATCTGTCGATGTTGAAATTAAAGGACCTGGTCCGGGTCGTGAAACTGCTGTTCGTGCTTTAGAAGCTAGTGGTCTTAAGGTCACTTCTATCTCTGATGTCACACCTATTCCGCACAATGGTTGCCGCCCTCCGAAGAGACCTCGTGGATAGTGTGAAAGGAGAAGAGTGAATGAAAGAATTTGTAAAGCCTTCATTTCAAATCAATAAAGAAGAAATTACTGATACCGAAGGTAAATTTGTAGTTTCTCCTTTAGAGACAGGCTATGGCGTCACTATCGGTAACGCTTTAAGGCGTGTTCTTCTCTCTTCCTTACCTGGCTTAGCTATCTATGCTATCGAAGTTGAGGGTGCTCAGCATGAGTATGCAATCTTAGAAGGCGTAGTTGAAGACTTAGTCCAGATTGTCTTAAATATCAAAAAGATCGTCTTAAAAGATGATTTAGATGATGATGACGCTGATTACACCTTAAAGTTAGATGTGCATGGCGATAAAGAAGTTAAAGCTGGCTTTATTGTTTGCCCTGATATGGTTCAAGTCGTCAATAAAGATTTGACTATTTGCCATCTTGCTGAAGGTGGACATATTAAGATGACTCTTCACGCTCATAAAGGACGTGGACTTGTCTTAGCTGAAGAGAATAAGAAAGAAAATTGGCCTATCGGATGGATTCCCGTCGATTCTAATTTCTCACCTGTCTTGAAAGTTATGATCGATATCGAGCCTGATCGTGTCGGCCACGATGCTAGTTATGAGAAGTTGATGTTAGATGTCGTGACTGATGGCTCTTTATCACCTGCTGATGCGGTCGCTTTGGCTAGCCGTATCTTGGATGAACACTTCAAACTCTTTGAAGATTTGAACGATGCTGTTAAAAACGTCACCATCATGTCAACCAGGCAAGAGATTCCTGAAAAGAGCTTTGCAACCATCTCCCTTGAAGATCTCGATCTTTCTGTCCGCTCTTATAATTGTCTTAAGAGAAACGGCTTAAAGACTGTTCAAGATCTCTGCAATATGAAAGACAGCGAACTTATGACTGTCCGCAACCTTGGTAAGAAATCTTATAAAGAGATTGTCGACAAGTTAGCGGCTATCGGTCTCAGTTTACAAAATGATGACAATAGTAAGAAGTGAGGTAACAAAAAATGGCTACTATAGGTAGAAAGAATGTACACGGCAAAGGAGGTGTCCGCTTCAAGGCTGGTTACACTTCTGATAAAGAGAAGAATATGCTTAGAAACGTCGTTTCTCAGCTCATTATCTCTGGTAAAGTTGAAGTGACTTTAACAGTCGCTAAAAAAGCTCAACAGAGAGCTGAGAGAATGGTGACCTATGCTAAGAAAGGCGATCTCGCTTCTCGTCGCCAAGCTGCTAGATTTGTCCGTGAAGTTGGCTTTATCGATCCTAAGACTAATAAGAATGCTCTTCAAAAGCTCTTTGAAGTCTATGGCCCCCGTTATAAGGATAGAAATGGCGGATATACCCGCATCTTAAAGACTTATAATCGTCGTGGCGATAATGCTCCGATGGCTATTCTAGCTTTCGTTGATTAATATATAAAAAGGGAGCTATTAGCTCCCTTTTATTAATTTATACTGGTGCCGTCAAGAAGAGTTGAACTTCCGACCTACTGATTACGAATCAGTTGCTCTACCAGCTGAGCTATAACGGCATGCGTTTTATTTTATTATATACATTCTTTTGTTTCAAGGAGAAAAGATGGAGAAAAACGATATCACAGACTTTTTATGGAAGATTGAAGAATTGGCTCATGCAGGATTAAAATATACGAAAGATATCTATGCTCAAGATTATTTTTTAGAGTTAGAAAAGAAAGCTAAAGAGCTATTAAATACTGAAGGGATTTATTTTTCTTCACCAAATGTTTTTAAAAGAAATGTTTATCCTACTCCTAATATTTCAACACGAGCGATAATTTTTTCTAAAGATAGAAAAGAAGTTCTTATGGTTAAAGAGAGAGCTGATTCCTTATGGTCTTTTCCAGGAGGATGGTGTGAATTATCCCTTTCTCCTTCTCAGTCATGTTTAAAAGAGTGTCGTGAAGAAGCTGGTGTAAAAGGTAAGATAAAGAAACTTTTAGGTGTCTTAGATCGTTATCATAATATTGAGACAACTAGCGTTCCTGAATATATTTTAGGATTTGAAGTAGAAATTGAAGAAGAGCGTGATGAACTCTGTTTTGAAATATTAGAAAAAAGGTATTTTCCTATAACTTCTTTACCTGTTTTTTCTCATAAGAATAATGAGGAAGCTTGTAGGCGTTTTCTTCAAGCTGCAATAGAAGAGAAGACAATCTTTGATTGATGAATATAGGCTTCTAATATATAATAAAAAGAGAGAGGGATTATGCATAAATATTCGCGTGTTGAGAGATATAAAGAACTTCGGAAGAATATTTCAGCTATGGATAAATATTCTTTTGAAGATACTCTTAGTAAGAAAGAGAGTGCAGAAAAGAGTACTCTTAGTCTTTCAGTTGACGCGATCTTAAAAGAGCAAGAAGAAAAGAAAAAAGAAGAAAACGTTAAAAAGATTAAAAAACGTTATCATAAAAATAAAAATACTAATTTGAAGATGATCGCTCTTATAGTCTTTTTATCTGTGATATTTGTCGCTATATTTATTATCTTTATTTTAGTTTTAGTAGGGGTTATATGAAAAAGAAAAATTATGCAATCGCAATAGATGGACCAGCAGCTAGTGGAAAATCGACTGCTGCTAAAGGTGTTGCTAAAAAATTATCTTTTCTTTATGTCGATACGGGTGCGATGTATCGTGCTTTTACTCTCTTTATGTTAGAAAGAAATAAAGATCCGCAGTCAGTTAAAGATGCAGAAGAACTTATTAAAGATTGTTTTATTAAAGAAGATAAAGATGGAAGAGTTTATCTTAATGGAGTTGATGTAACTGAAGAGTGCCGCTCTGATATCGTTACTAAGAATGTATCGTATGCTTGTGCTCATTTAAAAGTTCGTGAGCATCTTGTCAAGTTGCAGCAAGAGATGGCTAAAGATAATTCGGTTGTGATGGATGGAAGAGATATAGGAACTGTCGTTTTAAAAGATGCTGATTTAAAAGTTTATCAGGTGGCTTCAAGCGATGCTCGCGCTTTAAGAAGATATAAAGAAAATATGCAAAAAGGGATAGCTTGTTCTTTAGAAGAGATTAAAAAAGATATTGAAAGAAGAGATTATATCGATTCACATAGAGAGAACTCTCCATTGAGAATGGCTAGTGATGCGATATTATTGGATACTTCTGATATGACTATCGAAGAAGAAATTGAAGCTATTATCTCCTTATTTTATGAGAAAGTAGGATTATGATATGGAAATATATGGAAAAGTTGCTTTAGTCGGTTCTCCTTCTAGTGGAAAATCAACTTTATTTAATAGATTGACTGACTCAAGGAAGGAAATTACCGGTAAAGAGTATGGTATTACTCGCGATCGTAATTATGGTGAGGGTCACTGGTTAGATAAAACTTTTACCTTGATAGATACTGGAGGTATAACTGGAGAAAATATACCTTTTCAAAAAGAAGTTCAAGATCAAGTTGACCTCGCTTTACAAGAGGCGGATGTCATCATTTTTGTAGTTGATGGTAGAAGAGGAGTCACTAATTCTGATCGCTTTGTTGCTAAGAAGTTGCTCCCATATAAAGAAAATGTTTTTTTAGCTGTAAACAAAATTGATGATAAGACGATGATTGCTGATATTTATGAGTTTTATTCTTTAGGTTTTGATCATCCTTATGCAATTTCAGCTGAACATGGTCTTGGCTTAGGTGATCTTCTTGATGATTTAATTAAGAAGCTACCTAAAGAAGAAAAAGATGTTTATAAAGATCATCTCACCTTCGCATTATTAGGTAGGCCTAATGTCGGTAAATCTTCTTTAGCTAATCGTATAATCGGTTATGAGAGAGTTATCGCTTCCCCTTTGTCAGGTACGACTAGAGATTCAGTCGACATCTTTTTTGAAAGAGATGGTCAGAAGTATATTATGGTCGATACGGCAGGAATTAAAAGACCTGGTAAAGTTAGTGAAGATTTAGATCGTTTTGCTTTGATTCGTTCAGCCGATGCCGCTAAAAGAGCAGATATTATCCTTCTTCTTATCGATGCAGAAGAAGGCTTAGTCGCTCAAGATACGCACGTCGCTTCTTATGCTATTGAAAATGAAAAGCCTATTATTATCTTAGTTAATAAGTGGGATTTGCATGATAAATCTAATGAAGAGAAAGAAAACTTTACTGCTTTAATTCGTAATTATTTTAAATTTGCTTCATATGCCCCTATCCTCTTTATTTCAGCAAAGACAGGCTATAATGTTGATAAGATTTTTGATGTTTTAAGAGAGGTGGATAATAACCTTCATAAACGAGTTCCTTCTTCAATGCTTAATTCCCTTATTTTAAATGCACAGATGGATAATGAAGCTCCTGATTTTAATGGAGGTAGATTAAGAATTTCTTATTGTACACAAAGCGATGAAGTTCCACCTACTTTTATTCTTTTTGTCAATAATCCTAACTATTTCCATTTCTCATATAAACGTTATCTAGAAAATGCGATAAGAAAACAGTTTGGTTTTGATAATTGCCCTATCCGTCTTTTGATTCGTAATAAGAGGGCTTCTGACGTTATAGGAGGCTGATATGAAAATAACATTTTTAGGTGCAGGATCATGGGGCACGGCTTTAGCAACTGTCGCTAGTCATAATGGTTATGACTGTGTGATGTATGATAAGGACAAAGCTTACGAAGAGATTAATTACGATAGAACAAACCCGTATTTTTTTAATGATTTTCTTCTTCCAGACAATATTCACTTTGATGGCAACTTAGCTTCTGCTTTAAAAGGTGCTGATGTTGTCTTCTTTTCTGTTCCGTCAAGAGCTTATCGTGATTTAGCTAAAGAAGTAACATCTTTATTAGATAAAAAAGTTTATGTTGTTTCTACAGCTAAAGGTTTTGATATATCATCGAGCACCTTTAAAACTCTTTCTACAGTTTTAAGGGAGGAGATACCTGAAGATAAACGTTATCCGATCGTTTCCTTATTAGGTCCTTCTTTTGCTAAAGAAGTTATCGCTAGAAAAATGACATGTGTCACTGCTTCTTCTCTATCTTTAGAAACTGCTTCTTATATTCAAAATATTTTTTCAAATAGCTATTTTAGAATTTATACTAACGACGATGAGATAGGGTGCGAGTGCTGTGCATCTTTAAAAAATGTTATTGCGATCGCTGCAGGTATCGCTTATGGTTTAGATCAAGGTGAAGATGTAAAAGCAGCTTTAGTTACTCGTGGATTAAAAGAAGTTATGAAGTTTGGTTTAGCTCACGGGGCTAAAAAAGATACTTATTTAGGATTAGCTGGTGTTGGAGATATGATGCTTACTTGTAACACTTTGACTTCACGTAATTATTCATTAGGTTATGAGATCGGAAAAAATAATGATGCACGTGAAGTATTAAAAAATAATAAGAAAACTTGTGAAGGTGTTTATACAGCTAAGTATATCTATGAGCTATCTAAAAATCTAAAAATTGAAATGCCGATCGTACAAGCAGTTTATGAAGTCTTATTTAATGACTGCCGTCCGTATGATAAAATGATTGAACTTATGGCTCGTTCACTTAAAAAAGAATGACATTTGTTATTCTTGAAACTAGGCTAACTTTAGGGCTTTTTGTTGATTTTTTTAATTTTATATGATAATATTTCAATGAAAGGTAGGGGTTAATCATGGCTGAAAGAAAACCTATTACTAAAGAAGATTTAGCTACTCGTTTAGCTAAAGAGGGTCGTATGCAGAAGGGTGAAGCCTTACAAGCGGTTGAATTTATATTTACAGCTATCGCTGAAGGCCTCATTGATCCTGATTATGGATCAGTTAAAGTTGCTGGTTTTGGAACATTTACACTCGTTACTAGAGCTGAGAGAATGGGTGTCAATCCTTCCAAACAAGGTGAGAAGATCCATATTCCTGCTTGCAAAGCAGTTAAGTTCAAACCTTCGAAAACACTTAAAGATCTTGTTAACAACAAGTAAAGGAGAGGCGCTTGAAAAAGCGCCCTTTTTATAAAAATAGAAAGTGAGGTCAATTATGGAAATAAACAAAGATGATGTTGCTTTTTCTTCTCTTTTAATTAAATATTATCCAAATTATGATCTTGATGAACTAGATGTTGTTGTCATCTTAGTTAGCGATGCTGTTTTAAAGATGCAGAAGGATATCCTTTTAACTTGTGATATCTTATCTACCTATATGAAGGCTAAAGAAGACGATATTGATGCTTCTTTAACTAAATTGATGTCAAAAGATATCATCACTATTGAAAAAGGACATAATTCTTCTCTTCATTCGTCTTTAGATAAGTTTAAAGATAAACTTTTTGAAGACTTTGTGAAAGATCTCATTTTAAAAAGATCAGTTCCTAAAAATAGAGAAGACAATATATATAATTATATTGAACAGTTAATCGGTAGAACACTTTCACCGATTGAAAGAGATATTGTCACAAATTGGCTGCGTTCAGGTGCTAAAGAAGATATGATTAAGGAAGCTTGTCAAAGGAGTATGACTAAATTTGGAAATATCTCTTTTAAAGGCGCTGATAAGATTATTTTAGAGCTTGAAAGAAGCGAAAGTCGTAAGAAAGTCGGTGTTTCAACTGTCGATGAAGAGACAAAGAAAAATCAGGAAGTGCGTGATATTTTATTAAATACTGATTGGATTTATCATGACTAAAAAAGAACGTGCGGAAATAGTTTATGAGGAATTAAAAAAACTTTATCCTGAAACTTCTTGTTTTCTTAAGTATAAGAAAGATTATGAACTTCTTTTTGCAATTATTCTCTCAGCTCAATCGACGGATATAAAAGTTAATGAAGCGACTAGCTTATTATTTAAAGAATATGATTCTTTAGAAAAATTTGCTTCTGCTTCTCCTTCATCTCTTATTCCATATATTAAAAAAGTAGGGCTTGCTAATAGTAAAAGTAATTACTTAGTTAAAACGAGTCAAATTTTACTTTTTTCTTATTCAGGTAAAGTACCTAAGGATAGAAAAATACTTGTCTCTTTACCAGGAGTTGGTGAAAAGACAGCTGCTGTCTTTTTAGCAGAATATTATAATTACCCTTTTATTCCAGTTGATACTCATGTAAAAAGGGTAAGTAATAGACTTTCTTTAGTTAAAGAGGATGATCCTATAAAGATTGAAACTGATTTAGAACATCTTTATAGAGATAAAGATGACTTGATTTCTATTCATCGACGCCTTATTTTATTTGGAAGAGATATTTGCCACGCTATTAGACCAAACTGTTTAAATTGTCCGTTCACTTTTTGTAAAAATAATAAAGTTGGTTAAAATATGTTTTATATAAAAAAGAGGAAGAATATGAGTTCTTCCTCTTTTATTATATTACTTAATTATAATATTGTTATCGACTACTTCAACTGCTATATGTCCTGAAGTAATATTTTTACTAAGCAAGGCGACAGCAATTTTATTCTCGACAGTATTTTGAATTAATCTTCTTATAGGTCTAGCACCATAAGCGACATCGTAACCATATTTATGGATATAATCAATTAAACTTTGATCATAAGTTAAAGTGATACCTTTTTCCTCTAGTTTTGTTTGAAGTTGAGTTAAGAATTTGACGATGATCTTATCGATAACTTCTTCGCTTAAAGAGTTAAACATGATTATTTCATCGATTCTATTGAGGAATTCTGGTTTAAATTTTCTCTTTAAAAGATCTAATGCAAGTTTTTGATGCTCTTCATCATTATTTTCAAGAAGATATTCACTGCCGAGATTTGAAGTCATAATGATGATAGTATTAGTGAAGTCGACGGTGATACCATGTCCATCAGTTAATCTACCATCATCAAGAAGTTGAAGCATGATATTAAAGACATCAGGATGGGCTTTTTCAATCTCATCAAAGAGAACTATCGAATAAGGCTTTCTTTTTACAGCTTCAGTAAGTTGACCGAAGTCTTCATACCCTACATAACCTGGTGCAGTTCCTATTAGTCTCGATACACTTTCTTTTTCCATATATTCCGACATATCGATACGAACTATTTGTTTTTCAGAATCAAATAATTGTTCTGCTAAAGCTTTAGCTACTTCAGTTTTACCGACACCAGTAGGGCCTAAGAATAAGAAGGAACCTATTGGACGATTTTGGTCAGCTAAGCCAGCTCTTGAACGTAAAATTGCGTCAGAAATAAGTTTTAAAGCTTTATCTTGACCGATGACACGCTTCTTTAATTCATCATCTAGAGTGAGTATTTTTTCAGTTTCACTCTTTGTTAATTTGCTGACAGGAATTTTTGTCCAGGAAGAGATGATCTCGGCGATCGTTTCTGTTGTGACTTTATCATTTAAGAATTCGGACTCTTGATTTTCTTTTGCATAATCTTCTAATTTCTTTCTTAAAGTTGGAATAGTTTCGTTTTGAAGTTTAGCAGCAGCGAGGTAATCAGCTTCAGCCATCGCTTTGTCGAGATTAAGATTTGCAATATCAAGTTCTTTTTTAATCTTTTTTTGTTTTTCAGCGACCGCTTTTTCATTTTTCCATTTAGCAGTCAATTCATCTTTTTTACTAGTAAGTTCAGCGATCTCTTTACTCATCTGTTCGCTGCGGGAAAGAGCACTTTGACTATCATCATTTTTTAAAGAAACTTTTTCAATCTGTAATTGCATGATTTTTCTTGATACTTCATCAAGCTCTTCAGGCATTGTATCTATCTGCATACGAACTTTTGAACAAGCCTCATCGATTAAATCGATAGCTTTATCAGGAAGGTAACGATCAGTGATATACCTTTTTGAAAGAGTACAAGCAGCAATTATAGCATCGTCTTCTATTTCGACTCCATGGTGCTGTTCATAACGATCTTTAATTCCTCTTAAAATAGCGATACTATCTTCGATAGTCGGTTCATCTACCATTACTTTTTGCATACGTCTTGCAAATGCAGGATCTTTTTCAATATGTTGGCGATACTCATTAATAGTTGTAGCACCTATGCAATGAAGTTCTCCTCTCGCTAATAAAGGTTTTAAGATATTTGCGGCATCAAGAGATGAATCACCTCCAGAACCGGCACCGATTAGGGTGTGAATTTCATCGATAAAGAGGATGATTGAACCATTAGAATTTGTAACTTCCTTCATGACGGCTTTAAGTCTTTCTTCAAATTCACCACGATATTTAGCTCCAGCGATAAGAGAACCGACATCTAATTCAAAAATGGTTTTGTTTTTTAAAGTTTCAGGGACATCCCCTTTAAAGATACGCCAAGCTAAGCCTTCAACTATCGCAGTTTTTCCGACACCAGGATCACCAATAAGAACAGGGTTATTTTTGTTCTTTCTAGAGAGTATTTCCATTACTCTTCTTATTTCGTTATCTCTGCCGATGACAGGATCTATCTTTCCTCTAGCAACATCTTCGACAAGGTTGCGTCCATATTTTTTTAGAGCTTCATATTGAGTTTCAGGTTGATCACTGGTGACGTGATTTCCTCCTCTTATTTTATCGATAGCATCCTTAAATTGTTTTTTATTATAGTTAGGAATTTTCGATAATTCAGCAATTATAGAATGTTTACAATCGAATTGAGCTAAGAGAAGATGCTCAATAGAAAGATATTCGTCTTCCATCTCCTTTTCATATTTTGTTCCAGCATATAATATTGTTTTAACATCGTTAGAATATTCTATTTCTGTAGAAGAATTAGTCGCTGTTTGTAAGATGAAGTGATCGATGATATTTGAAACATTCTTATAATCGATGTCAAGTTTCTTTAAGATGTTTAAATAGAGGGAGTCTTCTTGATCATAAAGAGTACGCAAAAGAGAAGGGACATCAGCCGAGGGTAGATGTTTATCCTTCGATATAGTCATCATATCATTAAGAGCCTGTAAAACTCTTTGAGTATATTTTTGTTCAGCCATAATATTTTCTCCTTTTCTCCCTTATATTATAATCAAGAAATTAGCACTTTCAAGTATAGAGTGCTAAAAATAATAATAAACTTTATAATTATAATATTTTATCTTATAATTTTTTATGTACGAGGTGTGTTATGAGTCCTGTTATTATTGCTATTCTAGTTATTCTAGGGGTTATCTTGCTTTATCTTATATCTTCTTTGATTATTTTTGCTTATTTTAATTTTAAAACGGTTTGGAAAAGAGGAGAAGATCCTCATAATCCCTGCTATTTGCGTTATGAAAATTATCGAGATTTTTTAGATAGAACAGAATATCAAAGTTCATTTACTTATAATAGAGCGAAGATTAATGGCTATATATATAAGAAAAAGAATCTTGTTAATCCGAAAGGATTTTTTATCTTGTCTCATGGTTTCTTTGGCACACATGTTCAATATCTTATTATTATCAATATGCTTTGCCAAAAAGATTATGTAGTTTTAGCTTATGATCAATATGGTGCAGGTGAATCAGAAGGTAAGAATCAAGAAAGTTTAGCGACAGGCATTTATATTCTTGATGAAGTGATTAACGATGTTACTAAAAGACATATAAATAAGAATTTAGATATTTATCTTTATGGTCATTCATGGGGTGGATATTGTGTTGCTGGCGTCCTTAAAAATCATCCTGAAGTTAAGAAAGCTATTTCTCTTTCTGGTTTCGTTTCACCGATCATGGCCGGTTTAGATTTGTTAAAGAAATGGAGTAAATTTCTTTATTATTTTCTTTTACCATCAGTTTATCTTGATGCCTATTTATTATATGGGATCGATCTGATGCGTAAATCTACTAAAGGACTAAACAAAAATAAGGATACAAAGTTACTTGCTATCTATGCCGTAGATGATGATATTGTTTTAAAACATAATGCCTTAGCTATTTATTTAAAAAAGCATGATTTTTCTAATGCTGAAGTTCTTATTCTACCTAGTGGTGGGCATAATGTAATGATTGCTAATTTTAATAAATATAATGAATTAGTCCATCAATATAATGCATTAACGAAGATTGCTGATCCTGATGAAAGAATAAAAAAGATCGAGGATTTTATTGAACACCTCGATCTAATTAATGCATACGAATTAAACAAAGATATTGAAAAGAAAATATTTGATTTTTTAGAAGGTTAAAGCTGCGTAATTTTTCTTTCCTCTCTTAATAAAGATAGTTTTTCTATCAAAGTTTTTCGGATCGATAATAAAGTCGATATTATCAATCTTTTCACCATTTATTTTAACTGCTTTATTATTGACAAACTCTCTAGCTTCTCTCTTTGAAGAGGCTAAATTAAGCTTAATAAGAGCATCTAAAATATTGATAGGTTCAGCAGTATTTATAACAGTTAATCCATCAGTTAGTTCTTTTAATTCTTCATCACTTAAGTCATCAAAACTATCTGTAAAGAGAGCTTTTGACATCTTTTCGCAACGGTCAGCTTTTTCTTTTCCATGCAAAGAAGTAACTAAAGATCTTGCTAATTCTCTCTGGCCTTCTCTTAATTCAGGATGCCCCATATGTTTTTTGTAGATAGTATTTAATTCTTCGACATCTCTATCATCAAAGATATAAAGATAACGTAAAATATCTTCATCAGATACATTCATAAAGTATTGATAAATTCTATAGGGTGAAGTCATATTTTCATCGAGATAGAGAGCACCCTTTTCAGATTTACCAAACTTCTTTCCATTAGAATCAGTGATCAATTTAAAGGAGAAAGCTTCAGCTTCTACATTTTCTTCACTTCTCTTTAAAAAGTCTAAAGCAGAAGTAAGGTTACCCCATTGATCGCCACCACCAAATTGGATTTGACAACCATAATCTCTATAAAGATGTAGAAAATCTCCTGATTGTAAAATCATATAAGAGAATTCAGCATATGAAATTCCAGTCTCTAAACGAGATTTAACAACTTCTTTTGAAAGCATATAATTGATCTGGAATCTTTTTCCGTATTCTCTTAAAAAGGTGATAACATCGATGTCTTTCCACCAAGAATAATTATCGAGGATAAGACCTTTTTCAGGATCGCTTGTATCGATATATTTAGCTAATTGTTTACGGATGCATTCAGCATTATCTTTAACATTTTCTGTTGATAAGAATTTACGTTCAGCACTTTTACCAGAAGGATCACCGATCATACCAGTTGCTCCGCCTAGAAGGGCGATAACACGATGTCCAGCTTTTTGAAAGCGGCGCAAAATAGTGATCATAATGAAATTACCAAGTTGTAAAGATTTTGCACTTGGGTCGAATCCGCAATAAACAGTTCTTTTACTATTTAATAATTCTTTAATTTTTTCTTCATCAGAGAATGAGTCTAAGAGACCACGTCTCTCTAAATCTTCTAATAAATTCATAAATACCTCTTTATACCTAAATATTCATACCATTTTAATAGTATTTTTGCAAGTTTAAACTACTTTTGGTAAGTGTATTCCTGATAGGGATATTTACCGGTTAATAAAAGCTTTCTTTTTCCTTGTAAAGCATATTCTATTGTTTTACTACCTATATCGATATAGCAAGAACTAAGGCAGATAAATGTGACATTATCGTTTAGATTATATGTTGCGTCTCTTTCTTCTTGAAAATTTTCCTGAATTATACTATTAGCTTTTTTAGCATCAATTAAAAACAAGCTTTGGTTACATAAATCAAAAAAGGATAAAAGGAAGATAAAGAATAAAAAATAAGCTAAGATTTTTTTCATGCTGTTAAGTATGAGAGAGTAAAGCCAATTATGAAGATAGCAAATAAGATATAAGATGGATTAAAAAATAAGATAGTTTGTTCTCTATTTTGTATTTTATGGTTAGAAAACATTAATTGTATTTCTTCACTATTAAAGACTTTATTTTTCATGTGAAAGATTTTATTTAGCAAGAATATTTCTTCTTTATTTGTAGTCACTCCTTTAAAATCTATTTTTTCTTGCTCATCTATGTTAGATATTTTTTCTTTAAATTTTGAGATTGGAAGAAGTGTTTTTGCATGTTTTAGTCCCTTGCAATAATCTTTATATAAAGAAGAATAAATTATGAAGTCATGATAAAATTTTGCTCTTATTTTTTCTTCTTTGTCATCGTTCATCTTTTGAGGATAAATTATAAAATAAGAAATTATGGAGCAAATTATGATAAGAATAAAAGAAAGAAAACTTGAAGTTATAAACATAGTAAACAAACCTAATATTGAAGAGATGATAATAACTTTGATGAGAGTGTTGTCCTTCTTTTCAATTTTAGCTTCTTTTTTTCTTTTTAGAGATTTTAATTTATCAAACATTTATTACTCCTATTAAGTGAAATTAAATTAAATAAAAGAAATAAAGGAGAAATAGTTAAACATAAAAGTAAAGAGAAGATGAGATATAAGTTTTGATTAAGAGTGTTAAAAATATTTAATGAAGATATGATAGAGATAATAAGCATGAAGAAAATAGTTACTAATTCTTCTATCATTAGTCTTTTATTTAAGATGGTTAAATAACTACTTATAGAATCTAAAGAATTTTTAACATCTTTTTGAAGTAGAGAATAGTTTATATCATTTTTTTCTTCTAGTATTAGTTTAAGTTCATCTTCATATTTTGGAATCTTTAAAAGTGAAGTATCTGTTTTTAATTCTTCTAAAGTAAGAGTATTTTCATTTAATTGATGTGAGGCGCCCTCAAAGCTAAATTGCATATTGTTTGTTGATATTAAAAGATCGAGAAAAACAAAAAAGAAGGAAAAAGTTAACATAGCAGTTTCACTTTTTTCATTTATTTTTCTTATCTTGTTAATGAGGATACAAGAAAGGGTAAAAGAGACTATAAAAGAGATTACTGATATTAAAATATCCTTAATTATAAAGAAAGAAAATATAGAGCAAAGCAAAGAGAAAAGATATAATTTCTTTTCTTTTAAAAAAGCTTGTTTAACTTTTTCCATTCTTCACTCCTTTCAAAATCTATTTAGATTCTGAAAAGAGTTTTTTTAAAAGCTTTTATTGTCGACGATAGTAAAGAAACTTTCTAATGCTTTATCTCTTAAACGATAGTAACCAGATTTACTATATTTATCTTTCCACCAATCAGCGTCTCTTTTTATAAAAAAAGTTTTATATATAGCTATAGCCTCATCTTTATTTATTGCATTAAGTAAGAAGATGATAGAAGAGATATATCTGATTTTGCTATCAGTCCATACTTCATAATTATCTTTCATCATATCTGATAATCTATAGACGTTAGGTATTTCATCTTCAGATTGGAAGAAGATGGAAAAACTTTTTGGATCTTTTAATAACAGATAGCTCATCGCTTTATTAAATGTTTCTGCAATACCCTTGATCCTTGTGACATAATTAGAATTTTCTGTTTTCTTTTTCATAATTTATATACCTTTCTTTTAAAGTGTAATATTATTTTTACATTAAGAAAAGCTATTTTTTATAAATACTAAAAGTGTGGACTAAGATGGGAATTAAAAAAGACTAAGGTAGTAATTCAATAAGTATTTGATCCATAGTATAAATATACTCCGGCTTTATAAACACTCTATCAGTAATGACGATATACTTATTTAGTTTACTAAGCTTATTTTTATATGTATTTAAAAAATCTTTATTAAATCTTTTATTAAAGTCAGCAATTTCAAAGCCATTTAATAGCCTAAGATTGAGCATCAAATATTCAAATTCTTCATCATTTTTAGTGATTATCTCTGTTTCTATTTTATTTTTGTCATTAAGATAATCGGTTAAGGATAAAGTATTTTTTCCTCGCTTATTTTTAATATAAAAAGCACTACCAACACCACATGCATAGTATTCTTCATCTTTCCAATAGGTAAGATTGTGACGACAATAATAATCTTTCTTAGCAAAGTTACTAACTTCATAGTGAATATAGTTATGTTTTTTTAAGATTGAACATATCAAGTCATAATGCTTTCTATCTACATCATTATCTATTTTTGTTAAGTTATTGTATAAAATTGTTCCTTCTTCAATTTGTAGAGAATAGAAAGATAAGTGGGTAGGATTAAGTTTAAGTGCGAAATTGAGATCATTCTCTATATCGGATAATGTTTGATTAGGTATACCATAAATAAAATCTAAATTAAAATTATTTATATTTTCTTCTCTGAGCATAGCTACAGAGTTTTGAATATCAGAAATAGTATGTTTTCTTCCAAGATATTTCAAAATTTTCTCATTAGAAGACTGACATCCTAAAGAGATGCGGTTAACTCCATATTTTTTATATAATTTTATTTTTTCGAGTGTTAAAGATTCTGGATTAGCCTCGATTGAGAATTCTTTTATAGAAGGAAAAGACTGATGTAAATAATATAAAAGAGGTTCTATTTCTAAAATAGAAAGAGAAGAGGGCGTTCCTCCGCCTATATATATTGTCATCAAACTATCAAAAGGAATATTTAATTTTTTGATATCATTTATTAGTTTGTTTATATAGAGCTTTTTATCAAAATATCTAGAAAAGACCTTAGGAAAATCACAATAAAAGCAAATATTGTCACAGAAAGGAATATGAAGATAGAGACTTTTAATATTATTAATATTATTGTTCATCTTGAGGTATCGGAGTATAGACAAATTTTTTACCAGCTTTATCTTTTTTATAGAAACCTTTTAAAGCTAAATCATCCATAGAAACTCTTGCTGTCTCATAGACTGTATGTTCTTCTTTCATAAATTGTTCAATAGTATAGAAAAGACCAATAGTGCAGTGAGTCGCATAAAAATGTGCTTGTTTTCTTTTTAAATTAGGATATTTTTCAAGCATATTATTTACAAATAGAGTAATATCATCAATTTTAACAGTAGCTGGGAAAAGTGGAATAGCTTTCTTATTTTCAATAGTTATTTCAACATCATTAACAGATTCTTTATTTTTTATTTCAGTTATTACATCATTTAACATTTCACATTCTTTATTAAGAAATGGAAGTATATAAAATAAGTAATAAGTAAGGTCTAAACTATCTTGGCTTCTCTTAAGTTTAAGGAAGAATGATTTTGAATGGGAAAGTGCGATCGATTCAAAGTCGACCATAAAAGCGATATTAAAGTTTTTTAAAGCTAAATAATTTTTGCAGACTATACTGGCACTTTCTTCATTTAAATATTCAAAAGGTTCGTGTTCTAAGAAGAAGTAAATCATTGCTAGGGCTTTTAATATGTCAGGTATATCATCATTAGTAAAATCTATCAATTCATTCAATTTTTTATTGATATCTTCATTTGAGCAAGCTAGAAGAGGATTGATGATCATATTTTTTTCTTTTCTTCGATAAATTGTCTCATTATTTGAATCATCACCTTGTATTACCTTATTTAAGTATCCGATATTATCAAAATTAAAGTGATCGATTTTTTTATCAAGAGATTTATTATATTCAGCTAAGATAATAAGAGAAGGAGAGAGCGATTCAATTTCATTTTTGATAAGGCGAATAAAAGTATCTTCACTAGGAACCTTATCTAATGAAGCGATAGCGATAGCTTTAAGAATATGGATTCTTCTTTGTAAAGCAAATTCATTTTTTTGTTCATCATTTAAAAGAAGGTATTCATAATATAAAGAGATAAGCTGCTTTTCAATAGAGTAAGCTTCTTTGAGTAGTTTTGGAGTTAAAGAGATTTGATAGGAGTTATCGTTAGCATCTTTTAGAGAAGTTTCATAACGAAAGTTAGAACGATAATTTAAGATTTCTGCGAAGATATTTTCAACATTCTCAACATTATAGTAGGCTTTAACTTCATCTTTATCAGCGTAAACTTCATCTGTGAAGCGTCTAGATTCCTCTTTCATGTTTCACCTCAATTTTTATCGTCAACTGTCAGTATAGCAATAAAGGCTTCTTGCGGAACTTGAACTTTTCCAAATTCCTTCATTCTCTTTTTACCCTTCTTTTGTTTTTCTAATAATTTTTTCTTTCTAGAGATATCACCACCATAACATTTAGCTAAAACGTCTTTCCTAACAGCTTTAATATCGCTTCTAGCAATTATTTTTCCCCCGATATAAGCTTGCACAGGAACTTCAAATTGCTGCCTAGGGATGACATCTTTTAAGGTATCTACGACTGCTCTTGCTCTTCCATAAGCGGTCTTTTTAAAGATGATGGTTGTAAGAGCATCAACTTTTTCACCATTTAGCAAGATATCCATTCGATCAACATCAGAAAGGCGGTAACCGATAACTTGATAGTCAAGAGAAGCGTAGCCTTGTGAAACTGATTTTAACTTATCGAAGAAGTCAAAGATGATTTCTGATAGAGGCATTTCATAAGTGATACTGACTCTTGTCTCATCGACGTAGTCAAGCGAGATGTAATCACCTCTTTTCTTTTCACAGAGAGTCATAATATTTCCTAAATAATCTTTAGGTGTCATAATTTCAACTTTACAATAGGGTTCATAAGTCTCTTTAATTTTGGTATGGTCAGTTGGAAAATCAGCAGGATTTTGAATGAATTTTCTTGTTCCATCAGTAAAGACAACTTCATAAACGACAGAAGGAGCAGTACATAATAAATCGATATCATACTCATCTTCTAAACGAGCTTGAATAACTTCCATGTGTAATAGTCCTAAAAAACCACAACGAAAACCGCTGCCTAAAGCAATAGAAGTCTCTGGCTCATAAACTAAAGCAGCGTCGTTTAAGGAAAGTTTATCTAAAGCGTTATGAAGATTTTCAAAATCTTTATTATCGCTAGGATATAAACCAGCGTAGACCATCGGTGTTGTTTTTCTAAAACCAGCGAATGGTTCTTCGGTTCTATTATCTGCTAAAGTGAGTGTGTCACCTACTGAAACATCTTTTATATTTTTTATAGAAGCGGCAAGATAACCAACTTCACCTGCTTTTAAAGATTGAACTTTTGTTTGATCTGGTGTCCTTATTCCTAACTCAGTAACTTGATAGATATTATTATTCGACATAAAGAGAATTTTGTCACCGACTTTAACTTCGCCCTCAAAAACCCTTATCATGATAATAACTCCACGATAAGAATCAAATTTAGAGTCAAAAATCAAAGCTTTTAAAGGTTTTGTTTCATCTCCTTGTGGACTGGGTAAGTATTTCACTATAGCCTCTAATAATACATCTATACCTTGACCAGTTTTTGCAGAAACTAATACGCAATGATCAGGATCCATCTGTAAAGTATCGATAAGTTCTAATTGACATTTTTCAACGTTACTTGAAGGAAGATCTATTTTATTAATAACAGGTAAAAGCTTTAGTTTATTATCTATAGCTAAATAACCATTAGCTAATGTCTGAGCTTGAACACCTTGAGTTGCATCGACAACTAATAAAGCTCCTTCACAAGCAGAAAGAGAGCGGCTTACTTCATAGGTGAAGTCAACATGCCCAGGAGTATCTATCAAGTTAAAGAGGTAGGTTTCTCCATCTTTTGCTTTATATGTGACATTGACAGCATTTAACTTAACCGTTATTCCTCTTTCTCTTTCAATATCCATGTCATCTAAAAGTTGAGGCTGCATATCTCTAACCTCAACAGCGCCAGTTTTTTCTAATATGCGATCGCAAAGAGTAGATTTACCATGATCTATATGGGCGATAACACAGAAATTTCTTATATGTTTTTTATCAAAATCCATCTTTATTTATCCTTCCAAAATTTCTTTAAATCAGCTTGTAAGGCTGAAGGTGAAATTATTTTCTTTGCATTAGTATATGTTTCTTTAATTATTCTCTTATATGGTTCTAAATTATATCTAGAATCAATAAAAAGAACAAAACCTCTATCTTCTTCTGTTCGTATGACTCTTCCAGCCGCTTGTAAGACACGATTCATTCCTGGATAAGAGTAAGCGTAGTTAAATCCTTTCTTAGAGGGCGCATCTTTTTCGTAATATTGCTTTATCTTGTCTTTTTCATAGCTGATAGAAGGTAAGCCGACAGAGATAATTATTGCTCCTATTAAATAGTCTCCAATTAAATCGATACCTTCAGAGAAGATGCCTCCTATAACTAATAATCCAACTTTTGTTTCAGAACTTTCAGTTTTAAAAGCATCGATGAAATTATTTCTTTCATCGTCATCCATTATTCTCTTTTGAACAATTAATTGAATATCTTTAGCTTCTTTTTGGAAAAGCTCTTCCATTTTATCAAGATATTCAAATGAGGGACAGAAAACAAAATAATGCCCTTCTTTTGCTCGTATTGCTTTTAAAGAGAGGTTGAATATATCTTTGATTGTACTCATCCTATGTTTATATAAAACAGAATATGTAGTTGAATAATAGATCTTGAGGTGTTCTTTATCAAAAGGTGAGGGAAGAATCAAAATTGAATCTTTATCTTTTACAGAACCTCCTAAAAGCTCGACATAGTAATCTTTAGGAGAAAGAGTTGCTGAGAATAAAGCACAGGAAGTGAAAATATTATTCTTTTTTACAATTATATAGGTCGGGTCTATGCATAAGATATTTAAAGATAAAGGATGATATTTTTCACTAAAGTTAACATAGAGATCATATTTAAACTCATTATTCTTTAATTCTGAGTAAAGGAGTGAAAAACCGTTTAAATCATAGAAAGTATCTCGCATAACTTCATCTAAAATATGTGGTGCTTTTCTTAAAGCTTCTTTAAAATCTTCTAAGAAATAATTTATAGCATCGTCTAATTCTTCAGGTATTTCTTTTAATTCTTTAATAAGTTTATCTTTTTCATCTTTATCTAATAAATTAATCTCAAATTTTTTCAATAAAGAGATTATCGTCATTAAGGAATTAGATAAGTTTCTTGTATATATATGATTAAAATGCGGTAAATTCTGTTGTAATGTTTCAATATTTAGTGAGCAAGAATACATACTTCTTACTCGGTCAGAAAGATTATGGCATTCATCAACTAATAAATATGCTTTACCTAATTTTGACTTTCGAAGTTCTAATTCTAAAGGATCAGCCATATCATAGACATAAGCGTAATCAAGGATGAGAATATCGCAATAACGAGAAAGATCTTTTTGGAATTGATAAGGACAAATCTTCTTTTCCATCGCATATTCAAGAAGGAATTGCTTATCATAGATATCTTCCTTGGCTAATACTTCAAAGATACAATTAAGTAATTTATCATAGTACTTAATAGCAAAAGGGCACTCATCAGGATTACAGTGGCCTATTTTGGAATTAAAACAGAATTGATCTAATCTTGAAAAAGCTATCGCTTTTATTCTAATTGTATCGTGACAGATTTTTCTAATTGTATCCATCGCGACATTTTTGATTGAATTTTTACTTGTCAAATAATAGATAGAATCACAGTTATTATTTTTAAATTTTTCAATGAGAGGATAAAGAGTAGAAATGGTTTTACCAATTCCAGTAGGAGCTTCAATATAGACCGTCTTTTTTTTATCAGCGGCATTAGAAATAAAATCCATCATTTCCTGTTGACCTTTTCTTAGAGAATTAAAAGGGAAGGTCAAATTTTGACAAGTCTTATTTCTAATTTGTTTATATTGTAAGACGATTCTTAAATATTGGGAATAACTAGCAATTAAAGATTCGACAAAACTAGTTAGCTCAGAAATAGTGTAAACTCTTTCGATAAACTTTCGAATATTTTTATCTTTTTGACTTAAATAAGTTAAACGAATTTTGATGCTAAAAAGTTTTTTATCACTACAGAGCATGTAGGCATAGAACATAGCTTGACCGATATGCCAATCTCCAGCTTCCTTGATAAAAGTATCAAGATCTTGTCTTGTCGTCTTAATTTCATCAAGCATTTCTTCACCAGGAGTAAGGTCAACACCATCAGCTCTACCTAAAACATTAAAGATAAATTCATCAGTATAGAACGAGTGTTTTAAAAAGTACTCAGATATATAACTTTCGCCTTGTTCTTTTTGATATTCTTCATGAAGTTCAGTTCCTCTTTGCATTGACGATTCATTAAAATATCGGTTATCAAGGTTACCTTTTCTAAGCATGACATCGACAATATCGTGAACAGATAAAGTATAAAAAGTGCGCATGCATATATTTTAGTATAAAACTAGTTTTTTGAAAATGTTTATTTTATTCTTAAAAATATTTTTCTATTTTCCTCTTTTTCTTCATCACTTAAATCTTTAAATTCTTCTTTCTCTTTATCACTTAATTGCATAATCATATTATTAGTTAACTCTTTACAAGTCCCTGATAATAATGATATTTTCATAGCTTCTTTATCTTTATTATTTATCGCTGCTTTGAGATATTTTTCAGCTAACCTTTTCTTTTTGGGATAATAAGCTTTATAAAGAATAAGGTTTAATTCGGGATAATAATCAACTAAAGTGCTCATAATATTTACAGCATATCTTTTTGAAAATGGAGAATCAGAATTATTTAGTAGAATAGCATATTTTTTCCCTGCTTCTTTATCTCCTAATTTATATGCTTGTTCATAATGTAACATCGCAGAATTAATATCATTATTTTTTATATCGATATCTCCAAGATATCTTTGAGCTTCTTTTTCTTTAGCTTTTAAAAAGTAAGAGTAAGCTTTATCATATTCTTCACTATCTAAGGCTATTAAGCCTAAGTATAAATAACTACTTAAACAACCATCGTCTTTTGCTTCTTCTAGGTATAATAGGGCCTTATTGTTATCTTTAGAAAAGATTTTTCCTAAATAATATTCTTTGCCTAATATAAATTTTGCTTCTTTATTATCTATACAACTTTCTAATAAAGATTTTCCTCTATCGATATCTTGTGTAATATCTAGTCCATATAAATATATTTGTCCTAAATAATAATTAGTTTCTAATGTTTTTATTTTATTAAAAATTTCGAAGGCTTTATGGTAATCAGTAGTTACGCCTTTACCTAAAAAGTAACATTCAGCAAGTCGATAATCAGCATATTTACATCCTTTTGAACTTGCTTCTTTATAAAGTTGAAAAGCTTTAAGAGGATTGTTACTAAAAGGAAAGAGGCCTAAAGAATAAAACTCACCTAAAAGATAAGTGCTGATCGCATCACCTTTTTTACTTTGTTCAACTAAAGATAAAGAGAAGGATAAAGGAACTTGACAGCGATTTTTAATCTCTAGATAAGCTAAGAAATTTATATCAGTATTTCTCATCTCTTTTCCATCTTCATATCTCATCTCTAGAATTATCCGTATTTTTAGTTCTTCAAAAGCTGATGAATAATAGGTAAATAAATCTAAATTTGTTCGATAATTATAGAGAAGTTGCTCTCCTGTCTGTAAGTAAATCTGCTCTTTTTTGTTCATAAGACCTCCAAAACTAACAAGACTTTACTTATCTCAATATTTTTTGTCAAATTAGAAAGTGCCGCTTTTCTCATATACTTCTTGAACTAGTAGATTTTTGTATTTTTATTTGAACTTTGTTTGTTTCAATAGATAAATTAAAATTAGCATAATAAAAATACTTGAAACCATATAATTACTTTGCTAAAATAACTAGGCTTTGGTTCGATAGCTCAGCTGGCAGAGCATAGCACTGAAAATGCTAGTGTCGGCAGTTCGACTCTGCCTCGGACCACCACTTTAAACAATATGTCTGACTTGGTCTTCTTACAAGACTAGTCAGACTTTTTTTGTTTGTTTCATGAGTTTTTATCTAAATAATATATTATCTAATTAATTTTATTTAATATTACATACTGAACTTATTTTTTTATTTTCAAGTTTTAAATTATTATTGATACACTCTATTGAAAAGAAGTTTTTAGAAGTCAATAAAGAATCATCAATTTTTAATCTTGTTCCAAATTTATCTATTTCATATGCTTCGATTTTTTTGATTGTTTTTTTGTCTATCACTTTCTTTTCTTTGCCCGCTGCAATTCTTCCATCAATAAATACTTTATTTGTGTTTATTGCACATTCTAAGCTGCAAAGAGCGTCTTTATCCTGTAAGATAACGTAAGTAACAATCTCATTGACTACTATGTCACATAGACGATTAGGGTGACCATGTGAAACATATTCTGCTGTTAAAATCATTATTAATTAAAGAAGTGTTATAAAATCTAAATTCCATTTTAACGCTTCAGCTAATCTTTCTAAAATAAAAGATTTCGCACTACCATGTTCACCTATTAATAACATCGGAGATTCATTAGTTAAAGCTGCAAGAATAATATGTTCAAGATGAGACCATCTAAATAAACCTACATCTAAATAAACCTAGCGGTTCAGTGATTAAAGATTTCTTCATAATTCCTCCTTAATAGCCATAAAGAGGAATTAAAAACTCCAATCGTTACGACGGGAGTAATATAATTTTTAAAATTCTCATCGTTCAAGCTTTGGCACCCAACACTACTTGGGTTGTCGGTGAATCAACGGGCTTGTCTCTAACCACACTTTTTATGGATACATTTTTTTAATACTATTATTAATCTAATTTTACTAGTTTTTTATATTCCTTCACATACTATATCAATGTAAGAAAACTTAGTCAGTTAAAGAATATATATCAAGTTAATATTTATAGCCATTTTTGTTTTTCTATTATAATATGTTTTAACGTTACTTATTTTATTATTAAATGATTTATTAGACGATTATAATTAACTAATATCATCGATTTTTATTGGTTAAATCATTGATTGTAAATATTAGTAAATTAACTTATGTAGTTAATATGTTTTTTTCTTCTTTCTATCAAGTACATTACAATGCTTAAGCTAAAGCAAATAATAGAAGCGATTAGAGTAGGATCAAATAAATATGTTGTTTTTGTTAATTCATAACTTATTGGTTCCATTGAAACTAGCCAATAAAGGCATAATCTTAGTGTACCAGGAAAATCATAATATAAGTTGTAATAATAGTTTCCTGTCATCGGTCTATATAAATATAGGAAACATTGAATTGTTATTGCAATAACAGAAGTAAAAAGAATAGCTGCTATAATAAAATCTAGATAATTTCTTTTTTTGTAAGTAATTACAGTATAGATAAAATAAATTAGTGTTATAAATGCAAGTAATGGATAAATTATATTGAAAATATAAAGAATATTTGTGTTTAACCAACCAATAATAGCTATTATTAGAGTTGTAGTAAGAGCGATAGATGACACTAGAAGTGAGTATCTAAATTTATTGAACTTATTTATATTATAATTAGCTTTAATTGTAGTTCTCATTGAGTCTAGAGCATTTAAAAAAGCGTCATTTTCATTATTTTGCTTTTCTAAATTTAATAAATACTCATCAAAGGTAGAATCAGATAGCTCTTTAATTATTTTCTTGTCAAAAATACCATATTGCTTCAATTCTTTTTCTACAGATCGCTTTATTTCTTTTTCTTTATTTTTCATTATTTCCTCCGATTAACTTTTTTAAACAATTTAAGCTATTAATGTATTCATCTTTGTTTGATAAATAATAATTTCTACCTTTTTCGGTTAATTCATAATATTTTCTTATTTGATTTTGTGATGTTGTTTCTAAAGAAAAACTCACGTAATTTTCTTTTTCTAATTCTTTCATTATGATTAAAGCTGATGGATTACTCAATTTAATGTAACCTTTTCCATCATTAATTATCTGTTTAACAATATTGTAAAGATAGTTTCTATTATTAAATAGATAAGCACAGATGATCATTTTTGTGTAGCCTTTAATAAATTCACTGGAACTTAACAATTTTATTCTCCTTATAATAGTTAGTATAACTATATATATATTTTAATTTAATACAATTTATTAGTCAATATATTAAATGCCATATAATTAAACTTAAGGAGAATTAAAAGACTATTTTTACTCTCTAATTCTTATTTTTGCTTTACAACTAGAGTAAAAAATATCCACTTAATGCTTTTATGTTTATCAACCATAATGTTAAATTTTTTTATCAAATTTATCATCTATTTTTATTTTTAATAGTAACATACATTCTACCTTCTTCGAATATCTTTTCATTAATATTACAGACTGTTCTACCTATATAACAATCACTTCTTTTAAATAAAAGATCTTTATAATACCAGCATTTATTTATAAAGGAATATCTATTTATTGAAACACCATCTTTTACTAGTAAATATTTCTTGCCATTTATATTTATGATTAATTGCTTAAGGGCTATATTTTTAAGAGGCAATCTTTTTTTAAATAAGTATAAAAGAGGAAGTTTGTTTGATACTTCAGGAAATCTAATATTTCTTACAATATAAGCTATGAACATGCCTTTTTTAAATATTTTAGTATTGGTTTCAAATTTAATTTCTTTGTCATTATATGTTAATGAAAATACATTGCCCATTCTTTTAGCGAAAAGTTCGATTTTTGTTTCTTCTTTAAAATTAAAGAAATGTTCATTGCTTTTTTTAATCTCTCTACTGGAAATATAATTTGCAAAAGAAAACATTAAAAGAATAACTGAAAAAATATAAAGTAATAAAAAAGGAGCAAACAGATAAACTTCATTAGTTACACAAACATGCACAATTCCTGTGATAAGTAGAGCAAGTAATATAATGTTTGTAATAAATAAAATAAATAATTTCATTTAATCGTCCACTCCATGAAGAAATATAATAACGCACCTTGCAATAATACACTCTAGATTCACTATTATAATAGTAGCCTTTGAATCTAAAAGGATTTAAGTTTTCGATACCTATAGCATCTTTTACTGTACTAGAACTATTTAAAGCATCGTATTTGATTTTATCATAGCACTATTTGATATATATGCAATTTTAAGATTGTTTTTACAGAAAATCTGTGTATTAGAATCAATCTCAAAATATAACTGTTAAAAGTTTGCTTTTTTCTTGATAAAGTTAATATAAACACTAGTTTGTAATATTTTTATTTTCTTATCATCAAATATGTGAAATATATAAGACAACACATAAGAAGATGTTAGTTGAAAACATAATCATCTTTAATTAAAAATAATCAATTTTATTAAAAATATTTTCTTTTTATACCTCTTTGATTAATTATTCTTTAATTTATTTTTGTTTGTAATGATTCTACATTGACACTAATTTAATTTTGAAGTATAATTTTCAACAAAAGGAAGGCTGATTTATGAGATTTTTATCAACATTAGGTCTTTCATCTCTTCTATTGACATCTACAACTTCACCAATAGTTAATTTAGATTCAGAATTTTATTTTAATTCGACAAACATTGAATAATATGATTAGTTTAAATAATCTATCAAAATCATTTGATTCTAATTTAGTAATAAATAATTTGTCGTTTTCTTTTCCATCCACAGGTCTTTTTCATATTCAAGGTATAAATGGCTGCGGTAAATCTACCCTTTTGAGAATCATAGCTGGATTAGATTTAGACTACGATGGAGATGTTATTTATAATAGTCAAAAAATAACGGCTAAAAACGCTGCTTCTTATGTTGGTTATAAAGCAGCTCTTCTTTTTGATACTCCAATAATTCTTTCTGAGATGAATGTGATAGATAATATTCTTTATCCTTTTAATAGCAAGGACGAAGATAGAGCTTTAGAGTGTTTGAAGATTGTAGGTTTAGAAGATTTTAAATTTTCTGAAGCTTCTACTTTATCTCAGGGCGAAAAGCAGAGATTATCTTTTGCAAGGATGCTATTTTTAAAACCTGAAATCATTCTTTTAGATGAGATATTTCACAATCTTGATGAAGAGAATAGGAACATACTGGTAAATGCGATATTAGAATTATCCAAAGATCATTTGATAATCTTTACTTCTCATTTAGAAACTGAAGCTAAATTGGACGAAAACTCTTCTATTTTGGAGATGGAGGATGGAACATTAAAGGAAGTAGTTTTAAAAGAATTCAATAATGTCGCAACTCCTTCAGAATTAAAGGAAGGAAAGCTATCATCTTTGATTAAAAGAGAATTTAAAGGACATAAAAGAATATATGTAACTTTGTCTTTAATGATGACTTTTTTTACTTTTATCATGTTGAGTTTTTCTTCGTTAATATCTTTCCCAACTGATCCAGAATTTAATAGAAATGCCACTTGTAAATCGTACATTAAGAATTCTTCTGGGTATATGATAAAAGAAGAATATGAACAAGAATTTGATGATGAATATATTTTTTATTCATACGATTATAATTCACCTACTTATATACCTTTTAGTTCATCATTTCGTCCATCTACTGTTGGATCTAGAGGGACAGGAATCTGTACTCCAAAAGTTAGTTTCGAAGATTCAATAATAAAAATTGCTGAAAGGAATGGTAAAGTTTATGGAAGATATCCTGAAAAGTCGAATGAGGTTTTGATATCTTTTTTTTCATATGATTATGCGATAACGAATTTTCAAAAGAATGCAAACATTTCTTCTTATCAAGAAGCAGAAGAACGTTTTTTTGAAGAAAATCTTTTTTCATTTGATCCATGTTTGGATTTAAATCAAAAAGTTAAAGTTGTCGGTTTTTATGAGCCCTTCGGCACTAATAAAGAACGTGTTGGTTATAATTATGCATATCAAAAAAGAGATTTAACTAACATTTCATATTATCTCGGACTTGAGACTATTTTTGTAACTTCAGATACGATTATGAATATGAAATATGATAGCCATATTTTAGTTCTTAGAACTCAAGAGACTCAAAATATTATTCAGCAAAATATGTTAGCGGAAAATTCAATCTATAATTCACTTGAGGATATTGATATTATAAATATAACAGAATACAATGATATTCAATTTATATATGAAGATGTTTATTTAATATATTATATAAATCTTTTAAAATCATTTGTTTTTGTACCTGTTGTAATAGCTGTATTCATTTTTCTTATTTTAATATGTATAATGATGTCTTATTTTTTAACTGAGAAGAAGAGGTTAATATTAGAAAGAGGACTTGGTATTTCATATAGGACGCAAAGAAAACGTTTTTTGATAACGTATTTAATAAGTGTTTTGTCAAGTTTATCATTAGGTTGTTTATTGTCGGTAATCTTTTTAATTTCTTTAAATGCCTATTTTAGTTCAAAGACAATCGGAGTAGCGATCAATCTTTTTCCATTCTCGTATTTCTATTTGTTAATTGAACTTTTAATCTGTATTTTGTCAATTATTGTGTTGTTGATATTCTTCAAATTCTATCTCTCCAAAGATATAAGCAATAAATTAGAGGAAATTACTTCAAAATGAATTTAGAGATAAAGAATATATCTAAATCGTACGGCGATAAAAAAGTTATTGATAAATTATCTTTTCAAGTTGATGGAGGAATAGTTCTTATAACTGGTCCTTCAGGCTGTGGAAAGTCAACTCTTTTAAACCTGATTATGAATCAAGAAAATCTCGATGAAGGAGAAATATTTTTACTTGGAAAAAATATAGAGACATATTCTAGAAAAGAACTTGTGAATATCATCTCTTATGTTGGGGATAAAAAATCTATTTTTTCTAAATATTCTTTTAATCAAAACCTAAAACTTTTAACAAAAGATATTTCTAACGAAGAACTTGAAAAATATAAAAATCTCTTTTCTTTTTATGCTGTAGATAAAACAATATCTACATTAAGTTTTGGAAATAGAAGAAAAGCAGAACTTATATTATGCTTTTTAAAAGATGATCCAATCATCATTTTAGATGAGCCATTTGATGGTCTAGATACTAAGAGTGTTTCTGCTTTAAAAAAGTTACTGGTTGAAAAGAAAAAAGATCATTTGATTCTTATTTCTAGTCATGTTTATAAAGAAGAAATTGAATACTCATTAAAAATAGAGTTTCCTGGACAAAAGATATATTCAGCTGAAACTATTTCAACTACTCTTTCTATTCAAAATCATGAGAGAGTTAAGAGAAAAACCCTCGTCTTAACTGAATTTAAAGAAAATTCTTTTTTCTATGTAATCACTCTAGTCTTATCTCTTCTTATAGGAATATTTTACCCTTTATCAATAAGTAGAATAGAAATATCGGAACTTAAAGATCCTATTCGATATGCTATTGAGAATGATCCTTATGATACTTTTGAAGTGTCAGCTGGTTCAACTGATTTTGAAACGTTTTCAAATGAAATGGAAAATAGTGATCTGTTTTTACTACATTTTCAGACAATAGAAGCGACCTTTCTTATTTCTCATAACTCGAAGTTAGAGGATGATGTCATATATTCTAATATAGATTGTGAAGAAATCATTTTTGAAGATGGCTATGCTCTCCCTATCATTTATCAAGATATTGATATTTATTCTTACTTCTATCAATTTCAATTTAATCGTGAAAAAATGATTTTTTTGATATCATTTGATACTTTTTTATCTTTATTACCTCATGGGGTATTTAAAATCTTTTTTATAAATTATTATCCTATACAGGGTGTTACTGCTTATTCATTCGGCGATAATATTAATCTCCAGAAAGAAACTGAGTCTGTAGGCTTAGTGCCGCCTATAGAAATTAACATCCTTCAAGAAAAAGGTGTAGTTAGCTTGACTAATTTTAAAAAGGGAGAAATTATTCCTGTCTTTGATGGGGAGGAAAAGATTTGTGAATTAATAGCTACTGATAATATTGGATACAATGCTTTAGGATATGATGTTTTTTTCTATATTCTTTCTTTATCATACAATTATATGGGTTCTTATAAATTTGCTTTAGTGAAAAACAAAGAACAAACTATAGCTTTATCGGATGAAGGATTTTATATATACACATATATACCTGATAATATCGAATCGATTAGAACTTCAGGAATCTATTTGCTGATAACTACTATTTTTTTATTCATACTTCTTAATGTATTCGTTTTCTTGAGTTCGAGAAAGAAAATTGATGAAACTTACAAAACGATATTTTTTTATCGGACACTTGGTTACTCTAATAAACAAGTGAAACAAATTATTCTTATGCCATATTTAATAATAATTTTTTTAACTTTAATAACTAGTTCACTTTTTTATCCTTTAGCCATTCATATAGCTAATCTCGATATTTATAATATTGGCTGCTATGGAAATTATAGTTCATTCATGAGGGAAGAAGCTTATTCAATCATAACAGAACCTTTGAAGTTTCAAACATTTTCATTCTTTTTCTTATTTATTCTTTTAATCTTTATTCTTCTAATTTATCCTTTGATGAATAAGAAAAAAACAAATTAAAATTATATAAAATAGAGAATATATTTGTTTTAGATAAATTTTTGTATAAATATAAGATTATTTTCAATCTTAATTATGGTAATAGATAAATAAAATTGTTAGTTAATGATAAGTTTCTTAAACATCTTACTTACTCTCCTTTATAAGCTCATCATATAACTCTTTCATTTTTTTATTGATGAGAGGTCAGCCTCTTGAAGCATGTGATTTAATTCATCTTTACTAGTTTCACAAGGATTCTCATCATAGGCTTTTTTGTTTTTAAGGTAATTAAGAGCTTCCTTTGAGATTTCCTTTTTAATCTCTTGTTTTGTCATTGTGTTTTCTCCCTCTTGAAGGTGTATTTCTTTACTCTTCCTCATATACATCTTTCTAAAAACACACGAAATTAACTACATTTTTGAGGTATTTTTAAGTTTTTTAATGAATTATGGACTAACCCTATAACTAACTAAAACCACTGCAAAATTAAGACTAAAAGCATCAAAAAAAGAGCCCATATTTCAGAGCTCTAAAAATCAAAAAATATGCAACCGCACTGACTTATTTACTAAAGCCTAATTCTTTTTTTACCTTTTCATCATTTGGGAAAAAATAATAAAACGACTCAGCAACCACCAAAACATCTAAGATAATATAATGGTTTTTGATGTTTTGTTTATTCAAAATAAATGATGTGTTTCGAGATATATTTTTGATTATGACATTATCTTTATTGAATTCGTATTCGTATGTGATAATTGTATTTTGTTTGCTGGGAATTTTTTAAAATAAATATAAACGCATATTATGAATGTCAAAAACATTATTACGAAAAATGACAATGAAGTATATGCAATTTGAAACGCTTCCTTATCAACAAAATTTCCAATAATAAAACAATAGATAGAAGGAGCTAAACTCGCAAACATAAAAATTAGGAGAGCAATAATTAGTTTTCTTTTTAGCAATAATTTCATTGTTATTCTTCTTATTTTGTTAATATTAATGCCAAATGTTTTTCGCATATATACCCTCCTAATTATTTTTTGCCAAAATTCCACTGCAATTCCAAGAATATTTAGAAAAGTTTGGTAAAAGACAAGTACGTATTTTTTATAACGTTATATTTTTTAAATTTTCAAAATATGTGGCTCGTTTTTTTATAAACACCCTTTCCAAAAGAATATTTTAAGGTTACTTAAATAAGAGCTAGAAGGCAAAAGAAAAGAGGTTTATCTAAGATTCCCTCCCATTTAACTTTAGTGGTAAACTGAATGGCTTTCTTTCCTTTAATGCATCACGTATTTTTGTTTGTTTACTTCCAATTGGTTCATAAACCTCGAAATAATCATAATCTATATTTTTTGACTGTATTAATGGTTTTCCATCAATTGTATAGTTGTTAATATCATCAACTTCATTTAAGTATCCTAAATCATGTTCATCGCATAACCAAATTGTTAAAACTTCGTATGGATAACTCATTGTAAAAAACATACAAATATATTTATTCTTTTCTTCACAATAATCGATAATCTCTAGTGCCGTTGGATCATCAGGAGTAGAAGTTGGCTTATGATAAACTAAATCTCCAAATTTATACTTCATGTTAATATTGTAGACTATTAAGATGTGTTTCAGTTATTTCTTTTTCAAAAGATATCTTCATGCTGTCCATAAGCATAAAAAGAATCTCTTCATCAGTCAGTTGCTGTTTACTTCTACCTACTCTTATATATGTTCCACTTGGTCTAGGTATAGTAGATGCAACATAGTACGGCTTTTTGATACCTTCATTAATATGAATAACTAAAACATTGTCATTATCATATCTAAATGAAACTAATTGTTTTGCACTAGGTTTGATTCCTTCTGTTACTATTGATGATATCTTTTGATCATATATATCTTTTGAATCATGAGGAATGCCTACCACATTTCCATAATCATCAACACCAATATAAATAGTTCCACCATGAGCATTCAAAAAAGCGATGATTTCTTTGTCTAAATCTTTCACTATCTCACGCTTAAGTTCAACTTTGTCGCTTTCTTCGTATCTCACTATAAAACACCAGCTTTCTAAAATATATTTGTTATGAAAAGCGGCATTTTATCTACTTTTTTAAGATAAAAAGATCACAAAATCCTAATATTGTTAATAAGAAAACAAAGTTAATTGAAATAAAAAGGTGGGACATTTATATAGTAGGGTTTTGTTTTTTTAGTAGAACTAAAATTAGAAAATACATAGGTTCAAACCATTTATATTTTATTTATTAGCAAAACATAATTTATAAAAAACGATTTCTAGGACAAATATCGTTATTTTGACACTCTTACTTTATATCAAAATATTAGTTATATGATGTCTTTTTTTCATCGCTAAAATACAAAATGACATCCATATTAGCAAAAGAAATCCTTACTAGATAAATGAAACATCTAAATTAATGCTTGATGCCACTTCTTTATTTGCGTTTGAAGTTGTTTAATCGTCGAGTATAAATATTGTTCTTGGCCGATTATCTAAAAAAGTCATCTAGCTAAAAAACTAGGTGACTATTTTCTTACTATTAATCGCGAATTATATATTAAAATTTGCTGATTCTTTTTGTAAACTTACCATTTTTGTAAATTGACCATTTTTCTTAATTAATTCTTGTGGATTACCTTCTTCTACAACTATTCCTTCATTTAAAACAATTACTTTATCAGCATTTTCAATCGTCCTCATCCTATGAGCAATAACTATAACAGTTTTACCTTTTGTAGCGTTAGAGATAGCTTCTTGAACTATCGTTTCATTTTCAGCATCTAATGATGCAGTTGCTTCATCAAGTAACACTATAGGAGCATCTTTTAATAAAGCTCTAGCTATACTAATTCTTTGTCTTTCTCCTCCACTTAATTCAGCACCATTTTCTCCTATATATGTGTTATAACCATCAGGTAATTTGGATACAAATTCATCACAATTTGCTTTTTTTGCTGCTTCGATAACCTCTTCATCGGTCGCATCTTTTCTACCGATACGGATATTTTCCATTATTGTATTGTTAAACAAATTCACATCTTGGAAGACTATAGAATAGTTTTTTAAAAGACATTCTGGATCAATATTTTTAATTACTTCTCCATCAAGTTTAATAGTTCCATCATCAACATCCCAAAATCTAGAACAAAGTTTTGATATAGTAGATTTTCCACATCCACTAGGACCGACAAGGGCAGTGACTTCACATTGTTTAGCAGTAAAGGAAACACCATTAATTACGCTTTCATCCTTATCGTATCCGAATTTCGCATTTTCAAAAGTAATATCATAATTGTTTGGCTTAAAATCATCTTTACCGGTTTGAATAGGACAGTTATAAAATTCATTCATTCTTTCTATATTCAAAAAAGTAGAGTTTATTGCAGCTAAGTTTTGAAGTGCTGTTGCCATAGGTTCATAAAATCTAGAAACGAGGAGTAAGAACATAAAGAAAATCATCATATCAAGCGAACCGCCAATAAGAAGAATTGAACCTACTAAAGCTGTTGTAGCAATGCCAAATTTAAGAATCATCTGAGCAGTTACCACGAATAACGCTACTCCCAATTCTGACTGAATATGAAATTTTTCCACTAATCTAACATTTGTTTTAATTTTTTTCATATATTCTTTTTCCGAATTAGTAGCTTTTAAATCTTTTATAGTCTCAATGCACTCTTGAACATTATTTTGAAGCTCTAAATCAGCTATGTCTTTCTTCCTATTAAAATAGTTTTGTGCTTTTCTAGAAGCAAACACAATGAGTATAGATACTGGAACTACCCATAAAGAGGCAAGACCCATCCTCCAATCAGTAATAAATATAGGAATCATTACTATAACCGTCGAAAGCATTGAACCATAAAAATTTGGCATAAAATGCGAAAAACTTTGCTCAATTGCAGTCGCATCATTCATAATAACGTGAGTCATATCAGTCAAATCTTTATGCGAAAAGAACGATAAAGGTAATTTTCTTAATCTTTCAGCTAAAGCTATTCTTCTTTTACCACTTTCCTTATAAGTAAGGAAATAAGAACAGTGGTATTGAATATAGTAAATTAATACTAATGCAACGATTATTCCTAAAGATCCGAAAATAAACAAATAATAGTGACTAGTAGGAATTCCTTCCCCTAGAAGATCATCTACTAAAATGTATAAAAGCCATACTGGTATCATCAATGCAATATTGCTTAATACGTTCATTAATAGAGTTTTTATAAAATCCTTTGCACCCTGTTCTGTCAGCGCAAATTTATGCATGAGATGTTTAAGCATTTTTAACCCTCCATTTAATTGATTTTTGATAATCATTCCACATTTTTGTATAAATTCCTTTTTCTTTTAACAAAGAATCATGAGTTCCTTCCTCAACTATTTTCCCATCGTTAACGACAAGAATTTTGTCAGCATTTTTAATAGTTGATAACCTATGAGCAATCATAATAACTGTTTTATTTTTACTTAGATTTTGGAATGCTTTTTGAATTAAATACTCATTTTCAGGGTCAGAAAATGCCGTAGCTTCATCTAAAATAATAATCTTAGAATTTTTTAAAATGGCTCGAGCAAGAGATATTCTTTGCATTTCTCCACCCGATAAATATGTTCCTTTAGCTCCAATAATAGTATTTAATCCCTCAGGAAGTTTAGCAATTATGTCATTGCATTGAGCGAGTTTTAGAGCTTCATTAACCTCTTCTAAAGTCGCATCTTTTTTACCCATTCTTACGTTTTCAAGAATAGTATTTTTTAAAAGTTTTGAATCCTGAAAAACATAGCTAATTTCATTCATCAAATCTTCTTTTTTTATGTTTCTTATATCAACTCCACCGATAGAAATATAGCCCTTTTCCACATCATAAAATCTATTAAGAAGACTAGCTATAGTACTTTTGCCACCGCCACTAGGACCTACTAGAGCTGTAATCGAATTTTCTTTTGCAATAAAACTAATATCATTTAATGCATATTTTTCTTTATTTTTATATTTAAAAAAGACACTATCAAATTTCACCTCATCTCCATTTGGCTTTAAAGGATTAGAGGTTTCTTTTAATGGTTCAATAGATAGAACTGAATCTACTCTATTTAATGCATCTTCTACAATCATTGTATTTTCAGACATATACATAACTCTTAAAAGGGTTGTTGATATGATCGGAGTAAAAACAATGTAGAAAATTAAATTTAAAATAAATGTTTGATCGGTTGCCTTAACGCCAGATAAAATAAGAGTTATTGCTATAAGAAAGGCAAAAACGGAATTCACGCATATCTCAAAAGCGATCATCGGACCTCTACATCTCTTTGTATATGAAATGCAAAAGTTAGAGTAATTATCAATCGCCCCTTTAAATCTTTTAAAAGTATAAATTGATTGATTAAAAGTCTTAACAATAGGAATACCTCTAACATACTCAACACCTTCATTGTTCATACTTTCCATAGCATTTTGATATTGAGCCATGTCGTTTTTCATTTTTGGACCGACCATTTTAAACATGCATAAAAATCCAAGGATAATTGGAATTAAAGAAACAAGCCCAAGTCTATAATCAAATATAAATAATATAACTATAATAGCTAAAGGCATAAGAATCGCTTGAGCCATATCAGGAAGTTGATGCGCTAAATAAGTCTCAGTTGCACTACTAGAATCTAAGATAATTTTTCTTAACTTACTACTACCTTCCTCTTCTATTTCACCAACTGGTATCTTTGTAAGATGCTCTATAGCTTCTATTCTCATGTTTCCAGCAATTCTAAAAGCTGCAATATGTGAACACATCAAAGCCCCAATATAAATAAGGATAGTAAGAATGGCAAACATAACAGCCATCCATCCATAAAAAACCAAATTAGTAGCTTTTGAAAAATCTGGTGCAACTTGCACTACATCACGGATAATAAAATAAATATAAACAAATGGCATAATAGCTAGAACGCCACTTATTGCAGATAAAATAAGCGATAAATATGTAAGTACTTTATGTTTGCCAGCATAATGCATTAAACGTGGAAATACTTTTTCTTTTTTCATAAACCCTCCTTAAAATCTAAACCTAATAAAACAGACCATCCAGCTTGGTTAAAAGCATAAATTTCATCAGCGTATTTTAAAGCTTCTTCCTTTTTCATATCATGATGAATAACTTCAAAAATACTTGCAAAAAATGACGTGCACAAAATATGTATCAAATCTTCAGTTGGTTCTTTAACTTTTATATTTTTAGCTTTTAAATCATTAATAAAACGATAAGTATTTTCTACTTCCACATCTACTAAGCTATCAAGATAAAATTCATATTTAGAACCTTTACTTTTGCAAACAATAATCTTAAATGCATCATAGTGATCATAGATATAATTTAAAAGAATGTGTAAACCATTTTCTGTATAGGTTGTCATTTCATTTATTTGATTCTTGATTTCTTTTTTAGCAAAATTATTTTGAATTTGTTTGAAAGTTGCTAAAAGTTCTTCTGCTTCATTTCCAACAACTGCATCTAACATTTCAGCTTTATCAACAAAGCGATAATATAAAGACCCTGTAGTAAGATTAGCTTTTTTAGCTATATTTCTCATTGAAGCATCAATATAACCCATCGATAGGAACTCTGCTTTTGCAGCTTTTAGAATTTCATTCAATGTATCTTCATTCATCAAAATTACCTCCTATAACGCTGTTATTGTAACACTGTTATAAGAATGATACAATAAAAAAGTTAACTATAATTAACTTAAATATTTTTAAACGACAATTATTGTCATTTGAAGAAAACAGCCGCATTAAATTTCTCTAGTATAGATATAGTTTATCCAGTGGAACTAGAAAATCCATAGGTTCGAACTTATTTAAATCTACTAAGTTCACATTAATTAAAAAATGCCTGATTTCTCGAACAATTAGTTTTTTTTCATCGCTATAATACAAAATGACACACTTACTAAATAAACGAAATCCTTCAATAAATGCTTGATGCCACTTCTTTGCTTACGTTTGAAGTTGTTTAATTGTCGAGTATAAATTCAATTAGAGAAAATTAATGAAAATAAAAGCAAACGTAAGGACTTTGTGCGGCTATTTAAAAAGACTAGGATTTCTTATTTCCTAGCCTAAATTTTGAATAATTGTTTTTTACATAAACTATTTTGCTTTTTGTTTTGCTAAAAGTAGTGAACACAATATAACTTCTAAAGCCAATATAAGTATTAAGTACCAAGCATTTTCAAAGCAAAAACCATTATCTAACATTAATTGATAACCCCAAGACGCAGGAAAAATACGACCTATGATTAAAAGAAAATCAGGTAATAAATCAATAGGAAACATTATCCCAGAAAGCATGATTGATGGTAAAAAAACAAGTTGTGATACCATTGTCAGTTTAGCCCTATTTTTTACAACTAAACCTAATACACCTCCAATACCAAGAGCCACAATAATATACATAGTAAGACCAAGAAAAAAATATGGTAATTGTGCAGGTAAGCTTGCTTCAAATATCAATGGAGCAAGAATTATGATAACCGAGGAGCTAATCATTAAATGCACAAATGTAGAAAGGAATATAGTAACAAAACCTAAATATATAGGAACTCCATTTGCTTTATACACTTTTTGTATATCGTTTCCGTAAGTTTCGGCTAATGTCGGTGGTAATCCGATAATAGCTCCCATTGAAATATTCATCACAATCATTGATTGTATAAGTGTGCTTTTCATTTCAGGCATGACAGATATAAAAATACCGCCAATAAGTAAAAAGAAAATAAGAGGCACAATATAGCAAGTTATTAATAAAGTTTTACTACGTATATCTAACTTCAGCTGCAATAATAATCCATACCAAAAACCGCTCACTTTATTTCCCTCCTTGCCATTTCGACAAAGTGTTCTTCAAGCGACCCACGATCGACTTTAATATCTAAAACTTTGACTTCTTTATGTTTAAACTCACCTAATAAAGTGATTAAAGTATCTTCTATATTATTTGTTTCTATGGTTTGGTTTTCCAACTCTGTTTTTATATGAATGTAGTATTTTCTTCCAACTTTCTCCGTCAATTCAGAAACTGTCCCACAAAAAATAATGTTACCATTATTTAAAATAGCAATGCGATCACATAATGCTTCAACTTCTGCCATATCGTGACTTGCTAAAACTATTGTTTTCCCTTCTGATTTAAGACATTTAATCTGTTCGTGAAGTGAAAGCTTTCCTTCAACATCAAGTCCAGCTGTAGGCTCATCAAGAAAAATAATATCGGGATTACCTACAAGGGCAAGAGCTAGATTTAATCGTCTTTTTTGGCCGGTGGATAATTCAAAATACTGTTTCTTTTCTATTTCTTTAATTCCTAGTTTTTTTAACATCTCATAATCTATTTTTTCTTTATTCCATTTTGCAAAAAGTTTTATTGCTTCCATTGGTTTGATATGTGCAGGTAACGAGGATGATTGCAATTGGATTCCAATTTTGCCATTTACAGTTATTGTCCCACTATCATATTTTCTTAATCCTTCAATAATCTCTAAAGTTGTAGTTTTTCCTGCACCATTAATACCAAGTAAAGCAAAAATCTCACCCTTTTTAACTTTAAATTCTATTCCTTTAAGAACTTCATAAGTCCCATAATTCTTTTTTAATTTATTAACATTTATAGCATCTATCATGATTTCACCTTCTCAAACGGATTTATTCCCATCCTTTTAAAATAAATTTCTAAGGCAGGACCTACATAATCATTAACAATCTTTTGTCTTTCTTCCCAGGAATTTGTAGCTATGTCTATATTTCCAGCTTCCATCAATTTTGGAAGCATATTCATATCTCCGTTGGTAAACTCCATGATTAATCCCCAATATTCTCCTATTATCTTTTGACTTTCTTCACTTTCTGGAGAAACTTTTTCTTCATGAAGCCTAACAATTTCATCACTTAGATGATTAAATCTAGCCATAAAATCTAAACCACTTTCTTTATCAAATTTGTTACGTATATGGTCAAGTGTATTATCGTCAAAACGTTTGATGAGTGGATAAAACTCATTTTTCATTTGCAAATTAACAATAATATCTGCATATTTCTTAAAATTGACAGTATTCATTTGTAATACTTCTTCTTTTAATTGCTCAATTGCTTTTAAAGAATCTTGAAGATTTTTGATTTTATTACGAATATCGTTAGCCTGCTCGCTAAGAGCATTAGCTACATCTTTTGGTGTTTCTAATTTAATCAGTCTTTCTTTTATATCATCTAAAGTGAAACCTAAAGATTTTAAAGATAAAATTTGATGAAGCATAATTAAATCTTTGTTCGAATAAAGTCTACGACCACCTTCACTCTGTGTAGATGGCGAAAGCAAACCCTCTTTATCATAATATTGTAGAGTACGAACAGTAACTCCCATTTTCTTTGCTACTTCTCCAATTGTCATAAAGTTATTAGGAATAGCTCTATATTTACTCATAATTACCTCCTTATACGTATTTAAAACTATTACGCTACGTCACAAACAAGCCTTATTTTAATTTATTTTTTAAAGTTTATTTACTTTTATTATGAAATGAGATTTTAATGCTATTTAAAAAGAAATATATATAATCATTTATATTAAAGTGTTAATAACTAAAAAATTAATTATTCAATAGAGATATTATTTTATTTACATTATAAAGAGGTGTGAAATCGCAAGTATGAAAATCTTATGAATAAAAAGACTGCGTAATTAATCCTTAGACACAACTTTTATTTTATATCCTGAGTTAAATATAAACTCGATACTCTTATCTCAATTCACAACAGCTTTATTAATCATGATGTTGAAAAGCTCTTTATCAAATTCAGTTATTGCATCTCGCTTATTTCTTAAGTTTGAAATAAAAGTATTTATCTTATTTTGCTTATCCATCACTTTGTTTTTGGATGTTCTAGCTTTTTTATTTTTTGTATTAAATCATCATACTTAGCCTCAAGATTTAGCTGTTGATTGTTAACATCATCACTTGTAAGTGAAGAATGAATAAGAACTTCAACTTCATGAATTACTTGTTCTAATTCTTCGCTAACTTCTTTTATTTTCTTCAATACTTTCAACACTTACTATCTGATTAAGAACTAATTCTAAATTCTTGAGAATTTCATCTTTGCTTATAATTATCTTGTTATAGGCATCAACAAACATCCCTTTTATTTTTTCTTCATTTAAAGTTAGTAGCATTGAACTTTATTTCCTTTTATCGAACTTATAATTTTATTGCCATATTATCTTGCTATATTTATCGCTATTAGAACGCCAAACTTTAGATCCATATAAATGTCTACAATCTGCATAGATTAATTTTGAAGAAAATAAATTTATATAAAATAAAAAATAAATCTCGACAAGAAATCAAAACATAACTTAGAACGCATGATTCTTCTATAAAAGTCGCCAACTAAATTCACTAGCAGATCGTAAATAAATTCACTTATTGAATGTTAATTATCTTTCTTATACTCTACTACTTCCCAATGGCCAGATTTAGAAGAGCCTACAAAATTTATGAGTTTAGAGTCTTTAATAATTCTTGCTACTGTTTTAACGCTTTTTCCAATAATTGCAGCCAATTTTTCTCTAGTTATTCTTGGATTTTCTTTTATAGACTTAATAATCTTTTCTAAATCATTTTGAGAGACATTGTCCTTCAATGATTCTTTTTTATAATTTAAGTCAGTCAAAACAGTTCTAAACCACAAACGCTTGTCAATTAAAAAACTTTGAATATCAGCCAAGGAAAGTTTATCTTCTTGGAGACTAGCAATGAGACTTCTTTCTATTTCCTTTTCACTCATAGAAGTAGATGAGGTCCCATCTCTAAAGAAACAGCCAGTTGAATTTCTTCCTTCTTTTTTTGCATAGATTGATTTTTATTGTAACTATATCAAGGATCGCCTTCAGTCCAAGGATCTACATATGAAAACTCAATTTTTACATTATCTAAAGCCATATTCCTAACATCATTAATTTTTGAAGATTCTTTTATTGTCGTATAAGATGTAGAAATACTAAAACTAATTTTAGAGCCTCCATCAGAACTGATTTCACCTTTTTTTCTAAAATTTGAGTAATAGAAAAGAGCTCGATTAGGAGCCCTGACTAAAAAATTGCTAATTTTTAATCTATCTTTAAGACTTTTATTGGCTTTAATGCTGCGATAATCTCAGCATCAGAAATATCTTCATTCACATAAACTTCAACCCATTGATGCTTAAACTCGATATTTGAAATAGATGGTAAACTAGCTAACTTTTCTTCTATTTCACTCCTAAGGTCATCAATTGATTTACCTTCATCTAAATTGATATATAAAACCTTATAATCTAGACTTTCAATCTTAAAGATAACTGGCCTAGTTCCATCATTGCAGCAAGTAATCATGGTATTTTCTTCTTTAATCCATGATTTCATAATAGAGCCGCCTTCAATAGCAGAATAAATATAACGAGATATAGCATCCCAAGCTTCAGAGCAATGAGGCATATTTTTACCACCTGCAGTTTCAAGAGGATTACCATGACACTCTTTAAGAGTATCTAATCCCATATACCAAAAATCATCTCTATTGCCGTATCTTTCAAAAATATAGGTATCCCCAACGTTATAGCAAGGACAAGCTCCAGCATTTGGATTTTTACATTATTTTTGTTGAAGGTCAGGATATAACTTTTTATCTAAGACAGTAACTTTGACTTTGTGTTGCATGAAATATCACTTCCTTGATTAAATTCTACCATAAAACCTCGACATTTTCTTGCTATTTCACAACACTTTCATAATCTAATTTATACCTAGTAAGTGTCGAATAAGCAATGATTGTGGCTACTCGTCCATCAATTCTTTTTAATCTTGAGTTTAGTCTTGCGTTCAGTTTTGATGGGTAAATATTAAAAATTTCATCAACCTTAGTTTACGTGTTAGCTAAACACCACTCAAAATCTTTAAAACATAAAAAGTCATTTATTTCGGTTAAATGAGTATTTTAATAGAGGTGTCATTTATATAGTTTATCTAGTAGAATTAAAATCATAGGTTCGAACCAATTTATACCTACTAGCAAAACGCAATTTATAAAAAAAATGCTTGAATTCTCAGACAAGTATCGTTAATTTTGACACCCTTTAATTGTATCAAAATGTTAGTTATAAGATGTCTTTGTGCTATCGCTTTAATACAAAACGACACCTCTACTAGCAAAACGAAACACTTACTAGATAAACGAAACCCCATCGAATTCACCTTCTCCCTTAAGTTCGATAAAAATATTATAGTAAAAACTGTTATTGATTTAAATTTCAACAGGGCAAAGTATGAGAGAAATTTGGGACAAACATATTAAGTGGTAAGCTCACCCATTTAACTTTTCTATTTACCAGGTTACCACATGATCTACAATTTCTTGCTGCTCATTAGCTGTTTTTCTTAAGTATATTCTTGTAGTTTCTATCGATTCATGCCCCATTAAATCAGCTAGCAAGGCGATATCGTTATATTTCTCAAGAAAGTTCTTTGCAAAACGGTGCCTAAAAGAATGTGGATACACAACATTAGGATCTATACCGAACTTAACAGCGTATTTCTTTAATTGTTGCGATACACCTCTACTTGTAATTCTTTCGCCATATCGATTAACGAAAATATAACCGCTATCAAGATTTAGATCTTTTTCAATCCATACCTCAGCTTCAATTCTTAGAGCTTTAGGAATGTAAATCCTTCTTATCTTTCCACCTTTGGTATAAATATCAATATATCCTTTTCTAACATGCTCAACTTTGATTTTAATAAGCTCACTTATTCTTGCTCCTGTTGCTGCCAGAAATCTAACAACGAAATACCACTGTTTGTTCTTTTCTTTCTTAAGTTTCTTCTTCAAAAATTGATAGTCAGAATCGCTTATAACATTTTCTAAAAATAATCGTTGTTGGACTTTTACTGATTTGATTTTTAGATTCTCTTTTCCGACAAACACTAAGTAATTATTGATTGCTTGGATTTTTAGATTGACCGTCTTCGCTTTGAATTTATCTATAAGTTCAGACTTCCAAGCTAGCAAGTTAGTTTTAGTGATTTCATCGAAATAAAGAAAATAATTCTTCACTGCTATCACATAAGCATTAATAGTGTTAACCGCTAAATTTAGGCTAACTAAATATGATTTAAAATCATCCATGTTTAAAATCTCCTTTCATGGGTGAGCATATTTAGTTTGCCTTGTTACTTTTTATAATTGCTATTATGAGAAGAAAGGGAAAGAAATTAGAAACATAACAGACGAGATACCTTTTGAGATACCTGATAGCTGGGCGTGGTCGAGAATAGGCTCATATTCTCTTAAAGTTACTGATTTTGTTGCGAGTGGAAGTTTTAAATCGTTGAGAGAAAATGTTGCCTATTATAAAAAACCTAATTATGCTCTGATGATTAAAACTCAAGACTTTCAAAACAATTTTTCTGAAGATTTAACATATACTGATGAGCATGGTTATAATTTTTTATCTAATTCAAACTTATATGGTGGTGAATTAATATTAAGTAATGTTGGTTCTGTGGGAAAAGTTTATATCGTGCCACATTTTAATTTAAAAATGACATTGGCTCCAAATTCAATCATGGTTCGATTTTTTGAGGAGAGTCTTAACCTTTATTTGTATTATTTTTTGCAATCAAAATTCGGTTACACATGTTTGAAAAATATAACATCCGCAACGGCTATTCAAAAATTTAATAAAACAGACTTTAAGACTATTTTAGTACCAATCCCACCAAAAAACGAACAACTTAGAATTATAAATTCTTTGAATACTTTATCTTCTAAACTTGATGAAATTAACAATTTGAATGTTCAAATTCAATTGGTTAAATCGCAAATTAAAAATAAAATTATAAAATTAGGCATCCAAGGGAAACTTCTTAATAGTGATGATAACTATTATTCTAAGAATATTAAATTGAAAGACTGTGGACAACTCCTATCTGGCAGAGATTTAGAATTAAAATTCATTAATAATGAAAAAAGAGGCATTCCTTATATTACAGGTGCTAGTCAAATTAGCGATAACAATAATTTAATTATTAATCGCTGGACTAATTATCCTACAGTTATTTCACAACTTCATGATGTTCTAATAACTGTAAAAGGAACTATCGGTAAAACAGCTATCAATAATGTAGGTAATATACATATTGCGAGACAAATAATGGCTTTTAAGTCCGAAACTTACATTTTACCAGAATATATATTACTTGTATTCCAGAACAATGTTAATTCACTTAATCTGGCCAATAATAGTCTAATACCAGGTATAAAAAGAGATAATTTGCTTAACATAAAATTCACATTATTTTCAATTCAAAAACAAAGGGAAATTTGTTCCTTAAATAGTAAGTGTTTTGAGTTGTTAAATACTATTTAAATGCACTAGTAAACTTGCTAAAACTATTATTATGAGAAGAATTCAAAGTTAAATGATTTATCAACTTTAATAACTAAAGGGGCTACACCAACAACTTATGGTTTCGAATATAAAAAATATGGTATAAATTTTATAAAAGTTGAATGCTTAGATTCTTTCAAAATTAGAAAAGAGTTTATTACATGTTTTATCGATGAGGAAACAAATAATTTCTTGAATCGATCTATACTCGAAACCAACGATATTTTGTGTTCGATTGCTGGCACATTAGGAAAACTTGCGCTTGTTAACAATACAGATTTACCTGCTAATACCAATCAAGCTATAGCAATAATTAGGCCTAAACATAGGATAATATCGGCGAAGTTTCTGCTATGGTTTTTACAAAACTATTTAAATCAAAAAGAAACACTCGGTCATGGTTGTGGCATGGGAAATTTAACGCTTCAGGAGCTCAGAAATATTGATATTAAGTATCCTGAATCCCAAGAAATTCAATTAAAAATTGCGCAAAACATTGAAACTTTATTAGGTGTTATTGAATCACTATAGATTCTCTAGATTATATAGCTTTTCTTCAATTGATCTTACTATTTTTCTTTGAATAGTTATGTTAGGTATTTGAACATATAATTTTGAGTAAATAGATATCCAATATCGTTTGTGAGTATTTGCATTTATTGAAATTGATGAAAGAAGATAGTTTAAAAATTTAATATCATAATTATCTTTATCACCGCTTTTAAGAATTTTCATGGCTGAAGACTTTACTTTAAAATCAAAATCTACGTAATGATGACTTGTTGTAAAATCATCAAATATTAAAACAGGTTCAATACTAGCTTTAAATATTCCTTTAGTTTCATTGGATTTACCTAAAATAAAAGATTTTCCAGCAGTTAAAACTGGTGTTTTATAATTATCATTATAATCCTCACTCTGTACTATGTAATTTGTTGGCTGTTCATAAATCAAAGCTTTACCTAGCTCGATTGTTTTAAGTTCCTTCTGATAATAATAGTTATCGTCAGTATTTAGTAACTTGCCTTGAACTCCAAGAGATATAATGCGACTTTTAATTTTTAACTTCAAATTTTCAATATCGACAAACAATCTATTAATAGAATTAATCTTATTTAAAAAATCTTTTACTATTTTTACTATTTTTAATTGTTCGTTTCGTGATGGTATCGGAATGTAACAATCGCCTATCTTTGGAATAGAAACTCCTCCTATTAAACCTGTTTCTTTAGATTTAAAAACGTTTCGAAAAATCGTTGATTGTAAATAAATAAATAAAAAAGTGTCTTCAAATAAAAAAGTATTAAAACACAATAATTTATTGCCAAAACAGACATTTTCTTCGGAAATAGCAATCTTATTCCCTGCATTTCCGCCTTCAATACATAACAATATTTTCCCTTTAGGGCAAACTTTAAAAGGTTCATTAAAAGGAATTTTTACTCCATTTTCATAATTTATTTGATTATCATATCCTATATCTTTAGTTCCTATATAATTAAATCCTTTTTCAATATTTGTATATTTTGCCTTCTTTACATCCTGATTGATGCTATCCCCAGTGTATAAAGAAGCAATATTTTTGATTTTTATAAAACACCAGCCATTCGGCAACTCGTAAGGTAAAACACCTTTGAATTGTTTTACATCTCGAGTATTCTTCTCATAATAGCAATTATCCTCGCCTTTAAATATATATGAGAAATCATCTTTCTTACCTTTTATTTTGCCTTCAGCAATAAGTCTGTCTCTTTCAATTTTAATACGTTTCAAAAGTTCAGATGCAGGTTCATCTGTAGAATCTTGAGGAACTAATTTTCCTTTAATAGCGAGGTCAAGAATTTTTCTTTTTAATATTTCTGTGTCTATCATTCTTGCACATCCTTTAACAATTCTTGAAGTTCAGCGACAGCGCTAGAAATAGCATCACTTTTTTCTTGAAGTTGTTCCATTAATTCACTTAAAGAATATTTATCGCTTTCATCTTCTTCTTTAATCCATTTAAGATCCAATTTGCATCCGTTTTCCTTAATATCTTTAAGCGTATATTTTCTAAATCTTCCGTTAGGATTTTCTTCACTATAAGTTTCAACTCTCTTAGTGATATCATCCGGGTTATAACATTTTACAAAGTCATCCAATTTATCTTCAGTTAATGGATTTTGTTTTAAAGTGAAGTGAACGTTTGTTCTAAAATCATATACCCATACTTCTTTTGTTTGCCACTCTTCAGAAGCTGGACGATTATCAAAGAATAAAACATTGGCCTTAACGCCAGGTTTATAAAAAATGCCAGTAGGTAAACGAAGAATAGTATGTAAATTAGTTTTTTTGAGTAAATTAGTTCTAACTATATCGCCTGCACCATCTTCGAATAATACATTGTCAGGAAGAACGACACCACATTTTCCAGTCGATTTTAGCATTGACCAAATATGCTGAACGAAATTTAATTGCTTGTTAGATGTAGATGTCCAGAAATCGGAACGTTCATAAGTGGCATCTTCTTTCTCTTCTTCACCTTCATCGTTTGTTACTGTATAAGAAGATTTTCTTCCGAAAGGTGGGTTTGTTAAAACATAGTCAAAACTGATAGATGGTTTACTCAAAAGCGAGTCTCTACGTTGAATTAAAACAGGATGATCTTCGTCTTGACTAATGTCATTTATATTATGTAAAAACAAATTCATCAAACAAAGCCTGTATGTTGTATCAACTATTTCCCATCCATAGAAAGTTTCAAACTTTAAAAACTCTTTTTGCTGTCTAGTTAATTGATAGTTATTTGGATTTGATATGTAATCATGAGCAGCCAATAAAAAACCACCGGTGCCGCAAGCAGGATCGCAAATAGTTTTTCCAGGTTCTGGCTTTATACACTTAACAATAGTGTTAATAAGAGGTCTTGGTGTGAAGTATTGACCAGCGCCACTTTTAGTATCTTCTGCTCCTTTTTGTAACAGTCCTTCATAAATATCGCCTTTAACATCGGTAGACATTGAACTCCATGTTTGCTTACCTATCATGGAAATGACTTTTTTCAAACTAGAGGGTTTTTTTATTTTATTTTGAGCATTATTATAGATTTCACCTAAAATACCTTTTTTAGTACCTAATTCTTCTAAAATAGATACATATTTCTTATCTAATTCTGCTCCGTTTAAATCTTTCAAATCATCCCATGTGTCACCTTGCGGAATATTCAATTGTTTATTATATGGTGGCTTAGAATATTCATCACAAAGTTTTAAAAATAAAATATATGTGATTTGTTCTAAGTAGTCTAAATATGAAACACCATCGTCTCGTAACACATTAGCCAAGTTCCATACTTGCTTTACTAAAGCTGACTGATTTTCACTCATTTAAATATCTCCTTTACGCCATTAATCTTGTATTCATTTCAGTTAATAAATTTTGATAGTCATTGCCAAACAAATTAAAGAATTTACCTAATCCACCATCTTTATCGAATGGTGCAAATTCTAAATCTTCAGGAGTAAACTCACCATTAATTCCAATAGAATCACGAATAGCTCTCAACCATTTCATTTGTTCTTCAGTAAAAATATATCCTTGTTTACTATTTCTTTCAAAAACCCACTCCTTAAAATTATAATTCACCGACGAACTAAATGGAGCGATAGAATTGCTGTCTTCTAATAAACCCCACTCATATTTTACTAAACTAATAATGTCAATTGCTCTTGTTAGAATGCCTTTCATTTTAGTTGGATATTTAACATAATAAGCATTATTTAGTTTTCTTATTGTCAAATGTCCACTGTGCTCTTCAAGAGCTTTGGATAGTTCTTCAATCATACTATAAGTAATAAATCTTTTAGTCCACATTTGATTATAGATAATTTGTAAAGCATCTAACTTATCTTTATTTTCATCAATAAACTGTTTGAAAGAAGTTATTGTTTCTTCAGCTTTTTTCTCGTAATCATCATCCCAACCACTATAAACAAGAACGTCTTTTTCGTCGCTTATTATTTGTTCGGACTTCTTTTTAGCGTTCAATAATTTTTCTCTTAATTTTGGATCATAAATTGGTTTAACAGCCTCAGATAATAATTGTTCTTGTTTCTTTTTTATATCATCTTCAGTTACTTCCGTATGCCCTTCTTCTTTCACTTTATTAACAATATAATCTTCATCAAAACAATTTAATAAATTCTCAGCTATTTGACTTGGGGTCATGTTGCCACTAATATTACAAATTTCGGTTCGTGTTTGCTTATCAATTACAGCATCTAACCTTAATAGTCTATTTGATAAACTGGTAATTGTGTCTTCATCTTTGCTTCCTAAAGCCACTCTCATCACTAAATCTTTGAAACTGACACCAGGATTTCTTTCTAAAGACCTTGTATCTGATTTAACAGATTTAGTAATTCCTACAGCATCAAAAAGTATAAATCTATCTTTGGCATATTTAGCAGATGGCGAAACTCTTTGAAGTTCTTCTAAATCAAGCACTCTGGTTCCTCTTCCTAACATTTGTTCAAAAAAGTTTTTAGATTTGACGTCCCTCATGAACAAAAGACATTCCAATGGTTTTACATCAGTACCAGTTGCAATCATATTCACTGTGACGGCAATCCTCATAGGGAGACCGTTTCTAAACTCTTTCAATGCATCTTCTGGCCTATCTGCGCTATAAGTTATCTTTTGACAAAATTCATCACCTTTACCAAACACTTCTCTTGCAATTCGAACAATGTCTTCTGCATGACTATCATCTTTGGCAAATATAAGTGTTTTAGGTAATTCTTTTCTTTCAGGATATATTTGCTCAACAGCACTTTTAAAAGTTTGCAAAACTAGCCTAATTTGATCCGGAACAACTATAGTTTTATCCAATTCTTCTTTATCATAATCAATATCTTCATCAAGTTGTTCCCATCTTTTTCTTCTTGTTAAACGTTCACGCTTTTCAACAATTTGTTTACAAATATAACCACCATTTTTAGATTTATCGGTTTCTATAATAAATTTATCTTCTCCAACATTAACGCCATCAATGATAGCTTTTTCTCTCGAATATTCACTTACTACATTTTGATTAAAAAAAGCAAAAGTTCTGCTATCCGGAGTTGCTGTAAGACCTATCAGGAAAGCATCAAAATAATCTAATACTTGTTGCCATAAGTTATAAATGGATCTATGACATTCATCGATAATAATAAAATCAAAGAATTCTGGTGGGTATTTCTTGTTATAAACTACTTCTTTTGGCGTTTCTCCTAAGATTTTTTCAGTTAAAACATCATCTTCCAATGAATCGTCCAATTCTTCACCTTTCAGAATTGAATACATTCTTTGGATAGTTGAAATACAAACTTGGGAAGAATCATTAATTGATGAAGAAGTTAATCTTTGAATGTTATAAAGTTCAGTAAAAAGTCGTGAATCATCTTGTGGCTTATATCCTCTGAACTCACCTTCGGCTTGTTTACCTAAATTTTTAGTATCAACCAAAAATAGAATTCTCTTTGCTTTTGCAAATTTTAAAAGTCGATAAACGGATGTAACGGCAGTATAGGTTTTGCCAGCACCTGTAGCCATTTGAATCAAAGCTCTTGGCTTATTCTCTCGGAATGATTTTTCTAAATTATTAATTGCAGTAAATTGACAATCTCTTAATTTATAATTTTGAAGAATTGGCATATCAAGCTTTAGATTATTTCTTAAAGTCTTATTGTTACCTTTTAACCATTTCTTTAAGGTTTCAGGTTGAAAGAAAGAAAACACCCTTCTTGAACGATAATCAATGTCCTCTATATCAGCAAAGAAAGTAAGTTCATCAGTTGATGCCCATCTAAATCTTAAAGGCTTGTTATCTAAAACCCATTTTAATTTACTTGTAGCATATCTAGCCGCTTGTGCTTCAGCTGTAGAAAGATTATCGCCTTTCTGTGCTTCTTTAGCTTCTATAACACCGCAAGGAATACCGTCAATAAAAATTATATAATCAGCAGGGCCAGTATCGGTTGGATATTCTCGAACAGCCACGCCCAAAGAAGCATATGGATTAAATTCAGACATATCTTGAATTACATACCCTGCTTCTTCTAATTTTTTATCTATAACAATTCTTGCTTTATCTTCTGGTTTCACTTGGCATAATCCCCTTTTAAAATTGGTCATCTAATTTCATGCCAATCTCATTGAAGAGAGCAACAAGTTTCTTCTTGGTTTCCATGTTTGGTTCGAATTTTCTTCTTTCTCAACGAGAAATAGAAACAAAGCTAACATTCAATATTTTAGCAAGATCCTCTTGGGTTAGGAATTTTCTCTCTCGATATTCCCTGATCTTTTTGCCGTAATCAAACATAAGGTCACCTCATTATCACTAAGCAGTATTTTAACACAAAAAGCATAATATTTCGATATTTTAAAGAAACTTTTATGAGTTTTTTTCTCAAAAAACATAGGGGTGTCATTTATCTAGTAGGGGTTTCGTTTTTCTAATAGCCTAACGGTTTTCTAGTAGGATTAAAATATTAAATTCCGTAAGTTCGAACCAATTTATATCTACTAGCAAAATGCCAAAAAACAAAAAATGCCTGATTTCTCAGACAAGTATCGTTAATTTTGACACCCTTACTTTGTATCAAAATGTTAGTTATAAGATGGTGCGGACAGAGGGACTTGAACCCTCACGGGAGACCCACACGCCCCTCAAACGTGCGCGTATACCAGTTCCGCCATGTCCGCACATAGCGGATAAAATTATATATGCTCTTTCTTTTAAAATCAAGAGGAATTAAAATATTTTATATGGATAAACGTAAGATTCTCTCTACTATCGAAGTTAAATATAATGACAAAGCAGTTAAAGTCAATCTTTACTATTCTCCTTGTAAAAGGATTATTTTTCGTTTTAGTTATGGTGAATTAGAAATTTATTACCATACAATAATAGGACAAGAAAAATTAAAAAATTATTGTATAGAATTTTTAAAAAAGAATAAGAACTTCTTTTTAAATAGACCATATTATAAAGAGGGATTATATATTTTTGTTAGAGGAAAAAAGAAATATTTAACTACAGATATTCATTTAAAAAATAATCAGACTTTCTTTTATTATCCTAAGAATAGTATTGATCCAATTAAACAATACAAGCGTGATTTTTTAGAATATGCTACTATAAAAATCAAAGAATATAGTAAAAAGATGAACATTGATATCAGCGATTATAAAATTAGAACTATTCTTTCTTTAAGTTATTATGGCTGCTTTATGAAAAAAGATAGACAGATCAAATTTGATTATCGACTATTTGCCTTTAAAGATGAGATAATGGATTCAGTCTTTTATCATGAATTAGCTCATTATTTTGAACCAAAACATAATGATAGGTTTTATACTATAGTTCAGCTTTATTGCCCTGATTATTTTAAATATCATTTTTATTTGACTCACGGATATTTTCAAGGAGACTTAGATGTATATGAAAAATCTATTAATAACTAGTTCAAAAAACGAAAAGTATAAAGAGCTTCTTTTATTAAAGAAAGGTGATAAAGAACAAGGCCTTTTTTTAGCTGAAGGAGAAGACCTTTATAGTGAGGCTAGTAAACATAACTGCTTAAAAGAGGTGATAATACCAGAGAGTTTAGCTTTTGAAGAAATAAAATATTCTTCACCTATTATTTTAAAAGATAGCCTTTATAGAACTTTATCTAATTATAGTTCTTTGCCTAAGTGTATCTGTGTATGTCAAAAAAAGATTATTGATGAATATGGTGAAAGAGTAATATATTTAGATAATGTTCAAGACCCAGGTAATGTAGGAACTATTATTAGAAGCGCTTTATCTTTTTCTTATAAGACAATTGTCCTCTCAAAAGATTGTGTTTCCGTGTATAATAATAAAGTAATCCAGAGTTCAAAAGGAGCTATTTTTGCTCTTGATATCGGAATAGATTCTCTTGATTACTTTATAGAGCATAATTATCATATCTATCTCACTACTTTAGATGGTGTTGATATGGAAACAATCGACCATTTAAAAAAACCTTACGTTCTAGTTTTTGGCAATGAAGGGCAAGGTATTAGAAAAGAATATTTAGATAAAGGAGAAAAGATAAAGATAGTTATGGATAATATCGATTCACTGAATGTAGCTATCGCTGCCTCTATATTTATGTATCGTTTTAGGAGGGATTGATGAAAGAAGAATTCCAAGTGACTAAAGAAAGAAATGACGCCATTGAATTTAAAGATAATATAGAGAAGACAGTTTTAATATGCACAAATGGTTTCCAAAATGCTGATATTCATGATGCTGTCAATATGCGCGATTATTTTTTAAAAAACTTCTCCCAAGATTATGCTAATTGTGAAATAAGAATGGTTAAACTTTTTGATCCGAGTGTGACAAAGACACATCGTGCAAAAAAGTATGAGAAGATTTTAGATGCAGTTATTAAAGAGTATATTGATAAACAGTATAATATTATCCTTTTAGGCTATTCTTTTTCCGCCGCTTTAGCAGCTAAATTCCAATATCGTTATCGAAAATATATAAGAAGATTAATTTTAGTTGCTCCTATCTATGATACTGTTGTTAACAACATGATTTATGGATATTTACAATACGTTATTAAATTTAAAAAGTTATCAAAAAAATATGGGCCAGCTGTAGCGAAAGCTATGGGCCGAAAAACAACTAAAGGTATGGTTGGACTTCTTCTTTCTATCCTTAATTCAGTTCTTCGTTGTCGCAGCTATTACCATGATGTTGATTGTGACACTTTAATAATAAGAGGAGAGGATGATAATCTTTGTACTCTTCATGCTTTAAATAAAGCAAAGTCAGAACAAGCTAATCAAGTTGTTTATTCGTATAAAGGTATGAATCATGGTATTCTTAAGACTGTTAGAGATAATGGACCAGTCTATGAGGATATCCTTCACTTCGCTTTTAATACACCATATATAATAAAACAAGAGATAACAGTTAAAGATTACGAAGAAAAAGAAAAAATCCCTTCGTTTACAGATATATTTTCAGAACTTGATCCTGAGGATGAAGAGTCTTATAAGCAGGATCAAGAAGCTTTATAGTTTTGGAGGTCAATATGGATTTAAAAAAGACACTTTCGATGCCGTCATCTACTTTCAATATGCGTGCTAATCTTCCGACTAAAGAACCGATTTATGTTAAAAGATGGCATGATATGAACTTATATCAAAAGATGTTAGACAATAGGAGTGAAGATAATTCATTTTATTTACATGATGGTCCTCCTTATGCTAATAATGAGATTCATGCTGGACACGCTTTAAATAAAATTTTAAAAGATATTATTATCCGTTTTAAAAATTTAGAAGGCTATCATGTCCCTTATACACCTGGCTGGGACTGTCATGGTTTACCTATCGAACTTTGTGTAACTAAATCAGGTGTAGATAGAAGAACAACTCCTCCACATATTTTCCGTCAAAAATGTGCTGAATACGCTTTAAAACAAGTTGCTATTCAAAAGGAACAGATGGTAAGGTTAGGTGTTATTGGTGATTATGATCATCCATATTTAACCCTAAATAAAGCATATGAGGCAGATCAGCTTACAATCTTTAGAGACATGGCTCTTTCTGGTCTCATTTATAAAGGTTTAAAACCAGTCAATTGGTCACCTTCAAGTGAGTCCGCTTTAGCTGAAGCTGAGATCGAGTATAAAGATGTTAAAGCTAAAACTATTTTTGTCCGCTTTTTAGTTACTGAAGGAAATGAGTACGTTCCTAGTGGTTCTTATTTTGTTATTTGGACAACTACTCCTTGGACTTTACCAGCTAACTTAGCAATCTGTTTAAATCCGAAGTTAGAATATGGTCTTTATAAAACAGATAAAGGTAATTTAGTATTATTACAATCATTAAGCGAGAGCTTAAAAGCTAAACTTGGTTTAGCTAAGATGGAACTGATTTCTTCTTTTACTGGAGATAAAGTTGAGAATTTAAAAACTAAGCATCCTTTCTATGACCGCGTATCTTTAATTATCAATGATGAGTATGTTACTGCAGATTCTGGAACAGGTTGTGTTCATATTGCTCCTGGTCATGGTTTAGATGATTATAGAGTTGGTAAAAAATATAATTTACCTCCATTTTGTCCTGTTGATGAAAAGGGATATATGACTGAAGAAGCTGGAAAAGAATTAGCTAATTTATTCTATGAAGATTGCAATGAAAAAGTAATTCAAATCTTAAAAGATAATAATTCTCTTTTAGCTTTAGAAGAGATTACTCACTCTTATCCTCACGATTGGAGAACTAAAAAGCCTACTATTTTTAGAGCTACTAAGCAGTGGTTTTGTTCTATTGAAAAAATTAAAGATCTTTTAGTGAAAAAAGCTGAAGAAGTATCGTTTATTCCTCAATGGGGTAAGACTAGACTTATTAATATGCTTGCTAATCGTGAAGATTGGTGTATTTCAAGACAAAGATTGTGGGGTGTTCCGATTCCGATTTTTTATGGTGAGGATGGTGAACCTCTGTTAGAAAAAGAGTTATTTGATCATGTTATTGAATTAGTAAGAAAATATGGAAGTGATATATTCTATGAGAAAGAAGCAAAAGATTTACTTCCTGAAGGTTATACTTCAATTCATTCACCTCACAATATCTTCACTAAAGAAAAAGATATTATGGATGTTTGGTTTGATTCTGGTTCTTCTTTCTTAGGATCTGGTATCTCTTTAAAACATCCTTATCCTGCTGATGTCTATTTAGAAGGTAACGATCAATATCGTGGTTGGTATAATTCTTCGATGATTCTTTCTGTGGCTACTAGAGGTGAAAAGCCGTATAAGAAGATTATCACACATGGATTTTTAGTTGATCAAAATGGTGAAAAATTCTCTAAATCAAAGAAGAATGGTATCGATCCTAAAACTATCTGTCAGAATTTTGGTGCAGATATTCTTCGCCTTTGGACCGCTACTATCGATTATTCGACAGCTGAGATTAAACTCTCTCAAGAGCTTTTAAAGACTATTTCTGAAGAGTATCGTAAGATTAGAAATACTTTCCGTTTCATGTTAAATAATCTTTTAGATGATAATGAGGGAAATAAATATCCGATAGATTATGTTCCTACTTCTTTATCTTTAGTTGATAAGATGATTCTAAATCGTCTTAATAAAGTTTTACTAGATATGAAAAATAGTTATGATAACTATAACTTTACAAATGCTTGTGAGGTTTTATCTAACTTCCTTATTTATGATCTTTCTTCCTTCTACCTTGATTTTTCTAAAGACACTCTTTATTGTGATAAGAAAGATGCTTCTAGAAGAAGAAATACTCAATATGTCTTATTTAACATTGTAAAGAAATTAGCTATCGCTTTATCACCTATTTTATCTTTCACTTGCGAAGAAGTATATGATACTTTGGATTTAAAAGATAAAAAAGAATCGATCGCTTTAGAAGATTATCCTGAAATAGTACCTGAAGATATTGAATTAGCTAAAAAGTATGCTCTTCTTCGTTCTATCCGCGATAAGATAAATCTATTATTAGAGAGCGCTAGAAGTAAGGGTGTTATCGGTTCTTCAAGTGAAGCTAGCTTAACTTATTCAGCTACTAGTGAAGAAAAAGAATTCTTAGAAGAATTAGGTGAAGAAGAAGCGGAGAGAATCTTTATGGTATCTCATTTTGCTATAGGTGAGGATAAAGTAGAAAAACATAGTGGAACAAGATGTGACCGCTGCTGGAATTATTTTGATGAGACAATTCAAGAGGATGATAATCATCTTTGTAAGCGTTGTTATCATGTTGTTGAGGAAAAGTAATGAATCGTCTTAAAAAGTATTTTTCAGGAATTAATGTTTATGAGTTTTTAGCATTGATCGGTATTTTAATATGGCTTTTAATCTTTGATATACTCTCTAAGTACTACGCCTATAACAATATGATCGATTATAGGGGAGAAGTTTATACGGCAATACCAGGCTTATTTAATTTCACTTTGGTTTTTAATACTGGAGCGGCTTGGAATACTTTAGCTGGTATGAAGTGGCTGTTATCTTTAGTTTCTTTAATAGCTACTTTACTTCTTCTATTTTTCCTCTTTTACAAATATAAGAAGATTCCTCGCTCTATTAGATATTGTTTGATTCTCATGATCGCTGGCGCTTGTGGAAATATGATTGATAGAATGGGATATTGGGCTAATTTTGGTATCTATCAATATGGTGTTATCGACTTTATACAGTTTGCTTTCTGGCCGTCTTTCCCCATTTTTAATCTAGCTGATTCTTATTTAGTTATCGGTATCTTTGCTTGCGCTATCTCTTATATAGTCTATTTAGTAAAAAATCATAAAGAGAGAGAAAAAGCCATCAGTGAGACAAGTGAGGATGATTTAGCTTCGAAACTTAAAAATAAAGATGATAACGATAAATTGTCAGAGTGAAAAAGAAAGATTAGATAATTACCTTTCTTCTTATTTATTTCTTTCTCGATCAAATATCGCTAAGAAAATAAAAGCTGGCTTAGTTTTAATTGATGACAAAGTCATTACTAAAGCTGGCTTTTTAACTATTAAAGGCTCGGTAATTAAGATTTTAGATGAAGAGAAGAAAGAGATTATTGAGAAACCGAGCGAGAGACTAAATCTTAATTATGTCTATAAAGATAAAGATATTGCTGTTATCAATAAGCCGCGCGGATTAGTCGTACATCCAGCGAGCGGACATCATGATGACACTTTAGTTAATCAGTTATTTTATAATGAAGAAGATTTTAATTTTGAGGCTGATGATTCTCGTCCAGGTATTGTTCATCGCTTAGATAAAGATACAAGCGGTTTGCTTGCTATTGCTATGAATAAAAATAGTGAAAATTATTTAGAAAAAGAAGTGCATGATCATCTTTTTCATAGAGAATATCTTGCATTAGTTTATGGAAAAGTTACAAATAAGCGTTTTTTAGTCGATCTTCCACTAACAAGACCTAACCATTCACAACATTGCGCTTTAGTTGATAAATATAAGGGTAGAGAAGCTAGAACACATTTTGAATTATTGATGAGTAAAAATAATTTTTCATTATTACGATGCAGATTAGAAACAGGAAGGACTCATCAGATTAGAGCTCATTTAGCTTATATCGGTTTTCCTATAGTCGGAGATGAACTTTATGCGCATAGAAAAGATGAAAAAGCTAAATTAGGACAATGCTTACATGCTTTTTCATTATCTTTAATTCATCCTGTAACAGAGGAGAGGATGAAGTTTTATGCTCCACTAGATGAATATTTTAAGATGTTATTAAAATATTATTTTAGTCGATAACTTTTATTTTTTTAACGCCTTGAATTTTTGGTGGATATTCTAAAGTTGTTTGTCCATCATAGATTATTTCAATCTTGTTTCCTTCTTTGATATTAGAAAAGCTGACTGGTTCTTCTTTTTTTGTAATCACAGTATTTTCGTCTATATCAAAAGTGTAAAGGTAATCCTCATATTCAGTTCCTGAAACTGAAAGAAGAGGAATATCGTCCACTTTTGTAAAAGTACCTGTTAAAGAATATTCTGTCGTCTTTTGTATCTCAAGATTTTTAATTTCATCGTGTCTATCTTCATCTTGATAACCAGAGACGAGACTTAGTGCAGCAAATAAGAAATTTTTCATACTTATATATTATAAATTAGATTGATGAATTCTTGTAGTTACGGAAGTACTTTTTTACATATTTAGAAACCTTCTCATTTCCATATTCTTTGCAAAGAATAGAAAATGTTTTATCGACTAGTGCTGATGCTCCTTTGGGGATAGTTGTATTAAATTCTTTTTCAATCTTCTGAAATTCTTTTAAAAACGTATAACGAGCTATAACAGAAGCGACAGCGATAGAGGGATAATAAGTCTCCCCATTTATTCTAAAGAAGAGAAGATTATTTACAATCTCATCTTTAAGATAACGGCGGTAATTTTCTTCTTTTTCAAATTGATCGATATAAATTATTGTCTCCTCTGTTAATGAGTATCTTTCAATCAGCTTTTTTTGCGTAAAGTTATGAAGTACTGCCATTATTTTATGCATATTAAAACCTACTTCATGTAATGAAGATAGTTTTTCTGCTGAACAGATAGCAACATGATTTTTTATGCGTTTTTTAATAGTTAAACCGATGTCTAAAATATATTCATCTGTCATTTTTTTAGAATCATTGATCTTCATCTTTTTTAAAAAGTCGATATCTTTGCTATCAATATAAGCGCTGCAGACTACTAAGGGTCCAAAAAAATCACCGACACCTACTTCATCAGAACCGATCTGGTTAGATAGATCTTCCCAGGTTGAATAGTGATTGGTTATCTTAGTATTTTCTTCAACTTTTTTAATTGTTATATTTTTGCTAAATTGTTCTGCTTCTAGTATTGCTTTATCGCTTTTTGACGAAAAAACTAGAGAATATACTTCTTTTCGAGAACGAAAACATTGCAAAGAAAAAGAAGGAGATTCATAAATAAAATAGATGTAAGGGTTCTTTTCATCTCTTTTTATTTCACAGTGGTAAAAATCTCTAATTTCTTCAGCTTTAGCTTGATCTACTTTAATTGTTGCATATGTCACATCTTAAATATATCACAGATAAGAAGAAGATAACTATCTACTTTAGTTATAAAAGAGAAATTTTATGTTACAATTTTAAAGTATGGAAGAAAGTCAATTAATTTTTGAAATTAACGCTATCATCGATAGGTATCGCACTTATTTAAAAAGTGAAGAGCTAAATTCAACTTTTTCTTATCCTGAATTTTTAGCTAAAGATGAAGATGAAGAGAACTTTTATCATGCCCATCTTGATGAGTTTGAAAGATTTGATCATAGTGGATATTCCATTTCTTTATTACCGATCAAAGACCTTAGGCGCGCTTTTTTTGATTTAGATAAAGGGTCAGTTATTGATGAAGAAATGCTTTTAGCTATCGCTGATCTACTTTCATCAGTTGAAAGTATAAAAGAGAGTTTTAAGGATAAAAACGATTATTTTTATTTAGATAATATCTATTATTCAATTATAACTATACCCTATTTAAAAGATAAAATTTTATCTTCTATCGACACCGATTTCTCAATCAAAGATGAAGCTAGTGCTAAACTCTATCAAATAAGAAAAGAGTTATTCAATCTTGAAAAAGCTCTTTCTAATTCTTTAGCTCGTTATAAGGAGATCTATAAATCTTATTTAAGTGAGAATTTTATTTCTTTTAAAGGAGGAGAAGAGACTCTTCCAATAAAAACTTCGATGAAGGGATATGTTAAAGGTATTGTTGTCTCTTCTTCTTCAACTGGTGAAACTTCTTATATGATTCCTTATGAAGTGGTTGAATTAAAAAATAAAATCACTGCTTTAAGAAATGAGGAAAGTGAAGAGATTGCTCGTATATTAGCTGAATTATCGAAATATTGTTTTAAAAATATCGATTCATTAAAAAAAGATTATGCCTTATTTAAAGAAGTTGATAGATTTTATGCAGCTTATAACTTTGGTAAAAGTTATCAAGGAAGTTGCCCAAATAATCAAAATGGTGAATTAGTTTTAAAGTCATTAGTTCATCCATTGCTTAAAAGTGATAAGGTTATCGCTAATTCTTTAGTGTTAAAAGAAAAGAAAATTCTTTTAATTTCTGGTCCTAATGCTGGTGGTAAGTCTGTTTTTATTAAAGCTTTAGCTTTAGCAGTTATCATGGATAAATTAGGCTTGATGGTAGCAGCAATCGATGGGGGAAACATCCCTTATATTGACAAAGTCTACTTTTTAGGAGGGGATAATCAATCTGTTATTGATAATCTTTCAACTTTTTCAGCACATATTGTTAAGATAAAAGAGATCACTGATAGCTGTACTCCCTTATCTTTAGTAATTATCGATGAAGTTGGTGAGGGAACTTCTCCTAAGGATGGAGAAGCTTTAGGTATTTCCTTACTTAAATATTTTGAAAGAGTAGGTTGTTATACACTTTTAACTTCTCATTTTGATGGTATGAAAGAATATGCTCTTGCGGATGAAAAAGTTTTATCTGCAGCGATGGAATTTGATATTAAGACATTAAAGCCGACATTTCATATTCTTTATGGTTCTTATGGTAAGTCTAATGGTCTTCTTCTAGCTGAAAATCTTGGACTAAAAGAAGAGATAATTCAAGATGCAATAGAATATCAGAAGAATCAAAAAGGATATGATATTGAAAAGATGTTAGAAGATATCTCTTTGAAAGAAAAAGAATTAGAATTAAAAGAAAAGAGTTTAATTAATCAAAAAAAGAATTTAGAGAATATTATTGAGAAGAGAAAAAGAGCGATTCAAGCTTTAGAAGAAGAAAGAAGGACTATTCATATTAAAGCTGAGAAAAAAATTGAAAGAATAGTTGCTAATAAATTAGAAGAGATTGATAAGATATGGAAAGAAAGTCCTAAGAATTTAAATTATTCCGATATTTCTAAAGCGAAAGGCGAATTGAATAAAGTTATTAATAAAGAAGAAATAGAAGAAAAGAAGATTTCTCTTCCTTCACTTCAAGTTGGAGATTTGGTTTTAGATGAAGATAAAAGAAAAGCGACAGTAATAGAGATAAAGAAAGATGAAGTGACTTTATCTTTTGATGGCTTACGTTTTAAGAGAAAAATTGCAGGATTAGAAAAAGCTCCGAAGACAGCTTTAGATATTAAAAAGAAGCCTTATGTAGAGACAGTAAAATTAAATATTTCTCCTTCACAAGGTTTAGAATTAAATATTATAGGTTTACATGTTGATGAAGCGATGAGAGAAGTCGTCTCCTTTTTAGATAATGCGCGTCTTCACAAGTTTAAAACAGTAAGAATTATTCATGGAGCTGGTACTTTTGCTCTTAAAAAAGCGGTTTGGGCTTATTTAGCTAAACATGGAGAATTTGTTAAAGAATATCGCTTTGGACAGCAAGGAGAAGGCGGTCTAGGAGCGACAGTTGTTATTTTAAAATGACTTATTTAGATAATCCATTATTGACTAAAAAAATTGACCTTTTGCCTGATAAACCTGGTTCATATCAGATGAAAGATAAAAATGGGACAATAATTTATGTTGGTAAAGCTAAGTCGTTAGTAAAAAGAGTTAAGCAATACTTTACTCGTCCTCAGCAAGGCAAGGTTATGAGGATGGTAATGGAGATTAGAGATTTTGATATTATTGAGACAAGCAATGAAAAAGAAGCTCTTTTATTAGAAATCTCTCTTATTCATAAATATTATCCTAAGTATAATATCCTTTTAATGGACGATAGGATGTATCCTTATATCTCTTTAAAAAAGAAAGGTGAGCCTTATCTAAAAATATCGCGTGATGATAAGGATAAAAATTATTATCACTTCGGTCCTTATCCTAATTCTTCTTCTGCTTATAAGATGATATCGCTTATCAATAAATTATATCCTATAAGAAAATGTAAAACGCTTCAAAATAAACCGTGTATTTATTATTATATGAATCAGTGTTTAGCTCCGTGTGTGAATAAAATCACTGATGAGCAAAACAACCAACTTATCAGTAATATTTCAAGATTTTTAAATGGTTACGATACTGATATCATCACTAAATTAAAAAAAGAGATGAATGATCTTAGTCAGAATCTTGAATTTGAAAAGGCTCAAGAGAAAAAAGAGCTAATCGATGTTATTAATAATGTGACAAACGGACAGAAAATAATGTTTTCTGATCATGTTGATAGAGATGTCGTTTCATATTCTATTCGTGATGGTTATATCGCTATCTTTTTCTTACTATATCGAAAAGGAACTTTATTAGGTAAGAAATATTATATTGAAGAAATTGAAGATGATATTGATGACCTTGTAGAAAATGTTATATTACAATTTTATGAGAATCATCCTAGACCGAAAGAGTTATTAGTTCCTAATAAACAACTTTGTGAAATTTTAACTTCTTCTTTAGATATTATGGTCTATACTCCATCCCGTGGAAAAAAGAAAGATCTTCTTATTCTTGCTTTAGAAAATGCAAAACAAACATTAGATACTCATTTTATGACAGCTCGTTTAGATGATGATGTTTTAAAGCTTTTAGAAGAATTACAAGAAAAACTTGATCTAGATAAGACACCATTAGATATTGAACTATATGATAATTCTCATACTCAAGGTTTTGATTGTGTCTCAGCGATGGTTAAATATATAAATGGTGTTAAGGCTCCTTCTTTATATCGTAAATATAAAATTAGACAAGAAAATAGTCAGGATGATTTAGCCTCAATGAAGGAAGTATTGACAAGAAGATTTACAAGATTGATCGAAGATAAATTAAAACTGCCTGATCTGATTATCGTTGATGGCGGTGCTAATCAAGTTAATGTTGCGATTGAAGTTAGAGATGAATTTTCTCTTCCTATTAAGATAGCTGGACTTGCTAAAAATGATCAACACGAAACTGATTCTTTAATAAATGGTGAAACAGGTGAAATAATCCCATTAGATAGACGCTCACCTTTATTTTTCCTATTGATGAGAATGCAGGATGAAGTGCATAGATATGCTATTTCTTTTCATAGGCATAATCGTGATAAAAGTCACTATAAAACTATTTATGATGATATAAAAGGGATCGGTAAGAAAAGAAAAGAAAAGATGTTGTTATTATATCCAACTATAGAATCATTAGAGACTGTGACTAAAGAGGAACTGATAAATATTTTACCTAGTCAAGCTATCGATGAGGTTCTTCATAAGAGAGATGAGTTTTTTAAGATAAGAAAGGAAAATAATGATGGATGAGAATTTAAGAAAATTTAGAATCAAGGATTATCTTACATTTATTATTATTCCTCTAGTTTTAGGATTGATGGCTTTAGATTCTTCTCAGTATTCATTGCTTGAAAAAGCATCATTATTAGAAAGAGTTGATGAAAATATCTATCTCACATTAGCGAGTTTATTTACGATTGCGACAATTCTTCTGGTTTCGGTTACTTTTATTATCTCTATTTTATCTTTAATTGTTATCCGAATTTATAATTTTCGCCTTTTAGCTATAGTTCATCTAGTTTTGACTTCTTTATTTTTTGTAACTGAACTTCTTTATTTAATCTTTGCTATCATCGCTCAAGAATTCACTCTTTTAAATATTATTCCTCCGATCATTATCTTTTTATTTTTGATTTTTATGATCGTCTATTTTATTTTCACTCAAAAATATTATGTTTACTTAACTAAGGATAATAATAGTGAGAAGAACAATTTAACTTATAATCAAAAGAAAGAGAAGGTCATCCAACTTATTGAAACAAGATATAAAGAAGGTACGATAACAAAAGAAGAATATGATTCTCTTTTAGATGAATTAGATAAATAGCTTATTTGACATAATGTCAAGTGTTTTTTATAATCACTGATGTCTATAGGTAGGTTGATATGTATTATCGTGCACGTACAAAAGAGCAAGTTGATGAAAGAAAAAAAGAAATAATCCTTGCTTTAGATGAGCTTTATATGAATAAGGAGTGGGATGATATCTTTTTGAAAGATATTGCTAATAACACTTCTATTTCAAGAACAGCAATTTACTCTTACTATAAGAGCAAAGAGGAAATTTTATTAGATTCTCTTTATTATCATTTTATAGAATTAGATGACGGATTAGAGAAATATTTACCGAATATTAAAACTAAAGAAGAGGCTGTTAAAAAATTGACCTCACTATTAAAAAAGAATATTAGTATTCTAAAAATTATGTCTTCTAATCTTGAAGTAGTGGAAAGAAATGTTCCTTTAGAGAACCTTATCATTTTGAAGAAAGAATTAAAGAGGTTTTATGATATTTTTTCTCAGATGCTAAGAAATATTTCTCCATCAATATCAGAAGAGAAACAACAAGCTATTTATCGCACATTTATCGCTTTATTATATGGCTTTTATCCTCTTTCTTATCCTATATCAGTGCAGAAAGAAGCGATGAAACAAGTTGGTTTTAATCTTAGTTCATCTATAGAAACAATGATAAGTGATTCATTAAATCTGCTCTTTGCAAGCCTTTGATTTAAAAACTATTGCAAAGCTAACTTCAAAGTTATATAATTTTAAGGCTTGAACGGGACATAGCGCAGCTTGGTAGCGCACTTCCTTGGGGTGGAAGGGGTCATGAGTTCAAATCTCATTGTTCCGACCATGAAAATAATTAGCCTGATCTTGATGGTCAGGCTTTTTTTAATACCTATATGATATAGTGTCGATTATTAAATACAATTTAATAGACACCGAGTTAGTTATAATAAAAAGGAAATTATGAGAATACTTATACTTAAAAAGCCCGCATGTAAATGGTACAAGTAATACAATTGCGTAAGCATTTAAAGGTTATTTATATTTTTACTGCATATAAGGATAATGTAGTTATGTGCGCTTTAGATGCTCATTTTGATATTTTATTTCTTATCTTAATATGGAGGAGATAGGAAGAATTATGTCTAAAGGTGCTATTTATCCTTGCATGATAAAACCTCACTACCTTAAGGGAGCTTATAATTTAGGGGTGAATCTGTAAAAAGAAGATTTTAAATATGCAGAAATTCTAAAAATTTAAAGAATTGAGTATTTCCCCAGTTAAAAGATCAATTATTTTAATTCCTTCTTCAGAGATAGTCATGTAAGAGTGATGATCATCTTTAGGGATTGAAATTGAACCGGGGTTAGCAAAGATTTTATTATCCTTTTTAAAGAGCTTTGATATATGAGTGTGACCTTGTAAAAATATATCTCCAAAATTATGAGGATGCTCATCAAATGAGAAAATATGGCCATGAGTGCAGAAGATAGTTTTATTGAAAGCAAAGATAGATAAGCTGTCGTTGATTATAAAAGAAGAAACTGTTTGATCGACATGTGATTCACAGTTACCTTTGACAGCTAATATTGAATCAGCATAGTTATTTAATAATTCTACTACCTTTTTAGGAGCATAATCTTTAGGAGGATCATTTCTTGCTCCGTTATAATATAAATCACCTAAAAGAATAATCTTATCTGGTTTATATTCTTCAATCTTTTCTTTAAATAAAGATGCGTAATAAATAGAACCATGGATATCACTACCTACAATAAATTTCATTTTGTACCTCAAAGGTCAATCTTATTGATGACATTTTTACTTTCTAAAGCGATGATCTCAATTTTTTCTTTTGTAAAACGAATAAAAGAAGAAGTTCCATCTCTAGGCCTTGATATTGAACCGGGATTAGCGATAATTCTTCCACCTGATATAGTTAATCTAGAACGATGAGTATGACCTAAGAATACGATGTCACTGATAACAGGGAGAGAATATTCATCATAGAGATGTCCGTGAGTTATCGCGACAAACTTACCATTGCAATAACTATAATTGATATTAGGAAGAGGAAAGTTAGCTTCTTCTTCAAAATTGTCATAAGCATCCATATTGCCCTTGCAGGCTACAATAAGTTGGGAAAGAGGATTTAATAATTTTAAAGATCTTGTTCCAATATCACCGGCAATAAAAAGTTTCTCGTAATGTTCACTTTGAAAAATAGTGAGAATTTGTTCAAGTCTTTCAGTATCGTTATGAATATCACTTATTACCATCGCTTTCATGCAATTATTTTACCACATCAAAATCATAGATTAAAAAAGAAGGAATAGCTTTATGATCAAAAAAGAGAAATTCTTTTTTTAATAGATCAATTTTTCTAAACTTGAGAAAAAGGTATTGCATTTTAGAATCTAAATAGACTTTCACTTTTATCTTCATTCCCTTAGAAAGATAGGTTATTTTTCTATCAAGGTGATTTTTTTCATCTTCACATAGTAGAGGTTCATCCTCAATTTCTTCTTGTTCAAGCTTAAAATCAAAATATTCTTCTTTTTCAGGTAAAGATTTAAATGGAGCCCATTTAATCATTCCTCTATCGATCAAAGTCATGCTTTATGCCCTCCAATCTGTTCTTTTCTTCTTAATGCTGTCGCTCCTTCTTCTAAATAAGAGAGCCTTATAGCTTTATTATGATATTTATTATTAATTTTCATCATCGTTTTTTCTAAAAGAATATCTTTTTCATTGTCTTCTTCAAAAAGGGAAGACTGATATTCTCCCTCTACTAATTTAAAAGCTAATAAAAATATTTGTCTTATTAAGATGTCGTCAGGTAAATTTAAATAATTTTCGACTTTTTTTCTCATCGTAAAAGAATTAGAGGTCGGCGTAAAGAAAGTGAGTTCTTTTTTTAATTCTTTACTATCTTTAGTAATCAAAAATATTGTGAATGCCAAAAGTCTTTTATTCATCTTTTTTAAACGAATAGCTAATTCATCGACCATTGAAAGAATGTTGAGCATAGTTTTATTTTTATCAGCATCATAAAAGAGAGTCTGACCAACTGAAATATTTTTTGAAGAAGAATCAACTTTATTATTGATTATCGCTTTATCGATACCATAAGCATGTAAGAATAGTTCATCTCCTTTAACTCCAAATTCTTTATGGAGTATTTGAGGATTTAACATCGCAATATCTTTAATAGTTTTAACGCCTAATTTATTTAATCTTAAAGCCATTCTTTCACCTATTCCCCAGACTTTAGTTAAATTTTCAATCGGCCAAAGTTTACTAGTTATATCTTTTTCACTCCATTGGGCAATAAAATTTTTCTTCTTTTTAGCTTCTAAATCCATGCATACTTTCGCCATAAAAATATTGTCGCCTATACCTGCACAAACAGTAAGTTTTGTTTTACTTTTTACTTCATCAACTATCTTTTTAACATATTCGTAGGCAGTAGTTTTATATAGATTTATGCTGTCTGTTATATCTAAAAAGGCTTCATCTATCGAATAAATATGAATATCCTTATCTGCAGTATAATTTCTAAAAATAGAATAAACTTCAAAAGATTTTTCGATATATAAGTGCATTCTTGGCATCGCATAGATAATATTAGGTATACTTGTATCTAATTCATATAAACGCAGTCTATTAGGAACACCTAAACTTTTTAAATAGGGTGAGACAGCTAAAATAATAGTGCCTTTTCCTCTTGTTTCATCACAGACAACAAGAGGAGTTGTAAAGGGATCTAAATTTCTTTCTACACATTCACAAGAGGCGTAGAAAGATTTTAAATCGATGGCTACTATCGTTCTTTTTTGATAATCTCTATATAATTCATCCATAAGCATGATTAAAGTATAACAAGAAGAAATGGGTAAAAAACTTCTCATAGTTTATATAGAAATAGAAGTTTTAATTATAAGAAAAAGTTGTTTTTAATCGACAAACATTGTGTGATTTAATTTTATAAAAAAATATTTTGTTAGTTCGGAAATTAGATTTATTGCAATTTATTTTTATAACAATATTGGATAAGTCTATTTTTTATTTAAAGATTAAAAAAACAAACTTTTAATGTTAGATATCTCTTGTAGAAAAAAAGATTTTCGATGATAATATTAGAATGAAGAAGGAGGAAAAATTATGAATTACAAATGGGATTTGTCTACGCTTTATACAAGTGAAGAAGATTATCAAAAGGATTTAAAACATTTTAAAGATATTATCGCCGTCATCGGTTCTTTTAAGGGAAAATTAAATGAAGATTCTTCTCTTCATAGCTATTTTTCTTATCAATTAGAACTAGAAGAATTAGTTAATCGTCTTTATTTCTATGCTGCATCTTTAGCTGATTTAGATAGAAGAGATGTTAATGCTGTCTCTAAAGAGAGTGAATTAGAAGCGCTTCTTCGTCAGTTGAATTCAGAAGCTTCATATTTTGAACCAGAGATTTTATCTTTGGGTGAAGAGAGGATGAAGGATTATTTTAGTAAATACCCTGAGCATCAGCAGTTTGATTTTTCTATTGAAAAGCTTTTCTCTTCTCAGTCTCATGTTCTTACTTCAGATAAAGAAAAAATAATCGCTGATTATGGCGCATTTTCTTCTGTAGGCGGTAATCTTTATTCAACTTTAAGCGTCGGTGATTACATGCCTAAAGAGTGTGAGTTAGAAGATGGTGAAAAGGTTGTGGTTACTACTTCTAATTGGACTAAACTTATAACTGATGAGAAGAGTGCTGAAAATAGAAAAAGAATTTTTGATAGTTTATATTCTTATTTTGATAAGCATAAAAATACCTATGCTGAGATTTATAACCTCTCCTTACAAGAACAATTAGGAACGATGAAAGCTAGAAATTATTCTTCTATTTTAGACGTTCATTTAGAAAAGAATAAGATCCCTACTTCTGTTTTCTTAAATCTTATCGATGTTGCTCATAATAATAGTGAGCCATTAAAAAAATATTATGAAATAAGAAGAAAATATCTTGGTTTAGAAAAGCACCGCTCTTATGATCGTTTTATTCCTTTAGCAAGAAGTGAGACAAAAGTCACTTATGATCAAGCTAGAGAAATGTTCTTTGATTCGATTAAAGATTTTCCTGATGACTTCCAAAATAAAGCTCATCAAGTTTCGGCTCCTGGCATGGTTGACGTCTATCCTAAAGATGGTAAGATTACAGGTGCTTATTCGCGCGGTGGAGGCAATCTCCCTCCTATGATATTATTAAACTTCCAAGATACATTAGAAGATGTTTTTACTTTAGCTCATGAATCTGGCCACTCTATTCACACTTTATATTCTGAAGAAAGTCAGCCGCTTATGAAGCAAGATTATACTATTTTTGTCGCTGAGATTGCGTCGACATTTAATGAGCATAACTTATTAGATTATCTGCTTAATCGTGGAACTTTAACTAAAGAAGATAAAATCTCACTCTTGCAAAAAGCGATTGATGAAATCTGTGGAACATTCTATCGTCAAACTCTTTTCGCAGAATATGAATATGAAGCTAGTAAGATTGCTGAAAAAGGTGGCAATATCAATTATCAAGTTTTATCTGATATAATGGCTAACCTTTATCAAGATTATTATGGTATCGATATTAGAGAGGAAGTTTATAAACCTTTAGTTTGGTGTTATATTCCTCATTTATTCTATACTCCGTTCTATGTCTATCAATATGCGACTAGCTTTTCTGCTTCTTTAGAGCTTTATCGTCGAGTTAAAGAAAAAGAAGAAGGAGCTTTTGAACATTATGTTTCATTACTTAGGATGGGTGGAAGCGACTATCCGATAGCTGAAGTTAAAAAGGCTGGAGTCGATTTGACAACTAAAGAGCCATTCTTAGCTGTTGTTAAGAGGATGGAAACTTTAGTTGATGAGCTTGAAAAGCTTTTAAATGAATGATGCTTACTAGTGATGTCAGCGTTCAAACTGGCATGATAGTCATCTCTTTCTTGGTACTTTTTCTTCTAGGTTCTATCGCTGGTTATTTTATCGAAGTGGTATTTAGACGCCTCGTTTCTGTTAAAAGATGGGTCAATCCTGGATTTTTAAGAGGCCCTTATCTTCCTATCTATGGTTTTGGCCTTGTTATAATGATGGTACTCTCCATATCTTTAACTAGTGCTCTTTCTCCATACTTTAATTTTTATAATCCTTTAGGTGATTTACCTGACTTAGCTTTTTCTTATGCGACAGTAAATGACTTACTGATTATCTTTATTATCTTTATTGCTTTGCAAGGGCTTGAATTTATCGCTGGAGTTATCTTTGTTAATGGCTTTAAAGTAAAACTTTGGGATTATTCGAACATGAGAGGAAACTATAAAGGCATCGTCTGTCCCCAATTTGCACTTATTTGGTTTGTTGCTAGTGTTATCTATTACTATGCTCTTAATCCTTTTATCTTTGAAGTTTTTAGATATTTATTCTCGTTCTTATTTGGTATCGGCAGCGATAGATCAATAAATTATAGTGTTATATTTATTTTAGGAATTGTCTACGGAGTATTTATTGTCGATTTAGTTCAGTCTTTAGGTATATTTAAGAAGGTTACTTCGATAGCTAAAAAGAGTAAGACAGTTCTTTATTTAGAGAAAGTTAAGAGAGACATGGATTATGAACTTAAAAACTCTAAAAAGAAACTTATCAATCTTGTTCCTAAAGATAAAAGAGAAGAGATAGAAAAAAAGAAGATTGAAAATCAAGAAAAGATTAAAGGTTTTAACTATAAAATTAAGCGTTTGATTCTTATTGACCCTGATTTAAAGAAGGATAATTTTTCTAGTGATAATAGACCAAAGAGAGATGAAAAAGACTTATAAATAAGCATTTTAAATAGTAAAGCGTTTTCATATTTTTTATATTTTTTTAATGTATTGACAATATTAATTTTTTTCATATATATAAATAATGTGTCTATATTTGAGGTGAAGTTATGAGTAGAAAAAAAGATGCAAACAAGATGACTTACAGACAGATTATCTCTGTCCTTAAACATTCTGTTCGCGAATACAAAAAGCCGTCGATTATTACGATTTTCTTTGTCGTTTTAGAAGCGCTCTGCGAATGTGTCATTCCTTATGTGATGTCACTTCTTCTTAATTATCTTTCTGATCAGCAAAAGTTAGCTTCAGTTTCTAGCGATTTTATGAATGTCGTCTTAATTTATTCAGCGATTCTTTTAGGCTTAGCAATCTTTTCCTTTGTTTCTGGATTACTAGCCGGAAGATTTGCTGCTAGGGCCTCAACAGGATTTGCTGCTAATGTAAGAAAAGATCTTTTTTATAAGATTCAGACCTTTTCTTTCAACAACATCGATCGTTTTTCTGTCTCAAGTTTAGTAACTAGACAGACGACTGATATCACTTATGTTCAAATGTGTTTCCAGATGCTGATAAGAATTGTCATCCGCGCACCGTTAATGCTTATTTTCTCATTAGTTATGGCGATAGTTATGGCTGCTTATATCTCCTGGATTTTCGCTATTGTCATACCTATTCTAGCTGTTACTTTTATAATTGTAACCTTTACATCAGTGCCGATTTTTAACCGTGTCTTTCCTAAGTACGATAAGTTAAATGAATCGATAGAAGAAAATGTCCGCGGTATTAGAACAGTCAAAACTTATCATCGTGAAGATTATGAAAAAGCAAAGTTTAGTAAAGCTAGTGAAAATATTCGCGATGACTTTGTAAAAGCTGAAAGATTATTAGCTTTAACTAATCCGCTTTTATCCTTCTGCATGTATTTATCGATGACTTTGATCATCTTCTTTGGCTCCATGGCAATCATCGATCCTAATGTCTCTTTTGAAATCGGTCAACTCTCAGCTATGATTACTTATTCAGCGCAAATCCTTTCATCGCTGATGATGATCTCCATGGTCTTAGTTATGATTTCGATGTCGACAGTATCGATGCGCCGTGTCTGTGAAGTATTGATTGAGGTTCCGACTATCACTAATCCTTCTGATCCTATCTTTGAAGTTAGCGATGGTTCTATAGATTTTGAAAATGTTTCTTTCAAATATAAAAAAGAAGCTGAAAAATATGCTTTAGCTGATATTAACCTACATATTGCTTCTGGTCAAACAGTGGGTATTATCGGTGGAACTGGTTCTTCAAAATCGACTTTAGTTAATCTTATATCGCGTTTTTATGATACGACTGAAGGTAGTGTTAAGGTCGGCGGTGTCGATGTAAGAAATTATGATATCCGTACTTTGAGAGAAAATGTCTCTATGGTCTTACAAAAGAATGTTCTCTTTTCAGGAACTATTAAAGAAAATCTCCTTTGGGGTAATAAAAAAGCTACTGATGAAGATATCAAAGAAGCCTGCCATATTGCTCAAGCTGATACTTTTGTAGAATCTTTCCCTGATAAGTATGAGACGATGATCTTACAAGGTGGAACTAACGTTTCAGGCGGACAAAAACAAAGACTTTGTATCGCTAGAGCAATAATCAAAAAGCCGAAAGTTCTTATTATGGATGATTCGACTAGTGCGGTCGATACCAAAACTGATGCTTTTATCCGCATGGGATTAAAATCTACTCTTCCTAATACGACAAAAATTATTATTGCTCAACGTCTTTCATCAGTTCAGGAAGCTGATTTTATCATCGTAATGGATGATGGTAAGATCAATGGTATGGGTACTCATGATGAATTATTAGCTAATAATGATCTTTATCGCGATATTTACAATATCCAGAATCGTATCGGAGGTGATAACAATGCCTAATACAAAAAAGCGTTCGCCTTTGCTTCGCATAATTAAAGATTACATTAAAAAGCATCCTTTAGCTTTTGCTGTCTCGGCTATCTGTGTCTTAATATCGGCTGTCGGTAATATCGCTGCTCCTCTTACTCTTTCTAATATTACTGATTTAGTTAGTGCTTCTAATCTTGCAACAATGGGAACAGAAGCTGTAAGATCAGCGATCATTTCAAGCGTTTTAATTCTCGCTGGCTGTTATATCATCGCTTTAATCGGAATGTTTACTTATTCCCAGGTCACTGCTGTCGCTGGTCAAAAATATATGGATGATCTTCGTAAGGATATCTTCACACATATGGAAGATCTTCCTATTTCTTATTTTGATAAGAATGATAAAGGTGACATCATGTCTATCTATATCAACGATGTTGATACAGTCAGGCAGCTTATTATTCAGTCTCTTAACACTATTATGATCTGCGCTTTTACTTCTTTAGTTAGTTTCGTCTTAATGATTCTTTCTTCTGTCTACCTTTGGTTGATTGTTATAGTTGGTGCTATCATTATGCTTTTAGTTACCCGCCATGTCGGTGGTCATTCTAGCCGCAACTTTATTAAGCAACAACAGATGATCGGTGGACAAGAAGGCTTTATTGAGGAGATGATGGTAGGCTTAAAGGTTATCAAATCTTTCTGCCACGAAGAAGAAAGTAAAGCTAGTTTTGATCAGATCAATAATAAATTGCAAGATGTTTCCTATAAAGCTAATTCTTATGCGAACATTCTTATGCCTATTTTAGGTAATATCGGTAACCTTCTTTACGTTTTAGTCGCTATCGTCGGTTGCTTATTCTTCTACTTTAGGGTTACAAATCTTTCTGTCTTATATGGTATGGATATTCTCTCTTTAGGTGTTATTGTCTCTTTCCTTCCGATGATTAGACAGTTTACCGCTAACGTTTCTGAAGTTGCTAACCAAATAAACTCTATCGCTTTAGCTATCGGTGGATGTTCACGTGTCTGTTCACTATTAGATGAAACTCCTGAAGTCGATAATGGTTATGTAACTTTAGTTAGAGCTAAGTATGATGAAAAGCATAATATTGTCGAATGTGATGAAAAAGAGCAGACTATCTGGGCTTGGAAGCACCCTCATAGTGCGACACATGATGTAACTTATACCTTATTACAAGGTGATATTAGAATGTTTAATGTCGATTTTGGATATGTTCCTGATAAGATTGTTCTTCATGATGTTTCTTTATATGCTAAGCCTGGCCAGAAAGTCGCCTTTGTCGGTGCTACTGGTGCTGGTAAGACTACTATCACTAATCTATTAAATAGATTCTATGATATCGCTGATGGTAAGATTAGATATGATGGTATCAATATAAATAAGATCAAAAAAGGTGATTTAAGAAATTCTCTCGGTATGGTCTTACAAGATACAAGTTTATTTACTGGAACGATCATGGATAATATCCGTTATGGTAAGCTTAATGCTACGGATGAAGAATGTATCGCAGCTGCTAAATTAGCTAATGCTGATAGTTTCATCACTCGTTTACCTCAGGGTTATAATACGATGCTTACTAATGACGGTGCTAACCTTTCACAAGGACAGAGACAACTTCTCTCTATTGCGAGAGCTGCTGTCAATAATCCTCCGGTCTTAATTTTAGATGAAGCGACATCATCAATTGATACGAGAACTGAGAAGATTGTTACTGAAGGTATGGATAATTTGATGAAAGGAAGAACAGTCTTTGTTATCGCTCATCGTCTTTCTACTATACGCAATAGTAACGTTATCATCGTTTTAGATCACGGTAAGATTATTGAAAGAGGAACACACGAAGATTTACTTGATCAAAAGGGTGTTTATTATCAACTTTATACTGGCGCATTCGAACTAGAATAGTTGCATAGATAGAGTTATCATGCTAAAATAAATAGTTGCATGGTAACTCTTTTTTTATGAATATAGGTGTAATTTCTCTTGGTTGTGCAAAGAATCAAGTCGATTTAGAAGAGATTCTTTCTTATCTTAAAAGAAATGGGTTTGAAATAACTTCTGACCCTAATTTAAGCGATGCTATTATTATCAATACTTGTGGCTTTATCGATGAAGCAAAAAAAGAATCGATAAGAGCAATATTAGATATGATCCCTTACAATAAGCCGATTATTGTAACTGGATGTTTAGCAACAAGGTATTTAGATGAGTTGAAGAAAGAACTCCCTGAAGTCGCATTATTTATTCCAATAGAAGATTATCCTCACTTCGGTGAAAGATTAGAGGAATTATTTAAAGATAAAAAGTTTAGTGGACAGATCGATCCGACAAAAAGAGTTTTTATATCCCCTAGAAAAGAAGCTTATCTTCGTATATCAGATGGTTGTAATAATTTCTGTACTTTCTGTGCTATTCCTTATATCCGTGGTAGATTTAAATCTGTTCCTTTAGAGGTTTTAAAACAGGAGTTAGATATTTTAGAAAAAGAAGGAATCCGTTCTTTAACTGTTATTTCTCAAGATACTTCGATGTACGGTAAAGATATTGGGTTGACATTAAAAGATTTACTAAAAGAGATCAATAAGCATAAAGGTTTTGACTTTGTTAAACTCATGTATCTTTATCCGGATGAAGTTGATGATGAAATTATCGATTATTTTGCTAATACTAATATCACTCCATATTTTGATTTACCTGTTCAACATTTTTCTGATAAAGTTTTAAAGAAGATGGGAAGAAGAGGAACAAGAGAAGATATTATTAATTTGATTCATAAGTTCCGTTCTAAAGTAAAAGATGCCGTTATACGCACGACTGTTATGGTTGGCTTCCCTTATGAAGAAGAGGAAGATTTTAAAATTTTATTAGATGATATTAAAGAATTACAATTTGATCACTTAGGTTGTTTTACATATTCTCGGGAGGAAGGAACGCCTGGTGCTAAATTCCATAATCAAGTTTTAGAAGAAGTAAAACAAGAAAGATATAAAGCGGTAATGAAAGAACAAAAGAAGATTTCTTATCGTTTAAATAAAAAGAGGATCGGTAAAGAATATAAGTGCCTTGTCACTGATTTTGATGAGAAGAATTTATATTATAATTGCATAAATGATCTTTATGCTCCTGATGATATCGATGGTAAGATGCATCTTTATTCGAAAGTGCCTCTTAATTATGGTGATTTAGTTTTAGCTAAAGTCGTTAATTGCTCTATTTATGATGTCGATGCAGAGGTTATTGAAGTAATACGTCAAGAGAGGTGATATGCTCTTTGGTAAATACATCAACAAATACTATAAAAAATACTGGTATCTATTTATTTTAGTTTTTTTAAGTGATGCTTTTGTCGATTTTATTCAACTTTTAATTCCAGTTGTTATCGGTAGAATAATCTCTAAAATAGAAGCAGGCACTTTTATTTTATATGCTGAAAATGGTAATGTTTTAGAGTCTGATTTATTCGTCTCTTTAATCGCGATATCGATCATCGCTGTCCTCATCGTTCTAGGTAGGATGGGGTGGCGCTATTCTTCTTCTCACATCGGTGCAAAGATTGAAAGAGATCTTAGAAAAGAGATGTACGACCATATTCAGCTCATGTCAGTTGATTATTTTAATTCTAAAAAAGTTGGTGGTCTTCTTTCGTATTTCACTAATGATTTACAGACAATTAAAACTTTGTTTTCTGAAGGACTTATCTGGTTAACTGATTTAATTGTCTTAGGTATCTTAGCTTTTACGATGATGTTTATCATGTCTTGGCGAATAACATTGATCTCTGCGATACCTTTACTTATTTTTATCTTCCTCGGTTCTTTTTTCTTTCATAAGGAAAGTGAAAAGTATCGTTTAGCTAATGATTCATTTGAGGAGCTAAGCGATTTTACAGAAGAAACTTTTCAAGGTTTAAATGTTATTAAAGCTTTTCGTAAAGAAGATACAAAGAAGGGGAGATTTTCATTATTAGTTGATGATAATCAAAATAAGAGTATCAATTACTTAAGATACTCATCTTTAATAGATGCTGGAATCAATCTTTTTATCACTTTTACATATGCGATTATGATGTTCCTTCTTTCTTTTGCCATCATTCAAAGTAATCAAGATTTTGCTCCTAATATTAGAGATGTTGGTGATTTAACTACTTTTTCTGGCTTCTATAGTTCTTTGATCTGGCCGATGATAGCTGGTGGTCTTTTAATAGATTATATGTCGCGTGCAAGAGGTGCTTATAAGAGAATAGCGACTATTCTTTCAAGTAAAGTTGATATAGTCGATAAAAAAGGTGCAGTTGTAGCTAGTGATATTAAAGGAGATATCGTTTTTAATAATTTCACTTTTGCTTATAGCGATTCTAGTAAACCTGTTTTAGAAAATATAAGTTTTAAAATTAAAGCTGGTCAAACTATCGGAATTGTTGGTAAAACGGGTTCTGGTAAAACTACTTTAGTTAATTCTTTACCTAAAATGTTTAATATCGACCCAGGGGAACTATTTATTGATGGAATCGATATTACTGATTGGTCGAAGCATTCTTTAAAAGAACATATTGGAATTGTCTCTCAAGAAGCTTTTCTTTTCTCAGGTCCTATTAAGTATGCAGTTGCTTTTTCAGAATCTGATCCTCATAAATGTGATTTAGATAAAGTAAAAGAAGCTTGTTCTTTCGCTTGTGTCAGCAAGGATATTCAAGAGTTCCCTAATGGTTATGATACTCTTTTAGGTGAAAAAGGAACAACTGTTTCAGGTGGTCAAAGGCAAAGATTATCGATTGCTAGGGCAATATATAAAAACCCTTCAATTTTAATTTTAGATGATTCTTTATCGGCTGTCGATGCTGATACTGAAAAGAAGATTTTGTCTAACATTAAAGAATATCGTAAGAATAAAACGACAATCATTATCGCTTCAAGAATATCAGCTATTGAAGATGCTGATTTAATAGTTGTTTTATCGGAAGGTAAGATTGTTGGATTAGGTGATGATAGTCAATTAAAAAAGAGTTGTTCCTTATACCAAAAATTAGTTTATCTACAAAGCTTAGAAAAGGAGATCTTATGAATTACGATAGTGAAATACTAGAAAGTAAAGAACATTCTCTAAAAGATATCGTACTTCTTAAATCGATGGTAAAGTATTTAAAAAAATATACGAACAAGTTTTTGCTTGTTATCTTTTTAGATATTATCGTCACTGTCGCTTTCACGATGGAATCAGTTATTTTAAAGTATTTAACTGATATTTTATCAGGAACTTTTTTACTCTTTGATAGCTTAACTTATTCTGTTATCTTTTTTGTTTTGCTCGATCTAGTTTCGATGACTATCGCTGGTGTTTTAGCTTACTTTTGTTCGATGACATTAAAGAAAATAGGTCAGTATATTGTCGCTGATTTAAGACGTGATCTTTTTGCTCATATCCTTTCATTATCAGCTAAGCAGATGAAGATTATGAAAATCGGATCATTTGTTACACGTGTAACTAATGATACTCAAAATATTTCCTCTTTCTTTACTGATATTCTTCCTCAGGTTTTAAGAGCGTCCTTTACACTTATCATCATCATTATTATGACTTTTATTTTCTTGAAACTTTACGGCTTTATTTATCTAGCTTTTATTCCTTTTGTCTTTTTATTTTCATATATATTTAGAAGAAAAGCCCGTGTTTATTATCGAAGCGAAAAGGCCTCGATATCGCGAATGAATTCTTTTTTATCGGAGTCTTTCACCGGTATAAAAGTTACTAAATCATATGGAAGAGAAGATCGTAAAGAGATTGAATTTATTGAGCATAATGATGCTATCTACAATTCTTTTATACGTTCTCAAAATCTTTTTGCTCTTTTTTATCCTTTAATGTATTTATTACAGATGATCTGTGTATTGATCGTTTTAGCTTTTGGTATACCTTCTGCATTAGCTTTAACTATCTCTATCGGTGATTTCCAGCTTTTATATAGTTATTCTCTTCAATTCTTTTCACCAGTTCAAACTATTACCCAACAATTAAATATGTTGCAAAATGTTATCACTTCTGGTGAAAGAATCGTCAATATTTTAAATATGGAGCCGGAGATAGTCTCGACTCCTAAAGATGTTGATGTTCCTACTTTCAAAGGTAAGATCGAATTCAAGCATGTTTATTTTGCTTATGAAGGAGAAGATTATGTTTTAAAAGATGTATCTTTCATCATTCCTGAAGGTAAAACAGCTGCTTTTGTTGGTGCTACTGGAGCTGGTAAATCGACAATTATCTCACTTATCACACGAACTTATATACCTCAAAAAGGACAGATACTTATAGATGATATCGATATTTCTAATTACTCTTTAGAATGTTTAAGAAGAAATATTGGCATTATGCTTCAAGATGTCTTCCTCTTTTCCGGTACAATTAAAAGTAATATAACATTAGATGATGAAAATATTAGTGATAGTGAAGTTATAAATTGCTCAAAGGAAGTCGGAGCAGATATATTTATCAATAGGCTTGAAAAAGGTTATGAATCTGAAGTTAAGGAACGAGGAGATAACTTCTCTTCTGGACAGAAGCAGCTTCTTTCTTTTGCCAGGACTTTAGTCTATCATCCCTCTATGATTTTATTAGATGAAGCGACTGCAAATATTGATACTGAGAGTGAAAATATCATTCAATCTTCTTTAGAAAAGATTAGAAAGATTGGAACTATGGTTATTGTTGCGCATCGTTTATCGACTATAAAAAATGCTGATATCATTTTTGTTGTTTCTAAAGGTGAAATTATTGAGAGCGGTGATCATCAACAGCTTTTGAAAAACAGAGGTATATATTATAATTTATATCGTTTACAGAATTTAGAGAAAGACATCAAGGAGGCATAAATATGGATAAAGGAAAAATTCGTTTATACGATACTTATCAGGGTATGATAAGACCTTTTAAACCTATTAAAGATAATGAAGTTGACATTTATTATTGTGGACCGACTGTTTATAATTATGTTCATTTAGGTAATATGCGTCCTGCTATTACTTTTGATCTCCTTAGTAACTTTCTTAGTGAAGTAGGCTATGATGTTAAACTTGTCTCTAATTATACAGATATTGATGATAAAATTATCGCTGAAAGTATAAAAGAAGGTAAAAGTGAAAAGGAGCTTTCCTTATTTTATATTAAAGCCTATGAAGATTGTTTAAATAAGTTGAAAATTTCTCCTTTATATTACCATCCTAAAGCGAGTGAATATATTGATAAAATGGTTGATTTTATTGATGACTTAATTAAGGATGGAAAAGCCTACAAAGCGGGGAATGATATTTATTTCAGGGTTCATTCAGTTCCATCATATGGAAAATTATCTAATCAGAATTTAGAAGAATTAGAAGCTGGTAAAAGAATTGATGTCGCTAGTGGAAAAGAAGATCCTCTCGATTTTGTTCTTTGGAAATTAACTGATGATCAGGGTATTAAATTTGATACAAAAATCGGTTTAGGTAGACCTGGCTGGCATACTGAGTGTGTCTGTATGGTTGATGATGTCTTTTCTTCTCCACTGATCGATATTCATGGTGGAGGTTTCGATTTAAAGTTCCCACATCATGAAAATGAGATTGCTCAATCTTTAGCTCACAATAATACGACTTTAGCTAATTATTGGATGCATGTCGGTTTTTTGATGACTGGTGGTGAAAAGATGAGCAAGTCTTTAGGTAATTCAATATTAGCTATTGATGTCCTTTCTCGTCACTTAGGTGAAGCGGTCCGTCTTTTCTTCTATCAAACAAATTATCGTTCACCAATTAATTACTCAGAAGAAATTTTAGAAGAATGTGACAAAAAGATAAATAAATATCTTTCTTCTATCAGAAGGGCTTCTGTATCTTTGGATTATAATAATATAAAAACTGACGATTTATATGATCAGGAAATCTATGAGGAATTATTGGAAGCATTAGCTGATGATTTAAATACCGCCAATGCTTTAGCGGTTTTTGATAAAGCTTTTAAGATGTTAAACTCAAATAGTAAAAATTTAGATAAGCTAAATGCAATTTTAAATACAATAATTAAGATGTCTAATGTATTAGGCTTTAAATTTAATAAATATTCTTTAACTGATGAAGAAAGAAAGTTAATAGATGATTATAATAAAGCACGAAGTGAAAAAGACTATAGTAAGTCTGACTTGCTTCGCGCAAAATTATTAGAAAAGAATCTTATATAAGTTCTTTTAATAATAATGTATCTTCAGGATTAGGACCTAAGGATATGATAGAGATAGGTGCACCTAATTCTTTTTGAATGAAATTAAGATATTCTTTAGCTTCATTAGGGAAATCATCAAATGATTTAATTTTCTTAGTGTCGTAATAAGGGATTGTTTTAAACTCTTTATAGATAGGCTTATATTGGGCATATTCTTTAGGATTAGAAGGAATATTTTTTGTCTCTATTCCGTTATATGAATAAGCGACAACGACTTTTAAATCTTCAATTTCTCTTAAGACATCAAAAAGAGTAAGAGCAATATCGCTGACACCGGAAAGTAAGCAAGTATATCTTAATATCGGTAAATCTAAATATCCGACTCGGCGAGGACGATGGGTAACTGTTCCATATTCGTGTGCTTTTTCTCTGATGATATTAGCAAAATCATTATTGACTTCACTTGGCATCGGTCCTTCTCCAACTCTTGTCATATATGCTTTCATAATAGCTAGAACTTTAGATATTTTATTAGGAGCAATACCAGCATTTAAAGGGATAGATAAAGAAGTCGGGCTTGAGGAAGTGACATAAGGATAAGTTCCATGATCTAAATCTAACAAAGAGCCTTGAGCACCTTCAAAAATGACTTTTTTACCTTCGATAATCTTTTCATTTAAATATAAAGCGGTATCGCTGATATACGGTTTTAGTACTTCAGCATATTTGAGGAGATTTTCATAGACTTCTTCTTCATCTATCGTTTTATAACCGTTCGCTTCAAGTTCTTTATTAGAGAAGAAAGCGAGATTATGGAGTCTTTCTTTTAAATAGTCTTTATCTAAAAGATCTCCGACACGTAAAGAAATACGTCGTGCTTTATCTGAATAAGTAGGACCGATTCCGTTTTTAGTAGTTCCGATCTTCTTATCTTTTAACATATCTTCATACATCTTATCTCTTTCAATTTGATAAGGGAGTATAAGGTGAGCCCTAGATGAGATTAGAAGATTAGTTAATTTAGTTCCTTTAGGGAAGTTATCATCTATTTCAGCGATTAATTCTTGAGGATTTAAAACTACTCCATCAGCGATAACATTTATGACTTTAGGTGTAAATATTCCTGAGGGTAGAGCTCTTAAAGCATGTTTTACTCCATCGTGGTAGACTGTGTGACCAGCATTATTGCCACCTTGAAAACGAACGACAATATCTGCTTTTTTAGCTAAGTAATCCGTGATTTTTCCTTTACCTTCATCACCAAATTGAGCACCTTCAACAGCGATAGTATTGAACATATTAATATTCCTCTAAAATTTTATCAGCGATCAAAACACCAGAAGCACCAGCTTGTGCTAAACCTCTAGTTACGCCTGCACCATCTCCACCACAATATAAATTTTTAATTTCTAATGATTCAAGAGAAGAAGAGAGTTTTGGGCGAGCAGAGAAAAATTTAGCTTCAACACCATATAAAAGCGTGTGGTCATTAGCTATACCAGGTGTCACGTAGTTTAAAGCCTCAATCATTTCAATGATAGAAGAAAGATTTTTATATGGTAAACAGAGACCTAAATCTCCAGGTACTGCTTCTTTTAAAGTAGGACGGATAAAACCTTTTTTGATTCTCTCAGGAGTAGAGCGGCGGCCACGTTTAAGATCACCATACTTTTGAACGATAACAGAGCCACAGGAGAGACGATTAGCTAGGCTTGCGACATCTTTTGCAAATTGATTAGGATCAGAGAAGGGTTCAGAGAATTTATGTGAAACTAATAGAGCAAAGTTGGTATTTTCACTTCCTAAATTTGGATCAGCATAGGAGTGACCATTAGCTAAAATAACTCCATCATCATTTTCAATAACGACATGTCCAGAAGGGTTAGAACAGAAAGTTCTGACAGTTGTACCTTGACTTGTAGAATAGATAAATTTTCCTTCGTACAAATATTTATTAATATCTTGCATGACGATATTAGAAGTTTCAACACGAACACCGATATCGACTTGATTATTAGTGAAAGTAACATTATGTCTTTTTAGCATATTAGATAAGAAAGAGGAACCTTCTCTACCAACACCTAAAACTACATTTTTAGCTGTTATCTTTTTATCGCCTTCTAAAAGAATACCTTTAACTTCATTATTTTCAACAATAATATCTTCACATTGTTTTTCAAATATAAAATCGACATGTTTACTAACTAAGTACGAATAAATTTTCGATAAAATATGGAGGTTTTGATCAGTTCCTAAATGCCTTACATTCGCTCTAAGAAGCATAAGACCATTACCGATAGCTTTTTGTTCAATCTTTCTAACTTCATCAGTATAGGGATCAGTAATAGTTTCAGTAGCTCCGAATCTAAGGTTGATTTGATCACAGTATTTAATTAGAGATAAAATTTTTTCTTTTGTGATAAATTCATCTAGCCATCCGCCAAATTGAGTCGTGATATTAAATTTTCCATCAGAAAAAGCCCCCGCTCCTCCAAAACCACAAGTCATGGAACAAGAAGGTAAGCAGGATTGACCATTTTTGTTTTTCGGACAAGCAGAAAGTTGATGATTTAAAACAGGACAAGTTCTTTTTTCGATACTCTTGCCTCTATCAACGATTAAAATTCTTAAATCTTCTCTCTTTTCAATCAATTTTATGGCGCACATATAGCCAGTTGGACCAGCGCCGACGATAATAACATCGTAATCCATTTAATTTGTTCCCAAATAAAAAGATAGCAAAAAAATCATGAAAAAGAAAGGATGAAAAATTACTTCTTTTTAGGTTTATGGTTAAAAAGCGGTTCCCATGATTTAACATCTTTTATTGAAGGGACGAAAATATAGGGGATATTTCTAAAAAGATTTTGATAATCAAAGCCAAAACCAACTAAATATTTTTGTTCATCAGTTTTGATACCTATAAAATCGCTGGTTTCATCAAATTGCATCTTAATATTATTTCTCTTAATAAGTATGCAGGTTTTGATTTCTTTTGGCTTATACTTTTCTTTAATCATCTCTTTTAAGTAGTGCATCGTGACACCAGTATCGATTATATCTTCAACGATGATAACAATTTGATTTTCTAAATCATGATCTGGTTCTTTTAAAAGAGTAACTTTACCAGAGCTTTCTTCACCTTGATAGGAAGAAACCTGTAAAGTATCGATAATTAAAGGATGAGTAACATGTTTAACTAGTTCATAAAGAAAAGGTAAAGCACCATTCATAATACCTAAAAAGACAGGAATTTCTTCTTTGTCTTTTAAATATTCATCAAGTTGTTTACCAAGATCTTTGCATATTCTAACGATTTCATCTTCAGAGAGTATCAGTTTTTCCATAAAAATACCTCCATTTGGTTACTATATTCTATGATAATTTAACTTATATATGAAATATTTCCTCTGTTGAAAGTGCTTATAAATAAAAGAAAATAAAAAAATAAAAAAAACACTTGATTTATTCTAATGATAATGAGATAATTTTTAAGCGCTAAGAAATAGCATGTGGATCTATAGTGTAGCGGCCTATCACGTCTCCCTGTCACGGAGAAGATCGCGGGTTCAAATCCCGCTAGATCCGCCATTGCAGGCGTAGTTCAATGGTAGAACACGACCTTGCCAAGGTCGATACGCGGGTTCGATTCCCGTCGCCTGCTCCATTAAAAAAACATTTGTCTGTACAATGTACAGACTTTTTTTATTTTTTGTAGAAATTATTAGATATAAATTTTTTCTACTAAATAATTTATAGTTCTAATCGGTAAAAACTTTACAAGAAATGCTATTAATTTACTTGTCCCTCCAATAGATGAACGGAGAGGAGGATGTTTTTTCTTTATTAGTTTTATAACTTTTTTAGCAACAAAATCAGGACTCTTACCTTCTTTTTCTGATTTTTCCATCTTTTCAATACCATGTTTTTCGGCTTTATTATCAGTTTCAAATTCTTTTACTCTATTTGCTGTAAAATTAGTTTTGATATCACCTGGCATGATTGTCAGCACTTTTATCTTTTTAGGCTTAAGTTCAGTTGCTAATGCTCTTGCAAAGTTTTCAATGCCTGCTTTACTTGCGCTATAGCAAGCTTGATAAGGTAGAGGGATTATAGAAGCAAGAGAACCAGTAAATATTATTTTTCCACCTTCATTTATATGTTTAGCAAATAGATTAGTCATTTTCATGTGGGCAAGAAGATTGACATTCATAATGTTATCAATATTTTCGATAGAGGCGTTTTCAAATAATCCACCGACTCCAAATCCAGCATTACAAAAAAGAAGATCGATTTTTCCTTCGATACTAAGTATTTCATCGATCACTTGCTTTACTTTATTATCATTTGAAATATCACATTCATAACTTTTTTCAAAGATAGGATTATTGGTTATTTCTTTAGAAATATCATAGATTTTAACTTTTTCTTCTTTTAGTCTTTGAGAAATAGCAAGACCTATTCCACTATCACCACCTGATATAACAGCAATTTTATTGGCAAGTTTCATTTTTTATCTCCTTAAGTAATTAAATATTGAAGATGTGATTGTGAAATTAAGTATAATTCTTTTTTATTATAAATAAAAAAATTATAATTTAGTATTTCTTTAAAGTAATAGTAATATTTTTTCTTGATATCAGTAAGAAATAAAGTAAAATCATAATGATGAAAAAAGATAGTATTTTTGATTATTTGGAGTGGATAAATCCTAAAAATATCGCTTTTTCTGAAGAAGAGACTTTTTTTAATGAACATGCTCATCTTTTTACTTCAAAACTTAGTATTTATAATGATTTATCTTCTACTTTCTCACTGATTAAAGCCTGTATTGTTTTAGAATCATTAGATAATAAAAACAAAGTTGATAAATTTGTTAATTATTATCGTGAAGAAGATTTAAAAAAAGAAGAGATTCAGAAGATCATTTTTTATCATCTCCCTTATTTTGAATTTAATGATCAAAAAATATATATGATCAATTATTCTCCTTATATAAATAAAATATATAGGAACTATACATATAGGTTAAAATCTTTTCCTTTTTCTGCTTTATTAGAAGATAAAAATATTGCCTTAGATAACTTTTTTGATCATTATGGATATTTGCCATTCTCATCAATGATGACAAGATTGATACCACTTAAATATGGTGATAAATTCACTAAAACTTTCTATCATCCTCATTTTTCTACTATTTATGTTATAGATAATCAAGGTCTATTAGAAAGAGAGATTCCTCTATTTGATGATAAGATAAAGAATATAGATTATAGTCATCTTTTTGATAGATTAAATCTTTTGATGAAAGATTATTATAACTTAGATGAAAAATCATTTCTTGATCATCTTTTATCTTTACATTTTATTTCTGAATCGTTATATGAAGAACTAAAAAATATTTATTTACATAAATTAAAAAAGAAGGAAAAAAGATTAAGATGAAGAGCTTTTATATAGTTACCTTAGGTTGTAAAGTTAATGCTTATGAATCAGAAGCTTTATCTGAGCGCCTTTTAGATAAAGGATATATTGTAGATAATAAAAATCCTGATTATATATTTATTAATACTTGTGCTGTAACTAGTGAATCTGAAAGAAAAGATAGACAAAGAATACGTTCACTTATAAAAGAATATAAAAATAGCAAGATCATCGTTATGGGATGTTCTTCTCAAGTTCACAAAGAAGATTATTTAGCGATGGAAGGAGTCTCTTTAGTAATAGGTACTTCTAAAAAGAATTGTGTCGAAAATCTTAGTTTAAATTTGCGTGATCAAGTTGATTTAAATAGCAGAAATTTTTCCTATGATGATATGCTGATCAAAAAAGGTGAACATGCTGAAAGAGCCTATATTAAAGTTCAGGATGGTTGTGATAATTTCTGTACTTATTGTATTGTCCCATTTACTAGGGGAAAGTCCCGCTCTCGTGATTATAATTCGATAATTAAAGAATGCTCTAATTTATTAGAGTCAGGAGTTAAAGAGATAGTTATCGGGGGAATTGATACTGGTAGTTATAATTATAATAATATTGATTTAACAGGATTATTGAAGATGATTCTTTCTCTCCCTTATAGTGACTATCGTCTTCGTGTGTCTTCTATTGAAGCAAGTCAAATATCTGATGAATATATTGAATTATTTCATAGTGAGAAAAAGCTTTGTCCGCATTTTCACATTCCTTTACAATCTGGAAGTGAGAAAATTTTAAAATTGATGAATAGAAAATATTCTCTAAAAGATTTTCAAAAGAAATTAGATCTTATCAAGGAGAAGATTTCACATCCAGCTTTTTCTACAGATGTAATAACTGGTTTTCCTGGTGAAACTGAAAATGATTTTTTAGACACATATAACTTTTTAAAAGATAATATGTTTATGAGAATACATGCTTTCCCCTATTCAGAAAGAAAAGAGAGTGCAGCTAGTCACTTTAAAGACTCTGTTCCAAGAGAAATACGTTTAGAGAGAGTAAGAAGACTTATTTCATTATCCGAAGAAAATGAAAAAAAGTATTTAGAGTCTATAAAGGGTGAAAAAGTACATATTTTAGTTGAAAAACAAGAAGGTAAAGTGTGTTCAGGCTATACTGAAAATTACCTCTATCTTTCAGCAGAATGTTTAGATCAAGCTGTTAATACTTTTATTGAAAAAACAATAAGTTGATTTTTAGAGCGAATATTTATATAATTTTATTCGCTTTGGGGCTATAGCTCATCTGGAAGAGCATCTGCTTTGCAAGCAGAGGGTAGCGAGTTCGAATCTCGTTAGCTCCACCATTATTGTATAAAATGCCCTAGAAATAGGGCTTTTTTAGTTTTCATCATCAGAAGATGTGCAATCTGTGTGTTCAGGTGTGTAAAAATAATACTTTAGAGCGTTTCTAAAACGAATATGTTATGTGTCTTTTCGTATCAAAAATGATAATGTATGTCTTCTTTACCTTATCATGTTTTTGATATTGGATATGTCTTTTGGTAGTTTCACCATATAAAAAGCGATGGTCTGATGAGCTAAATTAAGCTATTCAACCCCTTTATAACATAATTAGCAAAATTTAGCAGTTATTTAACATACTATTTTTCAATGAAGTTTTGCTCTTACTTTTGGACTAAAATGTTTTTATACCATAATAAAATTTTTGTTCTTAATAAAATTTTCTGTTTTTAAAAGATGCACTAAATAGAATCATAAAAATGAATGGGTAATGCTTAATCAGATAGGTTATATCAAATCTTCTATCGATAGAATTGAAAAATCATTAAATCACTTATAGGAAACATATACCGAACTATCGAATAGACTTGTAAGGTTAAAGAATCTATTAAGAACGCTCATAAAATAATCACTGAATTACACGATGAAATAAAATGAGAATCAATTCATGAATGCGATACTTTTAAATGTTTTAAGCTGTGTTTAACAGCAGTAGTAATTTCTCTTATCACCTTAATGGGATCTAAACTTATCAAATAGTAATATTGATAATGAGAAAACTGAAAAATATGTAATTGAAATCACAACGATTGTTTTAGGCGCAGTTAATGTCTCTTTCAAACCTATGTCGAAGTGCTAAGGAAAGAAGGAAACTTTGATGATAATAATATCTAGATTCCCTAGATTGAGGTAAGCATAAATACACTTAAGAGGTTTATTTAATTATAAGATTATCCAATGAACACATTTAAATTGTAATCGCTTACACGCTATGATAAACTATAAATATCTTTAAAAAATTTAATTATATTCATTTTATATAAGAGGAGGTTAATGTTATGAAAAAGATTAGAACTTTGGTTATAGGCCTGCTGCTTGTTTTTGGCTTATCAAGTTGTAGTGGAACGGAACAAGTATTAGGAACTTATAGTTCTCCAAATAATGGTAGTATTGAAATCACTGCTTTTGATGGTGATGAAGGAGAATTTAAGGCATATGATATAACATTACCAAGATTAAATGATGGATATTTGTACACAACACCATCAAATTCAATCGAGATTTTTGCTATTGCTAGGTCCTACTCTAACAATGATCAACTGATTAGATTTTCAATTGATGGTGTTGCTTATATTGCTACATTTAGTTATAACAACATGACTATTGAAGTGGAGGGGACAACATATGCGATTCAAAGGTAAACTATTTTTGAGTATATTTTGTTGTTTTGAATTAATTGGTTGTTCTTCAAGTAATAATGTAATTGAGGTTAGCAAGAATTCTGATCTAATTTACTTGTCCGATAAAGGTAAAGACTATTTTAATACATTGGAATGCTACAATATCTTTAATGCTTATCTATTTCAAAATTATGATGATGCGATGTCTTTTTTGGAAACTAATGAGTTTTTTGTTGCAACAAGCAATTTTGAATCTTTGTTTGAAAATAATTCTTCTGTTCTGTTAACCATTTTTGCAGGTAGTTCAGATAGTACTTTGGAAGTCCAGGTAGTACGCAATGCCAATGGAGAGCTATCCTATAATTTTGACTTTTATAATGGGGTTTTAGAAGATATTTGCTTTCACATTGATTGTTTTCAACTATATGTATGAAATTTAAGGGAGAATAAAAGGGTATGAGTATTGAAAAGATTATTAGGAGAATAACACTATTAGCAATCTCATTGTCTGTTGGATCGATTTCTAACATTGAAATTCTAAATGTCCAAAATAATCCTGTACAGATAAATTTTGAGTTTTTGGATGATGATTCAGCTTATGTGTATGATGAAAGTGATTTCAATAATATAAAAACTAGCATTGAGAATCGAAGTTATGATTTAAAATTTTTTGTAGAGATGCCTGACGAAATAAATGATTTGCTTTCTCAAAGACCATCAGCAAATTCTAGTAATGATATATCTAATATTCAAAATGAATTATATGAACTAAGACACTCAATAAAAGAAATTAATTTAGAAGCCTGTACTAGTGTATTATCTAAATTAAGTACCAAAATTGATATAGATGAGTCAAGCATAAACCCATATAGCTCGACTATTAAATTTCAATTAGACAAAGAAGAATTAACTTCAGAATTAATTGCTGATGTATCAAAAATGTCAAAATCAACACAAGAAATTGAACAAATATATATTACAGAAACTATAGCTGACGAAAACTTTGATGAGATTGATGACGCAATGGATGTTATAAATGTCAGAGATATGGTTAATTCGAGTCTTTATACTGGCAAGAATATCAATGTAGGAATAGCTGAGGCTGGTGGCATAATTCGTCCAAATAGTTTTCCTAACGATTATTCAGGAAGAAACATTACTTTAAACGGAGCATCTACAGCTTCAGACCATGCTGATCAAGTAGCTATGATAGCAGCTGGAAACAACGGAATAGCTAATGAGAGTAATATATATTCTACAAATGCCACCCCATATAACAATGATTATATGAATTGGCTTATTGATAACAATGTAAACATAGTTAATACTAGTTTTGGCGATAAAACGCCATCCATTGGTGGCACTTATACAAGTGTTGCAATGGAAATGGACAGAATAATTAAAAATAGTTTTATAACTGTTGTTGGCTCTGCTGGAAATCACGATGTAAATTATCCATCAGACAGAATCACGTCTCCAAAAACCGCTTTTAATTATATAACAGTCGGTGCCACTAACGAGTATAGTCCAGAAACAACTAGTGCTGGTTATTCATGTTACGAGGAACAAGAAGGCTATTATGTTAGTAAGCCAAATTTAATGGCTCCTGGAGCGGTAATGACAAACGCTTATATTAACAATCCTAAATATAGTGAATATAACAAACCCAAGGGCACTAGCTTTGCTTCACCTCAAGTCGTTGGATGCATAGCTCTGCTGATGGAAGAATTTCCTTATCTTGTTGCTTATCCAGAATTAGTAACTTCTATTGTTACATCATCAGCTAGTCCAATGTCTTCTACTTATAATAATGAATTTGGAGATAATCACTATGATGCATCAGGATTACATAATCAAATTGGTTCTGGTTTGCTTAATTATGAAAAAATGAGAGAAGCAGCTAGGCAATACCTTTCTATCACTGTGCCTAAAAGCAAAAGTTCTTATACTGGATCATTAGATCAATACTTGGAATTCAGAGTACCAAATAATAAAAGAATTAGAGCGTCACTCGCTTGGTTAGCCAATGGTACTGAGGAAAATAATTTCACTGATTATGATTTATATTTAACTAGAGTTGAACCTGATGGAACTGAAAATAATGTAATGCGTGTGTATGGTAGTGGTAATAATGTAGAATTCTTAGATTATGCTGTAGAAACTGGTGGATTGTTTAGACTAAGAATTTGGAAGAGCGGTCAAAGCAATCAAAATGATTTTCTTGGTTTATCATACGTTATAATTGATGATAATGGTGGAAGTACAAGTGGTGCTACTGAATATGATGTTCCTACACTTGGAAAAGTAGAATTTAAGACTGCTGATTATAGTAGTTTTGGAAATGTGTATAACAATACTGCTATTGAGAAAACAATCACAGCTTCTTCTGGTGAGAGAATAGATACCAAGAGACTTAGAGCTGCCATTGTAGATAATCATCTCGTTCTCTCAGCTAAAAATAAAGATGCTGGTTTAGCTTATCTAGAATATTATTTTGATGATTATATCAATACAATAGAATATGATTTTGGGTTATGGAGCGATAATGAATCACTAATAAAAAATTCATTTATATCTTTGCAGTGCTATCAAGGTAATGGTTATTGGTATAATGTGAAAGAGTTTAAAGCTAAAGAAATGGGTCAAGATAAAGATTCATTACTTCATTATGAGACAGATTTTTCAATTTTAACTACCGGTTTCAGGTTTGTTGTGCAGACTAATATGGTAGAAAATGATAATAATAGAGGTAGAGTTGTTATAGGCGATATCACTGTAAGTTAAATTTTACCTTTATAATTCATTTAATTTAGAGTTAGTTTGCTTTTTAAAGAATTCTTAATTTTAAATGAGTTAACTAAAAGATTATAGGCTAAATAAGTAATTAATGATGCCCTGCTAGAGAAATCTAGGCGGGCTTTTTTTGTTTTCATTATCAGTTGATGTAAAATCTGTGTGCATTTTTAAGTTTTAACTATTCTGTTATTTATTTTGTAGTAAAGATTACGAATTGGTTTATTATCAAATTGATGTTTTATAAAATTGAAGATGAATATGAGATTATTTTGAAGTTATGTATAATATATTGACGGGAGTAAATTAATTCTCGTATTTAAATCAGGTAGTTATATGAGTAGATTTAACAAGATTAAGCTAATTTTTATTTCAGCTATTATTTCTATTTTTCTAACTTTAATAATTTCAATAATCGTACCTACAATTATATTTACTATGGTACAAATTGATGAAGTGCTTGAAGTTTTTCTATGTTTATTGATGTTTATTGTTCTTCTTCTTTTATTAGGCGCTTTGACAAATTTTGTTTTTTCAAAAATTATAAAAAAATATAAAGATAAAAACCGAATTTGTTGTATTTCAATTAAATTAAATCCGAGTCAATTGCAGACGTTAGAAACTAGTGATGGTGCCTTAACTTATTATAAAAATACTTATCATCTTAAAACTATTTCATTTTATAAAACTGAAAGTTTTGACTTATCTGATTGGAAAAGTCAAAGGAAAAAACATAATCGGATGATTAAAAAGATGGTTAAGACTGCGAGAAATGACAATCCCAAACTGAGACACTGGATTTATCAAATAAACGTTTTTGAGCATGATAACACTAATACTGAAGAAGTTAAGTTAATGATTTCAAAACTGAATAGTGATAGGTTATATGAGATAGGAAAAATTAATTTTGCCTATTGTCCCTCTAATAGTTTATTGATTTTAAAATCTTTTGAAGCTGATGGATTAAATCTTACGGGTTTTTATCGCTTTATACGTCTAAATAAGTTTTTTTGTAAAACATTCAATATAGATTATCGCTATTTTAGGAAGTGTCTTTAGATTGTTTAGATGCAAAAGTTTTGTTTTACTCTATTTATATATTGAAACTTTGTTTTGTAGATAAAAATGAACTAGTTATTATTAATCTTTATCTCATTAGAGCAATTAAGTTCATTTTGTTAAAATTATTGAGGTAAGATTATATTAAGAGGATGATTAAATGAGAAGACTTGGGCTTACTTTTGAAAATGAGTATTTAATTATTCAAACGATTCTTCCTTGGCTAAAAAGAAAAATTAATTATTCTGATATTAAAGAGTTGAGATATGTTAGATGGACATGGGGTAATTATTTTAAAACTATCTATAACCATGACTATACTCCAGGTTCTCTTTATGTGTATTTTGATGATATAAATACAGGTAAGGTTAAATATTATACAGCACCATTAAGATATAAAAACATAGAAAAAATCCATCAAAAATTACATAAAAAATTAAATCTAATTGAAAAATTTGAAGTGTGAGAATATGTAATCTAAGTTTGAATAATTAGTTGTATATAAAAAAAGAAAAGAACTATAAATGAAAATAACATATGAACTTACGAAAAATGATATCGTAAAAAGAGTTTATTATTTCGATGATGGATCTTTTGGTGATTTTAATAATAAATCTTATTTTCAAATTTCCATAAATGATGCTTCAAGTTGTTTATTAAATGTAGATAGAACAAACGGAAAGGTAAGTTCTGTTGAAGGATACTTTCCTATAGAAGCAAGAAATAGTGTTTTAAAATTTGATTTTAATCCCATCAATATTTATGAGGGTAAATTAGTGGTTGTTGATGTATTAAATGAATTTGAAGATGAAGGGTGTTTTATGCCTTTAGATAATCAAAATATTAGCTACATGGATGAACTGTTGCAGTTTATCGATGAGAAAGCTGCTTAGTTTTATTCAAATTTAATATTATTTATTCTTTTCATCGCATTTAGAAATTTATGTTTGTCCTCATTTTTATCGATGAAGTAAATTGTCACTGATTCCCAGATGAAAACCCAAGCTGCGATATCTAAAACTTCTGATACGATATCTTTTGTAATTTGATTATTAGAATTAGCAAAGATGGTATTATTTAGAATAATCATTATTAATAGTGTAAGAATACCTATTAAAAGAAGGGTGATTGCAAATATTTTCATATTTTTGCTTTTTCTTTTGTTTTTTAAGCCTATTAATCGCATGTTTTCTTTGAAAATATCTGTCGCTTCTTCTATTGAATAATTTTCATAATCATTTATCTTCATAATAAAATTGAAAGAGTATGCTTTAGGAATTTCAAGAAATACATTTTCAAGAGCTTCTTTTAATTCATATTTTAAAATTGGTCTTTTAGCAGAAGTAGTATCAAAAAAATCAGTGAATTTTTCTATCTGATATGTGATAGTACAGATTCCTCTTTCGTCATCTAAATCATAATATTTGCTTAATAAATCATGAGTTTCCTTTTTAATTAAATGATGATTTACTTTAACATAATTTTTCATAATAAACTCCTTTTTATTATTGTATGAAAAAAATCATTTTAGGTAAATGAGATAAATTTTTTTTCTTTTTGATATTATATTTAATATGAAAAAAGAAACTATTTTATCAGAGACTGAAAAAAGACTAAAAAAACGAATCTTAATAACTGGTTCGACTGGTTCTATTGGTTCTTATTTAGCTAGTTATTTTTTATCTATTGGAAGAGAAGTATTTCTTTCTTCAAGAGATGAGAAAAAGTTAATTGTTCAAAAAGAAAAATTAGAGAAGGAATTTTCGAAAAAAGTCGAATATATAGTTTGTGATTTTACAAAAAAGGAAGATGTTGATAATCTCCTTAGAAAAGTTTTTTCTTTCGGTATTGAGGTTATCTTTTTAAACGCTGGAATCTATCATCAAGATAAAAGTTATATCAGTAGATTTGAAAAAACATTTTTAGTTGATTACCTTTTACCTTCTTATTTTCTAAGTAAGTTATATGAAGTTAATAATGAGGTGGAGACTATAATAACAGGTTCGATTTCTTATGAGGTTTCATCTTTTAAAAAGGATGATTTCTATGGTGAAAGATATAAAAATAAAACTGTTTATTATGGTTATATAAAAAGATTGTTGATGATGAAAGGATTGAAGCTTAATTCTCTTTCGCATCCTGTATATATTGCACATCCTGGTGTAACTTATACAAATCTCTTTAGTAAAGATAATGGTGGTCACTCTGCTTTCTTTTATAAGTTTATAACACCGATGATGAAATTTATCTTTATGGATGTAAGTAAGGCTAGTCTTGCTTTACTTTATGCTAGTTATGATCAAGATAAATATCTATATGGTCCGAAACATTTTTTTCACCTTTATGGTGAACCTAATAAAAGCAAGTTTAGAAAAAGTTTATATAGTGATTTAGATGATTTTATACAGATTGATAAAGGACTGATCGATAGCTTATGAAGATATTGTTGATTTATTTTACCGGTACATATAACACGCGTTATTTAACTTCTTTATTACAAGAAAGGTTTCTTTCAAGAGGAGATAAAGTCGACATATTAGAAGTGAAAGAAGGTAGTAAGATAACTGATTTAGATTATGATTTAATCGGTTTAGGTTATCCTATCTATGCTTTTAATGCTCCTAATTATTTTAATAAATTTATTAAGGGTGTTGAATTTAAGAAAGATCAAAAAGTTTTTATCTATAAGCAATCAGGAGAAGTTTTTAAATTAAATGATGCATCAAGTAGAAAAATAAAAAAATATCTTAAGAAGAAAAAAGCTATTCTTATAAATGAAAAACATTATGTTTTACCTTATAATATCCATTTTCGTTTTGAAGATAAGTTTATTGAAGAGATTCTTTATTATGATGAAAGATTGTTAGATATTTTCTTCTATGAATTAGAAAAACAGATTATTAGTATTATCGAGCCTAATTTTTTAGCTACTTTAACTAGTTTATTACTTTCTATTCAGAAACTAGGCGGTTATCTTAATGGTCCTCTTTATAAAGTTGATAAAAATAAGTGTATTAATTGTGGTAAATGTATCAGCGATTGTCCTGTGAACAATATCTCAAGAAGAAAAGGAAAAATTGTTTTTTCAAATCATTGTTTAATGTGTATGCGCTGTTCTTTTTATTGTCCTTCAGATGCTATTAAAATAGGTATTCTAAATGGTTGGAAGGTTAATGGTAAATATGAATTAAGTAAGTATAAAAAGGAGAAGAATGATTATTTAAAAAAACATGATACTTTTTTCTATTCTTGTTATGAACCCTATTTTAAAAAGATTGATGAGATTTATAATAATTATTTTTAATTTGGTATAATTAAAGAATGGAAAAATATAATCTTCTTTGTCCTTTTTATCTTAAAAAAAGATTATTGAAGAGTGGTAATGCTCTTAATTTTAAGTTTCTTTCAGAATCTGATGTTATTTCTTCATTATTATTGGTATTTGAAGATGATAATGCCTTAGCATTAGCAAGAGATGAGAAGATAACTTATAAAGAAGCTTTAAAAAGATTAAAAATGCTCTCTTTATTAAAAAATGGTAGCAATAAATACACTTCTTTACAAAATGAATATATCCAAAGGGGATATTTAAGAAAAAGTGAAGAATATAAAAGGCATATTTTAACTAAATTTCCTCTTTTAGTTTGTGGATATGATAAAGATGATAGCCTTTTAGAATTGTTAAAAGATAATAATATAGAATATAAATTAGTTGATTTAGAATATTTTAAAGATTATATCGATGTATTTTCACGTGATAAATATACTATAAAATCTTATGATGAGAGTTATGTAGAAGTTATATCTGCTTTTAACATTATTTCTAAATTATTAAAAGATGGTGCTAATATTGAAGATTTTTTAATACTAGCTCCAACTAGTTATAATGATATAATTTCTTCTTTTTCTTCTTTTTATTCATTAAATGTTGAAGAGAAAGTGACTGAATTAAAAAATCTGAGCTTTTTACAAGAAGAACTTATTAAGTATTTAGATACTTTAGATTCTTCAAATTTGATAAAACAATATACTGATTCTAAATCTTCTTATGAACAAGATTGCTTAAAAGCTTTGATTAAAGCTATCTCAGAAGTTAGTGAACTTCATCTTAAGAATAAAAAACTAATTAAGGAATACATATTAAGTAAACTTGCTATTTCTTCTCCTGAACTAGAAGATAAAACAGAATTAAAAATAGTTAATTCTCTTTCTGATGCTGAAGCTAAAAAATATCTTTGTATTTTAGGTTTTAGCGACGCTCTTATATCTTCTCATAAAGATAATGATGAGATAGCTGATAGATATAAAGATGATTTAACATATCAATCAAAGGCAGTAATAAAAAATAGACGCGATATTATAACTTTAGAGCAGCTTTTTTCTTTATCTGATAATATTTATCTTTCTTATTCAATGACTGATTCTTTTACTGAGTATCATAACTGCTATTTTGAAGATGAAAGATATGAGATCATTCATATAAGAGATGAAGAGAATGAAGAGTTATTGAATAATTATTCTAATAATGTTGATGGTGTTTCTGATCTTCTTCTTTTATATACTTCTTTTGCCCATCAAAATTATCAAAAACTGCTTATCGATAATAAAATATATAGTTATTTAATCAATCAGAAAGAATATAAAGAAAAGATTGAATCTTATGATAATAAGTTTAAAGTAAAGGATGAAAATTATTTTAAAGAGTATTTTAAGGATAAAGAAATTATTGTTTCTGCTTCTAATCTTGATCTTTATCAGGGTAATCCTTTCCAATATTATGTGGAACAGATTTTAAAAGTTAGAGATGATAATGAGAATATCAATAATATTTTAGGAACTATTATTCATACTTATATTGAAAGAAAAGGACAGAATTTTTCATTATCGGAAGAGATAAAGAAGACTATTACTCGCGCTTATGGTGACATTGAGAGGATAGGTGAATATTCTTTAACTAGCATCGAGTATTTTGCTAATAAGATGATTATTTATGTTGATAATGTCATCTTCCCATTTTTGAGTAAATTAAAAGATAATTATGACTTACAACCTTTAGAAGTTCCTTTTGGTGATGAATTTGTAACAGATTTTACTATCAATTCCTTAAATGATAGATATAAGGACTTTAAATTAAAAGTGAAGATAGACTCAATCTTTGCTACTGAAGATAGATCACGCGCTCTTATTGTCGACTTTAAAACTGGTGATATTTCCACTAAGTTTGACTATTCAAAAATCTTATTAGGAAGATATACTCAGCTTCCCATTTATGCTTTAGCTTATAAGAAGATTCAAGAAAAATATCCTATTTTAGAAAATAGTAAGTTGATTGGAACTTATCTTTGTCAAGTTTACAATAAAAAAGATAAAGAGAATAAATGTATTTTAAATGGTTTTGATATGTATGAGGATGCCTTAAATCATATTTGTAAGATGCCTTCTGAGATCGATGAAGAGATTTTAACTTTGGATAATAATAAAATAAAGAAAGATGTTTTCCAGTATGTTAAGAAGTATTTAGATTTTTCTAAAGAAGAGAATGATTATGATACTTCTTCTTTCTATGAGTTAAAAGAAGATAATCTTCTTTCTAAGACGATCTTAAAATCAACTTATTATGCGATAATTCATTTTGTAAAATCTCTGCAATATGGTTATAAATTAAAATCTACTACTTCTTATTTCCCTATCTATATTGCGACAAAAAGTAAGAATACTACTTTAGCATATGATGCTGATAAAAAATATAAAGATATTTCATTTACAAGAGGAGACGATAACCATCAAATATATATTGTTTCTTTAGATGATTATGATGTGAGTGAGTTTGAATTTGATGATTTTCAAAATTTAAATTTAAGGAAGGTGAAAGATGGAGAAGATAATTGATAAAATTAAAAAAGTGTTTATGTCTCTACCTTTAGATGATGAGAAAAAAGAGGCGATAACTTCTCCTTTTTATGGTCCTGAAGCTAAAAATATCCTTCTTTCAGCTGGTGCAGGTTGTGGTAAGACGATGACTTTATCTAAAAAAGTTGTCTATCAATTATTAACTAGCGATATTTCTCTTGATAATATGCTTATTTTAACTTTTACTAATAATTCTGCTATCGATATGAAGAATAAGATTCAGGAAGAGATAAAAGATACTTTACATGATAAAAGATTTGCTTTTTTACCACCTGAATTAAAAGAGAAGCTAACTATCGAGTGTGAAAAATGTGCCTCATCTTCTATTGAAACTTTTGATTCTTATTCAAATCAATTAGTTAGAAAACATGCATCGATTTTAGGTATTAAAGAGGATTTTAATATTATCGATAAATCAGTTGATCGATATTTAACTATGAAAGAAAGAGAGGAGTATCTTTACTCATTATCTTTAGATTCAAAAAGTATTTTATATAAAATATTAGATGAGACTAATGATAATAGTTATTCTTCTTTGAATGATTATTTAGATGTGATCGATACTTTCTTTACTTCTAATAATGATTATGATGGTGATTTTGAAAGCTATTTTTCACAATTTTATACTGATGAATATATTGTTTCTTTATATGATAAGTTTATTGATAGTAAAGTAGATTTGCTTTTAACTTATGCTGATGAGTTGCGCTCCTTAAAAGAACAATCTGATTATATTGGGCCTGAGATGGGATATTTAGATAAAGTTGCGACTCTTTTTACTAATTATTATCGAAGCCTTGTCTCGTTAAAAATAGATAAACATTATCCAGATGATTTCAACTTTGAAAATGCTAATTTTGATTCTTCATTTAGATATTTAAAAAAAGATCATCCGATGAATCCACCCTGTCCTAAATGGAAAAAAATGTATTTTTCCTCATCTTCAGTAAACTCTTTTGAAAGCATTGTTAAAAAATATAAAGAGCTAGCGAAAATAAAATTATTATCATTAAAAGAATATAGAAGTCATCTATATGCTGAAAAAGAATTATTAAAAAATCTTTTTACTATCGATTATGAAATATTAAAAAGAGTACGTTTAAAAAAGAATGAATATGGTGCATATACGTTTAATGATATTTCATATCTTTCTATGAAACTTCTTAAAGAAAGAAAAGATATTGCTAAAGAAGAGAGAGATAGATATCTTTCGATAATGGTAGATGAATATCAAGATTCCAATAATAAACAGGAAGAACTACTGGAGATTTTAGGTTCTAGTGAAGAAAAATACTTAAAAGGTAAATATTTTGATCGCGGTAATATTTTTATGGTCGGCGATGTAAAGCAATCTATTTATGGTTTTAGATCAGCTGTTCCCCAATTATTTATGGATAAGTACGATCATCCTAATAAATATAATCTTAAAGTTATTAAAATGAATAATAACTTCCGTTCTTCTCCCTCTGTGATAAAAGAAGTAAATCAAATATTTTCTAAAGCTTTAAGAAAAGATATCGGTGAAATTAACTATTTAGAAAATGATAATGGTAAGTTCCCTCACATGCTTATTTCTTGTAATGATAATTATAAGAAGTATGATGATACGAATTTAGAAAGTCTAAAGAATTATTATCTTTCTGATTATGAGGAAATTACTTCTCATTTGGATGAGGATAAAAGTATCTCTTTAGTCTATAGAATCAATGCTTATACAATTGCAAGGATGATTAAAGATGCAGTTTTAAATAAGATGAAAGTTATCTCCTTAAAGGGTGAAGAAAAAGAAGTTAAATACCAGGATTTTGCAATTCTTTTGCGGACTAGTTCTAGTTTAGATTATTATACGGACGCATTAGAAAAAGAAGGTATCCCTTTCTCTTTAGAGTTTGATACAGATTTTAAAGATTATAATGTCAGTTACGTTATTATCAATCTTGCTATTTTAGAATATGCTCTTTTATTTGATAAAAATGATTTTAATTTGTTAAAGAGAGCAGCTATCTCCTTAGAGAGGAGTTATCTTATTAATGAGTATGATGATGTTATAACTGAAAAGACAAATAAAGATATCTTTTCATTTAAGATAATCGAAAAATTAAAAGAGATAAATAAGAGATATAATTTTAATGCTAAATATATCGCTAGTGAAACTCTTTTATTGACAGTAATTAAGGAATTAAAAGTTTTTGAAAATATTTATAAGCTTCATTCTCCACACGATGAGATGATCGCTTATTTTAATATTTTAAATCTTATTCATCAGCTTTCTTTTTTCTCTTATTCTTTAAAGGATATAGCGGAATTTTTGAAAACTTATCGCGATGACGATAATGAAAGTAAAGTTAAAACCGTATCTTCTAGTAAAGATGCTGTAAAACTTACAACGATTCATAAATCAAAAGGATTGCAATATTCTATTGTTTTTCTTCCTTCTTTATATGCTAAAAGTAAACCAGCAGGTGCTGATAAACTTCTATATTCAAAAGAATATGGTTTTGTTTTTAATGCTAGTGATGAAGATAGTACCACAATAAAAAATCTAGTTATCAAAGAAAAACAAAGTAAGGCTGAAAGAGATGAAATGGTCAGAATTTTATATGTAGCTTTAACAAGAGCTAGATTAAAGAATGTCTTCTTCTTTGATGATAATCCTTATACTATTTTATCTAAGGTTATTGATCCGTCTTTCGCTACTAAGTTAAATGATCTATTAGTTTTTGGAGCTGATGATTTACAACTAGAGATGATTTCTTCTTCTTTACTAGGCGCTGATGTTTTAAATAAGAAAGATAGTGTTCATTTTCCTTCTTTATCTAATATTCAAGTTAAAACCTATCCTAATATAAATGATTCTTTATTTAAAGCCGAGAAGAAAAAACCGCAGAGAGCTAGTAAAGATGGATTATTCTCTAATAAGCAAGCACTTAGGTTTGGTACTTCTTTGCATGAAATATTTGAAGCGATAGATTATTCTAGTTATCCTGCTATTGATTTATCCTTTATTAAGAAAGAAAATATTAAAGAGCACGCTCAGAAATTTTTAAATTCTGAAGTCTTTAAAGATTTAATATCACCTAATTTTTATCAAGAATATGAGTTTTATGATGAAGAGAGAAAGAGTTTAGGTTCTATTGATTTTTTAATTATTGATGAAGGTAGAGCAAGAATTATCGACTATAAAACTAAAGAGATAGACGACGATGAATATAATAGACAACTTAATATTTATAAGGAAAATGTCAGTAGAATATTTAAAATAAAAATAGAGGATATAACAACAATCCTCTATTCGTTACTTGATGATAAATTAAAGTTCGTTGACTAATTTTTCTAGCTCGTCTTTTGAATATATATATTTTTTGTTACAGAAAGCACAATCAACTTCAGCTTGTCCATCTTTCTTTATAATATCTAATATTTCTTCTTTTCCTAATGAGCGGATAGTGTTTAAACCTTTTTCATAAGAACAAGAGCATTTAAATTTAACTTCTTTTCTTTCCAAAAATTCTATATCAAATCCTTTCATAACTGTTTTTAAAAGTTCTTCGGGCGTATCTTTTTCTTTTAAAATATCAGTAACAGAATGAATAGCTTTTAAACTTTCTTCAAGTTTGTCTATATCTTCTTCATTTGCATTAGGAAGGAGTTGAATTAAGAATCCACCTGTAGCTTTTATCGATAAATCATGATTAAAAGCTACGCCTAAACCACAAGCGGTAGGTGTCTGTTCAGACTTAGCATAATAATAAGTGATATCTTCAGCTACCTCTGAGGAGATTAGATTGACAGTAGAGACGTAAGGCTCTTTAAGTCCATAGTCTTTAATTACTGTCAATTTTCCTTTTCCAATAGCTTTAGAAACATTTAAATGATTATTACTATTTGGTTCTAAGATGACATAAGGGTTAGAAGCATAGCCTTTAACTTCACCTTTTAAATTGCTTGTGACTAAGATCTGTCTGATAGGTCCATCACCATTTATTTGTAATGTTAAAAGATCATCATCATTCTTTAACATATCTCCCATCAGTAAGGCAGCGTTAATTGTTCTTCCTAAAGCGGCTAAAGATGTGGGTGAATAATCTCTTGTCCTTCTTATTTCATCAACTAAATTATCGCTTCTTAAAGCGAAGGCTCTAATCATTTTATCTGCGCTTAAGGCGCGCACTAAATAATCTTTTCTTTCTTTATCTTGATACATATTTACCTCGCTTTAATATTTTAACAAAGAAAGAGACAAAATATTAAACTGTTACATAAGTGAAGTTAAATGTGATTAAGAATATTGTATAGAGTAGAGAAGCTATCATTTCAAAAGTTAATCTTTTAGTCCAAGAAATTTTTCTTCTTCTAAACATGTCGAGGACGATAAAAGAGATATAGATGATTGCGATGTAAAGAAATACCATCATATCTTTATTACTTACTGCATTAGTAACAAAAGTTAGCATCGTATAAAAGAGGATAGAATAGAAAGTTCTTACTCCATAGTAGCTTGTTTGTATTAAAGCAGCATTTTCACTTTTTGCTTTTTTAGTTGAGTAGTAAAAGGCTGGTATCAATACTAAAGCGAGAATAATAAATAAGATAAGGCTAGCAAGATAAGGAGTATAGTAAGAGTAAATGTTACCAGCATTTTCAAACATGCAATCTTGAAATTCAATTAAGGGGAAGGTAGGTTTATAAGAATAACTGATGAATTCACCAAAGGATTGAATTATTGAATAGATTCCGACAAAAGGAGTTAAAACATCTAAGCTGATATGATTATCAAATTTTCGTGAGATATCGGATACATAATTATGAAGTGTGTAAGATATAAGTAGAGGAAGAAGGTTAATAAGTATTAACTCTATTGCTACATCTGTTTTATTATTACCTAGTAAAGCAAAGGATGAGCCGATCATATAGGTTAATAGGAGCAGTATTAAAGCGATAAAATAGTAAGGCAAATATAAAGCAAGATTAACTCCCGTATGATCTTTAGCTAAAATAACAAAGAAGCCTAATAAGTAACTTATTGTGAAAGAAATTGCTATTGAAGTTAGACCGCCTAAAAAAGATGTAAGAGCTAAAGAGCCTTTGTTTATAGGAAGAGAATAATAAATGTCAACTTTCTTTTTAGAAAAGCAATAGGAGAAGATGTAAATTGGAAAGAATAAGGCATAGATACAACTGACAATAGTTATAGTAGCTATTGCAGAATCACGTCTATCATAAGGGATATAAGGGATGTATGTGGAAGTTGTTATCTCACTTAAATCAACTGAAATAATGTGGATAAAATTAGCGATTATGAAAATTATGGATGCAATAACAGTGATAGGAATAAGTTTGCGGAAGAGATATTTATAATAATTCTTGTGAATCGATATCATAATTGTTCCTCTCTATTTCTATGATGAAGAATTCCTCGAAAGTGATGTTTGAAGATTCAAGTAAAATCGGATTTTTCTCTTTTAATTTTTGATATATTTCTTCGTATTTTCCCTGGATGATAAGTTGCGCTACTTTACCTTCTTGTTTATAACTGTGCGGATGCAAATCAGAGAAGGAGGAAAGATTAAAGTCGTGATCAAAAGCGATTTGAAACTTATAGAAGTCTTCGAGCTTATCATTGATATTTCCGTAATCGATAAGATGAGTTTTATCAAGTATTGCAAAAGAGTCAGCGATCTCTTCTAAATCTTTTAGACTATGCGAAGTGATAATAACAGTTAAGTTATTTTCTTCAACTTTTTCTAATATTTTCTTCTTGATGATGATTCGAGTCAAAGGATCAAGACCATCAAAAGCTTCATCAAGAAAGACATATTTGCAATTTGTTGAAAAGGCGATCGCTAAAAACATCTGCCTTCTCATACCTTTAGAAAAATTGACGACTTTTCCTTTCTCTTCAATCTTTAAACTAGTTAACATATTTCGATAATAATGTTCATCGAAATTTGGATAAAAAGCTTTATAGAAATTAGCTAAGGTCAAGGGTGTATCAGTTCTTAAAAAGAAAGGATCATCATTTAAAAAGAAGATATTATTTTTTACTTCAGCCTCAGATGAATCATAATTATCGATAAGAACTTTTCCTTCATCGAAATTGTACACATTAGTAAGACAGCGAAGAAATGTAGATTTACCAGCACCATTGATGCCTACTAAACCAAAAATACTTTTATCTTTGATAGTGATTGATACGTTTGAGAATACTACTTTTGAAGGAAAGCTTTTTGTGACTTTTTCAATACAGATCATTTTTTATCTCCTTTTAAACTTTGGGCACAATCCACAATCTCTTCTGGGGTATAGCCTTTTTTAAGGATGGCTATTATTTCCTTTTCTAATTCGGTTTTTTTCTCTTTTTTTGAATAAGTAACATAGCTACCTTTTTTCGGTAAAGTAACAATGTAACCTTCTTTTTCAAGTTGTTCAAAAGCTCTAAGAATCGTCGTTGGGTTAACAGAATAAGTCATAGCTAAAGAACGGATAGAAGGTAGATTATCACCTTCTTTGTAGACTTGTTGCTCAATTAAGAGTTTGAGATGATCATAGATTTGTTCATAAACCGGTTTTCCAGATGCAAAGTTCATACACTAACATTGTAAATATTGTTTTATCTCTTGTCAACAGATAAAACAGATAATGCAGATTTATAAAGCCTTTTTTCTGTAGATTTGGACATGGATTAATTGTTGTTTTTAGTGAGTGTTTTTATGCACTAAATATTTTTTAAAATTTCTATAATATAAATATAAATAAGTATTTTTTATTTTATTAGTGATTTATATTAAATTATTAAGTTGTTATATAAATATTTTACTTAATTTATCGATAAATATTTATAAAAAATAAATTAAATAATTTTAGTTTAACTGATTATATAAAATCTTATTGTCCCTGTTGACAATCCAAAAATAGAGGAATATAATGTTCGTGTGATAAGCGCTTTCAAAACACAGCAATGGAGGGTATATGAAAAAAAGAAAATCATTGATGTTGCTTTCCACACTATTTGTCTTGCCGATTTTAGTTCTCTCATCTTGTAGTGAAACTTCTAGCAATACATCTACTACACCTAGTACTTCTACTTCTTCTAATCCTAGTTCTTCTAGTTCTCCAAATTCTTCTTCATCAAGTGTTGAAGAGGAATCTGGCTATAGATTATTAGCACCTAGTGCTACTAGTAAAGATGATCTTTTCACTTCTTTAAAATTTGATATTAAAGATGGTCTAGTCTCGTATGAAGCTACCTATGGTGGTGAAGTCATCTCTTCTGCTAGTCAATTAGGTCTTAGATTAACTGGTTCTAATTATTCTGAGTCTTTAGTTTTAGAGGGTGAACCTGAACTTACATCAGGTGCTGATGTTTATGATCTTTATGGTAAGAAGAGTCATGTTGATGCTGCTTATAATCAAATGACATTAAAGTTCTCTTCTGAACTTTATAAAGATTATTATTTAATCGTTGAAGCTCGTGCTTATGATGAAGGTGTTGGTGTCCGCCTCGGTTTAGAAAAGAGAAATTCTGATGCTCCTATCGATATTCTTATTGAAGATGAAGATTTCGCTTATACGATGCCGGATGGAGCTACTTATATCGCCCAAGATACTAATGGTAATAGTTCAACATCTTCTGAATATGCATGGAATTTCTACGAGAATGATTTAAATGATACTCAAAGTCTTGAAGGACAATATAACTTCCCCTTCATGTATGATTTACATGGTGATGAGAAGACTTATGTTCTCTATTCTGAAGCTAATGTTATGACTGGTAAGTTCCATGCTTCTGTCTTAGATAGAAATGGTAGTGATCTTACTGTTTCTTTCTGCCCTGAAGCGGCTTTCCATTCTTATTGGCAATGGGATTATGAGAATAATCAATGGGTATGGGTTAGTGATCCTATCGATTCTCGTGTTAAAGCTCAAGTCACTGCTGAAGAAAGCTTCTATGCTCCTTGGCGTTTCATCACTGTCGGTGATTTAGATGCGATCGCTAATCAGACTATGAGTGAGAATCTTTCTGACCCGATGGATGAGACTCTCTTTACTGATGATTCATATATTCAACCTGGTAAGTCAGTTTGGACATGGTTAAATGGTGATTTAAGACACGATCAAATTCCTTCCGATCAGTTTGAAACCATGGGTTATGAAATCTATAAGAATTATATTGATTTCGCTGCTGAAAATGGCTGGGAATATCAGCTTATGGATGAGGGTTGGCAAATTATCTTAGGTAAAATTCCTGAGTCTGAAAGAAGCCAATACCCTGGTTATGATCCTGATGCTGTTGAAGAAGATTCTCGTCAATATTTAGGTTATTATTCTTGGACTAAAGATATTATTGAATATGCTAATTCTAAAGGTGTTAAGCTTTTAGTTTGGTGCCCTTATAACGATATTGGTACTGAAAAAGAGCGTGAAAGATTAGCTTATTGGAAGGAGTTAGGTTTCGCTGGTATTAAGCCTGATTTCTTTGATTCCGGTAGTCAAGATGTTTTAAAAGTCGCTTATGAAGCTACTAAAGAATGTGCTGAATTAGGACTTTTAATCGACCTTCACGGTATTTCTAAGCCTGCTGGTGAAAGAAGAACCTTCCCTAATGCTTTAACTAGAGAAGCGGTCGGTGGTGCTGAAGGCTATGCTGGTCAAAATATGTCTGCTGGCTCTGCTTGGGTTTGGGATAATGAAAAAGGTGAATGGGTTATGGGTGATCCTAGCACTTCTAACTTCACAGTTGGACCTAACCAAGATACAATTTTACCTTTCATCAGATATGCTGTTGGTCCTGGTGACTATACACCTACAGCTTCCTTCGGTGCTCCTTTAGGTGATGTTTCTACTGAATATGGCAATATGTCTTCTCCTTCTTCATGGACAAGATATTCTTCTTCAAGTCACGATAATCCGCCTCTCTTCTCTTTAGCTCACCTTTATGCCCAATCTTTAGTCTTCGAATCTCCTATCAACATCTTAGCTGATAAACCTTTCGCTTACCAAGCTAATGAGTCTGTTTATGAGAATTACTTCCGTGTTCTTCCTACAGTCTTCGATGAATCAAAAGTCTTAGATGGTAGTAAGGTCGGTTCTTTAGCTTCTATCGCAAGAAGAAGTGGAACTGATTGGTATGTTGGTGTAGTTTCTAGCTATGATCACTTTGAAGTTAACGCTGATTATGTTGATTATACTGTTGATCTCTCCCAGATTTTAGATGAAGGTGCTACTTATAAAGCTTATATCTATTCTGATACTGAAGATGCAGAAGTTTTAAAGACATCCTTATCACAAGCTAATATGTTCACTCCTTCTGAATATATTAAAGGACTTTATGTCCGTGAATTAGATGTCACAAGCGAAGACTCCATCTCTGTTAAACTCTCTAGTGTAAATACCCCTGTTTTCACTTATAGTGATGGAACTTCTTCAAGCAGACTAACTACTTGTGGTGGTGCTGTCATGCGCTTTGTTAAAGTCAGTTAATTACGCTATTTCTCCTTTTTAAAAGAGGGTCTCAATTATTGAGACCCTTTTTTTATCTAACAAAGTTTGTCATTACGTGTTTTTCTTTTTCAGGTAGACCATATTTATCTTTAGCATCATCTATCGCTTTAATTAAAAAGGCCATATTTCTTGCTAGAGTCCTCATAGTCTGTAATCCTTCTAAATCTTCTTTCGCTTCTCCTACATTACGTCCATGAAGTGAATTCCAATACTGGCTTGAGACAACTGGCATATTAGAAATAGTAAAGAATTTATTTAGTTCATCAAAAGTAGCGGAAGCTCCACCTCTTCTACAGACTGCAATTGAAGCTCCTACTTTCATTGTTTTATCAAAAGGAGAACTATAGAATAATCTATCTAAAAATGAGATCAAAGTTCCATTAGCACTAGCATAATAGACTGGTGAAGCGATAACTAAACCATCAGCTTCTTTAAATTTCTCACTGATTTTGTTTACTATATCATCAATTACACATTTACCATTCTTATGGCAATAACCGCAAGCTAAGCACCCTCTAATCACCTGCATACCTATTTGAATAGTTTCAGTTTCAATCCCTGCTCTATTTAGTTCATCAGATACTTCTTTTAAAGCGATTGAAGTATTACCTTCTTTTCTAGGTGATCCATTTATTAACAATACTTTCATTTTCTCCTCCTTTTATCGAATTAAACTATTGTGATTATAGTTTAGGATAAATTATATGTTAAGAATAATTTTAAAAAGCATACTGATTCTATTTTGCATTTATTAGTATTATTTCCATAATTATATTTTTAATAAATAAAAAGGACTTAATTCAAAGTCCTTTTTTATATATAAATATTTGATTAAATCTTTTCTATAAGCTCATAACCTTGTTTAATATGTGTATGCTTTGCAACCCACTTTTTCAACTTAATATGAACAAATAAACCATAAATTCCAAGGGTTATGATCATTAATAATGTCCAAAGTATATATTTACCTAAAAGGTGAGTTCCTTTACCATCAAACTCCATTCTTTTTCCATCAATAACCAGTCTATTTTGAACATATCAATTTTCCCATGTGATAAATATTGGTCTAAATATACTTAAAGTTAAAATACTTAGTAAGAAACAACCTATACATACAAAAACATATGCTAACGCATTAGCTTTAAATGTACCTCCAAGCTCAGGATGCTCTCCTTCTAAATGAAGATGTTTTACCTTCCAGTTCATAAGTTTCTTTGGAATAAATAAGGAAAATATTCCAAGTGTAACTATGCTTAGTAATAACCAACATATCCATTTACCGATCAATTGTGTCGCTTTACCATCAAAAGACAATCTTTTCCCATCATATAAAGTATGCTTATAATTCCACTTTAGCATCCAGCAATATGCTAATGGATATCATATTCCCAAAGTTATGATGGTTACTAATGAACCAAGCAGATACCATCCGATTTCTTGAATTAACCTACCATCAAATCCACCTTCGTTATTTTTTTTGTTTTCAGTTTCATTAGAACTATTGCCCTGATTATTTATTATCTCTTTCCTTTTTTGTAGAGCTTCTTCTCTTCTTTGTTTTTCTAATTCTTCTCTTTGTTTTCTTTCTTCAACAAAGACTGGAATCCATTTTTTACCTCTATTTGCACCGATGATTGAACAAACTCCAAAAGGAATTACTAAAATTCCAATGCCAAAAGCTATAAGAGTAACATATGAATCTGGATCATTTATGTCAAACATATGTGACGAAGGAATAATAAAATAAATCCCTAGTCCAATAAAAAAGCAACCACAAAGTACAAACAGAATCCCTAAGATTAAAAATACATTATTACACCATTTATGGTATTTGGCTTGTTGAATACAAATTAATAATAAAATAGATATAATTAGAAATACTGATGCACAAATAGTAAAAACAATAAACTCACTTGATTTAGTACTAACACCCTCTATTAATCCCATAATAATAACTAAAAGTAAAAATAAGAAAAGAATTAATATCGGTAAGCTTGAAATGATTCGTAAAATATTTCCTGTTTTTGTCTTCTTTTCACCTTTGTTTTTCATAATAAAACCCTCAAATAGAATACCAACCCCCAAGCTGCTTAATTTCAAGTTTTTTTTATTTTATAGGTTTTTTAATAATACAATTTATATAAAGTTAAATAAAAATATAGTTAAATAGTTATATATATTATTTGATTAAATATTGTTTTGTGTAAAAAGAAAAACTTTATTAGTTATATTAAGTTTGTGACTTATTTATAAATTTAAAAATAAAAGAGCTCTATTTGAGCTCTTATGATTTTTATTTAGTTTTCTGTTTTTTAGCAATAATAATTTTATCGATAGGTTCTGAAATAATATAAAATAAGGGAATAAATAAGAATAAAAACCAATAGGGATGCCATAATCCATATAACATACCTATAAAGCAATAAATAGCGACGATTAAAACGGGAAAGAGAAAGGCACTTATTTTCTTTCTTTTTATACTTTCAACCAATGATAAGAGGATAGGAATAAAGAGTATAGCGATCCATGAAAAATTCCAGCCATTAGTTACATATATTCCAACAAGTATAAATACTAAAAAGCAGGAGATAAATATTATTGCTGCTAAAATTGCAAATAATGGTGTTTTTTCAAATGTTTCATATTCTTTTTCATCTTTTTCTTCTTGTGATTTTTCATCAGTTTCATTAATTATATTATTATTATTATTATTATTTATTATTAATTCATCATTGTAGTTAACTAAATCATCTAGAGATACTTTAAATATTTTTGCAATCAAAATTAAATTATTAGTATCTGGTAGAGCTATATTTTGTTCCCATTTACTTATAGCTTGCCTTGAAACCCCAAGTTGATTTGCCAAATCTTCTTGTGATAACTGCTTTTCAATTCTCAACTTTTTAAGTTTTTCTCCGAAAGTCATATTTATACCTCCTAGTATATTAATCATAATTAGTAGGGGTGATTTAGGCTATCAAACTTTAGTTACAAGAGCGCAACTATAGGTTGCATAGAGGATTGAAGATAATTTCTTAATATATTTTATCGTAAAAACTTATATAAATTTATTTAAAACAATATTCTTTACAATTAGTAGATAATAAGTTTGTTATATGGATTGTAAATTATTTTATTGGAGTATAAATTTGTAATTTAAAAAGATTAAACGAAAACTATTTATTAAAGAGTATTTATGAATAATATAATTGATATAAAAAAATAACGCATTAGCGTTATCAAGAATTTCTAAAAGATGGTCGGGGAAATGGGATTTGAACCCATGACCTCTTGCTCCCAAAGCAAGCGCGCTACCAAGCTGCGCAATTCCCCGATGGCTAAAATATTTTAGTGATTTAATGATTAAAATGCAATAGAATAAGCATTAAATATGTATCGATACCATTTTAAGTGAATATTTATTTTTAAAAGTTGGCTAATAATTAAAGCTATAAGAAGTAATATTTAATTTTAATAAAATAAAAAGCCTCCGAAGAGGCTTTTATTATTCAGATTTTGTTTTAGCTTCGTTAAGTCTTTTTATCTCATCTCTGATTTCTTCAAGAACTTCAAGATGAGGATCCTTAACAGGTTCAGGTTCAGCAGGAGTTTCTACATGTGTTTCTTCTTTTTCTTCTTCTAAGCTACGACCTTCTTTTTTCGCTTTCTCTTCTTCTAATCTTCTTTTAACTTCGGCTTGGAAAGCAAGGCGACGATTCTTTAAGGAAGAGTATGTCTTGACGATAACGAAGAGAGTGAGAGCGATGATAAGGAAGGCGATAACAGCATTGATGAATGTTCCCCAATCGATTAAGGCGACACCATTGTAATAATAGTTACCACCATGTTTTGTATACATCGCACCGATAGTAGCTGTAAAGTCTGATTCTTGAGATAAGGTAGCCCAGTCAGCTACAGAATAAACGTTTTGAAGAGCATTTCCACCGACAGTGATATCGCTAGGAACGTTTTGAGCAGCATTGATAGGTGGTAAGACTGTTACAAGTCCCGATAAACCACCAGGAACGCCCCAGGTACAGATGCTAAGTAAAATATTGGTAAAGGCTGTGACGATGGCGTTAAAGGCGGAGCCCATGATGACACCGACAGCCATATCTAAAACATTGCCTTTAGAGATGAAAGCTTTAAAATCTTGCCATAGTCTCTTATAGCGACCTTGTCTCGACGCTTTTTTAGCAGCTTTTTTTAGCTGTTTTTCTTCTTGCTTAGAAATTTGTTGACTTTCTGCCATAATTTTCCTCCGACGTAAAATAATTATACGTCATAGAGAAAGAGAATAAAAGACTAAAAAGTTTCTTTTAAAACAGAAGCGAAGGAGTCAGAATCCATCGCACCTAAAATGCTTTCTTGAACTTGACCTTGGAATTTAAAAGGAATCTTTTGTCCATCTTTGTAAGCGAAGAGATTAGGGATAGACATAACTCCATAACTTCTAGCGATTTCTGGATATTTATCAGTGTCTACTTTTAAAAATGTGATATCGTTAAATTCTTCTTCAATCTCTTCTAATACTCTACCTAACATACGGCAAGGTCCGCACCAAGTAGCAAAGAAATCAACAACTACTTTACCAGAGCTGATCTCTTTAGTGAAATCAATAGCATTTTCTAAATATTTAATCATAGATATTCCTCCATCTAGATATCAATATATCTAAAATAAATATCTGATGCAAATAAAGTGCTTAAGCAAAAGTAGAAAGGATACCTAAAAAATAAGAGATGAGAGCTAAAATACCTATATGTAAAGGATAATAAACATAAAAAGAATATTGAATAATATTGCTATGATATCCTTTTTTAGGTGAAGCAAAAATAATAAAGATAGAGGCTAAGGGGATATAAGTACCGTAGGGTATAAAGCTCTCTGGTAAAAAAGAAGAAAATGGTTGGCCAAAGATAAAGAGAAGATAGAAGATGATAGTAACAGAAAAAATGGCGATGCAGATTAAAGCTTTTTCGAGAAAAAATAATTGATTATCATAAGTTCCATCAACTATTCCACTTTGTGAATATAATTGCTTTTCTTTTTTTTCTTTGATCAATTTAACAATGAAGAAAGATAAAAATAAAATTGTACTAAAGAATCCCCAATCGCTTTTAATTATGGTGCCGAAGTTATTGATATAAGGATATGATGAGAGGAATCCTAAAGTAAAAGGTATGATAGCAATAAGAGAATAAATATTTCTCTTATTTAAAAAATAAAGCATGAAAACGCCTAAAAACATATCCATAAAGGCATTTCCAAGTATGTTGTAACCGAGATAGTTTAAATCTAAAGAATAGATAAGAATATAACCTACAATATCCATTAGTAAAGCGGGGATTAGTAGTCGTAATAGATAATGTAAGATATTTTTTGTTTTAAAAGTTCCGACGTAAGCTAAGTAGGCGAATATGGGAAAGGCTAATTTACCTATACTTCTTAAAACTTCATATGCTATTGTATCGTTTGCAAAAAATAAAAGAGCGATATGATCTAGTGTCATAAGGATACAAGCGATAATTTTTAAAGTAAAAGAAGAGAGAAGGTTTGAAGAGAATGTTTTTTCTGTGTTCATAGGGCGACGATTAAAATATATGAAAGAAGGTTATTTCCGACATGAGCATAGATAGAAGAGAAGATATTTCCGCTTTGAGCATAAACAAATGAGAGAGTAAAACCAGCGATCAGATAGTAAGGAAGATTTATAAGTTCAGTATATATCTCTCTTAAGGCATCACCTGTATAATCGGGATTATAGTAGTTAAATATCGGTTGAAAATCAAAATGGATGAGTGCGAATAATAGGGCGGATAAAAAGACACCTAGAAGACGTTTATTGTGGCCTACTAAATCTAAAAAACCTAAGCGATAAGTAAATTCTTCAACTATTGGAGCAAATATGACAAGATAGAAGAAAGAAAGAGCGGGATAACTAGTGATAGTATTTTCAATATTTGTTTGATTGTTATTAGAAGAATAACCGAGAGATTGAACAATATAATTAGTTAAGAAATTAAAACCTATCAGAACTACTAAAGCTACGACACTATAAATTAAAGGAGTTAAATTTTTAAAGTTTTCAAAGATTTTTTTATAATTTTTTCTTTTATCAAAAGCGATAATAGCGATAAAGATTAAAAATAGTGTGAGATAAGTTAAGAAATTTAATAAGCTAGATTGCAAAGCTGAATCTTTAGTAGAGATAGAGACGATAAAAGAAAAGAAGAGAGAGATGATATCAATACCGATGAAACCAACTAAAAAGAAAGCCCACTTCTCAATGATAGGAATAGAAAAATTTAGAAGGCTCGGCTTAAAGAAAACACATTTTTCTTTAGTAGTATTTTTTTGGTTATCAGAATTTCCAGAATATATTTCCATTTATATTTATATAGCCTTTTTCTTATTTTTATTTTAAAATACTTTAGAATTATATAACGTAAATTATTATGTTACAAGTTATTAGTATCATTCTCATCGTCCTCTTTTCCTTAATATTTATCGGAGCTATTCTCTCTGCTATCGCCGGTTTTATAAAAGGTATTTATAAGACTAGTTTAAGAACGATAATATCATTTATTTTAACTTTAATATTTATCTTTGTGACTCCTTATATCGCTGACTCAATAGCGAGTATCGATATTTCTAATTTTGGAACGAGCTTTGAGATTTTTAATGAGACAATCAATGTGACAACGATAAAAAATACTTTAGCGGCGATCATCACTGCTAGCGGACTTATTTCTCCTATCTCTGGCATCCCTTTATATAATGTTGCTTCTGCTTTAGCTACCTCTTTAATTTCCTATCCAGTATTTTTTATTTTAATGCTTTCAACCCATATTTTATCTCCTATATTATCTGCTGTTTTATATAATGGCATTTTCCGTTTCTTTTTCAAAGTTGAAACTAGTGATGACAGAAGATATAAAAAGAAAAATGGTAAAGATAAAGCTGAGTTAGTCAATAATATTCAAGATGTTGATCCGGAAGTAGAAAACGATAGAAAAAAGAAGCTTCCTCTTCTTAGAATCCCCGGAGCTATTTTAGGATTTGCTATGGAGTTTGTGATGATGCTTCTTTTAGTAGCTCCTTTTTCATCATTGAGTAAGATAGTTACAGATAATAAAACATTCTTTGAAGATTATTTAAGACCTTTATATGGTGATAAAACTGATGAGATAATCGCTGGTATTAACTCATTAGAAGATAATCCTTTGATCAGTTTTTCAAACATTTCTGATTTTGATGAACTAGTTATGTCTAAGGCTTCGGAAGTGAGGATTGGCGATGATTATGTTTCGCTTAAAAACTTGCTTGATTCAGCTTTTGATGTCGCTATTCCTCTATTTGAAGATGGTGCTATCACTTTTGGACAAGGAAGTGCTCAAGTAACTATTAATTATATTCGCTTATTAGATTCAGCTATGATTTCTTCCTTAGTTGATTCTGTTTTAAATAATCCGATCCTCTTTTCTTTGATTCCCCCTTTAGTCGAAGTTGGATTTAATATGCTAGAAAATGTTGTTGATATTCCTGTTATCGATATCGACTTTGATAATATTGATTGGAGTAATGAATTAACTATTATTGATGAGGCTTATAGTGCTTTATATGATACTGGTTTATTATCTTCCTTATTTTCAGATGATGGCAGTACTATTACTCCTGAGAATTTTATTATTCCGACTTCAGAATGGACCGAGAGTGATTTAGAGAAAAATCTTAATTCCATCAGTTTAGCTATGGAAAGATTAGGTTCCTCAACCTTTATTAAACATAATATTCCTAATATCCTTTCATCTTTTGCTTCTTATCTTTCTTCTTTAGGTTATAACATCATCCCTACTGATTCACTATATTATGTAAACATCAACTGGGAACAAGAACTTTCTACTTTAGTTACTTCAGTGATTGAAACTGCTTATATTTTAGATATCGATATTAAAGCTAATCCTGAATATGATTATCAACAAGTGTTTTTTGATGCTTTAGGTGATCAAGAGAAAAATAGTCAATTGAAGGAAGTTATTGTCGGAACTAGTGAAAGAACAGGATTATTAGATTGTGAATTAGCTAATATTATTAATGTTCCTGATGCTTTTGAAACTATTCTCAATAGTATTCCAGCGATTAGAGGATATGTTGATGCGATTGATTTTGATGCTATTTTCTCTTCTGTTAATGCTGAAGATTTAAAAACTGAATTCTCGATTATTTTTGATGTTGCTAATATTACTTTTAGTGAAGATTCAAAGATCGATATTACTCAAGGTATTGAATCAGTAGATATTACTGATGAAGATGTTTCTGATGAATTAGTTCAGATTATGAAGATGAGTTTAGATTCTACACTTTTTGCTTCTTTATATCCGATAGTGATGCAATCATTTTTATTCTCGGCTGATGTAAGTAATTTTGACTATTTATTTGGCCTATCTCCTTATTCTTTTAATTTTTCATCATCTTCTTTTATTCCTAATTTTATTGAGTTAGTTGATTTAGCACCTGAATTATATACTTTGAGTCAAAACTTAAATTCTCCTGATATTTCAAATAGTGATAAACTGCGAAACTTGGATACTGAAACTATTGTTTCGTTTTTAAAGATAGTCACATCTGATTTCTTTAATCCTTCCTTAGATGATGGTATTACTTCTACTGAAATTAATAATTACAATATTTATGTTGTTTTAGAAAATCTCTTTTCTCGTGAAGTTTTCTCTTCTATCGGAATTGTACCGATCGGTAAAGATGATATCGGTAATATGAGTTTTAATGATGAAGAGATAGAAAGAATCGGTCGCTTCTTTGACTATGCTAAAGCAAATGCTAGTTTTTTGATCGATGATGTTGATTTAGAAGATTCTCAAGCTTTTGAAAATATGCTTAATGAAGGACTAGATTCTCAGATTTTATCTGATTCTATTATCAATATTATTGATAACTCTTTACAGGAATATTTTTCTAGTGTCGGTATCAACATTACTTTTCAAGAGATGCGTAATTCATTATATAAAGAGGATGCGGATAATATTTCTCATATTTTAGAATTGAAGAATAAATTTAGTTTTATTAGTTCAGATCCCTTAAAAGATTTAGATACGCAATCTTTAAATGTCATTTTAAGTGAGTTAAGTTCAACTAATTTGATAAATTACATCTTGATTGAAGGTAATACTTCTACTGATATCAATACCAATATGACTACTATTATCGATAAATTCTTAAAGCATTATGATATTTATAACAGAATTGGAGCTTTAGATCATTTCTTTGAATCTGAAAGGTGTCTTTTTAATAGACAGAGATATGAGTTAATTAGTCTTGAAGGTTATGATCATCAGTTTACTTATTGCACTTATGGTGAGATTAGTGGTCTTACTTCCTTTTTATCTTATTTACAGGGCTTAGATTTAGATGAAGTTCTTAGTGGAATTATTCTTGCTGATTTTATCAGTGATTGTGAAGATTATTTACTCCAGTCTAAGTTTGCTTCTTATTTTGGAATAACAATATATCAGCGCGCTTTAGATGTTATTAGTATTGATCCTAATGTCGCTACTTTTGTTGATCATTTTGATTTTTATTCTCTTATCTCTAATCTTCCTATGACTGATAGAAGTGATTTTGAAGTTATGAATTTATTATTCTCTGAAATTATCACTGGTAATCTTTCTTCTCTTTTAGCTGGTGAAAACTATGATTTAGACTCTTTTGAAACTTTCTATAATGCTTTAACTAATTCAAATATCGCGTATATTTATAATGATACTTATTCTTTCACTCCTTATGAATTTTTGTTGTACAAGGTGTTTTCTAATTCGGATGTTTTAGCATATTTAACTGATAGTTTTGATGAGAGTATTCAGTATAAAGTGTTTGATTCATTAGTTAGAGAAATAAGAGAAGAGGATAGAGATGATATCTTAGAATTTATTATCTTTATGAATAATAGAGATATTTCATCTTTATCTGATGAAGAGAAAGATAATCTATTAGATATTATTCATAATATTCCTTTCTTTATTAATCTTTATAACAATTTATGAAAAAAAACTTATTAAATATTATTTATGAAGATAAGGAGATTTTGGCAGTCTATAAAGAAAAGAATCTTCTTACGATTATGACTAAAGATAAAAAGACGTTTAATAATAATCTATATCATTTTGTTTATGAGTACTTGTTAAAAAAGAAGGAGAGACCTTTTATCGTTCATCGTCTTGATTATGAGACAAGCGGCATCGTTCTTTTTGCTAAAAATTATCAGATGAAGGAAAAACTTCAGAGCGCTTTTGAAAAAAGAGAAGTGCTTAGAGAATATGAAGCGGTTATTAAAGAAAAAATCAATTTAGATTATAAAAATACGATTGTTCAATATCTTGTGCAGAATCCTAATTCTTTTAAAGTCTATGAAACAAAGGATATAAAGGCGGGTAAATTAGCGATTACTCATATTGAAGCCTGTAATTATATCAATATTGGAACAGCATTAAAAATACGAATTGAAACTGGTAGAAAAAACCAAATTCGTCTCGCTTTAAAGAAAGCGGGATTCACTCTTATCGGAGATGAGAGATATGCTTTTGATAAAGCTAAAAGAATGTATCTTAATGAATATCATCTCTCTTTTAAAAAGGATCTACTTAAAGTTGATGATTTTAGAGTAGAACCATTGTGGATTAAAAAACCCTTAGATTAATCTAAGGGATTTTTTAACATATATGATAAGCCGACTGTATTAGGTCCAGCGTGGCAGCAGATGATAGCTGAAGCAGAGATGGGGAAGAGAATCTTATCACCGACTAATTCAGTCAGTTCTTTTTTCATCTTTTTAACTCCGCTAGGGGCGGTGACATTAGGAATAAAGATAGGATAAGAGAGATCGACATTTCCTTTATCAAGATTGACTTTAAAAGTACTTATCATGTCATCTAAGGCTTTGTCGATTGTCTTACCTCTGACGAGCTTTCTAACGGCCATTTTACCATCATCTAAACGAATAATGGGGTGGAGATGAAGTTTATTTCCCATGATATAAGTCATACCGGAGCAACGTCCACCTTTATAAAGATAATCAAAAGTATCGATGACAAAGGACAAGTAGACTCTTTGAGCTCTTTCATAATGATTTTTTATGATAGTGTCAACATCTAAGTCACGTTTAAAGTCTTCAACTAAGCCGTAGACTAAAGGCGCGATACCAGTAGATAGTTCTTTTGAATCTAAGACGTGAACTCTATCAGTAGCCCCGATCTGTTCAACGGCCATATTAGCAATATTGTACATACCTGAAACTTTTGAAGAGATGGGAAGATAGAAGATATGCTCATTCTCCTTTAAGTGTTCTTTAAATACTTCAGATAAATCATTGATGTTCAAAGCTGAAGTTTTAGGGATGATATTTTGGGATAAGCTTAGATTCATCAATTCGTCAGGTGTGATATCGATTCTGTCACGATAAACTCTTTCACCTAGAGTAATGATTAAACAAGTGGTGGAAATATTATTTTCATCAGCGTAACCTTGAGGTAAATCACAGCTAGAATCAGTTATTAATTTGTATTTGTTCATTTTATTCTCCTAAAATCTTCCTAGATATTGTAAAATTAAAATCGTGATAAGTCAAAATATAAAAGATTGTTTTTATACTAAATATTACGAAGAAAAAAGATCGAAGTTCTATGCCTATCTTTTTAAAGTTAAAGATGAGGAAGAAGTGAAAAAGAAGCTTTTAGAGTGCCAAAGTGAACATCCTAAAGCTCGCCATTTTTTAAAAGTAGGAAGAATAAAGAATAATTATGGTATTTATAATTCTTTTTTTTCAGAAGATAGAGAACCTATCTCTTCTATGAAAAAGACGGCTTTTAATATGGATAAAGATAAATTAGAAGATATATTAATCATCATAGTTAGATATTATGGTGGGACAAATTTAGGTGCAAGTAATCTAGATAGAGTATATTTTACTTTAGCTATGAATTTAGTAAGCTATTTCAAAGCAAATAGCCATTGATGAAATAAGGCTTTTTGTTTATAATTGTTAAGCAAGGAAATGTTTTAATATGGATAATGTCGCTAAACCACTTAAGAAACTTGAAGTAAGTCAAGTTGAAGAATTATTGAAGGATAGCAGTAAGGTTGTTATTGTACAGACAGCCCCTGCGGTTAGAGTCTCTTTAGGTGAGATGTTCTCTTTACCTATCGGTACAAAAGTTACGGGTAAGATGATTACTGCCCTTAGAAAGATCGGTTTTTCAGCTGTTTTTGATACTGATTTTGGAGCTGATTTAACTGTTGTTGAAGAAAGTGCGGAATTCTTAAAAAGGATCAAGAAAGGCGGACCTTATCCGCAATTTAATTCTTGTTGCATCGGTTGGGTTCAATTAGCAATCCGTGCTTATCAAAATTTCTTTGATGGATTAATATCGACTGTTAAATCGCCATTAGGTTGTTTTGGCGCTGTCGCTAGAAAATATTACGCCGCTAAAAAGTTTATTAATCCTGAGGACTTAGTAGTCGTTTCTATAGTCCCTTGTATCTTAAAGAAAAATGAGAATCAGTTACCTTATAATACAACTGATGGTTTCTTTGATGTGGATTATACTTGGACAACTAAAGATTTAGCTAATCTCATCATGGAAAGAGGAATAGATTTTAATTCGCTTGAAGATGGTGAATTTGATGATCCTTTAGGTGAGAGCACCGGTGGTGCTACGATCTTTGGCCGTTCTGGCGGTGTTTTAGAGGCGATTATTAGAACTTGTATCTATTTAGATACAGGTAAAGTATTTACTGATGATTTAGTTTTTACTCCTTCTCCTTTATCCGCTGATATTAAGGAATGTACGATCACTTTAGCAGGTCAAGAGATCAAGGTCTGTCACTGTGGTATGGTAGGAGCTAAGCTTATCTCTTCTTTAGTACAACAAGGTAATTGCCCTTATCATTTTGTTGAAGTTATGGCTTGCCCTGGTGGATGTATTATGGGTGCAGGTCAACCTATGCACTTACCTAAAGAGGGTGTCACTCCTCAGCAAGTTAGAGATATGCGTAGTTCAGCTTTAAATGATATAGATCATAGTCAAGAGATTCGTGTCTCGGCTTTAAATAAATCTTTACTTAAGGTCTATGATGCGATATTTGATGGTGAATTTGGTTCTAAGAAAGCTGAAGAAGTTTTACATAGGAGGTATAAATAATGGCGGAAACTGAAAAAGCCCCTTTTCTTCCTAAAGTTGAACCTGATAAAAAAGCTCACGTTGGACATGCTGTTGCCATTCTTTCTGGTAAAGGTGGAGTTGGTAAATCGTTTACTTCATCTTATTTAGCTGTTTTACTTAGAAGAATGGGATATAAAGTTGGCATATTAGATGCTGATGTTACTGGTCCGTCTATCCCTTATGCATTTAATGTTAAAGGACCTGTTGTCGGTGATGGAACTCTCTTTTTCCCTGTCAAAAGTAAGACAGGTATTGAGATCATGTCTTCTAATCTTCTTTTAAATCATCCTGATGAACCTATCGTCTGGCGCGGTCCTATGCTTTCTACACTATTAGAACAATTTTATACTCAAGTATTATGGGATGTCGATTACTTACTTATCGATATGCCTCCGGGAACAGCTGATGTTTCTTTAACCATTTTCCAAAAGATTCCTCTTTCTAGTGCTATCGTTGTCTCTACTCCTCAATCATTAGTTGACCTCATCGTTGAAAAATCAGCTAAGATGGCTGAGCTTCTCTCAGTTCCTCTTCTCTCTTTAGTTGAGAATATGTCTTATATTCTTTGTCCTAATTGTAAGATGAGGATCGATATCCATGGAAAAGTAAATTATGATATAGCTTCTAAGCATGGTATTCCTGTCGTCGATGAAGTTCCTTTTGATGTCGATATTACAAAATATATGGACGAAGGTAAGATTGAAGATTTAGAATTTGAATATCTAAAAGCTACCGCTAAAGCGATAGTTGATGTTAGTAAAGATAGTGAAAGCTTAAAATGACAGAAGATGAGAGGATAGATACTTTTCTTACTAAATTTAAGGAGTTAGAAAAGGAATTATTGGCTATCGCTAAACTTAAAGATGATTATGTTTCTTTTTCTCGCGCTTTAAATCACATCTATTATAATCGTCTAAATCCTATTGTCGCTGATCGGGACGTCTATGATTTTTTAAAAACTGCGTCTGATCTTCGCAATATCCTCTCTCATGAAAATGATGTCTGTATTCCTAGTGAAAAGTTTTTAAATAAGTTTATTAAGATTGCGACGAGTATAATTTCACCTTACTCTTGTTATGATGTCTGTACTAAGGATGTCGCTTATGCTTCCTTAGGTATGAGGATAAAAGATGTAATGAAGATTATGGAAGATGATCTACTGACTCATCTTCCTATCTTAGATAATGAAAAAAGAGTAGTCGGTGTCTTTTCCCGCTCGTCGTTTTTTGATTTGGTTAAAAATAATCCTTCTCTGACGATTGACGAGGAATTGACAGTTTATGATTTTCAAAAAGTGATCGGATTAGATGATCATTTAAATGAATCATTTTATTTTGTGTCTAGAAATATGAATATCAGGCGCGCTTTTGAGATGATTATTAAAAAGAAAGCTCATGATAAAATAGTCGGATTATTACTTGTTACTGAGAATGGTAAAAAAGATGAAGCTTTATTAGGTGTTATCACTTTGACAGATTTAGCAAAACTTCAATTAGATTCATAATTTATATAATATTTAGTATAATTACTATAGAGGTAATCATTATGAGGAAAGCTTGTTTATTTATCATTCCTTTCTCTTTATTATCTTTATTTAGTTGTCAGCAGGATGAATTGTTTTCTTTATCTATCACGGATAACTTCAATCTTTTATATGAACCATTAGAAAGTAGTTATCTTTCTAATAGTAAAGTTGAAATTAAACTTAAAGATGAAAATAGAGCTGGTGCGTTATTAAACGGTGAAGAAGTTACTTTTACTGATATGGGTGATTATTTATCCTATACTTTTATCATGCCTTATAAAGATGTTGATTTAAAGATAACTAAGGCTGGTCTATTTGCTGATGACTGTGGTATCGGTAATCACGTTTTTGATGAAGGAAGAGAATCTGGTAATTCTTTAGTTTATCGCTGTCTTAATTGCGGCTATGAAACAAGAGATGAAAAAGAAGTTAATAATTCTTATGTTTTTGATATTTTGATTAGAGAAGATAGTGAGGTTATTTATTCATACCTAACTCCTTCTAAATTACAGTTACAGGTCGGTATTGATTATACTCTTCAGGTTACTTTTCCTTTAAAAGAGTATACTGACGAAATATTTGAAGAGATTGAAATAGAAGATACTTCTTTAGATATTACTTATGGGCATTCTTCCTCTTCAACTAGAGCAGTCTCATATAGTTTGCAGGCTAAAAGCCTCCTTCCTTCTTCACAGTTAAATTTAAATATTAAAGGTAAAGAGTATGTAATAGATTATGAAGTGATCGATTATGATTTTTCTAATTTTGAGAAAGTAGATATCGATGATTTAAATAATTTTCAAGAATTTAAGGATACTTTAGATTCTTTAACTTATTATGAATATGATCCTTCTTCATATAAAGGAGTAGATGATATATATAAGTTAACTTCTGATGGATTAGGAGAATATCGTTATGATTTTCCGATAGATGAAAAAGGCGCTTATCAATATAATTTAGATTATTTAGAAGTATTGCACGATTCTGTTTATTATCCAGCGTATTTTCCGATGGTAAATAAAAATCCTATCTCGACTCGTCAAATGAATATGACTATTGATAATTTAAATGCTGTTATCAGTAATGCTCCTAAAAGCATTATTCCCGATTATTCAATTTCTTATGGAGTTATTGATCCTTGTTGTACTAATCCTCAAGATCCTATCAGTTATTTTTCTTTTACTTGTTTTGCAAAAGATTATGTTTCATATTATGATAGAGTCAATGAACGCTTAGATAGATATCTAAGTGATACTACTCTTATTCTTATGAATAATTATCCTGATAAATTTTATAGTTATCAGGTCGGTGATATTAATATCTTAGTTGCTAAGACGTATAATGGCTTAGAAGCCTATTTTGAAAAAGGTGAATACATTTATAACATTACTGGTGGTTTAGATATTTAATCGCTTGATGTTTTAAATTATATTTTATACTTTATATAATAATTAGAGGTATTTATTATGAAGAAAAATTTAGGTCCTGAAACATTGATTTATCCGATGCCAGTTTTGATGATTGCAAGCTATAATGAGGATATGACTATCGATTGTATGACAGCGGCTTGGGGTGGAGTTGCTGATACTAATAAGATCTCTATCTGTTTAGATTCTTCTCATAAAACAACTAAGAATATTTTGCTAAATAAAGATTTTACTGTATCTTTTGCAATTGAAGAATATGTTAAAGAATGTGATTATTTAGGAATAGTATCTTATAATCAAGATAAAGATAAATTTTCTAAAACTGGACTACACGCAGTTAAAAGTTCTATTATAAATGCACCAGTAATCGAAGAATTTCCTTTAACAATAGAATGTCGATTAAATAAAGTTGTTGAAGAGGAAGGATTGATTATCGCTGATATTTTAAATGTTATAGTCGATAGTGAGATTTTAACTGAGGGAAAAATCGATCTTAGTAAGTTTAAAGTTCTTACTTTTGATCAAGCTAATAGAACCTATCATGTAATAGGAAAGAAAGTTGCTGACGCTTTTAAAGTCGGTTTAGAGATTAAAAATAGGTGAAAAATATGACTTATGAATATCAAACTTCGTTTACTTGTTCTAAATTGATTACGATTGAGTATGATGAGAAGACTCATGTTGTTGAGAGTATCACTTTTTTAGGTGGTTGCCCTGGTAATACAATAGGAGTAGCTACACTTTGTAAAAATAAAAAATTAGAAGAGATTGTAAATCTATTGTCAGGTATTAAGTGTGGATATAAACCTACTTCCTGTCCTGATCAATTAGCTAAAGCTTGCTTAGCGATACTTGATTCTATCAGTAAATAATCAATGTCTTTTTTATTTTGACTTAAAGATTATTTGTTATTGTTTTTTTAGAAGATTATTATTTATAGTTAGTTAATATAGCTATTTATAATAGATAAAAGCTCTTTTTTCTTGCTTATTTTTCTATTTTTTGATAATTATTTACTTTGAAAGTTGAGGATATATTTATATGCGTAAAAGTCAAGTTATTTTAACATTATTATCTTTAGTAGCTTTAACAAGTTGTAGTGAACCTTCGATGAATACTTCTAATTCATCTCTTTCTAGTACTGAATCTTCTACTTCTTCAAGCTCTGATTTAATAAGTTCTAGCCCGGATAGTTCTACTAATGATTCTTCTAATTCATCATCTACTGTTGAGGAATTACCTGCTTTAAGAGAAGTTATGACTAATTTAGCAAGTTTAAGAAATTATACATATACTTTAGTTGATGAAATTTTTGATGTTACTACTACTTTTAGTTATACTCCTAAAGCTTATTATTATGAGCCGAGCCAAGAGGAACATGGTGGAACAGCTTATGGCTATGCTCAGTCTAATGATAATGAAGTATTCCGTTATACTTTAGATGAGAATAGAGAAGTTGTTGCTGAAGAGGCTTTAAGAAACTCTTCTGGTCAAATTGTAAGCGACCTTTATAATGAAGCTATTATCTCTTTCTATGATTTTCGCTTAGATGCCTTTACTGATATTAAATCTGAAGATAATACTTATGAGATCACTGATGAATCAAATAAGCTTCTTTTCTCTCTCTTCGCTGGATATGGTGATGCTTTTGTTCAAGAATATATAACAGTAACTGTTAAAGTTCTCAGTGAAAATACTATTGAAACTACTGTTCATTTTGAACCTGATAATGCTGCTTATGTTGGTGATTGTGTCGGTGTTGTCTCTAATGTTAATGAGACAACTTTACTTGAGATAGAAGAATATTTAGCTCAAGGATATGGACCTAAGGAAGAGACAGGCAGCGATCTATTAGCTCTTTTAGAAGGGTTAAAGGGTACTAAAAAGTATCATATGACTATCTCTACCGGTGGAGTAAATTATGATGTAGCTTTTAATGATGATTATTATCATTCAACAAGCGATTCTTTATTTGTTTCAGAAAAAGGCTATTTAGTTTTAGGGGAAGCTATCTATAACTTTAAATTGAATGGAGATGAAGTAACTATCGGTGATGAGATTACTTACATGACTTCTGATCATAGTGATCTTTGGTCTAATGTAAGTTTTAGCAATTTCTCAAATATCAATTTAAGTGGAGTTGTTCTTACTGAGGAAGGAGAAGATTTAGTTTTAAGAGATGACGTTTCTTCTTTAAATACTTTCTTATCAATCTCTTTCCCTTCTGCTTATTTCCCGTCAGTTTCTGATACTGATTACATTACTTTTACTGATATTACTGATAGTGGCTTTACATATACTTATCATAGTGAAAGTTATGGTGATTCTAATGTTACTATCTCTGAGATAGGAACTTATTCTTCTAAGGTTATTGAAGACTTTATTGAAGAAAATGGAAATTTTGATTCTAGCGATATCTCTTTTCTTGTTAGTAAATTTAATAATTTAAAAGATACTAATAATTACACATTAGTTTTTACTAATAATTTTGGATCGTTCTCTGGTTTAAGTGATGTCGGTTCTTATAATATTTATTTTACTGATAATGAATATCGCTTTGAAAGTTTAAAAGCTGGTAATGAATCCTATGGATATGTAAGTGAAGAAAGCGGAATCTATAGTTATAAGCTTACTGATAGTGGAGTTACAGATAAAACATTATTAGATAATTCAAGTTTATACGGTTCAGACCTTTTCAAAGCTTTCTCTGACTTTGTTTATGATGAGTTAGATGCTAAAGCTAATTTTGGTGGTACATATACGATAACTGATACTGCTTTTATTGATGCTATAAGACAGATTTTAAATCTTTCTAGTAACTTCACTACTTATATCACTTCTCTTGATGTTACTCTTTCTGATAATAATCTTCTTATCTCTGGAACAACTTCTTTCTACGGCTCATTTACTCTTGAGGTTAAAGATATAGGAAGTACTATTATCGAATAAATTATTCTCTATTAATTAAATAAAAAGCTCTAAGTCATATTGCGGGATTTAGAGCTTTTTAGTTTATAGATAGTGATTAAATTAAATTTGATCATTTTAGACTAGAAGTTAATTAGTGATGACAATATACTACACTTTAATACAATGTATACAATTCGAGGTTTAACACGTCGTAAATAGAGAATGAAATACCGGTCAAAAAAACATTATAAGGAACTAAAGATTTTTATAAAAATTTCGCCAAGTTGAATAGTAATCTCTGTAAGTTTTAGTTCTCAAATTTGAGCGTTCAGATTATCATCCAATCTGTTTGCTTCTTTTCTTTCATCATTGAAAAATTTTTATTTGGGTTAGTGCTTTTTTAATAGAATGCAAAAAATGATTGAATAAGTAGGGTTGAAGAGATTTTACCATGATATCCTATTTCCCAAATGTTATTCTTCAGCTTTCATGGACATAACGGAATACCTATAATCATTGGATTAAGCGTATATAAAGCTTTAAGCTCTAGTGTTTCTATCATAAAGCGGATAGACAAAGGCATTATCATTAAGTAAAAGTAATGAAACTACCTTATAGATAAACTGATAAGGCGTCATGTATTCATTAGGCTTTGACTTCAATAAAAAAGAGAGGTGTCTGTTCCTCTCTGTAATAATTTCATCTTCACTTCTTATAATACATATACCTTTAAGTTTGGCACACTGACTTGCTATCCTATCGAGACATATTAGAACCACATCTGAATTTGTTATCTTCTCTCCAAATGGTGTTAAAGGAAGAGCAATATCATTAATCAAACCTAAAGAATTAAAATTTTCTAATTTCTTCTTTTTTCTTTTAAAAATCACGCTAAAACTCCTCCTTTATATTATGAGTAAAAGAAAAGAGCTCGATTAGGAGCCCTATAATAATTTATTGAATTTCGAATGCTATCGGTAACTCTATCATAAGTTCAAATTTTTTAAGCTCGCCGTTCTCTGGACAAGAAATTAACCATTTAATTTTTATTACTTTAGTTAATCCATCAATAGGAATAAAACGATTGTCACTATTAACATCAACATCAACCTTATTATCATTAACCCAGAATTCTTCACCAATCGAATTAGAAATTTTAAGATAACTGTTTTCAAAGTCTTTTCTTATTGGTAATAAAATATGTAATTTGAAATCTTCTTTTTCAAATAAAACTTGATAATTAGTTTCATTTTTATTTATATCACAAATTTTAAATAATTCTTTATTTTGAAAAGTATTCAAAAGCTTTACTTTTAAACCATTTAAATTCTCTTCAGATAGAGTTTCATTAATTACTGCAACTTTTAGATTACTTAAATTTGATGAACTTTTAGCCTTTCGTATCGAATTAACTTGTCTCATTTCACGAGAAATTTTATCGAGATCATTAATTTTCTTTATTTTAGGAATAAGCAAAACAATGATTGCAATTTCACCAATTAAAAGCAAAGTAAGAATAACCCAGCATGCAATTAATCCTTCTAAAGGGATATCTAGCAAAGAAATAATAAGACAAATAATAAGCAGAACAAAACTAGCTAAAATCGCATAAATATAAAACGGATAAGTCTTAAATATAAATTTGTTATTCCATTTATCAAAAAGTTCATCCCACCTTGCTTCAACATCCTTATGTGCTTGAGTTACTTCACTTTCATCTCTATTTCTAACTAATGTATATTCATTCGCTTTAAAAAAGACCACATTTTTAATTCTTTCTTTTGATTTTAATTCCCAACCAAAAACAGATTCTTGACCTAAAATTGCATTTTCATTTTTTTCTATTAGTCTAATTTTCTTTTCTTCCATACTATCCAATACCCTTTCTAAAATTATCTTTTAATTGATTTGATAATTTTTGGAGCAATCGATATAATGACTCCTAAAATCATTAGTACAATGCCAACAATAATCAAAGTAATATTCAAATCATTACCAGTTAATTCACGAACAGCATTAATTCCAGCTTCACTAAGCTCAGATAAATCATATTCTGAATGAAATTGAAATTCTTTAATTCCATAAAGAATAAACAAAACTGTACCAGGTATATCAAAAATTGCACTTAAGATATAAATAATTATTCTAGTTGTTGAACTAATTTCATCATTTTTATCGTTGGAAATATAAGAACCTGTTGATTTGGTAGTTGTTTGTGTCTTGCTTTTAGTAGACACTTTTTTACCGCAATATGGGCAAACCTCATCATTATCATCTATCTCGTTTCCACAATGTAAACAAAATTTCATAATGTCACCTCCTGTATAAGTTTACCCCCCCCCCAGAAAAAGTCAAGAAATTTGAAAAATAACGACCTATTTTGTCATGTTTTCATAGTCCAACTTGTATCTAGTTAAAGTTGCATAAGCAATAATAGTCGCCACAGTTCGATCTATTATTTTTAGTCTTGAATTAAATTTTGATGGTTGTATATTTTCATTAACATCTACCTTAGCTTTAGTATTAGCAAGATACCACTTGATAATTGAATTGTTGTTATAGTTTTAAGCGTGGTTTCTTAAGTCTGCTTCAAGCTGTTTCATAGGTTAACTAAGTGTATAAACAGCTTGCCTTATCTTTTCCATTTCAAAGCCCATATCTTTCATTTCTTTAACCAAATATTAAGAGTTACAAGGATCATAACTAAAATTTTCTTCTATCTCATCATCACAATCAAAAAAACCTCGACTTAGCTTTAGTAGATTAGGTTCCCTTATTAGTTTCTGCTTTTAACTGAATTTCTAGGGACGATGATTGTTACTTTGTTTGATTTACCTATTGAGTCTTTGATCTTTACATCAAGTGATACCTTCTTATAAGTAACGACACTACTCTTTGGAGAATTCTTAGAAACACCGATTTCAAGTTTGTGTTTCATAAAATTTCTCCTTTCCGAGAAGAGCACACATATCTTTTTCTCACCATAATGGAGAAAACTAGGATGCTTTGATTGGGTGAAATTTAAAAAAATAAAAAATTTCAGCAATAAAAAAGTCCATCTATATTAGAGAACTTAATCTCCAACAAGAATAGGCTCCAATATGAATGATTTTATTTAATTTTCTAAGGGAATTAATCTTTCAAAAAAACTTATGTTGTAAAAAGATGATTTTAAAAATAAATTTTTTTCTTTTATACTTAAGTTGTTACACATAGTAATTTAAAAAGTACTTTTATATCATATAAAATAAAAAAGTTTGAACACCCATAGAAGTTCTAAGAATGCATCAAACATTTTATATAAGTGATGGCGGAGCCGCAGGGATTTGAACCCTGGCTGGGTTATTCACCCACTTCTGGTTTTCGAAACCAGCCCCTTCAACCACTTGGGTACGGCTCCAAACACTATAAAATGATATAATATTTTCGAAAGAAATTGAACATTTTTCTTTAAAAGATTATTATTTATATTATGAATAAAGTGCCAAGGCAAGAAAATAAACTTTCATCTCTATTATATGAAGTGGAAAATAATCTCTTCATCATTTTACTTTTATCTTTGATTACTTTGATGTGTTATCAATTTAAGGTATTCCCTTTCTCTTCAAAGATGATAGAGATAGTAGTTTCTGAGAATATGTCTTTCACTTTTGATCAAAGCTTATTATTTTTTACTTTGATTTTTTCTTTTATTGATGTGATTATCTTTTATCTTTTCCAATTTATTGTTAAACCTTCGAATATAAAACCTGACTTAGGAAAAAAGAATAAACACCTTCTCCCCTTTATTATTCTCTCTTTATTTGGAATCTTAGCTTATATTTGTATTTCTGTTTTATTATCTGGTTTTTCAGTGAATAATGGGTTTGCGATAGTTATTTCAACTATTTTAGTTTCTATATATAGTTTGTTAATTTATAAGATGTATTTAGAAAATAAAACTTTTTCTAATGCTCTTTTCTGGGAGATATTCCGTTTTGCTATCGTTGGATTAGTTGCTGCTGTCTTTGATTTTATTGTCTGCTATTTAGTTCAGTTTATTCTTTTTAAAGGTAATACTGCTAGCTATGTAACTATTGTCTCTACGGCTTGCGGTTTTACTATCGGTGTTATTATCAATTATTTAATGTCAACATTTATGGTATATAAAAATGCTAAAACAAATATTTCTCGCACTTTTAAAGGAATAGTTATCTTTTTAGTATTAGCTATTATCGGTTTGTTTATCGGTATCGGCATCCAATATTTCTTATATGATTATTTATACTTAAATGTTAAATTAACATTCTTCTCATATCCTATTGACTTTATTATCCGTACACTTATTGTTATGGTCTATAATTATATTTCAAGAAAGCTTATTCTTTATAGATAATTCTTGCAATAATTTTCTTTCTTAGATATAATACTAAAGCATTTTTTTGCAGGCGTAGTTCAATGGTAGAACTTCAGCCTTCCAAGCTGATCACGCGGGTTCGATTCCCGTCGCCTGCTCCAAAATACATATGCCTTATATCGCTTTAAGAACTAACCAAAAGATCGCTCAAGATCAAGAAAAAGAGTTAAAAACTCTTCTTGGTCAATACATCTCTCTCCTTCCTGGAAAGAGTGAAATCTACCTTATGTGTTCTTTTACTTCCTCTTCTCTTTATTTTCAAGGTAGTGATGCTCCTTGTGCCATCGTTCAAGTTAACATTTATGGGAAAGGTAATAAGGAAGCATATGATAAGTTAACTAAGAAAGTGACAGAGTTAGTTTCAGAAAAGCTTACTATTCCTTCAAATAGGGTTTATGTCGAATACATTGAGACACCTTATTGGGGAATGGATGGCAAAAACTTTTAATCGGTTCCATAGCCAAGCTGGTAAGGCAAAGGACTGCAAATCCTCAACCGCGGGTTCGAATCCCACTGGAACCTCCATGCGCCCATAGCTCAGCTGGATAGAGTACTTGACTACGAATCAAGGGGTCAAGAGTTCGAATCTCTTTGGGCGTACCATATTAGAAATCTAAAGTGATACTTCATATAGAGGTGTCACTTTTTTCATAAATACAAGTAGTGAAGCCACTTTTTGGCGATAGAAAAGTTTCACCAGGTATTACAAATACTTAAAATTTAAGTAAATGGAAGCTTAGTGATATACTTGGCGGAAACTTTTATTATAGTATTAGCCGAACAGAATTGCTGATTTATTACGGTTACTGGATAATGAAATAGTGTAAATAAATCAATTTGAATTTATCTACCAAACTTAATATTACTTTAATCAGTGAAGTTAATCATTCTTTTTTTTGCTTTAAAATGTTTAATAACTACAAGAAATTAAAATAGAGTGACAGAAAAAAGAATAATGTCACTCTAGATGTCGCTCTTGATGGATTAAGTGATTTAGAACTTCAAAATTTATTTCGCCATTTATTTCGCCATCGTATTGATTTATTTCGCCAAATTCGGTACAATATACATAAAATAAAGGAGGTAACTTGCTTTGCACGAAGATGAAAGAAAAGAATTTAAAAAAACAACTAATGAATTAAGAGAAGCAATAATTTCTATTGCTAGTATATTAAATAAGCATAAATATGGCGAATTATTTTTTGGAATTAAAAATGATGGAACTCCTTATAAATTTGAAATTACTGATTCAACTTTAAGAGATATTTCACGCAAAATTTATGAAGGAATTAAACCTCAAATATTCCCTAACATAGAAATAACAACATTTAAAGGAATTGAAGTTATAAGAGTTGAATTCAAAGGTGAAGACATACCTTATTCAGCATTTGGCAAATATTATATAAGAGTAGCTGACGAAGATAGAGAACTTACACCAAAAGAATTACGTAATATAATGATTGCTAAAGAGTATGAAGAAAATTGGTGTGATAAATTATCTAATCTAACTATATCTGATATAAAAATGGAAACTTTAAAAACATTTTATGATAATGCAACTGAGTGCGGTAGACTTCCAAAAATTAATTTTGATCCTAAATCATTATTGTTAAAGCATAATCTTCTTAGAAATAATTACTTAACAAATGCAGGGGCGATGTTATTTTCAAATTCAAATCCTATCACATTAAAATTAGTAGTGTTTGCAACTGATAAAAGAGAAACTATTTTGGATTTAAAAACAATTAAAGGAAACATATTTGATCTTATTAATGAAGGAATGGATTTTGTTATAAAAAACATTAGATGGAGAGTTGTTGTTGATGGACAAACTATCGAACGAAAAGAAATTCCTGAAATTCCATTGATTGCTTTGAGAGAAGCTATTATAAATTGTTTTGCTCATGCAAGATATGATGGCAATGTTCAACATGAAATTGATATTTATTCTAATCGAATTTCAATCATAAATCCTGGCTCATTTGCTAATGATTATTTGCCAACAGATTTTTTTGAAAGAGATTTAAAATCCTATTTAAGAAATCAAGCGATTGCAGATATTCTTTATCTTTGTAAGGACGTTGAGACTTGTGGTCATGGTTTAAAAAAGATTTATATTCTATGCAAAGAAGCTAATGTCGACGTATCTTTCATTAATAATGAAAATGATTTTACAATTGAATTTTCTCGAATTGATAGAAATAAGAGTGGCGAAATAAATGGCGAAATAAATGGCGAAATAAGCAAAGACGAGATTGCGGTTTTAAATGTCTTAAAGGATAACCATAAAGCAATTAAAAAAGAAATAATAATTAAAACCAATTTTTCTAGTAGAAAAATAGATCGCTTAATTAAGAATCTAAAAGCTAAAGGGTTGATAAAAAGAATCGGCTCTAATAAAACAGGCTACTGGGAGGTTTTGAAATAATGGTAAATAAAGCCTTTGACAAAGACGATTTAATTTTAATTAATAATGATACTTATAAAATTATAAAACTTATAGGTCATGGGAAAGGCGGTTATTCTTATTTAGCCACTAATGAAAATAGTGAAGTAGTAGTCAAGAAAATTCATCATGAACCATGTTCGTATTATAATTTTGGAGATAAGATTCGATCTGAATTAAATGATTATCAAACTTTATTAAATCTAGGTATTAGGATTCCAAAAATGATTGCTTATGATATTGAACAAGAAATTATTGTAAAAGAATATATTAAAGGAGAAGTAGTATCTAACCTAATTAAGCAAAATAAAGATATTTCTAAATATATTGATCAACTAAGAGAATTTTTACCTATTTTATATAAGTCAAATACCAATATTGATTATTATCCTACTAACTTTGTTGTTAACTCTATTAACGATTTAATCTATTACATCCATTATGAATGTAACATTTATGATGTTAAGTGGGATTTTGATAATTGGGGTATTAAATATTGGAATGGCGAAGAAGCTCTTAATTAAGATAATTATGATATTCGATTCTATTTTAGTGACGAATGAGGTAGGGGTGCCGAAAATATCAAAAAAATATTAGTTTATCATCATTAAAAGTCCGTACCTATTAAGGTACTTTTTTGTTAAAATTAATTTATGAATTATAAAATCTCCTATTTACCTAAAAATAAATGGAAAAATTATCCTTTAGATATGGAGTTTAAAACTCATTATTTTTATGATTTTGAAATAAATGATAACAATGACAGAGTTGATATTTCTTTTATATTAAAAAAGTCAGATGAGGAATTAAATTGTCCAATAGATTGTGATTTTCCTGAAATTCTTTATCCTTCATATTATAAAAATTGTAAAGCATTTGGTGTTTTAGAAAATGATAATTTAATTGCTTGTATTCAAATAAATCTCGAATATTCTAATAGACTACGATTAACAACAATTTGGGTTAAAGAAGATTATAGAAGACAAGGAATTGGCACTCTATTATTTAAATATATAGAGAAATATGCTTTAAAGATTAAAGCAAGAGCTATTATTTTAGAAACTCAAAGCAATAACGTAGTTTCAATTGATTTCTATAAGAAAATGGGATTTGAAATTAATGGCTTTGATAAAAGTTGCTATTCCAATTTTGATAAGGAGAAGAAGAATATAAGATTAGAGCTTGTGTATTATTTAAACTAAGGAAAACTTTCTAACAAAATAACTGATTTCAAGAGGCAATATTTATATACCGGATATTATTTATAGTGATAACAATTATTATCTAGTAGAAACTATATTTTAATTTCATACTTAATAAAAGTGGGGTTAATAAGTTCGAAATAGTATCCAATAAATTAAATAAAACACAAAATAAGATTTTTTTGATTAGAAAAATTAAATTTAAGTGATATTTTACTTATGATGTTTGTATTTTATACTCTAAGGTGAGTAGATTTATAATACCGATGCAGTAAGTGATGCAATTGTAATAAACACCTTTTACAGGGGTCGCAAAATTGGCAAAGGGGTTGCATTTTGTTAATAGGGGTCGCAAGTGCATCAAAATTGGTCTTTCTAGCCACTATAAAAATATCGGTTTGATAGCTTAAATATGCTGTCAAACCTTTTTTTTGTGTTAAAACTAGAAGTTAGTACAAAGAGTATAGATACTTATATCATTTTCTTTTTATATATATTTTTATTCTTTATGAGGAAAAAACTTATCATCGCTTTATGAAAGTATCAAAATAGTCTTATTTGCGTTAAAATAATGATAGTCATATAAGGTGACTATAAGTTTATTTATAAGAATAATAATAAAAAAAGTTTTAAATAAATGGTTTTTCTTGCATATAGTAATGTACTGCATTAGAATAAAAAAGTATTTTACAGCGGAACTGCTAGGCAGTTGAGAAGGTTTAAACCTGACGCTTAGAACCTGTTGGTTAAGACCAGTGTAGGGAGTAAAAAATATATTCCTTTCGTATTTTGGTCCTGACTGACATGGTCAGGATTTTTTAGAAAGGAGAAGTTTATGAAAACTTCAAGTCGTCTCTCTACTAACAAAGCAATCTCTCAGATGGTTATTTCAGCAACTTTGCTTGCTATCGCTTTGATTCTTGACTTTGTCGTCAACTACATTCCATTTTTGAATTGGCCGAGCGGTGGTTCAATATCACTAGCTATGTTGCCTCTTTTCTTAGTCGGTTTTATCTGTGGTCCTGTTTGGGGATTTGGTATTTCAATTATTTTTGGCGCATTATCGATGCTTATCGGTGGTGCTTATACTTATAATTGGTGCTCAATATTGCTTGATTATATCTTAGGATATGGAATTATTGGCGTCTGTGGTTTCTTTACTAAATATTTTTATCAAAAGAAAACCTCACTTCTTATTTCAGGAATGATTATTGCTGCTCTATTGCGCTTTTTATGTTCCTTCCTCTCTGGTTGTATCGTCGTTTGGGATATTAATCCTAATGGCTCTATCGATCCTAATTTTTCAAGCGCAGCTATGTCTTATTCTGCAGTTTATAATTTAGGATATATATTCCCTTCACTAGTTATTTGTATCGTTGTTTTTGCTTTACTGGCTAAGCCACTATATATCTTAGCTAAGAGTCAACTCTTCCGTAATATTGCTCCTCAATTAGTTATAGATAATAGTGATGAAAAGATAAAAGATCCTTATGCAATCTTTGATTCTTCATTTATTTCCTTAGCTATTGTTTTATTAGTTATTTCAATACTCTCTTGTATTCCTAATCTTTCTTATGAAGCAGCTGGACATGAACAAGTAATCAATTTTGTCGCCTTTGGTATTATCTCTATAATCTTCTCTCCTTGTCTATTAGGTTATTCTATTTTTAGAACAGTAAAATCTTATACTTCTGAAGTTGAAATTCCTGCTTTAAGTAATATTTTCCATTCTTCTAAAGGCTATTATTTGACTTTTTCTATCATCTTCCTTTTAACTTTAGCCTTAGCGATACTTTCTATGGTCCTTAACTTTGCTAATATTGTTCCTGGATTTAGTTTAGAAGACTAGAAAGCGCTTCCATTTAGATAAATAACCTGTTATAATTATCTCCAAGCATTTTTAGGAGATATATATGGACGATGCGATTCTATCTTTAGTTGACAAGTACAATGGGTATGGCATAGCTTTGTTTACCCTAATAACAATATTTGTTGCTGGTGTTTTATCTTCTTTCTTTGGTTTAGAAAGAGAGTTAAGAGGACAATCAGCAGGCTTACGAACTCACGTTTTATTATCCGTAGGTTCATCTTTGATGATGACTATTTCGATCTATGCGATTAGAGCAGTTGGCGTCGAGTTTGATGCTGCCCGGATTGGCGCAGCCGTTGTCGGCGGCATCGGTTTTATTGGTGCCGGCTGTATCTTTAAAATCGGATTTAATGTCAAAGGTTTAACTACCGGAGCTACTCTTTGGATGTGTGGTGGTATCGGTTTAGCTTGTGGTTCTGGTTTTGTTTTAGAAGCGATCATCGCCACTGTTATTGCTCTTTTCTTCTTAATCGGTTTAGTCTATGTTGAAAAAATAATCGATAAAAGAGCTCCACAAGTTAAAATATTCTGTAAGAGCGATATACCGATTCTTTCACTTATTCATCAAAAAGCAGATGAAAATAATCTTATTATTAAAAATATCGATTCTGAAAGCACAGTTGATAAGGATGGAAATAAAATAATAATTGTTTCTATTTACTTTGCTTATAAATCTAATAAAATAGCAGTCGATACTTTCTGTGAGTATTTTAAGATACATGAAGAATTAGTTAGTGTCTCTTATAGTAAATTTAAAAAGGATAGATGATGGAAAAAGATAGAAAATTGACCCTCTATTTCGATGATAAAAAATATAAAGATAATATTAATATCGATTTATTTTTAATGGGAGGAAGAAAACATGAGTTATCTCTTCTTTCTTCTCCTAAAGCTGAACTAGAAGATTTAAGTATCACTTCTGATTATCAAGTTATTTATACTGATAAAAAAGTTTTAATCGATTTAACATCAGTAAAAGAAGATAAGGAAAGTTATCTACTTTTTAAATCATCTAAATTACAATTTTTAAATCCAAGTTTTAAACTTCACATTTTTAAACCTGTCGATTTAAAAGATTTATGTGGTAGTTATTATGTCGATAGTAATAAAGAACAAAAAGTGATTATCACTTTAGATGAGATTAAAATCGATCTAGCAGATAGAATTGATTCTTTACCTATATTTGTCGGTAAAAATCCTCATTTTGATAAGTTATCTACACTTATTACAGCTAGTTTTTCTAGTGTAGAAATAGAAGGCATCAATTACGCTATTACTCCTACTATTCATTATGATGGCATCAATAAAAGAATTGAGATAGCTGTTTTATTAGAAGCGTATTCTGATATTGGAAGCGAGAATTATTATTCTATCGGTCTAGGTGATGAGGATGCGATAACTTCTTATTCTCACTTAATCTCTTGTAAATAAAGAGGAGAGGAAAGAGTTAACTTCTTTCCTTTTTTAACTGTTATTTTTTTATTACTTAAAAGATCAAGATATTCTCCCTCCGCAATGTGATCAATTTTAATATCGATATCTTTCTCAGTAAAATTAAATAATCCGTATTCTTTTCTTTGATCTTTATAGGTATTGATAACTAACATATAATTTTCTTCAGTAAAAGGATAATAAGAAGTTAAAAGATTAATATTTTCTTTTCTGTGCTTTAAGCTGATGAGCTTCTTATAGAAATCAAAATATTTTTTATTAGTGATATCTAAATTGATAGTTTCTTTTTCAAAGAGTGAATTGTATTTTTTTAAACCTACTTCTTGTCCTTGATAAATGAAGGCTGGTCCTCTTGTAAAGAAAGAATAAGCCGATAGATTATAAGCGACATTCATCTTTTTTGAGTAAGAACATATTCTCTTATTATCGTGATTTTCAAGGGTTCTCACTATAGAGTTATCAGATGGTAAATTGTTTTCTTCATCATTTAAAGCAAGTTTATAAAGGTTTAAATCTTCTAGCGATCTACTTTGCATATATTTTGTAAAGTGAACAAAACTTGCATAATTATAGAATGTGTCACAACTCGCTTCAGCTAACTCAGCATTAGAATAGGCTTTATAACCATGTGAGCGAATAGAAGATAAAAAATCAGGAGAAATCGATTCAACTAAAAATAGAGAATCGCTACCTAAATAACGCCTAGCAGCTTTATAGAATGAGGAAGGAATTAATGAACCGACGTCAAAGCGGAAGCCATCAATTCCTAAATCAGCGTAATAATTTAAAATCGAACAAAAATATTTTGTGACTTTTTTATTTTGATAATCAAAGTCATAAACATCTGACCAATCAGCTACTTTTCTTGTAAAATTGCCTTTATCATCTTTTAAATAAAAGTCAGGAGCTTCTTTTAATAGATTATTGTCACAACCTGAATGATTAAAGACCATATCTAACATGACTTTAATACCTTTTTCATGTGCCGAAAGAATAATCTTTTTTAAATCGTTGATTGTTCCTAATAAAGGATCGATCTTTTTATAGTTAGCTATCGCATAAGGTGAACCATAGCTACCTTTTCTATTGATTTTTGAGATAGGATAGATAGGCATAAGATAGAGAATATCGACACCTAACTTTTTAAAGTAATCAATCTTTTTTAAGACAGATGAAAGAGTACCATCTTTTGGAAAATCTCTTACAAATACTTGATAGATAACTTTGCTGTTTAGTTCTCTTTTTGCCATAAATATTTCTCCTTATTTTATTACTATGTTATCATAGTATAATAATAACAGGTGCAAATATATGGAAAATAAAAGAAAAGCAGGTGTTCTCCTTCATATCTCCTCCTTACCATCAGCTCATGGTATAGGTACATTAGGAAAAGAAGCATATAAGTTTGTTGATTTTTTAGCTGAGTCGAAGATGTCTTATTGGCAGATTCTTCCTTTAAATGTCACTAGTTATGGTGATTCTCCTTATCAATCTCCTTCTTCAACAGGTTTAAACTACTATTTTATTGATCTAGATACTTTAGTAGATAAAGGCTTATTAAAAGAAGAAGAAATAGATGATAGTAAATTATATATTGATGAGACAAGAGTCAATTATGGGATGCTATTTAATAGCCGTATCTCTATATTAGAGAAAGCTTTTTCTCGTTTTGATAAACAAGATAGAGATTTTCTAAAATTTGAAGAAGAAGGTAAATATCGCGATTTTGCCTTCTATATGACTTTAAAAATTTTAAATGATTATCGTCCGCATTATCAGTGGAGTGAACATTATCGTCATTATTCAAAAGAATTAGAAGAAGAAATTATTTTAACTCATCATGATACTTATCTATTCTATGTTTGGACACAGTACGAATTTCTTTTAGAGTACAATAAACTTATTTCTTATGCTCATTCTAAAGGTATATCTATTATCGGTGATATGCCATTATATTTAGCTTATGATTCATTAGAATTTTATAAGTATCCTGATCTCTTTTTAGTCGATAATGATTATAAACCGACTTTAGTTGCTGGCTGTCCGCCAGATTACTTTGCTCCCAAAGGTCAGCTTTGGGGCAATCCTATCTATGATTGGCAAAGCATGGAGAAGGATGGCTATTCTTGGTTTAGAAAGAGATTGATGAATAACTTTGAACACTTTGATGTTTTAAGAATCGATCACTTTAGAGGTTTAGCTGCTTATTACACTATTAAATATGGGGCTGAGGATGCTGTTATCGGTAAATGGGTTAAAGGACCTGGTAGTAAATTATTTGATGGTTTACTCGATTTACCTATCATCGCTGAGGATTTAGGTTTTATTGATGATGAAGCTAGAAAACTATTAAAAGAGACAAAATATCCTGGAATGAAAGTTTTAGAATTCGCTTTTGATGGTGATGAAACTAATGAACATAAACCCTCAAATTGCCAAGAAAATTATTTCTGCTATACCGGCACTCATGATAATATGTCCTTAGTTGGATATATATCTAGTCTTTCAAAAGAAGGCTTAGAGACTTTAGCAAAAGATGTCGAAAGTGAGTGTAAGAAACTAAATGTCGAATTTAAGGGTGATAATATTAAGGAACTTGCTTTCAGTATCACTATTTTAGCCTTAAATACAGCTTGTAGAACAGCTATTTTACCGATGCAAGATATTCTATTAAGCGGTAATGAAACAAGGATGAATACTCCTTCTATCCTTTCAGATAAAAACTGGGTTTACAGGATAAAAAAGGAAGATTTAAATAGTGAATTAAGTAGTAAGTTAGCTAATATGGTAGTAAATTCTAAACGTGGATGAAGTTTTTAACATATTTTAAGAGTATAGATAAATACACTCTATTCTCACCAATAGGAGACAATTTCTTATTAAAGGATGATAAGAATCTTTATCTATTAAATGATAGTTTAAAGAATATTCTCTTTCAGACTTCTTTTCCTTATTTTTCTGATGTGATTAAAAAAGATGAAAAAGATCATCTATTTTTACTTTTACTTCCATTCAATCAAAAGAAGGAGACGATATTTCAATCTGATAATCTTAGCCCAGTATTTTCAATAGCTAACCTTACAATTCTTAAAGATACTATAATCAAAGATGTAATTTTACATAATGGAAATATTATTATCCTTTATGATTTTAATAAGAAGACACAACTTTTAGTCTATGAATTAAATAGTGGAACACAAGAAGTATATTTTTTCGAAGATGAATTTCATTTTGATCATCTCAGTTACTCCAGTTTTTTAAATTGTTTACTTCTTTATTCTAGTAATGAAGTAGCTATATTTAGTGAAAAAAAGATTATTTCATCTATAAAACTTCCACCGTTTAAAAAGATATTTTTAACAAGAAAAAATCCTGTTTATATATCTTTAGAGGAAAAAAGAATAGCTGTCTATTCAAAAAACGGAAAATTGATCGCTTCAGTTGATAATTACATTGGAAAAGATGATTGTGATGTAGATTTTTTAGTTGATGAGAAAAGGGAGTTAATTTTTGTTGTCACTTACAATGATAACTTAAAAATTAGCCGCTTATCTATTCTTTCATATGTGAATTTTACATTATTAGAGAGTATAGTCATTAAAAAAAGAGTCGTATCTCTTAGCGAAGATAAAAATTATTTAATTTTAAATTATATAGGCGGAGTGAAAGTCTATCGATTTAAAGAAAAAAAGAATTAAAATATCTTGCTAAATAAATATAGTTTTGCTAAAATACCTCTTGCTTTAGTAGCACGTTAGATAGCTTTTTGTCCGATGACGCCATATAAAGTAGCTTGGCTACGCAAGCGAACGACGTTCATCCGAAAAAGAATGATCTACGTCCTATCATTGCATCAGTGCATAATGAAAGGAGAAAACTATGTCACGTTACACTGGACCTGTCTGGAAAAAATCTAGACGTTTAGGTTATTCTATCCTTGGAACTGGAGAAGAATTACAAAAGAGAACTACTGTTCCTGGACAACATGGAGATGCTCGTCCTAAAAAGAAGACTGAATACGGCACTCAGCTTACTGAAAAACAAAAGTTACGTTTCACTTATGGCGTTTCTGAAAAGCAATTCCGCCGTCTCTTCTTAATCGCTAAGAAAGATAAAACCAAAGTCACAGGTGTTTACTTCTTACAAATTTTGGAGTCACGCCTTGATAATCTTGTCTACCGTTTAGGTTTTGCTACAACAAGAAAACAAGCTCGTCAGTTAGTTACTCATGGTCACGTTACGGTCAATGGTAAGAAAGTCGATATTCCTTCCTATCTCTGCTCTTTAGGTGATAATATCGCTATTAAAGATAGTTCTAAGAATCTTAAGATCATCAAAGAAGCTATCGATAAGAAACCTTCTATTCCTGCCTTTGTCACATCTGATCCTAATAAAGTTGAAGGCTCTTTCGTCCGTTATCCTGAAAGAAATGAACTTTATGCCGATATCGATGAGGCTCAGGTCGTCGAATTCTACAACCGTAAGATTTAGTTTTCAAGGCTCTTTTGAGCCTTTACATGGCGGCTATGGTGAAGTGGTTAACACAAACGGCTGTGAACCGTTCATTCATGGGTTCAAGTCCCATTAGCCGCCCCAAGTTGTTTATTAACTCAAGTAGCTAAATACTTGAGTTTTTTTATTATTAAAAGTATGTTGAATATTTATTTTTTAATACTTCTTTACTAAAATGTTTTGAATAATATCTAATCAATGATTTTTTAGAGCTAAATGGTGAAAATAATAATACTAATCCATAAATAGGAAGATAAATAATATAAAAGCATAAAAAGAATATTCAATATAAAGGTATAAGAATGATAGGAAAATAATCTGGTATAAATTTTAACTTTATCATTGACTTTACTCCTTTCTATCACTATACTTATTCCAATCAACATTCTGTTGAGCGTGACCAGGTAAGCGTTCGCCCCTGGCATTGTGACCGGGTGTGTTAAGTCCCCCGGCATTTTTATTTATAAATTATTTTTAAATATTTATATTGTTTTATATTTATATAAGAAAATAAGTAAATTAAATAATATGATACAAATTAATTTTTTTATACTAAGATAAAATAGTAAATAATTATAAGAATTCGATGATACAATTTCATCTAATTTATATAAAATTATGTTATTAGTTTTATCAACGATGTTTAGATTAGTTATATATTGTATATTATAATATTAGTGATTTTTATTGATAAGTGGTGATAAAAATGAAAATTGAATTGAGAAAATATCAATTAACAGATATTGATGAGATTGTTAGTATATTTAAAGAATCGATATTAGGTACGTGCAACAATGATTATAATGAGTTACAAATGGATGCTTGGTTATCAGGAGTTGATAAAGAAAAGTGGAATGAAGTTTTTTTGAATCATTATTCGCTTGTTGCATTATGCTGCGGGAAAATAGTTGGGTACGGTGATATTTCAAAGGAAGGATATATAAACCATTTATATGTATTGCCTCTTTATCAAAATAAAGGTATAGCTACTTTAATAGTTGATGAACTTGAGAGAATATCTAATTGTCAAATAACTGTTGATGCTTCTATTACTGCTTTGCCTTTTTTTATTAATCGAGGTTATAAGATAATAAAAAAACAGACCGTTTATAGAAGAGGAGCTGCTCTAATTAATTATAAAATGAAAAAATAATCTTTATTCTTGTGTATATATATAAAATCCGATATAATCATCTTTAAATAAGGGGTATTGAATATGGCATATATCTTAAGTGATGACTCAGTAGAATTAATAAAAGAAATTAAAAAGGATGCTAATAAACCTTTTAAGATTACTAATAAAGATGAATTATTAGAGTTTGCTATGGGTGTCTCTATTATAATGATGGGACTTCAATTCCAAAATAAAAAAAATAAATTATCTAGTGAACATGAAGCTTATTTTGGGAGACTTACTTCTTTGATGAATGAATTAAAAGAACATCAAGATGATATTGATTACGAAGACTTAAATAGGCGCCTTTAAGATTAAAATGATAAATCAGAGACCATTTAGGTCTCTTTTTTTATTTTAAAGAATAAAAATTTATAGATATATTCATTTATTAAATTGGTTGTTAATAATTTAAGCCTATGAGGTATAAAATTGTAGGTATTAATATTTCCCTTGATAGTTTTATAAATATGATAAAATAATAATAGTGGAGGATTGTTTTATGAAAAAATGGTTTAACAAGCAGTCCCGCATCATTCAAATCTTACTTCTTCTCATTCCTGTCGTTAATTGGATTATTGAAATTGGAGTGAGATGGAGTAACTGGGCAGAAAAGAGAGGTTTCTTACGTTTCTTACTCGCCATTATTGTTACTCTCTTCGGCATCGTTTTTGGTTATCTCGATTTGATTTGGTGCTTGCTTTTCAAACATCTTTTATTTGCAAAGTAAAAATCTTAAAGCCGCCTAATAAGCGGCTTTTTTGGAGGATAAAAAATATGAAGTATATCATTATTGGTGGAGTTGCGAGCGGCGCTTCTTTTGCCTGTAGATTAAGGCGTTTAGATGAAAATGCTGATATTGTTATTTATGAAAAAACTAATTTTATCTCATATGCTAATTGTGGTTTACCATATTATGTATCTTCAATTATTAAAGATAAAAATACATTAGTTTTGCAGACACCTGATAGTTTAAAAAAGAGATTTAATATTGATGTTCATACGTTAAAAAATGTTATCGCTATCGACCGTGAAAATAAGAGAATAACTATTAAGGATGAAGTTGATGGCTCTATAAGTTATGATAATTATGATAAGTTAATATTAGCTATGGGGGCTATAGCTAATAAAATAGTGCCTAATAGTGACAATATTTTTGAATTAAAAACAGTTGAAGATAGCTATAAGATAAGAGAATATATAATCAAGCATAAAGTTCACTCAGCAACTATTATCGGCGGTGGTTTTATCGGGTTAGAGATCGCTGAGAATTTACAAAAATTAAATATTAAAACTACGATAATTGAAGCTAGTGATCATGTTTTGACTAATTTTGATCCTGAATTAAGCAGTTTTATAAATTTAGAATTAATGAAAAATGGCATTGATGTGTTTGTAAATTCACAAGTTGAACAAGTGATATCAACAGAGAATGAAGTGACAATTAAATGTTCTGATAAAGAGATAAAAAGTGATATTTTAATTCAAGCCTTAGGAGTGAAGCCAAATTCAAGTTTAGCTAAAGAATCTGGTTTAGAATTAAGTATAAAAGGGACAGTCAAAGTCGATTCAAATTATCAAACATCTGATGCAAATATTTATGCTATCGGTGACTTAATCGCTCTTCCTTCCATTATTGATAATGAGCTAAATTACATTCCTTTGGCGGGCTTAGCAAATAGAGAAGGAAGAGATTTAGCGACCTATTTAATTACTACAAAAAGTAATCCGATGAAAAGTTTAGGTACATCTATTGTTAAGATATTTTCCTTAACTTGTGCTTCTACTGGTTATAATGAAAAAACCTTAAAAAAGAAAAATATTGCTTATGATAAAATTTATTTATCGCCTAATAATCATGCTAGTTATTATCCAGGAGCAAGTCAATTAATTATTAAAGTTCTCTATTCAAAAGATGATTATCAGATTTTAGGAGGAATGATTTTAGGACAAGAAGGTGTTGATAAAAGGATTGATGTTTTATCTCTTGCAATTAAAAATAAGATGAAAGCGTATGAATTAAAAGATAGCGAGTTATCATATGCACCTCCTTATTCTTCAGCTAAAGATCCAATTAATATGATCGGATTTATGATTGAAAATATAAAGGATGGTTTAATTAAACAATTTTATCCTGAAGATGTTGAGAGTTTGAGCAAAGATAAAAATGTTCAATTAGTTGATGTTAGAACTAAAGAAGAATATTCTTTAGGTCATATTGAAAATAGTATTAATATTCCTCTAGATGAATTAAGAGAAAAAATAGGTCAATTAGATAAAGAAAAAGTTATTTCATTAATTTGTCAAAGTGCGATTAGAAGTTATCTAGCTTTTAGAATTTTAGTCCAAAAAGGTTATACGTGTCAGCATCTTGCTGGTGGATATAATATTTATACTGCATATTTAGCAAGTAAGTGATCTTTGGTACATAAGCTAAATTATATTTTTAGATAAAATGTTTTTATCTTGCTTAAAATAATATAAAAGTCATATGTCAATAATTGTAAGCGGTTACAATATGATAATAAAATTTAGTATTAAAGCAAAAAACTCAATAAAAAGCTTGTTTTATCAATATAAATATGAAATATTATTTTAATTTCATTTATATTTCTGAAAAAAATATATGTATTTTTTTAGCGTTTACATTATACTCATGAAAGATATTTAGGAGGAAAGATTATGAAAACAAAATATCTCTTGTTATTACCTATTCTCTTGTTAACTGCATGTTCAGAAGGTTTATCTACTACTACTTCTTCAGATAGTACAAGCTTAAGTACAAGTACAAGTTCTGATACTACTATTTCAAGTTCGATTAGTTCAGTAGAAGATAGTTCATCAAGTGTGGAAGAAGAAAATAGTTTAGAAACTGCTTTAGAAAAAGCTAAACATGATATAACTATTTCAGGCACTTCTAATAAGATAAGAACATTTAAAAATCCCTACTATATTTCAGGTAATACTGACTATGATAGTGAAGATTTAATTACTTTTGGCTCTAGGGCATATGATCGCTTGAGTACAAGGGAGGATGGAGAAACCACTGATATAACCTATTATAAGGATGAAGAGGGATTCCTTTGCGAAGAATATTTAACTTATAAAAATGAAATCGGCTTAGTACCAGTCACTGATTCTTTAGGCAACAGGACATTATTTGCTGATTCTTATAGCAATCCATTTTTAAATTTACAAGTTGAAGATTTTGAACAAGTTGATGAATCTACTTATAAAATAAGTGGTGATGATTCTTCAGTATTTATTAGTCATCTATTACAAGAAGAAGTCAGAGGAGATATTTATTTTACTTTAGTGGATGAAGATATAACTACTATTTATGCTGATAATTTGCAAGGTACTGAAAACTATGTTTCTACCTCTACTTATACTAAAGTCGATGTTACATTATCATTTGAATATACTTTATCTACTGATAAAGTAAATATTATTGGAAACACCATAACTCCTTCGACTGATTCTTATCCGGAACTCGATGCCTTATTCTCTAATCTTACTTCTTTCCGCTTCAATAATTTGATGGACGGGGAAGTCACAATGTCAACTTATTTTGATGGTGAAAATGCTCTTTATCAGATGATGATGCCAGGAGCAGATTATGCTAACTACTTCGATATGTATTTTGTTCAAAATGATGAAGGTATATGTGACTTATATTGGGCTAATATGAGTGAAGATGATGGCAGCATCTACTTTGAACCTAATGATCCAAGTTATACTGAAATGTATCAAGTTTCTTATACTTATCAGGAATTGATGTCTGATATTAAATCACTATCTTCTGCAGTTTTTACAAAAGATGAATCTTCTAATCAATATATTGCAAAAGAAGAAACTCTTCCTCTGATCTGTGAAAATATTATACCTGCAGTATATGATTCATTAGGTTTAACTTCTTATGATGAGTTAAGATATGCAGCTGATAGTTTAATTATTACAATAGTTGATGATTCAACTTTTAATATGGATGTTAAGGCTGTTATCGCTAACGGTGGAGTTTCCTCAACTATTACTGCTAGTTTCCAATTTACTGATATTGGTGATTGCAAGTTACCTTATACTCCTGAGATTTAAGCGATTTAACTTTAGGAAGATTAAAAGGGTTGTAGATTAATCTACAACCCTTTTATTTTTGAAGATCAATTAAGTTTTAGATAAATAATTAATGTCAATTATAGAGAGAAAAAAGATACTCATAAAGAAAAATGTAAGCGGTTTTATAAATTAAATTTAAATAAAAATATTTATAAAAATTTCGATAAATAAACGCATTTTTATTTTTTAAAGAAAATGATTATCAAAAACTTTTTATTTTAATTAAAAGGCTTTTCAAAAATAATATCTATGATGGAAAGGAACAAACTATTATGAAAAAACCATTATTATTCGTCTTACCACTTCTTATGCTAGCTTCTTGTACTTCAACTAGTAGTACATCTGTTGTCGATTCTTCTAGTTCATTATCTACTTCTTCTCCTTCTACTTCTGATTCTTCTTCATCTTCATCTTCCTCAGCTCCTCTTGTTCCCCTTGAAAAGAATGAAGAAACACTCCTTACAAATTTAAGAGCCTTTAAAGAAGCTTCGATGACTTCTTATACTCTTAGTTATCGTGAGTATGTTGATAACTTTATGACTGGTGTTGTTAGTTCTAATTACTTAACTACCCAAAAGGTTCACTCATATGTAGGAGCCTTCGATGTTCAAATAACTACAGAGCAATTAGAGGGTGTTTTTGATACTAGTGTCACTGAGACTGAAACAGGATATATGGCTTCAAAAATCATCGATGATTCAACTTATGTAGCCTATTATATCGATGATCAAAAAACTTCTGAAAACTGGATCAATTATTTAGAAAATAACCCTTATAATAATCCTTCTTCTTACGAGAAAAGCAATTATGAATCAGTAGTCGATAGCATGATTACAACATTTGAAGATCCTGAATCAAATTATCCACCGGAATATTCCTTCGTTATTGAAGACTTAACGATTGATGAAACTGAAACTAGTTATATTTATCGTATCGGTGCTTATGCTCCTCCTATGCCTGAGATGGGCTATGTTTCTTATGAAGAAGGTTCAATGGAAGTTGAGCTTGATAAGTATACTGGTGAAATTATCAAATTAACTTCAGTTAATTTCTTATTTGATGGTGATAAAACTGATGATAGAGAAAAAGATGCTCACCAATATAGAGTAAGTGAAATAAAAGATATCGTTTATGGTGAGAAACAAGAAGGCTTTATTCCTGATGCTGATGCCTCAATAGTTCCTGAAGAGAATATAGATGATTATCGTAAATCGATTATTACTCTTCCGGAAGGAGACTTATCAGAAGAAGTAACGATTTCCTTGATCGATAACCTCAGCGCTTATATGACAGATTGTGTAACTGATACAGTCAATCTATCAGGTTCTTCTTATTTAGATTATGTAACTTGGGAAGATTTAGGAAGTTATACAGCTACTGGTGTAACAACAGCTTATAATAATTACTTCTTAGATAGAACTTTAACATATAATTTCACTTCTGGATTAATTGCTACTACTCATATTCAAAATGAAGCTGAAGAAGATGGTATCCATACTTATACAGATACAGGTGCGGAAATTACTGAAAATGTTACAAGTGGAATGAATGTCCTTTCGATGCATGATTATTTCACTCCCGGTCCTTTAAATGCTGATGCTTCAACGATTGAAATTATTTTCTCTGAACTTGTAGCAGGTGGCTTTGTTACAGAAGATAATGGTTTTTCTATTATTACAAGAGAACTTATTGAAAGTACTAATATCGATGGAACATTCAAGATCGTGTTTACTTCTGGTTCTAAGTTAGATACTGAATATTATAAACTTAATAGTGTCAATACTATTACGATTGAAGGAACACAAGATAAAGTCACAAAACTTTCAATCGCTAATGTGACAGATGATAATGGCGTCGAATCTGAAACATATGAAGAACATAATTTGTCCTACGGCACAAAGACAGATTATACAGGCGAATACTTAAAAGATCAGATGTAAATAAAAGGGGCGATAAGCCCCTTTTTTATTATGTAAAACTTAATTACGTAAATACCGCCATTTAGATTGTGCCGGCTGTTAATAGAGTTAGACCTATCCAGGCTTTTATTGAAAGTTTTTCGTTAAACACTATCAAAGAGAAGATGACTGTGATAAGTATGCTCAATTTACAGGTAGGAACTACAACGCTTACTTGACCTTGCTGAATAGAATAATAATAACAAAGCCATGATGCACCAGTAGCTATTCCAGAAAGAATAAGAAAGATCAGTTCTTTACCCCTGATTTATTTAACAAACTTCCCTTCTTTTCGAAAAAATACGATCAGCCAAGCTAAAATTAAAACAACAGTGGTTCTAATAGCTGTAGCAAGATTAGAATCTACATTATCAATACCAGCATTTGCTAAAAGTGAGGTTGCAGCAGCAAATACTGCCTATAATATTGCAAAAATCAGCCACTTTTTATTATTTTTCTTTTCCCCTTTTTTAATATCTATCATCAGATAAGTACCGATTGCTATTATTAAGAGAAAGATTAATTTTAACCACCAGAGATTTCTTTCATCGGGAAAGATTATTATGGCAAATAAAACAGAGAGTATTGCGCTTGATTTATCGATAGCTGCGACTTTAGAAACTTCTCCAAGAGAAAGAGTTTTAAAATAACAGATCTAAGAAGCTCCAGTAGCTAGTCTAGATAATATAAAAAATCCAAGAGTGCGAACTGATTGTAGTAATTCCGGTATAGGCACCTGTAATAAATACTATAAGCCATGCCATAATAAGAACTACAGAAGTTCTTACTGCAGTTGCAACATCGGAATTAGTATTTTTAATTCCACATTTATAAAGAATCGCTGTGATGCCAGAAAATAAAGCTTATAGAATGGCTGCTACTATCCACATAATTATCAAATAAATTATAGTATTATTGTTTTTAAACGTACTATTAAGAAAATGTAAACTATCATTATTTTCTAAATGTAATAGTTATAGAAATAAAATAGGTCGTTTTCTATTTATAATTTATAAAAAATGTGTTACAATTTTTTCAAAAAAGGAGATATAAATGAAAAAACTAGCCCTCTTGTTAGTTATTGCGGCTTTACCGCTTACAGCTTGTACTCAAACATCTTCTAGTGCTTCTACTAGTAGCACAAAAGATTCTTCTACTTCCACAAGTTCATCAAGTTCATCTCTTCCTAGAACCGATATATTACTAGATTATGCGACTTCTTTTAATGCACATACAATAGTCACAACTACGACTGAAGGAAAAGATGATGCTATCTCTAGTAAGTATGAAACTTATTTAGGTTCTGATTACCTTACTATGTTATCTATCAATGAAACTGGTAAAGTTTTCCGTACTCAGTATTATGAAAAGAGTGAAAATAAAATTGAAAAGTTATCTCTAACTAAAGAAGCTGAAATTGTTCGTAGTGAGGTAACTGATTTTGCTTATTTTGATAATGTTATCTCTTCACTAGGTATAACTGCTATTGAGGATGGTGAGTATGCTATTGATGTTACTTCACATTTACAACAGCTTATAAAACTTAATTATCAACTTTCAAGTGCTTTAACTGGAACTTTAGACTGTATTCAAGATGCTTCCTTTATTCGTGAAGGAGATTCTTTAAGTTATTATGCCTCTTATTTGAGTAACGGAATAATCTTAACTATTGAGACCGATTTTGTAGCTAAAGAAGAAGAAAGCACTAAAAAACTTACTGTTCCTAGTGAAACTGAAGCTTCTCTCGCTTTTGATTCTATGCTTACAGAATTAAAGAAACAGAATTTTACTTTAGAGATTTCAGAAAATCAGAGTGTTAAAAAAACTATTCTTTCAAATGCTGATCGCCTTTACTATCAAGAAGCTAGAACTGGTTATCTAAAAGAAGATAATGGTTATGTTATTTTAACTATCTCTGATGATGAAACTGAAGCTATTCTTAACTCTGAAATTCCTGAAGAGTATGAGACGATTCAACCTGATTTTTCAGTTGATGGTCGCGTGTTAGATTTTGCTGAATCTACTTATACTCCTCTTCCTGAAGTTGCTGATATTGATACTGCCTTTGAATTCTTAGAATTTAATGATTTAACAAATAGTGAACTTGTTTTTACATTAACTGAAGATGAATTAATTATTGATTCTAATGAGATAACCTACACCTTTAAAGATATTGGAACAACTGAATTCCCGTTTGACTTTAGTGATTATACTGTCAGTGAAGATTGGACTAGTCAAGATCCCGAAATCTTAGAGTCAATGCATACTTTATTAGGAGAAGATATCGATATACCTTACTTTAATACTGGTTATCCTTGGTATGTTATGGATTCATATGAAGATTATCTTGATCTTGTTTCTGAAGATGTCCCTAGCGATCAAGCAGATGCTCTTATCCAAAGCTATCTTTCTCTTCTTATGAAGACATCCTTTACTAAATTTGATAGAGAAGTTCTTCAACCTTATATCGATAGTTGGGATATTATTCCTTATGATGAAGTCAATTGTTTAATCTTTGATTTACATAATGGATATTATATGGAAGTATTTAATGGCTATAATACTTTCCTTTCAGGAGTTGGACTTTCATTTAATCTCTTACCTGAGGGATTAGGTACTCAGGCATGAAAAAACAAATCTTGTCTCTACTCCTCTTCCCTTTGTTTGTCTCCTGTTATGGTGGAAATACAACAAATTTAACTTCTACTTCTAGTCCGTCAACTAGTTTAAGTTCTACTATATCCTCTTCTTCTTCTTCTTCTAGTATTTCTTCATCGTCTACATCTACTCAAACTGCACTGACAGAAGAAGAGAGAATTGTTGAAGCTTTAAAAGAGATTAAAAATACTTCCAATTATACTTTGTCATACTTATATAATAACGCGAGTTATAAATCCTATTACACTAAGCATTATCTTTATTTTGAAGAGACAAACTTAGGATATATGGAATTAGAAAGTTATGATAAAGAACTAGGAGAAAGTCTTGTCTATAATTTTTACTTTGATTCTAAGGATACTTTTACTTTAGCATATCCTAATGAAAATATTGTTACTAACTGTGATGCGTTTAATTATTTAGCATCTCTTAAAGCTATCCCTACCAGTTTTAAAGAAGAGAATGGCTCATATTATTCAGAGAATAAAAATCTTATTAAGGCTTTTGCCTATACTTTAGGATATTATGAAGATGCTGATAATGGATTATTTACAAGGGTCAGACTTTCAAGTGATAATACGGGAGAAGTATTTTTTGCTCTTCAGATTATTGATACTTCATCATTTACTTATGTTGATGTGCCTAATGCGTCTGGAACAATTGAAAACATTTCTTCAACAATAATTGAAGATTGTGAAAACTATTATAGTGAGAACTATACTCTTTCTGAAACTTATTTAAGTGAAGAAATGCTTGAATCACTTAATTTAATAGATGATGATGTTCTTTCTGTCGATACAAAAGTATATATATGTACTGATAATGATGAATCTTTATCGATGTCTTTATCATATGATAGAGAGAAAAATAGAGTTCATATATTCGATGAAGAAGAAAGCTTTTATAGTTCTATAGAAGATAAACTTTATCAAGAAGGAATAGATGCCCAAAATAATGTTTCTTCTATTTATTTAGGTGATAGTTATTCTTTTGAAAAAGAATATCCTTTTGTAACATCTATATTGAGGGATGAAAAAGAAGCTTTCCGCTTAGATGATTCTAATTATTGCTATTATGGTTTTAAAGGAGAAGAAATTTACAAAAGTTTTTCTTATGTAGATATTAATAGCATTCCCGAAAAATTAACTCTTTCCTTTGACGAACAAATAACGATGACAGCTTTGTTCCCAGAATTGATGGTTCAAGAAAATGGTGAAACAGTTCATTTCAAGATCAAAGTAGTTTCAACTGTTGTCGAAGATAGAAAGATTCCTTTTCTTACTCCATATCCTGACGCTAATCCTGAATTATCAGATATGATCAGTGCCTTAAATGGAGATAGTGATTTTATTGCTCACGCTTATGATACAAGAACTCAAGAACGTGAAAAAAATACTTCTTTAGTCGATAATCTTTTACTCTTTGAAACTAAAAATTTAACTTTTTCTGGTACAGTCTCTTCCTATATTACTGGGTATAAGCAGGAAGAAGATGGTGTTCAACGTTTTTTGATCGATGAAAAAGGTGTCGCTAAGAAAAATGGACCTCTAAAAGAAGGAAAGATTTTAGCAGATTTTGTTGGAATGGATGTATCTATAAATATTTTCCAAAAAGAGAATACTTCTACTTATACTCTTAAACCTCTTGTTCTTAAATCTTGTTCCTCTTCTTTTATTCTTGGAAATGAAGGAAATAACCTTGTCCCCTCATCTTTAAAAATGATGACTGAAGGCGGTAAAATCACGCAAATCAGTTATGATTATGATGATGGACTCTTCCAACAAGGTTCAGAAATAGTTGAATACCAATATGATAACTTACATATAGATTCATCTATTATAGAAAAGGTTAACAGCATGCCTGATTTTGTTGAACCTAAAAATTGGAAGGATGAGAATGAGGAGATTTATAATCAATTAGTTGATCTCTTTGATGAAGAGATTGCTAATAGTATCCCCTACCTTTATGATGAAGAGACATATGGTCAATTTGAAAGTACTTATCTATATAATACTTTAACTATTTCATCTGATTCAGAAAGTGTCAATCATGATAATTTTTATCGTGAATATAAAGAAAAACTTCTCGCATCGGGTTTTGTTTTAGACTTAGAACCTGATTTACCTGGTGCTGAAATATATACAAAGGACAATATTGAAATCCGCCTTGCTAAAAACCTGATAGGCGGCTTATTCATCACTAATCTATCAGGTATTTGAGAATAAATATTCTTATTAAATAGAGCTCAGCGTTGAGCTCTATTTTTTATTATTGATTAATTTAATTTATTTTCACCTACTCTATTATTTATCTTTTATGGTTTAAGAAAATTAAGAAGTTCATTGTAGATAATTTACTCTTTATATTAGTTTGATTGAATGATTTTAGATAAGATTCTTTTAAATAATTAAGGTTTAAAAAAATAATTTTTAGAAACTAAAAAGGACTAACTACAGCAATGTATAGTTAGTCCTTTTGTAGCAGGTAAGTATATTACTAAATTATCTAGCATTCTGCGATTAAGAAGTAAGTAATATTAAGCCTGTAATGAGGAAAGCTATTAACTAAGAAAAAATTTTATTTTTTAGAAGTAAGTTAATAAAAGCCTCAATATAATTAGAAGAAATCTTTGCTAAACTTTTCAAAGTTTAGTGGGTTTATAGTAGCATCACTAGAATTAGAAATCAATATTTTCGCCTTTTTAGGATCATCAACAAAAGTTATATGTTGTTTGTGCAACATTATAAAGTCATATACATTCATTCTCTCCTTTACAGCGTCAACTAGGATACTTTTAACTCCTAAGCTCTCATAAGTTACACTCCCATAATAAGAATCATAGGGCATATCAACCCAAATTAATTCTAAATTTAATAAATCAATAATAAAGGCGATATTTTGCAAGGCTTTATCTTGATTTAATTTTGATTTGATTAAGACAGCTTTTTCATCATATAATCTCTGCATCTTTTCATCAGATAACATAACACCACTATAACAATAACTTAATTCTTTAAAAGTCAAGCCAGAAAACATCGTATTAGTAACGACTAAATACCTTACTCTTTTTCTAGCTTTTAATAAGTTAATATTGACAAATTCTGTCGCACCAAAAGGTAATGGTGCGGAAATTAAGTCACCTGAATGATAGGCATCAATAAATCTACCGCCTTCCATATTATGCCAAGCTAAACAACCGATCTGTTTGAAATTATCGTCGAACATTTCAACTGCTAAATCAATATCGATCCTTGTATCATTCTCATTTTTCCAAGTTGTAAAAACACGAAGATAATTAGAATCTTTTAATTTGATTCGACAACCATAAAGTAAGTCATCAAAATTTAGAGAAGAATTTCTAATTACAGGAGGTATGACGTAGTTTTTTAAGTTTTTATTGACATAAACATCCTCAATATGCTCATAACTACTAAATTTCTCTTCTAATGCATTTTTGATAATAGAAATAATATTGTTGATTAATGTCATATCTAAAGGTACTAATTTAGCTTCTTTTTCATAATACTTAAAACTATAAGCAGTAGGTATTTTAAATAATCGATAATCTAAGTTATCGCGGTTATTAAAATAACAATATATTTCTAATAATAATTTTGTAGATACTTGACTTGCGATATTCGTGAAATATCTCAAAGTTAAATTGTTATCATATTTTGGATTAGTTAAAATATAATTTAATTTTCTAGCAAATTCACCAGGCTTAGTTGATAAAAGGTTTAAGTAATCAATTTGATTATCTTTTAATCTTTCTAAATTTGCAAAGAAAGATAAAGATTTACCATTTCTTATAATATCAGCAATCTTATACATATACTTATATTGTTCTTTAAATTCAAAAACATGTAAGTAATTAAAAGCCGTTTTCCATAATTCCTCATGTAAGTAAAAGTCATTTATGGCATTAGAAATACTACCTTTTGATTTAACAATTGCTTCAAGTCTGCTAAGAATACTTCGGCGACATTGTCTTTTTAATGAAATAAATTTATTACCATTAAATATAGGTTCTTTATTAGATAACATATAATAAATACGCAAAACATCAGTCACAGTTGAGGCATATTTTAACTCTTCTTTCCCTACAATTTTGTTGTTAGCTTTAGTATAAGCATAAACAGCTATATTTTCTTTAAAAGGGATCTCTTCAATATTAGCTAATTTATAATCCAAACGAAAATCTTTAATCACCTCATATAAATCACGATTGATAGCGGTATTAGCTAAGAATAAATTGGTAATATATTCTCTTAAATAAATGATAGCATTGCTCTTTGTTAATATTTTAAGCTCATCAAAATGAGGATTTTTTATTTCATCATCTTCTTCATTTTCATTATCATCAGAAGTAATATCATCATTCATAAAGCCATAGTCAGAAGTAGAAGCGGTGAGATAATGTAAATTAGCACGAGCAATATATTCAAATTTAGAGACATTTTCAAGATTAGGAAAATTTTTATAGAAAATAATATGCGGATAAGAACCCTTTATCTGCTTCATAATTGTAACATTAGCAAAATAAAAGCGAGTGAGTTCTTCACTATCACATTTAGATAATAATTCGATAGACCTATCATCAAGTTTATAACCGAGACTTAAAAAACTATTAACAATAGCTAAGACTAGAGTAGAATTATTTGTATTATCTATTTTATCTTTAACATCATTGATCACTAAAAAATGATTTTTTAATAATATGAATGTGAGGTTATTTGAGAAAATGTTTTTATTATTATTTTCCATAAGTGATCATCTCCTTTTTGAGTACACGAAAATTATAGTTCATATAATTTGTGTATATAAGGCTGCAGAATTAAATATTTTTTTACCCCCATATTTATAAATATTTATAGTGATTTTTCTATTTATATAATAAAATTATGAACCCTTTATAGGGGATATCATTGTTGATAAATAAAAATTATATTTAAAAAATTCTATAAATTTAAATCAGTAAAATGTAATTCTCTTATTTAAAAACTATCTTAATTTATATGAATTTAATATTTATGAATCTTTATTCCGTAAATTATATATTATTTAAACTTATGAATATAAAAAAACGATACTCCCTAGGAAGTATCGAATATAAGACTAGTATGGTGACCCTGGAAGGATTCGAACCTTCGACCCCCTGCTTAGAAGGCAGATGCTCTATCCAGCTGAGCTACAGGGCCACATAGCTAAATAATAATAACGCAAATCAATTTAATAAGCAAGAAGATATTTTAAAGATTTTGATTTTATTTTATAATTATTAGAGTATGTGGGAGGACTCTTATGATCTTACAAGAAGAATTAAAAAAGATGAATCGAGATTTTAAAATCTTACTTAAAAAGATACAAGAGTATGATACTATTATCATTTATCGTCATAAATCACCTGACTTTGATGCATTAGGTTCACAGTATGGACTAAAGATGTGGATACAAGATAACTTTAAGGATAAAAAAGTTTATGCTGTCGGTGATCTACACCCTACCTTATTTGAATCTCTTTATCCTCTTCCAGATAATCTAACAGAGAGCGATTATAACAAAAAGCACTTAGCTATTGTTTGTGATGTTTCTAATCGCAAGAGAATCGCTTGTGATAACTTAAGATATGCTGCTGAAGTAATTAAGTTAGATCATCATAATCCACCTTTAATAGAAGAAGATTATGGTGATTATAGAATCGTATATGCTGATAGGCCAGCAGCTAGTGAGATCATCGCTCTATTTGCTCTTTCACGTCCGAAAAAGTATAAGATTATGAAAATGTGTGCATCATATTTATATTCGGGAATTGTTGGTGATACTGGTCGTTTCCAATATCAAGATACAGATGGAGCTACTTTAAGAGTAGCCGCTTCTTTATTAGATTTAGGTGCTGATAAAGATTTTGTTTATAGTAAGATGTATGAAACTGATACTAGAAGGTTAGCAATACTTTCATATTGTTTAAATAACTATCAGATCACTGATAAAGGAGTATGTTATTTTATCTTCAAAGATGAAGATTTAAAAAAGTTAAATATGACTGTCGATGAAGGTAATCTTTATATTAATACTTTTAGATCATTAAAAGATGTTAAAGCTGTTTTATCAGTTACTTATGATGAGGTACATTCTGATTATCGTGTGTCTTTGCGTTCCCAAAATCTAGTTTTATATACAGCAGCGAAAGCTTTTGGTGGAGGTGGACACGATTACGCCGCTGGTTGCCATTTAAAAACTTTAGATGATTTGCCTAAATTATTAGAAGCAGTCGGTTCATTAAAGTAAGTAAGTTAAGTCTATTATCTGATCAGTATAAAGCATCAGTGAGGGGAGATTTTCTTCACTGATTTTTAATTCTTCATAAAAATTATTATCGATCTCTTCTTTATCATAAATATAAATAAAAGCTACTGTATATTCATTTTCGATACTCGCTAATAATTCAGTAGATAAATAAATATTGTTAGAAATATAAAGAGTATCTTCTATTAAATCAGGTTTTAACGAAAGAGAATAGGTTGGAAAAAAGGAGGTGGGGTAGTTATCAAAAGAAATGTTATTGATGATTTTCTTCTCAGAGATAGTAACATATCGATCTATTTTTTGCTTGAAAGAATCTGTATTTTCATCAGTTATATCATATATCTCTATAATGTTTCCTTGATTAAAGAAAACGATCGAATTATTTTCGACACCTTCTAAACCACAATCAGTAAAGTCTCCATAAATAGCATAGGGAAATATAGCTTCTGTTTCACGGATATAATTAGAAACTAAAAGAGAAGAGAATTCACAAGAACCGCATCCAGGGACATAGACAAAAAGAGGGAAGGAAAAATTATTATCAATAAAAAAAGATAAACTATCTTCAGTAAGTCTATAGGCAGCATAGATACCTCTTTCATTATATTTAAACGATATATCACCTTTAAAAAGAGTAATCTTTTCCATTTCTTGACATGAAAGAAGATTAAAAGTGATAGTTATAATAGGTATAAGTTTAAAAATTCTAAGCATAATTTATCCTCTAAGTTTAGAGCTTTTTCGTTTAATTCCTCTAAAGCTTTTTGATAGTTACTAGAGGTGTAGTCAAAATCATCAACCTTAGTATCACTTCTTAAATCTTTTACTTCTTCATAAAAAGTGGTATTGTATGCTAAATAGTTATTTTCATCGATATATACATCTCTATCATTAGAATATACTGATAATATATAACTATTGTTTGTATAATTGATTATCGTCGGAGCAAAACCTATTTCATTAGAAAATTCATCGAGGCGAGAATAAGCGTTTAGATGATACTTAGCTGAGAAATCAGAAAAGAGAAGAGAACCTATTCTTCTTTTTTCTTCATCTTCTCTTCTAAGAAGCATAAAATCATCTAATTCATAGACATATAGTTTTTTTGTTTCATTTTCGACTAAAAAATCAAAAAGGACACGCTCTTTATAATTATAGCAATCACCACAGCGCCTCCAAGTATAGAGAACAACTTTCTCATCGCTTAAAGAATCTAAATAAGTAGATGAATAAGTTATATTTTCTAGATCTAGATGAGAAATTTTATAGTGACCATTATCTTCAATTAAGTCATTAGCATAATAAAGATTAGCGTCAAAAAAGTATTCTTCTAATCCTTCTTCTAATTCATCTTCTTTAAATGAACCAATTCTATAATCCACTAGTCTTCCGTCACGATAAAAGAGAAAGGTAGGAACTTGATTTAAACGTGGAAAAAGATAAGCATATTCTCCTTGAGAATTATAGGCTGAATTCATCGCCTCTCTATATATGCTTTCATAGTCGACAGTATAGATGATGTAGTGTTCTTTTTCGATAAGGTCACTCAGTTCAATTAGCGTGTTTTGGCAAGCAGTACAAGTAGGCGAAGTTATAAGAATACAGCAATCATCATAGCGAGCTAAGGAGTTAAGTTCATCTTCAGAGCTTATTTCCACGTATGAGTTGATATTATCTTGGCGATAAATAAAAATACGCTCACCTAAAACTTGTTGATAATTAGGGATTTCAGAGCATGAAGAAAAAAGAAGGCTAGAAACACCAAACATATAAAACAAAGTTTTGAGTTTCATCATCAATATTTAGTTTATCAAAAAGAAATTTATAAATTAAGTAATCTTGCAGTATCTAAAGCGATCATCAACTCTTCATCAGTCGGAATGACGACAACAGGAATATGAGAGTCAGGAGTTGAGATGAAGCCTTCTTGTCCTAAAATCATTTCCTGATTCTTTTGGGTATCGATCTTAATGCCTAAAGCTTCTCCGCAATCAGCAAAGGCGTCTTCTCTATATAATGGTGCATTTTCAAAAACACCAGCTGAGCAGACAATCATGTCAACATGGCCTAATTTTCCATAATACATGCAGATATAGTCAGCGATCTTTTGACAATACATTTCAACAGCTAGAGTAGAGCGAAGATCACCTCTTTCATAAGCGATTTCAACATCGCGAGTATCATTAGAGATGCCAGAGACACCTAATAAACCAGATTTGTGATTGTAAATATCATAGATCTCTTCTGCACTTTTGTGAGTGCATGACATAAGATAAGTCATAATAGAAGGATCGATATCACCGGTTCTAGTTCCCATCATTACACCAGCTAGAGGAGTTAAACCCATTGAAGTAGCGACACATTTACCATCTCTGATAGCGCAGACAGAAGCACCACTACCAATATGGAGAGTGATGATATTAGTGTGTTCGTTACCTGTGAGATATTCTTCATTGACTATGGTTGAGAGATATTTATGGCTTGTTCCATGAGCACCATACCTTCTAACAGCATATTTTTCATAATATTCAAAGGGAAGAGGATAAAGATATTCTTTTGGTTTCATAGTAGCATGGAAGGAGGTATCAAATACGGCAACATGACCGACAGAAGAAGGTAAAACTTTTTTAAAAGCTTCATAGCAAGTTATATGAGCACCATTATGGAGAGGTGCTAGAGGTATTAAAGAGATGATTTTTTCTTTAACATCATCAGTGAAAATAGCAGAATCGCGGAAGTATTTACCACCTTGGACTATTCTATGTCCAACCGCAGTAATCTCATCGATTGAAGATATGACATTTTGTTCAATAAGAGCTTTTAAGACTAACTGAGCAGCAAAGTCGTGATCTTTAACAGGTAGAGTAGTCGTCTTTTTAAAACCACCTGGTTTTTTTATAGTAAATATTCCATCTTCATGTCCAATTCTTTCAACTATACCAGAAGTAAGGACTTTAAGATGTTTAGCTTTATCTCTTAATCTTTTTTCTTTTAAGGCATCATCATCCATACTATATAATTTAAATTTAAGTGAAGATGAGCCTGCGTTGACACACATGATGTTATAGTTTTTTGTCATAGTTGATACTCCTAGAAACAAACTAGATAATATTTTAGTGTAGTTTTTTTAAAAAATAAACCCCTTTCTTATAATTATTCTTTCATTCGTTTATTCATTTTTAATCCTTATGATATAATTTTATAAGTAATGGAGGATGAGCGATGTCTAACTATTCTTTTTTTGAAGACTATCTTCAGGGACATCTTCCTGAAGCCTACAAGTATTTTGGTATTCATAAGATTAAAAAGGATGGAGTAGAAGGTTATTTATTTAGAACTTATGCCCCGATGGCCTCTGATATTTCAGTAATCGGTGATTTTAACGACTGGGATCCGAGAAAGAATCAAATGAACCGCGTAGATTATCGCGGCTTATATGAATGCTTTATTCCTAAAGTTAAAGAGGGTCAGAGATATAAATTCCATATTCATGGGTGCGATGGATTTTATAAAGATAAGCAAGATCCTTTTGCTTTTGCTGATCAACAAAGAGAAGATGGTTGTTCGATAGTTTTTGATTATGAAAAGATAAAAATAGATGATAGCGATTTCTTAAAAAAGAGAGATCGTAATTTCGATAAACCTATGTCTATTTATGAGTTCCATATGGGTACTTTTAAAAGAAGACCTGATGGGACGGAATATACTTATTCTGAATTAGCTGACGTGATGATCCCCTACTTAAAAGAGATGGGATATACCCACGTTGAAGCTTTACCTGTCACTGCTTATCCTAATGATAAATCATGGGGTTATCAAGCTTTGGGTTATTTTGCCATCGATGGAAGATGGGGATTACCCTCTGATTTTGCAATTTTTGTTGAAAAAATGCATAAAGCTGGAATCGGTATTATTATGGATTTCGTTCCAGTTCATTTTGCTTTAGATCCTTTTGGCCTTGAAAAATATGATGGGTCTTGCGTCTTTGAATATTCTAATGAACATGAATTTTCTCAATGGGGTACTAAGAATTTTGATTTAGGAAAAGATCCTGTTCGCTCTTTCCTCATCTCCTCTGTCATGTACTTCATCGATATTTTCCATATCGACGGCTTCCGCTTTGATGCTGTTTCTAATGTCATCTATTGGGATGGAAATAGTGATAAAGGCGTTAATACTGGAGCAGTTGAATTTGTAAAGAGAGTCAATGGTTATGTTCACTCTTTAGCCCCTTCAGTTATGATGATAGCTGAAGACTCATCCGCATATGGACATGTGACTAAGGGCGGCTTTGATGAAGGATTAGGTTTTGATTATAAATGGGACTTAGGATGGATGAATGATACTTTGAAGTATTATGCTAAAGATGCGATATATAAAAAGTATTGTCATAATCAAATCACTTTCTCGATGGCTTACTTCTATTCAGAAAACTTTGTTCTCCCTCTTTCTCATGATGAAGTTGTCCACATGAAGGGTTCCATAGTTAATAAGATGTTTGGTAGTTACGATAATAAGTTTGCTTTAGCGAGAAATCTTTACGCTTATCAATTTGCTCATCCCGGTAAGAAACTTAATTTTATGGGTAATGAACTTGGTACTTTCGATGAGTGGAAAGAGTATCAACCTATCGCTTTTAATGTTTTAGATTATCCTAAGCATAAAGGTATAAATGCACTTTTTAAAGATTTAAATAGAATTTATCGTAAGTATAAAGCTTTCTATTTTGAAGAGTATAACCCAGTTCATTTCTCTTGGATCATGGCTGATAATGCTGATCAAAGTGTTTACGTATTTAAAAGAGAAAGCGATGAAGAATGTATCATTTGTCTCTTTAATATGACTCCTAATTTCTATTGGGATTATGATGTCGGTGTTCCTTATGCTGGAGTTTATGAAGAAATATTAAATACTGACAAAGGTATTTATGGTGGTTGGGGTCAATTTAATGATAAACCTCTTGTCACTTATGGTAATGGAATTCATAACCAAAATCATAAGCTTACCTTAAAGCTTCCTTCTTTCGGTGCTGTTTATCTTATTTATGATAAAAAGCAACAAGATATTAAAAAAGATTATCTTGTAAAAGATAATGATGAACAAATAATTAACAATTTAAATTAGAAAGGATAAATTTATGCTTGAAAACCTTAATCATGAGGAGTTTAAAAAACAATTTAAAGAGACTTTTACTATCAGGTGTGTCGAAAAATATGCTCGTGATCCTAATAAATTAGGTCTTGTAGAGCTTTATGATGTTTTAGGTACAATGATAAGAGATATCGCTAATGCTGAGAGTAAAAAGTGTAAAGAACAGACTTTTTCTCAAGGTAAAAAGCAGCTCATCTATTTTTCGATGGAATTTTTAATCGGCCGTCAACTTTCTACAAATCTTTATAATTTAGGATTGATCGATGATGTTAAAGAAGCCTTAAAAGATTTAGGTATCGATTATGATTCTCTTAAAGAGCAAGAGGAAGATGCCGGCTTAGGTAATGGTGGTTTAGGTAGATTAGCGGCGTGCTTTATGGATTCGATCGCTTCTTTAGGTTTACCTGGCCATGGTAACTGCATCCGTTATGAATATGGTTTCTTTAGGCAGAAGATAAGAAATGGTAAGCAGGAAGAATTCCCGGATACTTGGCTTCTTAATGGTTTCCCTTGGGAGATAAGAAAACCTAATGATGCTGTCACTGTCCGTTTCTATGGTAATCCAGAAACATATAAAGATGAAAATGGACAAATAAGATGGAGAACAACTAACGCTTATTCAGTTTTAGCTATGCCCTATGATGTTCCAGTTATCGGTTATCAAAATAAAGTTACTAATACATTGCGCCTTTGGTATGCTGAACCTTCTTTAGATGCTCTTCCGACAAGTTCTGACTTCAATAACTATTTAAAGTTTCTCCGCGATATTACTCATGGCTTATATCCTGATGATTCAACTGAAGAAGGTAAGTTATTAAGACTTCGTCAACAATACTTCTTAGTTTCTGCTGGTATACAATGTGCGATTCAAAGAGAGAAAGATCTCTATGGTTCAATCGATCACCTTCCTGATCATTATGTTTTCCAACTTAATGATACGCATCCTATTTTAGCTATTCCTGAGATGATGCGCATCTTGATGGATGAAAATGGTTATGGTTGGGATGATGCCTACAATATTGTTTCTCGCTGCTTTGCATTTACTAATCACACAGTAATGCCTGAAGCTTTAGAAAAGTGGTCTTGTAACTACATCGCTAAAATCATGCCGAGAGTCTACATGATCATTGAAGAGTTTAACCGCCGTACCTTACAAGAGATGCGCGAAAAGCATATGAAGGAAGAAAATATTTCAAATTGTCTCATTATTAAAGATGGATTTGTGAATATGTGTCAATTAGCTATTCACGTCGCTTTCTCGGTTAATGGTGTCGCTTCTTTGCATACACAAATTTTAATGAAAGAGACATTTAAAGATTTATACTCTCTTTATCCTTATAAGTTTAATAATAAAACTAATGGTATCTCTCATCGTCGTTTCTTATTAGTAGCTAATCCGCGTTTATCTAATTTTATTACTTCTTTAATCGGTGATGATTTCATTAAAGAACCGCAATTATTAAAGGATTTATTACCTTTTGCCGATGGTAAAGAAGAACATAAATATATTTATGATAAACTTAACGACATTAAGCGTGAAAACAAATTAGATTTAATTAAACGTATCAAGGATAAATATGATATTGAAGTCTCTCCTGATTCTATCTTCGATGTTCAAATTAAGAGACTCCACGCCTATAAGCGTCAGTTATTAAATGTTTTTAGAATAATTCATCTCTATCAAAAACTAAAAGCGAGTAAAGAGACGAGCATTTATCCTCGTACATTTATCTTCGGCGCCAAAGCCGCTCCTTCTTACACCTATGCTAAAAAGATTATCGAGCTCATTTTAGCTGTCTCAAGAACTATCGAGGCTGATTCCGATGTTAATAAGTTCATGAAAGTTATCTTTGTTGAAAATTATGATGTTTCCAAAGCTGAAATTATCATCCCGGCCACAGATATTTCTGAACAAATTTCTTTAGCTGGTAAAGAAGCTAGCGGTACATCTAATATGAAGTTCATGATGAATGGCGCTATCACTTTAGGAACTTTAGATGGTGCTAATGTTGAGATCACTAATTTTGTCGGTGAAGATAATGCTGTAATCTTCGGTATGAAAGAGAATGAAGTTCAGGAGATAAAGTTTAAAAACTCTTACAATCCTTGGAATGTCTATAATAGTGATAATCAAGTTAAGATGGTTATGGATTCACTTATCGATGGAACATTCTCTAGAGATACTGAACAGTTCCGTATGATCTTTGATGAGATCATGTACCATGGTGATGAGTTTATGGTCTTAGCAGACTTCCATTCATATCTCAAAGCTTGTAAGAAGATTGAAGAGATGTATCTTGAACGTAATGAGTGGGGAAGAAAGTGCTTGATCAATATCGCTAATTCTGGTTGGTTCTCTTCTGATCGAACAATCAAAGAATATAACCGCGATATTTGGCATCTTGATAAGATTTATTAGGTATGACTATCTTACTAAGTGATCTCTATCAAAAATATGATATTAAAGAAGCGGATGAATTAGCTTTTTATCGTGAGCTTTCAAAGACAGTAAAATTATATATTCATGGAGAAAACTTTCATTCTTCATTAAAGATGGCAATATTATCCCTGCTTTCATTTTTTAAAGAAAAAAACTTATCAATTTCTCTTGACTTATCTTTGCCAACTAAAGCTCAAGCTCCTGTTCTTCTTTTAAAAGCTTATTCTTATTTCTCTTCTTATATCGAAAGTAAGAAAAATGATATCTACTCACTTATTGAATCACTAAATACACTATTAAAAATCACAGATATTGATTATCTCTTCCCGGAGATTGTCTAAACTTGAAAAATCTTATATATATAACTATAATTATAAGGCTATTTTGAACATGATAGGAGAACTATATGAAAGAAACATTTAAAAGCGAAAAGGGACATTTAGTCCTTACTGCTACCTTTGATCAAGAAGAGATCAGAAAAGCTAGCGATAAAGCGATAAGAAAATTAAGTGAAAAGGTCACTGTTCCTGGTTTTAGAAAAGGTAAAGCACCTTTACAGGATGCTGTTCGTTATTTAAGAAATAATGATGTCACTAACGCAACAATCGATGCGTTATTAGATAGAGTTAATAATGAATCGATGAAGAATGAAGAATTCAATGCTTACTTTAAAGCTAATAGAATCTTCACTGGTATCAGCCCGAAAGCTGACTTAACTAAATTCTCTAATCAGGAAGCTGAGTTTGTAATAACTTACATCTTACAACCTGAGATGACTAAAGTTGGTACTTATAAAGATATCAAGACTAATATTGTTGAAGAAGAAGTTAAAGATGAAGATATTGATAATTTTATTAAGTCTCTCGCTTTAGAAAATGCTGAATTAGTTTCTGTCGATAGAGAAGCTAAAGAAGGCGATACTGTCAATATTGATTTCGTCGGTTTGATGGAAGGTAAACCTTTCGATGGAGGTTCAGCAAAAGCTTTTGATTTAGAACTTGGAAGCAAACATTTTGTTCCTGGTTTTGAAGAACAATGCGTCGGCCATAAAGTTGGCGATAAGTTTGATGTTTCTTTAACTCTTCCCGATAATTATCCAGAGCCCTTAACCTCTAAGCCCGCTGTTTTCAAAGTTACAATCAATGCTGTTAAAGAAAAACAGATCCCTGAAGTTAATGATGAATTTGCAACAACACTCTCTGGAAAGTATGTCGCTTCTAATCTTGAAGAATTGAAAGGAAAAGTGAGAGATGAATTAAAGAAGAATAATCATCGTAAGTATGTCGATTCTCTCATCAATACTTTCTTAAATACTTGCCGTGATTCTTCTGAATATGTTATCGCTGACGAATTCTTAGATTACATCATCAATTCTAAGAAAGAACAAGATAGAAGAAATATTGAGAAGCAAGGTGTCACTTTAGAAGAGTATCTTAAGCTTATCGGTAAGGAAGAAAAAGATTATGAAGAAGAACTTCGTCGCGCTTCTTTAAATGAGATTCATTCTGCTTTAGTTTATAGTGGCATTTCTAGAGAAGAGAAGATCGCTGCTCCTACTCAAGAAGAGATTGAAAAGCGCATCGGTTCTAAACTTAATGATTTTGCTTCTAATTATGTTAAGTACCTTAAACAGATGCATTATTCTGAAGAAGATGCTAATCGCCAAGTAAATAATTATATTCAACAAATTATCTCTTCTATCTTATATGAAAAAGTTCAGACTAGAGTTTTAGAGCTCAATGGCTTTGTCGATGAATCTGCTAAAGAAGAGAAAGAGCCTGTTGAAGAAACTAAAGAAACTGAACAAACAAAAGACGAAGGAGAAAATAACTAATCTCCTTTGTGTGCTATTTAAAGGAGAGTTTTGATGGAAAACGAACAAAAGAATTTAAGGTTGTCTGTTCTTCCTAATCATAAGGAAGTTGGTCTTCCCGACATTGAGATGACTATTTTAGCGACCAACCAATATGATATAAATTTAATATCTCAGTTAAAGGCGGATGACCGCTTTGTGATGTCTTTTGCTAATGCTGATAATGTCTATGGTAATTTTGAGGAAATTATTTTACCTAATGTTAGATCCGTAGGTACTATTTGCAAAATCTTAGAGATTACCCCTGTTGAAAATGGCATCAAATGTAAAGTTTTAGGCATCGCTGTCACCGATTTATCTGATTTCCAAATAGATGATACAAGTAAGACTGTCATGGCTTCTTGTGCTTCACATATGACTTTTGATAGAAGTGAGTCTGATATTTACAATATGCTTTCTAGCTTTGTCACTCACTATCAAGGTCTTAAACGCCGTTATCCTAATTTTCCTTCTTTACCTGATTTTACTCAATCTGTTTCTGATTCTAAGATGCTTCCTTATCATATCGCTGCCTTTTTGAATTCTTCTCCGATGGTTAAGCAGCAGATATTAGAAGAGAGAGATACTGTCAATAAAATCAAGATTTTAATTAATGATTTAGAACGTTTTAATCTTGATAGTCAGATTGAATTTAATATTCAACAGAAGGTTTCTCAGGCTATCGATAAAAATCAGCGTGAGTATGTTTTAAGAGAAAAGATGAGAGTTGTTAAAGATCAACTCAAAGAATTTGATGGTGATGATTCCGCTGATGCTTATCAGAAAAAGATCGACTCTAATCCTGATTTATATCCTGAGAATATTAAAAAACGTGTTAAGAGTGAACTATCCCGACTTAAAACTATGCCCTCTGCTTCCCAGGAAGTTTCAGTCATTACAAATTATGTCGATTTATTAGTTAATCTTCCTTGGAAGATATCGACTTCAGATATTGAAGATTTTGCCTTAGTTAAGAAGACTTTAGATAAAAATCATTATGGTCTTGAAAAACAAAAAGATCGTATTATGCAATATTTAGCGGTAAAGCATCTTACTAAATCATTAAAAGCTCCTATTCTTTGCTTCTATGGTGCTCCTGGTGTTGGTAAAACTTCATTAGCTATTTCTATCGCTGAATCTTTAGGTAGAAAATTTACGAAGGTCGCTTTAGGTGGTATATCTGATGAAGCGGAAATTAGAGGTCATCGTAAAACTTATGTCGGCGCTATGCCTGGTAAAATTATTTCCTCCATCAATAAATGTGGATCTAATAATCCAGTCTTCTTATTTGATGAAATAGATAAGATTAACGGTGGCGGTTATCATGGTGATCCAGCTTCTGCTTTATTAGAAGTTTTAGATCCTGAACAGAATCGCTTCTTTATGGACAATTATTTAGATGAGCCGTTTGATTTATCTAACGTCTTATTTATCTGTACAGCTAACGATATTTCCAAGATTCCAGCTCCTCTTTTCGATCGTTTGGAGATGATCGAGCTTAATACTTATACTAAGTTTGAAAAAGTCCATATCGCTAAAGATTATCTTATACCTTTAGAAGAAAAGGCTAATGGTATCAAAGAAGGGATGATGAAGTGGACCGATGAAGCTTTAGACTATATAGTTGAATATTATACTCGTGAAGCTGGTGTCCGTGATTTCAGAAGAAGAATCTCTACTATCGATCGTAAGTTTGCGGTCGATTATCTTTCAGACCCTGAAAAAAATGCCAATATTTTAGTTACAGTTGAGACTGTTAAGAAATATTTAGGTGCAGAGATCTTTATTCATGAGAAGGATGTCACTGCTTCTCAAGTCGGTATCGTCAACGGCTTAGCTTATACTGAAGCTGGTGGTGAAGTCTTGGAGATTGAGTGCAACACCTTCCCTGGAAAAGGTCAGCTTATTTTGACCGGTAATTTAGGCGATGTCATGAAGGAAGCGTGTGAAACAGCTCTTTCCTATGTTAAATCTATCGGTTCTGATTTAGGTATTGATCCTGAGTTTTTTGCTAATAATGATATTCATATTCACTTCCCTGAAGGAGCAACCCCTAAAGATGGTCCTTCAGCCGGTGTCGCTACGAGTATTTGTATTATCTCAGCTATTTGTCATGTCCGTATCCGCAATGATGTTGCTATGACTGGTGAAGTTGATCTTCGCGGTAATGTCATGCCTATCGGCGGATTAAGAGAGAAGACAAATGCTGCTGCTAGAGAACATATTAAGACTGTCTTCATACCTAAAGAAAATCATAAAGATCGTATGGAGTTACCTAAGGAGATCGCTGATGCTCTTAATATCGTTGAAGTCACTAAAGTCGATGAGTTATTCAAGGGTGTTTTCTTTGACGATATTACTAAGATGAAGAGAAAGATTTCTTCTCTTACCAAAGCGCGTAAAGCGAAGAGTGATAAAGAATGAAAAATGTCTTCTTTTCTGATGTTCGTTTTATAAAGACGGCCTTCAAAAAAGAAGACTTTCTTTTTGATAGAAAGAGCGTCTTATTTATAGGACGCTCTAACGTCGGCAAAAGCACTCTCATCAATTCTTTGACTATGAACAAAGTGATGAAGGTCAGTAAAACTCCTGGACTTACAAAAGGTCTAAATTATTGTTTAGTTGATTCTTCCTTCTATTTAGTCGATGCTCCTGGCTATGGCTATGCTAGAAATGAAAGAGATAATTTTGCGAAGATGATGGATGATTTCATCTTCTCAAGTAAAAATTTGAAAAAGGTCTATATGCTTATTGACTCTCGAAGACTATTCTTTGAAGCTGACTTAGAATTAGCTAAAGAGATAAAGAGTGCGTCTATCCCATTAACTTATATCTTTACTAAAATAGATAAGTTAGATAAAAAAGAAAAATATGCATTAGATTCCTTAATTCAAACTTTAGATGATGAATATTTTTTGGTGAGTAGTAAAGATCAAGAAAACTTGTCGAAAATTAGAAAAAATATATATAATACGGTATCTAAATGAGGTGATTTATGATAGAAATTGAAAAGAATTACGATCACAAAAAAGTTGAAGAAGGCAAAGAACAATTTTGGTTAGATAATCATTATTTTGAGGCTATGCGCGAAGAGAATCTCTCTAAGCCTCCTTTCTCAATGATTGTTCCTCCTCCGAATGTTACTGGTATTTTACATATTGGACATGCGATCAATACTACTATCATCGATATTATTGCTCGTTATAAAAAATTATCTGGTTATGATGTTTTATTCTTACCAGCGATGGATCATGCGGGTATTGCTACTCAAGCTAAAGTTGAAGAAAAACTTAGACAAGAGGGCGTCAATAAGTACGAGTTAGGAAGAGAGAAGTTTTTAGAAGAAACTTATAAATGGAAGGATGAGCACGCTGATTATATTACTAAACAGTGGCTCGCTTTAGGTCTTTCCATGGATTATTCTAAATCACGTTTTACTTTAGATGATGGCATGCAAAAAGCGGTCGCTCACGTATTTAAAACTCTTTATGATGAAGGTTTGATTTATCGTGGTGAAAGAATCATCAACTGGGATCCTGAACTTAAAACCGCTTTGAGTGATATTGAGGTTGTTTATAAGGAAGATAAAGGTGAATTTTATTATTTTAAATACTGGCTTGAAGATCACTCAACTTATCTAGAAGTCGCTACTACTAGACCTGAAACAATGTTTGGTGATCAAGCTGTCTGCTTTAATCCTGAAGATGAAAGATATAAAGATTTAGAAGGAAAGAGAGTTATCAACCCGGCTAATGGAGAATTGCTCCCTTTGATCGCCGATCGTTATGTCGATAAGGAATTTGGAACCGGCGTTATGAAGTGTACTCCGGCTCATGATCCTAACGATTTTAAAATCGCTAAAAGACATAATTTAAAATTAGTTCGTATCTTAAATGACGATGGCACGATGAATGAAAAGTGCGGTGAGTTTAACGGTTTAGATCGTTATATCTGCCGCGATAAATTAGTTGAAAAGATTAAGAGTGAAGGTAATCTTCTTAAGATTGAAGATATCACACATAATGTTGCTCATTCTGAGAGAAGTCATAGTGTCGTTGAGCCTTTGTTATCAAAACAGTGGTTTGTTTCGATGAGAAAGTTAGCTGATGCTGTTATCGAGATACAAAATAGTGAAGATAAAACTTCATTTTTCCCGACAAGATTTGCTGATACTTTCTTAACATGGTTAAAAAACACAGATGATTGGTGCATTTCTCGTCAGCTTTGGTGGGGACATAGAATCCCGGTTTACACTGATAAAATAACGGGTGAAGTTGTTTGTTCGGAGACTCCGTTAGATCCTGAAAAATATTCTCAAGATGAAGATGTTTTAGATACCTGGTTTTCTTCAGCTTTAGCTCCTTTTGCTTTCTTAGGTTGGCCTGAAAAAACTGAGTTGTTAGAGAGATATTATCCTCTTGATGTTATGGTTACAGCCTATGATATCATCTTCTTCTGGGTTGAAAGAATGGCCTTTGAAGGTGTTCACTTCACTAAAAAGATGCCATTTAAAAAAGTTTATATTCATGGATTAGTTCGTGATGAAAAAGGAAGAAAGATGTCTAAATCATTAAATAATGGCATCGATCCTTTCAAAGTTATTGAAGAATATGGAACGGATTCTCTCCGTTATGCTTTAGCAACTAATTCAACTCCTGGACTCGATGTTAATTTCTCGATGAAAAAGGTTGAAAATGCTCATATTTTCTTAAATAAAATTTGGAACGCTTCTCGTTATGTTTTAAATTTGTTCCCAGAAGATTATGTTCCATTTGAAATTGATTTTTCTTCTTTGTCTCCATTAGATAGTTGGATTTTAAATGAGAGAGATAAACTTATCGAAAATGTCAAAGCTAATATGGAAAAGTATGAGTTAGGCCAGGCAGCTAATTACATCTATAATTTCATCTATGATATCTTCTGCTCCAATTATCTTGAGTTTTCTAAAGTCACTTTAAATTCAGATGATGAGAATAGAAAGAAAGAGACGATCAATGTCTTATATCACTGCTTAAAAGATATCTTGACTATTCTTTTCCCCTTCTGTCCTTTCCTCTCTGAAGAGATCTATTCTTATCTTCCTTTCCATAAGAAATCTCTTTATGAGGAGAGTTATCCTCTTCCTTATGATGTCGAATATAAAAAAGAAGATTTAAATTTTGCTGAATCATTAGTTGAATCAATAAAATTCATCAGAAATCATAAATCTATACTTTCTTTAGCTCCTAACTATCCTTTAAATCTTGCCCTCTATACTGATGAAAAAACATATAAAGAAGTTTATCCTTATCTTAAACGTTTCTCTTTTGCTAAAGAGATCACTCTTCTTTTAGAGAAGAAAGGAAATATGGTTCACTACTTAAGTTACGATCTCTCGGTTGAAGATGATGAAAAAGCTAAACAAGCTATTGCTAAACGCATCGAATTCTTAAAAGATGCGATCGCCCACTCTGAAAAACTCTTAAATAATCCTAATTTCTTAGCTAAAGCAAAGAAAGAAAAAGTTGATTACGAAAAAGAACAATACGAGAAATATACTTCAGAATTAAAGAGTTATCTATAAATATTAGCCTCCTATACTAAATATGTATAGGAGGTTTTATTTTATGGGTTATAAACGCTTAAGTGATGAAGAATTAGCTTTGATCAAAGGTGGAGAAGCGATAACGATATCTTCAGTCCTCGCTATAATGGCGATAGGTTTAGTCGCTGTCATCACTTTTAAGTTTTTTTCATCGACAACTGGTAAAGCTGTGTTTCCTGGAGGATTTACATTTCAGTGGGATTAAAAGATTTGCCTTATTATTCTCTTCCGCGTGAAAAAGCCGACAGGATAGGAATTGAAAATCTTACTGATGAAGAATTAATAGCATTAATTTTAGGAACGGGGACAAAAAGTGAAAATGTTCTTGTTCTCTCTAAGAGATTGATCGATGAAAAAGGAGGTTTAAAAGGATTATTAAAAAAAGATTATCTTCAGTTAAAAACATCGGGATTAAACCGCTGCAAAATCTACAGGATATTAGCGATAAAAGAGATCGTTTCACGCTATAACAGTTTAGAAGAAAAGAAGTTAGTAACTTCTAAAGACATTTATGAATATTTTCAACCGAAATTTTCTAAATTTCAAACTGAGCATCTTTTAGTTCTTTATCTTTCTATAGGCGGTTCTTTGCTTCATTATCATTTTTATACTCAAGAAGAATATCTTGAAGTTATGTTTTCTTCTAAAGAAGTGATAAGAGAAGCGATAAAATATAATGCATTCTATGTTATATTAGCTCATAACCATCCATCAGGAAATCTTTTGCCGAGCGATGAAGATATTAGGACAGCTAATAGAATGAAGAAATATCTTAAAGAAAATGGTTGCATTTTAAAAGATAGCCTCATTATCAGCGACAAAAGCTATTATTCGCTTCGTGAAAATGGCTTATTTGAAAGGTAAATTTTCTCTTTATTTCTTGAAAAGAAAAGATTTTACTATGTATAATTATATTGTTGTTTATAAGGAGGACTTGTTATGGCTGAAAATATCAATATTGATAAGGATCTAAAAGAAGGATTACGCCTTTTAGATGAAGGAACAAGTATCGATAAAGCTTTTAAGTTAATCAATAAGAGTGCAAGGCGCGGTAAGAGCAAAGGAAAATCTTTCTTTGTTATTGGACGTATCATCAGAGAAGGTAATAAAGCAGCCAATATGTCTGGTGACCATGAAGAAGCGCGCCGCTATTATGATACAGCCATTAAAGAGTTCACTAAACACGATGAAGAAACTCTTGATTCTCTTGATTTTAGAGATATGGGTGATTATTACTACTATTATTTAGGTACAGAAGCTAGAGATTTAAATAAAGCTCTTTATTACTATAAGAAAGCAGCTGATTTAGGCGATGAAGAGAGCGCTAAAAAAGTTAGTACAATCGAAGCTGAATTAGCGAGCGGAAATGAAAATCAAGCGCCTACTCTTTCTGAAAACACTAAAGTTGAAACTGAAAAACCTGAGCCTAGCGATTTAGAGGATGTTACTCCGAAAGAATTATTGCGTCCTGAAGGTCGTATTTATGAGACAAAGGATGAGGAGATAAAAAAAGTCATCTCTTCTGATGAAGTTTTACTTCGTGCTATCAGATTATTAACTTCTAATGCTGCCACTGAAAGTGAAAGAGAAGAAGGCTTAGAAATGATAAAGATGGCTAGCGAAGAAGGTTCAGTTCGCGCTTTAGTCCTCTTAGGCTATTTATATGAGGGAGATAATTCATTAGTCGCTGCTGATTTTGAAAAAGCTAAAGAATATTATGAAAAAGCTATCGCTCTTTCTTCTTCTGTCGCTATGTATCGTTTAGGTCTTCTCTATGGAAATGAAGAACTTTCTTTCTATGATGAAAAGCAGGGACACGACCTTATTATCCAATCTGCTCGCTTAGGTTATCCTTATGCTTTAAATCGTTTGGGAGATGCTTATAGAGCTAAAGTTTATGACACAAAGAATCTCGATTTAGCTTATCAGTATTACGCTTTAGCTGGTGAAAAAGGTTTAGGCTTAGCTTATCATAATATGGCAGAGATCGATGCTTCTCGTCAACAGATTGATCTATCTAGACAACATGAAAAATCTGCTGAAGAGAATGGCTATGTTTTAGCTTCTGGCGAGCAAGAGCCAGCATTTACTGCAATTAAGTAATATTAAAATAATTGAGGGGTGAATTCACCCCTTTTTCTTTTTTTAGAAAAGCAAATAAAAAAATAATAATATTTTTCAAAAAAAGGCTTGATAATATCTTTTTAATAAGATACAATGAATAAGCTTTTGAAGTTTTGATTACTTAAATTGAAATTGCAAAGCGAAAAAATTAAATTTATCTTGACATCGATTATGATGAAATGATAGACTTAATAATGTGCCTAAAAAGAAAGGCACAATACGATCGCTCTTTGAAAACTGAACGGAAGACCATGCAGAAAACAAGGAAAAGGTAAGTCTTT
>CALVMW010000003.1 GCA_944349335.1 uncultured Bacilli bacterium
TTTTGACCATTTTGTCCAGCAGGACCAGTTGGACCAGTGATAGGATCAGTAGTAGTATCAGCACAAGAAGCTAAAGTAATGACGGAAGCAAGAGCGATTATCGAAGTAAGCAATCTCTTTTTCATATTTTTCTCCTTTTTATGTAATATTATAACGCTTAACAACGACAAAACCTAATTTTTAAAAAAATTAACATTTATTTTAAAAAGTTTTAAATCACATATTTATAACAAGAAAAAAATAAAAAAGTAATTATATTTTTGGTAATTCCTATAAAGATTAAATTTAAATAAAAAAAGCCCACTTATACTAAGCGAGCTTGAATCTTAGTCGACTATATCACTGGGGATACCGTGACTAAGTGCATGAGGCTACTAATCAACAAAATGGATGTTGTTAGCACGATAGCCTTTTTCGGTAGTTGTTGCATCAAATTCAACATGCTGACCAGCTTCGGCTGTTTTGAAACCTTCCATCATGAGTTGAGAATAATGGAAGAAATAATCATTATTATCCTCTCCAGAGATGAAACCGTAGCCCTTCTCTTTGTCGAACTTCTTAACTGTACCCTTCATTTTTAGACCCTTTCTGCAATAAAGCAACAGTTTTCTTCATTGCTCATCAATAATATATATCAGTCAACTTTTTTGTTATAGTATTTTTTTATGAAAGCGGTTATTTTTTGATAAACACTCAGAATATGGTATTTTTGTTATCTTTATAGCTAGAATGACAAAAAGGATAATTATTATCGCAATAAGTAATAACAAACTAATAAAATAAGAGGAAGATCTTGAGGAGTAGTTTGAAAGAATATTATTTAATGTTTCGCTTAATAGATGTTCTACAAAAAAACATAAGAGAGTTGAAAAAATGTAACTTATTAATCCAATAAATGATAGTAAGAAAAAATAAGAGATTATAATATCTTTTCTTTTATACCCAAATATTAATTTTTGTGAGATTTCTTTTTTGTCTCTCTGTAATATTAAATAAAAAGATAACAATAATAAAAAAATCGAAATTATAGACATAAAGAATGAAAAAAAGAAAAATATCTTAGAAATATTATCGATGGATTTATCGACGTTCTTCATCACTTCATACATTGGAAAAGAATAATCATAGGAATCATATTCTTCTAACATCTCTAAATAAAAACTAGGTTCGTATGTCTCTAAATCCACTTCTAAAATTGCTTCTTGAATGTGGCATTCACTGACATTAAGTAGAGAATTTTGAAACGAATAGGCTAAAGGAAATAAAGAGTCTTGATAGATAGCATAACTATCTTCATCATAAATAGCTTTTACCTTAACTTTTCCCTGTGAAAAAATGTTGTAATATAAATCACCTCTTTGTTCAACTCCTTCAAGTATTAAAGTATATATATCTTGATCAATAGCCAAAGAATAATCTTCAAAGAAAAGTTTAGCTAAACCTTTAGAAATACCGATCTCTGAAAAAGAAGAAGGAATACTTCCCATTATCTTTTCATTTTTATTTAAAGGATAAAAAGACAAGCCTTCTTCATTTAAGGAAGAAGTTAAATCAGCTTTAATAACATCATCATCAACATCTATGCTCGTTCCTTGAAATACTCCAAAATCATTATCACTCTTTGAAAAAGTATCCATTATCTCATTAAGTTTTTCTTTCTTAGCTGAAAAGAAAAAAGGTTTTTGAAAACCAGAGATAAAATCAGAGGCTGTATATGTATATAAAGAAGTAGAATAACGAATTGAAGTTGATTGTAGATGAGAAGAAATCTCTTTTATTTCTGAAAGAGAGATTTTATTTTGATAATCAGTGTAAACAAGAATATGATTATGAGTTTTTAAATCTTCAGCATCATAATAATAAGTATTTGCTAATACTTGAGGAAGATAATCATCTAATTTTCTTTCTTTTAAAAAACTCACTAAAAAATCTGCTTCTTTTCCTCTTTTTATTTTTAGACCATAAGTTTTTAAAACATTAAAACCATCATATTCTAAATATGAATAACATTCCCTAAAATGCATCTTTTCATTTATAAAATATTCATTAAATCCTTCTCTAGCTATTATATAATTCTTATCTTTCCAATAAATATCTCGAATATGAAAACTAGAAGAGAAAAAATAATCATCTTTAGAAGAAGAAATATTAAGTTCTATCCTTTCATTTTTAAAGAGATTTCTCATCATCAAAAAATCTTCTTCTGTAATTCCGTAATGTGGTAATTCGTGATAAATAAAAGAGAATAAAGAATTAATATTCTTATCATCTAAAACAAGGATTATTTCATTATTATTAAGATTCATATTTATCTCTTCTTCACTTAAACTTCTCGGCTCTAAAAATGAATCGAGTGAAATAGCAGATAATGATAAACTCTTTTCGTTCATAGTAATATTAGTTTTCTGCGATTCTAAAAAAATATCATTTAAGGAATTGAGATAAAAAGGTTCCACAGAAAGAACATATTCTTTCAATATCAAAGCCATATCTAATAATTCTTGATAGCTTGCACTCTCATATTCACCAATATAATTTTGTTCTTTTGGACTAATAACTAAACTATTTTGATTCATATAAGAAGAGAGAGTTGAATTCAATGAATCTTTTACACTAGTAGAAAGCAAAGAAGAAAAAGAAAGAGAAAAAAGAGAGATAATTAAAGTAGAAACTGCAAGGATTAAGATATCTCTTTTATGTAAAAACTTAATAAACATATCTTTAATCATCATTCTAAAAGTAAATTTTCTTCGTTCAACTTTTAATGTGCTATCAGTACTCTTGCATTTATTTTCTTTAATAACTAAAAGCTTACCATTTTCTAAACCTAAAATAGTCGCTTCATCTTCAATAGTTTCTTTGTCATGCGTAATGATAAATATTGCTCTTTTTTTACTTTCTTCTTTAAAAAATCTAGAAATAACTATTCTCATCTCTTGATTTAAAGAAGAAAAAGGTTCATCTAAAAAAATATATTTTTTATCTAATAAAAAAGAAGAAAGGATAAGAAGGCGTTTCTTCTCACCACCTGAAAGAAATTTAATTTTACTATGTTTTTTATTTAATAGCCCAAACATAGTAAGCAGTTTTTCAATTTTATCTTCATCTTTCTTGCCTAGACGCTGCTCCTTTTCTAAATAAAATAAAACACTATCATCTTCATCAAATTCAAACTTCTGAAAAGAAATAGCTACTTTCTTTAAAAAGAACTCTTCTCTTTCTAAATTAGTTAAATTTTTAAGTTCTTTATCATCTACTTTAATAAATCCTAAATAATCATTATCAAGACCAGATATTAAAGAGATTAAAGTCGTTTTACCAGATCCTGTCTTACCTAATAAATAATACAATCCTTTATCATAAATAGTTAAATTTACTTCTTGTAAAATAGTCTCATTATTGTCAATAAACTTCTTAGTTAAATTCCTTACTTCGATCATTCTTCGCCCTCCATCTCGCTTTTAATCCTTTCATCCTTTATCTTTCTAAAAGCAATAAGAGAACCTAAATATGAAAATAATAGTGTTATAAAACTGACAAATAAAAAACCAAGAAACGAAAAAGCAGTTAAAAATGAAGGCAAAGAAATAGATGAAAGGAGAATATTAATAATAAGAGTTGCCAAAGATGAAAAAGAGATTGTTTCTATCGCTATCAATATTAAAAAATAGATCATCATACTTAAACGATATAAGTCCTTCTTATCTTGAGAATATATTTTAATTAATACTAAAAATAAAATATTTTCATCATAGAGAGAGAAGATGACGAGTAAAATAGCAAAAAAAGAAGCCAGAAGCGCTAAAGATAAAAAAATTAAAACAATATAAAATAAAGAAGACACTATCTCTATAACATCATTTTTAGTATCTATACTCTTTGAAGAAATAATAAATTCATCAGTCATTTCTATTTTTGAAATATCTTCATTTAAAAATAAATAATAAGTCCCTCTATATGGCTCATCATCAAGTAATGAATAAAGATCACCTGCTTCTGTTTTTATATTTTTTAAATAAGATCCTATTAGCGAATAATCATAATATAAAGAAGGAAAATTAAATAAGTTATATTCATTGCTGATACCGACAATAGTAAAATCTAAATCAATAGACATCATCATATTTTCTTCTTCAAGAAAAAAATCGTGATGATAATAAATAGTTTCACCAATAATATCATCACCAACAAGTTGAGCTAAAAGAGGATTAATAATTACTTCATAATATTTTTCAATTGCTCTTCCTTCTTTTAAATTTTCAGCTTTTTGAAAACAAGGATAGAGATTAATGCCTTGGTCCTTATAAATAATAGAATCAAGAATAAAATAAGAATAACTAGGATAATAAGAAGAAATACCTAAACCTTTCATCTCAGTATTTGAAGGCAAACTATTCTTTTTTAAATCGATATTATCTCCATCAACTACAACCTCTTCTTTTGTGATTTTATAAACGTTAGCATCTAAATAATTAGAACTAAGTTCTGTAATAATGTTATCTTTATTTGTATAAATATTTATACCCAAATATAAAAAAGACAACAATAATGATAAAAAGATAGTTGAAAAAATAAGACGTAATTTCTTAGTTGAAAGATATTTTCTTACTAAAAAAAGCATATCTTTTATCTTCATTTTCCCGTCTATATTTTCTTTTTTTGACATATTCTTCTCTTCTTTTGACTTCAATAAAACTAATGTCTTATCTTTTACTTCATATATAAAATCTGCTAATTCAATTGCATATCTTCTATCATGAGTTACAATTATCACAATATGATCACTAGCAAGTTGCTTTAACAGCTTAAATATTTCTAAAGAAGTTTTATCGTCTAACTCTCCAGTCGGCTCATCAAAAAGTAAAATTTCACTATCGAGAGTTAATGCTCTAGCAATCGATAAACGCATCTTTTCTCCGCCAGATAAAGAAATAACATCTCGTTCTTTCTTATCTTCTAAAGACACTCTTTTTAAACAATCTAAAGCGATCGTTTCTTTATCTTTAACTCCTTTTAACATTAAAGGAAAATAAACATTTTCAATAACTGAAAGATAACTAATTAAAAATGGTGATTGAAAAGATGTCGATACTCTCATGCCTTCTAAATCAACTTCACCTGACGAGGGTAATAAAGTTTGATTAAGCAGAGATAAAAATGTTGTTTTTCCAACTCCAGAACTACCTAAAATAAGATAAAGTCCACAGGAAGAAAAAGTGCAGTTAATATTTTCAAATATTATATTTTCACCATATGAAAAACTGAGATTAATAATCTTTATATTATTTACCTCCTATAAACATTTAGTTTAAAGAGGGAGATCTTCTAAAGAAATCTGTTGTTTCAAAAAAAGAGCATTTAAAACTAGGCAGAAAGAAGTTAGAGATCCTATGCCTTTAGGCACAGGAGTATATAGTTGACATTCATCCTCACTAGGAACAAAATTAAGATCGCCTGACATATTTGAATAACCACAATCGATAATAATTTTATCTTTATCTAATAATTCTCTTTTAACAAGATTTTTCTTTCCACTAGCTAAAATAATAATTTGACTACTCTTTATCTCTTCATCTAATAGTGAAGAAGGAGTTTTTGAATTAGCTAAGGAAACTGTTGCATCTAATTTATTTAAAAGTTGAAAAATAGGTTGACCAACAGTTAAAGAGCGGCCGATAACTAAAGCCTTTTTAGCACTGACCTCAATTTTATAATACTTTAAAAAAAGATATACGCTTTTACTAGTTGCTGGCAAATAATTTAAATCACCTAAATAAAGTTTAGCAACATTGTCTATACTAACCATATCTAAATCATATTGAGAATCAAGAGAAGATAAGAGCTTTCTTTCATCTTTTATAGGTCGAGAAATAAGGGTAAATTTATTATGACTCTCACTATTAAATCTCTCATAACCCTCATCTAAAAAACCTTCTTGATAAGGGATATTTAAAGACGTTAAAAGTTTTTTTATTCCTTTAAAATAATAGTAAGCTCCTTTATCTTCTCTATCGCTATATAAATAAAATTCTAATCCCTCTACCTTATCTTTTACAAAAGGGAGAAGTTTTTCTTTTATCGGTGCTCCTAATAATTCTCTCATAATTTTTTAGCTAGAGGTTCCTTAGGTAAACCAGGTAAAGTAACTATCTTTCCACTTAATGGAACCAAAAATTTCGCTCCATAAAATATTCTTACATCACGAATATGAAGAGTAAATTCAGGAACATTCAACAATTTTGGATCATCGCTAAGAGAGTTTGGAGTTTTAGAGATGCATACAGAAAAATCTTTTCTTTCCTTCTCTAAAGAAAGAATTTTCTCCTTTGCTTCTTCTTTATAAACAACATCACTAGCACCATATATATTTTTAGCGACCTTATCAATCTTTGAAAAATAATCATCTTCAACAGAAAGAAGAGGTTTAAATTCACTCTTTTGATCAGCTAATTCTTTAGCCTTTCTAGCAGCATCTAAAGCCCCTTGTTTACCATCAGCATAAGCACTATTTAAAGAATAAATAAAGCCGTCTTCTTCTAATAAACTCTCTAACAATTTAATCTCAGCTTCAGTATCAGAATTAAAACGATTAATGTTAACTAAAATAGGAAGATTATATAGCTTAACATTATTTAAATGTTTCTTTAAGTTTTGATAACCAGCTTTTAAAGCTTCCAAATTCTCATCATTTAAATCAGCAAATTTAACACCACCATGAAGTTTAAGCGCTCTAATAGAAGCGACCATCACGATTAAAGAAGGAGCAACTTTTAAAATTGGAACAATAATATCAAGATACTTCTCCATGCCTAAATCGGAACCAAAACCTGCTTCTGTTATCACATAATCGCTCATCTTCAAGGCTAAAGAAGTAGCTATAATCGAATTTGTTCCGTGGGCAATATTAGCAAAAGGACCTCCATGAACTAAAGCCGGTGTCCCATATAAAGTTCTTACTAAATTAGGATAAAGTGCTTGATGCATCAATTTTTTAATAGAACCTCTTATTTTTAAGTCTCTAACATAAATTTTTTCACCAGATAAAGAATAAGCAACAAGCATATTATCGACTCTATCTAAAAAGTCCTCTTCATCTTTACTAAGACAAAAGATAGCCATAATTTCACTAGCTGCGGTAATAACAAAATTAGCTCTATGTTTTTCCCCATCTTTAGGATCAAGACAAGTTTCAATATCTCTAAGAGATCTATCATTCATGTCAATAGCTCGAGAAAAGACAATTCTATCTTTATCGATATTTAATTCAGAATGCTGATATAATTCGTTATCAATAACACTAGCAATCAAATTATTGGCACTAGTTAAAGCATGAATATCGCCAGTAAAATGAAGGTTAATATCATCCTCAGGTATGATGATAGACTTTCCACCACCTGTACCACCGCCCTTAACACCAAATACTGGTCCTAGTGACGGTTCTCTTAAAGCTAAAATAGCATCATAATTTAATTCATTCATCGCATCAGCTAAAGAGATACTAGTTGTCGTCTTTCCTTCACCAGCTTTAGTTGGTGTCATCGCAGTAACTAAGATAAGTTTTCCTCTCTTGCTTTCATGCTTACTTTCATCATATTTAATTTTAGCGATCGAATATCCATATGGGATAATCTCCTCTTCACTTAAGGAATAACGTTTAAATATTTCTTGTAAATTACTCATAATTCCTCCATCTTTTTTAAAAGCAATGAAATAATTGCTAGTCCGCCACTATTAGGGACAGTAACAATTGAAGAAAGAAAGTTTTCTTTTCTCTTTTTTCTAGCATCAACAGCATGAACTATCAAGATTGAATCGATTTCCCTTTCACTAATACCTTTTTCTTTTAATCCCTCTTTAAACTTTTTAGCTAACGGATCACATGCATATTTTAATGTTGAATATTCTACTTTTGTTGAATCAAGATGTAAAGCTAAACCCATAGAAGTAATATAAAGAGCATTATCTTTTTTAGCTTTCAGATATAAAGCGATTTTGCCAGGTACATAATCTATGCAATCAATAATTACATCTTGCTTAATATAAGTTAAATCGTTAATTTCTTTTATATCTTTATTAAAGGCATTTACTTCAATTAATGGATTAAGTTTTTTAGCTTTATTTGACGCTACATCGACTTTATTTAAACCTATGTCGTCCTTATCATATAAAATTTGACGATTAAGGTTTGAGACTTCTACTTTATCTTTATCATAAATAGTAATATCTAATACTCCACTTCTAAGCAAGGAAGAAAAAACGATTGAACCTACCCCACCCAAACCAGCTAAAAGAATCTTCGAAGACTCAATCTTTTCTTTCATCTTAGGTGTCAAAAGGGGAGAAGTTCTCTTCTTTAATTCTTGATCATAACTTATAAGTGAAAAGATATCGTCTTTTGTTCCTTTATAAAGATTAGGAAATTGATTTCTTAAAAATGTTCTTTGTTTTTTAGCATACTGATGCGTATGAGTTTTAATTTCTTGAATACAGGTATCAAGATCCATTTCCCCATTCAAATAAGAGATAATTTCTTTATAACCTATCGAATTAAAACAATAAAGATCAGAAGGATAAATTTTTAAAAGCTCTTTAACTTCATCAATAAATCCTTCTTCGATCATTTTATCTATTCGCTTATCAATCTTACTATTGCCTTCCCCCTTATCAATTTCTAAAGAAAAAAAGCGACAAGGATAAAGCGGACGATTATCATTTAAAGCTAAAATATCGTCTTTACTATGTCCGTTTTTTAATTGAAGAAGAGCTCTTTTAATCCTTCGAGAATTCTGATTATCAATTTTGAAGTAAAGGGAAGGGTCTAAATCTAATAACATTTTTTGTAACTCTTCTAAAGATAAATTATCTAAAGAATGATCTATATCCTCTTGATAAAAAACATAATTAAAAAGAAGAGCTTTTACATATAAAAAAGTTCCCCCACAAACAATTACATCTTTACCTTTTTTTATATAGTCACTAAGAACTTTTCTTCCTTCTTTTTGAAAAGTGACAACATTCATTACATATGTAGGATCATATTCATCATAAAAATGATAGTCGATTCCATCAATATCTTCTTTTTTCGGCTTATCTGTTCCTATCTGCATCATCTTATAACACTGATAAGCATCAGCAGAAATTATCGGAAGATGATATTTTCTTGCTAAAGATAATGCTAAAGATGTTTTGCCAGAAGCTGTCTGTCCTAAAATGACATATATCAAAATCCAGTCCTCCTAAACATTTTCTCAATATCAGTCTTCTTAATTTTAATCATAGTCGGTCTACCATGGGGACAATTAGCAGGATTTTCACACCGAGCTAAATCAGCGATCAACTTTTCCATCTCATAGGTTGAAAGAAGCCTATTTGCTTTAATCGACCTTTTACAAGCGATATCAGCTATCGTATGTCTTAATAAATCGATAGGATTACACTTTTCATCATTTAAAGTAGTATGAATAATATCAGAGATAATATCTTTCTGCTCATTGACATTTAAAAAAGTAGGAATTTCGATAACTTTAATAGTTTTCTCTCCAAATGCTTCAATAATGATATGCATCTCTTTTAAAGCATTTATATGTTTATCATCAAGATTTTGTTGTTCTTTAAAAGAAAGATCTAAGATTATTGGAAAAAGAGGAACGCTCGTTGAAGTAATATTTTTAAATTGGAATTCTGCCTTTTCAAAATTAATTCTTTCAGCGGCGGCATGTTGATCAATCAAATAAAAACCATCTTCACATGAACAGATAATATAAGTATCTAATATCTGTCCTACAGGATGCATCGCTTCTAATTTACCAGTGAAAGGTTTATCAGAAAATTCTTTTTCATCTTCTTCAACTTTTTTAAAAGAAGTCGTTGAAGGAGCTATTCTACTTTCATAACTTATTGGAACAAATAGTCTATTCTCTTCTTTACTTTCTTCTTTTTTAGTTACTACTTCGGTTTTTAAACTATCGGCCACCTTCATATCATTGACTAAAATAGAAGATGAACGACTATCATCACTCGCTTCATAAATCGGCTTTTTTAGCCTAAGCAATGATTCAATCTCTCTTTTAACATCTAAAGCGATCTCATTTTCTAAAGAAATACGAACTTCTTTTTTAGTTGGATGAACATTAACATCAACTAAAGAAGAATCAGTGTCAATCTTTAAAATTGTAAAAGGATATCTTAGAGGAGGTAAAAAATCTTTATAGGCTTCTTCAATAGCTTTACTAAGTTTATAAGAATAAATAAAACGATTATTTAAAAAGATTGAAATATTATATTTTTTTGAATATGAAACCTCTGGTTTTGAAGTAAAACCACTAAAAGAATAAGCGACTCCCTCCTTTTTAAAACTGTATAAAGAAAGAGCAAGAGAATTACCATAAATCTTTTGGACTGCTTCTAGTAAATCACCATGATTAGAAGTTTTAAATATTTCTTTTTCATCAACTACAAGTTGAAAAGATATTTCTGGAAAAGCGAGAGCTAAATGTTCTACTAATTCAACAAGAGCATAAGTTTCACTCTTTTCAGATTTTAAATACTTTAAACGTGCAGGAGTATTAAAAAAAAGATCATCAACTTGAAAAGTTGTCCCTTTTCTACTCATAGCATCGCTGATAACTAATTCTTCACCTGGTTCAGAAATAACCTTTGTACCCTCTTCATCACCAGTAGAAGTCACTAAAGTAATTTTAGCGACAGAAGCGATCGAAGGGATGGCTTCACCTCTAAAACCTAAAGTTTTGATTCTCGCTAAATCATACTCACTTTTTATTTTGGAAGAAGCGTGCCTTAAAAAACACATTTTAGCATCTTCTCTATCCATACCGCTTCCATCATCTTTAACTAGGATAGAAGAGCGCCCACCCTTATAAGAAAAAGAAATAAAAATATTTTTACTGCCTGCATCGATAGAATTCTCAACTAACTCCTTGACGACGCTAGCTGGTCTTTCAATAACTTCACCCGCAGCAATGAGATTGGCGAGCTCTTTTTTCATCAAATGAATTTTCGCCATTTTATTTTACCTTCTTCTTTAATTGGTCTAAAAAGTTCAAAGCATCTAGAGGTGACATCTTTAAAACATCTAGATTTTTTATCTCTTCAATCACTGGATTTTCTTCTTTCACATATTCAACTTCTTTAATTAAAGAAGAATGAACAACTTGTTCTTTCTCTAAAGAACTCAATAAAACGCCCGCTCTAGAAATTATTTCATCAGGTAAGCCAGCTAATTTAGCAACATTGATTCCATAACTTCTATCCATGCTACCATCTTTCATTTTATAAAGGAAAGTGACATTTCCATTACTTTCTTTAACTTCACAATGAATATTCTTTACACCCTTAATTTTAGAAGATAATGAAGTTATTTCATGATAATGGGTAGAAAATAAAGTTTTGCAATGAACATGAGCTACAATAAATTCTATAATGCTTTGAGCGATAGCCATACCATCAAAAGTTGCGGTTCCACGACCGATCTCATCAAATAAGAAGAGAGAATTGACACTAGCCTCTTTTAAAGCTGCACCTACTTCACTCATTTCAGTCATAAAAGTAGATTGTCCTTTGATAAGATTATCGCTAGCACCTATTCTTGTAAATAAAGAATCAAATATCGGAATATTACAACTATCACAAGGAACAAAAGAACCGATCTGCGCCATTATTGCAATGAGGCCAAACTCCTTCATATAAGTAGATTTGCCACCCATATTAGGACCGGTAATAATTAAAACATCTTCATCTTTGCTCATATGATAATCATTAGCGACAAAATTTACATCAGGTGAAGCTTTTTCAATTATCGGATGACGAGCATTAAGAATATGAATCTCTCTCTCTTCATTAAGAATAGGGCGTATATAACTATTTTCACTTGCGACATAAGCTAAAGAACAATAAAAATCAAGTTTAGCAATAGCATCACTAGTCTTTTGAATATTAGAAGTATAAGTTGCAACTTTCTTTCTAAGTTCTTTAAATAAGCGATATTCTAAACTAAAACGCTCATCTTTAGCTCTCAAAATTCTATCTTCTTGTTCTTTAAGTTCAGGAGTTATATATCTCTCTCCAGTTTTTAAAGTTTGCTTACGAATATAATTATATTCAGGCTTAACATCTTTAACTTGTCCTGCAGAAACTTCAATATAATAACCGAAGACTGTATTATAACCTACCCTTAATGTTTTAATACCTGTCTTCTCTTTTTCCTTTGCCTCTAAAGAATTGATCCACTCTTTAGCATCAGTAGTCAACATAATAAGATCGTCTAAAGACGAATCATAACCTTTTTTAAAGATTCCACCCTCTGTGATTGTAATTGGACAATCTTCCGCTATCGCTCTTTCTAATAAAGAAGATAATTCATCATAATCTCCTATCTCTTCAATCAAACCGCTTATAAGAGTATCATCAATCTCTTGGAGATCAGCTTTTAACTTAGGAAGAGTTTTTAAAGAGGCTTTAAGCTGAAGAAGGTCATGACCATTACAATTCTCATAACCCATTCTCGCAATAAGTCTCTCCATATCAAAAATATCTTTTAAATCTTCCCTTATCTTCTCTCTGATTAAATAATTTTTAACAAATACCTCAGTCATATCTAGACGAGAATTTATTTCAAGTAAAGACGAAGAAGGAGAAAGAATCTGTTTTTTTAAATAACGGCTACCCATCGAAGTTGAACACTGATCAAGTAACCAAAAAAGAGAACCAAAATTTTTATTATCTAAACTTTTAACTAACTCCATGTTAGAAATAGCAGAATAATCTAACTTCATTCTCTTTTCAACCATTAAATTTTTAACTGGTTTAAAATAATCTAATGGTCTTTTTTCAATAGTCGTCAAATAATTAAAAAGCAAAGCAGTTGAAAGCATCTGCCTATCATCTTTTAAATTTAAAAAGAGTTTTTCTAAACCGAGAGAAATAGTATCATCATTAGAATATGAGATAGTAATATTAGAATTATTCTTTAAGTAAAGAATAATATCAGCACTCATACTAGTTTTAACAACTAATTCACGAATATCTAGAGATAAAAGCTCTTCTAAAATAGCTTCTTTTGTATTCTCAATATTCAATGAGAAGATTTCTCCTGTTGTTAGATCACTATAGCTGATACTTGCGACATTTGCAAAAGTCTGTAAACTAGCGATATAATTGCTATCTTTGATATCTAAATCTAAATTTGCTCCGGGAGTAATAATCTGGATAACATCTCTTTTAACAAGTTTTTTCGTTGTTTTAGGATCTTCAATCTGTTCACAAATACCAACTTTATAACCGCGGTCTATAAGTTTTTTAACATAAGAAAGATAAGAGCGATGCGGAATACCGCACATCGGTATTTTCTTTCCGTTGCCTGCAGCTTTACTAGTGAGATAAAGCTGCAATTCCTTTGAACACAAAATTGCATCGGATTCGAACATCTCGTAAAAATCACCTATTCTAAAAAAGATGATGATATCGCCGTACTGTCTTTTTATATCAAGGTACTGCTGTACCATCGGAGTAAAATTTTCTTCTTGTTTAGCCATATTTAAATTATATCAAAATATTAGAAAGGGGGTCTAATAGAGCTTCAATATTCTCTCTTTCGCACTTAAGATTAATAACTAAAGGGTCATTATTGTAAGTCTCAAATAATTCTTTAGCTCTTTCTAAAACCTTTTTTCTTTCATTATAAGGTAACTTCTTTATAGACGTCTGCAACTCTTCAGCCTCTTTTAAAATATCAGCTAATCCCTTTTCAACGATCGCTTTTTTTAAAGCTAAATATCTTTTGACTGAATCAACTTCTTTAAAAGAAGAGATGAGAGCATCGATATCATTCATATAGTTCACCGATTAAAGAATAAGTGTGTGACTCTACTATCTTTACTTCCTTGATTTGACCAATTAAAGACGAATCACCTTTAACATGAACCAATTTACCATGTTCATCATATCCAGAAATCATATTCTTATCGCGTTTAGAAACTTCTTCAAATAAGACTTTTTGAATAGTTCCTACAAAAGTTTTAGCTCTTTTTTCTGTAAGACTATCGATCAAATCTTTTAATCTATTAAATCTATCTTGTTTAACTTCAAGAGGGATATCATCCTTCATTTTAGAAGCAGGAGTCATCGGACGAGGAGAAAAGATGAAAGTGAAAGCACCATCATATGAACACTCCTCACAGATAGAAAGAGTCTCTAAAAAGTCCTCTTCAGTTTCATGAGGGAAAGCAACGATAATATCAGTTGTAAGATAAACATCGGGCAGTCTTTCTTTTAATTCTCTTACGATATTTAAATACTCTTCACGAGTATAACGCCTATTCATCAACTTTAAGATACGATTAGAGCCTGATTGAATAGGAAGATGTAAAGCTGGCATGACATTTTTATACTTCGCCATAACATCAAAAACTTTCGTATTAAAATCAGAAGGGTAAGGAGTAGTAAAACGTATTCTTTCGATGCCGGTTTTAGCAACATTTTCAAGAAGAGTAGCAAAAGCATAAGAATCGCCAAAATCTTTACCATATGAGTCCACATTCTGACCTAACAAAGTGACCTGCTTATATCCTTTTTCTTTTAAGCAGTTAACTTCAGCGATAATATCTTCCATTCTTCGTGATCGCTCTTTTCCTCTAGTATAAGGAACTATGCAATAAGTACAAAACTTATCACAGCCATAAGTGATATCAACATAGGCTGTATATTTAGAATAACGAGAACCTTCTTTCTCTACTATTCCTTCTTGTAGATAAGAGGGTTGAGAATAGATAGCGACCTCCATCTCATCATTTCTTAAACTCTTTTCTAATAATTCATAAAAAGAATACAAATTATTAGTTCCAAAGACGAGGTTGATAAAACTGAATTGTTCTAAAAGACGATTTAAAGCTTTTTCTTCCTGCATCAAACAACCAAAAACGCCAATATATAAATCCTTGTTTTTATCCCTTTCTCTCTTTGCGCGACCTAATTCTCCAAAAAGATGATTAGCGGCGTTTTCTCTTATCGCACAAGTATTAAAAAGGATCATGTCCGCACCTGAAAAATCCGGGCATTCTCTCATACCTAAACGGAATAAAAAATTACGTATTTTTTCGGAATCTCTGATATTTGCTTGGCATCCATATGTTTTGATACAAAAAAACTTTCCTTGCCAATAAGAGACAAGAAAAGTTGTGGGAACAATATCATTTTCTTGGATGATAAGATGTTCAGGATCCCTTCTTGCTTCCTCTCTAAAAGATGGGAGCGAGATGAGATTTTTCTTCTTCATCAGAAACCTTAAGCAGATGTATGATTGTTCGCCTCAGTAGAGACAGCATGGGCAGGATCAAAATCAGTCTTGCGGATATGAAGCATGATTGTTGTAACTTCTCTTGTAGCTTCAGAAGAAGGCTCAGAGAAGTTCTGCATGAGGAATTCAGGTTGAATGATAATGTCACAAGGAGTCTCATCATCTTTTAAGAATCTTCTAGCGACGATGCAAGCTTTAATAGCTTGATTTAAGGCACTAGCACCAACAAGAGAGATCTGTACCTCTCCTTCCTGACGGATGTTTCCGGCGATAGCACCGGCTAATTTCTGAATCTGAGTGTTTCCACTAGCTTTTAATGTTGTCATATAGGTAACCTCTTTCGAATACTAATTATAGCATAATTTACTAAAATGCAAGAAACTTTTTACATTGTTAAAAACTACTCTTCAAAAATTTCATTAATAACTTCAAAGGATTGAACCTTCTTTGTAACTAAAGAAATGACAAAACTTATACCATTTACCATCTTTTTCCCCTTTTCTTCGACACGAAAACGGGCTGGTAATCCTGTCGCAGTTCTTTTAATACACTCTTCTTTACTATCACCAAGAATCGAATCATAAGCTCCATTCATACCGACATCACTCATAAATAAAGCTCCGTTAGAAATAATCTTTGCATCGTTAGTCTGAACATGAGTGTGCGTTCCTAATAAAGCACAAAGATCTTTAGAAGCATATTCCGCTAACGCACGCTTTTCACCAGTAGCTTCAGCGTGAAAGTCAACAATATGAATAGCATCAGGATAAAGAGAAATTATCTTATTTAAATCAGTGAAAGGATTACTTTGAGCTAATGTAAGAAAAACTCTACCGATAAAATTACTGATGACGATAGGAGAAGAAAACTTATCGATAACGATATATCCTTTTAAGGGACAAGACGAATCAAAATTATAAGGTCTAATCGCTTTTACATATTTTTCAGAGTAAAGAAAAGGATCTTTACAATTAAAGAAATGATTGCCATTAGTTAATACATCAATACCAGAAGAAATAAGTTCATTATAGTGAGATAAAGATAATCCTTTTCCATGTGTTGCATTCTCACCATTAGCAATAACTAAATCAAACTCACTTCTGTGACGCTCTAAATATTTTTTTACAGCCTTTCTTCCGCTGATACCAACAATATCACCTAAGAAGAGGACAGATATATTATTTAGCAATTTGGACAGCCCTCGTTTCACGGATAACAGAAATTTTGATTTGACCAGGGAATTGCATCTCGTTTTCAATCTTATCTTTAATCTGCATAGCGATCACTTTAGCATCCTCATCGGAAATTTTATCTGGAGTGACCATAACACGGACATCTCTACCAGACTGCAAAGCATAAGAAGATTGAACCCCAGCAAAGCTTTTACAGATTTCTTCAATCTGTTCAAGTCTCTTAATATATGTTTCTAAAGTTTCACTTCTAGCACCAGGTCTAGCAGCTGATAAAGTATCAGCAGCAGTTACAATTTCCGAGATAAGGAACTTCTTAGGGACGTCACCATGATGTGACTCAATAGCATTGATAACTGCCTCTGGTTCACCAAATTTTCTTGCTAACTGAGCTCCTAATTGAACATGGCTACCTTCTTGTTCCGCATCGATAGCTTTACCGATATCATGTAAAAGGCCTGCTCTTTTTGCCATCATCGGATCAAGATTAAGTTCAGAAGCCATGACAGAAGAGAGATATGCAACTTGAATCGAATGATCAAGAACATTTTGACCATAGGATGTACGATATTTAAGTCTTCCGATATATTGCATAAGACCAGAGTTTATTCTAGGTAAACCTAACTTAAAGATAGTCTGTTCACCGATTCTTCTTAAAGCATCATCAAACTCTGTGGAGATCTTTTTATATAAATCTTCAATTCTTCCAGGCTGTATTCTTCCATCTTTAATTAAAGCCTCTAAAGTTAAACGAGCTTTTTCTCTACGGATAGGATCAAAGCAAGAACAAGTGATAGTTTCAGGAGTATCATCAATAATTAAAGAAACACCGAATAATTGCTCCATCGATTTAATATTTCTACCTTCTCTACCGATGATTCTACCCTTCATCTCATCAGAAGGAAGAGCGATAGTTGAAGTAGAATGTTCACTTGTCACATCTTGAGCATATTTATCCATAGCTAAACAAAGCATAGTTTTAGCCTTATCGACACAAGAAGCTTTAGCCTCTTCTTCCATCTGTTCTTTATATAAAGCGATCTTCTTTGCTTCTTTTTGCTCAACATGGGCCATAAGTTCAGCCTTAGCAGCTTCAGCAGTTAAATTAGCAACTCTTTCAAGTTCAGCTAAAACACTAGTCATCTTCTGCTCGACTTCTTTTTCTTGATTTTCAACATTCTTTTCACGTTTTTCAAGCTCAGTACGTTTTTGATCGATATTGCCTTCTCTAGCCATCAAAACGTCTTCTCTTTTATCAAGAGCATTCTCTTTCTGTTCTAACTTTTTCTCAGTAGCCGCAATCGTCTTTTTTCTTTCATCAATATCCTTCTCAGCATTCTTTAAAAGCTCTTCTTTTTCTAAACGTCCTTCAGCTCTAGCACTAGCAATAATGGCATCTGATTTAGAATTAGCTTCTTCAAGCTTTTCATTAGCTTCTAATAACTTCTTTTCAGCTTCGGCTTTCTTCTTTTTAGAGATAGAATAATGAATGATAAAATAGACTATTGAAGCAATAAAAACACCAACAACAAGTCCGATAATAACATAAACCCACCAAAAACCGGTGAAATCCACTTGTTCAATCAAAATGGGTAACATAAAATTATTCATTATGGAAAAACCTTTCTAGGCGTCAAAAATAAAGTCCAGCACCCAGAGGACGATAATAAAGATCGATTAGTGAATCTATAAATTAAAATTCTCTTTGAATCTTTTGTATCATGGTGTTTACACACCAATAATAATTATATAATAAAAAACTAAAAATTTACTAATAAAATAAAAATAATATTTTTTTAAAATAAAAAAAGATATGCGAAGTTCCGCATATCTTATAAAGCTAAATAAGTTGTCAACTAGTTTTTCTTCGATAATAACTCTTTTATTTGCTGCTCAATAGTCGATTTCTTATCTGGGTTGTTCTTGAAAAACTCATAGACTGAAGTGATGCCTTGACCAAGTCTTTCACCATTGTAAGAAAACCAACTGCCCGATTTATCGATCAAGGCATAATCGACAGCGAGTTGAGCTAATTCATTATCTTTATTAAATCCTTGACCAAAAATTAACGATAATTTACAAGAGCGATAGGGCGGAGCTACCTTATTTTTAACTACTTTGCAATTGACAGTATTACCTATATACTTATCGCCGTTCTTTAATTGTTCACCTCTTCTTATTTCAATGCGGATGGTTGAGTAAAACTTTAAAGCCCGACCACCAGTTGTCGTCTCAGGATTACCATACATCACACCAACCTTTTCACGAAGCTGATTGATAAATATAACTGTGCACATCGATTTTGAGATAACACCAGCCATCTTTCTTAAAGCTTTTGACATAAGTCGAGCCTGTAACCCGACTGATGAATCTTCAAAAGTTCCTTCAATTTCATCTTTAGGTACTAAAGCGGCGACAGAATCAACAACTATAAGATCGATAGCATTAGATTTAGCTAACATATCGACTATATCTAAAGCTTGCTCACCATAATCAGGCTGTGAAAGAATCAAGGATTCAACATCGACTCCAAGGCTCTTAGAATAATCAGGATCAATAGCATGCTCCGCATCAATATAGGCACATCTTCCACCATTTTTTTGACACATCGCTATAGCTTCTAAAGCTAAAGTAGTCTTACCCGATGATTCAGGACCATATATCTCTATAATTCTTCCGCGAGGATAACCTCCTACGCCTAAAGCTGCATCTAAGAGTAAAGAACCTGAAGGAATAACCGAGATATCAGAGACAGGGTTTTCACTCATCTTCATGATGATGCCTTTATCGTTATAATAATTTCTAATTTCTTTTAAAGTAGCATCGATAGCTTTATCTTTCTCTTTTTCATCTAATGAAACTTCTTTTTCTTTTTCCATAAATGACTCCTTCTATTAGATATTTAGAATAGTAAGAAAAATTTTTTAAGCTATCTTCTCTAAAATTGTTTTAAAAGCAAAAGAGACAAGTTTTTCACGAATATCTTCTCTTTCACCTTCAAGTTCAAGTTTATATGTATATAAAGTATCTTTTATCTTAATAGCAACATAATTTAAACCGATAGGTTTCTCTTCACTTGCATCAGGACCAGCATTACCAGTAAAGGAGACAGAGATATCAGTTTGGAAATAGCGACTAGCTAAGATAGTCATCTCTTTGGCACATTCTTCAGAAATAGCACCTTTAGTAGTTATAGTCTCACTTTTAACACCAAATTTAGTCTTTATTTCATCACAATAAGAAACTAAAGAACCTTTAAAAATCTTGCTAGCACCAGGAACAGAAGTAATATAACTAGCAAAGAGACCACCTGTTACAGATTCCATTGAGGATAATGAGAGATTCTTCTCTTTTAATTTTTCAACTAAATCTACAGCTTTCATCGTTTGTCCTCCTTTAGAACATTTTTATTTTGAATAAGATATATTATTAAAGATACTAATGAGATAATTAAAGCTAAACAGCCTAAGATATTTGTAATGATATATGTATATTCAAAATTTCCTAAGCCTTGCAAATCAAAATAATTGAAAGGAAAACCATTTAAGAAGATAATCGGTATTATTATCATCTGCATGATAGTTTTAGCTTTACCATATTTATTTGCAGCTAAAGTAATATTTTTTCTCGCGGCGATCATTCTAAGTCCATCTATAATTAAATCTCTGCCGATAAAAAGAATAGTTATAACAGGAAAAAGAAGGAAATTACCATTAGCATCCATTTTAGTTGATAAAAGAATCAAAGCTGAATCAACTAAAAATTTATCAGCTATCGGATCTAAAAATTTACCTAAATCAGTTATCAGATTATTTTTTCTAGCAATATTTCCATCTATTGAATCAGTGATACCGCCTAAAATAAATATGATAGCAGCGACAAGGTCGATCCAAGTAAATCCAGTCGTCCCTAAAGGAGCAGCTTCAATAACGAAGCTTAAGCAATAAATTATGATCATCAAAATAGCAAAGAAGAAGCGACAGATGGAAATTTTATTTGGTGTATTCATATAAAAAAGAGCCGATCCTATAAGCCATGTTCTGTCAAGGATGACAATTTATCTAAGCTTGAAGCTTGCTCAATATAGTTCATTTCCTATTTTGAACCTCCCTTACCAAAATTTAGGTTTCTCGCTTGTGGGGCTTTCCGCGTTTCATGCTTTGAGTTTCCTCAAAGTTCGTCACTGTGGAGCTTTTATAGAAAAAGTATCATACCTTTCGGGTTAGATCTTTTTCAGCCGTCTTTTTCAGCCTAAAGTTATTTTTTCCTTTAGCACAGACACTGCTATCATCGCAGATAGCGCGAGCATGGACTTTCCTCATAGTAAACTATGCAGTCATCTAGACCGGCGATAATATTTTACAATGAAAAAAGATAAAATTAAATGTTTGATTTTAGATATCTATAAAATAAAAAAGCAGGATTTCTCCTGCTTATTATTTAAAAGATAATATCTGCTATTTCTGGATGATCGATGAAAGGATTACGATTTTGTTGATAACAATAGATACGATCATTTCTTTGTTTCTCAAAATCATCAACTGGGTCAGCTTTGTTCCACTCAAGTAAATCAGATAAATAACCAAAAGCATAATCACCTGTGGGATTATCACTTAAAGTTAAATCAGGATAGTTCTTTAAGTACATATAGAAGCAGATACGAGCTACATCTCCACGGAAATCACCTTGATATTCGTGATCACTTCCAAATCCAGAAGTAATATTAGGGAAGAAAGCTGATTCACCGAAATACTCATTAGAACGGCTTGAATTGACTCTAGAGCAACTAGCGCGAAGATTATGAAGATCTGTTCCTAAGTTAGTAGAACCATTATTAGCTGAAGCTCCGCCTAATTTCGATTTAGGCCAGACATGCTCACGATTCCATGTTGCACCTTGATCCCATTCAGGCTCAAAATAGCAGCCATCATAGATTCCATAAATATGTCCAGGATTATCGATAGCTTCATCAGTATAAATAAGCATATATCTAGCTTCACCATAGGTGTTTATCTCACATCCTTCATTGATACGCTCATGAAGAGTAGATACTAAGGTATCTTTATCAGCTCCAAAATCGATGTTTTGATAATATTGTTCAGCAGGGATTAAGCTATATTTTAAACTAGCGACATCACCTTGACCAGGAACAATACCGCCTTCCACATCTCCACCGCTACCTTGATTATTATCAGTACTTAATTTCAAAGAAGAATCAGAAGAGACATCGACTGTCATGCTAACATCTTTTAAGTAAAGAGCTTTAGCATCAGCACTCAAAGATAAGGAAAGAGAACTAATAGTATTATTTAAATCAGTGAAAGAATGTTCACTTACAGCGTTACTATGAGCAAAATCATCTTCTAAAACAGTAGCACCACCATCATAACTTATCGCATAATGGCCGCTACCATTAGTCGCATTACCAATGGTGATAGCTAACTCTTTAAGAATAACCTCTTCACCAAAATTAAATGTTAAAGTGAAAGGAGAAGTTTGAGGATTATTACTTGAACCGATTTGAACACCAAAATCACCATTAGCTCTACCTAAATAACTAGCTGCTGTATAAGAGTAATTTAAGCCGTTAACTAGGCCAGTTCCACCGCTAGTATTTGAAATATCAGTATAAGAAAATTCATGTTGGAAGTTTTGAGTAACATAATCTAAAGTATCATCAGTAACTGTAACTTTACAACGTGCACTTACACCATTAGCCGTAGCGACAATATAAGTTTCACCGACTGAATTTGCATGAACTAAACCATAAGCGCCAACGCTAGCAATCTCATTATCTTCAGAGCTAAATGCAACATTAGATTCCGGATTAACAGTAGCTGTTAGCTGTTCCTCTTCACCAACTTTTAATTCAATATTAGTTTTATCTAAAGAAATAGTAGTCTCAACATCTTCTTGAACTGTAGTAAATGATAACTTGATAGAGTCAGAAGAGAACTGTTCTCTAGCCTCTTCAAAAGTTACTGTATCTTTTATCTTCGCTCCTAAACTAGTCGAAGGAAGAGTGAAAGTAGCAACAGAATCATCCTGACTATCAGCTAAAAGAGTACCGCTAGTAGCTGTGACATCAAAATAATCTTCAAAATTCTCAGGTAAGGTAGCTTCCCACTTTAAAGAGATTGGAGAAGTGATCGTATAATCAGCATTAGCCGTATAAGTTATGCCGATATCTTTTGAAAAACGACCTAACTTAGAACTAGAGAAAACCTGGAATTTAGCATCGATACTATCATCATCGACAGCGATAGTTCCGCTTTCATCTTTATCAACAAATTGAATCGTAAAATCATGATGAGAAGAAGTCATCACAAAAGCTGCTAATGCGATCGATACTAATGAGAGAATTGAGACAGAAGTAAGAAGGATAGAAGATGAACTTCTGATTTTTTTCATTTTTACACTCCTTTACTGAAATTGAAGTAGAAGTACATGTAATTATATTATAAGTTTTTAAATATTAAAAAACCATAGAAAAAGGCTGTAAAATAATCTTTACAGCCTTTTATTAATTTTACTTAGTTGATTTCTTCTTAGAAACGAGACGAATAACAAGATATACGCCACCAGCAATTAAGATAACACCTAAGATTGTTCCTAAAGTAATAGCAGCTATATCACCTTGTCCTAAACCTTCATCTTTAGGTTCATTAGGTTCAGGATCACTTGGATCACTTGGATCAGACGGGTCACTTGGATCAGTAGGTTCACTAGGTTCACTTACATAATCTTTAGCAACAGTTACACTGATAACAACCTTCAAGTTAAGAGGATTAGATGCGTCTAAAGGACGATCAATAGTACCTTGGAAGAGATAGTTACCAGCTTTACCGCTGAAGCTAGAAGTGTCAAAGATAACACCTACTTCCTCACTTGTTCCATCTGTGTAAGAAACTAAGACAGTTGAAGGAAGATTAAGTGCAGCAGAATCTTTAGCAGATTCAACAGTTATCGCTGTCGGTTGAGTGACAGAAGCGATGACTTTATATTCGCTCTCAGGCTTATTTAAGTGGATGGCAATAGTTCTTGTTTCACTTCCATCTTCAGAGATTAAAGTAAGATAAATAGTATTATCGCCAGTATCACCTAAGATAGTATATGAACCATAATCACCAGTAGCATAAATCGGTGTAATCGCGATTTCTGATGTGCCATCATAATCAACGGAATAACTATCCTGAAGTTCACCACCCTGTAAGAGGTCAACTGTTTCAGAACCGATAGTAACATTTAAAGAAGAGAGAGTAGGAACTGTTTTTTGAACTTCATAAACTTCACCAGTGATAGATAAATCGTTGACATTTAAAGTAGCAGCGGCGTCTTTTTCAAAGAGGATACGGATTGCAGAAGTAGTGACACTATCAAAGGTCAAAATAGTTTCTTCACTAATAGTTCCACTTAAATTAGTAACATCGCGCCAACCGCTATCATCTAATTTAAGTTTATCTGAAGTTGAATCTTCAACATTAGCGAAATTGTCAGTATCTAAATCAGTAGAGGAAATACTGCCAGAATAATATTGAACAGTGATATCGCTAGGTAAATCATAACCATCAGTTACAAAATCGATGACAGCTTTATTGACTTCTCTTGTCTCAACATTACCATTATTACCGAAGACGAAACCTATATAAGGATTCTCATCTTCACTAGAAGAGATCCAGCTAACATTTTTAGCATCAGAGAAAGCCATATCAGATCCTTCAGCGGAATAAGAAGCGAAGGAAGCAGGAATCATGTAGCCGTTTTGTCTATCAGCATAGTCGACACTCTCAGTTCCACCAGTGACAGCATAATAGCGGACTGTTCTCCACTGATTAGATTCATTAGAGAAATAGTACCAAGCATCAACATATTGTCCTTCAGTCAAAGCAGCAAATTCACTGTAGAATCTTGATGAATCCCAAACTACAGACTGATAAGTGATATTACCTTCAGTATCTTGATAATAAGGTAATTCAGAAGGTAAAACAGGAGTAGAGCCGACAGGAGCAGATAAAGAAGAAGAATAGCTGACAAGATCTCTACCGATAACTGTAACTGAGCACTCAGCTAATAATGTTGTACCTGAGACATATCCTTGAACATCAAAGGTACCAGCGCTCTCTAAGAAAGACTCAGGAACAGAATTCCAAGCTACAGGATAATCTCTAACTGAACCATCTGACATTGTAACTTCAACAGTTTCAGGAAGAGTTAATTCACCTCCAGAAATGACTTTAGTCTCGGTTTTTTCAGCAGAAACAGGAGTAACAACCTGATCTGATTTCTCAATAGTGATAAGTAAAGGAGAAGAAGAGATAGCTGTATTATTGTAAGTCATTGTAGCTGTTAATCTTACATATCCGTAAGAAGAACAATATAACTCATTTCCTCTAACTTCCGCTTGTCCAGAAAGATTTTCTAAATTATAAGAAACATTAGCTTGAGAGGAAGTGATTTCTCCACCAATCTCATCAGTACCTTCAACAACAAGAGGAATAGTTGAACCTTCTTTTACAGAAGTGACTCCACCTTCTAAAGATAAGGAAACAGATTTAAGTAAAGGATTATCTCTACGAACAAAGATAGAGTATTCTCTAGGAGCTCTGACCATACCTTCATCGGCGACGATGATACGATAAGGTTCACCATCGATAGCACCGGGGATAACAGTAGCATAAGATTTATCAGAAGTTAAATCATAATCGATAGTTACTTCAGTTGTCGCATAAGGAACTTTGGTTGTATGAGAAAACTGGAAGCCATCAAAATTAGTGATCGACTGACCGTTTACTCTAACATCTTCTAAAGTATTATCTTGTGAAACAGAAACTTCACCAGAAGGAGTGAGGACTTGGATTTCAGAAACGTTACACCACTTTCCACCCTGATAACCACTAGAATCACTCATATTCCAGCTAGCTCTAACAGCTTTAACTGAAACAGGGCTAGAGAAAACATAGGTATAAGGAGTGACTGAATTAGTAGTAGTAGAACCTACTTCAAGAGTATATTCAGGTTGAACAAAAGTGCCTGAACCATCATCGATTTCAAGCTTATGATTTACTGGTAATTCACAGTTGCTTTCACCAGTCCAATAATAAACAATAACGCTTGTAATATTTTCTTTGACTTCATTAAAAGTTAAGTCACCAGAGAAATATTCATCGGCTTTTAAAACATCTTCGCGATGTTCCCAGTTAGAGAGGCCTTTAGTATCCCAAGCTCCATCATTAAAGATAGCAGGATCATCATATGAATTAGAGAAGGAGATAGAAGGAGAAGCTTCATCAGCGATATTTTTACTAGGTAAACTTTCAACACCGATAACATGAACAGTAGCCGAGATAGGATAATCATCTAAAGAAGGTATATGACCAGATACTTGATAATCACCCTTTTCAGTAGTTGAAGGAAGAGATTCATCATATTCGATAGCAACTTTTTCTGTTGAGCCATCGGAATAAATAGCATAAGTTTCACTAGGTAATTCATATGATACTGTATCGACAACAACTGTTACACTAGGATCAAAGACATCAAATAAGGTAACGATAGTAATAGAGATAGTGACGTCGATAGCCTCACCATCGACATCAGCACTACCAGCTAATAGGAAAGTGCCAGCTGTCGAAGTTTGGCTAGAAGAAGGGGTTTCCCAAGTGATATTAAAGTCCTTGCTAGTTCCATCAGAATAATAGCCTTTAACAGTTGTAGGAAGTAAAGGAAGAATAGAAGAAGGATCATCTGTCGCTTTTAAAGTAACACTATTTAAAGGTGCTAAGCCTAAGAAACTGCTGTCAGCTCTTCTGACGATAGCGTCATTATTTAAGATAGGAGCAATAGTAGTATGAGAATTTATAGCGAGAAGTGATAATGTTGCAATAAAAGCCGTGGATAAAAATAATCTATTTTTTCTTTTCATTGTTCTAGACCTCATTTAACGATAGATCTTTTAGGAAGATCAAGATAAACTTCAGCATCATTTGTCATAATTTGACCGGCAGTAGAGATGATGGTAGCTGAATCAGAGAGCAATCCATCGCTAGTAGCTTGAATAGTAAACATACCAGCGTTATGTTTGGCTCTAACGATGATTAAAGCGCGGCCATTGAAGGCTTGTCTACGCCACTCGCCATCATAATCTTTAGCTCTTTCCCAAGAATCTGCATTTCCATTATCGACACCGACAATCTCGGCAACAGAAGGATCACCAACATAATTAAAGTTGATAAGATTCATAGCTGTCGGGCAGAAGTTACCATCCTCATCTTGAATCTCAGCATCGATATAAACTAAGTCATAACCATCAGCAGTCATGGTCCTCTTTTCAGGAGTAAGAACAACTTTATATTCTTTTCCACTAGTGACAATCTCATTCTGCATATGGTTTCTTTCTAAGTCATCGACATCCATAGTAATAGGAGTATAGACATCACCTTCTTTATCATAGGCGACAGCATAAACCTTTGTTCCAGGCTCATAAGTATAAGAAGGAAGATTATCCCACTGGAGATAAAGATTATTTTGATTTTCAGCACTTCTTTGATAAACACTAGTTAAAGTATGATTATGCTTAGTGATCTCGACAAATTCTTTTCTACCTAAGGAAACAGGTTCTTGATCAGGTCTCTGGATGAAAAGTTCAACTGCATCAGCATTAGAATAAACTTTCATCGGAATAGAACCATCAGCATTTTCAAATTGTTCTCTTAAGACAGGATCTTCCCAATTATAATGGCCAACTATATGAACCATCGGGTCGGTTTCAGGATCTAACCATTGAGACTGATAGAGATAATAATCATCTTTAGCAAAGCCGGCGGTATCGACGATACCAAAGAAGGAAGAGTGAGGATTACGACCTTGAACTTGATTCCACGGAGTAGGTTCACCGCGATAGTCAAAGCCAGTCCAGACATATTCACCAGCCATAAAGAAAGTATTATCACCGTTTGAATAACTATTCTGAACATCCTTTAAAGCAGCTGAAGCTGTCGCACCCCAACCGACAGAAGAGTTATCGAAGGAAGAAAGTTGATCTCCGACTCCGTCCATCTGTAAAACATAAGCTTCTTCAGCTCCACCTTGACGATAATAACCTCTAGATTTAACAGCTGAAGAAGTTTCAGAACCATAGAATCTCCAATCAGAGACATCATAATTTCCGAAATTAACGTTATACCAATAGTTGTAACCGACAGCGTCGAGTTCCATAAGGAGCGGCATAGCACTTTCTTTCCACTGGTTTTGACCGATAGTAACAAATCTTCTCTGTCCAGAAGCACGAGTATCATCAGAAGCATCAACATCAGATTCATGGCACCACTGGACTAAGTTTTTCATCGTCTTTAAACCTTTAGCCTGTTCAGCAGAACCGACATTGAAGTTATGGGTATCCCAAATTTCATTACCGATAGACCACATGACAATAGAAGGATAATTGATATGCTGTTTAATGACAGAGTGAATATCAAATTCAGCCCATGTTTCACCTTCTTCAGCATCGGGATGAGTAGCTTGAGCCTCAAAGAAGCGATGGAAGTCAAAAGTAGCTTTAGCAGAATACCAAGAATCAAAGAATTCTTCGATAGTAAGTAAACCTAATTCATCACAAGCTTGTAATAAAGAAGAATCAGCGACGTTATGAGTGATACGGATAGAATTAACACCCATATCTTTCATAGTAGTCATCTGACGATAAATAGCTGTCGGATTAGCTTCAGCACCTAAAGCGCCTTGATCATGGTGCATACAGACACCCTTAAGTTCAACTATCTCACCATTTAAGAAGAAACCTTCACCAGGTGCGCCTCTTTCAGTTGCATCTTTATAAGAATACCAATCATAATAACGATAACCGAAGCGATCTAATCTTGTCTCAATCACTTGATCATTAGAGATAAGTTCACTTTGGATATAGTAGAGATTAGGGTCAGTAGTCGACCAAAGTTTTGGATTAGAAACAACAAGTTCAGTAACGACATCACTCTTTTCACCAGGTGCTAAAGTGACTTCAGAAGAAGTTGTAGTATAGGAAGAAACAGCTTCCTTTGTCTTATAATCTAGTAAAGTAGTTCTGATTGTAAATTTCTGTTCTGTATCAGAAGAATTAGTGACCGGATTTGTAATCCTTGTTGTTGCCACAAAGTCATTAGCATTAGCTTGATGATTAGCTTTTAAATCAGGAAGACTAATAGTTGTTCCAAACTCATCGATATGTAATTCATCTTGAACTAAGATAGTAACATCGCGGTAAATACCACTTCCAGAATACCAACGAGAGGTAGCTCTGTTATAACCATCTAAGTTGATAGCTTCAACAGCGATAACGTTAGTAGCATCACCATAATTTAAATAATCAGTGATGTCATAAGAGAAAGGAACGTATCCATTAGGATAATTTCCAACTTTATGCCCATTAACATAAACTGTAGAATCCATGTAGACTCCATCAAAATGAACAGTGATTCTCTTACCTTGAAGTTCACTAGGAACTTGGAACTCTTTACGATACCAACCAGTGCCGCCAGGAAGATGACCGATCTCAGAAGAAACTTCTTGAGAATAATCTTCGTAAATAGACCAATCGTAAGGGAGATTAACTTCCCTCCAAGCTGAATCATTGTAGTAGTTGTCATAAGGTCTATCAGCTAAGATGTCACCGAGATTAAACTTCCAGTTGTAGTTAAAATCGATAACACGAGCATCAGACGGCAAAACGTTCGCACTCTTTGTCTGATCAGTCGGTAAAGCATCGATAACATTACTTTCCGCCTGATTTAACTTTTGACTATCAAGGATTGATAAACTCAAAAGTAAAGACGTGCAAAAAATCAAAGAAAAACTCTTTTTTCGCATTTTGTTCACTCCTTTAAATCCAAATATTGGTTTTTGACCTAAATAATAATAACCTATTTATATATTGCATGCAAGGGGTTTCATAGGGGCGATTATAAAGATTAAAATTACAATCAAATCATTTTGTCAAAATTCGATAAAAAGCAACTTTATTTGTTATTTATAAGTAAAAAACGTACTTTTATACCGCTTACAATTTTTCATTTATTTACTAAACTAATTAGCATATATAGTTGTTAACAACTTAACAACCTCTAAAATTAAAAAGAGATTTAACAGGTTTAAAACAAGAAAATAAGTAAATAATTTAAGTTGATTTTTAAGCTTAATTATTCTTAAAAAATAAAAAAAAATAAAAATAATTTATGATATACTTCTAACGTATTAAGAGGTAATTATGATTAAAGCAATATTATTTGATTTAGATGGAACTTTACTTCCGATGGATGAAAATCAATTTACTATATCTTATTTTTCACTTCTTTATTCAATCTGCGAAAAGAAATATCCTGATAAAAAGAAACTCATTGAAACTATCTATACCGGCACTAAATTGATGGCAAAAAATGATGGTTCCATGACTAATGAAGATGTCTTCTGGGAATATTTTAAAAAAGTTTATGGTGAAGAAGAATTAAGTCAAAGACCCATGTTTGATAACTTTTATAAAGAATTATTTAAAGAGACTAAAGCCTATTGTGGTGAAAATAAAGATGCGAAAAAAATAGTTTCTCTAGCTAATAAATTCTTCCCCTTTGTCATTCTTTCTACTAATCCTATATTTCCTTTTTATGGAACAAAAGCCAGAATGGAGTTTATTGATCTTGAACCTGATGACTTCACATATTTGACGGTCTATGAAAATTGTCGTTATTGTAAACCTAATCCCCAATACTTTAAATATATAATCGATAGATATGCTTTAAAACCTAACGAATGCATCCTCTTTGGTAATAATGTCTATGAAGATGGAGAGTGCGCTTCTTCTTTAGGTATAGATACTTATATTGTTACTGATAATATTATTGATCCTCATAATAAGAAGGATGAATTTAAATTGATAAAGAGAGAAGAGATGTTAAAAACTCTTAAACAGATAATAGAAAATAATAAATAAGTTATTTATTTTTCCTCCATTTTTCGATAAAATAAAAAAAACGGAGGTTTCCTTATGACTGAAAAGAAAACCGCCTCAAAAAAGACGGTGAAAAAAGTTGAGCCGACTACCACTAAAAAGAAAGTTGTCAAAAAAACTGATTCTAAAAAAGCTGAGACAAATGTCGCTAAGATTTATCATGTAGCTAAAAGAGCTAAAGATAATAAATGGCAAGTTAAAGCAGCTAAAGGTGAAAAAGCAATTAAACTTTTTGATACCAAAGATGAAGCGATGGAATATGTTAAAAAGATGGCAGCTAATCAAGAAGCTGGTGTTTTAGTCCATGCTAGTAAAGGAAAATATAAAGGTAAATTAAGAAGTAAATAATCTTCTTATTAAAAATATATTTATTAAAAAAAAGAGGCCCATTTAATTGAGCCTCTTTTTATTCGGATTAAATATTATAAGGAGAAGAATTGGATAATTTCACCATTGACAGTAAAGTCAGTGAAAGTGACTTCATGATCAGTATTTGTACCGCCAGAGTTACCGCCGTAAACACCGATTCTAACTGTAGAAGCATTAGCGATATCATCGATAGTTCTAGTACTTCCTACTTGAGTGAAATCAGCATCATCTTCATAGCGATAATAAGCAGTAAACTGATTGCCTTGTTTAACGACTCTTAAGTAAGCATCCTTAGAAAGATCAGTTTCTTTAATTGTCTCTTCATTAAAGCCACCGTTCCAGAAGAACATTTCAAAGCAGCTTCCGAAAGAATTATGGTAACGTCTCAAGATAGAGAAGAAAGGATTATTACCAATATTGATAGTTAAACCAGCTGTCGGATAACCAGAAGTGGGGAAGTCACCAGTAACTTTGACAGTTAAAGTATAATCTCCATTAGCGACTTCACGATACCAGTAGTTCCTCAAGTTCTCTTGATCAGGACCACCATCGACTGTCTTTAAAGTCAACTGATTAGTATTAACACCATCAAATGTGCCTATTGTATCAGATGCACCAGTATTCCAGCCTTCATAAACTTCGCCGACGACTGTGACAGTAAAGGAATCTCTAACATCAGGATCATAAGCAGAATGGACAGTAATAGTAGCGCTGCCGTTATTATAAGTATTTAATGTACCATCAGAAGAAACATTAGCGACATTTTCATCTGTACTTTCATAGATAAGTAAATCATTACCATCTCCGCCAGTAGCAGAAACATCAAGCTTATATTGAGAACCAAAGGCAAGTTCACTAGGTTTATTAGTGACTGAGATAGAAGTAAAAGGAGAAGCGCCTTCAGGAACAGCTTCAATCTTTAAGACAAAACCGCCACCATCATCCATGCTAGCATGATAAGTAGAAGAGTTATCTAAAGTAATATTCTTAGTATCAGCAATAGAACGATTAGTTCCATCTTCGACAGTAAAAGCGACATAATTAGTATCATCAGCTAAGAAATCGAGAGAAATATCCATCTCTTGTGCTTTATTTGTGATACCAGAGAGATACCATGTTTCGCCTTTTCTTCTAGCGACGACAAAGCTATCATCAGGAGCACCAGCAATAAACTTAATCTCATCATATTCGCCAGGAAGACCCTTTAAAACATTACAGGCATCATAGCTGCGATAATTAGAGAATGTATCAGCCATTGTCGGAATACCAGATTGATAGACAAAGTTTAAAGCGATCTGGTTAGCTTGAGTAGTATTGCCATTCTTTGAAGTTACTCTAGGAGTATAATCACTTTGACCGACAGCTGCTCTTGCGAAGGGGATAATTGTAAGTTGATCAGCATAAGGAGTTGAACCTTGTTCCTCACCATAAATCGCTTCACGGTTTAAAACGTTAGGATAAGTGCGAGATTCACCAGTCGGTTTATTTCCGCCGTGGATATTTAAAATCAACTGATTATCGATAGCTGCTTGATAAATAGATCCCATATTATCGAGCATATCAGGATCTTCACTTTCAAAGAAGTCAACTTTGACGCCCTTGATTCCTTTTTCTTTATAAGTCTTAAATACTTCTCTTTCTTCATCAGTATTTAAGTCATTATTATGCTTCCAAACAAGGATACCGATACCTCTTTCATTAGCATAATCAATAATCTCATCAAAGTCATCATAGAAGCCATCATAATAACGACCATTAGAATTAACTCTAGGTTGCCAACCTTCATCAAGAAGGAAGTATTTCCAATCAAAGTCAGCTGCTAAGTCGATATATTGTTTTGTCTTATTTAAATCGTGCTGAGCACTATTATAACCATCTAACCAAGACCAAGCGGTAGCTCCAGGTTCAATCCAAGATTCATCAGAAAGAACAGATGCAGGATTTAATTCATCAACGAAAGTAGATTCAACAATAGTTCCAAGACCACCATAGATATTAACTCTCCAAGGTGTAGTATATTCACTAGAATAAGTATCATATGATTCAGTAGTAGTTCTCGGAGCACGAGTGATTCTTAATCCTGATCCACCATTAGGAACAAACCAAGAACCGACAGTTCTATTTGAGAACAGATCAGCTTCAGTTAATAAACCATAAGTATCTTCATCAATCTTGTAAAGAGCAGGCATGGAGATAGGAGAATCGATTTGAGAAATATCTTCAATTGTATAAAGAGCTTCATAACTCCAAGAGGAATTAGAGTCATTATAATTTCTCGGAATAGCATAGATTTCAGTTGAACTAGGAAGTGAGAATGAAGAAGCTTCAGAATAAACTGTAACATTTCCTCTATTAGAGATAATGTGATAGCGGAAAGCGACACCATCGTTAGAAACACGGAAGATAACTTCAAATAATTGACTATCTTTAGTGAAACCTAAAGTAAGTTGATTAGACTGCTCATGAACTTCAGAAACTTTATTTCCTTTTAAGGTGAAGTCTGAATTGATTGTATCAATACTAGAGTAAGAATAGACTAAACCTTGTGTGAAATCACCTACGTTAGTTGAAATACCTAAAGTAGAAAAGTCTACAATTTGCTCACCATCTTTTAAAGTACGATAAGTTAACTTACCATCGCGTAATTTGATCTCAGCTTCGACTGTACCATCCGGAGAAGCGACGTGGAAATTATTCTTATCAGCAGTATCATCACCAGGATTTAAAGTGAGAATCTTCTTCCACTCACCATTTTCCTTCTTATATAAGTCAGTAGTCTCAGTATCAATATAGAGATCACCATCATTTCCTAAAGAATTACTAGGTTTACCGACACCGGTTAAGAAACTATTGCCAGTTTCACCTTTATCACCAGTCTCGCCAGTATCACCTTTATCACCTTTAAGATTACCGATATATCTCCAATTATAAGAACTATCAACTGTGAAAATAGCACCGCTAGTAAGGTTCAAATAAAGGTCACCGATATTAGTTGCTTCACTATCATCAGGATCAGTTGAACCAAAGTACCATCTTGAACCATCTATTCCATCTGTGCCGTCGATACCATCTAAACCAGCCTCTCCTTTGATATTACCGATAAGAGTCCAGCCATCATTTGTCTTTAGATAGATATCATAATTAGATGTATTTAAATAAAGATCATTAATATTACCTAAATTATCGCTAGGTGTTCCTTCGCCTGTTAACCAAGTTGCACCATCTTTACCATCTTCGCCATCTAATCCATCTTCACCATCAATTCCGTCTATTCCATCTTCGCCTTTATCACCTTTGGGACCAGTTTCACCTTGTTCGCCTTGTGGGCCTGTAATCGGTTCCATATCACTACAAGAAAATAAAGATCCCATCGTTAAAAAAGACGCAAAAATTAAAGATATAATTCTTTTTCTCATGGTTTTCCTCACAAATTATAGAGCTTGATAGCGCTATCAAACGTGATTATTTAAACACAATCATTTAAAAAAAGCAATAGTATAAAGGCGTTTATACTAAATATTTTAAGGGATTAAATTAGCGATTACATTTTTAAATAATGCATTTTTTTCTAGATTAAAGTAATATAATTATTACATAGTATAAATAATAAAATTTAGTTATACATCTTAATTTCTTTATAAAAAATTGCTGTATTTATTTTTATTAAATAATATATAAGTTTCTTTTTATAAAAAAGGCTACTTATTTTAAGTAGCCTTTAATAATTAATTAAAAGATAACACTTCAACTTGATAAGAGAATGGGTTATGAGAATCTAACTCACCATTAACAAATTGGGAAGCATATCTATCTAATGAGAAGATATCACCTTCTTTAAAAAGACTTGAAGAAGTGAAACTATTTCTTGAAGAAAGATAAGTATGATCATAAGAGATCAAGCGAATTTCATCAAAAGCATTATAAGAGAACGGTAAGCCGTAATCTGACTCAGCATAGCCAGTTCCACCTTCTTCAGTATTGGAGATAACTCTCTGCGGATTATCAATAGTCATCGCCTCATCAGGATTATCAGGTAAAAGATAAGATCCATTACTATAATTAGCTAATCTATTATCAACATGATAGACGCTCATACCTTTATCTTGTGGTATCTGATTATAGTAAGCCGAACCAGGGCGAGGGGTAGTAGAGAAAAGATTATCAGGGACATAATAGTCTAAGATGATATATTCATCGAACGGATTAAAATGGACAAGACCATCTTCGACTACATATTCTTTATTTTCATAAGGTATGACAATAAAGGAATCTTGATATTGATTAGAATTTAAAGTGATCCTTGCATTACCAGTGACAATATAAGGTTTAACCCAACCTAAGAGTAACTTAGAATAAGGATTATGATCACCGACATTGTTATCCATCATATCGATATTACCTAAGGGACCATAACCATTATAAGAATATGAATAATAGTCATTTAAGCCTAATAAGTGACCTGTTTCATGTATCAAAACTGAGGCGTCATTCTCATAGCCAGAATATATACCATCAAGGAAATCATAACCGCCCCAACCATAGTTATTAACTAAAGGATTTTCAATTGTGCCTTGATTACCAGCTGTTGAAGAAAAGGGCCAATAATCAGTACTAGCATTACTATTTCTACCGACATAAATCATCCACATCGCATCGATTCTTCCATCATCATCACTATCAAAATCATCTAAAGAGAGAGAATAAGTTTCTTCAGCCCATTGAGCTGCCTCACTAGCTAATTTTGCAATAGGATTGACACCAGAGATTCTTTCAGGATAATAAAAGTCAGTAACAGCACCCGTAATATTTAATTGACCAAAGGAAGATTTAGCATAATAAGATCTTAAGGATTCAAACTCTAGATCATCCGAAGAGCCAAAAAAGGCAGTTCTAATATTATTCCAAACTTCATCAGTATCCACTCCTTCAGCACCAGGAACAACAACAGGAACAACTAATAAAGGAGTATCGCCTACTGAAGGAGCATAGACCCAGTTTTCCGCAGATATCTTTCCGTAATCATAGTAAGTATAATCAACACTTACTTCATCTGGAGAATAATAGTTATCATAACTAGTATCATCAGGATCTAAAGTGATCTCAACAGTCATCTGATCACCATTATAATCCCAGTCTTCATCTTCCTGATAATCAGAAGGACCACTTATATCCTCTCGATAATAAAAGACAGAGAACTCAGCAAAAAGATTGCGTCTATTTCCACTATATCTAATAGAAATAGAGTATTCTCTAGCCTCATCAAAAGTAAACTCACTAATATCTACACCATCGACAGTGATTCGACAATCATCTAATGAGACGGTTTTAGAAAGAATAACTTCTTCATCATCTAAAGTAAAATAAGAAGAATTAAACATCAATTCTAAACCATCTAAAGAGAACTCTTCTCCAAGGTAATAATATCTTTTAGGAAGAGAAACAATTTCTAACTCTTCACTATACTCTTTTATCGCATTAATAGTGAAAAGTAATCTTACACTATATGATTCATAATTGATAGAAGCTTCAACTGTACCAGAAGTAGTGAAAATATAATCATCAGAGATAACTTCACCACCGATAGAAACCACATAATCGCTGATAACTTCTGAAGAAACTAACTGCTCATCTTCATAAGCTAATAAGGATACTTCTAAGCCGCTTAAATCGATAGTATCATATAAGTTATAGATGGTTTTAGGTTCTTTAGTGATCGATAATTCTGTTCTTACAACAGGGGAATGACTTGAATCATTTACACTAGTAGTACTGCTAGTACTACTAGTTATAGATGACTCTTGTCCACAAGAAGCAAGTAAGAATAACGGTAAAAGAAATAATATACTTTTTACTTTCATTTTAATTCCAGGTTTCTAAGAAATAAGAAGGTAATTCAGTAGAGTTGATGTCGCTAAGTTCAAAACGAACAAAATACTCCTCACCCATAATTTCAAAGCCTGTTTCAACAGTGAAACCATCTCCTTCACTATCTAAAGTGATAGCTAAGGTAGTTGTGCCAGACTCAAAGGCACCAGATTGAACACCGATAAAACCATTATCGAAATAAAAACCTAAAGTAGAAACTAATTCATCAGGAGCGACATAGCTATCACCCTCATGAGTGAATAAAGAGGAATTAAGAACATCAAAATTAGGACCGATATCACTAAATGTAGAGAGGACGTAAGGAGCAGTAGAAGAGAGCATAATTAAATTCCAATCCCATCCTAAGACAGAAGATACATACTCATAGCCTAACCACTGACCAGCGTAATCTCCATCCTCTTGATAGACGACACAATAATCATAGTTATCGCCAGCTGTATACATCTCATTAGGATCTAAATCATAATTAGGATTGACTTGATGGAAGAAAACCATACCAGCATCAAGATCAAAGTAACCAGTAGTATGATTGACTTCATTACCATCTTCATCTAAGAAATACTTAGTATAAGTATAGGAAGTAACATCATCTAAGATGTGTAAAGCCTCTTCTAATTCAGGATTATCATTATTATATGGAGCTAAATGAGTGATAACTTGCTCACCAAAATCAGAGAAACTGAGTTCAACTTGAGAAGTACGAGTATATCTACCTTCATCAACTAAATCAGGGGTGACAAAAGAAATATAAGAGATATAACCATCACTATTTAAAGAGACGATAGCATCAGATATAAAGTTGATAGAGGTTAAAGAATAGCATTCAGCAATAAATTCAGCTTTCTGAGTATCAAGGTGAATAGATCTATCTTCTCCATAATAGAAATCGTTGATAGAAATATAATCAAAAGGATTGCGATAAGTGTTAACGAAGGATACAGGATCATAAATACCTGTTGTATCATCATAATTAGCCATCAAAGAGTAATTAACTTCATTATCTAAAGTTATCTCTTCAGAATAAGCTAAGCCACTTTCTCTATCCTCATATATTTGCATGGTTGGATAGTCATAGACTTGCTCTGTATTTTCAATAGGCTCGTGGGTCTCTTTATCAAGATCAGCATAGCGACGATAACCGCTCTCTCTATAGCCCTTTTCAATATAGCCTTCTTCAACTTCATCATAGCTAAAAGATAAATCTTTGGAAATTTCTTGACGTAAATCAATAGAATAATTATCGACTTGATAAATATTAACTAAAGACTCAATATGAACGTTGTGAGAATTCTCACGTAAACTATATAAAGCAGTTCTAGCAACGCCCTCTTCTAAATACTCTCTATCATCACTAGATGATGAACTTGAACTAGTTGAAGAATTAGAAGACTCGGAAGATTGACTAGAAGAAGAGGTAGGAGTAGTAGTTGAGGAAATATCTGAACAACTAGTTAAAAGAAGTACAGGTAACAATAAAAGAAGTTTATTTTTCATATTATCTCCTCCTATATACGATCGACATTAACCCAAGAAGGGATACTAGTCGTTCCATAATCAATAAAATCAGCTTTGATAGTTAAAGGACTGCCACCGCTTGCAATAATAGTAGCGATAGTTTCAATATGTCCATCTTCTAAAGTGATGTAGCTTGCTAAACCTGAACCTTCGGTTATATATTCATTATAAATAGTCGGAACAAGATAGGTAGCACCATAAGAAGTAGCTAATTCTAACATAGCATAAGTGTTAGAAGAAACCTTCTCATAGATGTTAGGAGAGATAGAAGTAAGGTTAGAGATAGCATTTAAAGGATTTTGATCTGTGATAGGGGTAGCAGCTTGAACTAATTGACCATTGCTATATGTGTAGCAATAATAAATGCCATTATTATAGACATAGATATCATCTTCTTCGCTCGGTCCAACTGTTCCATAGGTATCTTGATAATAGATATAGTCACCATAGACATAATAAGCGTGGGAAATTGTATCAGATTGTGACGATAAGATAACTGTATATGAAGATCCCATATTATTGAAGGCGGCTTCTAAGTCAGGATCAGAAGTAGCGATAGGAGAAAGGTGAGTTAAACTTTCAAAATCATAAGAGAAATCGATAGTGACTTCCATTTCAGAATAGAAGTTAAGGATCTCATTATTAATTTCAATACCCATCTGCTTTCTAGGTAAAACAAGATCGATAGAAGAAAGTTTATTATCTTGTAATATCAAAGTAGCTTCACTTACTGCTCTATCAATTCCAAGATAAGTTTCTAATAAGAAGGAAGCCTTAGTAGGATTTAAAGCAAGAGTATAGTCAATATCATCCTCATCGATGTAATCGAAAGGATTTCTATAGACATCTGAGAATAAAACAGGCATACCTAAGCTATCTAAACTAATAACATCGACAGTATTATCAGGCATCAATATCTCTTGAGAAAGAAGACCTTCTTCTCCTTCAAAGTAGATGACTGAATCATCTCCTGAATAATCTCTTACAGCTGCTTTTCTTTCGCTTCCACTATCAATATATCCATAATCTCTTTTAAATTGGGAAGTAGTGGTCACTGCGGGAACACCTAATTCACTAGGATAAGTGATAGTTTCACTAACTGTTGCTAAGATAGAATAGCCATCGTCCATACTGACTAAGACATCAGCTAAATTATCTTGAGCTTTTTTAATATTAGGTTCTTCACTAATTTCAGTTGTGATAGAAGGAGTAAGTAAAGCGAGACAAGAGAGCAATAATAATTTACTTTTCATATGTTTTTCTCCCTTTTACCAAAGATAAATCATAGCTGTTTCAACTGCATCAGCTAAAGCAGGTACTTCTCTTAAGTCAGTTGTTCCAAAATCAGAGAAGCTAACAAAAGTTTCCTGAAGCTCATCATTAGAATCAAGATATTGTAATGAGAAAGTAGGAGTAGAAGATAAATCCACTGTGACAGCTTGGAAAGCTATTGATAATGTATCCATATCGTTAACATAAATTTGATTAGAGTAAGCAGAAAGATAATCGCCGCGGCCAAATAAAGCATCGACGATGGATAAGGAGAATTCTAAATCGTTATAAGCAAATGTTGTTAAATCAAAGACGTACTTGCCATCTTTATAAGTAAAGAAATCAGGGGAAATAGTATTTAAAGCAGGAGTACAAGAAGCGATAGAAGTATAGAATTCTGAACTGACAGTAGACATATACTGACTCTCAGGAGAAACACCGACGCTCCAATAACCATATTGAGGATCACCTTCACTTCCTTGCCATCCATAAGCTAAGCCAGTGAATGTTTCACCTTCATTAGAATCATATAATGCTAAATCAGATAAAGCTAAGCCTAAACCATTTTCAGGAGAACCTAATTCATAAGGAAGATCATAATAAATGTTGTAGCTAGCTCCATTAGTTCCTAAAGCATTAGTTGTTAAGTTAAAGTGCTGAGTGAAATTACCTTCAAGAATCGAAGGATAAATCTCGCTGATAGCTGAAGTGAAAGCTTCGCTCTGCTCACTAGTCAAAGAGGAAGTGATAGGAGATAAAGAAGTAACCTCAGCGATCGATTGTAAAGAGACAGTTCCTTCTTCAGCGATGCCTCCGTAACGATCAACTTTAACATGGCTGTAATTTAAAGTGATAGGATTACCTTCGCTATCAGTAGTGATAGAAAGATTATTGATTCTTTCCTGAACAGAAGTATCCCACATCATATCATCAAATGTTTTATAGAATTTGATAAGTAAAGGAGATAATAAAGAAAGTCCATATTCTGTAGCAGAATAAATATAACCGTTTGAAGTATTAGAACGAGTAAAAAGATAAGGAATTTCTTCAGTTGTCACAAGATAGAACGGATTTCCATATTCATCAGCAAAGGAGAGATTATTATCTTCACTATCGACTAAAGCAGTTGAGATAACTGTATTCGATAAAGATAATTTCTCTTCATATGCATCGCCGCTTGAAGAAGTATAGAAATGTCTTTCAAGTAAAGTATTACTACTTCTTCTTTCCGTGTAACGTTCAGAAGAAGATACTTCATCATAAGCTGTATATGTGCGAGTGTCATAGCTAGTTGTAACTGTGGCAGTTGAAGAATAAGGAGAAGAGAAGAAACTAGCTAAAACAGCATCAGTCTCATATGATTCACCTTTAGGAATAGAGGGATCAGGAAGAGAAGTAGAAGGAGTAGAAGGAGTGCTTGAATCAGAAGTAGAAGTAGAATCAGAAATAGAAGATGAGGGATTAGATATAGAACTTGTTTCACTACAAGCTGAGAGTAAACTCAGCATTAATATCGATAATACAATAGTTTTTTTCATCAGTCTCTCTCCAATGTTAAGGTAGCTGCTTCAGAATCGATAGTCTCGACTGTGAATTGAATACCTAATTCTTTTCCGTTATAGCCGTTACCATCAAAAGTAAAGCCATCATAATAGCCAGGAACTAAGCCAAAATCATCACCAAAAGTCATACCTTCTGTAAATAAATCATCTGCTGTAAATGTCTCAGTGTAATCGAGCATATAGCGATTTGTTCCCTTACTAGATAAAAGTTGAACTAAGGGGAAGGAATCTGTTATGCCATATGAAGATAAGGGATTAACTGAAGAGTTAGAATAAGCATAATAATATGAATAACTATTACCTTGACTATCAGTAAGAGAATAATCGGGTTCTCCTTCATAAGGATAATAGAAACCATTTAATTCAGTAGCTAAACGTGAATCAACTTTATAGACTCTAATACCACTTTCAGTCGGTAATCTTCTACCATAAAGAGAACTATGGCGACTATCATATTGATTTAAACCAGTCGGAGTATAATACTCAACCATCAAATACTCACCATATAAGCCTTGATCTTCATAGCTTAAAATGATTGATTCACCAGGTTCTAAAGTGATAGTTTGAGGTGTTTCAACATCACTAGGTGTATAAACTTCTGGACTGATCCAACCTAACTGATATTTAGTAAAAGGATTGTGATCTCCGAGATAGCCATCCATCATATCTATCATCGCTAGAGGAGCTCTTAAAGTATTAGTGACGCTGCTTCCAGTTGTATCAAGATAAGAAGGAACACCCATCATTTGAGCGATATCGTTGATATAAAAGTGTGATTCACTTGTGTTACCAGTAAATAAACTATATCTACCTGTATCCCAAGATAACATGTCAACTCTTTCACTACCTAAAGTGTCACTATCGACAGTTAAAGTAGATAATAAAGCTGCTAAAACTTGATCGGTTGTATCATCGCCTGTTGAAGTTCCTAATAAGGAGAAAGAAGGCCAAGAATAATTTAAAACTAAGCCGTCGATCTTGCCGTTATTATCTTTATCAAAAGTGCCTAATGCATATGAGCCTTCAGTAAATAATTGCTCATAAACATAATCGATGATATCGCTAAAGAAACTAGCTGATCCAGAAGAATAAAGAAGGCTTAAAGCATCGTTGATAGTATAAGGAAGAGTAACAGCAGAAGAGACTTCTCCACCGATAGATAAAAGTCCTCCTGAAGAGATATCATAATACTCAGAAACAGAAGGATAAGTATTACTATCTCCAAAGTAAGCAGATTCTAAAGCTGCTATATCGCTAGAAGAAAAATTAATTCCACCAGCCACATCATCAGAAAATTGAATAGGAACAACTAAGATATCAGCTTCACCAACCGAAGGTAAAGCATTGATGCCCTGAGAAGCTTTAAGCTCTTTTAAAGGACTAGTTCCACTGATTTCTCCATCCGCTGCTTTCGCATAAGCAAGAGAAGAACTCTCACTGCAGGAGAAGAGAAGTGATAACAGCGGAAGAATAGTTAGAAATGATTTTTTTACTGTTTTCATAATATCTCCATATAAATCAAATAAATTATAATGATAAATATTTATTTTTAAATATCAATCGCTAGTTTACCTATCTAAAAGTGTATGAAAGCGCATTCTTTAACTATAAAGAATATATTTTTTTTCTTATACTTTTTTTTACATTTTTTTTACTTAGAATAATAAGGATTTTATATGAGGTATTAAACATGAAAATTAAAAAAGTAATTCCTGCGGTCGCTCTTCTAGCCGCTCTCACATCTTGTCAAGAGACAAGCTCTGTAACACCTCCTTCTTCCTCTTCTGATTCTTCAATCTCTACTTCTTTACCTGATTCTTCTTCAACCCCTGATTCTTCTTCCTCTTCTAGTGATCCTCTTACCTTAGTTGACACTTATGAAGAATTACAACCTATCCTCTCTGCTACCTTAGAACAAGAATACACCGAGATGACTTATTTCAATGATGACTGGAGTGAAAGAACCGTCAGTGTCACAAGAGGTGCTGATCAAGTATATGTCATAAATGAATATGCTGATTCAACAAGCGCCACCTACTCTGGCATCATTGATAATGTTCAATATTCTGTAAGCTTAGAAGATGATGTCGCTACAAGCGCTTCTCGTATGAATATCGTCGATGAAGTCAATGATTATGGAACAGAGATGACTTTAGAAGATGCTGAAGAATATGTCGCTAGCTTAACTCCTACTCTCGACTCTTTAGGCGTCTTCGATTTACTTGCTGATGAAAACTTTGTTGTTTCTACTTATCTTCCTACCTATGCTGATAGTACATACAATATCAGCATCATCGGTTATAGTGAAAATAGTGAAAGTTCTCGTTATTATCACGATACTTTAATCCTCACTTTAGATGATTCTTTAACCCTTTTAACAGCTAATCTTACTAGAAATAGCACCACTATCGCTGATGAGTGGGACTTTGAAAATCACACTACTGTCGATGTTAGTGATGCTGTTCATACTAATGTTTCTGAGATCACTTTCGGAACACCTACTAACACAGATCCTCTCATCGATTTTTCCAGTTATTACATCACTTCTTTCGAAGCTAATGTCTTTGCTTTAGATCCTAATACTGGTACAGTCGGAACTGAAGCTAATGTCATTCCTGTCGGTTCTTACGTTGAAAGTATTGAAGTAGCTTCTTTCCTCCCTGCTACTGCTATTGAACGTGCTATCCTCTCTGTCACAGCTTCTAGTGATACAAGTGTCATCGCCCCTGATGAAGGTGGATACGGATTTGTCGCTATCGCTGCTGGAACTACTGAGCTTACAGTTACCAATGGCTTTGTTGAATCTACTGTTGAAGTTGAAGTAATTGAACCTAGTCAATCTGAAGGAAGTCCTTTAAGCATCTACATGATCGGTGAATATAGTGACTTACTCTCTGAAATTGAATTTACAGTTCAAGCTGGTTCTTCTGAGACTTACTCTTGTATGAATCTCAGCGCTGGTCCTTTCGATCTCTCTTCCGCTAACATCTATGTTATGAATGAAGGTGTCGCTACTGTTGAAATCAGCGATTCTGATCCTTCTGATATGTATGTTGAACTTACAATCACAGGTAATTCTGTCGGTGGAACAGCCTTCTTAATGAACACCTACTTTGGTCAAAGCACCTTCTACATCAACGTTACTGAATAAATAATTGTAGCTAACTAAAAAGGATGGTAATATTACCATCCTTTTTTGATGCTTATAATTTTAGAATTTCTTTTATCCTCCTATAATCATCTTCACTTCCCATATTTTCAACCTTATATAGAAGTGGACAATTATATAATTCAGAGATCTTATCACCCGCTTGGCAATAAGCCTCCCCATATCCTGTATCACCTGATACAATAACACCTCTAATAAAAGAAGAATTATTCTTTAAAAACTCTTCTACTTCCACAGGAATATCACCGTATCCATCCGTATAAGTAAATAAGATATAATCATCCTTAATCTCTTCACTTCCATCATCGATCCTTAAAGCATCTAACCCTAAAGATTCAACAATAGTAGCAACATTTCCTGTCCTTGACGCATAGACATATTTCATTTAGTTTACCTCCGTTAACTATAATTAACATATCACTAAACTATTATTTATTCAATAATAATGTTAACTTTGGTTAATATTAAGAAATAAAAATAGGCTGTCAATTAACAGCCTATCTATTTATATACTAGCTATGTAGAAAATATGATTCCTATCTAACTGGAAGCCAGAAGTTACTTGCTCACCAGTCACATGATCAAATAAAGCCTGATTTTGACTAGCTAATTGATTCAAATAAGAATCAACATCAAATTCTCCACCATCAACTGTTTCCATAATTCCAGCAAATTGTGTTTGTTGATTAAAAACAAGATGTTGAAGCAATGCATTATCTTGATAGTTGCCACTAAAATGATCTACAAAACCAGTACTAGTATATTGATCGATACCATTATTTTCATTACGATGCTCATAATAGCGGAAATTATCATTTTGGAAGATTTTTACAAAGTATTCATTTTCAACTGGAGCAATAGCAATTTTGACTCGGCTAACATAGTTAGTTAACTCTTCAGAGCTGCTTCCATATGTCATATGTTCATAAACAACTTGAATACGGAAATTATAGAGACCTGTCTCTGTAATTTTAAGCATGTCTCTTAAAGCTTCAGCATTAGTTGTTAAATGATAATCATAACCATCAGAAATAGTTGAGGTATCTCCTTCAGTTTGATAGATAGCTCTTTGAAGTAAACCATCATCTGATATCGTCTGATATTGATCAGTATTATTAAAGGCATTAATACTAGCTAATTCATCATCAGAGAATGAAGTTATTTCACTTTCCCACAGACCATCCCAGAAATCAATTGTAAATACATTACTTCTAAATACACCAGTAACTTTGGTTCCTTCTGAACTTACATGAGTATCAGTAAATTCATGAGCAGTATCAATAAAGACATTATTTAAACCATAAGTGACTGAATATTCATCACTACCTATTGGAGGATTAAAATTATTAAAATTATCTTCAAATATTTGACCATCAAAGAAATGTCTGGTTGATTTATCTTCATAATAGAAAGTTGAGAAAGGTCCACCTAAAACTTTAAACTCATAGACTCTTTCAATAAGAACATAACAGACAAAGGTAGAAAGACCTTCTTTAGCAGCTCCCCAATTCATATCAGGCATATCATCGCCAGTATATTTAATAGTAAGAGTATTAACAATAACACCATCAACAGAGTCAAAGCAGTTTTTTAATTCATTATTACTAATGTAGTTAAAATAATCATTGCTACTTTGATGTTGTACGTCACTGCTTTCAAATACTTGATTAAAAACAAAGGCGTGAATATTATAAGTGCCAGGAGAATTAAACAAAGGTCCTGTCTTCTCATTACCATACCAGGATTCCTTCCAAGACCAAGAGGTGCTATATGCTGATGAATGCAAACGGTCTTGACGCCAACCCATAACAGATACTTCTAACCTATAATCATTTAGCTCATCATTCTCAAGAGTTAAATTTTTATAAGTATAATGAGCATCATTATAGCTACCATCTTGTGAAAAATATAACTCATTATTATTACCAAAAAGGCGAACAACGACTTGTTGTTGAGTTTGTTCTGTCTGACTATAATCTTTACCAGTCGTCCAAATGGGATATAAGAAAACAACATGGTCATTAGCTTCTGATCCATCAGTAGTTTGACTATCAATAACTTGTAAGGAAGAGAAAGCATCTACATAATCAAAGTTACCTTGTCTATGAGATATACAATTAGAAGCAGCCGATTTATTAGCTGTCCACCCCGAGAACATTAACACCCAACCATTGTTATCAACTCTATTTGTAACAGGTGTACCAAGACTATTAAATTGTTCAACCGAAATAGAACGATAAACAGTTAGTTTAGCCCAACCAATCGCAGCATCACTATTATATTCCTTATATGGAGGTTTTTCATCATTATTTATATATTCTCCACTTTTATAATATGTAATATTTTGCTTATCATAATAAGTTACATTTTCTTTAAAATCAATCCACCCAAAATTATTACTTGGAGCTCTATTAATCATGCCTTCAACACTTAAATTTTGTTGAGCATAAGTTTCATCGACAAAGAAATAGACATCATAATAATCTTCATTATTTAACGAATCAGATAAAGCATAATTTTCTTCAATATCATCAACTTTAATAGGAGCTTGATCAGTAGTTTGAGCAGAGTTTAAATAGAAAATAGAAAAGCCAGTAGAAACAGTGACTACAATAGCTACTAAAAAAGTAAATAAGGTAACTATTAATCTTCTTTTTTTCATAAGTAAGCTTCTCCCATAGTCGCATTAAACTCAAGAGTAATAGAGGAGTTACTTAAAGTCGTTTGCATATTTAAAAACTCTTGAATCATCGTTAAAGAAACATCATCAGCAAAAGAGAAAGTAGGTGTGGCAAAAGTATGAGAATAAGTTTGAGTAGCAGTTGAAGCATCAAACTGAGCAAGAGTTTTAGTATAAACACCATTACCACTACTATCCCAAGTATCACAATTTATGTATCTTTGAGCATTATTATCTAATGTCATCGTCGCTGAAATAGTGATAGGGACAATAACATTCTCTTCCCAATTAGTACCTATAGTATAAACTGCATTTAATCTATCAGCATTTAAAGCTATTCTTCTTTGATAGACACTTAAAAATAAGTCATCAGGAGTTATCTCTAAAGTTCCACCTTCAGCTCTAGTCTCTACAGTAACTTGAGGAGCATTATCACCAGTTAATGAAGCATTATTAAAAGTGATATAGCTAAAGAATGAATAACCAGTACCAACAATAGTAACAAAAGCAATAACGGGAATAAGATATCTAAAAAATTTATGTCTCATCGCTTATTCCTCCAAAGATACATCGACAGTAATATCTAAACCAGATAGATTATCTAAGGCTGTCTTCTCATCATATGTATCAGGTTCCATTCCTGAAACATAAACAAAATTAAATGGAATAATAAGTACATAATCAGCGTCAGGTGTAATAGATATATTAGATAAGTTTGAACTAATAGTATATGTAGTATTACTTCCAGTTATAGTCCATCCATCACTAACATTATTATCCCATGTTATATAATTAGCTAATTCACTAGGTATAGTTAAATCTAAACTGATCGTAAATGTAAAATTATAAGAAACAGTATCTTCTGTATAGAGATTTAAAGAAAAGCCTTCAGAATATTTATATTCAGAAGCAATATTTCTATTCATCCAATAGATTGGAGAATTATACCTAGAAACTTGAGAAGAAACAGTCGAATCGATATGAAGAACAGAATCAGAGCTTTCTCTTACTGATAAAGAATGGACTTCGGTTCTTGCTAAATTTACTTCTAAAGAATAAGAATCTGTAGCAGTAGTAGAAGTAAAATAGAAAATACTAAAGCCTGTCCCTAATAAAGTTAAGGATGATAAGCCTAAGATTAAAAGATTCGACAACAATCTTCTTTTCATTTTAATTATTCTCTTTATTAATCAGTCCATTCAATAGAATAAGTGATTGAAATAGTGCTACTAGCTAAATTGGCGTTCATCTCTTCCCAACTAGCAGCATTAGTAGGATTTTTACCTTCACGATACTCAAAAGCTAAAGGATCTAAATTGATATCTATAGTGGCTTTTTTACCAGCAGTAGCACCAGTAGGAGTTAAAGTTTGAGTAAGAGTAAAGGTAGCAGCGCCAGAATCATAAACATAATTAGAAGTAGTTAAATTTAAATAACTATCTAAGGCTGCACTAGTTTGAACAATAGCAGTAAAAGTAATCTGTTTATCAATGGAAGTTTCAGAAGAAACGTAATATGTATAAGTTAAATCGATATCATCAAAAACAGCATGGTCTTCAGCATGAATATGAATACCTTGATCATCAGGTGAATCAAGATGCAAATGAAGATCTTTTTCACCTAAATCTTTGACAGTTAAATTACCGATCTCCGCATAAGGATCAATCTGCACAGATATATCTTCAATATTTTGAGATAAAGCACCATCAGTAAAATACCAAACTGAAAAACCACTTCCAACTAATGCTAAACCTGCTAAAATGGGTAAAGTAATAGCATAAACTTTATTTCTTTTCATATTATTTCTCCATTAAATTATTTAATTATTAAACTTAAAACGACAAATTAAACCGATTTACTTGCAGTAACTAGCTAGGTGTATTATCAAAGCTGAGCTCATAAGTAAAATTGATAGCTGAATCAGCGATGATACTATTTAAAGCATTCCACTCTTTTAATGTTTTAGGTTCTACTTGATCACCAGTAGAAGAATAAGAGAAAGCAAAAGCAGGCATATCGATAGTATTGTTAGATACAGGTAAATTTTCAAAAGTTTTAGTATATCTATTAAAATCACTAGGAACAGTAGATGTGATTCTACTCCAATTACCTTCTCCTAACTGCACATCGACATAAGCATCTAAATCTATAGTGATCTCCATAGTAACTGTAACCTGAAGAGTAGTACCATCAAGAATAGTACCATCTAAGGTATAGGCTAAATCAACATCATTACAGACACTACCTTCAGCATCAAACATGTTGATTCCATTTAGTCCATTATCACCATGTCTTGTAGAATCAAGATAAAGTAAAGTTGGAGTTCTAACAAAACTTAACTCACCTATATCAACATAACTAGCTAATTGAACATCAACTTCACGTTCATTAGAAGTATTGGCAGTAAAATACCAAACAGAAAAGCCACTTCCAACTAAAGTGATACCAGCAAGTAACGGTAATACTAAAGTTAAAGTTTTTCTTTTCATCGACTTAACCTACTCAATTAGTTAGCCCAAGTTAATTTGTATTCAATAGTGATAGTAGAATCAGTGATAACACGTGCAAGAGTGTTATATGAATCGACATCAGTAGGTTCCATACCTGATTCATAAGCAAAAGTGAAAGCAGGCATATCAATATTTACAGTAGCACCATTAACTGCGATAGAATCGGTTGTATAGGTATAAGTAGTTGTAGAATCTCCAGCATTACGAGTAAATGTTTCACCCTCTAATCCAAAAGCAATATAACTATCTACTTTATTATCGACAGTTAATGTTAAGGTGACAGTAGCATTACCACTGATAGTACCAGAATCTTCTGTAGTGGCAGTGAAGGTTAAATCGATATCATTATCAGAAACATAATCAGAATCACTAGACATCAAATTGATACCCTTATGACCATTATCACCAGTCTTTGTAGAATCTAAATAAAGTTTAGTAGCAGTAGGAGTAGGGGTTAATGAACCGACAGAAACATAACCAGCCATATCGACATCAACACTTAAATTAGCAGTAGTATTATTAGAAGTAAAGTACCAAACAGAAAAACCTGTTCCAACTAAAGTAATGCCAGCTAAGATAGGTAAGACTGTAGCAAAAATTTTCTTTTTCATAATGTTAATTCTCCTTATATTATTCCAAGAAATTTAATTATTAGTCTTTTAAGTAAGCTTATTCAGATATGTCATCTTGTGATGAATCTTTTACACTAGCTTCAGAAGATTCTGGGTTAGATTCTTCACTAGTATCTGTTTCAGAAGTTTCACTTGAGGAACTATCTGTTTCAGTAATTTCTTCTTGCTCAGTAGTTTCTTGTATATCTTCTTGCTGAGTTTCCTCAGATTCTTCACTAGATGTCTCTTGTTCCTCATCTATAATTTGATTATCATTTGATGTTTCTTTAGACAAGGCATCAGCTTCTTCTAACTGAGGATTTTTATCTTTTTCAATAGCTAGATACTCTAATCTTTCCTCATAAGCCTTATCGATATTAGATTCGGATATAGAATAAACTAGTAAGAAAACACCAAACCCGCAAAGAGCAATAATACCTAAAGTAGATCTAAGATAAGTGATAGTGATACCTAAGCCATAGTTTTGATAACCGTCATAGATACCGATTATTCTATCTTCTGTAATAGCAATTTCATCAGTTATAGAGCCAGTATTAGCATCGCCTTGAGTTTGGATATACTTGATTCCTTTCTCTTCTCTAATGGCAATAACTCTATGAACGATTATATTTTCATCACTATCGTAAAAAGCGATAATATCATATAGTTTAATTTCATCGATTGAATCGATTTTATCGATACCGATCAAGGAATATTGAGTGATCTGATCATCTAAATCATTCTCAATTAAATAATCATTCTCAGGATTTTTATCTTCCATTGAGCCAGTCATAATCACTAAATAAGAAGTATCATTAATAAATAAAGGTTGATTAGTGGCACTTAGATAAATACCAAAGCCTGCAAGTGCTAAAGCGATGACGATGATAATACCATATATAACATCACCGATAACACCAATAGCATGAGATTTCTTTTTTCTATATTCTAAAGATTTCGCATAGATATTTTCTTCTTCTTCATGCTTTTTTAGATATTTAACCTTGATCTCTTCTAAATCTTGACTGACGTTTTCATCTTCAGCACCCACTCTATAAATTTTGCAACGCTGTTTAGTATAAAGGAAGAAGAGGATGCCAAAACAAGCCGCCATCGCGATAATAACGATAATACCGATAATCGAAGCTACTAAATAAAGCTGCGACTGTCCCATAATAAATATCGCTTATTCTGAAACATCAACAAAGGTTTCAAAGCGTAAAACATTGCTAGAGACCTTGGCTTTTAATGTTTCATAATCACTCCTGTCATAAACATCAAATGTAGGTGCATCATAAGTCAATGCAGGTAACTCATTAGTTGTTAAATCATCCGCTGAAAAAGCAAAATCAGTTAAAGTGACTTGTTCATTAAGATTGTTAGTGAACTCTAATGACTGAACCGCTCCTTCAATATCTGATTTTAAATCAGTCTGATCAGTAGCATTAGTATAAACTAAATAGCTAAGACGATAAGTGTTTTCACCATCAACATAATCAAATGCTGCAACAGTTGATGAAGTACTACTGATTAATACTTCATTAATTAAAGAAGAATCTTCTGCTCCTTCTGTTAAAGCCCAGAAGATGTCTGCACCAGCAGTAGTGTCCTCTTCTCCGTGTTGGAAGGTAACTGTTAAGTTATCATCCTCTTCAACTTCAGCAATATATCCGAAGACAACATATGTGTTCTCCGAATATGAAATAGCACTTTGATCAAATGTGATAGTAGAATCGCTACTAACCAAAGAAAAAGTGTTACCGGCTTGACGAGCATCAGTGATTTTTACAGAGATATCTTCATTATTGAGTTGATTAGTTAACTCTGCAAAATACCATGTTGAGAAGCCTGCGCCGACAATAGCAGCGCATAATAAAACAGGAAGAAAGATACTATAGACACGTTTTTTCATAAATCATACCCCCCCCATGTTTAAATACTATTCCCATGGGTTATTACTACTATAATAATCAAGTTATTAAAAATCAACTACTTTTTTTTAGTAAAAATGCTATTTCGTATAAAAGCCGATAAAATAAGGGGTTTTCAGTAAACAAATATGGTAATTTTTTAGGACAGAGGGTTAATATAACCATTTTTGACAAGAAATATATTATTTCTTTTAATACAGGTTTATAAAATATTTATTAACAATTTTAAAAAATATACAAAGAAATTATTGTCGTTTGTTTATCTTTACTGATTAATACAAAAAATTAGCTTTTTATATTTAGTTACTAATAATTTAACTTCCTATAAAGTATAATTTCTGGATCTCTTCCCTTACAGCCATATTCACATACTAGAAGATATTTAAAAGTAACAACAACAACATAACACCTTTCATTATTTTCTCTTTAAATTTGCTGACCTAAATAAACATCATTATCTTTTAATAATTTTACTTTAGATCCATTCTCTAATTCATATTCTAAATTAACATAAGAACCAGATAATAAATTTAAATCATAAACTTTTAAATCTTTAATCCCTAAATTATTTATTTCATCAATAATTTTACTTTTAAAAATCTGATAACCTTCATAACCTCTCTCTTTAATAATTTCACTAGCAAGACAAAGGCCATTAAAAGGTTTACCACAATTTTTAAGACAACCACCGCACTCCTCATAAGAGCTACATTTTTGACAATTGAATTGTCTACATATTAAATCAAAGACATTGTTACTCCTAATTAATTCTTGTTTTTATTATATTGAAATGAGCAGAATAAACAATACTATACTTTAGAAACTAAAACATCAAGAAACACTATTTAATGATCATTCATCAATTGTCTTTCAGATTATACCTTGCAGAATACAGCTGATATATACCTTAAATCATATCAGCTAAATAAAAAAAGTGCTCATAATTGAGCACTTATATCGACTATCATGACACCTTTATGTCATAATACTTTTTTTAATGGTGGAGGTGACGGGAGTTGAACCCGCGTCCAAACAAAACGTCGTAAGAAGGTCTACAGTTTAGTTTAGATTGAGCTTTAAGTCAGAACGTAATCTAAACAAAACGTTTTGACCGATCCTTCTAAATTAGACTTAGTCGAAGAGAAGGAAGCCTCTTCTAAGCCCCCGTTTGAATGTCTCAGGATGATAAACGAGAAAAATCATACTGAGATCGTGCAAAGAGTGAAACTCTTGAATTGCTTGGTGCGATTAGCAGCAAGCAGCGGCCATCATAGCCGGAGCACGGAACATGACAGGTTTTTTGGCACTTGTCTTTTACCGGTAGTTAGGCTACCAATCCACTGCCCTTCAAATTCTTTTTTGCCTGTCGAGACCAAAAACACCCCCAAGGCAACCGATATTATAATAAGCTAAAAAATAAAATGCAACTTTATATTAAAAAACCCGTCATATGACGGGTAATTTTTAATCTAAGCTAGGCAATTCTAAAGAATTATCACTCTTCTTTAATCCGTCATAAACTTGTTTAAAGAGAGCTTCTTCCTTTTTAATTCTCTCACTTTGAATAAGAGATTTACTTAATTTTTTATACTCATTTACTGTCTCTTCTAAAGATTCTTTATTCTTAGCAACAGCGGCATTAACAAGTAAAGCGATGCGAAGATCAGCAAAGTTATCAACGCTCTTTGTCATTTTACGATCATCAGATTTTAAAGAGCAGAATATTCTATCTGCACCAGCAGTATCACCAACTAAATAACGAAGATAAATATTTTCGCTAGGAGCAAAATGTTTTTGATAATCTAAGAGATACTTATCAAAATATTTAATTTTTGCAAGAGTCTTAGTTGCTTTATCATAGTCATCAGCATAAAGTTGAGAAAGATAGAGATATTGTAAAGTCTGAGCTTTATAGAATGAATCATAATCTTCAAAATCAGGAATAATGAAATCTTCGCCAGTATATTCTCTCTTCTCATTGATTTTTAGAATGTTATAAGCTTTAACATCCTCTTCTTTATGAGTCTTAATAAGATTGTAAACATCGTTAGGATAATCTTGTCTAAAAGGAATCAATTCGTAAAGGATGATGATGAAACCATAAAGGAAAGCTGATAAAGCACCCCATCCAATAAGAGCTTCGGATACAGGATGACCTTCACCTAAACCAAAAAATACAAAGAGAAGGATGCAGATGATAGCAAAGAAAATTTCAAAAACAAAACCACCAACAAATATTAAAGTAGGCTTTTTTGAAACATTATCATCCTTAGGTGCAAAAGATAATTGAACATCAAAGAAAGAGAGAATGTCATAACGGAAAGCAAGTTTATATTTATCACCAACTTTTTTCTTTCTTTCACCTATTAAGCCTAAGCATTTAAAAGTGATAACCTCATAACCAGCAATTTTGGCAAAAAGTAATTTACCGAGATTATATATTAAAGCTGTTACAATCAAACCTATGATAACTGTTGCAAAAACATAACCATAAGAATTAACATCATTAGAACTAAAATTAGAAAGCCTAGAAATAAAATAAGCACCGATCAAGTAGCCTAAATAAACAATCATCAAAGGCCACGAGGCATTCATATCGAGCAATCTTTTCTTAGCGCCAGTATTTTCTGTTGCCATAAATTGTCCTCCTTGAATAGAAACACTGATACATTATATCAAAGTTTCTTAGATATATCACACTTTTAATTTGAGCTTAGTATATGCTTTTTGTATATCTTCTTCTTTAATGTCAAAAGGAAGTGAAGAAAAATCATGATAAATAGGAAGTGAATTTAGATTTTTTTCTAAAGAAGAAATAGTCTCATCAATACTAGATAAAGAGTAAATGTCTTTACCTAAAGTAATAATTTTATCTTTTAAAATATCCTTATTTATCTCTAAAAAAGGTATCAATAATAAGGCAATACCTTGACCATGAGCTAAATCAGGGTATTTACCTGATAAAAAATGTTCAGCTCCATGTACTACAAAATTTTTCTTTTTACCAAAAGAAGTAAAACCATCATGAGAAAGTGAACCTAAAATCATCATCGCTCGCGCTAATTCATATTTTTTATCAGAATTATTCAAAAGAGGAATTAAAGATAATATCTCTTTCATAACAGCTAAAGCTAAACTATCGCAAGGTTCAACTTCACTTGAAGGCGAAAAATACCTTTCAAAAGAATGAGAAAACATATCTACTAAACCGATAGCTTTCTGATATAAAGGAACAGAATAAGTTAATTCAGGATCTAATAAAGCAAAAAGTGGATAATTGCTCTCATGATTAAAACCAGCTTTAAAGTTCTTTTTACGATCAGAGATAACACAAGAATCAGACATTTCAGATCCAGAAGCTGCTAAAGTTAAAACTACTCCCAAAGGTAAAGTTGAAATAGGTTCAACAAGATGTTTATTAAAATCTAATGGATCACCTAAATAATAATAACCATGACAAAGAGACTTGCAAGCATCGATAACTGAGCCTCCTCCACAAGCTAAAACTAAGGAAGGATTAAATTCTCGAGCTAGTTTGATCATCTTCTTAACATCTTCAATATCAGGATTAGCCTCTATGCCAGAATATTCTATAAAAGAAACTCCATATTTATTTAGCGAAGATATCACTCTCTCATAATATCCTAAAGACTTAAAAGAAGAGCCTCCATAAACAAGGAAGACTCTTTCAAAATGATAAATCTTGGAGATGATAAATCCGATATCATCTAATCCATGAGGTCTAAAAAATATTTTAGTAGGACAATAGAAATCGAAATTAAATGCGTTCATTCTAGTTAAAACGAAGAATAGTTCTCTTAATATCCTCAGCAGTACCTATTAAAGCCTTGCAATATTGAATACATTTTTCCTTGACAGGTAAACGAGAATTATTTAAATAATCTCTAGCAATACGTAATAAGCCTGAAGTATAGAAAGAACAAATAGCTTCTTTTTGTTCGTTATATAATCCTCTATATTCAACAAAATTATTGATGATTGTCGCATCAAATACTTTTTTGATATAGCTATATAATGTATCCCAGAAAATATCTGAACTCTCTTCTTCTTTTAAGACTAAATCGATGAATTTATACTCACGATCAAAGAAGTTAAAAATATCACTGATAAGATATTCACTTGTGATATTTTTCTCAAAAACATCAAAAATCAGATAAGAAAAACAACTCTCAATACTATCAAAATAATAGTAGAAACTTTGGCGGGAACAATTCATAGTTTGGCAGATGTCATAAATCTTAACATCTGAGAGGCTTTTTGTCTGCATTTCATTGAGTAAAGCGTTAGTAAATTCGATCTTTTTTCTGTTCATCTATGAACCTCCTTCGTCAAACCTAGTTGCTTACAAGTTAAATGTGAAATAATTTAACTCTAAAAAAATTATAACACATGGGAATATTTTTAACCATATAAAAAAATAGTTTAAGCGCTTTATTTTTTTACTAGCAAAAATTATCTAGCTTAAAGAGCTTTAAGATACCTGACGCCATTCTACTATTTGTTTCTGAAATTGTGTTTTCTCTTTTTATTTAAATCTAAAAAAGATTAAAAGCCCTTACTTTTTTATTTTATTAAAAATATGTTTATGCTAAACTATTAGAAGGGTAACACCCAATTTAAATATAAAGAAAAAAGAAAGGGAGGAGAAATGCCAACTAACAAAAAGAAAGCTACTTCCGCTAAAACTGTTAGCGCGAAAAAAGCTCCGGCTAAGACAGCAAAAAAAGCTGTAGCTAAAAAAGCTCCGGTTAAAAAGACAACAAGTAAGTATCGTAAAGGTCAATATGTCTACGCCTTCAAAGATGGTTACGGATTAGGTAAACCCCTTTTAGGCGGTAAAGGCGCTGGCCTTGCCGAAATGACACACATCGGCATCCGTATTCCTGATGGCTTCACAATCTCAACAGAAGCTTGCACTCTCTACTATGAAAGTGGCAAGAAGATCTCTAAAGATCTCCAAGATCAGATTAAAGCTGGTGTCGCTGCTCTTGAAAAGAGAACAGGTAAAACATTCGGAAAAGGTCCTAATCCTTTATTAGTTTCTGTCCGTTCAGGTGCTAGAGTCTCTATGCCTGGTATGATGGACACAATCTTAAATCTCGGTTTAAACGATAAGACAGTTGAAGCTTTAGCTAAAAAAGCTAATAATGCTCGTTTCGCTTATGACTGCTATCGTCGCTTCATCCTCATGTTCACAAATATCGCTAAAGGTATCTCTAGAGATGATATGGACGCTATGCTCGATGAAGTCAAGGAACGTTTACATCTTACAAACGATGCTGAAGTTCCTGTCGATGAGCTCAAAGAATTAGTTAAGAAATATAAAGCTTACTATAAGAAGAAGTTCAATGAGAACTTCCCTGATGATCCTATGGTTCAGCTTATGACAGCTGTCCAAGCCATTTTCCGCTCTTGGGATAACGAAAGAGCTAACACTTATAGAATGCTTAACAACATCCCTTATTCTTGGGGAACCGCTGTTAACGTTCAGATGATGGCTTTTGGTAATACTGGTAGCAATTCTGGTACTGGTGTCGGCTTCACTAGAAATCCGACAAATGGTAAGAATGAGATCTTCGCTGAGTATCTTATCGATGCTCAAGGTGAGGATGTCGTTGCTGGTATCCGTACTCCTCTTCACATCGATGCTTTAAAGAAACAACAGCCCAAAGTTTATGAACAATTAGTTTCTTCTGCAAAGATCCTTGAAAAACACTATAAGGATATGCAGGACTTCGAATTCACAGTCGAAGATGGCGTCTTATACTTCCTCCAGACAAGAAATGGTAAGAGAACTGGTGTCGCTGGCTTACAAGTCGCTTGCGATATGGTTAAAGAAGGTTTAATTAACGAAGAAGAAGCTATTTTAAGAGTCGATCCTCGTTCCTTAGACCAAGTTCTCCACCCCACCTTCGTTGCTGCTGATTTAAAGAAAGCTAAAGTTATCGGTAGAGGTAACCCTGCTTCTCCGGGAGCTGCTGTCGGTGCTCTTTGCTTCACAACTGCTGAAGCTAAAGAACTTATCGCTAAGAATAAGAAAGCTAAATTAATCTTAGTTAGAGCTGAAACTTCACCTGATGATCTTGATGGTATGGTTTCTGCCCAAGGTATCTTAACAATGCGTGGCGGTATGACTTCTCACGCTGCTGTTGTTGCTCGTCAGATCGGTAAATGCTGCATCACTGGTTGCTCTGAAGCTATCATTGATGAAAAAGCTAAGACCATGAAATTAGGTGGCAAGACCTATAAAGAAGGTGATGTCATCTCTATCAATGGTTCTACCGGTGAAATTTATGAAGGTGCTATCGCTACTGAAGAACCCTCTTTAGGTGGCAACTTCGGTAAGGTCTTAAAGTGGGCCGATAAGTACAGCAAGATGCACGTCTATGCTAATGCTGATACACCTAGCGAAGCTATGAAAGCTGTTGAATTTGGCGCTCAAGGTATCGGTCTCTGCCGTACTGAGCACATGTTCAGAAATGAAGGCCGTCTCCTCTCTATGCAGAAGATGATCTTAGCTGATACAGAAGAAGAAAGAGTTAAATGGCTCAATGAGCTTGAACCCTATCAAGAAGAAGACTTCTATCAGATGTATCTTGCTTTAAATGGTGTCAAGCTTAATGTCCGTCTCTTAGATCCGCCGCTCGATGAATATCTCCCTACCAAGGAAGAAGATATCGTCACCTTAGCTAAAGCTACCGGTAAGACAGTTGAAAAAGTCAAAGAGAGAATTAAGAGTCTCCATATGACTAACCCGATGATGGGTTTACGTGGCTGCCGTTTAGACGTTGTCTATCCTGAAATTGGTAGAATGCAAGCTGAAGCTGTCATCAAAGCTGCTTTAAGAGCTGAAGAAGCCTTATCTAAAGGTAAGAAGAAGGTTCATATCGTTCCTTCTATCATGGTTCCTCAAGTTGTCGAAGCTAAAGAACTTAAATTCGTTAAAGATCTCATCTGCGAAACAGCCGATAAGATTATCGCTGCTAGCAAGTATGATAAGAAGATGAAGTATATTGTCGGTACAATGATTGAAACTCCTCGTGCTTCCTTAACTGCTGACAAAGTTGCTGCTCACGCCGCTTACTTCTCTTATGGTACAAATGACTTAACTCAGTTCACCTATGGTTTCTCAAGAAATGATTACTCTGCTTACATCAATAACTATCTTGATAACAAGATCTTAGACTTCGATCCGTTCAAGACTATTGATCCTGATGGTGTTGGAAGACTTATTAAGATCTCCATCGAAGAAGGTAAGAAAGCTAACCCTGATCTTATTTGTGGTATCTGTGGTGAAGCTGGCGGTGATCCTGAATCTATCGCCCACTTCTATGATTATGGTGCTGATTATGTCTCTTGCTCACCTTACAGAGTCCCTGGTGCAAGATTAGCTGTTGCTCAGGCTGCTATCCGTAAGGAAGGTAAGTATACCTACTAATTAGTTCCTCCTTTCTTCATTATAAAAAGAGGCTGCAATCATAAGGTTGCAGCCTTTTTATATTTTTTTTAATTTAACTAGAAGAACAATGGTTTTAAAGGTTTACCATTTAATATCTTTGTGTAGATTACTTCCCCTTTTGAATAAATTGAATTTAAAACATCTTTAGCAACAATAGAAAGAGGAACAAGTAAAAAATAACAGATCAAAATATAGATGGGCATTGTAATTAAAGAAGTTAAAGTCTGAGTAATCAAAGATACAGCATAGGGAATCTGATATAACTGATATAACCAAAGCGGCGCTAAAAAGATACGGACAGTAAAATCTCTCAAAAAGTAAGAGATTAATATATCTAAAGGAGTAAATCCTTTACTTTTTTTACTTGTAAAAAAGGCGATAACTAAATAAGTAGAAGTGACAAGTAAAAAAATGATCGGTATCAATATTTTTAATAAAGAACTGATCATAATCGAGTCTCCTCCTTCAAGCTTAATTTCATCCACTTGAGGAAGAGTAAAAAATAAAGCGATGCTTGCTATTACAATAAGTGAACAAGAAATAATAGTTTCAACTCCCTTTTTATTCTTGATATGTTTAAGAACAAGAGAAGGCAAAACACCAAAGAGAATAGCATCTATTGTAAATCCAGGAAAATATGGTCCAACTGGAAAAGCGATAGCAGGTATAAAATCAGAAGCAAAACCGCAGATAGCACCATAAAATGGTCCGCAGACTAATGAACAAATCATCACAGGGACTGATTGAAATCCAATCTTAACTAAAGTAAGTCCACCAATAGAAATATATGTCCCTAGAAAATAGTTAAGAACGATCGAAACAGCGATTAAAAGTGCAGTGAAAGGGAGCTTAACAAACTCAGGATTTCTACGCATCAATAAACCCACTTACCTTTCTTAATCTTTGCGAGGTTACGATCTATATCACGATTTTTGATAACTTCGCGTTTATCATAATTCTTCTTACCTTTACCTAAAGCGATCTCGACCTTACAAAGACCATGTTCAAGATATACTTTCGTAGGAACTAAAGTATAGCCATCTCTTTTAACTGCTTCAAATAAAGAAAGTATTTCTTTTTTATGAAGAAGAAGTTTTCTAGTTCTAGTTTCCTCGTGACTAAAGAGTTGTTTATTACCTTGATAAAGTGGAATATTCATATTGATAATAAAACACTCACCATCTTTTATCGACACATAACTATCATCGATAGAACAGCGACCAGCACGAAGAGATTTTATTTCTGAACCAAGCAAAGAGATACCGCACTCATGAAAGTCGGATAAAAAATAGTTATAACGTGCTTTATGATTCGAAGCGATCAATTTCATCTTTTTCGGCCTCTGTAACTATTCTTTTTATTATAGTTTTTTCTATGAGAATTGCGACGATTAATAAAGCGAGGTTTACCGACCATCTTCTTCTTTTCAGTTTGATAAATTCGGATTCCTTCTTTAGCTAATCTTCTCTTCTCTTCATCATCGATAGATAAAGAATATTTCTTATATAAAGAGGGTGAAATAAAATCAATATCTCTATTTTCAACATCAACATAAAGAAGAGTTACTTTTAAAGGTGTTCCAAGAGAATAAACTTTATCATCATTTTCAGAACAAGCGACATATTTTCTCTCATTAAAAAAATAATCACCTTCTAATAAACGATATGAGATAAATCCTTCAATACCAAGAGAAGTTTCGACAAACATACCTCTCTTAAGTAAAGAAGTAACTTTAGCATCAAAAGTTGTACCAATCTTGTCTAACATATATTTGCAAGATTCAAGGTCGTCAACTTCTCTTTCAATTTCATCAGCTCTAACTTCTAAACTAGATAATCTCTCACCTTCATAATCAAGATAATCTTTTAACTCACTCTTATCATAATTTTTTTCTTCAAGTAAATATTCTTTAACTAATCTATGAATTATATCGTCAGGATAACGACGGATAGGGGAAGTGAAATGACAATAATAAAGTTCACTTAAACCAAAGTGACCGATTTCCATAGGAGAATATTTAGCTTTAGCTAAGGCGCGAAGTAAAGAGGAGGAGACAGCAAGACGAAGATTAGGATCTTTAATATTAGCTAAAAAATCATTTAAGCGACTTGAAGTGATATCACTATCTTTAGGGAAGAAAGTAAGAAGACCAATCTTTTTTAAATAATCTTTAAACTTTTCAAGTTTTTCTTTAGGAGGTAAATCATGAACGCGATAAAGTAGAGGAATTCTAGCTCTTTTAAGAAGTTTAGCAACTTCGCAGTTAGCGACAATCATTAAATCTTCAATTAGTTTTTCAGCTTCACCTTGTATCTCTTTAATAACTTCAACAGGATTTCCGTTTTCATCAAGGCGGAATTTAAGTTCTGTCGACTCTAAACTAAGAGCTCCATTTAATTCTCTTCTCTTTCTGATAGTTTTAGCACATTCATTCAATATTTTTAATGAATCTGCAATATCTTTAGGGATATCAACTTCTTCATTAGCAAATAACTTATTAACATTATTATAAGTGAGGCGAGCTTTAGAATTTATAACCGATAAAAAGACAGAGGAATTAAAAGCATTACCATTAGCATCAATATTAAACTTACAAGATAAAGTTAATCTATCAACATTAGGATTCAAAGAACAGATACCATTAGATAGTTTAACAGGTAACATCGGAACAACTCTATCTGCAAGATAAATAGAAGTTCCTCTTTTACTTGCTTCTTCATCTAATGGATGATTTCTTTTAACATAATGAGTAACATCAGCGATATGGACAACTACTTCATAACCCGCTCCTACTCTTTTTCCTTCAATAGCGTCATCAAAATCGTGAGCTTCATCAGAGTCGATTGTAAAAACAAGATGATCTCTATAATCTTCTCTTCCTTGTAATTCTTCTTCAGTGATCTTATCTTCAATCTTCTCACACTCTTCTAAAGAAGCTTGGGAAAATTCACTTTCAACATCATGAAGATAAAGTATTTTTGAAATATCGCTAGAAACACTAGAAGCATCAACTAATCTTTCAGAGATGGAAACAAATATCTTATTTCCTCTCATTCTAATAATCTTAGCTTTAACTAAGTCACCTTGCTTAACACCAATAGTATCGTTATCGACAAAAACAAGATAATCTGTATCTTTTAAAGAAGGGACTAATAAGATCTTCTCTCCTCTTGAAGAAAGAGAGAAAGTACCTTTAAGTTCACTAATAGCTTTATAATATTCTAAAGCATGATAAATTCCATCTTGAAACTCTCTTAAATAAATGAGATCACCTACTAAAAGATCATCGCTCTCTTTTCCAGAAAGACGAATCTCCAGTGAGCTATTTTTAACTCTAATTAAAACGTAGTTATTAGCTTTTTCAATAACTTCACCTAAATAAATCTTTAAATCGCTTAAAAGAGAATAAGAACCATCTTTAAAATATACAATACCTTCATCAATCAAGGTATTTAAAATATTCTTTAAAGCTTCTTTTTCTTCATCAGAGACTAAAAAAGATTTTTCTTCTAAAGACTTTAAATCTAGTGTGTGTCCTTTAAGGAGTTTAATAATATCATACTTTTGCATATAAACCTCAAAAAAAGGGCTCATCGCCCTTTACAATTCTACAGATAATTAGCTAAAAGAGCTGTAAGGAAGAAAGCAGTCGTGATACAAGCAGTGATAATAGTCATAATCTTATCAGCTCCTCTCTCCTTCGTGCGGGTGAAGATATTCATCTTATTACCACCCATGATCGCAGCCGAAGCGCCTTCGCTCTTACTTGACTGTAATAGGACGATGATTATAAGAATAAATGATAATACTAATAGTGCGATTTCAGCAGGTGTTGTCATATTTACCTCAACTAATTTAACTATATAAGTATAACTTTATCTAAGAACAATAGCAAGAAGAAATTATTGGCCAGAAATAGCAACGTTTTTTACTAAAACTGAAGGTGTTTTACCGATCATCTCTTCATTTACATCGTCTGCTAAAGCGACAATATTGTTCATAACATCTTTTAAATTGCCAGTAACAATGATCATTGAGACAGCTCTATCTTTTTTACCATCTTTAATCTCGTAGCCTTGACAAGGAAGTGAGAATTGAAGAGTCTGTTCATCAATACCAGAATTTAATCCGCTGATACCAGTGATAAAAAGACCATTTTTTACGCGAGCAAATAACTGATCTAAAGTACTTCTTCCTTTTCTAATAGTTAAAAAGCTAACCGCTCCTTCTCCTGAAGAAGTTCCACAGCCATTAGGTTTAACTCCTTCATTATTGGCACTTTCTAAAGAATATAAATAATCTTGTAAAACACCATTTTTAATAAGATCAAATTCTTTAGTAGGTACTAAACTATAGTCATATAAAGAAGAATTAATAGAAGGTTCAAACGGAGTAACTTTAATACTTAAAGCCTTTGAAGCAATCTGCTCACCTTTTTTACCTTCAAAGCAGGAAAGATGTTTCTGCATCGATAAAGCTGATAATTGAGGTAAGTAGAAACTTAATAATGAAGAGAAGGACTCAGGTGAAAAGATAACTTTATACCTCTTAGATTTAATCGGCTTAGAATAGAAAAAATCAATAGCTTCATGTAAAGCTTTATGAACTTCTTTATGAGCTTTCTCTTCAATATCTTTTAAATCTTTCAAAGAGTAGAAAGAACAAGATCCACTCCTTGTATCATCTTTATCCTTACAAATAAAACTTATAGAACCTAAATAAGCATTGATCTTATATTTAGCTTTAATACCATAAGAATTAGCTTTTTCTTGTTCAATATTAGTCATCGAAATATCGATTGAACAAGTAGTAATACGAGGATCAAGAGATTTAAACTCACTATAGAGTTTTAAAGCACAATCTCTAAGCTCTTTTAAAGTAGCAGGAACAAAGTTTTTATTTATGCTGAGGCGATGATATTTCATCTTTTCCTGAAGAAAATATTCGGCTTTATATTCTTTACCAAATCTAGCCGATTCAATAATCTTATCAGCCATCAATAAAGGAGTATCTTTATCAGCATGATCTGTTGAAAAGATACCTCTTTTTCCTTGATAAATAGCATCGGAAGAGATACTAAAACCATCAGCGATCTTCTGTTCAACAACTTCACCATTTAAGATGCTGACACTGGTCGATTTTGAATTACTGATAGAAATAAGGCTAGGAAAAATATCTCTCTCCTTAAAAATTTCAAAATATTTATTAAAATTTACTTTCATCATTTATTTCCTCCTGCTCCACCGACAAGGATGCTTGAAATAAGCAACGTCGGCTGACCAACACAAACACATACACTACCACTAGAAGCTCCACAAATACCAGGACCTAAAGCTAAGTCGTCAGCAACCATCGTAATTTTCTTTAAAATATCATAACCGTAACCAACTAATGATACCGGCTTAACAAGTTCAGTGATTTTGCCATTTTTAATCTTATAAGTCAAAGAAGAAGTGAAAATAAACTGATCAGTTGAAGGATCAACTTGACCACCAGTAAAAGAAGTACAATAGATACCATCTTTAACTGAAGCGATAATATCTTCAACTTTTGAAGTTCCATTAGCAATATAGGTATTAGTCATTCTCGTCGTTGGAGTATAAGCATAAGATTCACGGCGACAAGCACCAGTCGGATGGAAATTTTCACCCATCTTATTAGCAGTAAATCTATCTAACATATAAGAAGTTAAAACACCATCTTTAATAAGAACATTCTTAGTAGGTTCATGTCCTTCATCATCGACGCTCTCACTACCCCAAGCATTAGCGATCGTACCATCATCGATAGCTGTAACAACACTAGAAGCAATAGCTTCACCATACTTATCAGCAAAAGGAGAAAGCTTATCAGAAATAGCTGAACCTTCTAAAGGATGGCCACAAGCTTCATGGAATAAAACACCACCAAAACCATTACCGATAATAACAGGCATTTCTCCAGAAGGTGATTCTTTAGCATTTAAAAGATCACAAGCATTCTTAGCGACTTTTTTAACCATCTCTACATAGTCTATCTCATCTAACAATTCTAAGCCCTTAGTATAACCAGGTCCTTCAAAGTCGCTCTGGAAATTACCATTTTCTTCAGCGATGACTAAAGCAGCGATACGAGTTCTCACTCTATCATCCTGATAATAAATACCTTCAGAATTAAAAACTTCGACGTGCTCATCTTGTTCTAATAATGAACCTGAGAAATCTTTAACTTTATCTGAATAATTAAAAGCCGCATCTTCGCCTCTTTTTAAATAGTTAACTTTCTCTTCATCGCTCATACTATCATGAGCTTTTTTAATAGGACTAATCTTCTTAAACTTTTTTTCTTTTAAAGAAGAAACGCTTAGTTTTCTTTCTCCTTCAAAAGCAAAAGATAAAGATTCAGCTAAAGAAAGAAGATTTTTTCTTGATAAATCACTAGTAGAAGCATAAGACTGCTGGGTACCTTTTATAATACGGATACCGACACCACGAATATTTGTGGAAGAAATATTCTCAACGCGGCGATAACGTCGCACATATTTATGTGAGGTTTTATCTTGATAATAAATCTCAGCATAATCACCACCCGTACTTAAAGCGACATTCAAAACATCGATCGCTAATCTTTTAGAAAACTGCATAATACCTCCTATTGTTGTTGGACGTTCTTCTTTTTCTTATTCTTCTTAGGAGTACGAAGGAAATTATGATAAGCAAAGAAAGCATTAAGAGAAAAGAATAATAATGTAAAGATGAAGATAACCAAAGTCATCAACTCTTCAGAAACTCTATAATCAAAGAAATAAATATCTAAAGTAAAAGATTCATTAAGAGAATTTACTATCGTATCAAGACTAGATTGAGAAATAAGACCTTGAGAAACTAAATCCTCAAATAAATCATAAGTCTGTTGCATCGGCCCCTCTAAAAAATAATTTCTCAGTAATCCTGCCGAATAAGTGCCCGGGAAGAAACCAGTAAGAGTATCAATAGGCTTAGGCATCATAGAAGAAGGAAAATAAGCGCCGATTAAAAAGCCGACAGCAGCTGCTACTATCGCCATACAAGCAGAGTGAACAGCATCAGTATGAATAAAAGAACAAATAAAGAAAGTCAAAGCCGAAGCGCTTAAAACTGAAAGTAACAAGATACCTATAATACCAAAGAAATCTTTTACACTGATCATAAATGCGCCATAAGCGACAAGCCAAATCAAGCAGATAATAAGAATGACAAGATTGATAAAAAATGTAACTAACATATTGAAAATAAGGTAAGAGACCATCGTCAATCTTCCTGAAATAGGGGAAGAAAGAAAATCTTTAGTCACTCCTCTTTCTTGATCTTTAACCATAATACAATTAGCTGAAAAAGAGACGGTAATACAAGAGACAGCTAACATGCCAGCGATTATCCAGGAATCTGCTAAAGCATGGGTTTTTCTTATTAAATTAGTATATTCAGCGCTAGTTTGCGATAAAGAGATAGTGTCATTAATGATGCTATCAATCGTATTTACTTCTAAGGGTCTAAGGAATAAAACATAGATAAGCAATATGACAAGAGGAACTAAGAAAGTAAATAAAACAACAGTCCAATTTTTTAAGAAAACTAAAAAATGTCTTTTAGTTAAAGCAAGTAAAACTGACGTATTATGACTTATTTTTTGTCGCAAACTAATCATCTTTCTTCTCCATTTCAAACTGCTCAGTTACATTTAAAAAGACATCGTCCATATCGCCTTTTTTCACTTCAAAATCTTTAATATATTCTCTATGGCTATCTAAAAAGTCAATAGCGTCAGAAGTAGAAGAAACAAGGATAGCATAAAACTTACTATCTTTATTATAGTGATAAGTTCTCTTCTCCTTATTCAAAACATCTTCTAATTCTTCACTCTCCTTCATATAAGCATAAATATAATCATCAGCAAACTGATTCTTTAACTCAGTCGGAGTTCCACGCGTTTTGATAACACCATTATCCATGATGACGACATAGGTTGCTTTTTCCGCTTCTTCCATATAATGAGTAGTTAAAAAAACTGTCATTCCCGTCTTTTCACGTAAAGAATTGATCAAATTCCAAACAGAAATACGAGTTTGAGGATCAAGTCCCGTTGTCGGTTCATCTAAAATTAATAATTTTGGATTATGAACCATCGCTCTAGCAATATCGACTCTTCTTTTTTGTCCGCCCGAAAGTTTAGAAACAGGTTTATCAATAAAAGAAGATAATTCGAGCATTGAAGCAAGTTGATTTAATCTATCTGTCCACGCTTTACCCTTAACGCCATAGAAAGCAGCGCGAAGAGTAAGATTTTCCCGGGCAGATAATTCTCTATCTAAAACGGAGTTTTGGAAGACTATACCGATCATTGATTTAACAAGATAATTATGTTTATCAATGGAGTAACCATCGACATAAATATCACCATCATTTTTTCCTAAAATTGAGCAAATAATATTGATGGTAGTCGATTTACCAGCTCCGTTTTGACCTAAAAAAGCAAAAAGAGAGCTTCTTTTAACAGAAAAAGATATATCATTGACCGCTGTAAAATCACCATACTTTTTAGTGAGGTGTTCTACAACTAGCATCTTATCAGTATCTAAATCTTTCTCAGGATATTCGCCCTGAAAAAACCGAGCGAGACCTTTCATATTATTTTCTCTTTAATGTAGGGAATAAAAGAACATCGCGAATAGAATCGCATTCAGTTAAAAGCATAACGAGACGATCGACGCCAAAACCGATACCACCTGCGGGAGGCATGCCATATTCTAAAGACTCGATAAAGTCATTATCAACTTCGCAAGCTTCATCATTTCCTTTCTTCTTTTCTTCAACTTGCTCTTCAAATCTCTGTCTCTGATCTAAAGGATCATTTAATTCAGTGAAAGCATTACAAATTTCTTTAGTTGAAATATAAAGTTCAAAACGAAGAGTATATCTTTCATCCTCTGGATCTTTCTTAGCTAAAGGAGAAACATCTAAAGGATGCTGATAAACAAATGTTGGAGAGACTAGTTTGTCTTCACAGAACTTCTCAAAGAAAGCATTGACAATATGACCATATCCAAAGTGATTTTCAACCTCAACACCATACTTAATAGCTAATTCTTTAGCTTCTTCAAAAGATTTAACTTCATGGAAATCGATACCTATAGCCTCTTTTATAAGATCAGTCATCGTGACGTGTCTAAAAGGTTTAGAAAGATCAATTTCATGGCCTAACCAAGTGACACTCTCTTTATGAATGACATTATCAGCTAAATAATGGATAAGGTCCTCTGTGAGTTTAGCCATATCACTTAAATCACCATAAGCTTTATAAATTTCAATCGTTGTAAACTCAGGATTATGAGTCGTATCGATACCTTCATTTCTAAACATACGACCGATTTCATAAACCCTTTCCATACCGCCGACTAAAAGTCTCTTTAAAGAAAGTTCAGTCGCTATTCTTAAATAATAATCTTGATCTAAAACATTGTGGTGAGTAATAAAAGGACGAGCATTAGCGCCACCTAAAGTAGGTTGTAAAATAGAAGTCTCTACTTCAATATAACCATTATCATCTAAGAATTTTTGAATACCTCTAACAATCTTTGGACGAGTATAAGCGATACGGCGAGAATCTTCATTAACAATTAAGTCAACATAGCGACGACGATATCTTTCTTCTTGATCTTGTAAGCCATGGAATTTATCAGGAAGAGGTCTTAAAGCTTTCACTAAATGAATATAAGAAGAAGCACGAAGAGTAATCTCTCCAGTCTTAGTCTTCATCATATGTCCTTTAACGCCACAGATATCACCTAAATCAGCCAATTTAAATAACTTATAATTTTCTTCACCAACTACATCTTGACGAATATAGCACTGAATTCTTCCTTCTCTATCCTGTAAAGTAAAGAAAGAAGCTTTACCCATCTTTCTTAATAAAACAATACGACCAGCTATTGTAATCTCATTAGTTTCATCGATCTCTTCATCTTGTAAATAAGCATATTTTTCTTTTAATAATTGAGAATTAGAATTTACTTCGATACGATGACCATAAGGATCGATACCCATCTCTTTATATAGAGCTAACTTTTCTCTTCTTCTTTGCTCTTGATCATTTAAATTATTTATATTGTCTTGTCCCATAAAACACCTCGCGCATATTATATTATAAAAACTACAAAAAATTAACTTATCTAACTATTTTTTTAATACTTTATCTCGTTTATTATGATAGACATATATCTTCCAATTTTTGCGGAAAATACTGATAGTAGTTCTAACGATATTAGCAAACTTTTTATCTTTTCTAGCTTCCCTTAATCCTTCAATACTGATCTTTCTTAAGAAAGTTGTAAAATCGGATAAAATACTATTAGCGTCCATAAAACCTAATTTATCAATGGTTTTAAAGAAACGATCAACAAAAATTTTTCTATCTTCATATGATAAACTTTCAGCCAATTCTAAAAGAGAAACTTCTAAATAATAAGATAAAGCATTTCTATCTTTCAATAAGAAGTGGTCCTCTTCTATCTGCCATGAATAAGCATCGTGACAATGAATAAAATCAACATTTTTTTCATCATAAGCTACAGAATAAGCAATAGGAAAATGATGAAGAAGCATACCGATAATCGAAGAAGAAGGAACTATATGGATTATTTTCTTTTCTAATACTTTATAGCTGATAGAATTATATATTCTTTTATGCAAACCTGGTCCATCATTTGAATAAATATTTATAAGATTATTAAGTTCTTCAATATCAAGATCTAGACAAGAAAATACCGCTAAATTTCCACCCTTAGAATGACCACAAGTTCGAAATTTATAACCTTTATATTCTTTTAATTTCTCCTTTAAATAGCGTCTGCTCTCCTTTTGACCAGAAGTCTCATCCATATAAATCATATTGAAATCCTCTTTCCAGCCTAATAAAGAAGAATCCGTCCCTCTAAAAGAAAAAAGTAAAGAATTATCTTCTAATTTAAAAAGGACACAAGCAAACTGAATCTCATCTTCTTCATCAAATTTATATGCGAAATCTTCGACCATGATAGAACTATATCTTTTAGAAGAAATACAAGCTAATGCTAAATAAAGATGCATCTTATTCCAAAAAGTTTCTTTATTATATTCATCTAAACGGAGAGAATTAAAATAGCAATTTAAAAATTCATCAAAACCCATCTTCTTAAAAGGTTTTTTTGAATTTTCAAAATGTAAATAAACTATTTCAGCTAATACTGTATTATCAGCATCATTAAATGGTTTTTCACTAAATGAATAATCGCTATATTTATAAACGTAATCGATGATATTTAAAAATTTTTGTTCGTTCATCTCAACTTTATTCTTAAATAAATATAATCCTCTGTCATCTTTACAATATAAGCTTTATTTTTAATCAAAGCTTTATATGAATAAATATTATCTCTACTTATTTGGAAATAAGCTTCAGTCTCTCTTAATAAAGCAAGATGTTTTAACTTTTTTAAAGCGAGATGAATACCGATTGTTGCATAACCATGATTGCGATACTCTCTTTTAATTATATAACCGATATGTCCCGCTCCATTTTTAAGAGTATCATTAAGGTAGTGTCTGATTTTAAATAATCCGACAATCGTATCATTTTCATTATATAAAAAGAAGTAAGTATCAGGTACATAGTTAGGTTTTAAACCTATACCTTTACTAGCTTTATTTCTTTCAGGTAAAACTCGATGCATATACTCTTCAGGAGTAATTTTAAAATAAGGGTTCTCAAAACCATTCTCCGAAGGAGTTGTTGAAAGAAAGACGCATTCTTTTTCTGGATTTGTTCCTAGTTTTAATAATTTGACACTACTCATATAACATCCATATCCTGTTGAACTAAAAGATCAACTATACCATCACCTAAGCCGATCATAGGTACAACAATATAATCAGAGTGCAAAATTTCCGCAGCTAATAAAAAGATATCACCAGCAGGAATAATAACATCCGCTCTATCAGGCTTAAGGCTATACTTACTCATCCTGTCCGATAAAGAAAGACTTTTTAGATTCTTAAATTCTTTCTTTAAAGCATCAATAGAAAGAACATTATTACCCTTTTTAGTCTTATGTTCTGATAGCTTCCAGTAGCGGTTGATATTGCCTCCCGTACCCACGATATTCATATTACCATATTTAGAGCGATAACCAGAAAGAAGTTTTTTCATACTATCCCAACTTTCTTGCTTATCAGCTCTTGCAAGAATCCTCAATGTTCCTAAAGGAAAAGAAGTAGAAGCGACTGTTGTTCCTTCAGTATAGAGAGTTATTTCAGTTGAACCTCCTCCCACATCAACAAAAATAAACGAATCATCACCGAGCTTCAACTCTTTAGCAATCTTCGAAATTGTTGAAGCTTCCTGCTCACCAGAAATAATAGAAACTTGAACACCAGTCTTTTCTTTAATCTTCGCAATAGCAAGAGAACCATTAGAAGCTTCTCTCATCGCTGAAGTTGCAAAAGCACGATAATCAATAACACCATAAATATTGAATAAAGAAGAAAAGCAGGAAATTGTATCTATGAGTTGAGATAATTTCTTTTCTTGAATTTTTCCATAGCGGAAAACATCAACCCCTAATCTTAAAGGCACTCTTAATTCTTGAACTTTAAAAGAACCGATCTGCCCTTTTGCATCGATATAGATATTTTTAATAACCATCCTTGCCGCATTAGTACCAATATCGATACTACCATAATACCCACCATTTTTCATCGCTGCACCTCTTCATGCTTATTTTTGTAATATAGCTGTAATTCTTCTTGTGAACGGAAGGGTTTCTCATGTTCTATAATAGTGTATTCTCCATCTCCTCTCACATCACATGCTTTAACATTGTCTAAAAGACCATAATTAACAATAACATCTAATTCTTTTTTACAATCTTCATCATAAACCGGAGTAACAACTTCAATTCTATTATATAGATTGCGTGGCATCCAATCAGCTGACCCCATAAAGTAAAGAGGAGAGCCTCCATTTTCAAAAATAAAGATTCTTGAATGCTCTAAATACCTATCAATAATAGCATGAACAGTCATATTAGGATGGTTTTTAGCAACTAAAGAACAATTTCCTCTCACTAATAAATCAACTTTAACCCCTTTGTCACAAGCATTATATAGTAACTTGACCATCTCTTTATCAGTTATATGATTAATCTTTATTTTAATTGAAGCGTATTCATTATTCTCAGCATGCCTTATCTCATTACGAATCAACTTTTTAAATGTTTGTTGCATAGAATCTGGGGAGACTAATAAATGCTTAAAATTAACATGTTTAAAAGGTTGCTTAATAAAATTAAAGAGAAGATTCACTTCTTGAGTAATCCTTAAATCAGAAGTAAAAAGTAAACAATCTGTATAATGTTTAGCGTTGCCTTCATGGAAATTTCCTGTCGAAATGATAGCGATGTCTTTCCCTTCTTTCATTTTAATATATACTAATTTACCATGAATCTTAAAACCTTCTTCACCAGTTAAAACATCACAACCAGCATCCAATAATTTCTGTGAAACTACAATATTAGAATCTTCATCAAAACGAGCCATAAGTTCAACAACTGCTGTTACTTTTTTTCCATTTAAAGAAGCATTAGCTAATGCTGAAACAACCTTAGAATCCTTGCTTGTACGATATAATGATGCTTTAATTTCCGATACTTTTTTAGATATAGCAGCTTCTTGAAGAATTTTAATAAAAGCATCAAATGATTCATAAGGAACATGAATCATGAAATCTTTATTTTGAACTTTATCAATTAAAGATGAGCCATCTACAACTTCTTTTAATTGATAATGCTCCCATTTTTCATAACTTAAAGCTGAATTAAAGACTGGAAAATGCATCAGATCTCTATTGTTATGATATTTTCCACCGATAGAAACCAAAGCTTCCTTACCAACATTTAATCTCTTCAATAATATTTTCTTTAAATCATCTGGTATACCTTCACCTAAAACGACTCTAACTGGTACACCGCTCTTTCTATTTTTGACAGCTTGAGAAATACTCTTTAGCAATCCTTCTTCAGGATCACTTTCAACTTCAATATCTGCGTCTTTAGCAAATTTAAAAGCATAAGCTTCAAAAGTATCGTAATTATATTCTTTAAAAATATAAGGAAGATGATAACGAACGATATCATCAAGATACATCACATAATTTTTATGATCTTCTTCACCTAAAGAAATAAAACGACCTAAAAGATGAACAGGGAGAGGAATTAAAGCATAAATATTATCTTTAAGTACTTTAGAAATTTTACAGGCAAGATAAATATGAGAATCATTAACATGTAATAAATTAGCTTTTTTAGAAAGAATGATCGGAGAAATATAACCTGCGATATTTTCAATAAAATACTTATGAATAAATTTTTCTTGTGAAGAAGAAAGATGTTTTTCATCGACAAGATAAATACCCTGCTTTTCTAAAGATTTAAATACTTCATTTTTTACTTTTTCAAACTCTTGAGAATAGGTCTCTGTCGCTTGAATTATCTTCTTCAAATCTTTTTTAGCTTGCTTTTTCTCTTCAGATATAAAGGTTGCGTCGCTAGTTGCTATCCTTTTAAAAGCTGCTACACGAACTTTATAAAATTCATCAAGATTATTGGAATAAATACCTAAAAAAGAAAGTTTTTCATAAAGAGGAATATCTTTTTCTGCTTCTTTCAAAATTCGGTAATTAAAATACATCCAGGAAACGTCGCGATCAATATAATCATCCCTTGCTATCTTTATACTTTTTTTATTCATATTTATATTTTATCAACTTTATTCCTCTATTGAAAAACTATTTTACCATCCTTACTTTTCTTCTTGATATTCAGAGAGGAAATCAGTCAAAGAATCATCAAAATTAATAGCAAAATGAACTGATTTAGGAGTCTGTCTCATATTATTATGTAATTTCTCGATGATCATCTTATGGCCTTCTTCATTGTTATACTCATCCGGTATAACTAAATCAAAGATAAGATTGACATAATCTTTTGCTGAAAGAATTCTAAAATCATGCATCTGAACTGCAAAATCAAATTGTCTTAAGGCTAAAACAACTTCATTTTTATAATAATTAGTATCTGGATCATCAATCAATATCGGATCCATATGAATAGTTAGATGAATATGTAGCTGATCATAACACTCTCTTTCAATAGTATCGACTAAAGAATGAGATTCCATAATATCTTTTTTGGCATCTAGTTCAAGATGTAAAACAGCAAATATATTTCGTCCATAATTATGGATTGTTAAATCGTGCAACCCTAATACTTCTTTATGTTTTAAGCAGAGTTTAATTAAGTTTTTAACTATTTCTCCATCAGGTTTTTCACCTATAAGAATATTGGCGCTCGCCTTTAAGATTGAAATACCCGATATAACAACTAAAATACCGACAACTAAAGTAAAGAAGCAATCCACTTCATAACCTGTAAAATAAGTAATTATAATAGAAATAATAACAGTTGAAGTTGAGATAACATCATTTAAAGCATCTCTGCCTAAAGCTTTTAATTGAAGAGAATCAATCTTCTTACCCAAAGAATAATATAAGCGAGATTGCAGAGCTTTAATAAAGATAGCAAATGCCATAATAGATAAAGAAGTAACATATTCAACATAAGAAAGTGTAGAAACCGGGGGATGTGAAGTCTCAACCATCGTATTAATAAAAATTACTAAATCGTTTATCGCTTGATAAAGCATAATACAACCTAAGGCGATAATAATACATGCGATAAGCAAAGAGATAATATATTCTAATCTTTGATGTCCATAAGGATGTTCTTTATCAGGACGTTTAGAACTCACTTTAAAGCCAAAGATTGAAAGAGCATTATTTCCAAAATCAGATAAGTTATTTATAGAATCAGCAATAATAGAAAATAGACCGAGTAAAATACCGATTACTATCTTAGCTAAGAAGAGAACAAAATTTGTAATCAATCCGAAAAATGAGCCGAGTAGACCGTATTTTTTCCTAACATTCTCATCTTTAATATTTTTGTAATCTTTAATAAATAACTTCAATAATAAGCTTGTCATACTTATACCTTTTATAAACTGCTTAAAAATTATAGAGTAATTTTTCTTCCTTGACAACACTCATAAACTAATAAAAGAATAGATACAAAAAAATTCCAGACCGGAATATCTGGAATCTTTTTTTGAGTTTTAACGTTTTGAGAATTGAGGAGCTTTTCTAGCTTTTCTAAGACCGTACTTCTTACGTTCGACGACTCTTGAATCAACAGTGAGATAACCGCTGAGACGTAAAGAAGCTCTAAAGTCTGAATTAGCTTTTAAAAGAGCTCTAGCGATGCCTAATCTTAAAGCACCGGCTTGACCAGAATAACCACCGCCGACAATGTTAGCTTTAACATCATACTTACCTTCAGTAGTTGTTGCTCTAAAGGGAGCAGTAGCATCTAAGACTAATGTCTTATGAGGGAAGTAAGCATCAATTTTTCTACCATTGACGATGATATCGCCTTGTCCAGGAGTTAAAAAGACACGAGCGACGGAAGATTTTCTTCTGCCGATAGCTGCATAGATAAGCTTATCAGTTTTGTTCGTTGCCATATCCTTAGTTCTCCTTCTTCTTTGTCAGCTCGATTTCAATCGGCTGCTTATCCTGTCTGTCATGATCTTTACCAGCATAAACAAAGAGCTTCTTGATCATTTCGTGACCTAAAGGTCCCTTAGGGAGCATTCCCCAGACAGCTCTTCTAACCATCTCAGTAGGATAAGATTCTCTCATAACCTTGGCACTTCTCGCTCTAAGTCCACCATAAGTTTCACTTCTGTTAGTGTAATAAATCTTTTTAGTAAGCTTATTACCAGAGAGATGAACTTTAGAACAATTAGTAACGATAACATAATCACCACAATCAAAATTAGGAGTGTATTGAGGTTTGTTCTTTCCCATCAAGATGATGGCGATTTCTGAGGCTAATCGACCAAGAGGCTTGCCTTCAGCATCAACGACGTACCATTTTTTTGTTACGTCAGTCTTCTTATAAACAGTTGTTTGACGTTGCATGTTGAATCCTTTCTTAGATCTAAGCAAACTATAAACCTTACCGGGGTGTAGTTTCTAATTAGCCAACAGATAGTTTATCTTTTTCATATTTAAAAAGCAATGATTATTTTTATATATTGATAGTATATAATATTAAGGATTTGTAAATCTTTACTATCAGATTGGAGAAATAATATGGAACATATAATACTCGTCGTCGATATCGGTACCCAATCATTAAGAGTTTCTCTCGTGACTGATAATAGAGGTATTATTGCTTTCAATCAACAAAAATATGAAAAACCTTACTTTTTCCCTAAAAAAGGATATGCAGAACAAAACGCTGATTTCTATATCGATACATTGATTAAAGCTTCTATAGAACTTAAAAAAGAATATCCAAGTGACTTTGAAGCTGCTGAAGCGATAGTCATAGTCACCTTCCGTGATACAGCAGTTATCTTAGATGAAAATATGAAACCTTTAAGACCGGCAATCCTTTGGTTAGATCAAAGAACAGCGGACTTAAAAGATATGCACTTTTTAAAATTATATGAGCGCGCTTTATTTAAAGTTCTTGGCATGACTGATACTGTCATCTACAATGCTGAGAGAACAGCCGCTCAATGGCTCAGATTAAATGAAAATGATAATTATAATAAAATGAAATATTATGCACCTTTGAGTGCCTATTTTAATTATCGTTTGACAGGTAATTTAGTCGTCTCTAGTGCTGATTGTATCGGCCACTATCCGCTCAATTACAAAAAACGTCATTATTATTCTAAGTTACATCCAAAAGTTGATGTATTTGCTATTCCTATTGAAAAACTCCCTCCGGTCATCGCTCCTAAAAAAGTTATAGGTTATATAACTAAAGAATTCTCCCTTCTTTCAGGAATAAAAGAAGGATTGCCTTTAATATCCTCTGGTTCTGATAAAGCTTGTGAAACATTTGGTGATGGCATTATCGATAAAGATACCGCTGCTATCTCTTTAGGTACAGCCTGTACTATTGATGTAGTATCAAATAAGTATAAAGAACCTGAAGCTTTCTTACCTTCTTACGAGACTCCCTATGGTGAAGGATATGATTATGAAGTCCAAATCTATCGCGGTTTTTATATGATCCGTTGGTTTTATGATGAATTTGGAATCGAAGATAAAGAAAACGCTAAAAAGAAAGGTGTATCTTTAGAAGCATATTTAGATAGTATGATCTCTTCTATCAACCCCGGCTGTGATGGTTTGGTGCTTCAACCTTACTGGGGACCAGGCTTAAAAAGACCTAATGCTAGAGGATCTATCATCGGATTTTCAGCTGCCCATACTCGCTATCACCTTTATCGTGCAATTATCGAAGGTATCGGTTTTGCTCTTTTAGAGGGCTTAGAAACTATCATGAAGAAGACTCATAAAAAACCTAAATACATTGTTGCTTCTGGAGGTGGAGCCCACTCTGATGTCATCCTCCATATTATGTCTGATATCTTTGGTATTGAAATTAGAAAACCTAAGGATGTTGAATCGACAACTATCGGCGGTGCAATGTCCGCTTTCCTTTCTATCGGTGTTTATTCCTCTCCAAAAGAAGCGATAAATAAAATGGTTAAAATTGAAAAGATAATTAAACCAGATATGAAAAATCATGAGATTTATCAATACTTATATAAAAATGTTTACAAGCCGCTTTATCCTTCTGTTAAAACTATTTATCATAATTCCAAAAAATTCTTTTTAATGGTTAATAAAGATGAGTAAAGTATATTACATCCCTGATTTTCATGTTGAAGATGTCGGATTTAATGCCCTAAATAAATCAAGAGAAGATCTCCATAAAATATATCAACAATTAGGTTTCCAGCCACTTTTTGATTCCGTTTTAGTCGTCAAAGATGAAAAGCTTCGCTACTTTAAAAAGAATTCTTCACTTCTCTCCCCCTTTGTCGATGAAGTTATTGAAAAAATTAATTCTTTAAATGGTGACAACTATATATTCATGGATTTCCCATTTTCCATCAAATTTCCCTGGTTTTCGAAAATAATCACATATGCAGCGCGTGCAAAAATCAAACTGATTTTCTTTATTCATGATCTTGATGGCATCCGCTTTCAAAACCCCCTTTTAAATATGACAGATTCAATGTTATTAGATATGGCTTATTCTCTTATTTCAGCCACTCCTAATATGAATAAAGTCATTTTAGATAGCTTAAAAGTTTCTAAAAAAGTAAAAATAGTTAATTATAACTATTGGGATTATTTAACAGATAATGTCAATAATGAAAATAGACAAGCCTTAATTTGTTTCGCTGGCAACTTAGCTAAGTCATCTTTCCTAAATGAAATTCCTCTTCCGTTAATTAATGCTGGTTTTAATATGTATGGTAAAGGATATGATAAATCATATGGTGGACAATATATTGGTGAATATGATCCAGAAACATTAGTCAAAGTCCTAGATGGTAAGTACGGATTAGTGTGGGATGGAAAGAGCAGCAAGACTTGCACTGGTAATTTTGGAAAGTATTTAAGAATTAATTGTTCTCATAAATTTGCTCTTTACATCGCCTCAAGTAAACCTGTTTTAGTGTGGGATGAAAGTCCTGTAAGTAAAATAGTAAAAGAAAAGAATATCGGATTTTCATTCTCATCCTTATACGAGATACCTTATATTCTTCAAAATGTAAATGAAAAGCAATATGAAGAGATGCTAAGAAATGTTAAAACATTAAAAAATGAGATCATAGATGGATCTCATCTTAAAAGAGTCATTTTAGAAGCGATGAAATAAAGAAGAACAATCTTATTAAATATGTTTGATAGTAGGATCGTAAAGTTCATCATTTTGATGGACTTCTGCTGAGCGCATCTTACTAATCTTTTTACATTCATTTAAAAGATCATTCTGCTGATCAATAAAACCATCACGGCAAGCTAAATAATCACAGCATTTATCATAATCTGTCTCAGCTTCACTACCTTTTTCCATAAGCTCGTGATAAGTTCTTAAATTTTCTTCAATATCATCAATATAGTCTAAAGGTAATACTGCTAAGAATGAGAGTTGATAAATAAATTCATCTACATCTGATTCCTTAAGATGTTGAAAATTATAATTGTAGGAAAGACGGAAAGAATCATTAAGGGGAATATTTTTATGTTCAGGGGCAGAATAAAATTCTGCTAAAGAAATAAATTTACTAGCGATATCAACAAAGTTAATATAAGCTTCATGCATCTTATGCTTGCACTCTTCAATTGTACCTAATTCTGGTAATATTTTTTCTTTCATTTTGACCTCCATCTACGATTTAAATCGTTAACCATACTACGTAATTTTTTCTGATACTTATCTTTAATATCGACATGATTATAATAATCAAAAATAAAAGCTAACTCTTCATCCGTGGAGACGCTAGAAAAATATGTGGTCGATTCTAAAGGATAATAATTTTCAACTCCATATTCTAAATATTCATTAGAAGCACAATATAAATCAAGTGATAAAATAGTCAAAGAATAAATAGAATCAATAATTGATACAATATCCTCAGATGTACTATTAAGTTTAGTGAGGATTTCCTCTTTCATCTTATTATTAAATAGAGGAGATTCTTCCATCTTTAAAGGAAGATCATCCGTATCAAGTTCACCGATAGAATCGATGATATCATCTACCTCATCTTGGGTGGGTAATCTTCTTTGAAATTCTTGATGCTCTTTAAGATAATCAGCTAAAGCGATATTAAAACAGATGCTTTCTTCACATCTAGCTACTAAGTAGCTTAAGAGTGTCTCATAGTTAGTCACAAATAATATTATAGCGGAAATTATCCTTATATTAAATAAGAGATGAGAAAATTATAGGCTGTCAATAGAAAAGACTTGACAGACATATTAAATAATTCTATAATTATCAAGTTTTAATGGAGGAAAATATTATGGTTAAAATAAGATTAGCTCGTATCGGTAGAAAGGCTCTCCCTACTTATCGTATTGTCGTTTCTGATTCTAGAAAAACCCCTCGTTCTGCTTGCTTAGCTGACTTAGGTCATTTTGATCCTAAAACTGAGAAATTTAATATCAATGAAGAAGAAGCCTTAAAATGGTTAAAGAATGGTGCTGTTCCCTCTGATTCTGTCAAAACACTCTTTAAGAAACAAGGTGTCTATAAGAAATTCATCGATTCTAAAACTATTAAAGAGGCAAAGTAAATATGGGGATAGGAACTGATATCGATCTTACTCAGGATATCCGCTCCCTTGTTGAACCACTTGTTTCCAATCCTGATGTAATCGTCATCAAAAGATTAGACAAAGAGGAAGACCTTACTAAAAAAGAACAAAATTACTTGATTCTTTGCGATAAGAAAGATTTAGGAAAACTTATAGGTAGACATGGAGTAATCTCTGATTCTCTTAGAACTATCTTAAATGTTTCTATCAAAAATATGCGTAAAAAGGTTCACCTTCGCTTTGAATCTTTTGATGAGTACAAACTTAAAAATCCAGAAGCTGAAATCTAGAGGGAATCTTTCCCTCTTTTATTTAAAAAGGAAAATTATATGGCAATTAAAAAGATCGGTCAAATCGTCAATTCTTACGGTTTAAAAGGTCAACTTAAAGTATCTGTCACATCTTCTCGTGCAGAAGAACGTTTTAAACCTGAAAGTAAAATAATGATTGAAGATAAAGAATATACAATCACTTCCATGATGAGAAAAAACGATAAAATCTATATTATCTCACTTGAAGGATTTGACGATATTAACAATATTGAATCATTTATCGGAAAAGAAATACTAGCTGATGTTAAACCATTAGATGGAAGTTATTTTTATGATGACTTAGTTGGTGCAACTATCATCGGTAAAGATGGTGAAATATTAGGCCAAGTTGAAACAGTAACCAAAATGCCCGCTAGCGATTATTTAGTTTTTAATAATCACTACATCCCCTTTAAAGAAGATATCTTCATCAGCAAAGTTGATTTAGAAGAAAAGAAAATTTACCTTACTGACTTAGCTATTGAAACTTTAAAATGAAGATAAAAATACTGACGATATTTAAAGACTTCTACAATGAATTTCTTTCTTCTTCAATTATTAAAAGGGCGATAAGTAAAAATATCGTCAGTTTTGAAGTGATAAATATTCGTGACTTCTCCTTAGATAAAAATCACCGTATCGACGATCATCCTATTTCAGGTGGAGCAGGACTAATCATGAGATTAGAACCTTTAGTTGCCGCATTAAATTCGACCGCAACTGATAAATCATATAAAATTCTCTTAGGTCCTAAAGGAAAAAAATATGATCAGAAAAAAGCGATTGAACTCTCCCAAAAAGAAGAAATTATTTTGATCTGTGGTCACTATGAAGGAGTGGATTCCCGCTTCAAAAATTATGTTGATGAAGAGATATCAATCGGTGATTTTATTTTAACTGGAGGAGAAATAGCGGCGATGGCGATAGCTGACTCCATCACAAGATTATTAAAAGGTGCGATAAGAGAAGAATCGACACAGGAAGAATCCTTTACAAATTCATTTTTAGAATATAAGCAATATACTTATCCTTATGAATATGATGGTGAAAAAATTCCCGATATTCTTTTTTGTGGAAACCATCAAATTATTAAAAAATATCACAAAAAAGATGCTTTAAAAGAAACTTTAAAATATAGACCTGATCTTTTAAAGAATTGTTTTTATGATAAAGAAGATGCCATAATTTATAAAAATAGATTTTCTTTAGATCAACTTGATAATGAAGAATTATCAGCTATTGAAAAAGGACATAAATTTAAAAAAGGATGATTATTTTCTTATCATCCTTCTTAACATCATTGGGTTAGAACGCATCTGTTTTAATTGCTTACTCATAGTTAAATAAGATTCAATAACTTTAGTAACTTCTTTAGGAGTAGTACCTGATCCATTAGCGATTCTGATTTTACGGGAAGATTTAATCATCTCAGGCTTCCTTCTCTCATCTCTAGTCATCGAATTGATAATAACTTCTGTTCTCTTTAGAGCATAGCTAGCTTGTTCAACTTGTTCATCATTTAAATTAGGAGCTCCAGGAACCATCTTCATAATCTTTCCTAAAGGACCTAATTTATTCATCTGCTTCATAATCGAAAGCATATCAGTTAAATCAAATTGGCCGTTCATCATACGGCGAGAAGTTTTTTCAGCTTGTTTTTCATCGATCTTCTCTTGCATCTCTTCAACTAAAGAGACGATATCTCCCATGCCTAAAATACGATCTGCCATTCTATCAGGGTGGAAATTTTCAAGATCGTTCATCTTCTCACCGACACCAGCATACTTAATAGGAAGACCAGTCAACCTCTTAATTGATAAAGCAGCACCACCACGACTATCACCATCAAGCTTAGTCATCACTAAACCTGTAACCTTAATCTGACTTGCAAAGGATAAAGCGACATTAGTGGCATTTTGACCTACCATCGCATCAACAGTAAGTAAAGTCTCATCGACAGATACGACTTCTTGAATGGCTTTTAATTCGTCCATCAATCTTTCATCGATCTCTAGACGACCGGCAGTATCTAATATTAAAATATCATATTTTTCTTCACAGGCTTTTAAATAAGCTGAACTAGCGATAGAAGGAACATCTTTATTATCAGAAATAAAAGTTTCAACTTGTGGTTCACACTTTAAACCGAGATTTTTAAGTTGTTCAATAGCTGCTGGACGATAAACATCTAAAGCGCCTAATAAAACTTTTTTATGATTTTTCTTTTCGAAGAGCTGGGCTAATTTAGCAGCGCTAGTAGTTTTACCTGTACCTTGTAAACCTACCATCATAATAACAGTCGGTTTACCATCCATTCTAAAGCAGATATCGTTATCACCGCTACCCAAAAGATCTTCCATCTTATCATGAACAATCTTGACGACCATATCGCCAGGTGAAACTTTATCTAAAACTTTTTCACCGATAGCTTCTTCCTTAACTTCAGCAATAAACTGACTTACGACCTCATAGTTTACATCGGCTTCCAAAAGAGCTTTTCTTACCTCTTGGAACATATCATCCATATTGCGTTCAGTTAAAGTAGCCTGACCACGGATTTTTTTAAATAAGCGACCTAAACGATCAGATAATGCTTCAAATGCCATAATCTAATTCTCCTCTAATGCTTTTAAGAATTTCTTTTTTATTAGAATCATTCTCTTCTTCTAATAACTTTTCTATCTTCTGAGAGATAGACATATATTTTTTATACATCCCCAGCTTATCCTCATATTCAAGAAGTATCTTCTCACCACTTTTTAATGACTCAAAGATCGCATTACGTGAAACATTTTCATTTTGAGCGATTTCACTTATTGAAAGATCATCTAAATAGAAGTCTTCCATCCTCTTTTTCATCGTTTTAGATAGAAGGGAACCATAAATAAGAAAAAGAGAAGAGATGTATTCTTTTTTTTCAAGGATATCTTTCATATGATAAAAGTTAAAAGATCGACTAACAAGAAGATGATACTGGCACTAAAGAAATAAATCCAGAAATATTTATCTTTATAAAAATGTCGACGATCTCTACTTGTAATAATCGCAAAAACAAAAGCAGTAACAATAGAAGTAATTATCGCTGCTAAATAATAGTTTCCAGGTACTAAAAAAGAAACAATAAGAGAAATTGCAATATTAATAACAAAACATATTATGATTGAGAGAATAAATATGAACATCTCATTCCTCCTTACTATCAACAAGAAGAGCATAGAGGTACTTTTCAAGATCAAATTCCTCTAGATCTTCCATCTTTTCACCTAGACCGATATAACGCACTGGAAGGTTAAGCTCTTTGCGGATAGCTAAAATTATACCACCTTTGCTTGTTCCGTCCATCTTTGTAATAATAATACCACTTAGATTAACTGCTTCTTTAAATATTTTAGCTTGATCGATGCCATTCTGTCCGGTGTTAGCATCTAGTACAAGCAATGATTCCTGTGGGGCAGAAGGAAGTAATTTTTGAATTACACGAACAATCTTCCTAAGTTCATCCATTAAACTAACTTTATTCTGTAATCTTCCAGCAGTATCTATAAAAACGATATCATAGTTTTCATTTTGAGCTTTTTTTATAGCATCATAACAAAGAGAAGAAGGATCGCTATTTGCTTTAGAGATGATATCAACCCCAACTTTATTAGCCCAAAACTCTAATTGTTCAATAGCTCCTGCTCTAAATGTATCAGCAGCGACGAGAAGAACTTTATCTCCTCTATCTTTATATTTCTTAGCTAATTTAGCAACTGTCGTCGTTTTTCCTGAACCATTCACACCACAAATAAAGATAATAGTTGGTCCTTCTTGTGCTCTTTTAAGTTCAGTTTGAAATGATCCACCTTCGTTAGCATATCCTATAAACATCTTATCAACTAAAAGATCATTTATTTCCTCGGGATTATCTAAACCTCTCTCTTTAGATTCATCATAAGTTTCTTTAACAAGCTCTAAAGAAAGATCGACTCCTACATCAGCTTCAATAAGAATCCTCTCTAATTCATCAAAATAACTGGTGTCTATTTTTTTAGTCCTAATAGCTAATTTTTTTAATCTTTCAGTAAAACCATTACGTGACTTATCTAAACCAGCTTGATAGCGCTCTTCAACTTTCTCTTCTTCAATAACTTCCTCAGTTACTTCCGAAGTATTTTCTTTCTTTTTTGTAAATTTTTCTTTTAAAAACTTTAATAAACCCATACTATTCACCTACATTTTTTAATAAAGCATCAGTAGCTGCTCTTTTTTCTGCCTCTTTTATATTATGTCCTTCTCCAATACCAAGAATAGTTGTACCTAGTTTAGCAACCACCTTATAAGATACATCAGGAGAATTGAGATTTTTTACATTAATAACTTCATAAATAATATTTGAAGCTAAAAGCTCCTGTAAATGGGATTTAGGATCTACTCTAATCAATACTTCATCATAATTTTCAATCAATGGTAAAAAGATATCTTCAACTATCTTCCTAACAAAAATATAGCCTTTATCAACATAAATAGCCCCGATAAAAGCTTCAAACACATCTTCATTAATATGTTTATGAAAACGGGTGTTATCTTTTTCACCGACAGAATAGCGAACTAATTCTGCAAAATGATACTTTTCTTCTGAAAGATAAGTCAAAGTTTCCCCTTCAACTAAATTAGCTCGCATTTTAGAAAGTTGACCTGATTTAGCTTTAGGAAATTTTTGATAAAGTAAATCAGCAACAACCATATCTAAAATAGAATCACCTAAAAACTCTAAACGATCATAATCGATCGCCTCACTATGTTCATTAGCATAAGAAGCGTGAGTAAAAGCTGTCTCATAAAGAGAAATATTATCAGTTACGATAGAAAATTGATCTAATACTTCTCTAAGCCCCTTTATCATCATCACTCCTGATTTTATCGACTATTCCTGAAACAATCATTTTTTTAGTGATATCGATAGCATTATAAAAAGCATAAGCATCAGAATTACCATGAGCTTTACAGGCGACACCATTTACACCTAAAAGTATAGCCCCTCCATACTTTTTATAATTCATTCTAACCTTCATATCTTTAAAACCGCGGCGAGCAAAAAGATAACCGATCTTAGTTAAAAATGAATAAGAAAAAGAGTCTTTAATCAATCTATTCATCATGCTAGCAACACCTTCAGTGGCTTTAAGAAGAATATTACCAGAAAATCCAGCTGTTACAATAACATCATGCTCTCCATCTAATACTTCTCTTGCTTCACTATTTCCTTTAAAATTAGGGAATTTTCTCTCTTGTAATAGCTTATAAGCTTCAACTACTTCATCTCTTCCTTTACCTTCTTCTACACCATTAGAAAGAGTATATACAGATGGGTTTTCAACATTTAAAATATATTTAGCATATAATCTTCCCATCCTAGCATATCCATAGAGATCTTCCGCAGTATTATTATTATTTGCACCAACATCTAAAATAACTGCTCCTTTATCTCTTTTATATGTCGGAAAACAGGCACATAGACCAGCTCTAGAAACACCTTCAATATTACGTAATAAGAAAGTCGCACCTGAAATAAAACCGCCTGTTGAACCGGCCGATAAAACACCATCACATTCTTTATTTTTTACACTAGCGATAGCTTTATACATCGAAGATTCTTTTTTCCTTAAGAAATCAAGAGGTTTAATCTCCATAGGTATAACATCTTTTGCATCGATAATTGAAACTCTTTCACCTTCTTTAATTAGTTGAGAAAGAGTCTCTTTATCACCAAATAAGGTAAAAGCGACATCTTTTTCTTTCTCAAGATACTGTTTAATAGCCTCAACAAGAATAGAAGGTCCTAAATCAGAGCCCATCATATCGACTGCAATTTTAATCATAATAAAAACCTCAAAAATACTATATTATTTTATAGTAAAACTATCTAATAATAAAGTTTTATAAATGATGAAAAACAAATATTATTAAAACTATCACACTTATTAAACTTTCTAAATAAAATCAAAACAATATATTTAATTACTAATATTTAAAACAAAACTATAACGGACATAATATATAAGAGAATCAATTTACTTTTATTAAAAACAAAAAAGACATTGAATAAAAACAAAGATAACTGCTTCTAAAGCATAATTTTAAGTTATAATAAATATTAGTCAAAAGAGGTATAGAATGAAAGAAAAAAATACAAACATTCATGAATCTGGCGAAGACTATCTTGAAAAAATACTCATGCTTCAAGAGATGCATACTATTGTTAGATCTGTTGATTTAGCAGAAGAGTTTAATTTCTCAAGAGCGGCAATTTCTAAAGCAGTTAAAATTTTGAAATCTAACGGATATATTGAAGTTGGTGAAAAAGGTGAACTAATTTTAACAGAAGCAGGTAAAGCAAAAGCTGAAGAAACTTTAAAGAAGCATAGAACAATAACTGATTTTTTCATCCTTTTAGGCATCGATAAAACAATTGCCGAAAAAGATGCTTGCCGTATAGAGCACATCATTCACCCCGAAACATTTAAAAAGATTAAAGAACTATACAATAAACTAAACGATGATAAGAAATAATCAATTCTTTTCTCTCTTACACGTAGATACTGTTCAAGAACTTTTGCGTGTTTTTCCTACGCGTTATGAAAGTCTAAAAGTAACAGGAATAGATGAAACTCCCCTAAAAGGTAAAAGATATGTTACTTATGGTATCTGTGAAAATGTTTATAATCTAAAATCACGTATTCCAATAATACGATTTGTTTTAAAAATTAATGATAATAGGAAAATTAATTGCCTTCTTTTAAATCAAAGCTTTTATTTAAATAAACTTTTAAACAAAGATAGAAAGCTGTTCGTTCTCTATTATTCAGAAGACAGAAAAGTTTTTATCGTTCACTCGATATACGATGAAGATTCTTATTATGTTACTAGCACAATAAAACCCTGTTACTCTCTACCAAAGGGTATATCAAGTTCATCATTTTCAAATTATATTAAAAGATTGTTAAGTGATTATACATTAAAAGACCAAATCAATTCAGTTATTCCTTTAAGTTTAAGAAATAAATATAAGCTACTGGACGAATTTGAAGCTTATAAATGTGTTCATCTTCCAAAAGATGAAAAAGATTTATTAGAAGGACTGAGAGTTTTTAAATATGAAGAAGCCTTAAGTTACTCTATTCGCTCATTACTTTTAAAAAAGAAAGCTGAAGAAAGGAAAAAGAAAGAGTACTTACCTATCAACCACAAAAAAATAAATAATTTTGTAAAAGGATTATCTTTCAAATTGACTAAGGATCAATTAGTAGCTATTCATGATATTGTTTTAGATATGGAAAAAGAAAAAGTCATGTATAGACTTTTACAAGGAGATGTTTCAACTGGTAAAACAATAGTCGCCCTCACTGTCCTTTATGCTAATTATTTAAGAGAAAAACAAGGTGCATTTATTGCACCCACCTATGAATTAGCCCGCCAACACTATAACAACGCTAAAAAGATTTTTAAAAATGAATTAAATATCGCATTTTTATCTGGATCATCTAAAGATAAAGATAAGATTTTAGCTGATTTAAAAGATGGAACAATCGATATTTTAATATCAACTCATGCTGTAATGAGCAATAATGTTAAATTCAAAGATCTGGGATTAGTAATAATAGATGAACAACAACTATTTGGTGTTAAACAAAGAGAAGAGTTATTAGAAAAAGGAAAAAATACCGATTTATTAATGATGAGCGCTACCCCAATACCACGAACATTATCAATGATCATCAATGCAGACTTAGATATCTCAACATTAAGTGAATTCCCAACAGGAACAAGAGATGTTTCAACTAAGTTGATCCGCTCTAATGATCCTCTTTTATATAAAGCCATAGATAAAGCTTTAGAAGCCGAAAGACAAATATTTATTGTTGCACCTAAAATTGAAAGTACTTCTTCTAAATGTTTATCAGCAAAAGAAGTCTACGATGAAATTGTTAAAAGGTATGGAGAAAATAACTGTCAGCTTCTTCACGGACGAATCAAAAAAGAAGAGCAGAATGAAATTTTTGAACGCTTTGCCTCTGGAGAAAAGAAGATACTTGTTTCAACTACAGTCATCGAAGTCGGTATCGATGTTTCAAGAGCCGCTTTACTTATCGTCTATAATGCAAATTACTTTGGCTTATCAAGCTTACACCAACTAAGAGGCAGAATCGGAAGATCAGGAGAATATTCCTTAGCGCTTTTAATCTATGATGGAGAGGATAAAGATACTTTAGATAAATTAACTTTCCTATGTCAAACAAATGATGGATTAAAAATATCTGAATTTGATTTAAAACAAAGGGGAACCGGTTCTTACTCAGGAACTGAACAGTCAGGAGATAGTGAATTAAAAGTATGTAACTTTGTAAACGATTTAACCATGTTCCAAATTGCTAAAAAAGATGCTTTAAGTATTTTGCAAAATCCTGAACTTGAAGAAAATAAATTATATCTTTCCTCTTTAAATTATAATGATAAGATTAATCTTAGTTAGTTGGATAATCAATAATATTGCGAATCAGATAAAAAGCATAATATCCCATACAAATTAATGGTAAAAGAAAAACAGAAAATATAATGAAGAAATCAGTAAAATAAAATCCAGTAATATCTTCAGCAAAGAAAAAAAGAACATAAACTAGAGTAGAAATAATAAATAAAGCAATAGGTATTATATATCCGATTGCCTTATATTTTGTATTAAACCTAGGGAAAATAAATATACTTATAAAAAGTAACAAAATCATAATAGCTGGATTCACTAAAAAAGCTATCAAATTAAATCCAGTTACAAATAAAACCCACATCAAAATATATAAAATTAAATAAATAAGTATAAACACAATCGGGATAATAATAGGCCTCAAGTATCTCATAATTATTTCTGATCTTTCATCATAATATTTTATACTACAAACTCCAAAAATAACTAATTTATTATTTATTTAAGACATATTATGACTATATATATTATTCACGACTCCAATCAAAAACCTTACCGAAAACATCACTAGCATCGTATTCGTTTTTAGAAACTACACTTCCCTTAAATTCAAAATTATCAAAATTATAATCAAAATATGATTCATCACCTTTTAATTCATAATCACTATAATTTCTTCTTGTTACGCTTCCACTAAAGCCGCCAACATACTTTGGTCCTTCAATATGAGCATTAATGTTGCTATCAGGATAAATAATATGCTCCTTAAATAATCTTTCATAATCAAACCAAGTATTTTCAACACTTCTATTGATAATTCCAACTAATCCTCCAGTTGATATATACTTTATTTTATCTACTAAATAATTATCAGTAATAGTATGATCAATATTTCCAGTAAAAGAACAATTCATAAAAAGATATGGCAAACAAAATGATGAATTTGCTCCATACAGATTAACCATTCCAAGTAAGCCACCTACACTATCACAATTTATTGCTTCAATATTTCCATTTATATGGCAATTTTTAAAGATTGAATTAAGAGAGCAAGAATGAGCAATTCCACCAACTACTCCTAAATCAATATCAGCGATATATTTATAAGTAATATTTAAGTTATCAATTATTAATCCATCCATGTAACCATCTACATAAAAAAAGATTCCACACCAATTACTTATAGAGTCATCTTCAGTATATACTTCATTTATTGTAATATTTTTAATCACATGATTATCAGGATTAATAAATAAAAATTTATTATACTTACTACGGCCCATACCATTATTTAAAGGTTTAAAATCTATTCCTTCAAAATCTAAATCAGCATTTAAATAATAATACCCGCCATAGGTATTTATATCCATAAAGT
>CALVMW010000004.1 GCA_944349335.1 uncultured Bacilli bacterium
AATTATTCTTCTACATGGTCTTATGATGAATATTCTCATTGGCATGCTTGCATCGATAAAGGATATGAACATTTAAAAAAAGATGAATCCTCGCATACCTTTACATCTACAATAACAGACTCAACATATGAACAAGGTGGATACACAACTTATACTTGTTCTACATGTGGATATTCATATACTGATAATGAAACAAATAAATTAGAACATAATTATTCTTCTACATGGTCTTATGATGAATATTCTCATTGGCATGCTTGCATCGATAAAGGATATGAACATTTAAAAAAAGATGTATCCTCACATAACTTTACATCTACAGTCACTGATCCAACTTATGAACAAGGTGGATACACAACTTATACTTGTTCTACATGTGGATATTCATATACTGATAATGAAACATCACCTTTAGCTATTACCATTACTTGGAAAAATTATGACGGGACTATTTTAGAAATAGATGAAAATGTTCCTTATGGAAGCATTCCTAGTTATGATGGCGAGTTACCAACTAAAGAGTCAACTCCTCAGTATTCATATACTTTTAGAGGTTGGACACCTGAAATAGAAAAAGCAATAGTTAATGCTGAATATTATGCCACGTATTCTTCTAGCGCTATCAACTATTCGATTTCTTATGATTTAGATGGCGGTGAAGGTAGTAATCCAACTTCTTATTCTATTGAAACTGGTAATATAACTTTATCCGAACCTACAAAAAATGGATATGAATTTATTGGTTGGACTGGTTCAAACGGCACTGTACCGCAGAAAGATATAGTAATAGACTGCAAATCTGCATCTGACTACTCGTTTACTGCTAATTGGAAATTATTAACATACACAATTACATATCATCTATTTGAAGGCGAAAACAACATTAAAAATCCTGAAACATACACAATAGAAGATACAATTACTCTAAATCCTGCAAAAAAAGATTTTTATAATTTTGAAGGCTGGTATTTAGATGCTAACTTTAAAAACCAAATAACTTCATTGAATGGCTTATATGGCAATTTAAATTTATATGCGAGATTTACTCCGCAAGTTTTTAAAGCAAGTTTTAATCTCTCTGATGATAACTACTATACGATTACTTATACATTAGATGGGAAAACGTCTGACAAAGTAGTAAAAATTTATCCACACGATTCCTATAACATTTACGATTATATACCGCGAAAAACAAATTATATATTTGATGGTTGGTATGATGAATCTGGCGAATGTATTAATGCTAATTCTCAATTAGTGCAAGACATAGTTTTACATCCAATGTGGGTGGAGCGAAAATACACCCACACAAATTCTATAGGATATGACAAGTATCTAACAAGCCCAGACGAAAATGGAAATAACAAAGACATATATGCTAATATTGCTTACCCTGATACTAAGAACGAGTACAGGTATTTCTATATTCCAAACTATTTTAATGGCTTAACAACTATTCGCCCACAAGGAGTCATGATAAATCAGTCAAGGGCTACCCAAACATTGTCTGCCCAATTTTCCATAGAAGATTTAACATCTAGCGAATATTTTGGCCCTTATAAGTATAGTGCCAAAGTAGGTCCCAACGATACTCAGGGAATTATTCCTTTAAGTTCTGAGATTGAATTTCAACCAACTCCAGGCCATTTCTTTAAGATTGAGATTAGTGAGTCATCTCATAATGATGGATATATGTATTTGAATATTAATTGCAATTATAATTCACCTGTTCCAAATATTATTTCTACTAATAATGATATTTTTTACAAATCAGAATTAAGTACATCTGTTCCTCATCGAGATGGCTATGATTTTGCTGGCTGGTACGATGAAAACGATGAATTGATCCATGATATTTGGGATTACACTAGTGACAAGAGTTTCCATGCTGAATGGACTTTGCACGAATATAAAATTAATTATGACTTAAATGGTGGGATAAATAACCCATCAAATCCCTCATCGTTTTATTGTACAGATAACATTGATTTTCTACCGCCATCAAAAGATGGCTATACATTTGATGGATGGTATAGCGACCCAGATTTCAGCAATAAAATTACATCTATACAAAGTGGCGAGTTATATTCTAATATCAATTTATATGCAAAATGGATAGCGAACACTTATACCGTAACACTGGATTATGATGGTGGCCAGCTTTGTCCTGTTGTTGAGTTTTACAGCGAAGATTCATTGATAAAATCAGTTCCATTATTTAAGGATAAGGTGCTTGATTATTTTGTTCCTGAATCTTCGAATCCTTCGCTAGTTTTTGCAGGTTGGTATACTGATCCAGAATTTAAAAATGGATTTTCATTTGAAGGTAAAATTGACGCTGATTTAAAGCTTTATGCCAAATGGGTTTCAATCGAGAATCAATATGCTAATTTTGGAAATGATGTCGAAGTTACAATAAATGGTAAAGATGAAAGGTATATCGAAGTTGTATGTCTAGAAGATCAAACAATTGAAATTAGCTCATCTTCAGATTTAGATTTATATGGTGCCATCTACGACGAAAATATGAATTTAATTATTTCTAATGATGATATTTCAGATACTGATTTAGATTTTAGCCTTATTGCAAATCTTGAGGCTGGTCATAAATATTATATTCTTTATAGGGCTAATCAAGCTAATGTTCAAGGCAGCGCGGTTATTAATATTGGCGGAAAGCAAATTCCAGATAGTTGTATCACTGGCAATTATAATGTTGTAGTTGACAAAATTAGCGTTACATACGGAGAACCATTTACACTTCCAAAGCCATATAAAGAAGGCTATGAGTTTATAGGATGGTTTGACGAAAATGGCAATCCAATTGACGCATCATCGTGGAATTATCTTGATGATACTACTATATATGCTTACTGGAGTAAAATTTAGAGGAAAAATTATGAAGTTGAAACCACTAATTAGTAGCGAAAACGTTGATTCTATTTTTATCAATAATAGATATCAAGATGAAGAAAAGCCTTTGACATTGAATGATACTGATATTCAATTTCATCAGTACAATATTGAAATCGTCTGTTATTCAAATGATAAGATTAAAATATGTTTTCACAGTTTAGATGAATTGATCGAATTTTCCAAGGCATATAACATCAAATAATTAATAGATATTTCATATAAAAATTTAAGAAAGAGATATTGTAAAAACATTAGCTCATAAAAAGGATACCAGAGAGTAAGCAAAAGTGTTGTGATTTCAAGTTTTCCTAGGTATCCAGTTTATGAAATTAAAATATGGAACCCAGAAATTATCCCATCAATGTAGTTATATAGACAGAACTTATCAAAAACATTAATTTATGATGTGGTTACATTAGATTTACGCTGTGTAAAATGCCTAGAGGTGTGTATTGTATCAAAAGTGTAGTCTGTTGGCAAAATTTAATTTTTAAGAGCTTTTGGAGATAAAACAGTTAAAAGAGATTTTATGAATTGGAAAAATGAAGTAGAATCGATATTTTATTTGTTAGATTGTACTATGTATTTTTCTATGAATAATCAAAGAAATAATCAGTCATTAGAAGTGAGAATCGGCAAAAACGGAATTTTTAGTTCGAAACAAAAATTAATAAGATCGCAACAAGAAAAGGACTTATATTACAAAAATCACAGTGTTTCAAAAACAGTGGATATGAACTTCACCATATTGTTCCATTGTTCATGGCAAAAAAATCAGGACAATTTGCTATTCTTGATAGATGGGAAAACATGATTTATATAGACGGAAAGAATCATGATATCATTTCTCAGACAGGAAAGAAGAATATTATTCTTAGTTTCAATAGGGATAATGTAAAACTTTCTGATTATTCAGTTGTTAATAAATTACCTGATATTAATGAAGTTTACAAAACAGACATTTTATATAATCCGATACATCAAGGCATAATGCAACAAACCAATGCTGACATTTTAGCTGATTTATAATTGGGAGGTTAATCGATGAGCAAATTGAATTTAGTTATGAATACATTTTCTGGTCGTTATTTAGGCGAACGTTCAAATAAAAACATTGGTCACGAAAATATTAACTTTTTTATGCCTTCCAATACTGATGGTTTTTATTTACTTTGGTTTAATTGTGATGGTGTGTTTCCTGTTCAATATAGAGCTCACGATGGAGAGATTAATCTGTTGATGGTTACGAATTTTGCTAATGAAAAAGATAAATTTAGAGTGCTGGCATTTGCTAAAAATTGTCACCTAATACCTGGAGTTACAATTCCGAGCCAAAAGCCAGAATCAAAGAACGCTCGACACACTGCATTTTTAAGCAAATTTGGAAATGCTCAATACGGTCATGAAACATTAGAAAATATTTTTCTCGATAATACTTATCAAGGAAATCCTGATGGCGACAACACTTTAGCAACATTTTATACATCTCCCGATAATATTTCAGTTCCTGATGATCCAAATCTTACAATACAAATTAGGGATGTAGATGGAGCTGACATTAAACAAAATATGGCCAATGAAAAAATGAGAATGTATATAAAGGATGATGATTCTTTTGATGCTCTAATTAAATCAATAAATTGGATACCTTTTGATAGAGAACATAATATCCTTCCAGGCTTTAATCCAAATAGCAATGATTTTAAAGAAAATGAAACATTTTTTACTGCCACAAGAAATGAGAAAGATGAGCTTTCTCTATCAAATATAATTGCTTATTGTCTTTCTAATTCGTCAGAACTATTTAGGAATTTCGTTAATATTCTTGTTGGAGCTAATTATAACGGCAATGCGGAATACAATATTCAGAGAGAAGATAAACATGTCGATTTAACTATTATGCTAAATGATCGCACGATTATTATAGAAAATAAAATAGATTCAACTATAGTTGAAAAAGGATATGAAACAAAAGAAGCATTGATAGAGAAGACTTTAAGGGCTTTCAAAGATTATAAACCTTCTGATAAGATTCCAAAGAGGCAAAACAAACGAGTTGAATATAATGAAAAGCTTGCTTTATATAACGAAATAAAGTCAAAAATAAACGATCTTGTTGATGCTCATGACGGACCTTTTTGTCAGCTTTCAAAATATTACATTCAATCAAGAGTTGATGCATTTCTAAAAGATAGAGAGGATATTCCAATTAATTATTTCTTTTTAGTGCCTAATTATACAAAAAGTAAATTTGATACTGATAAAAATAATTACTTAATTGGAAAACCATATTCTAATAATTACAAAATGATTACTTATGAGGATTTGTATAACATTTTTTCAGGAGTTCAAAACTTTCCTTATAGAGATGATGTGCTTAAAGAATTTGAATTGCTTAAATCAGATGTAGACAATGCTGATCAAAACCGGCAAATATATACTTTTCTTAAAAAAGCAGGTCTTTAATTTAACCCTAAATAATCCTTGTAATTTAAGGACAAAAAGAAAATAGATACTTTGTATCTGCGAATTAAATAATTAAATTCCGTTTTTAAATAAATGCAGGTTTTAAATGACATATTTCAGTTTTCTAATGAAAAAGCTGAAATAAAGTATTTAAAAGTTTAATTTTTGGACGTTTATTTGCATACTAAAAATAAAGGGGTAATTTCAGTTTAATTTACTTATTTCCGCTTCCTAGATAGCTCCTTTATAGTTTTAATTAAATAAGTTATTAAAAACTTTTCCCCAAAATTCTAATAAAAACCTCTTCAGAACTAAATCCGTCCAGGGATTTTAATTTTCTTTTATTTAAGAAACTATTTATTCTTTTAACATCGTCTTTAGAAAAATTGCTTAAATATTTGCCTTTTGGAAAAAACATACGCAATTGTTTGTTCGTGTTTTCTACCGAAGCTTTTTGAGTACTTCTATATGCATCACAGTAAAATACATTTACTCTTTTTTTATCGAAAATTTTTGAGTTTTCAAATCCTTCATAATCAGCAAAACTTGGATCCCTATCTGTTAAAATTAAGCCAAAAACTCTTACAAAATTTTCATAACCAACTTTAGATTCAATCTTGTCGAAAATTTTAACTATTTTATCTGCGTTTTTGTTTTCAACAAGAAAAATTAAAGTAAAGTGAATTTCTCTAATAATTAATGTTAAAATTGTATAAGGATCACCTCTTTTAGGACCTAAAAAGTCTAATTCGGTGGTATAAAGATTATAAGCTTTGCTGAAAGCTAAATAATCTACAAAGGTACGATTACAACGGTCGATTTTACTTTCATTGTATTCGTACTCTTTTTTTATTTTCTTTCGTTTTTTGTAGGTTACAGCATATGGTAAATCTATTCTTTTAACTGGAATTTGTCCGTTTCTGATATACTTATAAATTGTTTGAGGTGTAATATCAAAAGGTAATTCCGCAGCAATTTGATATACCGATTTTTTATTTGATAAACCTACTTTCAATTCAATAATTAATTTTTCAATTTCCTCCTTTGTATAATTAACTCCTATTCTTGAAGATACCAAAAGTCTATCTGCTTTAACTTGTGCGAATTTTGCATCGTACTTAAATTGATGAAATTTGCATTTAGTATACTTTAAGTTGCAATTTGCACAAACATAAAGAAATCTTTTTAACTTTTGACATTCTTCATCTACTTGATATCTGAATCGAGTAGAATCAATTCTGTTTCTTTTTATCTCCTTTGAAACTGATGACGGATCGCAACCAAGTATATCAGCAATTTCTACGCAACGAAACTCTTTAGCCAGACAAGAAGCAATGATTTTTCTATCTTCAAAAGTAAAATGTTTAAATTTCATAAAAACAATCATCTAGGAAGCATATTTATATTATAAAGTTTTGTAACCGACTAAATTCCGTTAATTAGTAAAAAACTGAAATAACTATTTTATTTTGCAAAAATTTTATGAAAGCCATTTATATGAGTAGTTTTTTAAGCGCTTTAAAGTTACAATATTATGATTTGAAGAAAGATACATACTTCAGATGGTCGGTTAGGGGATAAATATTTATGGAGGTAACAAAGTATGTATCATTATGAATATGCAATAAGAAAAGTTAGGAAGCCAATAAGAGATCAAATTATAGAACTAATTAAGTTAGTTCAAAAAGATTTAAAAAATGAGTTTACTTTTCAGTACAAATTTGAAGGTAGTGACAAGTTCAATTTAGTAACTTATGACCCAAGAACTAATACTGGATTTGATTTTGATGTTAATCTTTATCCAAACGATGAAAAAGAAAAATATAGTGCAAAAGAATTAAAGACATTGTTTATAAATTCCTTTAATAAATTTACGTCGAAATTTGGATTTGATTATTGTGAAAACAGTTCTCGTGTCATTACTATTAAAGTTAAAGATAAAAAGCATTCTAAGGTTCTTTATAGTGTTGATTTTGCAGTAGTTAATGATTATTACGATAATGAAAACTATTGGCATCAAGAAATAGTCTTTTTTAATAAAGGTCAAAATTCTTATTATTGGCAAGAGCAACCTCAAACTTTCTATGAATTTTATTCAAGAATTGATGCAATTAAAGAAAATGGATTATGGCAAGAAGTTAGGGATCTTTACTTAGAAAAGAAGAATAATAATATTAATCCAAATAAAAAATCACGTTCGTTAAGGATAGAAACTATTAATGAAATATATCAAAGAAATTTTGATGAATAGTAGTTTAAATTTAAAAAATATAGAGAAAAAAATAAAATAGCTAAACGAAATGGGGTGATATCATGGATTTTAATAAGTTATTAAAGTAGTTTTTTGAAAAAGCTAATGTGAATAATATCGACATATATAATGAAATTTCATTGCAATTGGAATTAGGAATATTTTTGAGAAGTCAAATTAAAGATTATAAAATCCAATTTGAAAGAAATATCTCTTTCTTTGGCATCACAGGCACTACAAAACATGAAATTGACATTGTGATTTTTAATAAGGATAAAAAAGAGAAATATGCTATTGAACTGAAATTTCCTAAAAATAGCCAATATCCTAAAGAAATGTATTCTTTCATTGAAGATATTGTTTTTATGGAAGAACTTAAACGCAAAGGTTTTACTAAGACATATACTTTAGTGGTTGTGTCTGATCCATTGTTTTACGAAGGTGGGAGGGAAAAAACAGGAATTTATGCATATTTCAGAGATAGTAAATCAATTACTGGGAAAATATCTAAATCTACTGGTAAGAATAAAGGCATTTCTCTTTTAAAAGTTAAAAACTCATATACTATCAATTGGAAAGATTGCTATTTAGGCAAGTATTACTTTCTTGAAATTTTATAATTTAATACGAACTTGTTTCATTTCAAAGTTGCCGTTGTTGCCATTGTAAGGGTGTGCAATGTATCAAAAGTGTAGTATGTAGGCATTATAGTGAAAATGCTCTAGAAATAGAGCTTTTTTGTTTTTAAATTATTGATTATATTTTTATTGTATTTAAAAATACATACTTATGAAGTATTTATATTTTAGATTTATAATAATCACCAAAATCTGCCATTAAATTTAATAGTCCTTGTAATTTTTGGCCTAATTCAGTTAATCCATATTCAACCTTAGGTGGGTTAGTTTTAAAATCTTTTCGATAAATGATGCCATCCTTTTCAAGTTCTCTTAAACTAGTTGTAAGCACTTTTTGAGATATTCCATCAATAGAGTTCATTAACTCATTAAATCGCCATGGTCTCTTAATTAAGTTTCTAATTATTAATAATTTCCATTTACTTCCAATTAAACTTACTGTTGTAGCTACAGGACAAGCAGGTAATTCTTGTTTTGATTTCATAATTTTCACCTTCTTTTTTATCATATTACATATTTTAATTTAAATACGTAGTTACTTTTTTGTGCGTACTATTCTTTTTGTACGCTATATATATAATAATCATGAAAGGAGACGAAAGTCATGAAAAATTATACAAAGTTTGAAAAAGAAGAAGGAGCTAGAATTGAGCTTCACGATAAGTTAGGATTAACCGGTGCAGAAATTAGTATTAATTCTTTGCCTGCTGATGCTAATGTTCCATTTATTCATGCTCATAAGGAGAATGAAGAGATTTATTACATTTTAAGTGGCAATGGTAAATTTGTTATCGATGGTGAAGAAGTTAGTTTAAAATCAGGTGATTCTATTAAAGTTGCTCCACAAGGTAAAAGACAAATATTTGCAGGAGAAGAGGGTATAAGTTATCTTTGTATTCAAGTTAAAGTTGATTCACTTGATCAATATACAGCTACTGATGCAATTATTTGCTAAGGAAAGAAGATACGTCATTCAAAGTTTCAACACCACTAAAATCAACAATTACTAAGTTAAAATAAAAAAATTACCTGTTAATTATTTAAAGCATTCTTAATAATTTTTTCTCTTAAGTAAAAGGTTACGTGAGCATTGTTGAAAACAGAATTTCTTTTAGAGTTATAAATTTTCATTTTACTTATCCATCATATTTTTATTTTGAAGCTCATGTAACTCTTATTTCAATGCTTGATGAGCACTTAAAATTTTGTTGTTACTTGTAGTGAAACAGCCATTCACCATAATAAGGTTGGATGGCTGTTTTTTATTCTTCATAAATTATAATTGGATAGATTATTTTTAGTAGAATTATAAAAATTAATATCCTTAAAAATAGCTTTTTATATACTGAAAAAATAAAAGAGAACCAAAAGTTCCGATCTCTTAAAACTTTTATAATTGATTCCTATGTTCTTAGATTGTATTAGAATAATGTAAATAAGTATTTTTGTTCCATTGCTTTAATACAAAACGACACCCTTATTAGCGCCTCCTTAATTAACGCTTAATGCCACTCTTTCGCCTACGTTTGAAGATGTTTATAAATTGAGTATAAATTTGACTTAAAGAAATTGACACAACAGGAAACAAATGTAAGGTTTAGTTTAACAATATAAAAAGACCAGTATTTTTAGATCTTTATCCTAAAGCAACGAATGAAGCAGTTAAAACTTTAGAAAAATGCACGCCGATAGCACATCAACTGATGACGAAAACAAAAAAAGCTCTATTTCTAGAGCATTTTATGCAATAATGGCGGAGCGAGAGAGATTTGAACTCTCGCACAGTTTTACCTGTCTATGAGCTTTCCAAGCCCACCCCTTCAGCCTCTTGGGTATCGCTCCAATTAAATTAGCATAAATATTTTAAGTGCTTTATAAAAAAAGTCAAGTTTTTTCACAATTATTAAGTTATAATTTTTATGTATGGAATTTGTTATTAAAAATACTGAAGCAGAACAAAGAGTAGATAAATATCTAAAAAGAGCCTTAAAAAATGCTCCTATATCTTTTATTTATAAAATGTTTAGGAAAAAAGATGTTAAAGTTAATGGTAAAAGAACGAGCATCTCTTATATTTTAAAAGAAGGAGACGTAGTCTCTGTCTATCTAAAAGAGGAACTTCTTCAACAATTTAAAAAAGAACAACTTTTAAGACCAGTCACACCAGATTTTAACATTATTTATGAAGACGAGAATATTTTAATAGTAGATAAAATGAAAGGCATTCTAGTTCATTCAACAGAGGAAGAACAACATATTACATTACAAAATATGGTCCTTAGCTATCTAAAGAAAAAAGGAGAATTTGATCCTGATGATCCTTCAGGATTTATTCCTTCCCCTGCTCATAGGCTTGATAGAAATACCTCTGGAATTGTTCTTTTTGGAAAAAATTATGCTGCTTTAAATGAACTTATTAAATTGTTCCGTGAAAGAGACAAAATTATCAAAAAGTATACTCTTTTAGTAAGAGGAATTACTCCTAAAGCTGGCAAAATAGATTTTCCACTTAAGAAGAATCCAGAGACAAAGATAGTTAAAGTAACTCCTATAAATAAAGGAGGAAAAGAAGCATTAACTATCTATGAAAGAAAAAAAGTTTTCACAAAATCGCAGCTTTCTCTAGTTGAAGCTGAACTTATGACTGGTAGAACTCACCAATTGAGAGTTCATTTTGCCTATAGTTCGCACCCTATAGTTGGTGATAATAAGTATGGTGATTTTAAACTGAATGAATACTTCAAAGATGTTTATTCTTACAAGAGTCAATTCTTGCATGCAAGCTATTTTAAATTTTTAAAATTAGACGGAATATTATCGTATCTTAGCGAAAAAGAATTCAGAAGCAATTTACCACCTAAAGAAAAAAGCATTATTGAATCTTTACAGAGTGAAAACACATGAGTCTTTCATTAATTTTAATCTTCATTATTCCCTTTGTTTTATTTCCGGCTATCATCTTGCCTACAAATAAGTTAAAGATGTACTCTCTTGTAACTATCCTTCCTTTAATCATCTTTATCGTTTTACTTTTACTTGAACTGATTTTTCCATCCATTCATATATATGAAGCTTTCGGTTACATTTTTTTACCCGTTTTTAATGTGATATTTGTCGGATTTAAAGAATATTCATTGAGCGAAACAATATATCTATCAAGTACTATTTTTACTTTTATTATTTATCTAATTTTCCTTCTTTTCTCTTATATCATCATCGATCATAATTTTACTGGAAGCAATGCTACTCGCCATAAAAAAAGAGATTATATAGCAAAAATAATATATTCAATTTTCTTTTTTCTTTTAGTTTATTTTCTTATTTTCTACTTCCTTTCTTCCATCCGTTCTTTAATCCCTCTTGAAGAAGGTTTTTTCTCACCATTATTTTCTTTAATTCATCCTTTAGGAGAAGCGATATGACAGGAAAAGAAAAGTTTTATCTTTTAAGTGAAACAGTAGGCTGGAATTGTTCAATTTATATCGATGACTTTTTACTTGAATTATTAAATAGCCAAGATTATAAATCTCTCACCACCAATGTTTCTAGCGCTGCTGAGCATTTATCTTATGATGCACATAATGTCGTTTATAACTTTAACAATTTAAATTTAGAGCCAAAAACTTTTACTGATTATGTTATTTTAAAAAATCAAATTTCTTATCTTTCGCTTGTTTCAAATGAAGAATTCTATCTAAATCCATTTTTAGTTGAAAATGATTATCATGGTAATGTAAATAGTATCGGTGATTTAATTGTTGAACATAATTCTAAACTTTATACTATTAATTCGCTTATTATTTCTGACGAATATGATGAAGAAAAGAAGAAAGAAATAATTGAAGAAAGACTAGAATATTATCTAAACGACATTGATTCTCTTTTAAATCGTACAATCTTTATCTTAAAAAATGAGTCGATCAATAATACCTCAAAAGCTACCACTCACTTTTCTAGATTTTTAGAAATACTCCTTTTTGTCATCTTTAATCTTTTTGCTTTATTTATCTTTACTAGACATTCAGACTTGTTTTTTTCCTACATATATAATCCTGACTTTTCTAATAGCATCACTTATATAATTTACTTTTTTATTCCAATACTTTTTATGTATGATTTATTTTTCATCCTTTTCCACTCTTACCGAGCGAAAATTACCGAGCCTTATAATTATGCGATGCGTTTTATTAAAAATAATGCTAGTAGAGTCTTTGAAGATTTAAAAAATAATTGTGAGAGTCTTTACTTCTATATTTCAAAAGCTATCGATGAAAAGAGAATACTAAAAGATGACATTCACACTTTTTCAAAAATTGAAAACACATATATTGATATAAAGAGCATCCTCGAAAGCAAAAAACTAACTCAGAAAAGATTATATGTTTTCTTAAAAGCGATGCTGATCATCTTCTTTACTTTAGCGACTATTCTCTTTATTTATTCTTTTATCATCTATGTTATAACTGAGCTATTAGGAGTAATTTTATGATATATAGATATAAGAATATAGATTACCAAGATATTTTCTCACTTGCGAAAATAATGAATGAGAATTTTGAAGATTTCTCGATGCGTTTAAAAAGTGAAGAATTAGTTTCTTTTATTAAAGAAGAATCTCAAGAAAAATATGAGCATATAAATAAAATTCTTTCACAAAATTATAAAAGTGAAATATCAGTATTTTTCTGCTCATATATTCTCAATCCTTATATGGCTTTACGTTATAAAAATTATTATTTTAAAGATTATCAAGAATTAGGTAAGAATATGCTTCTTATAAGCCCGAGAATCAATACTGACTTATTTGATTTAGTAAACTATCATCTTATCTCTTTCCACATGAAATCTTCGTTATTTGCTAATACTGATGAAGAACTCTATAAAAAAGTTATTTCTATAGAAAATATGAGCAATGAAGATGCAAACTATAGTTACTTTAAAATTGCTTATCTACTCAGTAAAAAAACATCGATCATCTATGAAAAAGAAGAATACGAAGACATCTATTCGCTAGTATATTATTTAATAAAAAACAAAAAATACAACCTTAATAATTTAGGTGATGAACTAGCTGCTTCGCCTCTTATAAGAGCATATAAAGACTTTGGTCATGAAAAAAGAAAAATAGAAACTTTTCTTCACCTTCTATCTGAAAATGAGCGTTATAATTCTTTATTAGAAGAATATAAGAAAATCAAAAATTAAACAATATAAATATATTTATTGTTAGATAAACTGGATTTAATTTATAATATTATTGATTTTGTTTGGGGAGGCTACTATGGATTATTTAGCTAGAAAAGAGGCTTGGTTAGAATCTTCTTTAGTGAGCGAAAGTGAAAAAGAAATAATACGCCAAGCAGACGATGATCAAATTAAAGAGATGTTTTCATCTGACTTAGAGTTCGGCACAGGTGGCATGAGAGCCTTATTAGGACCTGGCTGTGCTCGTTTAAATATTTTAACTGTAAGAAGAGCAACTATCGGTGTCGCTAAACACCTTCTCTCTCTTTACGGTCCTGATGCTGCTAGAAAGAGAGGTTTTGCTATTTCCTTTGATAATAGACACTTCTCTAAAGAGTTCCGTGATATCGCTAGTAAAGTCATGACTGAACATGGATTTAAAGTATATACATTTAATGATCCTCATCCTACACCTGAACTTTCCTTCGTTGTCCGTCACTTCCATTGTTTAGGTGGTATCATGCTTACAGCTAGCCATAATCCCAAAGAATATAATGGCTATAAATTCTATGATGAAAAAGGCTGTCAAGGTGTTTATGCTATCGTTGACGAACTCATTAAAACTATTAAATCCTTACCAGATGAATTAACTGTCGATTATGAAAAAGTTGCTGACAAAATGGTAGGAGATATAACTTATCTCGACTCTGATGAAGAATTTGATGAAATGTTTGTAGATAAAGAAGTCTCTACTTCTTTATATTTAGATAAATTCCAAGGAGAAAGACTCACAAAAATAGTCTTCTCACCGGAATGTGGTTGTGATTGTAAAGTTGGTCCTATGACTCTTAGAAAAGCTGGCTATACTGTTGAAACAGTCCCTGGACAAGATTTCTTTGATCCTGATTTTACAGGAACCAAAAATCCTAACCCTGAAACTCCCGAAGCATATGAAGGTGCTATTGAAGAGCTTAAAAAGCTTAATAAAGAAGGAAAGAAATTCAACCTTATTATCGTCACTGATCCTGATGCTGATAGATGTGGTCTTGCTTTCTTAGATAAGAATGGTGAAATCAAGCGCCTCAATGGTAATCAAACTGGTGCATTATTGATCGACTTTGTTTTAGGAACCTTAAAAAGGCGTAATGAACTTCCTAATAATGGAGTCATCTGTAATACTTTTGTTACTGGTGGTCAAGGAGCTAAGGTCGCTTCATTATATGGTGTTAAAGTAAGAACAACTGCTACTGGTTTTAAATATATCGGTAATATGGCTGATCAATTGGAAACTATTGGTCAGAAATACCTTTTCGGATATGAAGAATCATATGGTTACTTACTTCGTGACTTTGTTAGAGATAAAGACTCTTTACAATCTATCCTCGCCATCGCCGATATGTGTGAATATTACTTAAGACAAGGTAAGACTCTTGATATCGCTTATGAAGAATTATCTGAAAGAACAGGTCGTTACTTTAATGATCAAGTCTCCATCTATTTCACAGGTGCAGATTCTCATGCAAGAATGAGTGCTGAAATAGAAAAATTAAGAGAAAATCCGCCCTCAAAGATCGGTGATGAAGAAGTTACCTATCTTTATGATTATGGTAAGAGATACCTTACAGATAACATTAAAAAGACAAAGAATCCTTTCTCAGATCCTGATATTGATTATAATGATTGTCTTAAATTCTACTTTGCTGATTCTTCCTTTGTCGCTATCCGTCCTTCTGGAACAGAGCCTAAAGTTAAATTCTATGTCGAAGTACAAGGCTTAAAAGATGAAGAAGCAAAAGCGGTAATGGCAAAGAGAATTGATTCACTTAAGAAGATAATGGGATTATAAAATTAAAGGTTCACAAATGTGAACCTTTTTTAGTATCTACTAATTAATCACAATTCTTCTTTTATATACTAATTATTCTTATTAAATTAAATATAATAACTTAAATATACGATTTGCTAGAAATAATATTACAAACAAAAAAAGCTGGCCACAAGGACCAGCTTTTGATTTTGTAAGTAAAGTTTACTTCTTCTTGAGGTACTTGAGAGAGTCTAAGCAGACAGCAGCCATGATGATGACACCCTGGAAGATGTATTGGATGTTAGCATCAACGCCGATGTAAGTTAAGCAGAAGGTCAAGCCTTGGAAGATGATAGTACCAACGACAACACCGGAAATCTTACCGATACCGCCAGAGAAGGAAACGCCACCGATGACGCAGGCCGCAATAGCGTTAAGTTCAGTACCATAACCAGTAGAAGGAGAAGCGATAGGAGTTCTAGCAGCTTCGAAGAAACCACCGAAGCCGTAGAGAATACCAGCCATGATGAAGACGAACATTGTTGTCCAGAAGACGTTGATACCAGAGACAGCAGCAGCTTCAGAGTTACCACCGACAGCGAACATATTCTTACCGAACTTTGTCTTATTCCAGATGAACCAGACAAGTAATGTAGCGATAACGGCATAGATGATAAGGTAAACACCATTGTTACCTTTGATACCTAAAGAGATATCATCTTGCATATTGAAGGAAGCGACAGAAGCGAAGGTGATCATCAAGATACCGAAGCAGAGTAATTGAGTTGATAAGGTTGTGATGAAGGGGTGCATCTTGAACTTAGCAGTAAAGAAACCAGCAATAGAAGTGAAGATGACGCAAGTAACGATAGAAACAAGTAAACCAGTGATGATACCAGCACCTGCTCCCATACCACTCACATCAATCGTGAAGTTACCGAAGGTTGAAGAATTGAAATTATAGACATTGCCTGAGGTGAATAAACAGGTCATCATCGTACCTAAGGCAGTAATACGACCGACGGATAAGTCAGTACCACCAAGTAAGATTAAGCCAGCAACACCTAAGGAGTAGAATAATTTAGTAGAAGACTGAGATAAGATAGAAACAATATTGTTACCAGTTAATAAGGTTTGATTCTTAGCAGCGGCAACAACGATGAAGACAATGAAGAGGACGATAGCAACAAAGTATAATGCGTTCTTTAATAAGAAATTACGAGTATTGAAGGAATAGATATAGTTACGATACTTATATTCAAGATTCTCACCGAAAGTATGCTTGTTATTTCTTAATTTACCGAGATAACCATACTTTTCAAGGTAAGAGTTGAAGAGATCGAGCTTAGAAGCATCTAAAGCGATGTTACGGCTAGATTTAGCTTCTTCAAGCTGAGATTTATAAAGAATCTTTTCAGCCTTTAATTTGAGTGTATGCTCATGTCTAGCTTCTTCATAGAGTTTCTTTTGAGCGAAACTAAGGTTTTTCTCTAACATACGCTTGTTGTTTTCACGAGCCTTAGCTTCATCTTCGGAACTGAGCTTTAAATCAGTAATCTCTTGCTCACGAGCTCTATATCTTTCTTCAATTTTAGCTTTCTCTTTTTCTAAATCTTCATCAGAGACATTGATTACATTACCGATAGCAGCCAAACGAGTTCTATGATCATCTTCGATCTCACTGACTTTGGCACTGTAGTTAGTTTTAATTTCTTCTCTCTTTTGAAGTTCAACATCTTTAACAGCAAGATAATAAGACTTACCTTCTTGCTTAGCTAAGATAGCTGTATCTTTAACAATAGCAGCAATTTCTTCTTGATTGTCTATAGAGACTTTCTTAGCCTTGTTCATCAAATACATATTGCTTTCAATGATTTGACTACGGGTTTGAGGATCAAGATTCTTATTAGCTTTTACATTTTTATTTTCACTCTTTAGAGCGATGAGCTTACTATCACCATCTTTACGCAACTCAGTTAATTTTTCTAAATTTGTTTTAAAAGTTGCATTAGTTTCAAACGGCGATACAAGTTCAGTAACAGCGGTGTTATTTACTTCTGCCATTTTCCATCTCCTTTAATTAATAGTATTTTGCGCATAAACGCATCAACTCTTCTTGATTGGTGTCCTTAGTATTGACAACACCAGCCACACGATAGTTAGAAAGAACAACGATACGGTTGGTTACACCAAGGATTTCCGGCATTTCAGAAGAAACCATAATAATTGATTTACCCTGATTAGCTAAGGATATCATAAGCTCATAAATTTGATATTTAGCTAAGATGTCGATACCTCTTGTCGGTTCATCCATCAAGAAAACATCAGGACTTCTTTCAAGCCATTTACCGACGATAACCTTTTGTTGATTACCACCAGATAGACTTGAAATCATATCTTTAGGCGACATACATTTAACATGCATATTCTGAATCTCAGTCTTAGTAGCTTCGGTCATCTTTTTATTAGAAAGCATAGGACCATTTCTATACTTATCAAGATTACAGATGCATGTATTGTAGGTTAAGTCGCACTTATCGAACATACCGGAGACTTTTCTTTCCTCAGTAACAAGAGCAAAGTTAGCCTTCATAGCTTCTTTCGGGCTATTAAAACGAACGAGGTGTCCATTATAAGTAATTTCACCTTCGGACATAGTTCTCGCACCAAACAAACACTCGAGAGTCTCTGTTCTACCAGCGCCGACTAAGCCATAAATACCTAAAATTTCACCTTTCTTTAAATCGAATGAAATATGATGAAGATAAGGAGCAAATTTAGTTGAAAGGTTTTTGACAGTTAAGAGAGTATCACCAGGAACATTTGTCATAGGCGGGAAACGATTATCGAGAGATCTACCGACCATCGCCTTAACAAGAATATCCAAATTAGTGTTCTTAACTTCATCGCATAAAGTAACTTCACCATCTCTAAGAATAGTGATATCGTCACATAAGCGGTATATTTCATCCATCTTATGGGAGATGAATATAAAACTGATACCTTTACGATCGCGAAGATCCTTAATTATGCTAAATAATTTAGTGACTTCACGTTCGGAGAGTGATGATGTAGGTTCATCTAAAACAATAACCTTAGCGTTATAGGACATAGCCTTAGCAATCTCAACCATCTGACGTTGAGAAACAGCCATAGTACGCATAATTGTTTTAGGGTTATAATTCATTCCTAACTCTGAAAAGAGTTGTAAGCATTTATCATACATCGCTTTTTGATCGCAGATAGGACCTTTAGTGATGTAACGACCTAAGAACATGTTATCAAGAATTGTACGATCCAAGCACTGGTTAAGTTCTTGGTGAACCATAGCAATTCCGTTTTCTAACGCTTCTTTAGCGGATGTAAATGCAACTCTTTGACCATCAAGGATGACACTTCCAGAATCCATTGAATAAATACCGAATAGACATTTCATCATCGTGGATTTACCAGCACCGTTTTCACCCATTAAACCCATGATTGATCCGCGTTTAACTTTTAAATCAATATCCTTAAGAACTTTGTTTTTGCCGAAAGATTTAGACATGCCATTTATCTCAAGAATATAGTCATTATTTGCCATCCGATTTCCCTCCTTTTGAAAAAGTAAGGCTCATAAAGTAGCCTTCATGAGCCTTACCTAAATTTCAAATTAACAATGAACGATTAGCCTTCGATGTTGTAGATTTGGTTGAGGTAAGAGCTGGCAGCTGTTGTCTTAACAGGGTTAACCATATAAGCAGCAGACTTATTTAAGAGTTTATCGAGAACAGAGTTATCAGCAGAACCATCACCAGCGACCATCTGGAACTCGAAGCCGAAAGCTTCTTTATAAGCATCGAATAAAGGAGACATAGAGGAGTTGAGGAATGTATCACTGTTGGAATATAAATCAAGGAAGATAGTGTAAACTTGATCATCTTCACCGACACCAGTGAATTCATAAGCTAAATCAGAAGCAGATTTACCTTCATAGTCAGCAACGTTCTCAGCAGTAATAGCGAAGTTGTCGACTAAGATAGCATGTGTTTCTTTATTTAAGGTGAAAGGAGCATCTTCAGGGATACCACCGAAGCCTTCGATAGTGTTGCCGTTGAAACCAGCCATGACATCTCTGCCATCAAGGAGATTTCTAGCAGCTAAGAAGATACCAGCAGCCTGAGCAGGAGCGTTCTGGTTGATTGTACCAACAATAGCACCACCAGTGGTCTTTTCAGCATCTTCTTTAATATAAGTTAAAGTAGAAGCATTTGAATCATAACCGAAAATCGGAACGAGATAATCTAATTCTCTAGCGTTGACAGCGCCACGAGCGGCTTCAGCCATACCATCGTTATTGGAAACGATGAAATCAGGTGTAACACCACCATCAGCATACCAACCGTCGACGATAGTTGTAGCGGTAGCAGCATCCCAAGTGACACCACCAGCAGATTTAGCTTCCTGGTGAGCGACTTCTTCGACATCATAATCGTTGCCATTGAGAGTAACTTTACCAGCAACAGGGTTTTCGGTGTTGGGGTTAGAAGAAACTGTACCACGAGTACCTAAGGCATCACGAGTACCAGCGGTACGAGCAGCAGAGTCATTATGGTCGATCTGACCGATGATAAGACCATAAGTAAGTTTGCCATCTTCGATAGCATGTTGCCACCAATCAGTATTGGCTTCTTCTTGAGCGGCAAGATAATCAACGACTGTTTGACCTTGTAACTGACCACCTTGGTTAGCATCAAAGCCAACATAATAGATGTCTTTGAATCTTGAATCAGTCATAACGGCTGTATCGACATTGTTTTCAGCATCTGTAGGTTGACGGTTCCAGAAGATAACAGGAGATTGAACGACTCCATCGACCATTTCAGGACCGACATTAGCGCCACCGCCGCAAGAAGTAAGGGCGAGACCTGTTCCACATAATACTGCTAAGGGAATTAAACGTTTTTTCATTTTTTTCCTCCTTAATTCCACTAATTCTAGTAAGCATACCTAGAGGCTAATCATAACGATATAAACCTCACGCGGTTGCTACTTATAAAGTATAGTAAGCAATCAACAATTTTGCAAGGGCTTTCTTTCAAAAATAAGTATTTTTAAAATCAATTTTTATGATTTAAATCTTTTTAGTGCAATTATTTAAATAAAGAAATTGTCAATAAATTGTAATTATTTAATATATGATTATCTTTATTTTATATTTATTTATAAATCACTTTTATTACTCTTAAATTATTCGTATTTTCAAGAAACAATAAAGAATATATATTTTTTAATTCATCATTATTTAACTTAATCTCAATAGAAAATTTAACAATTTAAATTAAAGAAATTATTAAATAATTGAAGTATATAGTTGTTATATCGCTTCCATATATTTTTGCTTTCAAACAAAAAACTGCAGCTTTAGGCTGCAGTTCATTTTTACTTTAAGGATTTAAACCAGTTTTCTTTAATAGAATCAAGGGTTCCACTAAGATCATCTTCAGCCATCGCTGCTACTGCATAGAGATATGAAGGCATAAGCAAGGCTTTATCAAAATCGAATTTAATCTTCTCACCGACATAATCATCAACACGGTCTAATATAACAAAGTAACGATTATCTTCAGAAAGAACCATTGATTTAGATCCTTTTACTGATAAAACAGTACCATTAAGAATTTTTTCAGACATAAAACGACCTCCTTATAGCTAATATATTACCAAAAAATGCGATTTTAGTCAAGTTAGAGGCGCTCAAGGCAATCCTTAAATGAATTTAAAGAACCTGAGTCATAACTGATAATAATGTCTTTTTCATATCCAAAGAAGAGGGCCTCGCTCGTTCCTTTATTTCTATCTAAAGATGAACGGAAGTTATCAAAAACTCCTCTCATAAAGAAACTACCAAACTTATATTGAAAAGATGCATTTGCTGCATTTACTTCGACATACTTTTCAGCAAGCCTCGATCCGCCTCTTATTCCTTCTTCATAAATATCTAAAGCGACAGGATCAATAAGAAGCATATCGGCTTGAGAATCTAATAATTCATCGAAATTTAATAAACCTAAATATCCTTTTTCTTTCTTGAAATTATCATCTAAAGCCAAATATATAGGTGATGTTTTTTCTTTTTCAGAAGAGAGTAAAGCAAATTTAAATTCTTCTTTCCCTTCTTTCTTAAAATAATCTGAACCCAATTCTTTTAAAGCGATAAAATCATCAAAACTAGGTGATCTATATTCAATGGGTGTAGGAATAACTTTTTTATTACCGTTCATCAAGCTCGGAAAAAGACGAATTAAACCAGGTTTTTTAGAAGAAAGAGTAAGCATATTATTAGCAAAACGGCTGACTAATTCTAATGGTGCTAATGTTAATAAAGAAGAGTATTCTTGATTCTTATCTCCAAGCAATTTAAATTCATATTCAAGAGCACTCTCTTTTTCTTCGCCATCTGCTATTAAAGAAGTTTCAACATTTTTTAAACCTGTTATAGTAAGTAAATCTTTTTCATAACCGACGACATGAAAAAATTTATCCTCTTCACTAATAATCTTAGCTTTCAAAACAGGGATAAGATTACTAGGATTCTCAGCATAGCAGAGATCAATTATCAGTTTTTTCATCATTATTCTCCTCTTTCTTCTTTTCTTGTTCCTCTAATTCTTTCTTATATTTTTCAACTAACTCCTGATTTGCTTGAGCTTTCTTTGCAAAATAACCGCTCTTCTTAAGTTTTCTAGTAATAACACCAATAGCAACCGCGAAGATAGCAACAACAGCAACAATGACATAATAAATAATATAATTAGATTGATTAGTAACCTGCAAGAGAATTGAATTAGATTCTACTTCGCCGATCGTCTCTGAAGTATAAGATGCTTTAATTTGAAAGACTCCTTCATCATTTAAAATATATTCATCATTTAATAAAATCCATTCTGGTTCTCCGGCATCGACATAAGGAGCAAAATAAATCTCACATTCTGAAGATGATATCTGTAACTGTGAAGCAGAATTATCTTCATACTCAATATTAAGAAAAAGATCAAAATCGAGGTCGAGACTCTCTCCGACATCATAACTAGTATTAAAAGTATTTTGATCAATCACTAAATTATAAGAGCTGATCGTCTCATTAACTTGCAAATATTCCATATATTATCTTTCAAAAAACTCCTTTAATGCATAATAAATACCATCGTGATCATTATCATATTCTGTCACATAAGTGGCAACTTGTTTAAGGCTAGGTGAACCGTTCTTCATTACAAAACCTATACCTGCTTTTTTAATCATGTCGATATCGTTATCAGCATCTCCAAAAGAGATAGTGTGAGCTCTATCGATATTGTACATCTTTTGAACTCTATCAATAGCAGTTGATTTATTGATGCTATAGAAAAATAGTTCGCCAGATAATTCAGCATCAAACCAATATCGCACACCTAAATCTTCATAAGTAGAAACTAAATCATAGATCATCTTCTTATACTTTTCATCTTTTAAAGTAAATAATGCTGAATAAACATCTTCCTTAATATTCTCTTCGATCGGACCATATTTTACATTGATTCCATAACTATGAAAGAACTGTTCGAAGCCATTTTTATCTTCTCTTAAAAAATAAAGAGTATCTTTATCCTCAGCTTGTTCATTATCGAAGATAGAAGTCGAAAAATGTGAGAAAATATTTTTAACTATTTCTTTTTTATATTTCTTTTCAAAAAGGATATCATAATCTTTATTAACAATAATCGATCCATTATAACCGATAAAAGGAAGAGAAGAACCTATCTCTTCATAAAATGGCTTTATGGCTCTAATAGGTCTACCGCTTGCCATTGTGACAAAATGACCTTGGCTAATTAAATATTTAATATATTCTTTTGTCTTCTTGGAAATAGTCTTCTTTGATGTTAGAAGTGTTCCATCAAGATCGAATACTATCAAAAATTTTTGATTTATAAACATGAATAACCTCAAAATATATATACAAAATAATCTTATCATTTTCAATTAAAACATAATACTTAGTTTACTAAAATGTTATTATATTTATATGAACTTTTTTATTTTCTTAACACCTTTTTTATTAGCGAACTCTAGTTCATCCATTAAACCTACTGATACAAGAGAAATGTATGTCGGCATGACTGAACATATTTCTAATAATATAGATGAGGTATATATAGAAAATAATTCATTATTAACTTATGATGAAAATAATAATACCCTCTTAGCTACTGCAAGCGGAGAGTGTCAAGTTACATTGATCAGTGAAAATGAAGAAATTACTTATTCCTATTTTATTAAAGATACACCTACAGTTTCTTCTCTTACTGATTATGGTGAAATTATAGTTACAATCAGAGAAGGTCAAAAGTACGATTTAAATATTGAAAATATTGATCTTTTTGAAGGTGATTATCTAAAGTTGACTAGCACAGATGAAAATATCGCTACGATCGAAAATGATATAGTTTCTGCTCATTCGATCGGCCAATGCTATATAAATCTAGAAATAAAAGGTGAACACGAATATAACTTTATGTCTATAACCATCGAAGTTGAAGAAGATAATAGCGCATTATATATAACTATCATTTCTGTCGCTTCATCTTTAATTGTCATTTTCTTTGTCGTTGTTGTTTTAGTAGTTCACTTTTTAAATAAGAAACATCAAAGTCTTGATTATTCTTCAAAAGAAATAAACCGTAAACAAAAATAAGGAGATTATTATGGCTGAAGAGAAAAAAGAAGGATTCTTTTCTAAATTAAAAAAGAGCATCAATGATTCCGCAAGAGAATCAAGCATCGAAGCTAAATTCCAAAGGGAAAATGAAACTTGCACAGTCTACACTGGCTCCGGATTATTTGATAGCAAAGAAGTCTCTGGAAAAATGGATGAAAATGCGATGACAATGACTATATATGGTAAATTCGATTTCCCATATTCCTCTATCCTTTTACGCGGTGCTAAAGCATACTATATAATCTCTTGCAAACACGATGAAAGTGATACAGTTGAAGTTACTATTAAAGAAGATGAAAAAAGCAATACATACACTCGTCAAGCAACTATCCTCTCTTTAGATCCAGAGGTTAAAGAAGTCAAAGTTATTAAAGTAAAAGATACTTTCTATCTTAAGAAAGACTAAATTTATTTTTAAATTCTTCTTCTAAAGCTTCAATAAAATAAAAAGGTGGGTTATATCCTCTTTTCACTATGGTTGCATTTTCCGTAAAAAACTCATAAGAAAAGCTTTTTCTCTCTCCCTTATTTTTTTCATCGATTATCTTCATAGCATCAATAAGAAAACAGCTGTCATCTGTTTTAAAATGAACTAAGAAAAAACCGATACCTCCTAATTCAGTAATCATTTTTAAATGGGCATATTGTTGTTCTCTTATCATCGTATAAGGAACTCTCTTGTGAATTGTTTCCTTACATTCAAAATCAATATAAAATCCTTTATATATACCAACATAGTCAGTAGTTGACTTCTCCTGAAAATAAGCTTCGTTTATCATCGTTCCTTTCATCTTAACAACTTTAATAGGAGTCGGTCTTTTATAAATATCAGCAACTTTCATCATTCGATAATAATCGCATGATTTAGTTATTTCACTTTCAAAAAACATACCCATATTTTTTCGGGTTAAGTCTTTTACTTTTTTATCTATAGTCTTATTAACTTCTTTTATCGACCTTCCATCTGGATAACGGATCATATATTCTCCTCGATGATTTTATATAAAATCTGATCATCTACATGATGATTTTCTATATAATAATTTAAAAAGGGAACAGCAAAAATAGAAGATTTGTAATTATGTTTTAAAGAAAAAATAATCTCTTTAATAAATCTTTCTTTATCTAAAACTATATAAGAATATATTTCTTTTAGAGCTAATGCATCATCAAGAGAATTATGAAATTGAAAACCATCCTCTATTTTAAATCTCTTTAATAACCTTTGAATAGATAGAGAATAACCTTTATCATCACAGATCAGCCTAGTTAAATAATTATAAAAATCAAAGTAATTATTTTTGATATTTGCAAAGAAATCGCGCTGATAAATCTCATCGTCTATACTATATTTAATCATTGTTAAATCAAAGCTACTATAAGAGATAAAAACTCTTCTTTTATAAGGTCTAAGAAGATTGATTATATCTTTTATCGCAACTTCAAATTTAATTCCTTCTCTTTTTAAAAGATCTTTATCAATACCAGTCAGTTCACTGACAACCTTACCTATTTTATCTTGACATAAGATATAACGCTGATAAGAAAAGACTTTTTCACCAATTTGTATCCTATCTTTTAATTGATAACCGATAAAAGAAAGAGAGATAACTTTATGAGTAAAACCTGTTCCTTCTATATCAAAAAAAACAATAATATCTTTACCATCTATCTTCTTTGAAAGAATAGGAAAATCAATCATCAAAAGAGAACCTCTTTAAATCATCTGTCATAAGTTTAGGGTCAGAGGATATCTCAAGAATTTTAATAAGGTGACTAACTTCATCATCTCCTAAAATAGTTAACCAAGAATTGATAAGACTCAATAATTTTTTACCGACAATTTCAATATAACGTAAGCCTTTAGGAGTAAGAAAAACTAAAAACTGTCTCCTATTATCCGCATCTATTTTACGTAAAATATAATCTTTACTTTCTAAAATCCTCAAAGCTGCTGCTATATTAGGACGAGAAACTTTTAAAGAATCTGCTAAAGCAGAAGGATGAGCACCCGGATTAGAGCGAAGATAAAGCAAAATTCGATAATCAGTCTGGAAGAAAATTGAAAATAGATCAATCTCACCATTTTCCCTTATTCTATCGACATAAGAGATAATTTTTTCTAATTGTTCACCTCTCTTAGCTGAGATTCCTTCAAAATTAAATATGTGATTATTTGGCATATACTTATCCTCATCAAAATTATATCACAATAAAATTATTAGAAAATATAATAGTTAAAACTATTAATCAAAAAAGTTATTTTTTAATAAAAACTGCCGATTTCTCGGCAGTTAGAATCACTTAGAAGAAAGATATTCGTCAATATATTTAGCGGCCTTCTTACCAGCTCCCATCGCTAATATGACAGTAGCGGCACCGGTAACAGCATCACCACCTGCAAAAACATGCGGTTTAGTTGTTTCATTTGTTTCTTCATTAACGATGAGACAGCCGTGCTTATTAGTTTCAATACCTTTAGTAGTGTTCTTAATAAGAGGATTAGGGCTTGTACCTAAAGCCATAATGACACAATCAACATCTAAAACAAATTCACTGCCCGGGATAGGAACAGGTCTCCTTCTACCAGAATCATCAGGTTCACCAAGTTCCATCTTGATACACTTTAGGCCTTTGACACATCCATAATTAGGATTAGTCTTCATATTGCCTTCTTTATCTTCGATAATTTCTACAGGATTATTTAAGAAGTGGAAAATGATACCTTCTTCTTTAGCGTGTTCAACTTCTTCTTTACGAGCAGGAAGTTCTTCTTCAGAACGACGATAAACACAATAAACGTGTTCCGCTCCTAATCTTAAAGCGCATCTTAAAGCGTCCATAGCCACATTGCCACCACCGACAACAGCTACATTCTTAGCATGTTCAATCGGTGTTTTAGAATCATCTTTATAAGCCTTCATAAGATTAGTTCTTGTCAAGAACTCGTTAGCAGAATAAACACCCTTAGCATTTTCGCCAGGAATATTCATAAAGCGAGGAAGACCGGCACCTGTACCAATAAAGCAAGCTTCAAATCCTTCTTTTTCCATAAGTTCATCAATAGAGAGGACTTGACCTATAACCATATCGGTCACGATATGGACACCTAACTTTTTAAGTCCATTGATCTCATATTGGACAATATCTTTAGGGAGACGGAACTCAGGAATACCATACATCAAGACGCCGCCAGCAACATGAAGGGCTTCAAAAATTGTACAATCATATCCCATCTTTGCTAAATCTGAAGCGCAGCTAAGTCCTGAAGGACCTGAACCAATAATAGCAACTTTATGATTCTTTTTAGTAATATCACGATCTACATCGCTAGCATGTTCACGATGATAGTCAGCGACAAATCTTTCAAGCCTACCGATAGCGACAGGCTCCATATTACCAACCTTCTTACCATTTTCCATCACCGGAACTTTAAGCTTGATACATTGACCTTCGCACTGTTTTTCCTGAGGGCACACTCTACCACAGATAGCAGGCAAAGAGGATGATTTATCAATGATTTGATAAGCTTTCTCAAATTCACCTTTAGCAACTTCAGCAATAAAAGAAGGAATATTGATATTGACAGGACAACCTTTAACGCAGCTAGGATTCTTACAATTTAAGCATCTTTTAGCCTCATCGATCGCAGTATTTTCATCATATCCTAAAGCGACTTCTTTAAAATTATGAGCTCTTTTATGAGGATCCTGCGTAGGCATCGGATTTTTTGTAGGACGCATGTTAATCATAATGTGCTCTCCTTTTTGAAGAGATTGCACTCTTCATCATATTTCTTTCTTTCAAATTCACGATACATCGTATTTCTCATCATCGCAGAATCAAAATCGATCTTATGTCCATCAAAATCAGGTCCATCGACACAAGCAAATTTCATCTGTCCATCAACTAAAACACGACAGCAACCGCACATACCTGTACCATCGATCATAATAGGATTCATTGAACAGATAGTTTTAAGGTTATATTTAGCCGTTAATTGACAGACAAACTTCATCATAATCAAAGGACCGATGCAGAATACACAATCAAATTGTTCACCTGAGTCGATCAACTTTTCTAATGCATCTGTAACTAAGCCTTTAGTTCCATAAGTTCCATCATCAGACATTGGAACATACTCATCAGAACAAGCTTTAAAGTCATCTTCTAATATGACTAAATCTTTATTTCTGAAACCGACGATAGAAGTAACTTTAGCACCTATATTATGAAGAGCCTTAGCAACAGGAAGAGCGATAGCACATCCAGCACCACCACCGATTACACAAACCTTTTTATAGCCTTCAATCTCAGTCGGCTTACCTAAAGGACCAACAAAGGTAGAAATATATTCACCTTCATTTTTATGATTTAATTCTAAAGTCGTAGCACCTACCACTTGGAAAATAATCTCGACAGTACCCTTTTCTGGATCAGTACCAGCGACTGTGAGAGGAATTCTCTCGCCATCGTCAGTTACGCGCAAAATGATAAACTGTCCAGCCTTTGCTTTTTTAGCAATTAAAGGGGCTTCGATATTCATCCTCGTCACAGTAGGATTGAGACATTCTTTTGAGACAATTTTATACATGTGAACCTCTTTTAAATTTTAATAAAGTGAGCCTAGTTTTACCTAGGCTCATTATTTTCAGCTTAGAAATCAATAACAGTATTGTAATAGCAAGCTTTTAAGATCTTCTCGAAGTCCTCAGCTTCTGTCTTACGAGGATTTTCGAAGGTGCAAGCATCACCGACAGCGTTCTTAGCGATAGTAGGAAGTTTCTCTAAGAACTCATCTTCCTTAACGCCGAATTCTTTAAGACCATGAGGAATATCAAGCTCTTCATTAAGTTTCTTAATGAGGTCAATATAGCTCTGGCATTTTTCTTCATCAGTAGTACCAGCAAGGTGGAGATGCTCAGCGATAGTAGCATACTTTCTTAAAGCGCGAGGATCTTTTCTATTCCATTCGATGACGTGAGGTAAATACATAGCATTAGCTTCACCATGAGGAACGTGGCCAGTAGAGAAAGCAGCACCAGTCTTATGAGCCATAGAGTGAGTGATACCTAATAAAGCATTAGAGAAGGCCATACCAGCGATGCATTGAGCATAGTGCATCTGCTCTCTAGCTTTCTTATCACCATTATAAGATTTGACAATATTATTGACGATGAGCTCAATAGCCATTAAGCAGTAAGGATCAGTGAAAGCACCATCAGTAAGATAGTTAGCGACATAAGCTTCAGTAGCATGAGTTAAAGCATCCATACCAGTGAAAGCAGTGACGCTCTTAGGCATAGTCATAGGAAGAGCAGGATCGACAATAGCAATATCGGGAGTAATATTGAAATCAGCTAAAGGATACTTGATACCTTTTTCAGGATCGGTGATAACAGCGAAAGAAGTAACTTCAGTTGCTGTACCAGAAGTGGAACCGATAGCGACAAAGCGAGCCTTTGTTCTTAAGGTCGGGAAGGAATAAGGTTGAAGGATACTATCGAAAGTTGCATCGGGATATTCATAGAAAACCCACATAGCCTTAGCAGCATCGATAGGAGAACCGCCACCTAAAGCGATGATCCAATCAGGTTCAAATTCTCTCATCGCAGCAGCACCCTTCATAACTGTTTGAACAGAAGGATCATTTTCAACACCTTCAAATGTTCTAACTTCTAAACCAGCTTCTTTAAGATAAGAGACGACCTTATCTAAGAAACCATACTTTTGCATGGCATGACCGCCAGTAACAACAATAGCTTTTTTACCTACTAAGTGTTTAAGTTCCTCTAAAGAATTTTCACCGAAGTAGATATCTCTTGGTAATGTAAATCTCATTTTGATTTGCCTCCATTTATACCAAAAAATAATATAGTGAATGCGCTTTACAAAGTCAAGATAGAATGCTTGTAAAAACTATCAGAAAACTATATAAAATTACACTATTTTAGAAAAAAACGATAAAAAATAGCTTTTTTAGGTATTTTTATATTCTTGTAAGTACTCTTTTTTGTATACGCGTTATTTATAATAAAAAAGACGATTAAAAAAAATACTAAAATAGCTTTTTTCCTCTTTTGCTTTTATATTTAGACTAGTTAGCATTAAAATAAATATAAATAGGAGTAAATATTCTAAATAAATATATGAAAATAGAACTTACGCTAGATGCTAACACCATCTATAACAAAGAATTCTCAGGAACAAACCCGGGTTATGATGCATTACAAGTCGATGCCTTTTTAGATACTATCATAGAAGACTATGAAAAAATGAAAAACTATATCATAGAAAGTGAAAAGACCATTGATGAACTTACTAAAAAAAACACTTACCTCAGTCAAGAATTAGATGAAGTTCAAACAGAAAATGCTACATTAAAACAAAAGCTATCAGGTATAGAAGCTAATTCAGATACTTCATTAAACAATCTAGAATTATTAAAGAGAATCTCTAGCTTAGAAAAAGCCTTAAAAAAAGTCGGAATCAATCCTAATAATATATAAAAATTACTATCCAATATTAAAAAATCTAAATAAAAAAGTCTCCCGCAGTATAACTTAAAGATATATCATGGAAGACTTTTCTTGCATCTTTCTAAAGTTCAAACTAAAAGTGCTATTGTAGTGTACATGTTGCAGCAGTTTGAGTTTTTTAGGGTATTTTAATTGATTTCAATATTCAAGATTGAACCTAAAATAATAAAAGTGTGACATAACGAACATGAATCAGTAATCTTTGATAAAAAAATAACCTATAATGACGAAGCATTATAGGCGTTTTTTTTAAATGTGCTTAGAAAACACCTTTAATGCCTAGGAAACCCACTTATTATTCCTTTTTGTCGACTATTTCCCAATGAGCTCCCCGCAATCATGACCTAAGCGTTTATTCTCTTAGACGACTTTATTATCCTCTCAATAGTCTTTATCGTCTTAACTATAAGAACCGCCACCTCCATTTGGGATGTATATGTAGGTTGTCTCTTATTAAAACAATTAGCTTTTCTTCGACGGATCCTTCTCCGACATTTTCTTCGACATCGGTTTGTGGGACATTTTGGAGGACATTTTGATGGTCAATGTCCTCAAAAGATTAGTTACTAATTAAAATTTCAAAAAATAATTCAGCTGATTACGTTTTATATTGTCAATAGATAGAAGATTCTTGTGATTTCTCCTATCAAACACATTACTTTGGGCGCTCATCTGGGTTCTCTTTTATTATGCCTAGAAACTACATCAAAATCATATGTCAAAGTGACGAGCATAAAACTAAAGATTTTTCAGCGTAGGATGATTCTAATCCTCTTTATCTTTTTCTACTATTTCCCAATGACCGGTTTTATCTGAACCTACACGTACCAAAATACCTTTTGTTTTCAAGGAATTAATAATTGTTTGGACTGTTCGACGCGATAAGTTTACTTTAGAAGTTATTTCGTTTATTGTAACTTTATTGTTTTCGTTTATTAAATTTAGGACTTTTGTTTCATTTACAGTGCAGTTTACAGTGCAGTTTACAGTGCAGTTTACAGTGCAATTTTCTGTGAAGTTAACCTTTGCATTGAATCCTTTTTTGTCAAAAGGTATGGTGACCATTATCCCAACTCCTAGAAATTTGAAAGCATCTCTCCCATAAACTTTGACAACCTTAGGCACACCATGTCCTGAACGATCGACGATGTCACATTGAACAAAGACATCCATCAGTTCTTTATTGACAGGATCACTTACACCTTCAAAGAAATCTTCTTTCGATAAACCTTCCTTTAGTCCTCCATAAGACATGATTTCCATTCTATCTTCATACCAATAAATAGAAGGAGGATTCCCGTGTATCCAATCGTTATGAACTAAAGCATTGACCCAAGCTTCTTCAAAAGCCTCGTTATCGAACATCTTCTTCGTTCTTCTTGGAAGACTACTATCATCTATATAAGTGTCATTTAAAGCCTCGCAATAATGCTTAACGTCTTCATATGCTTGCAAAATTGATTGCTGACCAAAATTGTTTCTCTTGGAATAAGAAATTTTATCTTTGCCATTAAAGACACAGACTTGAATTGAGTAGAAGTTTTTGTCCGCTAAAAGCTCTGCTAAGAGATTATATTTACCTTCCTTAGTAAGTAGCCTAAAACTGCGTTCAAAAGTCTTTTCGTTAATCTCGACGCTTTTGCTTCTTAACTTTATCTTAAGAATATCAAAAGTATAGTTATCTCCATTACTTTGAATATCGACCAAACCTAATTTGTCTTCTTGAAGAGTTGCAATTTGTCGTTTGTCTATCTCTTCTTCACTCATTGGTGTTGAGGAAGTTCCATCTCTATAAAAACATCCAGTTGCACTTCTCCCTTCTTTCTTGATGTAGTAGAGTTTAGTTCCTTTAGTTACTTTAACAAAAATGACTGTCTTATCTTCTTCAAGTAAGGAACCTATTTCGCATAAACCTTCTGTAGATGGAAGAATCTGATCTCGAATGATGTTCCTAATTTCTCTCATCGTTTTATCAACGTTGGAAACACCTAAAACATCACCATTATCGTCTACACCAATATAGATAGTTCCATCTCGCGTATTAAGAAAGGCAACAACCTCTTTTGCAAAGTCTTTCGTTAAGGTTCTTTTAAGTTCTATAGTCTCGGATTCTTGGAATTTCATAATAAAGGAGCTTTTCTATTAATTATTATATAGAAAAAACAGCAGAATATCTAGGAATTTGAAGTTTCTGTATAATAGGCTATAAAGATAATAGAACTATTAAAATCATTTTAACAATTTTTAACACATTTATATGGCATTTCCGTATTATGATAAAAATCTATAAAAAAATTAAATTTATTGTCTTTGATAAGCAATAAACTAAATTTCAAATAAAAAACGCATGGAAGTAAACCAGGCGAGCAAATCCTATTCGCGGATTATCCCATTAACATCGAAAGATTGCTTATCAATTTCTTAAAAATTTGGATGAAACGCCAAAACAAATCATATATCCAAAAAAGCCAAAACTAGATTTTCAAAAAGGTGACGTCATCGTCAGAAAAACTCTTAAAGGCGATTATCTATATGCAGTTTGTTAGGAAGCCAATTTTGCAAAAAAAGAATTGTTATGGGCGTTGATGCTTGAACCTATGGAACTCAAAGATGAAAAAATGTTGCTAAATAAAAAAGCGGTTGTTGGTTGGTATGATAACGTTTGAAAAAAATATACAAATATGTTCAAATATCCGGATGAAATTCAAAAAAATCCGATATATAAAGCCTTCTTTTAAATTATCAGTGACGAAAAATAATCTGAATTGTGCAAAAAATATCCACATTGCGTTTGACCCTAAAAGATTTTATTGTTCGTGGTGGGAATCGGAACTCATATATCTCTACAAAAAATTTTCCATATACAAATATGAGTTTAGGATAACTGATGATGGTTCTATTTTATACAAGGCTTTTCCGAAGGTATTGCCTAGCGACGTCTATCTTCCGTTCGCTAAATCGCAAGATTACATCTATTTGGTTGATTATATACATTAAAAGACCGCTTATCCCTGCTATCTTTATGGAATCAAACGATCTTTTCTTATCCTTAAAATGCTTTTATTGTGTTTACGAATGTTTGAACCCGTTGTTCTATTGCAGTGTACGTATTGGAATGTTTCGAGTTTTCTGAGGTATTTTTGACTGATTTTAATGCTAGAGGTAGGACTCTAAAGTTATAGGATATGCCATAGTGAGCTCAAATCAGTAATCTTTGATAAAAAAATAACCTATAATCACGAGGCATTATAGGCGTTATTTAAAATGGAGCGACCGACGGGAATCAAACCCGCGCATTCAGCTTGGGAAGCTAAAGTTCTATCATTAAACCACGGTCGCAAATAAAAGCTGGGGAATAACCCCCAGCTTATTATTCTTTAATAGTCTCTTTTTCTTCTTGAGCAAAATCATGTAAATCTTTTAAACCAGTTCCAGCAGGAATAAGTTTACCGATCATGACATTTTCTTTTAAGCCACGGAGATAATCAACCTTACCTTTAATAGCTGCATCGGTCAAAACTCTTGTAGTCTCTTGGAAGGAAGCAGCAGAAAGGAAGGAATCAGTATCTAAAGCAGCTTTTGTAATACCTAAAACGATAGGACGTCCGACAGCTGGCTTACCACCATGGATTAAAGGCTTATAGTTCTTTTCAGTGAAGTCAATATTAGTAACTTTTCTACCAGGTAAGAGATCAGTATCACCAGAGTTGATGATAAGAAGTCTATTAGTCATCTGTTTAACGATGATTTCAAGATGCTTATCAGCAATAGCGATACCATTAGAAGCATAAACAGCTTTAACTTCTTTAATGATGTAATTTCTGACAGTTTCAAGGTCAGTGCAATCAAGAAGCTCTTTAAGATTGATGTGACCCTTAGTTAAAGTCTGACCGGCTTTAACTATATCTCCCTTCTTGACATCAGGAACAGAGAAGGGATAAGAAATAAACTCTTTTTCTTCAAGTTCATTTTTAACTACAAAGATATATCTTGTGCCTTCTTCACGAAGATCAGTAACTTCACCACGGATTGTTGTAATTAAAGCTAAATCCTTTGTCTTCGGATTTCTAGCTTCTAATAATTCAGAAATACGAGGGAGACCAGTTGTAATATCCTTTTGACCAGCGACACCACCAGTATGGAAGTTCTTTAAAGTAAGCTGTGTACCAGGTTCACCGATAGATTGAGCAGCCATGATACCAACTGTATCACCGATTTCAACTAATCTACCAGTAGCTAAGTTACGGCCATAACAATGGACACAGACACCATCTTTAGCCTCACAAGTTAAGATAGAGCGAATTTCGACTTCTTTAATTCCCGAAGAGACAATCTCATTAGCGATATTCTCATCGATGAAAGTATTACCTTCACAGATAAGATGGCCATCTGGAGCATAAATATCTCTCATGCTGAAACGACCGACAATACGATCATAAAGAGTGCAAATAACTGAATTGTCATCAGCGATAAGAGCTTTAACAACTATACCGCGATCACAATGGCAATCATTCTGTCTAACAACAACATTATGTGAAACGTCGACTAACTTTCTAGTTAAATAACCAGAGTCAGCTGTCTTTAAAGCAGTATCAGCACCATTTTTACGTGTGCCGTGAGTAGAAGTAAAGTATTCAGAAACAGATAAGCCATCTGCGTAACAAGAAGTGATCGGAACTTCAATAGCTCTACCTGTTGAATCGAGCATACAACCTTTCATACCGATAAGTTGCATGTAGTTATCTTGAGAACCTCTAGCACCAGACTCCATCATCATAAACATCGGATTACGAGGAGCTTCACTCATACGCTTCTTAAGCATACTTGTGATTTCATTCTTCTTCAAAGAGTCCCACTGATTGACGACAGCATTATGTCTCTCTTCTTCAGTTAAGAAACCTTCATCACATTTTTCTTCGATAGTTTCAATCTTCTTACGGCATTCATCGTAAAGTTCGTTTCTACCTTCAAGAGGTTGAATATCATCTAAAGAGACAGTTAAACCAGACTTTGTACAATAAGTAAAACCTTGATTCTTAAAGAGGTCCATAATATGGGCTGTCTCAATAGCTCCATACTTTCTAAAGACAAAGTCCATCATCGTTTGAATACGTTTCTTTTCGATAGGACTTCTTAAGGGTTGAAGCTTAGCATATTCTTTAAAAGCATCAAAGATTTCACCATCTTTCTTAACACCAGCTTTAACTACTTCTTCATAAGCTTGCTTAGGAGTGACAAAGAAGGAATCAGGTGTCTTTTCAAAGTTAGCACTATAGTCTTTCTTGCTATCTGCACTGTTCTTAAAGGGGAAGTTAATATAAGGGAAATCAGTGGGGAAGATAGAGTTAAAGATAAGCTTACCAACAGTAGTTAAAATATAAGCCTTCTCCTGAGTAGGAGTGAGACATGTTTTACCTAATGAATGACCAGGAACATAAATTCTTGTTCTTAGTGATAAATATCCATTCTGATAAGCTAAGATAGCAGTATCATGATCAGAGAAAACTTTACCTTCATAATTAGCATAAGATCTAAACTTATTAGCCATTCTAGAATCGTTTCTCTTCTCATAATACCTAGCATACATCTCATCAGTATCCGCATTATCTTCAAGAGTAAGATAATAATTACCGAAAATCATATCCTGAGAAGGTACACAGATAGGTTTACCATCACTAGGCTTTAAAATGTTGCGATTAGCGAGCATTAAAGTCATCGCTTCAGCTTGAGCTTGTCTTGATAAAGGAACGTGAACAGCCATCTGGTCACCATCAAAGTCAGCGTTAAAACCAGGGCAAACTAAAGGATGGAGACGGATAGCTTTACCTTCGATAAGTTTAGGACGGAAAGCTTGAATACCTAGTCTATGTAATGTAGGAGCACGATTTAATAAGACAGGATGATCTTTAACAATCTCTTCAATCGCATCATATACGCGAGGATCCATCTTAGCAATAAGCTCATCAGCTTGTTTTTGAGAAGTGACAGTAGAATTTTCAGCGCTGATTAAAGCGTGAGCGATGAAAGGACGGAAAAGTTGAACAGCCATCTCTCTAGGAAGACCGCACTCATCCATATTAAGGTCAGGACCGACAGCGATAACAGAACGACCAGAATAATCGACTCTCTTACCTAAAAGGTTTTGACGGAAACGACCTTGTTTACCTTTAAGAGTAGAAGAAAGAGATTTTAAAGTAGTTCCACTATTAGAGGACTGAGGCTTATTACGACGATCATTATCGATCAAAGCATCGACAGCTTCCTGAAGCATACGCTTTTCATTAAGCATAATGACATTAGGAGCATGTTCTTCCATCTCTCTTTTAAGACGATTATTCTTAATAATAACTTGACGATAAAGATCATTTAAATCAGAAGTAGCATATCTACCTCCGTCAAGTTGCATCATCGGACGAAGATCCGGCGGTATAACAGGAATAGTAGTTAAAACCATCCACTCAGGTTTGACACCAGAGTTTTTAAAAGACTCTAATGTTTCAAGCCTCTTGATACCTTTAATTCTCTTTTGATTCTTATCACCAGTAGAATTTTTAATATCTTCAGTTACTTCAGCAATTTCTTTATCTAAATCAACTTCTTTTAAAAGCTTTAAAATGGCTTCAGCACCAACACCGAATTCAGCATTTAAGTGTTTGGTAATATATTTGCCGACAGTAATAAAGTCAAGAGGTTGATTTCTCTTCTCTAAGGAAGAGCGGAATTGTTTTCCACGAATATATTCTTGATCACCTTCACTTACTCTACCCGCATCTAAAATCTCCTTCTGAATAACTTCAGCGAAGATCTGTCTAGCAGTAACATCGTTTAAAACTTGACGATATTTTAAGATAGTGGAAATACCCGGATTAGTAACAATATGAGAGATAAAATAAACAACTTCTTCTAATTGCTTAGGAGGAATACCTAAAACTAAGCCCATCTTAGAAGGAGAACCTTTAACATACCAAATATGAGTACAAGGGAAAGCTAAAGAGATGTAACCCATCCTCTCACGACGGACTGATTTTAAAGTGACTTCAACTCCACATTTCTCACAGACTTTACCAAGGTAAGTCTTCTTCTTATACTTTCCGCAATGGCATTCATAATCTTTGACAGAGCCAAAAATCTTTTCACAGAATAATCCATCGGGTTCAGGTTTTTGGGAACGGTAGTTGATAGTCTCCGGTTTTGTAACTTCACCGCGACCCCAACTTTTAATCTTATCAGGGCTCGCTAAGGAAATCTTGATTGACTTTAAAGAATTAAGTTCAAACATTCTCTTTCCTCCCTATTCACTTTCTTTCTCTTCGCTCTCATCGTCAAGATAAGCATTTCTTGCTCTCTCTTGCTCATCTCTTTCTAAATCGCGGATATCGTAGTTAACAATCTGACGATGAATCTTGCGTGATTCTTTCTCAGCATCTTCAGCGATAGTATTGACGTCAATGACTTGATTATTTTCATCATACATCTCAACATCAATAGCTAAACCTTGTAACTCTTTGATGAGGACGCGAGTAGATTCAGGCATATTCGGCTTAGGAATCTCTTTACCTTTCAAAATCGCTTCATATGTGGTATTACGGCCGAGCATATCATCAGATTTAATAGTGAGCATCTCTTGTAAAGTATAAGCTGCACCATAAGCCTCTAAAGCCCAAACTTCCATTTCACCAAATCTCTGACCACCATTTTGAGCTTTACCACCTAAAGGTTGCTGGGTTACTAAAGAATAAGGACCAACTGCACGAGCGTGCAATTTATCTTCAACCATATGATCAAGCTTAATCATGTACATAGTACCGACAGCAATACGAGCATCAAAACGTTCACCGCTCTGTCCATCATAAAGAACAGATTTACCATCTTTAGGAAGGTTAGCAAGTTCCATAAACTTGGCAATCTCTTCATTAGTAGCACCATCGAAGACAGGAGTTGAAATCTTAATTCCAAGTTTCTCACAAGCACGGCCTAATTGAACTTCCAAAACTTGTCCAATATTCATACGAGAAGGGACGCCCATAGGTGAAAGGAGGATATCAATAGGAGTGCCATCGGGCATAAAAGGCATATCTTCGACAGGTAAAATCTTTGAGATAACACCTTTATTACCATGACGTCCAGACATTTTATCACCGATCTGAATCTTTCTCTTTTGAACGACGTAGACTTTAATAGATTCTAAAACATCATTAGGAAGTTCATCATGATTTTCTCTAGAGAATCTTCTAACTTTCAAAACGATACCAGCACCACCATGAGGTACACGGAGAGAAGAATCTTTCTCTTCATCAGATTTAGAAGAGAAGATAGATCTTAAAAGCTGATCATTATTAGTCTCAGTAACTTCACCTCTCGGGGTAGTCTTACCGACTAAAATATCACCTTCCTTAACTTCAGTTCCAGGTAATACAACACCATTTTCATCAAGGTGAGCTTTTTTCTCATCGGAAACGTTAGGGATATTTCTAGTGAAATCTTCTTCACCTAATTTAGTTTTTCTTCTTTCAACAGAATATTCTTCAATAATAATATTAGTAAATAAATCTTCAGAAACACATCTCTCAGAAATAAGGATAGCATCTTCATAGTTATAACCATGCCAGGTAGAGAAAGCGATAAGAACATTTTGTCCTAAAGCTAATTCACCTTTTTCCATAGCAGGTCCATCAGCGATGATCTGACCTCTTGTAACCTTATCTCCAACTTTAACAATAGGAGTTTGATTGATACAAGTTCTCTTATTAGAACGAGTAAACTTTCTTAAAGTATAAGTTTTCTCAACTCCATCTAAAACAGTTTTAATATGGAGAGAATCAACATAAGTGACGATTCCATCTTCATCTGCTAAAAGAGCTTCACCTGAATCGTGAGCGATAACATCTTCAAGACCAGTACCAACATAAGGAGAATGAGGCTGTAAAAGAGGAAGAGCTTGTCTTTGCATGTTAGAACCCATCAAGGCTCTCTTACCATCATCGTTTTCAAGGAAAGGAATACAAGCAGCTGCGATAGAAACAATCTGTTTCGGAGAAGCATCGATAAGATCGATATCCTCACTAGAAGCAGTTATATATTCACTATTAAAACGAGCTGAAACAAAATCATCAATGATTCTTCCATTTTCATCAACATTAACATTAGCTTGAGAAATCTTATGATGTCTTTCTCCATCAGCAGTTAACCACTGAACATGAGAAGGATCATTATCGATAACACGATTATTTACAGGACGATAAGGAGTCTCAATAAAGCCATAATCATTGATTCTTGCATAACAAGCAAGGTTAGAAATTAAACCAATGTTCTGACCTTCAGGAGTTTCAATAGGACAGATACGACCATAGTGAGTAGGATGAACGTCACGAACAGCTGAAGAAGCGCGGTCTCTAGTTAAACCGCCGCGTCCTAAAGCAGAGAGACGACGTTTATTAGTAAGTTCAGCTAAGGGGTTAGTCTGATCCATAAACTGAGAAAGAGAATCAGAATTGAAGAAAGAATTAACAGCTGTTGTTAACGATTTGATATTGATAAGTTGAGGAATAGTAAGATCATTAAGATTAGAGGTTGTCATTCTATCATGAATAGTTCTCTTCATCTTTGCAAGACCAGCTCTAAACTTATCTTGAATAAGTTCACCGACGCAACGAACTCTCTTATTACCTAAATGATCAGTATCATCAATCTCACCAATACCTTCCATGAGATTAAGCATATAGGAAAGAGAAGCGACAATATCAGGAATAGTAATATATGTTTCATCGATAGTAAGATCAGTACCGATAACATTAAGAACAGAAGAATCTTCCTTTGCTCTAACTCTAAGAATGTTGACTCTATTGTGGTCATCAAGCTTAGTGTTATTACTTAAATAGATAGTATGATTATCATTATCTTCAAAGAATTGTTCTTTTTGAAGTTCTAAAACATCATCAATAGTAAATTTATGGCCTTGCTCATAACGAAGCTCACCATTTTTATCAAAAAGATCTTCAGCTAAATAAGTATCAGGTAAACGATTATAGATACCTAATTTACTCTTGATCTTAAAACGACCGGCTTTACCTAAATCATAATGTTCATTATCAAAGAAGCGTTGCTTTAAAAGTGAATTAGCAGTGTTATAAGTATATGGTTCACCTGGACGGAGTTTCTTGAAAATCTCCAAAATAGCTTCATTGATACGTTGTTCACCAGTTTTATTAATATGAACAGGATTCTTAAGTAAAGCTTTTTCAAATTGACGAGAATAACCAAATAAGCCCTTAACACCAGTGACAGGGGTCTCATCTAATGTATCCTCAATCTCTTCAGAATCAGAAACCAAACCTAAAGCACGTAAAAGAGTGAGGGCAGGTACTTTCTTTTGTTTATCAATTCTTACAGAGAGGAAATCACGATTGTCAGTTAAAAATTCAAGCCAAATACCTCTAGCAGGGATAATATCTGAACCATAGATATTCTGGATATCATTTTTATCTTCCTTCTCCGGAGTCTTAGTTAAAGTAACTTCACCATTCTTACAAGAAACATAAGCACCAGGAGAACGGATAAGTTGAGAAGCGATACATTTTTCACTACCATTAACAATAAAAGTACCAGAAGGAGTCATCCATGGGAATTCACCCATATAGATAGGAACTTCTTGAATATTACCATCTGGTAATTTTAAAGATAAGACAACTTTTAAAGGGGCACAATAAGTGAGATTAGAAACCTTGCATTCAAAATAATCATGCTTAGGTTTATCCCAAGAAGCAGAGACAAAATCTAATTTAGCGATATTCTCATCATCTTGACCACGATTGACAGATCCAGGGGCTTTGTTTGAATAGATGGGGAAAACATCTTTAAAAACCTCGTCGACACCTTTAGTTACAAACCACTTAAAAGAATTAAGTTGGACATCACAAAGATTGGGAAGCGGAACTGTCGAATAGGTCTTCGAAAAATCGATTCTGCCATTCTTCGTCCTTTTATATTTAGCAAGATCTACTGATTCACCCATATAATTACCTCGCGTTTCCTTCCGCGCTCGCGGATTTAAATAAAAGATAAAATAAAAGTTTAAATAAAAGATAACTTATAGACAAACTAATCCCACCCCACTAAAAAAGTAGGATGGGATTAGAGTTTATAAGTTAAAAAGAGAATTACTTAATTTCAACTTCAGCGCCAGCAGCTTCGAGTTGTTTCTTAACTTCTTCAGCAGCGGCAGGGCTAAGTTTCTCTTTGACAGGAGCGGGAGCACCATCAACGAGCTTCTTAGCATCCATAAGGCCTAAACCTGTGATAGCTTGAACAGCCTTAATGACAGGAACCTTAGCTGTACCGAAGGACTTTAAGATAACAGAAACTTCACTAGGTCCTTCTTCAGCCTTAGCAGCACCACCAGCAGGAGCAGCGGCAGCAGCAGCCTTAACACCAAATTCTTCTTCAATAGCCTTGACGAGATCCATGATTTCAACCATGTTCATCTCTTTTAATCCGGCGATAACATCTTCTTTGACTAATTTAGCCATTTTTCATTTCCTCCAAGTTTAAGTTTGAGCTCACTGAGCTTTCTCGCCCAAAGCTTTAAGTGTTAAAGCAAAGGTAACGAGAGGAGACTGCATTGTAGAAAGTAAGACAGAGATAGCGTTCTCTTTGGTACCAATAGGAGCAAGATAAGCAATCTGCTCTTGATTAACAAAGTTGCCGCCAATGACTCCACCTTTGATTTTGAACACCTTTTTGTGATGTTCATAGAAGTCGTTAAGAACGCTGAGACCTGCACCTTCTTGTTCAGAAGTGACAATAGCGCTCGGACCTTTTAAGCATTCATCTAATGCAGAAAGTCCATCTTCATCAATAGCTTTCCTAAGAAGAGTATTCTTTCTAACGGAAAGTCTAGCGCCGTTCTCTTTAAGGTCGTGGCGAAGCTTATTGACTTCATCGACAGATAGACCAGAATAAGAGACGACAATGGTCGAATGAGAAGTTTTCAATAGATTATTGATTTCACTAACAACTTCTTTTTTCTGTTCTAAGACCTGTTGATTCATCTTTTCACCTCCTTAAAAATTATAAGCGGTGTATTTTAACAATATACTTTTGACAATACCTCGGTAACAGATTAAGCCAATAGGCAGTTACGGTCTATGGTATATTGAGACACCCAGATTCAGTATCAGAGAGCAATCTTGATACTAGGTCCGTATGTAGAAGAAATAGAGCAACTTCTAATGTAGACACCTTTAACAGCTGCAGGACGTATGCGAGTAATAGTCTCAATAATAGTATTGAGGTTATCAGCTAAGGTTGTAGCATCAAAAGAAGCTTTACCGAAATTGATGGCAAGATTACCATCCTTATCATTTCTATAAGAGATCTTACCATTCTTAATCTCTTTGATAGCTGCTGCAATATCATTAGAAACAGTGCCGGTCTTGGGGTTAGGCATTAAGCCTTTAGGACCTAAAACACGACCCATCTTACCTAATAAGCCCATCATATTAGGAGTAGCGACGATAACATCAAAACCGAACCAGTTTTCTTTTTGAATCTTATCGAGCATATCCTGCTGACCAACATAATCAGCACCAGCTTCTTTAGCAGCTTCAACTTTATCAGTAATAGCTAAAATCTTTTTAGTCTTACCATTTCCATGAGGTAAGGCGATTGTTCCTCTGAGCTGTTGATCAGCTTGACGAGGATCAATATTAAGTTTGAAACAAACATCTATAGACTCATCAAATTTAGCTGTAGCAGTCTTTTTGCAGATTTCGCAAGCTTCAGCGACAGAGTATTTTTTGCTCTTATCGTAAAGTTTAAGACTAGCAGCGTATTTTTTAGAAACCTTTGCCATGTGATATCCTCCTAGCCAACGATGGTGATACCCATGCTACGGCATGAGCCTTCAACACATCTCATAGCAGCTTCGATCGAATCGACATTAAGATCAGGCATCTTGTACTCAGCAATCTTCTTGACGTCTTCTCTTGTGATCTTTCCGACGCTCTGCTTCGGATTGCCACCTCTATCAGTGCCTTTACGGCCCTTTTCAAGGTTAGCAGCTTTCAAAATAAGATAAGTTGTAGGTGTGGTTTTGAAAGACATGTCAAATGTTCTATCCTCATAAATAGTGAGGACGCAAGGGACAATCTCGCCTTTTCTATCAGCAGTCTTAAGATTAAATTCCTGACAGAATTTACCGCCGATACCAAAAGGACCAAGTTTCTGTCCCAACTTAGCGGGGTTAGCACCGCCGCCTTCAGCTCTGATAATCAGAACTCTTGTGACTTTTTTCACGTTGAATCCCTCCTTGAATTACGTGTGTGGTGACATTGACTAAGTCATAAGTCTCCCACCAACATTTTTCGCTCAAAAAAGAGCATAAAAATGCCTAGCGATAACAATTATACAAATACAGAAGTGAAGTTTCAAGAAAAAATATAAAAATTATTGAATAGCACATTTAATTATGATATATTAGCAAATGCTTTATTTCATAAAGCTTACTGAGGCTCCGCTAGCTTGCCTATGAACTTCAGGAAAATATAATCATTTCCAAAGGAGAAAACATGAACAAAAACTTAGTCCAAGAAGTTTCTGCTACTCAGATCAGAAACGACATCCCTGATTTTGTTACTGGTGACACTTTAAGAGTCATGGTTACAATCAGAGAAGGTAACAAAACAAGACAACAGGCTTTTGAAGGTATCTGTATTTCTATCAAAGGCACAGGCGTCAACAGAACCTTCATCGTCCGTAAGGATTCTCAAGGTATTGGCGTCGAAAGAACTTTCTTCGTCAATTCACCTGTCTTAGCTTCTATCAAAGTCCTTAAACATGGTAAAGTTAGAAGAAAGAAACTCTTCTACCTCAGAGATAGAAAAGGTAAAGCTGCTCGTCTTACTGAGATTCATAAGTAATAAAAAAATAAAGCTCATGATATCATGAGCTTTTTTTAATCCACAACTTCTAAATAAAAACTTGCTGGTCTAAAGCCATCATCACATGAAACCATCGCACTACGGGGATTTTTCATCCATTCACCAAAAAGATGGCTCGAACCATTATATAAAGAAAAAGCATAAGGAAATATACTTCTCCAAGCTTGTTCACATAAGCCCTCTGGCTTTTTATCACCCAAATAATAATAAACTTCACCCACTTTATATGGACAAGGATCTTTCATATCTTTTTCATATAAAAGCATAAGATCATCATTTTCAGTTTTTTTGACTAGAGTTATCTTTACTTTCATCTTTTTTATTAGCCTTTAAAAAATATGTTATTCCATAAATAAATAATGCACCTAATGAATTACCTAAAATTGTAGTTAATATATTAAATAAATAGCCATTAGCATAACTTCCACCTAAGCTAAAATAAAACATATTAGCAATACAATGTTCAAAGCCTGTAAAAACAAAAATAAAAACTGAAAAAATAACTAAGAATATCTTTAAAACAGCATTTTGAATATTCTGATAAAAATAACATGCTAAGAAAACAAAAATCCCGCAGAAAAGTGAAAGAACAAAAGATTTAACAAAACTATATAAATCAGTAACTGATCGAGAATTAGTAATACTAGTTATTGTCTCTTTCATCGCCGCATCATTTGCATAAATATAATTAAAGATTAAACCTATTAAATATGCCATCAGTAGATTAGCGATTAACATAATAACTAGATCGATAAAATAAGAGATTTTTCTGTTTTCTTTAGTTAAAGCAAAACCTATTTTTCCGGTATAAAGATGAGAAGAAAAAAAAAGAACTAATAATAACCCAATAGAAAAAGTAAAGGATCCTAATGCTCTCATATAATTATTAAGAGCAATAACATTTGTTAAACCACCAATAGAAATAAATAGTCCGCTTATCAGTCCGGAGATAAAGATAAAAATAATCCTTTTAAAACTATAAATATTTTTCATACTAAAAATTATATCATCTATAAAGTCAACTAAAAATGAATAAATAATAATTTACTACAATTCTTATTAATTAAAATAAAGTTGTTTATTTATAATTATGAATAAAAAAGTGCAGGAATTACCCTGCACTTTTTTAAATAATATAATTCTATTTAACTAAATTATAGTTTTCACCATCTATTGTAGCAGAGGCAGCAGTAGTATCATCTATTTTTATGGTAACCTCAATTCCATCTATGTTATCTTTAGGAACATAAGCATAAATATCAGTAAAATCAGCAGAGACAAACTTAATATTAGTAAGATTCAAAACCTTGTCACCATAATAAGAAGCAGAGGATGTATTGGGGTTTTTCCAACTATCACCAATAGTGATAGCAGCTTTAGGAGCAGCGTTACCAGATCCCCAAGGATTATTTAAATATTCTTTCTGCCATTCAGAGTCATCAACATCAGTTAACTCAATTGTACTATTAGAAATAGTTGTTGTACCAGCCCTAATCAATAATCCTTGTGATTCACCTGTAATATAACTACCTTCAATATCTAATGTTCCAGGAACATTCATCAAGATACCAGCGGCTCCTGTTGAAGTAATATTAGACTTAGAAATATTGATGTCAACATAATAATTGTCAGAAGTGCCAGCATTAGTTCCAACAGCAAAGGCAGCAGCTGTTAAGTCGGAATTATTAATATTTAAAGTAGTATTCTGTCCACCCATATAGACAAAAGTTCTATATTTAGAAGTGCCTTCTACACCTTCAAAAGTTAATGAACCATTATCTTGAACAGCAAATGAACCAGCAGGATCTAATGTAGTTGAACTAGCAAGATCATAATTAATAATTCCATTACTAATCGTGACATTACTATTACTAACTACAGTAGAATAATTACTGTTATCAACAATTGCAAAATCTAATGTATGTTGATCTAAATCAAGATTAATAGTGCTACTAGTAGAGAAGTCTAAATTCTCAGAAGCATCAATATTTTCACTAAGTGCAAAATACTCAGCGCCAGTTAAAGAAACAAGAGAATCATCAATATAAGAAAGTTGAGTAGTATCACTAATTGTTAAAGGATCTTCTTCTGTTCCACTACCACCCTCAAAAGAGAAAACTGTTGTAGTAGGAGTCAACTCACTAAGAAATCCTATTACTGCATCATCATAAACACTAGTAGAACTCTTACCATCAACAAAAGAAGTTTCCCCATTTTTTGCATCAACGATATTGATAACTGAATTTGTACCTTTATAAACTCGAGATGCATCAAATTGATTATAGCTAACATTATCAATATTTAAAGTGGCTTGATAATCAGCATCTTGATTTAAATAGATTTGATAAGGAGTAGTTTCTCCTGTTGTTAAATCCTCAAAAGTGACATTTCCAAGAGTTAAAGTTGCATCATATCTATAGGCGTTAGTTGAATAATCACCAATAACAATGGCTGAAGCGGGAACTTCATTACCGCTACCCCATGTACCTGTATAATGATCATTTGCACCAGCAGTTCCAAAATATTCACCTGCATATCTAATAGTAGAATCAGTTACTGTAACATCGCCACCTCTAACAATAAGAGATTGTCTTTCGCCAGAAATAGTAGAACCGGTTATAGAAACTGTAGAAGGAATGTTAATTAAAACCGCAGTATTATCATGGTTTTCACTTGCGGTTGTAATCGTACTATTTTCAATATTAATATTAACATCATAATTACTCTCAGCAGATGCATTAGTTGATACACCATAGACAGTAGCACTGATTTCTGAATCGATGATATTTAAGGAAGAAGCTGATTCATTTACATAAGCAAAAGAAGAAGGCGAAGAAGCAACAACCGAATCAATAGTTAAAGAAGCACCATTAGCAACATAAATGCTAGTATTAACGCCTGTTGTTCCATCCATTACTAATGTACCATTAGCAATATAATTGTCACCTGTTGTGAAACTAGAAGCTAAATCAGTAGTAACAGATAATGTATTACCATTTAAATCAAGATGGGTTTCACTTCTTGTACCAAAGCTAAGAGCAGATTTAATAGATACATCAGCATCTAATCTAAAATAGACAGCAGTATCACTAGCAGTATCGATAGCTTCTAATTGATCAACTGAAGTAATAATAAGAGGATCATCTTCAGTACCTGTTCCTCCATCAAAAGTAGTAGAAGATTCAACAGGATCACCTAAAGCGATTAAATTACCTAATGCATCATAAGTAATACTTTGATATAGTACACCATCATGATAAACATTAGTTTCAGTAGTATTTAAAGCGAAAGTAGCTTGAACAATAAAGCCACCTTCAACCATAGTAGCTTCATAACTGTAGACGCCATCAGCATAAACGATATTATCTGTGACATCGATATTATTGACTACTA